>CAVYRA010000001.1:0-223339 GCA_963770745.1 uncultured Rikenellaceae bacterium
TTCAACTGCCACAGCTGGCACCGTTACTTATACATTTACTCCTAATGACCCAACTCAGTGCGGGGTTCCGGCGGACATTTCTGTAACAGTGACTACGGAGGTGACTCCCACATTCGACGCTATCGGTCCGATTTGCCAGAACGCAACCGCGCCGGCGCTCCTGGTGCTTCTATTGAATGGCATTACTGGTACTTGGACGCCCGCTGCTATTTCTACCGCTATCGCTGGTACTGTCACTTTACATTTACGCCTAATGACCCAACTCAGTGCGGGGTTCCGGAGGACATTTCTGTAACAGTGACTACGGAGGTGACTCCTACATTCGACGCTATCGGTCCGATTTGCCAGAACGCAACCGCGCCGGCGCTCCTGGTGCTTCTATTAAAGGCATTACTGGTACTTGGACGCCCGCTGCTATTTCTACCGCTATCGCTGGTACCTTCACTTATACATTTACGCCTAATGACCCAACTCAGTGCGGGGTTCCGGAGGACATTACTGTAACAGTGACTACGGAGGTGACTCCTACATTCGACGCTATCGGTCCGATTTGCCAGAACGCAACCGCTCCGGCGCTCCTGGTGCTTCTATTAAAGGCATTACTGGTACTTGGACGCCCGCTGCTATTTCTACCGCTATCGCTGGTACCTTCACTTATACATTTACGCCTAATGACCCAACTCAGTGCGGGGTTCCGGAGGACATTTCTGTAACAGTGACTACGGAGGTGACTCCTACTTTCGACGCTATCGGTCCGATTTGCCAGAACGCAACCGCGCCGGCGCTCCTGGTGCTTCTATTAAAGGCATTACTGGTACTTGGACGCCCGCTGCTATTTCTACCGCTATCGCTGGTACCTTCACATATACATTTACGCCTAATGACCCAACTCAGTGCGGGGTTCCGGAGGACATTTCTGTAACAGTGACTACGGAGGTGACTCCTACATTCGACGCTATCGGTCCGATTTGCCAGAACGCAGCCGCTCCGGCGCTCCCGGGTGCTTCTATTAAAGGCATTACTGGTACTTGGACGCCCGCTGCTATTTCTACCGCTATCGCTGGTACCTTCACTTATACATTTACGCCTAATGACCCAACTCAGTGCGGGGTTCCGGAGGACATTTCTGTAACAGTGACTACGGAGGTGACTCCTACATTCGACGCTATCGGTCCGATTTGCCAGAACGCAACCGCGCCGGCGCTGCCGGCTGCTTCTTTAAATGGCATTACTGGTACTTGGACGCCCGCTGCTATTTCTACCGCTATCGCTGGTACTGTCACTTATACATTTACGCCTAATGACCCAACTCAGTGCGGGGTTCCGGAGGACATTTCTGTAACGTGACTACGGAGGTGACTCCTACATTCGACCCTATCGGTCCGATTTGCCAGAACGCAGCGGCGCCTGCGCTCCCGGGTACTTCTATTGAAGGCATTACTGGTACTTGGACGCCCGCTGCTATTTCTACCGCTATCGCTGGTACCTTCACTTATACATTTACGCCTAATGACCCAACTCAGTGCGGGGTTCCCGAGGACATTTCTGTAACCGTGACTACGGAGGTGACTCCTACATTCGACGCTATCGGTCCGATTTGCCAGAACGCAGCGGCGCCTGCGCTCCCGGGTACTTCTATTGAAGGCATTACTGGTACTTGGACCCCCGCTGCTATTTCTACTGCTATCGCTGGTACCTTCACTTATACATTTACGCCTAATGACCCAACTCAGTGCGGGGTTCCCGCGGACATTTCTGTAACGTGACTACGGAGGTGACTCCTACATTCGCACGCTATCGGTCCGATTTGCCAGAACGCAACGGCGCCTGCGCTCCCGGGTACTTCTATTAAAGGCATTACTGGTACTTGGACGCCCGCTGCTATTTCTACTGCTATCGCTGGTACCTTCACTTATACATTTACGCCTAATGACCCAACTCAGTGCGGGGTTCCCGAGGACATTTCTGTAACGTGACTACGGAGGTGACACCTACATTCGACCCTATCGGTCCGATTTGCCAGAACGCAGCGGCGCCTGCGCTCCCGGGTACTTCTATTGAAGGCATTACTGGTACTTGGACCCCCGCTGCTATTTCTACCGCTATCGCTGGTACCTTCACTTATACATTTACGCCTAATGACCCAACTCAGTGCGGGGTTCCCGAGGACATTTCTGTAACGTGACTACGGAGGTGACTCCTACATTCGACGCTATCGGTCCGATTTGCCAGAACGCAGCGGCGCCTGCGCTCCCGGGTACTTCTATTGAAGGCATTACTGGTACTTGGACCCCCGCTGCTATTTCTACTGCTATCGCTGGTACCTTCACTTATACATTTACGCCTAATGACCCAACTCAGTGCGGGGTTCCGGCGGACATTTCTGTAACGTGACTACGGAGGTGACTCCTACATTCGACGCTATCGGTCCGATTTGCCAGAACGCAACGGCGCCTGCGCTCCCGGGTACTTCTATTGAAGGCATTACTGGTACTTGGACGCCCGCTGCTATTCAACTGCTACCGCTGGACCTACTACTTATACATTCACTCCTGACTGCTGGTCAGTGCGCTACTACTGCTACTCTGACCATTACTATAATAACACCTGAATTCACCATCACAAAGACTGCAACCGAGGAGAATTATTCATCTCCAGGGAACGTAATACACTACACAATCACAGTAACCAATACAAGTATTATCACTGAAAATGACATCCTTGTTACTGATCCGCTGACCGGACTGAGCCAGTCTATCGCCAGCCTCGCTCCGGGCGCTTCAGAAACTATCCTGACATCATATACAGTAACCCAGGCAGACATAAATGCAGGCTCTGTGAACAATACCGCTACAGCATCATATACCTGCGGAGGAATAACCTATACAGAAACAGCGTCAGAAAGTATTCCAGCCCTCCAGAGACCTGAGCTTACCATCACCAAGACAGTTGACCAAACCGCGATAGCCGAACCTACAACTCTGAACTATAGCATTGTTGTCGAAAATACCGGCAACACCAGCCTGACCAGAGTGGTACTGACAGATGCGATTGTTGGAGGCGCTACGCTGAGCACTCGCTCACCGGCGGCGACACCAACAGCAACAACATCCTCGATGTCGGTGAAACATGGACATACGCCGCTACTTATGCCGTGACACAATCAGACATCGATGCAGGTACCACCCTGGTCAACAGGGCTGTCATCAACACGGACCAGACTGACCAGCAGCAGGCCGAGGCCTCAACCACCATCAACCAGATCGCCGCCTGGTCAATGACAAAGGTCGCGGCAGAAGAGAACTATGACGCAGTCGGCGACATCCTGCACTATACAATCACCATAAACAACGATGGTAACGTATCCATCGGCAACATCACTGTAACAGATCCGGGAGCAAATGCAGGCAGCATCACCCGCACCGGCGGCGACACCGACAACGACAACAGACTTGATCCTGACGAGACATGGGTCTACACGGCAACTCATACCGTCACCCTGGCGGATATCGATGCAGGACACTTCACCAATACCGCAACAGCCACACGGAACAACCGTCGCCAGCGGTACCATCACCACCACAGCCTCAGCGGATGTGATCGGCCTGCAGAAGCCGCAACTTACCCTTGTCAAAGCTGCCGACAGAACCGAATACACCGCTCCCGGCGAGGTCATCAACTACACACTCAGAGTTACCAACACCGGCAATGTGACCGTGACGGGCATTACAATGACAGATCTCATTGCACCACCGGTCTGCACCGGAGCACCGTATACGCTTGCACCGGGCAACAGCGCAACATGCACCGCCACCCATACCGTCACAATGGCTGATATAATGACGGGTACAGTCGTCAACACCGCCGAGGCAACAGGATTCTCGCCCACATCGGCTCTCGTTGACACTCACCAGCAACACTGTCACCGTACGCCTGCTCAACCTTCCGCCGGAGATCAACTGCCCGGCCCCGATAGTGACCTCAACCAGCGGCACCACATGTGACATACTGATCAACACCGGCCTTACAGCAACATACTCCGACCCGAACAACAACATCTCAACAGTCACATGGACGATGACCGGCGCAACAACCGCCTCTTCACCGGCAACAGGCATCAATGACATCACCAGCTTCACCTTCACCCTGGGTGTCACCACCGTGACCTACACCGTGACTGACGCACTCGGCCTCTCAGACAACTGCAGCTTCACCGTCACGATTGAAGATGACATACCTCCGACAGCCATCTGCCAGAACATTGATGTATACCTTGACCTCGCAACCGGGCTCGCAAGCATAACAGCAGCTGACATCGACGGCGGCAGCTACGACAACTGCACCATCGCATCACTCACGGCAAGCAGAACAAACTTCGACTGCACAGACCTCGGCGCAAACACCGTGACCCTCACAGTGACCGACGGCGCAGGCAACACCTCAACATGCGAGGCAACAGTCACAGTACACTATGCAGTTGATCCGGCCCCGACAGCTACTCCTGACAATGATGTCATCTGCAGCGGCGAAACGATCAACCTCGCACTGACCAGCCAGATACCGTCAACCACATGGACATGGCATGTCAACTCACCTGCCGGCATCACCGGAGCAGCAGATGACAACACCGGCCTGAACACATCGATCAGCCAGACAATATTCAACTCGGCCAGCGTGGCCCGCCAGCTGATCTACAACATTACCCCGAGGGTATACGGCGCCTGCAACCTTGAGCATATCACCGCTCACGTATGGGTCAACCCGATACCCGAAATAGAGGTCAGCTCGGCAGATACCATCCTTTGCTACGGCGATGCTACAGTCATCAACGTACGTAACATGAATCCGCAGGTGGAAGGCCAGTGGGTATATGACCTGCAGGTCACAGCCGAACCGGGCGTCACGGGCTTTACACCCGGTGGCAGATACACCACATCGACTGACCTGACCGAAACACTGTACAACACGGCTTCCGAAGACAGGCAGGTCATATACAGCTTCACACCGCGCATCGTTCCTTCCGACGGCGGACAGGAGTGCGAAGGCGAAACGGAGACCATCACACTGATCGTCCATCCGCTCATCACCTATGACACAGAACTTTCCAACTACAACGGATACAATATCAGCTGCTTCGGATACAACAACGGTTCCATCAGGCTCACTCCGACAGTTGACCTCGCCCCGTTCACCTACAGATGGAGAGGCCCGAACGGATACTCAACCACAAACAGCACAGGATACATTTCAGACCTGTATGCCGGTGAATACACAGTGACCATAACCGACAGGTTTGGCTGCCACGTCTCGGATACAATCACCCTCACCGAGCCCGGCAAACTGAGCATGACATTTGATCTGTCGCTGAGCAATGACAGGCTGTTCAATATCAACTGCCATGGAGCAAACACCGGTTGGGCAGAAGTAACCCCGGTCAACGGCGTCGGTTTTGTCGCCTACCTGTGGCAGGATGGATTGTCGTTTGAAAATCCGAGAAGGAACCTTGGCGCCGGCACCTATGAGATAGCAATCCTTGACGCCAACTCATGCCGCGCAGACTCCAGCTTCACACTTACCGATCCGCCGCAGCTCACACTGGCATTACGATGTCACCCACGCCTACTGTCCGGATATGCCTGACGGCGAGATCAGCCTGATTCGTAGACGGAGGATCGCCTCTCGGCGGACATACATTCCAGTGGTCGAACGGCGAAACCACACAGGATCTCATTGGCGTGATCCCGGGTGTATACACCGTGACAGTGACCGACTACAACGAGTGCACGGTGACCGGTACGGCTACGGTCAGGCCGAAGAACGAGATATGCCTCATCATACCTGAAGCATTCTCACCGAACGATGACGGCATCAACGACACATGGGATATAGATTCTACAATGACACACCTCAGCTCTACCCGGATCTCGAGATAAAGATCTTCAACAGGTGGGGTCAGAAACTCTGGGAGTCAACACGCGGTTATCCCGAGCCCTGGGACGGCAGAAGCAACGGCATCAGGCTGCCAATCGACTCGTATCACTACGTCATCGACCTTAACAACGGTTCGAGGCCGATTATAGGCACCATAACGATAGTCTACAGCTCGAATGGAAACTAATGAAGTAACATTAAGGAAGTGAAAAAACTGATATACATATTGTTCTTTGCAGTTGCCGGGACACAGCTCTCAATCGCCCAGCAGATGCCCCTATACAGCCAGTATATGTACAACAGGTTCCTGATAAATCCTTCTGCAGCAGGAAGTGAAGGATACACCAGCTTCAACATCACCGCACGGGAACAGTGGATCGGCTACGCCGGCGCCCCGAGGACCTACTCGCTCAGCTACCAGACCAGGTTCACCAAGAAGAGTTATTCTATCAGGAAGAACATCTTCGGGAACACTAGATACAAGGCGAAGACAGAGGGAAGAACAGGACTGGGCATTCGGCATTTTCAGCGATCAGAACGGACTGGTCCAGAGGACAGGATTCCAGGCAGCCTATTCATATCACATCTGGGTACAGGATTATACCCAGCTGTCGTTCGGACTGGCTGCCACAGGGTATCATTATATCATCAATGCAGACCACGAGAGCTTCCGCGATCCGGCTGAACCTTGGCTGACCGACAATCTGCGAAAGGGGATATTCGTTCCTGATATCAACTTCGGGATGTATCTCATGAATGACCGGTACACCCTCGGGTTTTCGGCTGAGTCGTTGCTGGGTGCGGCTGCAAAGATCGGCGACGGCCTGGTTGACACACTGAAGGCCTATGACAGGTTCAGGATGTCAAGACATTACTACGTATTCGGATCGTACGGCTTCCCTACTGCCAAGAATCTTGAGATCGAACCATCCGTCCTGCTGAAGTTGTCGGAGCAGATTTATCCTCAGGCTGACATGGCCCTTACTTTTATCTATGATCAGACCTTCTGGCTCGGAGCCGGTTACCGCACCGGGGGCTTCTACGGTACTTCAAGTCAGGGAGCTGTGATAGGAATGGTCAGGGTCAGGTGGGGGAACATGTACCTCGGGTACTCTTATGACTATTCTCTCAATGAGATCGAAAGCGTGACCAGCGGGTCACACGAGCTGGTTCTCGCCCTCAAGCTGGGAAGCAGCAACAAGAAGTACAATTGGCTGGATAGGTATTAGGATTTGCGATTGCCGATTTGCGATTGCCGATTTGTGACCACAAAAATTGCGAATGTGGACTTTAGCCGTAACGGTAAATAAACAAACTTAAGATTTCTTTTTACCCAATAGCACCACGTTTTCTACATGGAATGTGTGTGGGAACATGTCAACGGGACGGACACGCAGTGACTTCGTATCCCTGGGAGAGGATGTCGATGTCGCGAGCCTGGGTGGCGGGATTGCAGCTCACATAGACGATCTTCTCCGCACCCGAGCGCAGCATCGCGAGGGTGACATCGCCATGCATGCCAGCCCTTGGCGGATCGGTGATGATCACATCAGGCCTGCCCCGCTCGCCGAACAGCTTCTCATTGAATATATCCTTGATGTCGCCGGCAACAAATTCCGCATTGCCAATGTCGTTTGCCAGGGCATTCATCCTCGCATCAGCCACAGCCTCTTCGATATACTCGAGGCCGGTTACCCTTGACGCACCCGATGCCAGGTAACAGGCAATCGTTCCGGTGCCGGTATAGAGGTCATAGATATTCTCATCTCCCTTCAGCTGCGCGAACTCCTTCACCACACCATAGAGCTTTGCCGCCTGGCTGCTGTTGGTCTGGAAGAATGACTTCGGACCGATCCTGAACCTGAGCCCCTCCATCTCCTCGGTTATGAATTCGCTGCCGCGAAAGTGAACCGGCGTCAGGTCTGCTATGCTGTCGTTCTTCTTTGTATTTATGATATAATAAAGCGATGTGATCTCCGGGAACCTCTCAGTGAGATGGATCAGAAGCCGTTCCCGCTCCTCCGCATGGCTATCGGTTGTCACCAGCACCACCATCACCTCCCCTCCCGAGGCTATCCTGACGAACATGGTCCTGAGGAAGCCGCGATGCTCTCGAAAGTCGTAGAAGGGAAGTCCCTTCCCGAGAGCATATCTCCTCACCTCGTTCCTTATGGAGTCAGACGGTTCTGACATCAGGAGGCACTCATTTATATCGAGCACCTTGTCATATATCCCGGGTATGTGGAAACCAAGTGCCGGGCTGTGGGATGGGGCGGCCAGGGGGGCGGATTCCCCCATTCTGCCTGGTCCCCGGGTAATATATGAAGCCTCCGTTGATTCTCCGGACGCGTCAAACCTATCAGCCTCCGGTGAATCCCCTCGTCCTCCAATGCTGCCAGCTTCCGGTGAATTCACGGGCTCTTCAACCTTGTGAGTTTCCAGTGATTCCCCGACTCTCCAAACCTGCCAGTTTCCGGTGATTCCCCGGGCTCTTCAACCATGTCAGCCTTCCGGGATTCTTTGTCAGCGATCCATGACGCAAGCTCCTCACCGGTCATCCATCGCCTCTCGGAGAAGGTGAACTCAAGCTTGTTGCGGTAGCCGTATATTTTGTCCGATCCTAAGATGGGGTCGATAGCCGGGATTGGGGTATGGCCTATCCGGGTGAGGTTATCACGCACCTGTTGCGCCTTGTAATGAAGCTGTCTGTCATATGGCAGATGCTGCCACCTGCATCCTCCGCACACCCCGAAATGCTGGCAGGGAGGGGTGATCCTCTGAGGCGAAGGTGTGGTCACAGCAATGGCGGTCCCCTCCATGTAACGCCTCTTCTTCTTCGTGACCCTGACATCAACAACATCGCCCGGGATCATCCCCGGCACGAAGAGCACCATGTCATCAACCCTGGCGATGGCGTTGCCTTCAGATCCGATATCGGTTATGGTTACGCCCCTGAGCGTGGGCAGTTGCTTCTTTCTTCCCACCCTCGCCTATCTGAATGCCTTGAAAAACTCTAACCCCGCCATGACTGCCGGAACAGCTCCGGTGCCATGGTCGAGCCCCGCCATGGTAACGTACAGACAGGTCACCGGGCTCGATCCGGCGGCAATCATGTCATTATGCATATTCTCCGACAGAACGGGCATGACATGGGTGTCGGCCGTTCCATGGAGGAAAAGGATGGGCACGTTACTGTCCCACGCCTGTATACTATTGGTAGTCATGGCATTGCGCACACTCAGGTAATTGGCTGAAGTCGAATACCCTGAGATATACTCCGCCCTGAAAAGTTCAGAGACGTTGACGCTCAGCTGCGCATTTATCTGGTCAAAGGAATGGAGTCCGTCAAAGAGTCCCGGGATGCGCCCGGCATAGGGTGCGTTGAACAGATCGGTAAGCTCATTGGAGTATAGGTCGTACAGGCTGTAAGTATTGGCTATATAGGCGATGTAAACAGGCATGGGATACTGTGTCTGTCCGAGGACATACGAGTTAACGTAGGCCAGGTCAAACGGTCCCGCTCCGCAGCTGGCCGCCCTGACTGTAAAATCGGCACTGAAGTCATTCTCAAGGGCGTCAACCAGCGCCAGTGTAGCCCAGCCTCCCTGGGAGTAACCTATCAGGTAAGATTCATTGGTGACCGTTATGTCCTTTGCCACGTCCTGATCGAATTCAGTAACAGCATAGAGCATGTCAACCAGTGTCTGAACGGTGGATTCCTTGTGAAGGTAAGGGTGTGCCATCTGCTTCGATGCCCCGAACCCGAGATAATCGGGAATGATGACAACATAACCGGTACTGGCAATGTACTCTATCATCTGTAGCTGAAGTCCCTGGGGATCAGCAGTAGGAGCCGCCGCATGCAGTGTATTGGTGCCGTTCTGGAATGAGAGCACAGGGTACGTTCCCGGGACTGAAGGAATACAGATCAGTCCTGATGCTGTCACCTCCTCTCCCATGAAGACAGTCCGGTAGGTGACACTGTATATGTTCACCCCGCTTACCACGTCTGCCACGATGTCACCAACAGCAGGGTACTGTGTTGCTACCAGGGTGAGGACTGAGACGATATTTTCCTTCGTTCTCATAAGCAGAAGGTTGCTCGAGAGAAGGTAGTCATTATCCGCGAAGGGATCGGGACCGGGGTCTTTGCGGCACGACTGCATCAGCAGCAGCGGTGTCAGCAGGAAGAACAATGCCAGCAGTTTGAAGTTCTTGTTCATGACTTTCATATCAGGTACAATATTAACGGAAATTATTGAGGTGGAGTATGCCTTGGAGAGAGGGCAGTAGGCAATAGGCAATAGAGGGGCGAGCGTTAACAAATGACCCGGTGGGTCATTTGAGCGAAGCAGCCAGATTGCAGGGAGGGCTCAGTGAAGTCTTCAGTCGGCAGTCGGCAGTCGGCAGCCGGCACCAGGCATTCTATAATTGGAAGACAGGGCAGGCAGTAGTGAAGGTGGATTTTGATTATCTTTGCGAATTCAAAAACCGGCCCTATGGTCTCCGTCAACAACGTATCACTCCTTTTCGGCAGTTTTGTCCTCCTTGATGAGGTCTCTTTCCTCATCACCAGGCAGGAACGCATCGGCCTGACTGGCAGAAACGGAGCGGGCAAATCGACCCTGATGAAGATCATCGCGGGGATGCAGGACCCGACATCAGGCTCCATTGAGCGCCCCCGCGAGCTGACCATAGGATACCTCGAGCAGCAGATGAAGGTCTCTGACACCACCTCCGTACTGGAGGAGGCCCTCACCTCATTCACCGAGCTCAGGGCGCTGGAGCAGGAGATAGCCGACACCACCCGCGAAGTCACCGAGCGAACCGACTATGAGACCGAAAGCTACCATCAGCTGCTTGACAGGATGCATGCCGCCGGCGAACGGCATCAGATACTCGGCGGAAGTGATTACGTGGCAGTGACGGGTCAGACCCTAACCGGCCTCGGCTTCAGCGCATCGGAATTCAACAGGCCCACAAAGGAACTCAGCGGCGGATGGCGCATGCGCGTGGAGCTGGCAAAAATACTCCTAAGGAAACCTGACCTGATCCTCCTCGACGAGCCTACCAACCACCTCGACATAGAATCAATAATCTGGCTCGAGACCTTCCTCGAGACCTACCCCGGTGCGGTGATACTCGTCTCGCACGACCGCACCTTCCTCGACAACGTCACGCGGCGCACGATAGAGATCAGCCTCGGGAAGATTTACGATTATAAGGTACCCTACACCAAATACACCGAGCTCCGGAAGGAGAGGCGCGAGCAGCAGACAGCGGCATACCGCAACCAGCAGAAGATGATCGACGACACCGAGAAGTTCATCTCGCGGTTCAGGTACAAGCCCACCAAGGCAGTGCAGGTGCAGAGCAAAATCAAACAGTTGAAGAAGCTTGACCGCATTGAGATCGAAGACGAGGATCTGTCAGCGATGAACATACGCTTCTCCCCCGCCCCGCGCTCAGGAACCGTGGTGGTGGAGGCCGATGAGGCCTCGAAGCGATACGGCAGCCACCTCGTGCTTGACAAGATATCAATGAAGATCGAAAGAGGCGAGAAGGTGGCCTTCGTCGGCCGCAACGGCGAAGGGAAAACCACCCTCGCAAGGATGATCCTCGGCCAGGTCGATCACGAGGGAGTGATGAAGAAGGGACACAACGTCTCAACGGGGTACTTCGCCCAGAACCAGGATGAGCTCCTCAACGATGAACTTACGGTGTTCGAGACGGTCGACAGTATAGCCAGGGGCGATATCCGTACGCGACTGCGTGACATACTCGGAGCATTCCTTTTTCACGGCGAGGACATTGACAAGAAGGTGAAGGTGCTCTCAGGCGGCGAACGGTCGCGACTGGCAATAGTGCAGCTGCTGCTGGAGCCATACAATCTCCTCCTCCTCGATGAACCGACCAACCATCTCGACATACGCTCAAAGGAGATACTGAAAAAGGCTCTTATAAAATTTGATGGCACATTAATTGTGGTCTCGCATGACAGGGATTTTCTCGACGGGCTGGTGAATAAGGTGTTCGAGTTCCGCAACCGGAAGATCAAAACTCACCTCGGGGGAATTGCCGAGTTCCTCCGGTCAAGGAAGCTTGAATCACTGAGGGAACTGGAGAGACGTAATCCGCCTGCAGCTCAGAAGGGTGCCGCCGACAAGGGTGCCGGGCAGAAGAGTTCCGGGCAGACGGGTTCAGGTCAGAAGAGTTCCGGGCAGAAGAGTTTCGGGCAGACGGGTTCAGGTCAGAAGAGTTCCGGGCAGAAGAGTTCCGGGCAGACGGGTTCCGGGCAGACAGGTGCCGGTCAGACAGGTGCCGGTCAGAGCCATGCAGATGGCAGCCCACAGGGGCCGAAGGCAAAAGTGGCGAATGCAACTGATCTGACAACTGATCAAAAGAGAAGCGGACAGAAGAGAAGCGGACAGAAGGCAAGCGGACATAAAAAAGCTGATCAGAAAAAAACTGATCAGAAGACGGCAGATCACAGGACGAACGGGCACAGGGCAGCAGCCCCGGCAGCCCCGGCAGTCGCGGATCCGGTGACAGAGGCCCCGCCGCAGGACAGCAAGATGCGCTACCTTGAGAAGAAAGAGACGGAGCGCGTATACCGGAGGCTTCACCGGCAGGCTGAGGAGAGCGAGGCAGAGATAACAAGAATGGAAGGAGAAATGGCCGCTATGAACGCCAGACTGGCTTCCAGTGACCCCGGGGCAGTGAATGACCCGGCATTCTACGAGGCCTATGAACAGAAGAAACTGGCACTTGAGACTCTCATGCAACAATGGGAAAAGGCCCACAGCGAACTAGAGGCCTTCAAGTCAGATTATATGAGCAGCGATGACAGTATATGAGCAGCGACAACAGAATATTAGCACCAATGACAGTCTATGAGAGAAAATATGCCGTCAACATCTTCAACACAGACCTCACGGGCAGGCTAAGTCCTGGCGGGCTGTTCAACTTCTTCGAGGATATTGCAGGGAGGCATGCCCTTGAGCTGGGATGGGGTCGTGACAACCTGATGAGCAACGGCGTCTTCTGGGCACTCTCGAGGATGGTGGTGAAGGTTGAGAATCTTCCGCAGGCATGGGAAGAGGTGACACTTCGCACATGGCCGCGGGGCACGGAGACCATCTACGCCCTGCGCGACCTGGAGATGTATGATGCATCAGGCAGACGCCTGGCAGCTGCATCCTCTTCATGGGTTATAGTTGATTATAACACCCGCAAGGCGCAGAGACCTGACAAGGCCCTCTCGACCCTCAACACCCGCTTCCCGGAAGAGAGAGCCACCGAAGCCAATGCCAGGAAAGTCCCTGCACTCCCCGACGGTGAGCATGAGATGACCCGCCTGAAGGTCAAGCTCGATGACATCGATGTCAACAGGCATGTGAACAATGCCCGCTACATTCACTGGGCCGTGAACTGCTATGACCCCGAGTTCATAAGCATACACACCCCTGACACCATCGAGGTGAATTATATTCGCCGAGGGGCACCAGAACGAGATGATCAATATCTTCACGGGCCCCGTTGATGAAACCGGTACAGCATTCATCCACTCGGTCACCAGGGAGAGTGACGGCTCAGAACTGTGCCGTGTGAGGATGAGCTGGAAAAAGAACAGACTGTGAAATCTTTATTAACTTTAAGGCATGGTAAGGCGACTAACAGATAAGGCTGCTGCACTCATTTCGACAGTGCTGATGGCAGCGCTCGCATGGTCCTGCGCAACAACACAGCCAACGGCTGACACGAAGGACATGTCATATATCTACAACCCGGCCAGGAACGTGTTCACGCCTTTCGTTTCGGTCTTCGATGAAGGTTCTGAGTCGACGGTGCTGTCCGTCAGCATCCGGCGGAACGAGTTGTACTTCAACGAGGCCAATCCTGAGGGAGTGCCAATGGCCTCTGTGCTCCTGTCGGTGAGGCTGTTCAACAACACACTCGGCGGGGTGCTCGCCGACACTGCTTTATACAAGCACGAGATCCGCCGCGAGGAAGTGGGGGGCGAGTATGTCTTCCGTGTACCTCTGAAAACATACGAGGGCAGCTCATATACGGCCGAAATCAAGGTTATAGACCTGATCAGGCAACGTACCCTGCAGACCTTCATCGACTTTGAGCGGACCGGCCGGTACAGCAAACTCTACTACAGGATCCGTTCTCACTTCAGCGGAAATGATCTCTACAGTACCGTAGTAAGAAGGGACCAGTACATAAACGTACTCAACCCTTCATTGCAGCCTGACACACTCTGGCTCTTTTATTACAAACCTGTTAAGGCAATCCCGCCCGCACCCACGACTATCCTGCCGGAGACAACTCTGTCACCGGAGCCTGAGATCATTGTTCCCCTTGCATATTCTGACACCTTACCGATAATGCTCCCAGGTGAAGGGATCTATCTCTTCTCTCCGGACAGCCTCATCCGCGAAGGTCTTGTCATTTATAATTTCGGCCCTGACCACCCTTCGATGAGCAGTCCCGAGACAATGATACCACCCCTCTCCTACCTGGCAACACCACTGGAGATGGAAGCAATGATGACAGCTGAGAAGCCCAAGCTGGCGCTTGACCAGTTCTGGCTTGACCGCACGGGCAGCATCGAAAGGTCGAAGGAACTGATCAGGATATACTATAACAGGACGCTGTTTGCAAACTACTACTTCAGCTCTTACAAGGCCGGTTGGCTTACTGACAGGGGGATGATCTACATCATCTACGGGCCGCCTGACAAAGTTTACAAAAACTCTGAGGGAGAGAGCTGGGGCTACAGAACGCCGCCGGTGAAGAGCCGGTGGGGATCACGTTACACCTATGAGGATGAGTATCTCTGGTTCAACTTCAGGAAGCAGAAAAGCATCTTCTCAGACAATGATTTTGCACTCAACAGAGCCTCCACCCCCGTCAGCTACTGGGATGTTGCCGTGGCACGGTGGCGTGAAGGCAAGGTTTTCCGACTCGATAATCCACAGGAGCTGAAATGATGCACAGCGAAAAAGAATTCATCTTCGGCATGCACCCCGTCATGGAGGCGATAAAGGGCGGCAGGCAGATTGACCGCATTCTGGTACGCCAGGGTTTGCGCGGCGAACTTTACCATGATCTCATGAAACTGGTTGCCGAGCTGGGTGTGCCCTGGCAGGTGGTTCCCATCGAGAAGCTTGACTACATCACCAAAAAGAACCACCAGGGAGTCATTGCATGGGTCTCGGCGATAGAGTTCCAGAACATTGAGAATATTCTGCCCCGGATCTTTGAAGAGGGGAAGGAACCCCTGGTCATGATGCTTGACAGCATCAGCGATGTCCGCAACTTCGGGGCCATAGTGCGTTCGGCCCTGTGCTTCGGTGCCGATGCAATCATCGTACCTGAAAAGGGTTCTGCGAGGATATCCCCTGACGCGGTGAAGGCATCGGCTGGTGCGCTCAGCACCTTCCCGATCTGCAGGGTGAAGAGCCTCGCAAGGTCCCTCACCTACCTGAAGGAGTCGGGGCTGAAGGCCATTGCAGCGACGGAAAAAGCAAAGGAGGAGATCAGTGCCGCCGACCTCAGGGGACCGGTAGTAATCATACTCGGTTCGGAGGAGAAGGGCATCAGCCGCGAGCTGCTGGCACAGGCCGACAGACATGTATCCATCCCGATAACCGGTGCCATCGGATCACTGAATGTCTCAGTGTCAGCAGGGATCATCCTGTATGAGATAGTTAGGCAACGGGGTGATTTAGGCAGTAGGCAATAGGCAATAGGCAGTAGTCCTCAGTCAACAGGTCGAAGTCTACAGTATAAAGCCGCATTTTCAGGTTCCGACACGCAGAAGGTAGCTCAATCCTGATCGCAAAGTGCCTCGGAACTTTCATTTCAGGAATTATCGTAATTGGCATATAATGAGTACTTAATGTGATTACTCACTATTGCCTATTGCCTATTGCCTACTGCCTTATATGACTTTCGACTTTAAAGACTTATCCTATTATCCCGCGTATCCTGTCATCAAGCTGCCGCTGATCGGCGGAGAATGATGCCAGACCGGCAAGAGTCAGCAGCGTGTCTGGCGCCAGCTCTCCCTTCAGAATTCTCTCCCTCCATGATGCGAGAACCGGTATCTTTCCTTCAGCGGCAACACGCTCCTTATCCTCCGCGCTCATCACCGGGAACATGTCCCCCAGCCCTGCCTCATGCGCCCTCCTTACGAGCTCCTCACCCGTGGCCGGCACTTTTGAGTTGAGCGACCTGCCCAGCTCCACCACGCTCTTCGGCACCTCCCAGAACTTCTCTATGCCAAGGCCGACTGCAGTATCATTCAACGGCACATCATACCGTTTACCCAGTCTGCTATCAAACAGTCCGGGCAGCGCTTGCCTTCCGCCTGCAGCCACCTTTGGCGGTATGGTGTAAACATCTGTACCGGCAAGGAGGTCAAGCTGTGTATAACTCCTGAGGCTGGCAGCTATCTGCCTTGTTCTCCAGTTATTTTCAGCCGATAAACGGGTGACCCACGACTGTGATGAGAGAACCGTATTCTCACCGGCACCGTTGCCGTCACCCAGCTTGTTGTCTGCGATGAACGCACCAATTCTTCCAAGGAAAACATTGAGGTAGTCAGGTTTGGCCACGAGGGTCACCAGCGCGTTCTGCCTCGCGCTGAACTCGAGGGTGAAGTTGATCGTGACGCCCTTCTCACGGAGCCGCCTCGCACCTATCAGTCCCTCCGGGGTGTACGGCACCTTGACGATGAACTGGTCCGGGCACAGCTCCCTGTACCGCAGCCCGTATGACACGATGGCATCAATGTCATATGCCGTATCAGTATGCAGCTCCACGCTGACCATTCCCCCGAATTTCTTCGCCAGGCGCAGGCCGTGACGGGCATTGACTATGAAAGCGATCTCCCTGACCTGCTCATCAGCCGGAAGATGCCTTACAAGATCAAGCGCCGAGGGGATGAAATCATCATAGATGCCTTTTTGAATCTCGTTGTTCAGCAGCGTATTGTTTGTGGTCAGCGCGGTCATCTCGGCGGTCCAGTTGGCTTCGGCCTCGGCCATGTCACCGGTGTCAAGCCAGAGCTCCGTGCCGGTTGAACGCAGCGACTGCCAGAATGGGTCATGCCTGCCTTTGAAAGGTGTATCCTTAATGCCCGATTTAATGAATGATGTCAGCTTTTCGTTATAAGTAACACTCATATCTGAAGTATTTATTTAATCACTTGACTTAATGTTTTAAAGTCATTTCCTGAAGGAACCTGGAAGAGCTTCAGCCCGAACTGGCCTGCAACGGCAAAGGCATAATCGAGCACCCCCGACTGCACACTCTCGAAGGGCACCCAGGAGTTGATCTTGCTGAAGCAGTACAGTTCAACCGGCATGCCTGCTTCACCGGGCAGCATGTCTCGTACCATAACCGGCATTTTCTGGTCAATATCCCTGTGGTTAATAAGATATTCAACCATATAAGCCCTGAAGGCGCCCAGGTTTGTCAATGATGTCATCTCTCCCTTCCTGAGGGCCTCAATCTCATCGCTGTTCTGCTCAAGCCATTTTTCCATGTACGGCCTGCTGCTTATCCAGTCAAGGAGCTCCGGGGTAATAAATGCTATCGATCTTACATCGATCCGTATCTCACGCTTGATCCTTCTCACCCCTGATTCCTCCATCCCCTTCCAGTTCTGGAATGACTCCGAAATGAGGGCATAGGTAGGCACGGTAAGGATGGTCTTGTCAAAGTTTTCGACCTTGACAGTATGAAGGGTGATGTCAATGACGGTGCCGTCAATATTCCTCCCGGGAATTGTGATCCAGTCGCCCAGCTTGACCATTCTGTTGCTTGCAAGCATAATACTAGCCACCAGTCCAAGCAGGGTATCCTTAAACACCACCACAAGCACGGCCATGACAACACCGAGTCCCGTAAAAACATTCCCGAGCGAAATCCTGAAAACTATCGATACTATGATCAACGTTCCGATAAATGCCACCACCACCTTAAACACCTGCACATACGGTTTGATTGACCGGCCCCTGGCTATTGGCTGCATGAGGTAGACCCGGTGCCAGCCCTCTATAAATGCCGTGATTGTAAGCGTGGCATAGATAACTATATATAATGCCGCTGTTTTATGGATGAAGGTAAGCCAGCCGATGTTCTCCCTTAGCATCCAGGTGGCTGCGTAATAGACAATCACACCCGGGACGATCATTGCAAGGCGCCTGAACATGTTTGTCTCCAGGAATTTGTCATCGTAGACCGATTTTGTCCGTTTGACAGTAAATGCAAAAACCCGGAAGATGATCACCCTGGTGAAAAATTTAGAGAGCCAGGCCAGAAAAAGCACTGAAAGTACAAGGACAACCGTGCTGACTAATGAGACAGTCCCGGCTGACATCCCAAGGTTTGCGAGGAATTCCCTGACTATCATGACGGGATCGACAGATCGGAACATGCTATATTACTTTTGGTACCGGCCGTGAAATTACAAATTATCTTTTTTTGTGGCCTCCTGTTTTGTACCTTTACGATAATAAACTGAAAATTATGAGATCAATGTCTGTTTTTTCACTGCTGTTCCTGTCGCTTGTGATGTCTGCACAGGTCCTTTTTGATGAACACTTTACCGACCGGACGATGAGGTTTGACTTCATGCTGGCCGGCAACAGCACCTCCACGAAGGTTTATCCTGTCTCGTTCAGGGAGGAGCCGTTCTGGGGAGGCTCACTGACTAATCTTACCGATCCGTTCGGGTACGGCAACTTCAGGTATGAAGTCTATGACGCCGTCTCGGGCAATCTGATTTACTCACGCGGTTTCTGTACCCTGTACCAGGAGTGGCAGACAACCGCAGAGGCCAAGCAGATGGAAAGAAGCTTTCATGAGGTGGCTACCTTCCCCTTTCCGAAGAACAAGGTGAACTTCGTGCTGAGCATCCGTGGGCGTGACGGCCTCTTAACGAAGCTCTACGAGACGGCCATTGACCCTGCCAGCTACTTCATCACCAGGGAGAAGCCGGACGGTTCGCTGGCTTCAAGGATTTACGGGTCAGGTGATCCACACACCTCTCTTGACATTGCATTCATAGCCGAGGGGTACACGCGAAGCGAGATGGAGAAATTCAGGGCTGACGTAAAGCGGCTCGCTGACATCCTTTTCCAGGAAGCCCCTTTTGACAAGTACCAGGACCGCATAAACATATGGGCTGTAGAGGCTCCCTCGCAGGAGTCGGGCACCGATGTGCCGGGCGAGGGCATTTATGTCAACACCGCCCTCAACGCCAGCTATTACACCTTCGACGTGGACCGCTATCTCACCACGCAGGATATAAGGACGGTGAACAACTATGCGGCTGCTGCGCCTCATGACCAGATCGTGGTGCTGATCAACAGCTCAAGGTATGGTGGCGGCGGAGTATATAACTACTACAGCGCCGTGACCTCCGACCACCAGTTCTCCCCCCAGGTCTTCACGCATGAGTTCGGTCACGGGTTTGCAGGGCTGGCTGATGAATACTACTCGTCAGAGGTGGCGTACGAAGAGTTCTATCCGCTCAGTGTCGAGCCCTGGGAGCCCAATATCACCACAAGAGTAAATTTCGATGCAAAGTGGAAGGACATGATAGCCAGGTCCGTTCCTGTTCCCACTCCGAATGACAAAAGGTACACTGGTGTCACCGGACTCTTTGAAGGAGGAGGTTATTCCGCGAAGGGAATCTACCGTCCTTCATTCGACTGCCGCATGAAGAGCAACCAGGCAGAGACTTTCTGCGAGGTGTGCCAGCAGGCCCTGGAGGAGATGATACTCTTCTATCTGAAATAGAAGGCAATAGGCAATAGGCAGTAGGCAGTAGTGTTGGCAATGACCTGCGGCCTGTGGACATGTATATTACTAAGCATACTAATGAATTAACAAAGGGACTCCATGACGGAATCCCTTTTCACTATTGCCTATTGCCTATTGTCTACTGCCTGAAGAAGCCTATTTCTTCTTCTCGCCGCCCGAGGTCGGTGGTTTGGATATAGAATCGCGCATGCCCGTGTCGGCTTCGATATTCCTCATCCTGTAATAATCCATGATGCCCAGGTTACCGCTCTTGAAAGCGTGAGCCATAGCGAGAGGTATCTCCACCTCTGCCTCGATGACCTTGGCGCGTGCCTCCTGTGCCTTGGCCTTCATCTCCTGCTCGTAGGCGACGGCCATGGCACGACGCTCC
The DNA here is from genome assembly GCA_963770745.1 of uncultured Rikenellaceae bacterium. Classification (GTDB taxonomy): domain Bacteria; phylum Bacteroidota; class Bacteroidia; order Bacteroidales; family VadinHA17; genus SR-FBR-E99. Next base: position 20,147 of record CAVYRA010000001.1, read on the forward strand.
TCAGCTTTGGCTTGCGCGATGTTCTTGTCGGCGTTGGCCTGATCCATCTGCAGCACGGCACCGATGTTCTTTCCGATGTCAATGTCAGCTATATCAATTGACAGTATCTCGAACGCCGTTCCGGCATCAAGTCCCTTCTCAAGAACAGTCTTGCTGATACGATCGGGGTTCTCCAGAACCTCCTTGTGGCTGTGTGCCGAGCCTATCGACGAAACGATACCCTCACCCACGCGGGCAAGCACCGTCTCTTCACCTGCACCACCGACCAGCTGCTTGATGTTAGCCCTGACAGTCACCCTGGCCTTCGCGATCAACTGTATGCCATCGCGTGCCACTGCCGTGACAGGGGGCGTGTCAATCACCTTGGGGTTGACGGACATCTGCACAGCCATGAAGACATCTCGTCCTGCAAGGTCAATGGCAGTGGCCATCTTGAATGAGAGATCAATATTCGCTTTATTGGCAGAGACAAGTGCATGCACCACCTGCGCCACGTGTCCTCCTGCCAGGTAATGCGCCTCAAGATCATCACGGTTAAGCTTTATACCTGCCTTGTCAGCTTCGATCATTGCGCCTACGATAATAGAGGGCGGAACCTTTCTCCAGCGCATGAATATCAGCTGCAGCAGGCTGATCCTTACACCGGAGACCAGTGCCTGGAACCACAGTCCGATAGGGATGAAATAAAGAAGTATCCAGAGCAGTACTACCGCTCCTACGATGATAATTACATAAATGCCAATTCCGCTCATGTCCATATGTTTACTTATTTATTGGTTTCACAATCAATTTATTGTCATCAATTCTTACGACCTCTATCTCCTGACGGGGGTCAACGAGGATGTCAATGGACTTTGCCTCAAAATATTCCCCGTTAACAAGCACCTTGCCGCCGGGAGCAAGCCGTGTCACCGTCACCCCTCTGTCGCCGGCCTTCACCTTTCCCTCCCCTGCTCCCACAGTATCAACCTTGCCGTCAATGGCAGTCTTCAGCATGAACTTATTCCAGGTGCCGGACTTCAGCATCAGTACCGTAAGCACAATCATCACAAGAACCGTGATCCCCAGAACCAGCAGACCAACTGTGGTTCCAAAGCTGGCAAATGAAAACACAATGGCCGTGATAAGGCATACTGCGCCTCCGATTCCTGCAATGGTAACGCCGGGGATTAGCATGAACTCAACGATGAAGAGCAGCAAACCCAGTATGATCAGAAATATTATGAGTCCAAGAGACATTTTGTTTTGTTGTTAAATAACCAGAGTGTATTGTTTATATGTTAAATAGCCTGAGTATTTCGCTTCATCATTAAATAACCACCGTGTCAAGGCTCAGTTCCCTCAGCCTGGCGCTCATCTCCTCAAGGGTGTTCACATTCGCTATTTTTATCACGCAGCCGCCCTTGATATGGGTCAGTACTGCGCATTGTTCAGCCTGTAATTCATCATGACCGCACACCTCGACAAGCGCCTTAATTACATGCTTAAAGCTGTTGATGTCATCATTGACAAGCAGAAGAGTCCTTTCATTCTCCTCGCTTCTGCTGTTGCCCTGCGGTCTTGGTGCCCTCTTAGTCATCGTGCAGTCTGTTTAATAGTTCCCTTGCCGCCTCGACAGGGATCTCATGTATGCCGACGTATGCTGCAACCCTGGCAGTGCTGTAGCCGTTGCGTATCAGCAGCGACACATACTCGTCGGCGCTTTCAAATGTAATAAAATTACCAATGAGAAACACCGTTTCGCCCTCGTTGTTTTTAATCATCGCCAGTCCGCGTGTGCCGGCTAGCTGTTCCAGCTTCTCAATCACCTCAGGCTTAACGGGTTTACTTACCCTCATTACCTCGGCCCTGAATGCCAGGGTTCTGACAGGTGCGGCAGGGTCAGCTCGTGGTTCAGTCCCTGTTGAAATTACCCGGTCTCTCCCCGGAAGAGGTTTTGATGACCACTCCTTTTCAAGCAGCCGGGCTCTCTCCATTGACACCTGGGTGCCATCCATCATTGCAATGATGAAGGCATCAGGGAACCCTGCACCGCGAGCTCCGGGGATAGCCTGCTGTGCATCTTCCAGCCTTCGGAACAGTCCCGTGTAGTAATAGGTGACGTCGCTGCCGGCTCTCCTCCCGCCAAAAACGGGATATAAGCCCCTGAAGAGTGATGGTGCAACCGGGTTTCTGAAGGCTGCGATCTGCACCGTAAATACCAGTCCCGGAGGCAGCTTAAAATCAAGTGTGACCGGGTTTTTATCGCTATAGGCCGGTGATGGACGGACCTCAAAATCGGAGAAGAAATGAGGAGGTGGCAACAGCTCCGGCTCCCCTTGGTCAGTCATTTCTGGAGGAGTTGCCTCATTTTCTTCCAGAATCATGAAAAGGCTGTCAGCCCTTGAACGAAGGGTGGCGGCCCTGGCTGTGTCACCGGTAGTTTGTATTAATGAGTCTGATTCATGCTGCAATCTTAAAGCCTCAGTGAGGACTGTTTCATATTCCGCCGGTAAATCCGAAGAAGCGGGAACCTGCGGTTTGCTCTTTGTTTCCGAAGTGGATGGCTTTGAAGCAGCAGCGGGAAGCTGCGGTTTGAGCACAACTTCAGCCGGGGGCTGCTTTGTGTCAGCCACCGGATCCTTTTGTGCGGTCACTGCTTCTGCCGTAGGTGGCTTTGTGTCTGCCACCGGATCCTTTTGTGCGGTCACTGCTTCCGCCGCAGGTGGCTTTGTGTCTGCCACCGGATCCTTTTGTGCGGTCACTGCTTCCGCCGGTGACGGTTTCGCTGCCGGTGACGGCTTTGTGGCAACGGCAACGACCTCCCGGCCCAATGCTCCCTGCCCCCTGCTGCACTGATCGATATAGCTCTGAACACCATACTCCGCCGACACCTTCCTGCCAGCCAGCCTGGCAAACCTGATGTACGCCTCACCGGCCTCGGTGAAGCTGCCGTTCATATGCAGTGCACGGGCATAGTAGAACCATACATCGTCGGGCACACTCTTTACGTTGACCGAATTGTTGATGGCTGAGCCAAGGAGCGTCACCGCCCTGGGAATATCCTGTTCCAACTTCACCAGGCATGCGCCGGCAAAGTGCTTATAAAGAGGATCCCTTGAGAATAGAAGCAGCAGGCCGTTGTAGTGCTCGTAGGCAAGAGTGTAATTGCCCCTGTCCCACGCTGCCTGGGCTTCAACCTTCGAGGGGCGTACGGCGCCATCCTGAGCCGACGTCAAGGGCATAGACAGTATAATAGCAACAGCCACGATCGCTATCGTCCTGCACAGCCTCTGTGTTAATAACTCTGAGACATAAATTTTCTGTGATAGTTGATAACTTCATACCTTTACCCATCAAAACAAAAATACGAAAAAGTCATGACTCAGCCCACCGAAGGCATGCCCGCCCCCAAGTTCGAAGGAACTGACCAGAACGGAAACACAGTGAAGCTCAGCACCTTTGCCGGCAAAAAAGTAGTGCTCTATTTTTATCCCAAAGATGATACTCCCGGCTGCACGGCCGAGGCATGCAGCCTGAGGGATAATTATGACGAACTACTGAAGCAGGGATTTGTGGTTCTGGGGGTCAGTCCTGACAGCGAGAAATCGCATAAGGGCTTTGCTGCAAAGTATGAGCTCCCGTTCCCGCTTATCTCCGACACTGACAAAAAGATCATGACTGCCTACGGGGCTTACGGAGAAAAGGTAATGTACGGTAAAAAGGTGACAGGCGTGATCCGCACCACCTTTATCATCGACGAAAAAGGGACAATTGAAAAGGTGATTAAGAAGGTCGATACGAAGGAGCATGCTCCGCAAATCTTCAAACTGTATGGAAATGTCTAACTGCAAATAGAATAAGTAAATGGAAAGAAAAGAAGTAAACAAGGAGAAACTCAAGGCGCTTGAGGTGACACTGGGCAAGATCGAAAAGGATTTTGGCCGCGGCACCATCATGAAGCTTGGCGATCACGCCATCGAGAATGTTCAGGTAATTTCGACAGGGTCAATTGGCCTTGATGCCGCGTTGGGAATTGGCGGCCTGCCTCGTGGTAGGGTCGTGGAGATCTACGGGCCTGAATCATCAGGCAAGACTACCCTCGCCATTCACGCCATCGCCGAGGCGCAGAAGGCCGGTGGCATCGCCGCCATCATCGATGCCGAGCACGCTTTCGACAGGTTCTATGCATCGAAGCTGGGCGTTGATGTCGAAAACCTGCTTATCTCGCAGCCTGACAACGGTGAGCAGGCACTTGAAATCACCGATCACCTCATCAGGTCGGGAGCCATTGACATTATCGTGATTGACTCCGTAGCCGCCCTGACTCCCAAGGCAGAGATAGAGGGAGAGATGGGTGACTCGAAGATGGGACTGCAGGCCAGGCTGATGTCGCAGGCCTTGCGCAAGCTCACAGCCAACATCAATAAGACCAACACCACATGCATCTTCATCAACCAGCTCCGCGAGAAGATAGGTGTCATGTTCGGCAACCCCGAGACCACCACGGGCGGTAATGCGCTTAAGTTTTACGCATCGATACGGCTTGACATAAGGCGAATGAGCCAGCTCAAGGATGGTGAGGATGCCATAGGCAACCGTGTCAAGGTAAAGGTGGTTAAGAACAAGCTTGCGCCACCCTTCCGTAAGGCTGAGTTTGACATTATGTTTGGAGAAGGAATATCGCGCACCGGCGAGATAGTGGATCTGGGAACGGAGTTCAACATCATAAAGAAGAGCGGCTCATGGTTCTCCTATGGCGATACCAAGCTTGCCCAGGGACGTGATGCGGTCAAAAAACTCCTGGAGGACAACCCCGAGCTTGCCGAGGAGATAAAGGCAAAGATCACGGCGCAGCTTAAGGAAAAGGCAAAATAAATTACGGCAGGTCTGAAGGTCCCGAGAAAGTCTATAAAGTATATAAAGTTCGTAAAGTCCATAAAGCTGAGGGTCTGATGTCAGAAAATCTCAAGGATTTGCGATTTGCGAATTTTGATTAAATCGACAATCGAAAATCTGAAATCGAAAATTCCTCTATTGCCTACTGCCTATTGCCTACTGCCTTCTTTTCGGGGAACAGGAGGCTGAACACTACGGCTGCCGTGAATGCCAGCAGATAGCTTGCAAGCCGTTCGGAGATGCCTGTGGGATCAGCCAGCCAGGTCTTCCAGATGATTGCTGACAGTGTGCCGGTGATGAGGGAGGCATAAATGCCCGCCCTTGAAAACTTCTTCCAGAAAAGCAGTAGCACCACTGCCGGGCCGAAGGATGCCCCGATGCCGCTCCAGGCGTAGGAGACGAGTCCGTAGACCGTGTCCTCCATCGTCAGCACCAGCAGGAAGGCTACCACACCCACCATCAGGGTAAGAAACTTATTTAGAAAGAGCAGTCTCTTCTCAGACATGGGCTTTCGCTGCAGGTTGGCCAGGATATCCTCTGTGATTGATGAGGAGACAACTATGAGTTGTGAAGATGCGGTTGACATCATGGCCGACACTGCTCCTGAGAGCAGTATGCCTGCCAGCAGCGGGTTCAGCAGGGTCAGGACCATCACCGGCATGATCTTTTCCGCGTCTGCAGCAATGGCAGCTGCACCTTCGCCCATCAATCCTGCCTGAACCATTCTAAATCCTATGATTCCGATGAGAAAGGCTCCGGTGTAGGCCAGGAGTGTCCATCCTATGGCTACCACTCTTGCCCGCTTTGTCTCGGCAGGATTACGCATGGCCATCATCCTGTTGAGCAGTTGGGGCTGCCCGGTATAACCGAACGCCCAGCTCAGGCCGTTGACCACCAGCAGGAAGCCCGCGCCCGCGGTAAGTGTAGCGGAGGCCTCATGCAATGCCATGTCAGAATGTACGAGTGCCTCGGCGAAGCCAATGCCGTTGGTCGCGGCAATAAAAAGGGCAGCTATCGGAAGCACCACGCATGTGATTATCATCAGGATAGCCTGGAATGCATCGACAGCCACCACTGTGATGAAGCCCCCAAGCATGGAGTAGAGGGTGACGATGCCCGCACCTATCACCATGCCCCAGAAGGGCTCGATCTGAAAGGTGTCATTGAAGATTTTTCCGGCGCCGCTGAACTGTGCGGAGAGGTACAGGACGAAGAAGATGATGATGATCACAGACGACAGCAAGCCGATTTTCTTTTCGGAGCCTGGGAATGATCTGAAAAAGAGACCTGACACGGTCAGGGCTCCGGTTTTTTCGGTGACTCTTCTCAGGGGTTCTGCCATGAAGATCCAGAGGAAGAGTATTCCTGAGACGCACCCTATGGCCACCCAAATGGCGCTCCAACCTTCGGTGTAGGCAAACCCGGTCAGTCCCAGCAGCAGCCATGCCGACTCACCCGTAGCTCTCTCCGAGAGTGCCAGGAAGAGTCCCGGTATCTTCCTCCCTCCGAGTACAAAGTCGGCATTGGTCTTTGACCGTCGTGAAGCGAAGACTACAATAGCTATCAGTATGACGAGATATCCGGCGAATACAGCAATCAGCATGGTGTGTCCTGAACCAGGAATAATTCCGTTGATCAGTCAAAAGAAGTCCTGAATTCATCTCAAATATAGATTTTTCAGAGAATAAAAAAAACTGCGGATGTCGGGTATCAACACCGTGTATAAAGATGGAAAGGATACCATTCTTGTTATATTGCCCTTTTCTGTTTTCTTTTAAAACTTCTTATTAATTAATTGCATTCTCTACCATCTCCTATAATATTAGTCGGCTCTGAAGCTCCCGGGCCTCCTATAATCTGGTTAGCATTATTCTTAATTTCAGAATACTTTAAATTACTTAAAAAGATAGTACAGTAAAAGGGTTTTCCCAGAACTACTCCACAGAGATTATTGTCCTTGATAATCCAGTTCTCACCATTTACACTTCCAATACCGAATTGACCACTCCCCTCAAAAACATTGTCTTTCACCTGAACGTTACTAGCATTCTGCACTCCCAAACCAAGCTGCCCAAAATGAATGCTGTTGTTCACAATAAATGAATTTCCATCTGGACCTTCCCAAAGTAGTTGGGGCGATGGACCCCGGCTTAACATAACAACAGCGCTCTTACAGTTCTCAATTCTATTATTCTGAATTATCCAACTGTGATCAAAGAATGAATATATCCCAAATACACAAGAACTTAAGTGGCTATTCTTTACAATAACACGAGCATCTTCTCCCATAAAACCGTGAGGTTTTATACACCCGGACGCATTTTCAACACTTACATTTTTTACTTCGAATGTGCCATTTGAATTCCCGTAGGCAGATAAACCGGAGAACAAACTATACCCGTCGTATAAATATTTTGGATCTTTCTCCCCTGTAATAGAAAGATTCTTGTAACTAACATTTAGATTCACAGGTTTATCTCTTTCATTATCCAGGTCCACGTTGATTACCATAATTGCGTGAATCGAATTTATTTCTTTATCCTGTTTGAGACGTACGGGAGTGGGTTCATCTACAATAATTGATAAGTCTGAAACACTGACAGTCCTTTCATTTTCAAAGTAATCATGTGCGAAACATAACATAAAAGCTCCTCCACTATCTTCAAAAGACCAATTTACCGGTGGGCATCCGCTGATATCGAAAATCATTCCCGGTGCAGTACGAATAATAGTATTTCCCATCCCGGAACCTCTAAGTGTTCCGTTAAAATCCCAGCAAACAATACTTTTGTGCAGGTAAAACAGTCCTTCGCCGAGTTGTACAACATCTCCCGGGCCGGCACTTTGTAGTGCATTTTTGATGCTATTCCAATCTTCTTCTGCTTTGACCAGTGCATCAGTTGCTGTACTTGGCATGACTTTCATTTTCGCTTTTTTAAGCTCTGGCTGGGTATCTTCAAAAAGCTCATCGGTTTTGCTGCAACCTGCGACAAGGCTGATTACAGTCATCAAAAAGAAAATTCTCACAAATGTTTTCATGATAGTACTTTTTAAGTTTAACAATATGTATTTGAAATGGTAGTTACCAGAATTCCGGAGTGACCCGGTGTTGAAAGCAGGAAGTGGAGTCTGCACTTCGCTTCCCGCAATAACCCAATTCTAAACCCAATCTATATTTGACCGGTGAATTATGCCCGTGACTGGCATACGTTTCAACTTTCTTACAGGCCGGTCCTTAATAGCTTATTTTTCCCGTAGCGATTTCATCGCTTCCCTCATTTCTGTAAGGTTGTCAACAATGGTTTCACCAAAGGGAGCTTCGGAATAATTGACGCCAAACCCGGTAATTATATTGTTTTCACCGTAATCCTGAACACTTTCTCCGAGATTGCCTCCGACTATGGTCCAGTTTCTGGTCCCCAAATCAAGCAAAACGGTAGCATTGGAATATGAGGTATTGGAAAAGTTATTGCCAAGCATGAGTCCGTTTTCGTTAAATACAGAGGCCCCTCTGAAAATTCTGACTCCCCACAATCCTGTGCCGGTAAACCTGTTATTGCGTATCACCATCCCTGACATATTTATACAACCCATGCCTGTAAATGCATTATTGCTCATATTGAACCGGTTATTTTTAACCTGAACAGCCATGGATAATTCATCAGGAAAAAATATGCGACGGTTGTCATTTATCAGCATTCCTCCGCGACCTCCTGAAATGTTGAATTCATTCCGTTCAATCCTGTAAACTGACTGGAAAGACTGCGGCACCTGCTCAAGACGTTCCGGCCAGGGTGCACTGTATATCTCCAGTCCAAACCCTGTGCCTGCAGGATTAAAGAAAATATTGTCTTCTACCTGTACTTTTACGCTGGTATTATGCCAGATGCCAAGACTCCTATAGGGATTATTCTCAAATACATTTCCATTCTGGCGGGTACCTGCAATGATACTTCCTTCCTTTATCATCATGATACATGCCCCATACCAGCCACCTCCGCTGAAGTAACTGTTTGTAACGGAAATATCAATATTGGAAAGCGGGGTGATAAATCCCGCCCTCAGCTTTGAATCAGAACCTGTCATTAAGCCGTAGCCAACATTTTCAGGTTTTCCGATAATCTCCACATTGTCAACAACCACATTAATGTACCTGTTTTCCGGCTCGTAGTATTCAGAAAAACCGAAGAATCCAACCAGTCCTTCAAGCCAGTCGCGGTCTCCGGTGCTTAATGCTCCGGGAGGAGTGGTGAGTGTCATCCCGCTCATGGTGACATTGCCGCCTACAAACTTCAGCAGAACGGGATTAAGGTTCCGGGTGTCCACTTCATCAATGCTGAGGTCGTCAATCGTTGTGACAACAGTTATGCCTTTTCCTGCACCTTTCAATAACCCGCAGAAATCACGAACTTCAATCAAATCAACATGAAATTCACCAGCCGTCAGCCGGACTTCATTACCAGGGCCGTAGCTCATTGCTTCAGCAAAGGCATGTACAAGATTATCTGTATCATCACCACCACTAGGGGAGATGATAATAACCTCGTGTGCAGCCTCCTTGCCTTTCAGGTCGACACCTGAATAATCGTCGTCGATATCCGTCGTGCTGCACGAAAACAGCAGGCAAAGGAATGACGTAAGCAGAATAGAAATCTTAATTGTCTTCATGATCATACCGTTTATGTTAGACTTTGGAAAAACACCTCGTTTGTCCGGTAAAGTTCCCAAAGAATAACAGGCATTACTTATCAATGTCGTATGACAAAGTATAATACCTGTGGAAATCCTTTTAAATTATGTTTCAGTTATGCAAATTTTGGAAGGCAGGCCTTTTTCAGAGGCTTCCCTGACTATCTGGCCGGCCTGTTATTGTATGGGGTGAGGCCTATTTTATCGACTATTGCCTGGAACCGCGGATCATCGCGCAAAATGTCAAAATCAGGATTTGTGGCTAACAGATCGAAATAAGCATGACGTTTCAGTTTCTGTTCCAGGTTTCTCTCGAGCCAGTAAATAGAGTTTTCCTTATCGCCAAGGATTGCGTACCACCATGAAGTAAAGAACGGATGCCCGCTCAGGCCGAAAACAGGTATTGGCCTAGTGATATTGGTCTCGGTCATCCATGTAAACAATCCTTCTATACCTGTATTCCGATAAGCTTCGGATATCTCTTCAACAGAATTTACGGCATCAGGGGAAGTGCGTACGATCTGCTGAAGCGACTCTGTTGCCTTCTCTCCATCTCCAAGTTTGGCATAGTTAAGAAAAAAGAGCCAGTCGTTGAAGAGATAACCCTGATGCAGATCCCTGGCGGTCTGACAGGCTTGTATTGCCGCACGGTGTTTGCCTTCGAAATAATAAACGTAGGCATTCAGGTTATGCAGGATCCAGAAGTGAGGTTCAAGCTTAAGGGCACGGTCGAGAAATATGCGGGTCTCCTCTATTGGACCGACAATCATAAGCAACTGGGCATAGTACTGGTTGGCTATCGCATAATCCGGTTTCAGCTTAAGGGCGGTGAGGAGTTCTTTCCGGGCTTCCTCAAACTGGCGATCGCCCCAGCCATGATAGGCGCCAAGGACAGTATGGGCTTCAGCACAATCATGATCTAAATCAATAGCTTTTAAACTAAATTCTTTCGCTTTCAGGAACCCGTCCTTTGTCGGATACCATCCATAGGCGGAGAGATCAAACCATGCCTGCGCCATACCTGCATAAGCCTCTGTGAAATCCGGATCAGAGGCAACAGCCTTTTCAAAATATTGGATACTTCCCATCAGGCCTTCCCTATCTATGTGTGTACGCTGTTCATTGATGGATCTGTGAAGCAGGAACCGGCCCCGTAAGTAGAAGTCGTAGGCTTCAGGTTTCTGCGTGGGCAGTTCTTTCATCTGCCTGATTTCACTGTCAGAAATCGCTGCATTAAGGTTGTATGCCACCTGGAGGGCTATTTCGCCCTGAACTCCGAGAATATTGGTAAGCTTACGGTCAAAATTTTCAGACCAGATGTGCTGATCACGCTGAGCATCGATGAGCTGAACGCTTATCCTGACCATATCCCCTTCCTGGCGTATGCTGCCCTCCAGTACATTGCGGGCATCTACCTGCCGCGCTATTTCTTCGGCAGTAAGGTCTGTATCGCGGTAGTGTTCCGAAGTAGTACGGGATATCACCCTTAAATCACTGATATGATACAGGTTATTCAGAATATCCTCCATAATTCCATCAGCAAAATACTGGTTATCAGGATTATTACTGAAGTTATTAAACGGCAGGATTACAATCGATTGTTCTTTTGATTTCAGAATGCCTGAGTTGAAAAAGAAGAATACCAGCGCAGCAATAGCGGCAGCAAAAAACGATATTATTATGTAAAACTTACGGGGTGACCAATTAATGGCCACCCTTTTTTCTTCAGATTTAGTCTCTTCTGCGTCTGTTGTGTATCCCTCTTCCTCTTCGGGTATGATCATCTTCTTCACCTCCCCCGGAGTATACCCGTAATACTCATGAAAGCACTTCGTGAAATATGCCGGACTTCCAAATCCCACTTTATAGGCTACCTCGGAAGCAGTGCCCAGATTTTGCTGAAGCATCTCAAGAGCTTTTTTCAGGCGTATCTCCCTGATATACTGACTTGCATTCTGTTTTTTCAGATGCTTCAGCTTTTTGTGAATGGAGGATCGGCTGATACCGGCCTCCCTGGCTAACTCCTCAACATCAAATTCCTCTCTCGACAGGTTGGCCTCTACAATCGTCTTAAGTTTATGAATAAATTGCTGATCCGTTGAAAGTGGGTCGGTCATGCCGGTTATTTTCAATAAGTGTAATTTACGAAATTCCTGTGAATAAGTCAGGATTCCATGAGGTGCATATTATAGGAGGAGTAAAGCCGAAGTCTCACTCCCCAATGCCCCGAAAATCATTTATAAAGGTCCTGAAATGAAGAAGTGAAGCCTGCACTTCACTCCCTGAAATAACCCAATTCTAAACCTATTCGTGTAGATGACCGGTGAACTATGCCCGTGGCTGGCATAATTTTTCTGCTTTCTCCCAGGCCGGTCGGTGGTATGTCAAAGGAAAAGGCTCAATTACAGACAACTTTCCCAATAGTTATCTCTTTTGTCCAATAGCTGTAGGTCAGGGTGCCGATATAGTGTGTACCCCGGTCTCCGATCAGGTTATAGTGCCAGGTCACATACCAGTGATCCGTAAAATAATACTTGTCTGTCTCCCTTACCTGAAAGACCTCGCCTGTCTGGCTTGTTACTTCACCCTTAAGCTGATCAATTTCGTAATACTTTCCCCCGCTGGGAACCACATAATGTACTCTTATCGAGCCGCCTTCGAGCAGATCAACCATCGTGTCACCGCAATAGACCGGTGACCAGTATTCAGACATTAACCATCCCTGTACTGCCTTTTGAGCCTTTCCCTGGCCGTAGGCACTTGTCAGGGCCACGCCAATGATTAGGCATAAGCTAATAAAAATTGTTTTCGTTCTCATGATTATCAGGTATTAGTAATTAATGGCAAGTTAGGCACACCATATGAAAGACATTTGACTCTGCGTTCCAAAATCTTTGCACTGCGTACCAAAAATTAAATTATTGACTACTGTTGTTGAATACATATCCTCTCTCTATTGGTTGCCCTTTACCAGGGTGATTGTACCTCTCCAGTGATGAAACGAATTATCAGGATAGGAATCCCTGTTGTAATCATCGGTATAACCACTTCCTGTGGCTCCCTCAAACCTGCCTGTGCCACCAAGGATTACAAAGGGATCTTTGAAGTATGAGTTTACGTCTGCAGGATGATGGTCAAGCCTTCCGTTAAGGACCTGGCCAGCACATGATACATAGAGAATATCTCCGTTGGCAGCTGTGAAAAAAGCTACCATGTGACCAGTCGGTCCAGGATAAATGCCAGACATGAATTCACAACAGAATTCAAAATAATGGGTAAACTTACCAAGATGGGTCCCCGTTCCGCCGCCTTCATTGATCACCATGCCCCACATGACACCGCCTTCGGGATTCCATTCACCGCAGGTGGCCTCCGGCCCGCCATACATATAGGTTCCTACAAAATCCGCCTTGAACGGCACCGTGACCGCTTTTTGTTCAGCCTTTCCTTTCTTAAGGCTGACATCCGTATCATTATCAAAATAAGTGTCAGATTTTGAACATGACATTGAAAAGCAGACAACTGCCGTCAAAAGAAAGGTTTTTTTCAGTGTTTTCATAAGCATATGTTTTAGTTTAGCATCAGAAATCTCCTTATCAAGATTCTTATACAAAGTTCAGCAAAATGAGGAGTGACTGCATAGAACTATCCGTGCCATTGATTTAAACAGTGATGCAGGTATTTAAACTATGTTGCACAGGAATGCAACAACACAATCTTTATAGGATTTTTGGAATGGAGATCAACTGCCGGTAACACTTTCTGCGGTCAGCTGTCGCTTTACCCGGGGGGCCTGGTGTTGTAGGGAGTAAGACCCGCTTTCTCAATGACCGCAAGGAACCGGGGGTCATCTCGCAGGATATCAAAATCAGGATTGGTGGCAATGAGGTTGAAGTAGTGTTTGGGAATAAAAGACATTTCAATGGTCTTCTCAAACCACCTGATCGACTCCTCCCTGTTGCCCAGAATGGCATTCCACCATGCAACGAAGAACGGATGCCCGGTCAGACCGTCTACAGGGATAGGCCTGTTAATATTTATGTCTATAAGCCATGTAAATATTCCATCAATACCTGATTTACGGAATGCATCCATCACCTCATCTCCAAGGTGACTGACAGAGGGATAACGCTTAAATAAGTCGTGCAGTGCTATTGCCGCTTTCTCCCCCTCGCCCAGCCTGACATAATGAAGAGCAAACAGCCAGCTGTTGTCAACGAAATCAGGATTAAGGTCGCGGGCTGCAATGCAGGCTTCGATTCCCTTCTCATATTCCTCTTCGAAGTAGTAGATCCAGGCATTCAGGTTATGTACCACCCAGAAATATGGTTCGAGTTCCACAGCACGGTCAACATGTTTCCGTGCATCTTTAATAGGACCTGTAATCATCAGTAGCTGTGCATACCATTGATGTGCCGTGGAATAATTCGGGTTCAGCTCAATGGCTCTTCCTACCTCTGTTTTGGCCTCTTCAAATTTTCCTTCAGGATATGCCAACCATACGCCCCTTAATGCATGAGCCTCCGCGCAATCGGGATCAAGCTCCAACGCTCTGGTGAAATTCTCCCTGGCCCTTGCAATACCATCCTGATAAGGTTTGTACCAGCCCCATGCCGAAAGATTGTACCATGCATTGGCCAGCCCGGCATATGCTTCGGCAAATGTCGAGTCTTCGGCAATCGCCATCTCATAGTACTTCAGGCTGGCCATGAGTCCCTCCCTGCTGATGTCAAAACGCTGGATATCATTTGCCTGATGAAGCAAAAAGCGGGCCCTGAGATAATAATCCCATGCTTTCGGATTCGCTGTCGGAAGTTCCCCTATATGACTGGCTTCACTGTCTGTAATGATTGCATTCAGTTTTCCCGCAACCTGCTTTGCAATCTCACCTTGAAGACCGAGCATATCGGTCAGCTCACGGTCGTAATTTTCCGACCAGAGATGCTGCTCCTTCTTCCCGTCAATAAGCTGTACTGTTATTCTGACCTTATCGTCCTGCCTTCGAACGCTGCCCTCAAGAACATTTCGGGCATTTAATTGCCTCGATATCTCTCCTGATGTGAGGTCAGTGTCACGAAAATGCTCTGAGGTTGTACGGGAGATCACCCTCAGATTGCTGACCTGGTAGAGACTGTTAAGGATATCCTCCATAATGCCGTCAGCAAAATACTGATTGTCAGGATCCCCGCTGAGATTCTTAAAGGGTAGGACCACGATTGAATTCTCCTTTGACATTCGCATCGGACTAATTGCAACCACAAGAATAATGGCAGCAACAGCAACAGCGAGAGCTGACAGAGCCAGTATTTTTTTCCTTTTTAACCCAGGATCTGCGGCTGCAGGCTGGTGACTCTCAGACTCGCCTGGCAAGATATCCGGTTTATCTGTCTCATCCTCAAAAATCCGTTTCCTCTCTTCCCCCGGAGGATAACCGAAATATTCATGAAAACACTTCGAGAAGTATGCCGGACTGCCGAAGCCCACTCTGAATGCCACTTCAGATGCAGTCATGAACTCGTCACGAAGCATCTCCTGTGCATTCTGCAGGCGGATCTCCCTGATAAATTGACTCGCATTCAGCTTAACCAGATGCTTCAGCCTGCGGTGAATAGCAGACCGGCTCATGTGTGCTTCCCGGGCAAGCTCCTCAACATTAAATTCCTCTCGTGACAGGTTAATCTCTACTATCTCCCTGAGCTTGCGAATAAATTTCTGATCTGTTGAAGGCGGGTCAGTCATGCGGGTTCTTCTCAATATGTGTAATTTACGAAATTCCCGGCAATAAGTCAATTCTCTCCTTTTCGGCAAAACTTAAAACGAAAAAGAGTACCGCATGAACGGGACTGTTTCGCTGGTGCCCGGAAACTAACTAAAGCGCTCACACATGAAAACAATCCTCTCTCCTCGCCCGGGCAACAGTTAAGTCTTTTGAAACTACCATTCAGCTATGGTAGCGATGACGCCGGTCTGGCAGATTAACATGTCAAGAGTATGCGAATCCTTGTTTACATTGCAGTTTGAGCAGACTTTTGGTGTATTCCCCTGAAGGAAAGCAACCTCGTCATCCCATAGTGAAAAAATGACACTCTCTGCCTGGCATAAATCGAGGCCGTGACCCAGGCACCCGTCATACCTCATGGAGAGCTGTGCAGGTTCTTTGAATACAATAAGGGGCTCAATTACAATAGTCTTCAAAGCAAAGTTGTTCCCGGACTTGTTGATCAATTCATGGGCATCGAACCTGACCCGATCGGTAAATGCACCTGCCAGTATCACCACCAGTGGAAGCATAATCTCCTTCAAAACATCCATTCGTTTCATAATTCCATTGATTAGTTTGACCTTTGAAACCTGTTGATTTCACAAAGTTCGTTCAGGAGAATGTGTGCTGCATAGCAATATTTCCACTAATAGTTTATTTTTCATGTCATTCATTTAATTTATGTTTCTATTAACTATATATTATTATCATATATGAAGATATTACCATATAATAATCAGATTTTAATGTAAAATAAGAAAATCCTGAAGGTGTTCCGAAACATAAAAGAAGTGGAGCCTGCACTCCACTTTCATTGATAACCTAATTGTAAACCTATTGAGCAGATGACCGGTGAACTATGCCCGTGGCGGGCATATTGAGCTTCTTTCTCCCAGGCCGGTCTGATATTGTGAGTAAGGCAAGTTAGGCACAAAGTCTGAAAGGCATTTGACTCTGCGTCCCAAAATCTTTTCTATGCGTGCCAAAACAGCTTTATAGTAAAAACGGAGGAGTGAAGCCGTAGCCTCACTCCCCAAAGTACCCGGTATTAATACATGACCGGTAACGGTTCTGCTTGAAACCCCCTTTCCCGGGCACTTAATACGGTCACTGCGAGGTCTATGAGATATTCTTACGCAAGTTAGAGTACATGACACGAGATCCGTTTTGCTCAGCGTGCCAAATACTATGCCCTATGTGCCAGTATCATTGCTGTACGTGCCAAAATTATTGCTGTGCGTGCCAAATACTATGCCCTATGTGCCAAAATTATTGCTGTGCGTGCCAAATACCATGCCGGATGTGCCAATATTATTGCTGTGTATGCCAAAATCATCACTATCTGACAGTACCGCTCGGGTTAACCCCGAATTCACGCTTATAAACCCTGCTGAAATGAGAGACATTCCTGAAACCGGTCTTGTATGCCGCCTCTGCCACCGTAAGCCTGTGTCCTGCCAGAAGCTCCTGGGCCCTGTGCAGCCTCAGCGAGCGAAGATATTCAGTCACTGTCCTGTTGGTCAGCGATCTGAACTTTCGGTAAAGCTGCGTGCGGCTCATCGACATCTGATCACAGATATGCTGGATATCAAGATTTTCATTACCCATGGCCGCAAGCATAATCTCACGTACTTTCCTCATGAAGGCATCCTCTATGTTAAAATCCCTCTCCTCAATAAGATCGAGATTACCGATCGCTGCATACCGCTCCTGCAGTCTTTTGCGCTGACTGATAAGGGCTCTGAGCTGCGCCTGTAGCTCCACATTGTTGAACGGTTTCGCAAGATAGGCATCGGCCCCCCTCTCAAGTCCGTTTACTCTTGATGCCACATCTGCCCTGGCAGTAAGTACAACTACCGGTATATGGCTTGTCAGCGGGTTCTGCTTTACCCTTCCGAGCATCTCGATGCCATCCATCACAGGCATCATTATGTCTGTAAGGATGAGGTCAGGAATATAATCGATGGCTTTTGCAACGCCCTCCTCTCCATCGCCTGCAACAATGACATCATAATCATTGACAAGGAGACTCATCAGATAATGAACAACATCATGATTATCCTCAACAACCAGCAACATGGGTTTTTCACTGTGGAAATCAGGATGGGTCTCACTCCGTGCCTCCCTACCTTTTGTACTGTAAATATAATGTGAGATTTTCCCTTTGATCTCGTGAAGTCCAGGACCTGTCTGAAGTTCAGCAGATTGAGTTACCGGCAGGGTTACGACAAACTCTGTTCCGCTGCCATAGACACTCTCGACGCCAATAGAACCTCCGAGGAGAGTCACAACCTCCTTTGTCAGCGCGAGTCCCAGACCGGATCCAGGCGTAATATTCGTCGAGTAAGCGTCACCACGGGAAAAACGGTCAAAAATATGCGGCAGAAAGTACTCCGGGATACCTGAACCGTTATCACTTACCCTGATCTCATAATGAGTCTCACTAATTGCGGTACTTACCTCTATCTTCCCGGTTTGCTGGGTGAACTTGAGAGCATTGGAAATGAGATTTGTGACAATCTGCATCAGCTTTTCAGGGTCATAGTCAATTACAGGGGCGGGTTCGCATGGTTTGTAATTGAGTGAGATTCTTGCCGTTGCCGCAACTGACCTGAACAGTTCTAATATATACCTGATATAGATATTTATATCTGCCCTTATCAGACGGACCGGTGTGGCCCCTGCTTCAAGCTTAGAGAGATCGAGCATCTGGTTAACCAGTGTCAGCAAAACCTTTGCATTCCTGTCAATAGCTTCAGAACCTTCTGTGAGCCATCTCTCCGGTTCCTTGCGGATCAGATCATTCATTCCCGTTATGACGGTCAGCGGTGTCCGGAACTCATGGGTGATGTTGGTGTAGAGACGAGTCCGAGCCTCATCAATCTCCCTTATCCGTTCGGTCTCACTCTTCTCGAGCTTAACACGCTGAACAATAAAGCTCATCACGAAGACCATCGCAAAGGTTGATATCCATATGAGATTCACAACATAGAGTGAGATGTTGACTTCAGTGGTCATTTCCGGCGGCACCTCGAGATACGGATTAAGAACACCCGCAAGAATAATTGTAATCACATAAACATAATATATCCACAGTGAATGCCTTCTTTTTTTGAAGTTGAGAGAGAAGAAAATCATTGCAAGTCCGACAACCACAAGGCCACCTGAATAGGGTATTCCTCCAAGCAATAGTATGGTTACGAATGTGGCAAGCGCCACGATGGTCTGATTAATGACCAGAAGCACCAACCCGGTCCTTCGTAATATTAACGGGTATATTACTCCCTGCAGAAATACTAGCGACAGGGAAAACCCATAGGTTATCAGGATCTTTAGCTGGGGGAATATGATGTGATAAGCAAGCGTCAGCAAAAAAATCATGACAGTGACAGCAACACTGGCAATCCAGTAGATCTTTTTCTGGGCCAGGCCGTCTTTATCAAGGGAGGGATGATAAAGAATCCTTGAAATCCAATTGTCTGCTTTTAAGAGAAAGGGGGTAGCCATCTTTTAAACAGATCAAGGTTGAAAATCAAATTCTTAACAAGTTACTACATTACTAAAGACAAGTCAAGTATTTTATTTAGTTGTTTGACTGCATTGAAATTACGAAGACAAATAATCCTTGAGTGCCGGGACTTCTTTCAAACTTTTCGAGTTTGTTCCACCATGTTTAACCTATTTATTTATCTTTGAAATAATGCTTAACCGCTGAGATAACATAAACCACCAATATCATGAAGAAACTTGCCCTCTTACTTACTCTCATCGCACTGGCCCTTCTGGCATCCTGCACCAAAGACTCAAAAAAGAGTACGGAAGCTTTAGTAATCGACGTATCCCTGACCGATGCCGAGAAGGCCGGAGGCGTACTGACACCTGAAATCCTCTGGAAATACGGGCGCATAGGTTCAATAGTGCTGTCACCTGATGGCGCTACGGTTCTTTATACAGTCACGCACTATGATCTCGCAACGGAAGCACGGACGACCAATATCTATTCGCTGGCCTCTTCAGGAGGAACCCCCGTACAGCTAACGACTGACGGAGGGTCAGGTCCGCAGTGGACAGACAACGGTTCAGCAATAGCATACCTCGCCGGAGGCAAGATCATGACTATGAAGCCTGACGGTACTGCAAAGAGGGAGATAACTGGTTTACAGGACTTTGAAATACTCTCATTCTCCCCGGCCGGAGACATGGTATATTTCACCCGGCGCATCAAGCTCGACCAGACGGCAAATGAAAAATATGACCTACCCAATGCAAAGGTCCGCATCATCGATGATCTTATGTACAGGCACTGGAATTACTGGCACGACTACTCCTACAGCCATCTGTTCACGGCCTCCTTCGACGGTGAGACAATAAGCGGCGAGAAAGATATCATGCAGGGTCAAAGGTTTGATACCCCTGATGCACCCTGGTTCGATGAGGCTGATATCAGCTGGAGTCCTGACGGGAAATATATTGCTTACGCATGCAAGAAACTTACCGGAAAGGCATATTCATTAAGCACAAACACAGACATCTACCTTTATGATGTCACAACCGGGGCAGAGAGGAATATTACGGAAGGAAATTTGGGTTACGATAAAACACCGGTTTTCTCGCCTGACGGGTCGATGATAGCTTATGCGAGCATGGAAGAGGATGGTTATGAGTCGGATCTCGAGAGGCTGTTCGTTTACAATATTGCCAGAGGCGAACGCAAATGGGTCTCCGAAGGGTGGGATTACAACGTCGGAAACCTGCAGTGGAGCGGCACCGGCGAAATATGGTTCACCAGCCCGTACCGGGGCACACAGCCCATATTTAAAATATCGCTCGCATCAGGAAGCATAACCACCCTGACAAAGGGCGATTACGACATGGGGCCTCTGCAACTTCAGGACGGTGTATTGGTTGCCGGCATGATGTCGATGTCGAGACCCACGGAAGTGGCTGCAGTCAATATGTCAACCGGGGAGTTTAACATGATAACTGATGTCAACGGCCACATCTACGAGAGCATAAAGATGGGCCGTACCGAGGAGCGTTATACGAAGACGAAGGATGGCAAAGACCTGCAGAGCTGGATTATCTATCCGCCCGATTTTGATCCGGGAAAGAAATACCCCACGCTGCTTTACTGCAAGGGCGGGCCGCAGGGCTCTCTGGGTCAGGGATGGAGCTATCGCTGGAACTACCAGATCATGGCTGCCAACGGTTATATTGTGGTGGCCGTCAACAGGCGCGGCAATTCGGGGTTCGGCAGCTACTGGCGCGAACAGATCTCGGGCGATTACGGCGGCATGAACATGCAGGATTACCTTGATGCTATTGACGCCATGGCTAAGGAGCCGTTCGTCGATAAGGACCGGTTGGGTGCCGTGGGAGCCAGCTACGGCGGGTACTCGGTCTTCTACCTTGCCGGGATGCACAACAAGCGCTTTAAGGCATTCGTATCGCACTGCGGCGTTTATAATACTATTGCCGAATACGGATCAACCGAGGAGTACTGGTATCCGAACAAGGATTACCAGGGTGCGCCGTGGGACAAGCCGCAGCCTCCGGGATACAATAAGTTCTCACCACATACTATGGTCGACAAGTGGGATACGCCCATACTGATCATAACGGGTGCAAACGACTTCCGGATACCCTACAGCCAGAGTCTTGAGGCGTTCAACTCGGCACAGCTGCGTGGCGTACCCAGCAGGCTGCTCTTCTTCGAGAATGAGAGTCACTGGGTCACCAAGCCTCAGAATGCCGTGATCTGGCAGAAGGAGTATTTTGAGTTCCTGGATACCTACCTGAAATAGGCAGTAGGCATTAGGCATTAGGCAATAGTGAAATTTGGCCGTAGGCCATAAAGTATTGTAGTCCAGGGATCTAAATACAATATCATTGCTCGTAAAGCATTCAGTATTGTGGCCCTTGTGGGATCCTTATTTGCTTGCTGTAACCTCTACAGCCTCAATTACTGTGCCGCCAGGGTTTTATAAGCCTCTATCAAGTTTTTTCCAGATAGCTTTTATTGAATTGCTTATTTCTGCTTCAGGGTGCATCTCGGTAATGCTCTTACCAGCCACCATGGCCTCAGTTACCCGCCTGTCAAAGGGCAAACGTCCGAGCAGAGTGCTTCCCTGTGCTGCACACCAGCCCTCGATCCTGTCAGCCATAGCCTCATTCAGGTCAAACTTGTTGATGATAATTCCTACCTCACCGCTGAATTTGCGTGCCACTTCGTGTACTCTCTTCAGGTCGGCCAGTCCTGACATGGTAGGTTCGGTTACGATGACAATTCTATCCACACCCGTTACTGTTGAGATCACCGGGCATCCTATTCCCGGAGGGCCGTCAAGCAGGACGTTATTCATCCCCTTCACTGCAGCAACCCTCTTCGCCTCATCCCTCACCATGCTGACGAGCTTGCCCGAATTCTCCTCTCCCGGCGCCAGGCGGCCGTATACCATCATCCCGTTGCGGAATGGTCCCGAATACATCCGGCTCCTGTCGCTGCGAACCATTGTGATTGCGCCCATTGGACATATGCGTGAACAGAAAAAGCATCCGTCGCATGATGTCTCCGAGATGGCTATCTTCCCCTCCTTTTCACTTATGGCATCAAACCGGCAGTACCCTTCGCATATACCGCATACGGTACACAGGGTACTGTCCACCACAGCCTTATGGCCACCGATATAGACTACTTCCTTCTCATGTTCCGGGTTGAACAGAAGGTAGAGGTTGGCTGCATCCACATCACAGTCGGCCACCACCAGCTCCTGCCCGAGTGTCGCAAAAGCAGCCGTGATGCTTGATTTTCCCGTGCCTCCCTTACCGCTGATTACTGCCAGTTCCATGATTATCTGTTATTTTGTCTGCCAGCTCAGTGAAGAGTCCGGCTAATGCCTTGTTTTCTCCGGCTGCCAGCCTGCCCTCCGAATATGCTCTTGCAATCTCATGATCATAGTTTATCTCCGCCAGCAACGGTATCTTTTCTTCTTCAAGGTACCTTCTCACGCTGGTGTCACCGATGTCGGCACGGTTGATGATCACGCTGCACGATTTATTCATCGTCTTCAGTGTCTCCACACTTTGTTTCAGGTCGCTCAGCCCGAAGGGAGTCGGTTCAGTCACCAGTAATACATAGTCAGCTTTGTCTACAGTCTGCGCAAAGGGGCATGATGTGCCGGGCGGTGAGTCCAGGATAGTCACTCCTTCATTGCCCGCCTCCTTTATCGCAGCCTTTATCACCCTCACGGGAGACATCTCGTTCACCCTCATGCGGGCTTCGATGAGTGGCGCCTCTCCTGATGCCTTGTATACAGTAACCGTTCCCAGTACAACAGGCTTTTCCGTAATGGCACCGGCGTTGCACGCGAAGCTGCATGCTCCGCAACCGTGACACAGGTTCTCTATCACCTCAATTACCTGTCGCCGACGGAACATAAAAGATAGCGTTGTAGTTGCACCACCTGCTGCAACGGCCGCACCATGTGCACGCGTCCTTATTGATGACGGGGACCTGGCGTGTAACATCCGATTCGGAGATCTTCTCAGCCGAAAGAAAAGAAGGTCGTCCGGCGCCTCTGCATCACAGTCGACCAGTGCGACCCTGTCGCCACGCCCGGCCAATACATGGAATAAGTTTGTGGCAACAAAGGTCTTTCCCGTACCGCCCTTGCCGCTTGCAACAGCAATCTTCATCCGTCAGCTTCTAATCGTATGCCAGCCTGATGGTTTCGTCAGCCAGCGTCGGTTTAATAAACCGCTGCATGGCTGCTCCTTTCCAGGTGCCCAGGTTCATGTGGGTGGTGTAGTACTTCTGGGGGATAGGGTGAGTGCCTACAACCACCTCAATACCATACTTCTCAGGGATGAACCTGGTGAAGTAATCGAGTCTGGGACAGGGGGGATAACCTACAACCAATCCGGTAGCCAGGTGGATGACACTGACCCCGTTCTTTATCATCTCCTCGGGGGTATATTCAATGTTCCCTCCAGGGCACCCGCCGCAAGTCGTGAAGGCTGCCACCTCTATATCCTGCTCCTTGTATCTGTCGAAGGCGCCCTCGCGGTTGCGGACGGCCCTGAAGCACTTGCCTCCGGCACAGGTGTGGTACCTGTCGCATATGATGATGCCAATCCTCTTCCTTTCCATAGTGGTCTCTTAGTGATCACAATAGTTTGCCCCGGCCTGCAGCTTATCGTTAAGCAGGTCCGTTGCCAGTTCATCCGGACTTTTCACCGGTGCGCCGACAAAAACATTGATCTTATGGCTGTTAAAAAGGCCTATTGCCCTCTGTCCCATGCCACCTGCTATTACGTCAGTCACGCCTTTTTCTGCCAGCCATCCGGGAAGCAGTCCCGGTTCGTGAGGCGGGGGTGTGATGAGTGATTCTTCAGTGATGGCGTTGCCTTCGGCGTCCATTATCGCGAACTGTTCGCAATGGCCGAAATGTGAACAAAGGATCCCTCCCTCAAGAGGAATTGCTATACGTTTTTTCATGGCTTAAATACTTTTAATTCTGATTTTTGTTAACATATCTATTATTGACTGAATGGTCTTTTCCGGTTCCTTGTAAACTACCATCTG
Organism: uncultured Rikenellaceae bacterium; assembly: GCA_963770745.1. Classification (GTDB taxonomy): domain Bacteria; phylum Bacteroidota; class Bacteroidia; order Bacteroidales; family VadinHA17; genus SR-FBR-E99. Next base: position 44,059 of record CAVYRA010000001.1, read on the forward strand.
TATCTTTAGGCTGTCAAGCAGTGACTTAATCTTCACCCCAAACTCGCCGGAGATGATCTTCTTTACACTCCTTGATGCCACAAGCTGAACAGATGCCGGCCCTGCACCATCCTGGGCATCCCTGTTGGGATTGGGCAGTATTTCAACGCCACCGGTCTCAGTGTCATAGATTACGAACCAGGAACAGCGGCCGAACCGCTGGTCAATTGTACTCTCCAGGCTGTTGCCTGTACTGGTGATTGCTACTTTCATGTATTTATATATTTATATATCCTTAGCTAAAAGGTTGTTTTTTCTTACGAGCCGACCGTTGCAAACGGGGCAGACCTGTTCCTTGCAGGGTTGTGCCGGTTCATGAAGCTTCTCATACCCGCAGCCGGGACAGACACATTTTTCTGAACACTGGCGGTGCGTCACGGTCATATCTTCATTCATGGATTCACAGTTCTCAATCTTATCGCTGCCGCAAAGAGGACATGTGAGCACCTCTATATTTTTCTCAGGCTGGTTAAAATAGCAGCCGCATGAGTTACAGGTATACCAGTCACTGTCGAAATAGATCTTACCGCCTTCTATGATTATCTGCTTGCCGGCAACGAGGGCTTCGGCTATCTTGGCTCTCGCCCTGGCATATATACGGGTAAGTGTAGGTCTCGATACGTCCATGACCTTTGAAGCCTCATGATGATTCATATGCTCATAATCGCAGAGACGGATCACCTCATACTCCTCAAAATGGAGAAAGACAGAGCCTGCTGTTTCAGCTTGCGCCTTGCCACCGTAAGGTTTAAAGCCCGATATAACCGGAGGGTTGCTTACTCTTCTTAATCTTGTTGGTCGCGGTGACATTTTATGATCATTTGTTCACTACAAAGTTAATGATCATATGTTCATAATGCAAATATTTTGCAGATTTTCTACTGAATTAAAATAAGCAGGAGATAATTCATCCGGATTTCAGGAAGGCGTATTCGCAGACACATCCTCTGTAGTACCGGACCGGAACCAGTTTCAGTTGAACAATAAAGCTTAACCCTGCGGAGAAAAATTTCAATAATCTCATTATATTTGCGGCGATTAATTCGTATATTTGCCACAAGCTCAATAATTAAAAATGGCGAAATATATTTATCAATACGAACAGTGGCCACATTTCACATGGGATGACAGGGAAGTAAACGGAATCCTGGGAAGAGTGCGCCATTTGCAGGGAAAGATCATGGGACAAATGGCCTCCCTGGGCTTTTTCATGAAAGAGGAAGCACTGCTGTCTACTCTTACAACTGATGTGATAAAATCATCCGAGATTGAGGGTGAAAAATTGAACTATGAACAGGTCCGTTCCTCTATTGCCAGAAGACTGGGGATGGAATATGCCGGAATGATAGCTGCAACAAGAGACGTTGACGGCGTGGTTGAAATGATGCTGGATGCTACACAGAACTTTAATGAACAATTGACCGAAGAACGGTTGTTAGGTTGGCAGGCAGCATTATTCCCATCAGGGTGGAGTGGAATACAAAGGGTAGATGCCGGATCCTGGCGAAAGGGGGTTATGCAGGTAGTCTCCGGCCCCCTGGGTAAAGAAAAGATCCATTATCTGGCCCCTGCACCAGAGAGAGTGAAACAAGAAATGGACCTGTTCCTGGAATGGTTTAATGCTGAATCAAAACAAGATGCTGTACTAAAAGCAGCCATAGCGCATTTCTGGTTTATCATTATACATCCTTTCGATGATGGCAATGGTCGTATTGCGAGGGCGCTATCTGATATGTTACTGGCACGTTCTGAAGGTAGCCCACAAAGATTCTATAGTCTCTCGAACCAGGTGCTAATTGAGAAAAAGGGTTATTACGCAGTTTTACAAAATGTCCAGCATAGCAACCGGGATATTACAGAATGGCTGAAATGGTTCCTGAATTGCCTGCATCATGCATTGGAAACTACAGAAAAAACAATGCATAACGCACTTCAAAAAGCAGATTTCTGGGATAGACATAAAGAGACTTTGTTAAACGGCAGGCAAAGACTTATGCTGAACAAGCTTCTGGATGGGTTTGATGGAAAACTAAGAACATCAAAATGGGCCAAAATCACAAAATGCTCAGCCGACACCGCCCTGAGAGATATCCATGATTTAATTGAAAAAGGCATATTGAGAAAGGAAGAATCAGGTGGAAGAAGCACAAATTATGGACTAATTACCTGATAGAAAATGTACTGCCGGGCTGCCATAGTATCCGATTAGGACTTCACCTGTATATCTGCCAGCATTCCTATTTTAAGAACCTGACGCATGACGGGGCATTGAGAGTCAGTGTTGAAACTGCCCCATCACTGTTCTCCCCTTCAGGCAGAACGGAAATCTCATTTGATCTCTGGTTTGCAACCAGGAAATATTTTCCGTTACGCGTTACTGCAAAGTTACGCGGCCAGTTGCCACCGCAGTCCTGGTGAGACGGCTCCGAAAGCTTACCATCTGCTCCGACGCTGAAGGTCACAATGCTGTTATGACCACGGTTTGATCCGTAGATCTTTTTTCCGTTGCGCGACAGGTGGATGTCTGCACAGTAACTTTTTTCGGAGTAGCCTTCTGGCAGGGTGCTGAAAGTCTTCTTTACAGTTACTGTATCGGACAGGATGTTGTATACTGAGACTGAAGAATTCAGCTCATTGATAACATACAGGTTCGCACTTGTCCTGTCTATTGCCATATGCCTTGGACCGCTTCCCGGTTCACAGCTGAACGACGCAACGGCAGCATTCATTAGCAGACCCAATGTTGTGTCAAGCTTTAACTGGTGTACTTTGTCAAGCCCGAGGTCTGTGACATAATATGTATGAAGTCGCGGGTTATAGATAGTCATATGCGGGTGCGACCTTTCACCATAAAATATCACATCTGTGACCTTTTCCGGTATCCCTTCGCTGCTCAGCCTGACGACAGATACTGAACCGCTTCCGTAGTTGGCCGTGATGAGGTATTGCCCGTCGTGAGAGACCGTGATATGGCACGGTCCTCCCCCGCCCTGATTGAGGGAGCCGACTTTCTCAAAACTTCTGTTTTTATTATCATACCGCAGTGTGGTGATGCCTCCCCCGGCTTTCAGGTCAAAGGAGTCAGCCTCATTGACGAAATATGCCAGGCCGTCCCTGCCGAAGGTAAAAAACGAAGGGTTATCACCGACATTTATCTCCGAAAGCTTTTCAATGCTGCCGTTGCCGTTAAGCCTGCAGAGCAGAACATCAGCCTCACCGTCTGCCGAATAACCTGATGCGATGAACATTTTATCAGCTTTATTGCATGACAGCAATAACGCAGGCAGCGCAACCATCAGAACAAGTATTTGATTTCTCATTGAATGATTTATTTCTCATTGAACTATTTTGACTTTGCGTTTCCACTGAATAAACCCGTAGACAGCCATAGCAAGGAAAATCATATACTGCACTGAAACCAGCATAATTCCTCTCATAGCATACATGGCGATGCTCATGACATTGACAAGTATCCAGAGTACCCAGTTCTCGAGCTTAAGCCTGGCGCACAGCAGTGAGGCGGAAATGCTCATCACTGCAATCATTGCGTCAGTATAAACAAATGTGGCCCGCACGGGGAACATATCCGGAAGCCACAGATGAATTCGTGACATGACCGTCCCCATGGTAAAAGCCCCGGCTATTACGGCGACTACCCAGAAAACCCTGCCCTTATGGCTCAGCAAGGTGACGGGTTCATCACCGTTACTGCTCTGCCTTTTCCAGTTGAACCAGCCATAGATGGCGTTGATGAAGAAGAAGAGCTGCAGGATCATCGCCGAATAAAGATTCACCTGGTAATAGAGCATTAAGAAAAGAACAGCATTAATAAGTGCAAAGATCCAGGTGATGATGTTTGCCCTGGCTGCAAACCATACTGCTGACAGCCCGGTGAGAACCGCAAGCAGCTCCAGGAGGCTCATGCGGTAGCCGAGGAGTTCGAAGAGGATTGAATCAATGTCAAACATGTCTGAAGGTCTGTCGCTTCGCTCCGTCTGAAGGTTTAAGGTCCTGCAGTCTTGCGGTCTTGCGGTCTTGCGGTCATCAATTTAAAAAAATATCAGGGGTAAAGTTAATTAATCAAGCGAGAAAGTGAGGTAGATTTGTGTAGATGACAACAGCAAAACAGGTCTGAATCTACAGATGATACTTACAAATTTCGACCGCTTTTCAATTTCAGGACAGATTGATTAGCTTTAACCCTGATTAAGCAAGGATGTCACCACGTGAGGTTTATACTATTAGAGAAGCTGAATTCAGCGCATCTGCCGAACGGCTTGGGAAGCTGTCCGACCGCCTGTCATTAGCCCGGCTGGCAGCCTTCATCGGGGGACTGATCCTTTTCGCAGTGCTCCTGTCAGTCTCTTTAGTTGCCGCTGTCACCGCCCTGACACTGGCCCTGATCCTCTTAGCCTGGCTGGTGATCAGGTACGAAACGACAGAGAAAAGCAGGAAGCGATTTCTACACCTGGCGGAAATCAACAGACTTGAGATGAAGTGCATCGACGGCGACTTCTCCGGATATAAGCCCGGAGACGAATACATCGAGAGGGACCACCCCTATTCATATGACCTGGACATCTTCGGGAAGGCATCACTTTTTCAGTATATATGCCGAACCACCAGCAAGCCGGCCTCTGACCTGCTGGCAGAGTACCTGAAACAATCTGCTTCCCGGGAAGAGATACTGCGGCGCCAGGAGGCTGTCACAGAACTGCAGCCTCTGACGGATTGGAGACAGGAGCTGATGACCCTCGGTTACCTGAATGCCGGTGCCGGCAACGATCCGGCGCACCTGATGCAGTGGCTCAGGAGTGATGACACCTTTCCGAAAACAAGTCGCGAGAAGATAATAACCGGTTGCCTCAGCCTTCTGGCCATGGCGTCCGTCATACTCGTCATAGCAGGATGGCCCGTTGCAATACTTTTCCCGATGTTTACTGTCAACTTCATCTTTTATTTCACACGGTTCAAAAGGATCTCAAAACTCCAGGAACAGGTGAGCCGGTCATCAGACCTGCTCAGATCATACTCCGAGATCATAAGACTGATCGAAAACGAGAAGTTTACAGCTGCAAAACTCCTGGCCCTGCAGGGATCATTCAAAGACAGCAATCCTGCCTCAAATCGCATCAGGCAACTTTCAAAGCTGGTCGGCAGGCTCGACTGGAGGTTGAATATGCTTCTATCCGCCCCACTCAACCTGCTGTTCTTCACTGATATACATTTTTGCCTCGCTCTTGAAAGGTGGAAGCGTGAGCATGCCCTGCGGATCCCTGGATGGTTTGCCGCAATGGCTGAATTTGAGGTGGTGGCATCGATTGCCAATACGACTTACAACAATCCCGGCTGGGTATTTCCGACTTTAACTGATGACTATTTTGTATTCCGTACGGAGAAGATGGGCCATCCGCTGATACCTGCCGAGAGGCGGATCAGCAATGATTTTTCGGTTGAGGGTCCGGGAAAGGCGATAGTGATAACAGGGTCGAACATGTCGGGCAAGAGCACCTTCCTGCGTACCTGCGGGATAAATGCCGTGCTGGCTTTTGCCGGGGCGCCGGTATGTGCTTCATCATTCACGGTCTCGCATGTCAGGCTCCATTCCAGCATGCGCATATCCGATTCACTTGAAGAGAATATATCTTCATTCTATGCCGAACTTCGGCGACTCAGGGCCATCATCTCCGCAGCCGAATCCGACCCAAAGGCATTTCTCCTGCTCGATGAGATACTCCGCGGCACCAACTCAGACGACCGCTATACGGGATCTGTGGCGCTGATCAGGCAGCTCACCGGCTACGGTTCGGTAGCCATGGTTGCAACACATGACCTCCGCCTTGCCGGCCTGGAGAAAGAACTTCCGGACAACATTGAAAACTACCATTTCGATGTAAAGGTTAGCGGCGAGGAGCTCTTCTTCGACTACAGGCTGACACCGGGGGTATGCTCAAGCTTCAATGCGTCATTGCTGATGAAGAAGATGGGGATCAGGGTCTGAAAGTCAATAAAGGCGAAAGTCCGCAATGGCGAAAGTCCGTAAAGTCCACAAAGTCTGAATTTTCCGATGCACTTCGTTATCGGGATTAAGTCTCCGCTTATTGTGGAGCCTCAATCTGAGGTCTGAAAGCCTTTTACTGGAAGATTTCTTTTACTATAATGAAAGAAATAATTACCTCTCCCGTCTTTCCTTTAACCATCTGCTGAAAAACGGATCGTCGAGCTCATACTTATCTGTTTTTATAACATAACCACCAGTCATCAATCTCTTCAGGCTGCTAAAGACAGTACTTGAGGCACTTAAGTCCCAAATGCGCATAAAATCAGCAGTAAGAGGCTGTTGTTCAGATATTGAGAGGCCCAGCAATACTTTACGATCAGTACTATTAAAACTCAGCCATATCCTTTCATAATCCATGTCATGCATCCGGATTAACTCACTTACAGAATCATCAACATACTTATTCGACTGTCCGCGGCCTGACGCCACCATTTCCCATACAGTGAATGCCAACTGCTGTGTGTAATAAGGGTGACCATGGGTCACTTCCAGAACTTCTCCTGCAACCATGCCAGGTTCATCATGGATTCCAGTGAAACCCATTTCCAGGTACTCACTGAATTCTCCAATATCAATTTTTTTGAGATACATAACCATCGCAAAATGATAGAAAGGTGATTTCTTCTTTTGGAAAACCTCACGAATGAGACTCTCTTGTGAACCCAGAAATACATAATTGATCATTTTGTGTTGCTGCATGATAGCCCGTAACTGATTCAACAGGTTTTCATCAAGTCTGCGTGCCTCCTGAAACTCATCAAAAACAATAATCAGTTTCTTCTTTTCTGTGCTCAACTTTTCAGCCAGATTCAGCACATCCTCCAAAATCGGTAGAGTCGCGACACCTGGCATGAATGATACATCAACACTGCCGGTTACCGCATTCAGTGAAAGTTGTGGAATGATGCGGAATCTTTTCAGGTGCTGTTTTAGTCTTGTTTGAGGGAAGATCCTGTAAATCCGCCTGAGCATCTGAGCTGCAAGATCAGCCGGGCTTGTCATTAACTGCATATCCAGGGCAATAACCGGCCTCCCCAACGATGATACTGCTTTATTTATCAGGCTTGATTTACCCATGCGTCGTGGTGAGATCAAGACCAAATGATTCTCGCCCGAAAGAATGGAAGTTACTTTTTTTATCTCATTCTTACGATTTATAAAGAAGGGATCATCAACAACAGTTCCAAATTTGAAGGGGTTTTTCATTTCTTATTGCGATATTATTCGTTGCGATTATTTTCGTTGCGTATATTATCGCAAATATAATATATTAATTTTTATCTTAAGCTTTCATGTTCACATTTTTGATACTAAGCAGTCCACCTTCAACGCGTCGCTGCTGCGTTCTACCATACTTGAAGGCCTATGGCCTATGGGGAATGTGAGATAGTAAAATCCGGCATTCTACCATAGTTGAAGGCCTACGGCCTAAGAACTGATCATACTGATGATCATTTTGACCTTCTCCTCGTCAGGCAGCTGGCCGTCTATCCAGTTGATGGTGATACCGCGGCGCTCCATGCCTCGGAACCAGGTCATCTGCCGCTTGGCAAAACGGTGAATCTCCACCTCCAGCTTCTGAACCATCTCATCATAACCCATTATATTCAACAGATACAGTGTGACATACTTATACTCCAGCCCGTAGTAAAGAAGATCATCCGGATGCACTCCCCCGGCCAGCAGCCTCTGTACCTCCTCAACCATGCCACCATCAAGCCTCGCCTTCAACCGCGAGCTGATCCGCTGCCGCCTTGTCTCACGGTCGAAGAAAACGGCTGTCACCAGAGGATTCTTAACAGGAAAAGGTGTCTCGTCAACGGGGTGATGTGTATAGTAATCGGATATCTCTATCGCCCTGACAGCCCTCTTCACCGTATCAACATCAGTCCTGTTATGGAGGCTCTTGTATTGCGATAAAATCCCTGTCAGCTCCTCCAGCGGTCGCCCCGCCAGAAGTGCCCGGAGTGGTTCATTCACCGGCACCTGTATCAGCCTGTAACCACTGACAATACTGTCTACATACATCCCCGATCCGCCGCATACCACCGGGAAGCAACCGCGGCCAGACAAACCCCCGAAAACATTCAGGAAATCGCGCTGGTATTCATATACATTGTACCTGTAACCGGCATCAACAAGATCTACCAGGTGAAAAGGCACACTGCGTCCGTCAACAACATAGTCCGACAAATCCTTCCCGGTGCCGATATCCATCCCCCTGTAGACCTGCCTCGAGTCAGCACTGATAACCTCTCCCCCCAGCCGGTCCGCCACCAGAGCCGCCAGGCGCGTCTTGCCAGTAGCCGTAGGCCCCGTGATCACTACGATATCATGCATCGGCTTGTCCATCAGAAATTAAAGATAGCCAATAAGGGTCCACAGTAATGCAATTTTAGTTAATTTTGCCGTTCTTAAATCAAAAGAGGGCATGGACTTCAGGTTCTTATATCATCGCACAAAGTATTTTATAATCAATCCCGGCAAAGCCTGGGAGGTGGTTCACCGCGAGGAGAGACCTATGAGATTCGTCAGGGGCAGCTTCTTCATGCCACTGATAATACTCGTATCCCTAAGCGCATTCCTGGGGTCGATGTTCTTCATCAACACCACCCTGAAACCGATGTATTCGGTGCTGGCAGCCATCACCACCTTCCTGTTCATCTACCTGGGCGTCTATGCGTCAGCATTCGTTGTGAGGGAGATAATGAGAGCACTTGACATGGGGCACAACTTCCTGGTGGCATTCAAGCTCGTGGCCTATTCCATGGCCCCCATATTCCTTTCACTTACCGTCAGCCGCCTGTTCGAATCACTGCTATTTATAAACGTATTGGGACTCTACGGGTTATACATCTTCTGGATCGGCATGGAGACAATGGTCAATCCTCCGGATCACAAGAAGCTTCCGATGATAATAGCAACGGTTGTTTCAATGCTGATCATTTTCCTGCTCCTGCAGGTTATCCTCTCCAAACTGACCGAAACGGTTTACTTTACAATCTTTGCCTGAGGAAGGTGATGAGAAGCGATACCAGCAATATCGTCATCCGGAACCGCAGGGCCTCGCACGATTATGAATTCATCGAGAAGCTCATTGCAGGCATTAAGCTCACCGGCACCGAGATCAAATCGATACGCGCAGGCAAGGCTACTCTGACAGACTCATTCTGCGCCTTCCGCAACGGGGAACTCTTTGTGACCGGGATGCACATCTCGGAATACTACTGGGGCAACCTGAACAACCATGACCCGCTTGGTGAGCGCAAGCTTCTGCTAACGCGAAAGGAGCTTCGCAAGTGGGAAAGGAAGGTGAATGAGACAGGGCTGACGATCATCGTCACGAAGGTCTTCATCAACAACAGGGGACTGGCGAAGGCGGAAATTGCCCTGGCCAGGGGCAAGAAGCAGTATGACAAGCGTGACACCATAAAGAAGCGCGACCATGAGCGTGAGATGGACCACCAAGTAAAGGAGCGCAGCAGGTAATCAGAAGTTCGGGCTGAGCAGGTACCGTGAGTAGAATTGATCTATGTAGGCTACAGCCTCTTCCGCCGTATCAACAACCCTGAAAATATTCATGTCCTCGCGTGATATGTTGTTCTCCTCATTCAGCATCACCTCGGTGACCCATTCGAAGAGTCCCGACCAGAATTTCTCTCCCACAAGTACTATCGGGAAGCGCCCTATCTTCTTTGTCTGGATAAGGGTGATTGCCTCAAAGAGCTCATCGAAGGTGCCGAAACCGCCGGGCAGCACAATGAATCCCTGAGCGTACTTCATGAACATCACCTTACGGACGAAGAAATAGTCGAATGTTATGAGTTTGTCACGGTCGATGAAGGCATTGGCCTTCTGCTCAAAGGGCAGATCTATGTTTATTCCTACAGATTTACCGTTACCCCTCTTTGCTCCCTTGTTGGCAGCCTCCATGATACCGGGGCCTCCGCCGGTGATGACACCGTAACCCCTCTGAACCAGACGGAAAGCGATCTCGTCGGCTAGCTTGTAATACTTATTATTGAAATGGGTCCGGGCAGATCCGAAAATGGCCACGCTCGGGCCAATGCGTGAAAGTTTCTCAAATCCTTCTACCAGCTCGGCAATAATCTTAAAGACCCTCCAGGAATCCATGGTATGGATCTCATGCCATGTCTTCGGTTCAAAAGCATCCTTGATGAGATCTTTTTCCTTTGCTTCGTCCATGAGTAAATATTTAGGCGTTAAATATAATCTTTTCTACTGTTTCAGCACGGGAGCAAGAAACCTCCCGGTATAATTATCTTTCAGCCGGGCTATCTCTTCCGGCGTACCGGAGAACATTATTTCACCGCCTCCGCGTCCTCCCTCCCTGCCCAGGTCAATAATGTAATCGGCAATTTTTATGACATCCATATTATGCTCTATCACCATAACGGTATTGCCTCTTTCAACCAGGCGGTCGAGGACCTCGAGCAGCACCTTCACATCATCAAAATGAAGTCCCGTTGTCGGTTCATCAAGGATATAGAGTGTGCGGCCTGTATCTCGTCTTGAGAGCTCGGTGGCCAGCTTGACACGCTGCGACTCACCCCCGGAAAGTGTCGTAGAGGGCTGCCCGAGTCTCACATACCCCAGGCCCACATCCTGCAAGGTCTTTATCTTAAGATAGATCGAGGGGATACCTTTGAAGAACTCCACGGCATCATCAATGGTCATTTCAAGGACATCATATATTGACCTCCCCTTGTATTTCACCTCCAGCGTCTCCCTGTTATAGCGCTTTCCCCCGCAGTCGGGACACATCACATATACGTCTGGCAGGAAATTCATCTCGATGGTCTTCACCCCCGCTCCTTCGCAGCCCTCGCACCTGCCGCCCTTGATGTTGAATGAGAACCGTCCTGCGCCAAAGCCTCTGACTTTTGCATCGGGGGTTATAGCGAAGAGGTTGCGTATATCCGTAAACACACCCGTATAGGTTGCAGGGTTTGAGCGGGGTGTGCGGCCAATGGGTGCCTGGTCTACCTCAATCACTTTATCGATATTCTCAAGTCCGTCAATGGTTTTGTAAGGCAGGGGAACCCTGCCGGCACCTTGCAGTTTTTTTGCAAGCGCCGGGTGAAGCGTCTGGTTTATAAGCGACGATTTGCCGCTGCCCGAGACGCCTGTGACACAAATAAAGGTTCCCAGAGGAACTTTCATCGTCACACCTCTGAGGTTGTTGCCTGTTGCACCGGTGATAGTCAGGTATCTGCCATTGCCCTTCCTCCTCTTTCCCGGTATCTCAATACGCTTTGTCCCGTTGAGATACTCAGCCGTAAGGGTGCCGGCCTTAAGGATCTCTTCCGGAGTTCCCTCGGCAACGATCATCCCGCCGTGAACGCCTGCGCCAGGGCCGATGTCAATGATATGATCGGCACTGAGGATCATGTCACGGTCATGCTCCACCACAATCACCGAGTTGCCTGCATCACGGAGGTTTCGCAGGGCCTCAATGAGTCTCCGGTTATCACGCTGATGGAGCCCTATACTGGGCTCGTCAAGGATGTACAGCACGTTGACCAGCTTCGACCCGATCTGGGTGGCAAGCCTTATGCGCTGGCTCTCACCGCCTGAAAGGGTCCTTGCACCACGGTTAAGCGATAGGTAATCGAGTCCCACATCAAGCAGGAATCCCAGTCGCGACTTTATCTCCTTGAGTATCTCCGAAGCTATCTTCTTCTGTCTCTCCGACATGTCCCCGGTGACACCGTCGAGGAAAAGCCTCAGCTCTGTAAGGTCCATCGCTGACAATTCCCCGATGTTCTTCCCGCCTATGCGGAACCATAATGCCTCCCTGTTCAGCCTGGTGCCGCCACACTCGGGGCAGGCGTGGTACTGAACATACTGCTCCCGCCCTTTGGCGCTGGTTTTGCGGGCGCCGACAGCCTCCTGGTTCCCTACGTAGTTGACAACTCCCTCAAAGGTCATGAAGTAATTTGAGGTGAGGCCAAGGGGTGTGTTTGACAGTTTCAGGACCTCATCGGAGCCAAAAAAGATCTTGTTCAATACATCTTCCGGGAGATCCTTCACCGGGGTATCGACGGTGAAGCCGTACTTCTCGCCAAGGGCTTCGATCATCCAGAAGATCCATATATTCCGGTATTTGCCCAGCGGCTCTATCCCTCCCCTGCGAATGCTGAGCTCAGGGTCAGACATCATCCTGGTGATGTCAACCTCGGAGATCTCACCCAGTCCGTTGCATTTGGGGCATGCCCCCTGCGGTGAGTTGAATGAAAAAGTGTGAGGGGCCGGTTCATTGTAGGATATTCCCGTCACCGGGCACATCAGGTGGCGGCTGTAATACCTGAAGCTGTTGTCTTCGGCATTCAGAACCATCATGATGCCGTCGCCCTGGTCAAGGGCAAGGAGAAGGGCGTCATGCAGTCTCTTTTCAGTCACATGCCCGGCCTGAAATTTATCAATAACCAGCTCAATGAAATGCGACTTGTACCTGTCAAGTTTCAGTCCCGGCGTGATCTCCTTCAGCTCGCCGTCAACGCGGGACCAGAGAAAGCCTTTGCGTCTCAGCTGCTCGAAAAGCTCCTTGTAGTGACCCTTCCTCCCTTTTATCAGCGGGGCCAGGATGTATATTTTACGCTGGTCATATCTGGAAGTCACCAGCTCCAGTATCTGGTCATCAGTATATTTAACCATCTTTTCACCTGATTCATACGAGTATGCATCGGAGGCGCGGGCATAAAGCAGCCTCAGGAAGTCGTAGATTTCAGTGATGGTCCCGACGGTTGAACGGGGATTCTTATTGGTGGTTTTCTGCTCAATTGAGATTACCGGGCTGAGACCGGTAATACGGTCCACATCTGGTCTCTCCATGCCTCCCAGGAACTGGCGGGCATATGCCGAGAGCGTCTCCATGTAACGTCTCTGACCCTCGGCATAGATGGTATCAAATGCCAATGATGATTTGCCGCTGCCGCTCAGACCGGTGACAACCACCAGCTGATTGCGCGGTACGGTGAGGCTTATGTTTCGAAGATTATGAACCCGTGCCCCGTATACCTTTATCTCATCGCGCTGTTCCGGCATAAAAGGTTGCTATAAACCTGCCGCTATCCTTGCATCCTTCTCAGGCACTCTGATAATATACTCCCGACCGTCACTGTTGGTGAGGAATGGTTTGCGAAGCCATGGGTTGAGAAACTTCAGGATCTTGTAGTTGGTCTCATGCTCCCGTGCAAACTGTTCAAAGCTGGGGATCCGGGTATTGACTGTTACCTCCATGTAAGGGACAGGTTTGTAAAGATCGTTCTCCATGACATTAAACCCGTAAGCAGAGGGTTCAGACATAATCAGTTTCAGAGCCGCAATCCGGAAGATGTATCGTGCCGTCTCCTCATTCAGGAGAAGGTCATAGTAGTTCGTCTCCTTCTGTAACTCCACCTGTTCACCGAGACCTCTGAACCCGTTATTATATGAAGCAGCGGCCATAGTCCAGCTACCGTACCTCTCATAAGCCCTTTTGAAATACCTGCATGCAAAGAGGGTTGATTTCTCAAGGTTATACCGGTCATCAACCTCCTGGTTGATTGTCATGCCGTACTCCCTGCCCGTGGCTTCCATAATCTGCCAGTACCCGGTTGCACCGGCAGGCGATATGGCATTGCTGAGGTCACTCTCGGCGCATGCGAGATATTTGAAGTCGTCAGGAATACCATTCTCTCTCAGGATCCTTTCTATCTCAGGAAAACACCGCCCTGATCTCTTCATTGTCAGGAGGGTGGAGCCGTGCCGGTAGGCAGTGGCATTCAATTCCCTGTCGAGGCTCTCACGGGTGTCAAAATTCTGAAGCGGCAGGGGTTCACCTGCAAAAGTAACATTTTCAGGAAGGGCCCATGAAGCAGCAATGGGCATAAATTCCTCATTATCAACGACTACAGACCGGGGATCATCAGCTGATACAAGAAGTGTTAAGACAAAACCTGCGCTGAGCAGCAGCATTATCCCAAGTGTGGCCTTCCCTGTGGTTACTTTCATCTTATGGCAGTTTGTTAAGAAAGCGCAATAATAGTGAAATTATTGCGTTCCGGGAAGCAAAAGAATGAGCAGAAAAGAGTATTTCAGAATTTGAAGTAGAAGCCCGACCAGACACCAAGAGAGTAGGGTTTGTAAAAAGACCCGTAGATGTCGCTTATCGGTGTCACGTAGTATTTGAAGACAGGCTCAAGGTTGAAGGATATCTTTGACGAGATGTTATACTCCATACCCAGTCCGAGCTGACTGCTCAGGTTGTGCATATTGATTCCCTCAGTGTGACCTACCGGGACCATGTCTGATCCTGTCCCGGTGTAAGCCATGTTATCAACCAGCAATCCGTATGCAAATCCACCCGAGAGGTTCAGTCCCAGCTTGCTGTCGATGACCTTGTAACGCAGCATCAGGGGAAGTTCAAGGTAGCGGAACACCTGCCGGATATCATCGCCAACCTGTGTCAGTTGGTATTTCGAGGGGTCGGCCCCCTGAACGAGTGTTCCTACCCTGTCAAGATTGTCAGCGAGGTAGAGGTCGGTATTTCCCGCCAGGATCAGGCCGGAAGATGTCTCAACACTGTACAGGTAACTGCTCTTGACGGCATAGAAGTCTGAGAGGCCGGCGAAAACATCAACGCCGGTGATTGTCTGCCCTATTGAGGAGAGCCCGATACCCGACTGAATGGTCAGGCGGTCTGAGATCTTGTACCCGAATGTCAGTCCTGTTGCAAGTGTGGGTCTTGACTTTTCACCGTTCATCAGATCAGAGAGCCGTAAATCCTCTGCTCCGGAAGAGAATCCCATGGAAGGTGACATTGAGGCGCCCACAAGAAAGCGCTGCGCAACTGCATTGTGGGTGACAGGAGCAAGTGTCAGTGACTGCACTTCATCCTTTCCCGTAAGCATGCCTGAGGTTATCACCGTAATATCATCCCCGGTAACGGGAAGCGTTCTGTCATCTTTTCCCATTGCAAGATTCATGTCAGCACCTGCAAGGAGCCTCATCGGTTCTTCTGCCGGCACAATAAGCATCTTCTCGTCTGCACGGTCATTTACGGAGGGGGGTGTGGTGGCTTTTGCACCAGGCAGTCCGGCATTAACTGCGACAGGGGTTGAAGCTGTCCCGTCGATTCTTATAGCCTGTGGTTCACCGCTGGTAAGGGTCAGTTCAGCAAGTTGAATTCCAGTTTCGCTATTGCGCAGGTACCAGCTGGCCAGAAGGGTAAGTGAAACAAGGGCGGCTATACCGGCAGCAATACCCGTAACGACACGGAAGCGTGACTGCCTTACAGGCACCGGCGGGATATGGTCCCACACATCAGCCGGCGGCAGGACTTCCAGGTTTTTCAGTCCGTTGCGGAATACAATGTCAATATTTGGCTCCCTTTCAAACATTTACCAATCTTCTTGTGACACCCGTAAGTATCATCACCTTCTTCTGAAGTATGTCTCTTGCCCTTGAGAGATTTGATTTGCTTGTACCTTCAGAGATCCCCAGCATTTCGCTGATCTCCTTATGGGCATATCCCTCAATGGCGTATAGGTTAAAGACCATCCTGTACTTTGGCGGCAACTCCATAATCATATTCAGGAGATCGTAAGCTTCGAGCCCGGCGAAGTCGTCAGTGTCGGGGTCGGCTTCCGGTTCGGTCACCTCGTCAATGTCGTCAACGCGACTGAGATAATACCTGTTGCGGTATCTCTCGAGAGCAGTGTTGACAATGATCCTTCTCATCCAACCTTCAAAAGAACCTTCATGGCTGAAGCGCGACAGGTTTTCAAAAATCTTGATAAAGCCCTCCTGCAGGACATCCCTTGCCTCTTCCGTATTGCCTGCGTACTGAAGGCAAACGGCATAGAGTTTAGGGGCGTACCTGCGGTAGAGCAGTTCCTGGTCGCGCCTGCTGCCTGACAAGCAGCCGTCAATTATGTCTTTCTCCTTATGCAAATCTCGCATTTAGTCGAGTTATAAAGATAAGAAATAAAATCTGAGCTTGTCAATAGATTGATGCTAAAAAGGGGCTAAAGGTTGCGTTAATGGCAGAACTTCCTCAGGGCATCAGCCGTGTATTGCCTCTCCAAGTGCAGCTGCCGCGGCCTCCATGATACCCTCTGACATGGTCGGGTGAGGATGGATGCTGAGCATAAGATCATGGGCAGTGGCCCCCATCTTTCTTGCAACAACAATGGATGAGATCAACTCAGTTACATTCATTCCGATGAGGTGACCGCCGATCAGCCTGTCGTCAGCGGCGTTAAACACCAGCTTCACAAAGCCTTCGCGGGAGCCTGCTGCGGAGGCCTTTCCTGATGCCATGAACATGAACTTACCGGTTTTAGTTTCGATGCCGGCAGCCTTTGCGGCCTCCTCCGTCATACCGCATGACGCCACCTCCGGGTTGGTGTATGTGCATCCGGGGATATTCGCGTAATCAACCGGTTCAGGATCCCTGCCGGCTATCTTCTCAACACAGACAATAGCTTCGGCTGAGGCAACATGAGCCAGCGCCGGTCCGGGGACAATGTCTCCTATGGCATAGACACCCTTTACTGAGGTCAGGTAAAATTGATCCACGACTATCTTTCCCCTGTCGGTTTTAACACCGCACTCCTCAAGACCAATGCCTTCAAGATTAGGAGTGATACCCACGGCTGAAAGGACCACATCGGTTTCAGTTACCACCTCTCCTTTCGGTGTCTTAATTGTGACAACGCATTTTTCTCCCTGGATATCAACTTTTTCAACTGACGAGTCAGTCATGATTTTCATCTTCGCCTTCTTAAACGAGCGTTCCAGGGTGCGAGACACCTCTTCATCCTCCAGCGGGAGTATCCGTGGCATGAACTCCACAAGGGTCACCTCTGTGCCCATTGACCTGTAGAAGCCGGCGAACTCGCTGCCAATTGCTCCCGAGCCCACCACCACCATGGAGGCGGGGAGTGAGGGGAGGCTCATCGCCTCGCGGTAACCTATTATCTTTTTGCCGTCCTGTTTAAGGTTGGGCAGCTCACGCGACCGTGCGCCGGTAGCGATAATTATGTTAGCCGCCTTGAACAACTCCTTGGTTCCGTCGGCAGCTTCAACCTCAACAGCCCCCTCTCCTTTGAGCTTCCCGAATCCGTTAATGACCGGAATATTATGTTTCTTGAAGAGATACTGCACGCCTTTGCTCATGGCATCGGCCACTCCCCTGCTGCGTGCAATGACAGCACCGAAATCAGGTGCCGGTGCCTCCCCGGCATTGATGCCGTAATCTGATGCGTGACGGGCATAATCAAGAACCTGGGCACTCTTAAGAAGCGCCTTCGTGGGTATGCATCCCCAGTTAAGGCATATGCCGCCGGTCTCTGCCTTCTCAATCACCGCTACTTTAAGGCCGAGCTGTGATGCCCTTACGGCAGCCACATAGCCTCCCGGGCCGCTTCCTATTATCAGAATATCAAATTCATTCATAAGTTTTCATTTCTCAATTTTTCAATACTGCTGCTCCTTTTCAGGCTTCTTGCAGCACGAGCCACCAGCCAGAACAACACCATTACCGTCACTATTGTTGCGCCGGTGGGCAGGTTGGTGAACCATGAAACTGCGAACCCGGCGCTGATACTGATGAAACTCACAAGAGTCGACAATATAATGATCCGCAGGTATTTCCTCGTGAAGAGCATGATAATATTTGCCGGTATGGTAAGCAGGGCTATTATCATAATTACCCCTGCCATCCTTATGTTAAGCACAATCACCAGTCCCGTAAGGCCAACCGATATATATTTGAAAAGATCGACATGCCTTGAGAAGGTACGGGCATAATTCTCGTCGAATGAGATGTACAGCAGTGTCCTGTAAAAGAGGGTTGTGAAGAGTATCAGCACCGCCGATATTATTCCCAGGGCAATCAGGTCGCCGTTTGTAACCGTGAGTATGCTTCCGAAAAGATAGCTCATGAGGTTGGGGGCGTATCCCGGTGTCAGGTAGATAAAGATTATTCCGACGGCCATTCCCAGGGCCCAGAGTATGCCAATGGCGCTGTCTTCTCGCATCCTGCCCCTGGCTGACATGTACTCCATTCCGAGCGCTGACCCGAGTCCGAATACCGCAGCACCCACCACCGGGTTGATCCCAAGGTAATAACCCATTCCTATCCCGCCAAATGAGGCATGTGTTATGCCTCCGCTGAGGAAAACCAGCCTTCTTGAAACGATGTATGTTCCTGCAATTCCTGCCGTGATGCTGGCGAAAATTGCACCCAGCAGCGACCTGACGACAAACGTGTATTCAAAAAGATTCTCCATTAACTGTGCTTGTGGAGTACAATATGAGGCACATCACCGTGTGTGACGAGCTGTATTGGGCAACCGTACAGCCTGAGGTCCTCGTCGGTTATCTTGCTGTGCGGATGGTAGAACAGTGATCCGTTGACGCAGGCGAACGACTTAACCCATGTGGAGATGGTACCGACATCATGTGACACCATCATTATGGTCATCTTGTTGTTAAGAAGCCGGAGCTTATCGTAAAAATCAGCCTCGAAGGAGGCGTCGACGAATGTTGCTGGCTCATCGAGCAGGAGCAGTCGCGGTGAACCGGAAACCGCCCTTGCAAGGTAGACGCGCTGGAGCTGACCACCGGAAAGTTCGTTCAGGGCCTGGTGAGCCAGCTTTGTGAGGCCCAGCTCATCCATTACCTCCCCGGCACGCAGCCTCTCCTTCCGTCCCATCCTTCCTGTTGCGCTCATGCCCAGCATCAGGCCGGAGAGGACCACATCCTCAACGGTGACGGGGAACATTAAATCACCCAGGGCTACCTGTGGCATGTATCCTATCTGGTTAAGCCTCAGTTCTCCGGGAGAATAATCGACCCTGCCTGACAACGGTTTCAGGAGCCCCAGGATCACCTTCAGAAGCGTCGTCTTGCCACCTCCGTTGGGACCAATGATACCAATGAAGTCGTTCTCCTCAACAGCCATAGTGATCTCCCTGAGGACTACCTTCTCCTCGTAGCCTGCGGTGACGGATTCTATGTTGAATAAGACGCTCATGTCAGGTAAAAGTCTGTAAAGTCTTTAAAGTCGAAAGTCCATAAAGTCGAAAGTCTGAAGGATTTGCGATTTGCGATTTGCGATTTGTGATTAAATCGACAGTCGAAAATCTGAAATCGAAAATTCTTCTATTGCCTATTGCCTACTGCCTCTTGCCTAATGCATATGCTACTTCAAGAACAGCCTCAGGCCAGTTTCTGTTCATCGGGTTAATGACAATCAGTTCCGCACCGGTCTCCCCGGAGAGCGACCTGGCGTTGCGCAAATCGTATTCTGCCTGTATGAAGATAGTCCTTATTTCCTTATTCCTGGCAAGGTCAATCAGTTGTTTCATGCGTGCGGGAGACGGGCTCTTACCCTCATCCTCGAAGGAAACCTGCTCGAAACCATAATCGCGTCCCATGTATGCCAGCGCGGGATGGTAGATCATTACCGTTTTAACGGGTGCTGCAGCCACAGCCTGGCGGACCAGCGAGTCAATCTCCACAATCCTTTTCAACACGGCTGCAAGGTTTGCCCCGTACTTTTCATATGACCCGGGATTCAGTGCAATAAGGAAATCGGTTATATCATGGGCCATGACCATTGCTTCCTCGGGAGACATCCAGTAGTGGGGGTCAGGGCCGCCATGAGCGTGACTGTCATGGCTCTCTCCCTGATTGGGATGTGCCTCAGGGCTCCCGACTTCATGGGCATGACCGTCATGATCAGCTCCCTCCGTGGTATCCGGTTCATGGGCATGACCGTCATGATCAGCTCCCTCGGCGGTATCCGATACGTAGGAAAGGTACTCCTCTTCTGCCGCTGTCTCACCGGAGCCGATAAGACGGATGTTGCGCGACAGGTCCAGCACCCTCATCTTTTGATTTACCTGCATGAACCTGTTCATCCAGGCCTCCTCAAACCCCAGTTTACCGTTAATGATCAATGCCTCTGAGCCTGACAGTGCATTAATCTGCGCCGGCAGCGGCTCCCAAATGTGATGGTCAGCCCCCGGGGGAAGAAGCACATTTACGGTAAAGTCATCTCCTGCAATACCCTCAACGAACCAGGCAAAGGGAGGTATGGTAACGGTAATGATCCTCTCACCGCTGCCGGTGCCTGACCGGCGGCCGCATGAGGTGATTGCAAGTGCCAATATAAGCAGCCATATTGTGTTTCGTCTCATAACAATCAGTTTTGCCATGCAAAATTAACAATATGCCAATCGGGGGCAAAAACCCCGTAAAAATAAATCACACCATGGAATGTAAACAAGCGGAGACAGGTCGCTGACCTGTCTCCGTAATTGACTACAATAGATTTGTAATCAATAAATTGAATTAATTATAAAGCAGAAAACCAAATCAATTTGAGTTCAGTGATATACGAAGATTGCCTGTGGCCTCCTTCGCCCTGATCTTAAATACCCACTTCCCGTTCTTCCATCCGTTATTCGCACCCGCCTCAAAATTCTTCCTCCAGTTAAGGCTCCCATTCTCATCGAGGATAACCTCAGAGAGCTGCTTCCCGTCAGGCATGATGACGGCAACGGTAATGGACCCCTCTGCACAGTCGCCCGAGACAGAAAGGTTAACACTGGTCTCATCAGAAGCGCTCATGGTAAATTCATTTGTGAATGTCGCCTCCATGACCTGGCGCGAGTAATTCCATGACGAACCCGGTTTGCTTGCATGTCCGCTGTTGCTGAATACGTAGTAATCACCGGGATTGGGAAGCCCGTACCTGAGTATCCTGCCATCCGGTACAACCATTACGGGAAGGTCCCTGGTAAGATCATAGGCGTCCTTACGGATATCTTCCATTTTCATGTGCTGCCATTCAAATTCCTTCTCCATTTTTGCGGCATTACCCTCAATCTCAGCTATTTTCTTCTGCATTTCCATCTCCTTCTTTTTTGCTTCCATCTCCATCCGCTTCTGGATCTGCTGCTCCTCCTCGCTCAAGGTATGGACCTTCTTCTGCATTTCAGCCTCCTTCTGCTTCTGCTGTTCGGCAGAGAGAGGCGTGCCCTGCCCCGATGCAGTTGATGCCGACAGCATTAATACCATGGCACCGATTGCGATTGAATAAACTGTTCTTTTCATGACTACCCTGTTAATTGTTTTCGATGTAAATTTACAGCACAAATACTCAGCCACAGGTTAACGGGAGGTTAATGCAAGGTTAATCCTGCTTTAAATCCGAATCAATGTATAATTTTGAGTTAAAATCAACTGAATGAAGCGCCAACTCCTTCTCGTTGTATCGCTTGTAGCCCTGGTTCTCTTTGTTGCCGTCCAGTTCTATCTCATACACAGCATCTGGAAGCAGAAAGAGGAGATCCTGGTAATGAGGTACAGGGATCTCTCACGGGAAGGTTTATCGTTGCTGCTCTCCAAAAAGCAGAGCAACGGGTTCGAGAAGGCGATGGATGTGACTGACAGGTTTGCCTCTTATCTTTTAATTGAGGAACTGAACAAGCGTGAGTTGGCGGATGATACAGCCGCAATTCGCAGGCTGGCTCTGCAGGAGACATATTCAATCCTGTATAAAAATGAGATGCTGACCCCTTTCCTCAAAACCTTTGTAGGGCAGACCGGTTTTGACAATGATTTCAAGCCTGTGCTGGCAATCAAACGATTTGAACTGATTTACGGGAATCAAAGATTTGTACTGGCCGACACTGTTTTCAAAACTAAAAAGAAGAACCTGGTCATCGTCAACACCTTCAAGGAAGAGCACAACAATTTCCTCATTGAATACCATTACCTGATAGATCTCACCCACAAGAATGAGCTGGTATTCAAGGGTGCCCTCTTCTCCTTTGTTCTTATCATTTCCAGTACACTGATTGTCTTCCTCGTCTTTGGCATCACCTGGAGGAACCTGATGGAGGAGAGACGACTCTCAGAGCTGAAGAGCGACTTCATAAACAACATGACCCACGAGCTCAAGACGCCCCTTTCAACCATTACCGTAGCCGGCAGAACCCTTGAGAAGGAGCAGATCCTCTCTGACAGGGAGAGGGTACTGGAGACGGCTCAGATGATCGGCAAGCAGAGCATTCACCTTAACCAGCTGATCAACACTATTCTCGAGGTGACTTTCCTGGAGAGAACGGAATTTGAACTTGACAGGCATAAGGTGTCGGTTGATGAACTGATGCACCAGATAGTGACATCGTTCCTTACTTCCTGCGACGGCTGTGCAGTAATCAGGGAGAGCTACGGGGTCAATGGCACTGCCGTATCGCTTGACCTTGTCTACTTCACCACCCTGATCAACAATCTTCTGACCAACGCCATGAAATACTGCGAAAGGGAGCCTGAGATAGATGTTACGACAGCCATAAACTGCGGCAACCTTGAGATCACTATCGCTGACAACGGGATTGGCATCTCACGTGACCACATAGACCACATCTTCGAAAAGTTCTACAGAGTACCCCACGGCAACATTCACAAAACCAAGGGCCTGGGACTGGGGCTCTATTATGTTAAGCGGATTGCCCGGGCTCACGGAGGAGATGTATCCGTAGGCAGCAAACCCGGCAAGGGAACGACATTCAGAATCAGAATACCAATATAAATAAGGCCATGAAAATCCTGCTTGCTGAAGACGATATCGATTTCGGGAACATACTCTCACAGTACGTTACCCTTAGCGGATTCGAAGTGACACTGGCCCGCAACGGCCGTGAAGCATGGGACATGTTCCACGCATCCCGTCCCGATATATGCGTACTAGATGTCATGATGCCCGAGATGGATGGTTTTACGCTCGCTGAAAAGATGCGTGCCGAGGAGCCGGGAGTGCCCTTCATCTTCCTTACGGCCAAGAGCCTCAGGGAGGACATCATCAAGGGTCTGAAACTGGGTGCAGACGACTACATCACCAAGCCGTTCGACCCGGAGATGCTGATGCTGCGCATCAACAACATCCTGCGAAGGGTTTACTCGGCTGTTGAGGATGAATACACAATCTCCGGAACCACCCTGAAGTACAATTCCCTGGAACTGATCACCCCTGCAGGCAAGGAGAAACTCACGCTGCGCGAGGCACAGCTCCTGAGACACCTCATGATGAACCGCAACAAGTCACAGACACGTGAGCAGATCCTCACAGAGATTTGGGGACAGGATGATTATTTCCTCGGCAGGAGCATGGATGTCTTCATAAGCCGCCTTCGCAAATACCTGTCAGCCGATAACGGTATTGCCCTGAGGACCCTCAGGGGAATGGGATTCATCCTTGAAGAGGTCCACTAACCTGCAGTCTCAATCATTCAGATCTGTAAGAGGTACATTAATCGGCTGTCTCAGCCTCGCGGATAAGAAATTCCGTCAGATTGACGTCATGGCTGAGTTTAAGTTTTGTCCTGAGCCTGTAACGACCAATCTCCACCGCCCGCGTTGAGATATTCGAGAGGTTGGCTATCTCCTTTGTTGTAAAGTTCATCCTCAGGTATGAACAGAGCCTGAGGTCATTGGGAGTAAGTGACGGATACTTATTCTTCATCTTGCTGAAGAATCCTTCCTGCGAAAACTTAAGGTTCTTCATCACATTCTGCCACTCTTCGGTCTGGGTATCAAGTCCGTGATCAATGATCTGTTCCATCTCCTTCACGAACCGGGCCGGCATCTTTGAAGACGACTCCTTGACAGACTCCAGCTTGTCACGCAGTTCACGCAGGGTATCAGTTTTTCTTATAAGATACCGCATAGTCAGCATCAGCTCATAACTTTTGTAGTCAAGCTCGCTCTCAAGCCTGTTCTTCCCCACCTCATATTCAATCATGCGGCGGTGCCTCTCAAGAGCCAACTTGAATATCCTTAGCCCGGCCGCAATGAGTCCCGAGACGATAAGAACATATAATACCCATGCCCACCCGGTCAGCAGGAAAGGCCTTCGGATGACAAAAAGAGCTTCGGCGAAGCCTTTACCGCCATTCTCCCTTACCTGCAGATGATACTCTCCGTGCCGCAGGTTTAGAAGAGAGAAATTGTCTGCCGCAGTATAATACCACTCTTCGCCCAGCTCCGTAATCCTGTACATGTACTCGCGCCCTTCACGGTCAAAGCCTGCCGGATTGGAAATATAGACCGTAAGGTTGTTTTCCCTGCTTGAGACGGACAGGTTTTCATTCTTTCCGGGAAAGAGTGTCGTGCTTCTGCTTTCCCCGCTGAAGAAAAGCCGGCTTATATTTAGTGCAGATCCGGTACCGGCATCGCTCAGTCTATCAAGATTGTAAATGCTGAATGCCTGCCCGGTTGGAATAAGAAGCCTTACAGAGTCGAGTGACATGATCTGCTGTTCGCGCCATGGCAGGTCGACATATTCATGAACGAACTCCAGCACCATTTCTGCCTGCAGATCGCGGGTGACATTGAAGAGTGCAATCCTGTTGTTGAGTACGAACCAGTAGCTGTTACCCCGGTAGGATATTATCTGTGTTGCGCCGGCAAATTCTCCCAGGCCCGCTTCAAGGGATGTGACAGGGAAAAAGTCCCTTTTCTCATAATCGAATGCAAAGATATGGTCAGATGCCATGAAGACAACCTGGTTATTCAGGCTTGACATTGACAGAATTTTCGAGCTGTCTGCCAGTAAGCTGAAGTACAGTGAGCTGACGATAGAGTCTGCCTGCTCATTTATCTCCAGCCTGTAGATCCCTTTCTGCGGATGGACTGCCCAGACATAGCCCAGGTAATCAATCTCAAGGAACCTGGTTGGCTCTATGTAACCTTCAATCCTGTTGCGGTAAACCCATTTACCGGCTGCATCTTTCCTGAAAGAGACGATACCGGTGTAGGTGCCTTCAAGCAGAAGCTCGCCATAAGGCTTGAATGACCACCCGCCGGTCACGTCAGAAATTTTTTCAGCATTGCCGCCATCAATAATAAACGTTCCGTCGTTGTGGCCGCACAGGATCTGGCCGTCATATTGAGCGAGATTCCAGACCTGACCCTGGGTATTGGGTATTATCCGAAGGTCAGAGAAACGATAGTTACCATCATCGGGCGAGATAGTTGCAGCAAACAAGCCGTGATTGGTTCCGAGGTAGAGGTGATTGAGATCCCTGATTGCGGTGTATATTGTTCCAAGGGCACCGCTGGTATTTGCGTAATTTGTAACGTGAGAAGAGGTCAGGATATAATTTGCCCCGTCATCAAGGCCCGCCCAGACGCCTCCCGAATCATCAAGGTAAAGGGATAGTACGGTATTATTATTCAATCCTTTAGAATAATCAAAGGTCTCCAGAATCCTGCCTGACCTGTCACAGAAGGTAACTCCCTTCAGAATTGTTCCGAAAACTATCATATTATCATTCACTGCCAGACCCGCGTTGCAGGTAGCCTCTTTCAGATAAAGTGATATCTCCGTATTCACAGGGGAGAAATCCGTACCGTTAAACGCAAAGATCCCGTCGTTGGCCGTGCATATCCACTGATCGCCTGGGCCAAAATCAATAAGGGCATGCACCTTCAGTGATCCGAACGGTTCACTGCCCTCGATGAAGGTGAAGCCGGAACCGTCAAACCAATAAAGACCATGTCCCAGGGCCTGTGCAATAAACCCCTCTCCCACCCTGAAAAAGAAGAGCATGAATGAGGGCGTCTCAACCTTCCGGACCTCATTGTAATCATATATATAGACAGCTGTAAACGACTGGAAATAAATGGTATGATTAAGCTCATAAATGTTCCATATCTCATCATTTTTTGATATGCCTGTTCCCTCCGCCAGGGATACGTAGGAGAGCCTTCCCGGCTCAGTCCTGCTCCAGATGCCAAAGTCCTCGAAGGAGCCCGTAAAAATCATCCCGTCATTGTTTACATATACCGACCGGACCCCCTGCCTGCTGGGGACTGCATATGTTCTGGCCGTAATGCCGTTATATTCAATCAGTCCGGCAGAGTTGGCGAAATAAATGTATCCGCTTGAGGGATCACGGCATATTTCCCAGTTCTGACTTAGAACGGGAATAACTCCTGAAATGAACTTATGTATCTCATTCTGACTTCCTCCCTGCTGTCCGGGGCTCAGTGCTGAAAATGGCAGAAGACAAATCAACAAGAATAGTGATCTGGCGTTTCCCCATCCTGCTTTTCCTGACATAAGACCGGATTATTTCTTCACATCCTGTTATCGTCAGTAAATATACAAAAAAGCTTTTACCGGAATCCCCGGAAGAGGAAACTGTCTGTCCGTGCCGTTACAGATATATATCAACCCTGTTTTCCCCTTTTTCGGGCATCGCAAGGAAAACTCCCGTCTCCAGCACCGCTCCGCCCATGCGATATGGATTTACCTCCTCACCAGCCGGGGTCTCAATGCCGTTGATCACAATACGTTTCGGACCGTAATTGCCTTCCCTGACATGGTAGATCAGTGTAACGGTCCTGTCCAATACTTCCATTCTAGCTTTGAATCCGTCGAGTGAATATGGCATTACCGGATCAATTATCACATTCCCCAATTCAATTCTCACGCCAAGAAGTCGGGTCACGATGATGCCGATGTATATTCCCGGCCCGCTTGAATAAACCCGCCATCCTCCCCTGAGGGTTATGGCGCCGGTCTTTATTTCAGAGTACAGCCTGTCAGCCTCATAACGGTTCATGAAGATTATATCAGAGCTGCTGTAATAGGTGTTTGATTGCCTGATATCACCGCAGGGGACTGCTTCCCTGTAGCCTGCAGGAATTGCCAGGCGCAGGGCTTTGAGGAAAGCCTCAGCCTGCCCTGTACTGGCAAGGGCCTCTGCATAACGGATATGTTCATGCACATACATGAGTCCGATCTCGCGTCCGAAATATGTGCTGCTCTCTGCTCTCTGAAAAAGCATCTGAATGCCGCCGCTGTACTTCAGCGGACGGTCCATCAGGCGGGCACCGTCAGGACCGGTGAGGTGCTCTTCAATAAGTGCCTGATGCATGCGCGCCTGCTCTGCAGTGAAAATCCCGCTCAGGATGCCCCTGTTCATGGGCAGGATGCTGTACTTAATGCCTGTTCTCTCATCAGTCGGGTGAAGCAGCAGGCTGAATCTGCCGTTACCCTCTGCAAGCACGTATCCCGCAACCACTCCGTCTTTAACCAGGTATGTGTTGAAATCTGATTTTATCCGCTCACACAGGATATTTAACTCCCGTGCTTTAACCTCATCACCCATCATCAGACACACTTCGGCGTAATCCCTGAAGGCCTGGTAATTCATCTCCACCGTCCAGCCCGATATCATTCTCCTGGCAAGGTTCTTATTAACCGGTTGAAGGGAATCATTCCAGTCTCCTCCGCCATACTGCACAAGGGAAGTGCCGGGGGAAAACGATTTAGTCACCTTTTTAACCAATCGGTTAAGATGTTCACCGAGTGATTTTTTGAGAGGATGCGATGATTTTCTCTTATTATAAAATGGGAGTATCTCATGTATGAAATCAATATCTCCTGTCACCCTTATGTAATAGCATAACGCAATAAGGCACCAGTAGACTATATCACCGTGAGCACTGTTTGCCCTTATCTCCCGGTAGCTGTCGAACATCCACCACTGAGGCCACCCTCCGTCACGATTCTGGTTTGAGAAAATAATACGCAGTACCTGCTTCGCCTCAGCATACTTTTGCATTGCAAGGAGGAGTTCAACAGGTCCCTGTGCCACATCGCGCGTTCCCCATGCAGCCCCGCTGAACTGTTCCAGCCCGTAGGGTGTGAGATAATGAGTAAGGGCATTCATGCCATACCATGGCAAGATCTCCCGTATTGCAGCAATGTCAGCCTGCTCTCCCTCAAGTGACAGCCCCTGGCTAAGATCGATCCACCTCGCCCGGGCATCAAGGGAGTCAGCCAACCACTGGGTTTCAGAATCATTAAAGTCAACTGCCTCTTCCTCACCGCAAACCTCACCCGTTATGCTTATGTGAAAACCTTTGGTCTTCGATAGGTCAAGTATAAAAAGACTGTCTCCCTGGGTTTTATTACTGCTGCTGAGTATCTCATCACCCCAAACCCGGTATCCGGCCCCTGTTGTCCGTAGCGTTATCCGGAATCGGGCTCCCGGAAACCTTTCTGCTATCATGCTTTCCGGATCAGGAATGGCAAAATGGTTACCTTCAGCATCTCCCGGCACCAACCTCCAGCCGTTGAGGTCCTCAAAATCGTGAGTGACCAGCAGTCTTACCCCTTCACCGTTCAGTACCCTGAAATCCATGTTCACACGGGGTGAATTCATGGAGGTCCAGGTTCTCACCTGAAACCAATTAACGCCCTGTTTGTAAATCCACCGGCAGCTGTTAAGCCCAGTCTCAAATGCTGAAGGAACGCCCAGGAGCCTGAATTTACCGTCGATTTCTACGAAGATCCGTTGCCCGGTCTCAGGTGAAAGGTTAAACTGGCTGTTGCAGACAGAGAGTAAAGTGTTAAAGTTGGTGTTGCCCTGAGTTAGATGCGAGTTGAATACTCCAAATGCAAATGCCGTAGTTGACATGATCCTCTCATCAGGTGTAAATCCGGCTGCAGCCTGCATTATATGGCCGTGAGGCCGGTCTGCCAGGCTCTCTTTTTCACGCAGCATAATGTAATTGTTATCTCCGCTGAAAAATGAGATCAGTTTCCCCCCGTATATTTCAATGTGACGTTTCTCACTTCCGAAAAATCTGTCAAGATCTGCCTCATTAAGCTCCTCAGCCTGTAAAAAATCAGGGTGATTGAACAGGTTTGTTACCGGTTTCATCCAGTCACCCGTATCCTCAGTCACATTCTGACGCGCAAATTCACGTAAAAGGCCGGGTAGCCTGTCGAGGTCGGACAGGGAGGTCGCCGTACGATGGTTGCGCAGAAACTTTGCCACAAAGGCGCTCCTGTGCCTCGCTCCGGCAGGCAGCTCAAACGCCGCCTCCTGGAGGGCAACGACAGAAGATTCCCCGGCATACTCCCCTCCCAGCCTGTCTGATAAAACTCCTTCCGGGATGCCTGCCTGGCGGTAAGTCCGTCCGTAGAACTGCATTCCGTCAGTGCTTGCGGCGACAGCACCGTTAACACATGCGATAATAACCCATGGGTGGCCACCGGCTTCCTTCATGTTCTGACGACAGCATATGACTGAGCCGTACTCAGGGTCTTCAAGGATCCTCCGCTCCAGGTACTGGCTCACATAATATTCATTTACCGGTCCGGCTCCGGATACTCTGAGGCCAATGTCCTGAACATAGATAAGATCAAGCATCTGGCCTTCACCTGAGTTATTCAGAATATCCACACTCCATTTCCAGCTCAGGCTCTTTGCAGACAATTGAAGGAGACATTCGTATTCAAGTCCATCCCAGCTGCCGACGACCCTGAAATGATTATTCCCGGCACGAAACCTGGTGTCACTGCCCGGACCCATCAGGGGCCGGTACTCAATCTGCCCTCCTCTTTTCCTCAGCCAGATATTTGCAGAGCCTCCTGAATAGACCGAAGATGTCCTGAGGCTTATCTTTACAGGATCAGCATCAAATGCACTTACCAGACCGTTATTCAGAAAGCCGGCTGACAGCCCGATGGAGTTACTTATTTTCATCAACTGATCCTGATTTTTAGAACCATTTCTTTCTTGTGTTTATGCCTGTATGTCAACGCAATACGATCACCGACCCGGATAAGGCTGACCCGGGTGCCCCCAATTTCGGCAGACCTGATCTTAACTGCACTGTGACCTTCGAATACCGTTTCACCTTTAAGGTCTCGATCGCCGCAGACCGTCAGGCACAATTCACCATCCTTCATCTCGTGGCCCAGTATATCTGAAGTAGAGTGAAGGATATGCAGTCCTTTGGAAATTTCCAGGCAAACCGGGGTCAGCACGCTGTACAAAGCAGGCCAGGTGATCGGTTTACCGGAGAGCGGCAGGTTCACAGCTTCCCCTGATTTCGGGTGAGTGTAGGTGATCATGCCGCTTCGCTCCTCATTATAATAATTTGCCACAAAAAGCAAGGCCTTACCGTCTCCGGCAAACCGTTCCCTGACTGTCAGATAATCATTATCTGACGATGCCTGTCTCAGCTCTGCACCGGATCTTTTCACGATAGCTTCATATACCGGCTTGTGCGCCTCTGTGTCGAACCCGATCCAGGTGCCGATGTATGTAACAATTCCTTTCCCTGCGTTCCTCGTGAATCCGCACGGAGTGCCGTTAATGGTCCGTGCAATTATATCAGCACCGGCCAGTGACTTCTCTGCAAAGGTCATAATCGGATTGCTGCACTTGATGTCACGGTAACCAAGGATATCTATGAGCGGTGAATCAATGATCTCGCTACCTGACGGTGACAGGTTCAGCGCATCACGCAGCACCGTGCACTTTTTATGAGACAGCTCACGGTCAGGCATATACGGGTATATGACGGCATTTCCGCCGCCGGTGATGTAATCGGCTATTGTCTGCTGCGCCGGGGCATCCATCTCATCGGTAACGAAGGCCCATACCTGTTTGTAGCGGCTTAATGATTCTGCCGTGGCCCTGTTCAGGTCAGCCATGTCATAGTCAATGTTGAGAACCTGCAACACCCTCAGCAACCCGTCAAAGTAAGCCGGTCTGCGTATGGCAGAGGGAACAAACCTGAGGCCGCTCGCGCCGGAAGGCCGCTCAAGTTCAGTGGCATAGGCGGGCGGGTAAAAGAGTACGCATACCTCTGCTCTTCGCTGCGCCTCAACAATTATGTCTCCTGACACTTTCAGCATCCGGCTCATTCTTTCCACCGAAGCGAATGCACTTGTTCGCTCACCTTCTGCAGTCAGGGGTGTGAACCAGTAAAATGTTTTTCCTGAATAGCCCTTCCTCTCTGCATTCCGTCCCTGTGAGAACATATAATAGTTCCATCCCGTCAGGCCGTTGGCAATGCTTGCCTTATAAAACAACTCCATCTCGCGGGGGTTCGTCACAACGTGATATTCACGTGATCCGCTCTGGAACTCGGCGGCAAAAAGGGGCCCCCTTCCCTGCATCGCGCCTGTAATGTCATTGACAATACGGTCGTCATGCATGTTGCGGTATGATACGAATTCAGGAATATGATCGATTCCGAAGATTATCTCACTCTTCTCATTGAAGAGATCCTCATACATGGTGTTATTTACCGGGAACTCGTATCCGCTGCCGTAGATCCATCCGGGAAGATTGTGGTAGAGGGGAACCGTAACGCCTCTCTCCCTGGCCATGCCTGTCAGCAGTCTCAGGTAGTCACCGTAGTATCTTCTCCAGAATGAGTGCCATTCATTGTCGCGTCCCCGGTCTCCGGCTGAAGCATACGGTGCCTGACCGTCGGGCGGGAGCTGAATAAGGTCAAAGCCGGTGTAATCTGTTCCCCATAGCTTATTCACCTCATCGATGCTTCCGAACCTCTCCTTCAGCCACGAGATGAACCTTTCTCTGACGTCGTTGCCATAGTCTGCCTGTCTGGCCAGCCATGAGAAGACTCCTATCTCATTGCATATCTGCATCATTATTACAGGTCCGCCGGATGAGGCTTCATTCCGCCGGATCAGAGGCATTATCATGTCATACCACAGCCCCACCTTTTCAAGGTACTTTTTATTGAAGAGGCTGACACCGTCGCTCATGACCATGCCGCCACTGCGGTTACGCATACGGACCTCCTCTCCGTACTTTTCAACGAACCAGTCAGGCAGGCCGGCTCCCCTGAATTCGGCAAGGATAAAGGGACCCGGCTTTACGATGCAGTGCAGACCATGATCCTGGCAACTGCGGAGCCATCCTTCAAGGTCCTTCTCAGGGCATGTTGAACCGTCAAAGTCGAACAGGCCCTCCTCTTCCTCATGCCAGGCCCAGGGGATATATGTACTGACCGCAGTAAGCCCCGCTTTCACGGCCTCACCAAGGTGCATGTCCCACAGTCCGCGACTGATCCTGAAATAATGTATCTCCCCCGAATTGAGAAATACCTTTTTATCATCCTGAATGAAATTACGTCCCTGTATGCCAAATACCATAAATTCAATTATTTTGTTAACCTGTTGTTCTTCCGGCTGCTATTGATGTTCCGTCTCAGACTGCCCTGCTATGTTCCTCCCGGACTGCCCTGTGCCGTTTTAATTGTCCCTGTTCCTCTGCCGCAGAAGCTCCTTTATCTCAAATGTCCTTTTCTCTGTCAGCGTGTACCGTACAGCGAAGAACAGTGCCAGCAGGCTTAAGAGCAGTCGGCAGGCCGATCTCCACAATCCTCATCATCAGCAGGGTATAAGGCGACTGCTTTTTCAGCGGTTCTATGTCCTTTTCAATCGCGGCCAGCTCATTGTAAAGAATATCCGGTGCCGAACCGGGGTTCAGGGCATTGACCCTGTCATTGATGGCGGAGATTTTCTGAGTCAGCTGTGTCGTATGCTCCCTGCTTTTCTCGTGCTGTTTTGTCCTGGCCTGGAGGTGTGCCAGCAGGTCGAATGAATAGGTCCTCGCCTTCAGCAGTTTCGACTGCATTATGAGAGGAACCGCTGCCCTGATGAGCGAATCCGTCTGCGCCGGTGATGCCTGGGCCAGGGCAACATTCATGGATTCGATTTCACTTATCAGGGACTTTGAAGCCGTGGAAGCATTAATAAATACATTCCTTCTGCGGGCGTCATTCTCAGCGTATCCGCTTCTTTTCTTCTCAGGCTTTTTTGACACCTCATTATCAAGATAAAGCAGGTAGTCTTTTGACTCCTTCAGGGCCTCTGATGTCTGCGCGCCGGCATTCCTTGCCCAGTTCAGCACCTGCACCTGCACCATCATACTCTTTCCAGTACCCGATCTTGCTCTCCATATCACGCACGCTTCCCTGGAGGCTGTCAACTTTGGTTACCTGTGTCTGATCGAAGAGTGTCAGCGTTATCAGGATTCCTGCCACAAAACTGGCAAAGGCAGTGCCCAGCTTGATGAACCACCAGAAGATTGAATAATAGCTCCCTTCCGCCCTGCGACCGGTCTTCAGCTCGTCTTCATCACAAATATCTCCTACCATCGATGAGCCGAGGGTAAAGAAGAACAGCATTCCCGCAGACAGCATGATTGTCGGGATAAGGACCAGGTACGGATGTTCCGGGTTATAACAGACGATCTTTGAAAGCTGTGCAACGCACATCAGCACCATGGCAATTATGAGAGTATTCCGTTTCCCGAGTTTCGGGCTTATCCAGTTCAGCGGAAAGACTGCCAGCACCCCGGTGATTGCCCAGACGGTCCCGTTGATGCCCAGCAGCCTGGCACCTAAGATCTTATCGCCTCCGTAAATATAAAAGATAGGTATGTACGATCCGAGCAGGTTGACAAAGTTAAAGCCCATTGCCAGTGTAAAAATGGTCATCACCAGGTAGATGAAATTCTTGTTGGTGCCCACTATCTTCATGTCATTCCAGAAATGGGTCTTTTCCTGTTTTGCGACCTTCACAAATGCGGGCTCCCTCAGTTTGGCGGTCCACCAGAATGAGAGGGGAATAATCACGGCCGCTATTAGAAGGGATACATATCTCATTCCGTCAGCCTCATTCCCTCCGGGCCCCTTGAAGGCCTCGGTATTGGCCAGGGCAAAGAGCCACGGGGTGCTCATGGCGAAGAGGTTGCCTATGAAACTCTTGCCACTGAAAAGACGGGTACGTTCATGAGGGTCGGTTGTCATCTCCATACCCAGGGCACCGTGAGGGATCTCGAAGACGGTGGTGGCTGTGAAGAACAGGAGCAGGCCAAACAGGATGTACACAAGCTGGAACCGCTGAAAACCCGCATCACTTGGGAACATGGCATGGACTGCATCGCCCTTGGGTATCCACCACATGACAACAAAGAAGACCGCTACAGCTATGCCGCCTATAAGGAGATAGGGCCTCCTGCGGCCCAGCCGGCTCCGGGTGTTGTCAGAGAGATGGCCTACAATCGGATCGGAGAAGGCATCCCATAACCTCGGGATAATCATGATGAGCCCCAGCCAGAAGGCACTCAGACCCAGGCTTATATTTCCCATCAGGCCAACCAGCTGCCCGGCAATGTTAAAGAGGGCGATGGGTATGATGCCTCCGGCAGAATAGGCTGCAAGCTGACCAATCGTGATCCGGTCATTCTGCCGGGAAGACTTAACTGTGCTTTTATCTGCTATACTCATACAGGTACTTTTTTCAGCAGTTAATAATTAATCACCAGGTCAGCGGGAACCTCCCTGACCGCGATCTCACCATCATTGAAATCCTTTATTTCCTTGCCGTTGACAGTTATTGCCGATGGCGTTTTTCCCCCGTTGAAATTTCTTATTCTGATGCCCCCTTCCGGCAGATCGATATCGCCGGTTATTGCAAAGTGGTAACTGTTGCCCTCCTTCTTAACCGAATAGGATATCTCACCGTAATACGTAGGCAGATTTTCAACGGACATCCCCTCAGGAGCATCAATCCAGTCCTGGTACAGGGCAGAGGCAAGAACAAGAGTATGATTATATTCGTTTTCGTATACGAACATAGACCGGGCGGCATTGATAAAATCACTTCCGCACCAGGTGTGGGGCATGTCCCCGATAAATCCGGGATGACGGTAGTCTTTCCACACCACCTCAGCCCAGTGATGCCAGCCCTGCGGACGCTGGTCATCAAGGAAGTATTCAATCAGCTCATGTGCCCTCCCAGGCTGGTCAAGCATAATGAACGATCCTATCAGGCGGTTTTCATAGGGAGTGTAATTGACCCAGTCTCTCCTGCCATCCCTCCTGTCGAGGAAAAAAGAGTAATACTTCTCAAAGGTGTTATAAACCTGCGGAACAGGAAGGTTATGCAGCTCATTGCACGGGGTGAGTGCTATGGTGGTTGATGTCGCATCGAAATCGCCAAGCTCCACGCAGCCGGGGATATAATCAATGTTCCTGACCTTCATGGCCAGATCGAGGGAGTTGTATAGATTAACACGGAATGTATCCCTGATACCGGCTATTCTGTCGTAGTTCGCGGATTCGCCAAGTATCTTCTGTATCTCGGCTGCATCCTTCAGACCCTTGATAGTAAAGAAATTATCCCAGTAGGAGTGCATTGGTTTGGCTGAGTAGCCTTCATGACTGATTGACTCGGGTACCAGTCCGTAATAGGCACGGATACTGTCACTACCGTCCCGGAAATGATCCGTTGATCTTTCTGCAACAAGCGACTCTATATAGTCAACTGCCTTCAGTACGTTTTCATTCCTGGATCTAAGGAAAGCGGTGTCGCCGGTGAAATTGAAATACTCACGTATCAGATAGATCAGCTCACCGTGGCTGTCGTGCTCAGGCACCGGGTCAGGCCCCCTTGAATCAACCACGCATGGCACCTTGCCGTTCTCAAACTGGTATGACGCATACCAGTCTGTAAAATCCCTTACTTCCTCAACAATACCTGATTTGAGCAGTGCCGATGATGTCAGGGCCCCGTCGCGTATCCAGCTCCGTTCATAGGAGCGTGATCCCGGCTGGATGCCAACCTTGTCCCTGTTGATCAGGATATAGACAAGGTTTGATCTCCATGTATCTATGATCCTGTCAGCCGATGGGGGCAGATTAAACCGGATGTGATCTGTCCTGGTCCTCCAGAAATCGGCCGCACTGTAGAAGGCGGCCGGAATATCTTTCAAGTCAGTAGTTCCCTCAATCGACTTCCTGCCATGGTACGGGACTGCAGCAAAGAATTCTGTAGTTTCTCCGGGCTCCAGGTGAATTGAATACTTCACAACGCCGTTTGCCATACCGGCCTTGTCGCTGGCTGCTTTGTCCGTAGGCATTCTGCCGTGGCGCAGCATGTCAACAAGATTGCCCTCGTCGAACACGGCTGCACCGAAAGAATCATATGCCCTGGTTAAAAGGATGACCTTATCATCAACCGCGATCCGGCCTCCGGCTTCTTCACTTATGGTGTTAATCCTCCCGCTTCCCCCGATTGTATTAAGGAACTGGTACCAGGGATTAACCTGGAACGGGCGCACCAGCAGGTAAAACTCGAAATCGACAGCCCGGTCCGAGAGATTTTCAAATGAGTAACCGATATACAGCAGTGAATTCACATTGGCAGTGCCACCTGAAGACACTCCCGTGACAAACTTCAGCCCGCCGTGCTGCCATGTCACAGACGGAACAAACCCGGTCTCACCGGCAGCCCCGTGAAAAACCGTAGACTGAACCGGAACCGTATTGCTCCAGTTAACCAGCGAATCGCCCAGCTTCAGCATCGGCTCAATGGAAAATAGCGACTTGTCAACCTCAACCATTCCCGATTCATTGATCAGGGCCTCCTTTGTGTCATTATTGACACCCGTTACAGTCCAGTATGACGCCTGTTCCGAGAAGTATCCGGGGTAATTTCCTGCGGGTGAATTTTTGGCACAGTATATCAGGAAGTCATTGGGGGTTTTGGTGCTGCCTACATCCGGGAATTCTATTTCTGTGATGCCGAATGTGCCGTCATCTGCGGGTCCTGCCATTTCCAGCCTGAGATACCTCGTCTCTGCTTCAGGAAGTCTTATAAAGCTCACCCCTCCTGTGTTGGAAGAGGCGGAGTATGCTTTTTCCCAGCTTCTGCCGTCATCCGACAGGTAAATCTCAAAGCTCCCTGCCTGATGACCTTCCAGCCACCTGATCTGAACTCCTCCGAACTCCCTTCTCTCCGTGAAATCAACCGTTATATCTGCACTCTTCGTTTTGCGGCTCTGCCAGAATGTTTCATCAGAGCCGTCAGCCATCATGCCTGGCTGATACTTCCTGGCTGATGATGAAGCTGTCACTGCCGGTGCCGGCCAAGAATGCTTTTCAGGCGCGAGGGGTTCAAACCTGAGGTCATCTATCCATAGCGTCCCTCTGCCGCCTACAAATGATGCGACGGTAAACTCAATCCGGTCAAATCGTTCAGGCTGCCGGCTTTCTGACGGTCCCCAGGCAAACTCAATATGACGCTTTTTTATGCGGATTTTTTTCCACTCTCCCGGGAAGGAATAGTTGCGGTTATTGACCCACCATACATTATTCCCGGTGCTGTCAATGAACTTTATCTCAAAGTTGTTGGAAGGCGACTCGGCCTTCAGCCAGAAGGTAAACTCATAATTTTCAGGGAGCTCCAACGGGAAGAGCTTCTGTATCCCCCCGTAACCCGATCCCTTTGTAAAATCATAGTCGATGCGGATTGCATTGCCGGTGACTCCCTTCTCAATGGAGTGGTTCATTGTAACCCCGTCAGACAGATTGTAAGACCATCCGTTTGCGTTTTCAAACTCATCCAGGGTCCTGACCTGGGCGTTACCGGCAGCAGCGGCAACAGAAAGCAGCAGGAAGATGGCGATTGTTCTGCTGATGTGGTACTCCATCGGGGATAATGGTTTTATTCAGATTTACTTGCCTGTATCAATTTTTCAGATAGCTGAATCCCAGCTTGTTGAGTCCTTTCCGGATAGCAGGATCCTTCATCACGTAATCCCACACCAGCCCGGTCCGGAAATTTTCTATCATGATCAGCATCGGGCCCTGGTCAATGCCTATGAAATCATCATTGACCCAATTGGCTGTCAGGTTAAAGGAATCATAGTATCCGTATTTGCCCCACAGCCGGTCGCCATACTTTTCATTTATCGATTTTATTGTTGGCAGCACTATTTCCGGGGCAAAGGGCAATGATGACAGAGGGCCGTAAGGAGCGATGGTTCCGTCATCAAAATAGTTATAATCCGGGCCGCTGGTCCCTCTCCCGGCGTAGCCAAGGAACTCCCTGCCGTCAAAGTTATAAATGGCCGTCGGCCCGTCACTGGCCGTTATACCCCAGCAGAGCGAATCATACCCGACCCACCCGTGAGGATTATCTATAGCATACTGTCGCTGTACATATGTCGCACGGCGTGAGTTTTCGAAGTAGTCGATCCCCTTCTCTTTCATGTATGAGTCAGCTATGCCGCGGAAGTCTATGAATGCCTGTGAGAACTGGTGACCGAAGAGCGGCGGGAATGCAACATGAGAAAGACCGTCGTAAGGGGTCTGCCATTTATAGGAGCTTAACCATGAGTTATAGCTCTCTTCAGCGTTCTCCATCCCGGTCCCTGCGGCAAGAATATACAGAAAGAGCGCTTCGTTGTAACCGCTCCATCCCATATGGTGGAGCCCCTCCTCAGGGTGCCAGCCCATTGAGATCTGGCTGGCATACTTACCCGTATCAGGCATCATCATGAACTCCCACTCTATACGGCTTAACAGCAGATCAGCCTGTGAACGGATACGCCGTTCAATGTCACTGCCGAGGTTGTAATAGTTACGTGCAAAGATTATTCCCATCATAAGGAGGCCCGTATCTACAGTCGACAGTTCACATCTCCATTCCCTGGTGCCGGTGCTCATTCGCAGGAAGTGGTAGTAGAAGCCCCTGTAGCCGGTCACGGCAGTATCAGCACTCTGCACCGAATTGACGAAAAAGTCGAGAGTGTTCAGGGTTATCCGGGCCGCATCGTCCCGGGTAATCCAGTTCCTCTCCACGCCAACTGCAAAAGATGGCAGTGCGAATCCGGTAGACGCGATGCTGGACGGGGCCCATGCCGCTGTGCGGTCCTTGACTATTCCCCATTCGGGATGATGCTCATGCAG
Source organism: uncultured Rikenellaceae bacterium (assembly GCA_963770745.1). GTDB lineage: Bacteria > Bacteroidota > Bacteroidia > Bacteroidales > VadinHA17 > SR-FBR-E99. The sequence goes on from CAVYRA010000001.1 coordinate 82,784, forward strand.
AAAGAACCGGAAAGTCTTCTCCTGGATCGAGTCAAGCATTGCCTCTTCACCGGCAGTCAGGTTATAATTGGCCCGGCCATTTGATGTGTAGTTGATCTGCACCTGGCGATTGCACGAGGTAAGCACAATTACCGCCAGTATGATAAGGTATGTCTTTCTCATCTCTTTTCAGTATGTAAATCCAAGTTTATCAAGACCGGCCCTCACCTCCGGTGCAGACATGAAGAGATTCCACAAAAGCCCGGTCCGGTGGTTCTCGATCATGCAAACAATTGGACCCTGGTCAATGGCCAGATATGAGGTACCCCACCAGCCGGCCGTTGCATTGAAGGCATCGTAGAAGCCATACTGGCCCCAGGTCCGGTCACCCAGCACATAGTAGAAATGCCTGATTGCATCCATCGACTGTTCAGGGGTATAAGGAAGTGATGAGAGAGCAGCCGTAGGGGTGATCACCCCCAGGTCATTGGTGGGCGAATGTGCGCTGTAACCCCACTGGTTGTCGCTGGCGGTAAGTCCCCAGCAATCACTGCTGTAGCTCACATAGCCATAGGGATTTGTCTCGCAATGTGTCCAGTTGATAAGGGTGTGAGCGACGTTCTGATCCCAGTAATTAACATAAATATCATTAAGATCACGCGGATCAAGCCCCAGGAAGGAGTAATGCGTGAAGAAGAGCGGTCCGCCGTATGGCCCTCCCATTGGCAAAGTGATGCCGTAGTAAGAGCTGCCGTTCAGGATGGCCCCGTTATTCATATAGCCGTACCTGTAAGTATCCCTGCTGATGGTATGAGTGGGTGATCCGGCGCCGAGAACATAAGAGATCAGCGTTTCATTGTAGCCTCGCAGCATCATGTTTATGTTGAACCCATAGTTGGGCGACCAGTGCCAGTACAAGGCGTTCAGTCCCTGCGTAAAGAAGTCGAATTCCACCGCATGCCAAAGGATATTGATGCGGTCAATCAGCAGTTTCTCAGCCGGCACCCCGGGATCGAGGTACTGACGGAATGCGATAAGTCCCTGGATGAGGAACGATGTTTCCACAAGGTCGCCGCCGTTGTCCTTCTCGCTGAAGGGCACCGTTTTGCCTGTTGCGCCGTTGAGCCAGTGCGGCCACACGCCATGATAGCGGTCGCAGGTTTCCAGAAAATCGAGGATCTTATCCATATGGGCAAGTCCCTCAGTCCTGGTGATAAAGCCCCGCTCCATGGCGACTATCATGGCCATCACGCCAAAGCCTGTTCCGCCGGTGGTGACAAGGTCGCCGGAGGTGTTGCGTTCTCGTGCAAGGCCGCTGGCAGGATGTGCAAAGTCGTAAAAATACCTGAATGTCTGTCGTTGAACGAGTTCAAGCAGCTCGTCATCCGTTATCAGGGGGAATTTCAGAGTCGGGTCAAGGTCTGTAACAAAGGCGTTGGAGAACCCGTCGAAAGTGAAACCATTCAGTCCCTTCAGACTGCTTGATATGACAAATGGGTACCTCTTGTAATAGTCAAGAGTACCTGTAGTTGTAACCGTCACTCTCCTGTTACCGTCAGAGAGAGCATAGGCTGGCCGGCACCTGGAAACTAAAATAGGACTGATAATCAGACGGATTAAGAGGTTCGGAAAAATTGACAACAATTGTCGGTTGCCGTCCTGCTGACATTTTTTGGTGAAGGCAGGAGGCATGAAAGTCTGCCCGTTGACGGTGATTGAGCTGATAACCATCTTCCCGTTGACGGTTTTAAAGTTGTAGGTCACACCCGGGAAGGTCTCCCCGTTGATACCTTTGAGTGAAGAGGTGACCTCGAGGGTGTAGTCTGCTAAAGTGCTCCAGGTTCTGAGCGGGTGTGAAGAGCCACTGTACTGTTACCGTCCATGTAGGAGCAGAGTGCCGGGAATCAGGTTGACACCGTTCTTTTTCAGCAGAATGCTCTTTACGGCCGATGCGGTATCAAGCACATTGCTGAATTCGATGATAACATTCTTGTCAACAGGGATCTCCCCGACGGTGTTCTGAAGATCAAGATAGACGGTTCCGACCTTTGCCCTTATAAGCTGGACATTACCGGCGGTACCGCCATCCGGGTCTTTCTTCTCACATGACAGGGCCAGCACCGCAAGGGCAACCAGCCACGCTCCCATTAACCTGTTCCGCATGATGAAATTTTAAAGGAAAAAAGGAGGGTCCGGGCGCTTGCCTGGACCCTCCGTAAATATAAATTCAAAAAACTATTACGGTTTCTCCGAATTGTACATGAGGAGAATTTCGTTTTCACTGAAGAGCCTTGTGCCAGAAACGGATATCATCAAGCTGACCCTTGAAATGGTTGTTGGCGGGCAAAGAATAATCAGCCCATTCGTCGGTGATGGTCCTGTTGTTCCTTCCCTGGATGAATCCGAGTGCAAGCTTGTTGCCTGCGGGCAGACCTGCATACTTCATTCCGGTCACGCCTCTCTTGGCATCTCCGACAGGCCACAGGTTAAAGTCGAAGGCCTTCATCCTCTGGCCGTTAAAGTAGAGGGTGCCGACTTTTGTCGCGCCATTATATGTGTAAACCACATTAATCCAGTTATCCTTCAGCAATGCGGTCATCTCAGCAACGGTCAGGCTCTTTGCATAACTCCATCCCTGCCAGCCAAGGTCAGCAAGCGACGGAAACCACATGTCCTCAGACGCTGTTCCTGTTGCAAGCTGGTACTGGATAGCCAACTTTGATCCGGTATAGTCACCATATACTTCATACTGGAAACCGTTCCATCCGGCCAGGCCCATCACAAAGTGATTGTTGGTTTTATCGGCTGAGTTGGTCTTCATCCAGAATGCCATTGTGAAGTTGTTGGTATTCATGAGGAGCTCACCGTTGGGGACCTCAATAATGCTTGTGGTACCGTTGAATGTGGCTGCCTTGCCGGCAGCAGCTTTTCTTGATGCGGTATAGGTGATGCCGATAATATCTGCTGCTGCGGGATCCCACGGTCCGATTATGTCATTGGCGTTATCCTCGAAGGTAAAATGTGCTATTGCACCTGCAGGAGCAAAAGTGCCTTCGGTGGTGAAGGTCCTCTGGAACGGGGTGATAGCAAGAGCGTCCAGTGACTTCAGTCCTGCACCGAAGCTGAGCTGGTAAAGGGCTCCGGTTCCAAGACCTGCCTGGGGCACGATTGTGATGGTCTTGCCTGAGGTGGTTATTGTCAGCGGAACAGCAGCATCATCATAATCCTGTACCATTGTGATGTTCGTAGCGGTTGCCGTTGCCGGGTCCACATCAACATTAAAGGTGGCAACGATCGTAGGACTCACCGGAACATTATTCGGTGATGTGGCGCCATTGAGGTCAATGGTACCGGACAGAAGGCTTACCAGAGCCAGTGGGTCCGGATCCTTTTTGCAGCTGGTGAGCATCAGTGAAAATGCCACAGCAACAAAAAACAAACTTGAAATTGCATTTTTTGTTTTCATAAACTTTTTAATTTTAAATTTAACATTCATACGTACTATCTAATAACTTACCAGTTGGGATTCTGTTCAAGGGAACCCTGTGATATATCTATTTCATTCTGGGGAATCGGAAACAGCTCGTGTTTACCGGCAACAAAACCCAGAGGACCAAGCACCTGGGCGGCCTTATCGGTCCTGACCAGGTCCCAGAACCTGTGCCCTTCAAGCGCAAGTTCCGACCTCCGCTCCTCGATTATAATGTCTCTTAAAGCACCCTTGCCGGTTTCGGTTATGTCCGGCAATATGCTGTCATCGTCCTGACGCGCCCTCCTTCTCACCTCATTAAGGTAGAGCAGGGCGTCATCGGGATTATCGTTCTCATTCAGGGCTTCTGCAGCCATTAGCAGGACGTCGGCATAACGGATCAGCCTCCTGTTATGGCCCCATTGGGTGGTCGTATTGTTACCGGGGTACCATATCTTCTGGTTGTAACACTCTACCTCAATTACATTTCCCAAATCATCAAGTGTCTCATCGGGAGTTGTACCGTCGCCGAGGATAAGCACTCCGTCAAGTATTTCGCCCAGGTTGATAATGGTTGCTTCGAGACGGGGGTCACCCGTTTCAAAGGAGGCGCGCAGATCAAGTGAGGGCCTGTTGAATCCCCAGCCCCTGTTAGGCGATCCTCTGACTCCCTGAGTATTGGCGTACTGATTGCCGCCGGTGCCGTCAACCTCCATTGCCCCCACCTCAAATACCGATTCCACTCCGTGCTCCCCCTCTTTGCCGTTGGCATCGGCAAAGACAGGCTCCAGGTCATACTCATCCGAAATAATAACTTCAAGCGCATACTTTTCCGCATTGATAAAATCCTTTCTGAAAAGATAGACCTTTGCCAGGAGAGATTTGGCAGCACCTTTAGTTGCACGGCCTGCATCATCCTGACCGTAGGCACTCTTCTCCGGAAGGTTAATGATTGCATTTTCCAGGTCAGCAATGATCAGGTCATAGATCTCTCCTGCAGTTGAACGCGGTACCTTTGTCGGAGGGATGGTAACGGTCACTTTGGGTACTCCTCCGAAAGCCCTTACAAGGTCGAAGTAATAGAGCCCCCTCAGGAAACTTGCCTCCGCGACACAACGGTTCCGAAGGTCAGTGTTCATGTCAATTGAGGGCACCTTTTCAATAACCACGTTGGCCCTCTTTATACCTTCATACAACGAGCTCCACCAGCGGTCAAGCCCATCCTGCGTTGTGGTATAGGTAAAATTATCATACGGACCAATCGTAGGAAGCTGGTCATTCGGATTACTCCCCTTGTGGGCATCATCTGACATGATATCCATTATCGGAAAACCTCCTGAATGGTACGACCAGTTAAGAATGGTTGAATAAACGGCATTGGTTGCGAGCAATGCGTCTGAACCAGTCACCGGAAAGGCCTCCTGTGTCAGCTCTCCCTGCGGATCCTTCTGTAGAAAATCTTCGCATCCCGCCGTGATCAGGAGGAATGCCATCAGAATGATTGATATGGTAATCTTGGTTTTCATCTTACTTAGAATTGCAGGTTAACACCAACTGAATAGACAGAAGTGATCGGATAGGCCCCATAGTCTATCCCGTTCGACAGAACATCATAGCTTCCGATCTCCGGAGTGTAACCGGTAAACTTCGTCAGAGTGAAAAGGTTTGAACCCTTGACATATACCCTGAGCTGTTGCATATATGCCTTCTGTGATAAACGGGCCGGCAGTGTGTAACCAAGGGTGACACTCCTCAGCCTGATGAATGAACCGTCCTGTATAAACCGGTCTGAAGGAGTGAAATTATACCCGCCAAAAGAGGGTCTTGGTTCAATGTTGCTCGTTCCAGGGCCGGTCCATCGGTCAAACACATGCTTCTCGAAGTTGTAAGGGTCAGGCCTCACCACCTCTTTACCGTTAAAAATCTTATTTCCTGTCTGACCCTGAAAGTCCAGGGCAAAGTCAATTCCCTTGAATTCTATCGAGCTATTAAATCCAAAAATGAGTTTTGGAATGGGAGAGCCGATGTATGTCCTGTCACGCCCGTCAATGACACCGTCATTCGTCACATCAACAAACCTGAGGTCTCCCGGACCTGCCTGGGCTGAATGGGGATAGGCAGCAAGCTCCCCCTCATCCTGGAATATACCGTCGGTCTTGTACCCGTAAAATGCACCGATAGGCAGCCCGACACGGCTCAGCGTAACAGGCCTGCCGTCTCCCAGGTACCCGCCTATGAGAGTGGAGTCAACCCCGCTGGCGCCTCCTATTTCCAGCACTTCATTATGAATGGTTGAACCGAGCACACCGAAAGAGTAAGTGAAATCGCCTCTCTTCTCCCTCCAGTTCACGTTGAATTCAAATCCCCTGTTCAGAACCGAGGCTGCATTGTAGCGTACCTTCTGACCCTGTCCGTTGCCAAGATGACCCGGTGTGGATAGTTCAATCAGTATGTCATTTGTCACACGGTTGTAAAAGTCAAATTCACCTGTGAGCTTGTTTGCCAGAAACCCAATCTCTGCACCAATATCAGTCTGAGTGGTACTCTCCCACCTCAGGTCAGGGTTGCCGCTTTTACCGTATGTTGCGCCAGGTATCGGAGCATCCGGATTACCCAGCACGGCAATGATTGAAGACTGGACCCTCGCGTAACGGTCATAATAGCTTATCTTCTCGTTACCGATTATTCCCCAGCTTGCCCTGATTTTGAGTTTTGTAACAGCGTCAACCGACCTCATGAATTCTTCATTCCCGATGTTCCAGCCAAGGGCAAATGACGGAAAATTGGAGAACCTGTTCTCCTTTGTAAATTTTGAGGAGCCGTCACGACGAAAGGTGACAGTCGCTATGTATTTGTTGTCAAGCGAATAATTGGCTCGGAAGAGATAAGAGATCATTGAATAATAAAGCCCCGCATCAACACCGTTGGAAATCGACTGGATAGTGTTGACATTATTGGCAGGGTCATAGATGTATGACGGACTGATATACCAGAAATCACTTCCGTCGCGCAGCACATTCTCTCCTGAAAAACCCGTGAACTCCGATGTCGATTCCTGCATTGTATACCCGGCCACAAGATCAAGTGAATGAATATCGTTAAAGGTCTTCCGGAAACTCAGGGTATTTTCCCAGAGCCAGTTAAAGTTATCAGATGAGCCCTTGTACAGATCGCTCAGGATGTTCTGCTGCTGAGAGGCGGTTCCGTCGGGGTTATATACCGTGTAAGCCGGCGTGAAACTGGTCGATTTGTTATATGAGGCGTCAACCCCGAAGCTTGTCCTCAGAGTGAAGGCTTTAAGAAAGGCAGCCTCCGCAAAAATATTTCCTACACCTCTGATCCCTTTCCTGAAATCATTGGAGTAGGCCAGCTGAGCCAGGGGATTGCCAACATTATAGACCACGGCAAAGGAGCCGTCAGGATAGTAAGGCTCGAGAACAGGCTGCGCACGGTATACCGAGTAAGTTACGTTGGGTGCATTCTGTTGTGTGTATGGCGCAATCGTCACATTGTTACCAAGCTTCAGGAACGGCGTAAGATTGTAGGTGTTATTGAGTTTGATCGTGATACGGCTGTAGTTCGATTTATCAATGATGCCATCCTGCATGAAGGCACCGATGCCAACATAATACTGGGTCATTTTTGTCGCTCCGGTGACAGAAAGCTGATGGTTCTGTATCGGGGCAAGACCAAACACCAGATCCTGCCAGTCGGTGTTGGGAACAAGGTCGACGTTGTTGTAGGACCCGGCGATAATCTCATTCGAGATGATTGCAAACTCCCTGCCGCTGAGCAGGTCAATCTTCTTTGCCAGGTGCTGTATTCCGTACTCCGAGTTGACATTGAAGCTTGCCTTTTCCTGGCCCATTGTCCCTGTCTTGGTGGTGATGATGATGACACCGTTCGCACCCCTTGAACCGTAAATGGCCGTTGCGGAAGCATCCTTAAGCACCTCCATTGAAGCAATGTCGGATGAGTTCAGGAAGGATATGTCATCAAGAATGACACCGTCAACCACAAAGATCGGAGAGGAGTTATTGAAAGTGCCAACACCTCTTACTCTCACGGCAGCCCCTGCTCCCGGAGCTCCGGATGTACTTATCACCTGCACGCCGGTGACTTTTCCCTGCAGGCCCTGCTCAGCGTTCAGTGATGTAATCTTTACCAGGTCTTCGGTCTTGACGGAACTGACAGACCCCGTAAGGTCACTTTTTCTTACGGTACCGTAGCCAATGACCACCACCTCGTCCATCAGGGTGGTCTGTGTAGCAAGTATAACATTTATAACTGTCCTGTTGCCAACCACGATTTCCTGAGAAACAGTTCCCACCATTGAAAAAACAAGGGTATCTGCCGGCAACGCGCTGAGTGTGTAAGTGCCATCGAGGTCAGTCATGGTTCCCCTGAACGTGTTCTTGACAAGAACGGATGCACCCGGGAGCGGCAGGTTCTGATCATCAACTACTGTTCCCCTGATCGTTACCTGTGCCAGCAGAGGACCCAGGTAAAAGAAGCAACAAAAACAGGATCGAGAGAATTTCTTTCATTTCGGGCGGATATTTTAACCAAGTTATGAAGTAATAACCATGCATTCAGCAAACGAAAGCGTCGTTTGATTTCTCAAGCTCACAATTTCAAACCATCATCACCTATACATTACCACAACAATCCAAAATATATGTTTGTTTATCAAATATTTATGAATTGAAAAAAACATAGCCAACAAAAACGCTGAAGCCACCTCCAACGCACCTAACACAAAGGTGATTAATCGTTGAATTTTAAGGATTACACAATTCAAAGTAATATTTATATAATTCACACATAGCAATATAAGCACAGACGGTCATCCTGACCGTCTGTGCTTATGTGCCTGCCTGATGAGGCGTTGCATGCAACCCCTCATCAGCAGGATCCGGAATGATTTATTTTAGTATCCCAGCGTGAATTCCTTCTTCGTAGCCGGTATACCTTCCTTCATCCACAACGGCATCGGTTCGCCCTTGAGGTAGTGATTGAAGAACTGCGCCATTCGTTTCTGGAAGTCGATGCGATTCGGCAGCTTCTGCGCCCAGTGAGGTTCACCGTTGTAGTTGAGCAGCCACGACGGTTTGCCAAGGCGACGCATCGCAACGAAGAACTCTATGCCCTGGTACCAGGGCACTGCGCCGTCCTGGTCATTGGCCATGATGAGTATCGGTGTATTTATCTTGTCAACGGCAAAGAGAGGTGAGTTTTCCCAGTACAGGTGAGGCGCATCCCATATTGTAGCCCCAATGCGGCTCTGTGGTGCTCATACTGGATCGAACGGTTCATTCCCGACTCCCAGCGTATACCGCCGTAGGCACTGTACATGTTCACTACCGGCGCACCAGACTCAATCGCGGCAAAAAGCGTGGTACGGGTAGCCAGGTAAGCTACCTGGTAACCGCCCCAGCTGTGGCCCTGTGCACCAATGCGCTTCTCATCAACAAACCCCTTTTCTATGAGTGAAATGATGCCCGGCATAACGCAGTTATAGGCGCTCTGCCCGGGATATCCGTCGATGTAATAAACATCAGGATTGAAAATCAGGTAGCCGTTGCTGGTATAATAATGGTAATCAATGGTTGACCTGCCCGGCTCCGGTATCCTGTGCCTGTTGAGTTCCGTGGAGCTCTTCTCATAGAAATTAACTATCATGGGGTACTTCTTCGACGGATCAAAGCCTTCCGGCTTGTACAGCAATCCTTCTATCTGACGCCCGTCAAGGGAGGTCCAGCTGACCAGCTCTGCCGTTCCCCACAGGAACTCCTTCTGCTGCGGGTTGGCATCAGTGACTCTCTTCTCATTCCTGAAAGAGAGATCCGTTACCAGAAAGTCAGGAAAGAGGCCGAAGTGCTCTTTTGTATAGATGAGAGCATCGCTCTTTTTTGCCTTCACCGGCGTGCCCAGGCTGTAATCGCCTCCAGCAAGCCATACCGGCTTCTCCTTCTTACGGAGATCGATCGAATAGAAGCCCTGTCCTCTTGTCACCTCGTTGGTGCCGTGCAGGTATTGTCTCACTGATGGATCAATGTAGTCATTCTCGGTATCGAAGTCCATCAGCCGGTACCTTATTCCTTCACTCCTTCCGTTGCCGGTCACATTCTGGGGGGCCCGGGCAGCAGCAGGGTCAAGTGACCAGATGTCATACCTGTCTGAGACCAGGAAGGCTTTGTCATCCTTCAGCCATCCAGCCGGAGGGTATGATCCGGGGAGGTCGGGAACATCATTCTCTTCGTCCCACACCCTCAGGGTTGCCGGGGTGGTCAGCCGCTTATCCCTTCCTGCTGCAATATCCCATGCGTACCATGAGCTGTCAGCCTCCTGATACCAGAACAGGTAATTGCCAGCAGGCGAAAAACGTGTCCTGGCTCTGAGCTTCTCCTTGATCTTAACAGCATCGCCGGTCAGCACATCAACAATCCAGACGTCATTTCCGGCATTTCCCTGCCACATTGATTCGAGTTCATAGGGTATGGAAGAGAAGGCTGCCGCCTTCGGGCCGTCGCCCTTGTCGGGCAACTGGACGTCAGGCCTCTCCTCTGTAGCCAGCTGCACGGCTTTTTTCCTGTCAGCATGGAAAACAGCAGTGTAACTCTTCTTCAAATCGCGCGGTTTGCTGACCAGCTGCGCCGTCTTCAGCCTGCCTTCAGCCCAGTGCCATACATCCACTACAGCGCGATCCTCATCAAGCACCGTCGTGTCCTTGACCATGTACGCCGGCGAGGTGCCGAAGAAGAGCCTCGGACTGTTTTCGGCGAAGGTCAGCCTGGCATTCTCATTGATGATCCATCCCTCAGGGAGTCCCTGCGTACCGCTGGTGGCAGCCACTGATGCCAGCCCCTTGCCATCCCAGTAACAGAGTGAATATGTGTTCCCGGCCTTGTCCTTCTCGTCAAACGACACGATGAATGCTGCCCTCTCCCCTTTCTTATCAAGCGAGAGCTGCTTATACTTCGCCTTGCCAGTGTAGAGGTTGGTCGTTGTACTCTTTTTCAGATCGATGATGAAGACGCCGGGTTCAAGCCCTTTGTCATCACCTGTGGTTGTATACATGAGCTTCTCCGCTTCTTCGGCAAAGAAATATTCGGTCACGAACCTGACTGAATCTGTCATGCCGGTGCTGAGGTTACGGTAATACATTGTATATCCGTTATCGGCCGACTCGCTCTTCGGCTTCTTACCGTTCTGCCTGCCTGTTTCTTTGCCGGTTTCCCGAACAGGCTCCTTACCGCTCTCCATGATGACCTCAGGCTTGCTCTCCACGCCAGGCGCCTTTACGGTCTCCTTTGCTGCCTCCTGTTTGCTTTCTCCTCCGTTGCCCGTGGTGTCTCTGGGTGATGAAGACTTCTCCTTCAGGGGCTCAGTCTGCCATGCTATCCAGCCTGCCCATTTGTCAGGCACCTTGAACGATTTCAGCCTGTCGATGGTATCAGTCAGACTGCTGGAAACATTATAAATTCCAAGCTTGTCAAGCGGCATATCTTCCTTCTTCGTCTTTTTGAGCTTCAACGCCCTGACCTCATCCACCGGAGGCTTGATAGTGAAGAACAGGAAACGCGAGTCAGAAGAAATGCTCACACCCGTGGCAAATTTAAATGTTGACTTCAGCTCCCCGTTACCGTCATAAAGTGTGACCAGCGGATCACCGAGCGAAGGCTCGGCTTTGAAAGCAATAAGAGAACCGTCATCGGAGATCATTCTCTCTGATATACGGTTCCAAGTTACAAGATCATCAATTGTCATGGCTCTCTTGCCCTGAGGGGTAGCGTGCAGTGAAAGCAGCATGACCAGGTATAATACAATACTTCTCTTCATATTATCATGATGTTGGTTTCAGGGTTTAAAAATAGTACTTAATCGATACGGAAAATGATGTTTTGCAACGGATCACAAGGCTTCAGGCCCTTTATAATGTTAATTTTCCATAAATTTGAATATCACTTATCGAAATCTATAATCAGGTCGATGAAAATAACAAAACGAATGCAGGCTCTGCTGCTGATTGCTACAATATCTGTTGCCGCCGGAGCTCAGGGAACCATCGTCACCGGCATAATTCAGGATGACCGGGCCGTTCCGATCACAGGAGCCACAGTATGCCAGGTGAATACCTCAAACTGCACAGCAGCTGACATGAACGGCCTGTTTCATCTCCTCCTCGAAGCCGACAGGGAAATGAACCTGAAGGTCGAATGCCTGGGATTCAATCCTGTGGAGGTGGTCATTGACGAATCAACGTCCTTTCCGGTAAGGGTCACTCTGATACCGTCCTTCAGCACCGGCGAGATGTTCGCTGATGACAAATATCAGGATGACGTCCCTGCTTCAGTCTTAAGATCGACCCTGGGACTCGATGCCGTCTTCACTGATTTTTCGGAGTTCGCACCCGAGTTGGGAACACATAACACGAAGGTGATGGACTACTTTGCCGTGATCGGCCCCGGGATGGGAGCAAGCCTGTCAGGATTCAGCTTCGGAATAGGCCTCGGATTCGGATACAGCTACAAAAATGATTATGATACGCTCATCGTGGACCTTAACTATACCATGTACAAGCTGAACCTCGGGTATGATGTTGTCAGTTCTCGCCGGATGCGGATCACCCCATTCGTCTCTCTCAGGTGGCTGAGGATCAGGCTTGAGAATTATCCGGAGGAACGCAAAATTACCCTCGGACAATACCTCAGTGAAAGAGATATTGACCTGAGGTTCAACCAGACCATCGCCGTGGCCGGACTGAACATTGAATACATAATGTACTCCGGAGCGCCCGGCAACAGCGATTTCTGGTCATTTGGCCTTGCGGGCGGTTACGCGGCCAAACTGAACCGGACCCCATGGGTATATTCGAGGGGAAACCGCATCATGACTGATAACAAGATCGGTCTTAACCATCTCACATTCGGGTTGGGTGTGTCATACTATACTATCATCAGATAATAATGGCTTACCAGTGAAAATCAATAACATCAGCATATGAATTACAGGAAGCTTGGAAAGACCGGATTTGAGGTCTCGGAGATTTCTCTCGGCACCTGGCAGGTGGGTGGCAAATGGGGGTCAAAATTTGATCACGACCTGGCAGAGACTATAATCCGCGAGGCCATTGACAGGGGAGTGAACTTCATTGACACCGCTGATGTCTATTCTGACGGTGAGAGTGAAAAAGCAGTCGGGAAGGCCGTGAAACACTCCGGCAAAGAGGTGCGTATTGCCACCAAATGCGGAAGACAGATACAGCCGCATGTCAGCAAGGGATACACACCTGCCGTTCTCAGGGGCTATGTCGAAGACTCTCTGAAAAGGATCGGGACAGAGTGCCTTGACCTGATACAGCTGCATTGCCCTCCCGCTGAGGTTTACTACAGACCTGAGATCTTCGGGGAGTTTGAAAAGATGAAGCAGGAAGGGAAGATCCTCAACCTTGGAGTCAGCGTAGAAAAGGTTGAGGAGGCCATCAAGGCCATTGAATTTGAAAACGTCACCACAGTGCAGATCATATATAATATTTTCCGTCAGCGGCCCCATGAAAAGTTCTTCGATATGGCCAGGGAGAAGAACGTGGGACTGATAATAAGGGTTCCGCTGGCCAGTGGCCTGCTATCAGGCAAATTCACCTCCGAAACCCGGTTCGCACCCGGCGATCACCGTTTCTTCAACCGTAATGGCATGATGTTCGACAAGGGGGAGACCTTTGCCGGTGTACCTTATGAGACCGGACTGAAGGCTGTAACACGCCTGAAGGAGCTCTTCCCGGAAGGAATACCACTGGCCCAGGTAGCGCTGCGGTGGATCCTCATGCGCGAGGAGGTCAGCTGCATCATTCCGGGTGCATCGACACCGGATCAGGTCAGAATGAACCTGGAAGCAATGGCGCTGCCACCACTTTCGGAAGAGCAGCTCAGTGCGACAGGCAGAATATTTGAGGAGGATATCCGACCCCTGGTACACCAGTTCTGGTAATCTCGGAATGAATTGATCAGAGGACTTTTTCCGCCACTCACCGGCCATATACCGCAATTGACCCTCCATCGGTTCAGATCACTTAACCATAATTAATATATTTGCTGCAAGGTTGCCCTTTGGGGCAGGCGAAACGTTATTTATAAACACTAAACTGCTTTTTTTACCGGATGGCTGACAATGGAACGGTGCTTATCATCGGTGCCGGAATAGGGGGAATTGCCACGTCGATATTTCTTGCCCGGCGTGGTTACAAGGTCGATGTATACGAGAAGAACATCTCTGCGGGTGGCCGGTGCGGGCATATAGTCCGCGACGGACACCGCTTCGACGTTGGGGCAACCATGGTGCTGATGCCCGAGGTATACCGCGACGTGCTTCAACTCTCTCGGGATGACGCTTGAGAATGATCTCCGGATGAAACCTCTTGATGACATTTACACTCTCTGGTTTGATGACGGCACCAGCCTTGCCTTTACCACTGACAAGAAACGGATGGAGGAGCAGCTCGAAAAGATCGAGCCCGGAAGCTACGCCAGGGCTGAGAGTTATGTGAAGACCGGCTTCAGGCTCTATGTCATGGCCTTCGAAAGACTCCTCGGTCGCAATTTCACCAGGTTCTTTCAGTTTTTCAACCTGACCAATGCGATGCTGCTGATCAAGCTGAAGACCTACCTGAGGCACTACAGCTATACGGCGAGGTTCTTCAGGTCGGAGCACCTGCGGATGGCATACACCTTTCAGAATATTTACGTGGGCCAGAGTCCCTTCAGTGCCCCGGCTCTGTTTTCCATGATACCCGCGGCAGAACTGACTGAGGGATCGATGTTTCCTGTCGGTGGAATGTACACTGTTGCCGAAAAACTGATGGAGAAGGCTGTGGAACTGGGCGTCACGTTTCATTTTGCCAGGCCCGTAAGTAAGATAATGACCACTGGAGGCAGGGCCACCGGTGTTCGCTTTGCTGACGGCACTGAGGCGGCGGCTGACATAATTGTCGCTAACGCCGACCTGCCCTACGTCTACCGTGAGCTCCTTCCGCCCGGACGCAAATCGCGCCGCATTGAACGCATGAAATACTCATGCTCAGCGCTGGTGCTCCACTGGGCGCTCGACAAACAGTACCCGCAACTGGGGCAACACAGCACATTCCTCGCAGACAGCTTCCGCGAGGGCCTGGATAAAATCTTCAGGGATAAGTCGATGGGTGACGACCCATGCTTCTATATACACGCACCGGTCCGCACAGACCCCTCAGCAGCACCTGAAGGATGTGACACCCTGTCGGTGGCGGTAGGTGTAGGGCACCTTGACCCAAAACATCCGCAGGACTGGGATCTTCTGACTGAAAAGGCCAGGAGGGCGGTATTCCGCAAGCTCAGAAACATCGGCATTAGTGATATTGAAGAGCATATAAAATTCGAGATCGTCACAACTCCGGGCAATTGGGAGGAGGCGCTGAATGTCAGCAGGGGGTCAGTCTTCGGAAGCATCGGGCATAATATACTGCAGATGGGATGGTTCAGGCCCCACAACAGGGACAGTCGTTACAGGAACCTCTATTTTACCGGAGGGAGCACACATCCCGGAAATGGAATACCCATGGTGCTACTTTCGGCAAGACTGGTATCAGAAAGAATAATAAACGAACAGATAAGTGTTTCAGCGGGGAAGAGATGAAAACAGTGGATAATTTCATGGCAATATTTGAGTCGATTGACTTTGAAAAGATAATTGACCATCCGAATATTCTTATTGCTGCCAGGTTCTGGGATAATGAAAGGTACTGCGCGGCCCGTACATGCTACCGGTTCATGCGGTCTCTCGATGACCTTATTGATGATCACAAGGCAGCCAACAAAGGTATTGCAGAGGCCGACAGGGGAAAATTTGCGGAAAATATAAAAGAGTGGATGGACATGGCCAGGGCAGGCATCGATACATCACCATTCTGCAGCGACCTTAAAGACACCGTGGTGAGGTTCCGGATACCGGTATGGTCCCTGGAGGCATTCGCAGAATCGATGCTCTATGACGTAACACATGACGGCTTCGCCACACTCGATGACTTCATAAAATACTCCGGCGGAGCGTCCGTCTCGCCTGCATCTATCTTCGTGCACCTGGCCGGACTGCAGGAGAGAGAGGGCAAATACTACGATCCTCCCTTCGACGTTCTGCGCACGGCTGAACCGTGCGCCATGTTCAGCTACTTCGTGCACATTATACGCGATTTCCGGAAGGACCAGCTCAATAACCTGAGTTACTTTGCCGATGACATGATGGAGAATCACGGGCTCACCCGCCAGAGCATGCTTGAAATGGCACAGGGCGCTCCCCTGACGGCAGGATTCAGGGCCATGATGCGCGAATACCTTGACATCACCGATAAATACCGCCTGAGCACGCTGAAAATTATGGAGGAGGTCTGCCCGCAGATGGAACCGCGCTACCGGCTGAGCCTCGAGATAATCTTCGAACTCTACATGATGGTCTTTGAGCGCATTGACCCTGAAAAAGGTACCTTCTCAACCGCTGAACTTAATCCCACACCGGCGGAGACCAGGGAACGGGTAAGGCAGGTCATTGAAAGGCAGTAGGCAGTAGGCAGTAGGCAATAGTGAGGGTTTGGCCGTAAGCCATAAAGTATTGTAGATCAAAGGTTTGCGACGGTAT
The DNA here is from genome assembly GCA_963770745.1 of uncultured Rikenellaceae bacterium. Taxonomy (GTDB): domain Bacteria; phylum Bacteroidota; class Bacteroidia; order Bacteroidales; family VadinHA17; genus SR-FBR-E99. The sequence goes on from CAVYRA010000001.1 coordinate 98,898, forward strand.
TTTTGGCCGTAGCTCATCAAGTATTGTAAATAATCGCACCTCGCAAATACTACAGACTTTACGGACTTTCGACTTAAAAGACTTTTTGCCAATCCGGAGGTAATTATTATTTTGCAGGGCAAAACCTTGCCTGGTGTTTAAAAAGATCCCGCATACATATGTTATAGTCTTCAGCATCGTTGTTCTCTGCGCGGTGCTGACATGGATTATCCCCGGAGGAGCCTTTGAAAGGGAGAACGTCAGCGTAAACGGTATAGACCGCAGCGTGGTGATACCCGGCTCATTCCACTACACCGACAAGAACCCCCAGACCTGGCAGGTATTCTCAGCTCTCTTTGACGGCTTCGTAGATAAGGCCGACATAATAGTGTTCATCCTCATAATCGGCGGAGCATTCTGGATCATGAATGAAAGCAAAGCCATCGATGTTGCCATTGGATCGGTGCTGCGTTTTACCGGAAAGATGGGCAACAGGGGACTGATAAAGAAGATAGGCGTCGATAACCTTATCTTCCTGCTTATAATGACGATGTTCAGCTTCTTCGGTGCCGTCTTCGGAATGAGCGAGGAGACCATCGCCTTCACAATTATTTTCGTGCCCCTGGCTGTCTCCATGGGCTATGATTCAATAGTAGGCGTCTCACTCTGCTTCGTGGCTGCCGCCCTTGGTTTCGCCGGCGCCTTCCTCAATCCGTTCACCATAGGCATCGCACAGGGACTGTCAGACCTCCCTCTCTTTTCGGGACTTGAGTACAGGCTGGTCATGTGGGTTATTATCAGTGCTGTGGGATTCGCGTATATACTCCGTTATGCCCGCCGGATAAAAAAGGATCCGACCCGCTCACCCGTCAGGGAAGATGACGATTACTGGCGCAAGCTGCACTCCACAACACAGGTGAAAATTGATTACCACACCCCGGCCTCGGCATGGGTGACCTATGTTCTGCTCATCGCCGTCATGGTCATCTTCTCCGTTTTCAAACCTATGACAGCCCTTTCTTTTGGCGAAGGGGAGCTTAATATTCCTGCCGTACCCATCCTTACAGGACTGTTTGCGGTGACCGGATGGATCTCCCTCAGGAAATCGGTCCACTTCTTTGTCATAGTCCTGCTGATCTTTACAATATTTTATCTCATCACGGGAGTGATGGGCTACGGCTGGTACATCATGGAGATAGCCGCACTGTTTTTCGCGATGGGCCTGGCAACAGGCATTGCCATGAGTTACGGTGCCAACAAGATCACAAAGCTCTTCCTCGACGGGGTCAAGGATATCCAGTCGGCAGCGCTGATAGTAGGACTTGCAGGCGGCATCATCATCATCCTCCAAAACGGCAACATCATTGACACACTTCTCTACAAGCTTTCGGAGTCAATTTCGGGTACAGGCAGGATGGCCTCGGTGAGCATGATGTATGTTGTGCAGAACCTGATAAACCTTGTGATGCCATCAGGGTCGGCCAAGGCAGCCCTGACCATGCCCATGATGTCACAGTTCTCTGACCTGATAGGGGTCTCACGGCAGGCTACCGTGGTCGCATTTCAGCTTGGTGACGGATTCACGAACATGATAACACCCACTTCCGGGGTGCTCCTGGGAGTGCTCAGTGTTGCGAAGATCCCCTATGAGAAGTGGTTCAGGTGGGTGCTGCCGTTCATCCTTATTCTTCTTGTTCTGGGCTTCCTGCTCCTCATTCCCACGGTCTTCATGGAACTGAAAGGATTCTAATACGATGTGCGATTGGCGATTTTCGATTTTCGATTAACATCTGATTGTCAACATTACTGCCTACTGCCTGATATGACTGCCATCTACAATACTTGATGATCTACGACCAAAAGTACCGCGCAAACATATGATCTACAATACTTTATGGCCTACGGCCAAGCCCTCACTACTTCCAGTTGCCTACTGCCTGAATTGACTGCCGACTGCTGACTGAGGACTGCGGAATCCACTACTGCCCCCCCTGCACCCTGGCTCCTTCGCTGAAATGACCCACCGGGTCATTTCTTAGCGCTCGGCCCTCTACTGCCTTAAAAAAAACCGTTCGTGTGAGGCGAACGGTTTTTTTTGTGCGGTTAAGCGAGATCAGAAGTTGTAACCTACTGACAGACCGAAACCGGTGTTCTTAAGGTTCGACTCACCCTCCCAGTCGCTGACATCAGTAATCATGTTCAGCAGTCCGAGCTGCGCATTCAGCTGGACATAAAGCCCCATGTCGAACTCATAGCCTGCAAAGATGTCAGCACCGGCATCAAATCCGCGGAAATATACGTGTTTCCAGGTCCCAGTAATCATCAAATGGAATCTCACCCTTAAATTTGATCTTTCGCTCAATTGTCGGATTGTTAGGATAGTCAACCTTCTGGTTGCCGCCAATACCGTAATGCAACATAGGGACCGAAACCCGAAAAGCACACGTCCGTTACCAAACTCAGGCCTGTATAGCAGATGCAGTGGCAGCTCTATATAGGAGATGCGTGGTTGTGGTGTTGTAATCTATCGCCGGCTGCCTTTGTTGGAATCAGTACCAACGTTGTTCTTCGAACCCTTCTGAGAAAAGAGCAGCCCTGTCTGGAAGAAGAAGTCAGGTGCCACGGGAATACTGGCCGTCACTCCGACATGAAATCCGACAATCAGTCCGTTGGTGATCTTATCACCGCCTGGATATTTGCCAACCATGTTCTGGAAATTCGGTCCGGCTGCAACTCCGAAGCTGACCTGTGCCTGAAGCGCAGTGACAGATAACGCAAGAATTGCTGCTAAAGAGAAAATTCTGGCTTTCATAATTTAACTGTTTAGTTAATATGTTCTTTTAAGAAATCTTAAATTCTCCGATTCAGCGTAATCAAAATTATTTGGTTAGTATTACTTTAAGACGGACCTGAAACGTTTTTGTTCAATTCCGTCACCTGGTCATTTCTTTATCGCCCTGTTAAGGATTCCCATCACACCGCGGATGAATGTGGCAGAGGTGAGCACCTTCACCACAGGATGCGTGGCAGTGCGTCGCCTCGCAGTGGTTGTCCTTGTGCCGCGTCCGGCAGTGCCGCGTCCGGTATCCCTCTCCCTTGCCTTTCGCTCCTCAGCCTCGCTCCTCTTCGTCTCTGCCTCCCTGATCTTCTTCTCGAGCATCTCTGCCGCACTCTCCGGGTCAACCACCCGCGAGTACCTGTACACCAGCTGTGATGACCTGTTAATTTCGGAGATCTCCCCGGCGGTGAGGATATCCATCCTGCTCATCGGGGCGCGCACCATCATGGCCGCCAGAGGCGTGGGAATACCCTTTTCATTCAGGACTGTGACCAGCGCCTCTCCGGTTCCGAGTGAGGTGAGAGCAGTCTCGGTATCATACCAAGTCGATATCGGAAAGTTTTCCGCGGTGAGCCGGATATCCTTCCTGTCAGCAGCAGTAAACGCCCTCAGGGCATGCTGAACCTTGAGACCAAGCTGTGCCAGCACCGATGCGGGAACATCCATCGGGTTCTGGGTGATGAAATAGACTCCTATACCCTTCGACCGGATGAGCTTGACTATTGTTTCAATCTGTTCAAGCAGCGTCTTGCTGGCCTGACTGAAGATAAGGTGTGCCTCATCAATGAAGATCACCAGTTCCGGTTTCGGCTGGTCTCCCCTTTCAGGCATGGTGTTGTAGACCTCCGCCAGCAATGACAGCATGAAGGTCGAGAAGAGCTTGGGCTTATCCTGTATGTCATTCAGCCGTATGATGTTTATATACCCGTTCCCGTTGCTGTCGCGGCGCATCAGATCCATGACATCAAACGACTCCTCGCCGAAAAAACGCTCCGCACCCTGTTGCTCAAGCTCTATTATCTTTCTCAGTATTACGCCCGTCGATGCAGGTGACATAGCCCCGTACTCGCTTTCAAGCTCAGCCTTGCCTTCTCCCTGCAGGTACTGTATCACCTTCCTTATGTCCTTCAGGTCAATCAGCCCAAGCTTATTGTCATCACAGTACTTGAAAATTATTGATATGATCCCTGCCTGGGTATCGTTCAGGTCAAGGATGCGTGAGAAGAGCACGGGTCCGAACTCCGATACCGTTGCACGAAGCCTTACACCCTCCTGATCGGATATGGTAAGCAGCTCCACAGGAAACCCCATGGTCGAATAGGGAAGATTGATCTTCTCATGCCTGTCTTTTATGAACGCATTCTCCGTCCCCGGCCGGGCCACACCGCTGAGATCCCCCTTGATGTCCATCACCAGTGACGGGATACCTTTGAGCGATAGTTGCTCGGAGATCACCTGCAGCGTCTTGGTCTTCCCTGTTCCGGTTGCACCGGCGATTAGCCCGTGACGGTTCAGCGTCTTCAGCGGGATCTTTATGTGGGCATCCGCCACAGGCGCACCGTCAAGTATCGCTCCCCCGAGAACTATGAAATCACCCTTGCAGGCATAACCCCCGCTTATGTGGCTGAAAAAATCATCTTTTCTGCTCATATAATTTTTTTAAATTTAAAAGCCGTTGAAACAGGTGTCCCAACGGCTTCCTAAATTACACAATTAATTTATTATTTGCTACCAAGCAACTCTTTTACCTTCGCTTCCAGAGCCTCGCCACGCAGATTATGACCAACGATTACGCCTTCACTGTCAAGCAGGAAGCTTGCCGGTATCGAATTAACTGCATAGAGTTTCGCCGGTGCACAATCCCAGTACTTGAGGTCGGAAACATGCGTCCAGGTTAGCTTGTCATCATTGATGCCCTTGACCCAGTCTTCCTTATTGCGGTCAAGGGAAACGCCAAAGACGTCAAACCCCTTTTTGTTGTACTCATTCCAGATCCTTACAATGTTCGGGTTCTCCTGGCGGCAGGGCGGGCACCATGCGGCCCAGAAATCTACCAGAAGAAGCTTCGTGCTGCCTCCCAGCTTTGAGTATAGAGATACGGGGTTGCCGTCGACATCATTAAGCGTGAAATCCGGAGCTTTCTGGCCCACAGAGACCGACTTGAGCTGTACAACCCTCTCCTTCATTGTCACTAAAAGCGCCACCCTGTTGAGCGAGGTGTCCAGCTTGCCAAGCATAGCCTCAATTTCACCGGCCTCCATCTCATAGGAGAGTTCGTTCAGAACAACGGGGGTTACAAACGAACCCGGATTGTTTGAAATGAATTCCTTCTTTAATTCTCTCTGCATTAAGTCAAGAGCATCAATCTCCTTCTCGGATGCAGCTGCCAGTGTTTCATCACCGGCCATGCGTGCCTCACGGAAACGGTCATAAAGCTTTGCCATTTCGGCATTGGTTCCGTCGAATGATGCCTTGTATGTATCAAATTCACTCTGTGTCTGAGATCCGGCTACAGATGCCAGGTACAGCGAATCAGCGTGTCCATGGATTGTAATGTCAGAATTCTCAATGAAGAAATTGAGCCCGCCCCGCTTGCCTTTGATGGCAAGGTTCACCATCTGGGGATAATCAATTACTCCGGTCATTTCAAATGCGCCTTTGTCAAGTGCTGCGGAGTCAGTTACTTCATAGCCTCCGGGTATACGTTTCTGCAGAACTATCATGCCTTCTTCAATGCCATCAATGGTGCCTGCTATTCTGAATTTCGGTTCCGTGGCGCACGATGCGGCCAAGGCCAATACTAAAAAAAGAATCACTGTTTTTTTCATCTGATGAATTTTATTGGTATACATGTCAATTTTTCGAAGGTTCAAAGATAGGCATAATTGGTTACCGGCAGTTGCTGCTGAAATATTTATCGAGCAGGATTGCAGCCGGTTTATAGGAGGTTGTCTCTCCTTCGCGAAGGTGTTTCTCGAGCTCGGGAAGCAGGGCCAGCACCTGCGGGTGATTATAAAAAGAAAACTTCAGGGTGTCAATGATTGTTTCGTGCATGCGGGTCACTGCCTGTTCCCTTCTTCTCTCCCAGAACCATCCGTTGCCTTTGGTTACACTGACATAATCACGTATTGTCTCCCACACATCAGGGATTCCGGTTTTCTCAAGTGAGGAGCAGGTCATTACCTTTGGGCTCCATTTAGACGGTGAGTGTGGGAACAGGTGCAGGGCATTCTTATATTGCACCCTGGCCATCTCCGCCTTTTGCACGTTGCTTCCGTCGGCTTTTGTTATGACGATGGTGTCTGCCATCTCCATTATGCCTCGTTTTATTCCCTGGAGCTCATCACCGGCTCCGGCGAGCATCAGGACCAGGAAGAAATCGACCATGGAATGAGCTGCCGTTTCTGACTGTCCCACCCCTACCGTCTCCACGAGGATGGTGTCAAAACCTGCGGCCTCGCAGAGGATTATTGATTCCCGGGTCTTGCGTGCCACCCCTCCCAGGGTCCCGGCAGAGGGTGAAGGACGGATAAAGGCATCAGGGTCAGTGCTCAGTTGTTCCATCCGGGTCTTGTCACCCATGATACTGCCCCTGGTCTGCTGGCTGCTGGGGTCAATTGCCAGTACAGCCAGCCTTCGTCCGTAATAACGTGTCAGCAGCGTTCCGAAAGTGTCAATGAAGGTGCTCTTGCCTGCGCCGGGAACCCCGGTGATGCCCACCCTGACCGACCTCGAGCTGGCAGGGAGACATCGCTCCACAACCGCCTGTGCAAGGTCATAATGCTCCGGCAGGGAGCTCTCAATAAGTGTAATTGCCTGACTGAGGATCGTTCGGTCGCCCCGCAGGATCCCATCCGCATAATCGTCTGCAGTCAGTTTCTTCCGCCTGTTCCTTTTCAGGCGGTTGAGCATGTCCGGGTTAATGCTCGGAGGCTGTGCAACACCCTTCTGCACCGAAAGAGCTCCGGCTGGTGGTTTTTCCCTGCTCATTATTGTCCTGCCCCGGGAGATAATCCTTATTTCGACGCTCCCTCTTCAACCAGCACCTCACCCTTGATCATCAGCATGACTTCGGAGTTCTTCGGGTCATTGGTATAAACGAATATGTTCTTGTATATCTGGCCTTTGTAGCCTCCTGAATTGAATTTTGCCTTTATCGAGCTTTTACCTCCCGGCTTAATTACATTCTCAGTGGGCATGAGCGCAGTACACCCGCATCCTGACTTGACATGCCGGATCACCAGGTCGCTCTTACCCTCATTGGTGAAGACAAACTCAACGTCAGCCGAAGCATTCTGCTTGACTGTCCCGAAGTTAACCGTGTTGGACTCCAGTTTGAAAACCGGCGCGTTTGCAAGCTCCTGGCTCGAAAGCCCCGAGAAATCTTCAACCAGGTTGGCCGAAACATACAGGTAAATGTTAGGCATAGGGTTCCCGTTCACCTTCATGCGTACCAGGTCATTAACATTGCCCCAGGCGCTGCTGTTGAGCTTCGCATCATAGGTGCCCTCTATCAGTCCCTTCTCGCCGGGCTTGATGGTGGCAGGACTAACCTTCAGTGACAGGTGGGCCGGCAAACCTTCAAACTCAATGGTGGCAGGTTCCTTTGAGGTGTTGATAACTGGCATCACCCTTATCTTTTTCTCACTCTTCTTGGTTGTAGTGAAGGCCAGGTGATTCGATTCAAATCTCACGGGACCTACTGCAAAGGTGTATAGCTCATCAACCGTCTTCTCACGCTGGGTTACCTGCCCTTCAATGATCAGTACTGTTACTGCCGGTTTGGCATTCGAATATACCGAGATGCTCTTGGCAAACTTACTGTTATAACCGCGGGGGTCAAAGACCGCTGTGACAAATCCCTTGCCTCCGGGAGGAACAGGAGATTTTGTATAGTCAGAGGCCGTGCATCCGCAGGCAGGCTGCACCCTGGTTAATACAAGTACAGAGTCACCTGTGTTGGTGAAATTGAAGACAGCCTCCTTCTTGCCGTCTGCCTCCTTCATGGTTCCGTAATCATGACGGGTGCTGGTAAAACTAAGCTTCGGTTGCGCTGAAAGGGCTCCAGCCATAAGCAACAACATCAATGCTGTAAAAATTCTTTTCATATCTATCATATTTTTATTCCCGTGTGGCAGCATAAGCCGCAAATTTTACGAACAGGTAACAAAGATCAGACCGGATTAATAATTAATGTTTCAAACCGATAACAATAATCAGGCCTGAAAACGGTCATATCCTCCAATCAGATAACAAATATCAGGCCGTATATATTGCATCATTTTAAGCATCAAAATTAATAAAAATCGATAAGCCTCTGTTTTTTTAATGCTTTATCCATTAGTTTTGTCTCACGGATCGTCTCATTTGGAACAGATTTTGCTCGAACCAGTGAGAGCGTTTCGCTTTGCTTATGAGAAGAAAAAAACTCTTCATACCGCTGTTTGCGTTTCTCTGTTTGTTGACGGCAGCGCCGGCATCAGGCCAGTTCTATAACGGCATGCAGATGACCTTCGGCAAGAACCGGATTCAGCATAAGGATTTCTACTGGACCTATTTCAGGTTTGAAGAAGTAGACTGCTACTACAACGAATTCGGTCGTCAGGTCGCAGAATACGCCTCCAAAGTGGCGCATGAAAAACTCAATGAGATAGAAGACTATTTTGACTACACACTTGACAAGCGCCTGATACTGATTGTTTATAACAAGCAGAACGACTTCCGGCAGAGCAACATAGGGTTGATCTCCACAGAAGATGACTACAATGTGGGCGGATACAGCAAGGTGATCAAGAACAAGGTCATGTTATGGTTCAATGGTGACAGGGAGGAGTTCAACAAGCTTATAGCATCAGCCATTGCCGAAGTTGTGGTCTATGAGATGCTTTACAATGCCGATGTGCGTGACAGGGTGAACAGCAGCTCCCGCATACATATCCCTGACTGGTACATCAAGGGGCTTATCAACTATGTCGCCTTCGGGTGGGACAGCGATACTGACAACCGGGTGAGGGATGGCTTCGAGAACGGAAGGTACAGGAACCTTGACAACCTGGAGTATGAGGAGGCTGTCTATGCCGGTCACTCATTCTGGAAATACATAGGTGAAACCTACGGCGATGCCATAATACCGAACATTATTTACCTCTCCAAGATTTACAAGAACATAGAGGACGGGTTCCTTTACGGGCTGGGTAAAAGCATCAAGGACACCTACCGCGACTGGAAGAGCTTTTATGACAATTATTACGCAGTGAAGCCGGGAGAAAATTACGGCAAGCCCCCCGAGATAAAAAAATCAAAACCATATGAACGCTTTACCGAAGTGAAATTCAGTCCCGATGGCCGTTATGTGGCATGGGTATCGAATGACTGGGGAAAAAGGAGGATCTGGCTCTATGACACCTCTGACGGAAAAGCGAGGAGGATATATACGGCAGAACCCAAATTTGAACAGACGGTTGACCACTCCTATCCCGTCCTGACATGGCACCCCGGAGGACAGATACTGACATTCGCCAATGAGGAGAAGGGCGGTGTTGAGCTCTATTTCTACAGGCTTGACCAGAAGAAGTTTGAACAACGTACCATGCCATTCTTTGAGAAGGTCCTTTCACTGTCATACTCACCCGACGGAACACGACTGCTGGTTTCTGCCGTGATTAACGGGATGACGGATATTTTCATCCATACTATCATCAGCGGAACCAATGAGCGGATTACCTTTGACGTGGCTGATGACCTCAACCCGTCATTCATCAGGGGGAAGGATGAGACCATGATATTTTCATCGAACAGGCTTACCGACACCCTCAGCAACAGGGCTGACCCCCAGGAGCGCATCGGGCTGACCTTTAACCTGTTCACTTATGATCTGAGGGCACGAAACAATCTCCTGACAAGGCTTGATGAAGGCACCCTGCATGACTACCTGAACCCGACCGGCGCAACGGCTGCCTCGACCGGGTTCCTGGGCAACGGTAACGGTATCATGAACTTCTACAATGCAACTGTTGACAGCGCCATAGCCTTTATCGACACCACCCTTCATTACAGCTACTTTATCAATTCCCGCCAGGCCACCGATTTCTCCAGGAACCTGGAAGCCTTTGACAGAAAAGGCGGGCAGGATGCTGCCGTAATATATGACAATGGCCGTTACAGGCTTCTGACCGGATCAACCGCGGAGGCGCAGGTCATAAGAAGCGAAGATATCAAGACAACGGAATGGCGTGCAGAACAGACGGCAATGCTCCATGCGGCTGACAGCATCAACCAGCTCAGAGATTGGCTGCTGGCAGAACGCGCAAGGATGAATGACACACTTAAGAAACCGCTCTATGAATATTTCGCCACCAATGAGCCGATAGACTTCCGCAATTATGTCTTTGAAAAAGAGAAGGAAAACTTCTATGAACTGCAGTGGCGGAAAGACTATATGGATATCGACCTCGATACCTCCCGCATGAAAATGCCTGATGCCCTGGTCTACAGGCCGGCATTCTACAATAATTACTCCGCCACCCAGCTGGATTTCAACTTCCTCAACAATACATACCAGGCTTACAACGGGGGAGCACCCTACTTTAACCCCGGACTGAACATGCTGTTCAAGGTTGGTACTCTGGACCTGTTTGAGGATTACCGCATTACAGGAGGATTCAGATTCTCCGGCAACTTTGACAGTAATGAATACCTTGTCAGCCTTGAGGCACTGAGAGGCAAGCTTGACAAGCAGGTTATCTTCCATAAACAGTCGTTCGACAGTTACAATGAAGACAGCTACTACAAGATAAAAAGTTATACCACATACGGGTCGCTCAGGAAACCTCTGAGTACTGTCCTGTCGCTGAAAGGAACCCTCACCTACAGGTATGACACCTATATCATTCAGGCAACCGACCAGGCCACCTTAATGGCTCCGTCATTTAACCGTCACTGGGCCGGAGTCAAGGCTGAGGTTATCTATGACAACACCCGGAAACGTACCATCAACATCTACAACGGTACCAGGTTCAAGTTCTTCGGTGAATATTTCCGGGAAGTTACGGAGAAGAAGAGTGACTTGTTCGTTCTCGGAGCCGACATCAGGCACTATCAGAAGATCCATCGTGACCTGATATGGGCCAACAGGTTTGCCGGAAGCACCTCATTCGGCCCGTCGCGGCTGATCTACTACATGGGCGGCGTAGATAACTGGATGGGTTACCTCTTCAATAAAGTGCCAATGTTCGACCAGACCGTACCGGTAAACCCGGCTGTGAATTACGGTTTCCAGGCCCTGGCAACAAACATGAGAGGCTTTACCCAGAATATTCGTAACGGAAGCAACTTCGCACTCATCAACAGCGAAGTAAGGTGGCCTGTGGTGAGATACTTTGCCGGTCATCCATTACGCTCCAACTTCCTGAACAGCTTACAGATAGTAGGATTCTACGATATCGGTATGGCATGGTCAGGCTGGGACCCATGGGGAAATGAAAACTACTGGAAGGACAAGGTCTACGAGAACGGCCCCGTGGTTGTCACCCTGAACGCCATGCGCGACCCCCTGGTGATGGGCTTCGGAGCAGGCGCCAGGGCACAGATATTCGGTTACTTTGTCAGAGCTGACTACGCATGGGGCATTGATAACGGTTATCTCCTTCCGCCAATCTTCTACCTGTCATTCAGCCTTGATTTCTGACAGTAAGAATGCGACGCCGCCAATGACTGGCACCAAATTTGATCAGCCTTCCGCAAGGGTGAATATTATTTATTATTTGGCTAGGAACTTATAAAAATAAAGGATAATTTTACGCCCGTAATCTTTAAAACCAGATCAATAATGGCTTACAAAATTTCTGAAGACTGCACAGCTTGCGGAACCTGTATAGATGAATGTCCGGTTGAGGCAATATCTGAGGGTGATATCTATAAGATTGACCCGGATATATGTACCGATTGTGGTGCCTGCGCCGACGTTTGCCCTGTAGAGGCAATTCATCCGGTATAACCCGCATTCAATTTTTAGCAGATCCGGAAGCTGTCTGAGAGGACAGCTTCTTTTTTTAGTCCGGACTGTACCTCGCGCCGGTCATTAAGGCCTGAAGGTCGGTCATCATCATCAGCTCATCAAGGGTTACACCGGGATTGTTGTTCATGTATTTTTCAATGATCCGGAATCCTGTCCAGACGACAGCCCGGCCAGGTGACTCCTCGGTGAAATAGCTGGTAAACGGCGCCTCCCCGGTGAATTTTCGGATCAGGAACCCGTCAGTGGAAAAGAGAAGATCCTTGCTGACAAGATATTGCCAGATGTCTCCTTCACTCTCCTCGCAGAACTTCATCTGCCGTCCGGTAAAACCGTGCAGTATAGTATCAGGCACCGAAGGCATCATCCTCCTGGTGAAATAGACCAGCTTGGCTTCGTGCAGCATGGTGTTGAGAAGAGTCTTGGTCCCGTAACCGGTATTATTGTAATCCCACTCGGTTGAAGCCCAGGCGTACATGCAGTCGGAGGCTGAATATGCCGGTGCCATCTTGCGCGCCTGGTAACTGAAAATGCCCAGCGGAGGGTAGTACTCAGAGTCAGCACCAAGGTAACGGTCAAGACTTATCATCAGTAGCGAGTCAGAGATAATTATGCTGTTGTTGAAGATCGAAATGCAGGTTATCACATCCGGAACAACCCTCTCAGGGAAGTAATACATGTAGTGGCTGAACGCACTCTCAAGTTCCTGCCTGAGAGGCCCGGTGTCGGGGAAAACCCGCTTCACCTCGTCATACAGTTCAAGATTGCGAATGTCAGTGGCAAAAAGGATGAAGGCTGACTTCCATCTTTCATCTGAAGGGTCTCCCAGACCTATTACGGTGCTGTATGTTGTCAGTGCGTTTCCGTACTCCTGCTTCAGCAACTCTGCCTTACCGTCCATTTCGTTTGGAGGAGTCTCAAAAATATCCTTTCCAAGGTCCCTCATTGTCAGTTTACACTCTATCCCTTTAAGGTTTACCCTGTAGGGATCACGATGGCATGCAGTGAGAGCCAGGAGGAGAATCAGCGCCACTGTCAGCCCTGAGAATGTTGAACTATGGGTCATATGTGAGGTAATATCATGTTAATCATGCAAAATAAGGACATTTATTTATAATTTTGCCCGGCAAACAATGAGAAGATGAAAGAAGTATACACCCGGTCATCACTGAAGGCTCTGGCTGTCATTTTAATTGCAGCCTCCTCAGTGCGAGGCGTCGCACAGAAACTTGAATTTGCCATTCATGCCGATCCGCTCATCACCTGGATGGGCACTAACTCGTCGGATTACAACAGCGAAGGTGTGAAACCCGGGTTCGATATAGGACTTAATGTGCTTCATTATTTTGACGAGAATTACGCTGTCTCAACCGGCATAAGCCTGATAACGGCAGGAGGCAGGCAGAGTGTTGCTGAACCCCATATAATGATTTTTAACAATCTCCAGCCAATGGTACAACCCGGTGACGAGATCAGATATAACCTGCAGTATATGAACATCCCCGCAGGCATACGTCTCCAGACTGACCAGGTAGGCTATCTTACCTATTTCACTGATCTGGGTTTTGATATCCGGTTGTTGATCAAATCTACGGTTGACCTGCCTGCCAACCAGCCTCCGATCAACAATGAAAATGCAAGAAAGGAGGTAAACGGAATGAACGCCGGATGGCACATTCATGCGGGTGTTGAGTATGAGCTTAATATAAACCTTAAGCTGATTGCCGGGATTGGTTTTGATCAGGATTTCTTTGATATCACCAAGGATTTGAAGGATGTTGATCAGCCTCAGGACAGATCGGGTTTGAGAATGTTCAGAATCAGGATGGGATTGAAGTTCTAGGACTCCGGCCATGAAGGTTGCACTTGCACAGCTGAATTATTTACCTGGTGATGTCTCAGGCAACAGCAGGAAGATAATCAGCACTGTTGACCATGCCCGCTCCATGGGTGCAGACCTTATCGTCTTTTCTGAGATGGCTGTAACCGGATATCCCCCGCTTGACCTGCTTCTCAGAAATGACATTATCACAGCTTCCATGACAGCCATACTTGAGATAGCTTCACACTGTAACGGAATAGCAGCCATTGTGGGTGGCCCCTCTCCCAATACGGGCGTCTTCGGCAAAAGCCTCCACAACTCGGCATTTTTCATGCACGAGGGCAAGGTCAGAGCCGTGGTCAATAAAACCCTGCTGCCTACCTATGACATCTTCGATGAAGACAGGTATTTCCAGCCAGGGACGGTCTTCCAGCCCATCGACCTGAACGGAGAAAGAATAGCTCTGACCATCTGTGAGGATATCTGGGATGAACAACCTCTCGGTGACAGGGGGATATGGCGGCTATACAGCATCACACCGCTTGATGAGATCATGAAGGAGAATCCTTCGTTCATTGTAAATATCGCGGCAAACCCATTCTCCCACAACAGGATAAAGGTAAGAGACGAGGTTTTTGTCAGGAACGCAAGGGAATACGGTAAACCCCTCCTTTCGGTGAATCAGACCGGCGGTTATACCGAGCTCATATTTGACGGGTCATCAGTACTGATAGATGCCGACGGAACCATACTGGAAAAACTTGCATTCTGCGAGGAAGAGGTGAGAATAGTTGAGATACCTGTTGCCGGAACTGACAGGAAGAACTATTCCTGCCCTCCGCCTTATCCTGATGACATGACAGGGTATGTTCACCGCGCCCTGGTGACAGGCATAAGGGACTTCTTTGAGAAGAGCGGAATGAAGAGCGCCGTAATCGGTCTTTCGGGCGGGATAGATTCCGCGGTGGTACTGGCCCTGGCTGCTGAAGCCCTGGGACCTCAAAATACCCTCGCCCTGCTGATGCCTTCGGTCTATTCATCAGACCACTCGGTGAACGACTCGTTACAGATGGTGAGAAACCTGGAGATCCCCTTCCATATCATCAGCATTGAGGAATCACGCCAGGTGCTTGAAAATACCGTTAAACCATTCTTCGGAGACAAGGCCCCTGACGTAACGGAGGAAAACATCCAGTCGAGACTCCGTGCAGTCATCCTCATGGCCTTCGCAAACAAACTCGGGAAAGTGGTGCTGAACACCTCCAACAAGAGCGAAGCCTCGACAGGGTACGGGACACTTTACGGAGACATGATAGGTGGTCTGTCTGTCCTGGGCGATGTTTACAAAACCGAAGTGTACAGGCTGGCCAGGGAGATAAATGCTCAGAGGGAGGTCATCCCTGCAGCCATAATCACCAAGCCACCATCGGCAGAACTGAAACCCGATCAGCTCGATACCGATTCGCTGCCCCCATATGACAGACTTGACCCGGTGCTGTTCAGGTATATTGACCTGGAAAGGTCGGCCGAACAGATTATCGGGGAAGGATTTGACCCGGACCTTGTGGAAAATGTCATAAGACTCATCCGTACCAGCGAATTCAAAAGGAGACAGTCGCCCCCTACCCTCCGTGTCTCATCAAAAGCATTCGGCAGCGGCCGGAGGATACCAATAATTGCAAAATACAGGTAACCCCCTCCCACATCCTCAACTACTTGGCTCATAGTGTGTTAAAAAAAGTTAATTTTCCCCTTAACCGACTTTTTTAATACCTTTGTGTATGTTGTTTAACATAAGGGGAAATGTTTTATAGTAATCCTTACCTGGAACAGTGTCTTGAAGGGCCATTTTCACTTTTCAGGGATTTACCTGATAAGGAGAAGGAGTTTTTGCTTCAGGATCATGTTTGTACCTCACTGAAAAAGGGAGAGATGATCTTTCATGAAGGTGGCAGACCCTCAGGACTTTATTGCCTGGCCTGCGGCAAGGTCAAGATATTCAAACAGGGTATCGGAGGCCGGGAACAGATCGTCAGGATGGTGAGGCCCCAGGGACTGATAGGATTTGCAGCCTTTTTTTCCGGCACATCATATTCGGCATCGGCAGTGGTGATAGAAGATTCAGGCGTCTGCCGGTTTGACAGGGATTCATTCATGAAGCTCCTCAGGAGAAATCCGGATCTGACAATGAAGCTGATGCGCATGATGGCGCTGGAGCTCTCCTTCTCGAATAAAAGAACTGTGTCGCTTACCCAGAAGCATATCAGGGGTCGCCTTGCGGAGTCACTCCTGGTCCTGCGTGATACCTACGGGGTAGAGAATGACGGAAAGACCATAAGAGCTTATGTCTCCCGTGAGGACCTGGCCTGCTTTTCAAACATGACCACCTCAAACGCTATCAGGACTCTCTCAATGTTTGCAACGGAGTCAGTCATTGCACTCGACGGAAAAAAGATATGCATTCTTGATACTTCCAGGCTGGAGAAGATCAGCCAGATGGGCTGAGCTCTTCAGGTCTGCCTATGGCTGCCTGTTCACTGCCCTGATATAGCATGAGCGGCATAGAGGCTCATAAATATCCTTCTCTCCCAGCACAACAATCTTTTCATCCTTGGTCTTGCGGTGAGAATAGTTCGCCAGGTTGCCGCACCTGACACAGATCGCATGTACCTTGGTCACATACTCCGCCACAGCCATCAGCGCCGGTACGGGTCCGAACGGCCTGCCTGAGAAGTCCATATCGAGGCCTGCCACGATGACACGGGTTCCTGCATCAGCAAGCCTTGTGCACACGTCGGCCAGGCTGCTGTCAAAGAATTGAGCCTCATCTATTCCAACAACCTCAACACCGCTGGCAAGAAGAAGTATTGAAGCTGCGTTTTCAACAGGTGTAGACATTATAGACTTTTCGTCGTGCGAGACAACCCTGTCTTGCGAATACCTGGTGTCAACAGCCGGCTTGAAAATCTCAACCTTCAGCCCTGCAAACATGGCTCTCCGCAGCCTCCTGATAAGCTCTTCGGTCTTGCCTGAGAACATGGAGCCCGCGATCACCTCAATGGAGCCGCGCTTGCCGGCATTGTCAACCGAATTTTCAAGAAACTCCATACTTCAGATTATCAATTCGCCGTTCAATACTGTAGTGAGGATAAATCGGAATGAAAAGATTATTATTAATTACTTTTGCAAAATAAAGAAAACGATCATTACAAAAAACAAAGGGAGATGGATTTCATTAAAGCAGTGAGCATAATAGGAAGGGATCTGGAGGAGGCGATTGCATTGCTGGACCAGCTCGCCGCAGAAGGCGGATCAAATATTGCAGAGATAGAACTTGCCCGCCTCAGGGTGCGCAGCGCAGCAGAGCTGCTCAGGCTCCTTCCGGGGCTTAACAGGGTGATGGCACCCGGGCCGGCTAAGGGAACCAGGAATGAGGAACAGGTTATAAATATAACCGGGACACAGACAACCGTGGAGCCCGTGATGCAGGCTGCCGGACCTCAGTTGACCGGGGAGACTGTGATTCTGTCTGACAGGCCACAGACGGAACCGGTGATTCTGACTGACGTGCCACAGGCGACCACGGAACCGGTGATTCTGACTGACGGACCACAGACGACTGCGGAGCCGGAGATACAGACTGTCGGGCCTATGACAATGGAGGTTCCCGCGGCGAAGATTGCCGGGGCGCAGAAAACGCAGGACCCGCAGAAGCCGATACTGGCTGACAGGTTCGCCAGCACGGGCACCCTCGGAGAAAAGATGCAGTCAACTAAACACGAGGGAGCTATCTCATCGGTTATGCACAACAAACCGATAGCCGATATCGGTGCCGCCATAGGCATGAATGACAAATTCTACTTCATACGTGAGCTCTTCAGCGGCGACACCATAGCCTACCATGATACCATAATCAGGCTCAATGCCGCAGCATCACTCGGTGAGGCTATGAAGATACTCGATGAAAGCACCGTCATGGGTTCAGACCCCTCTGCACAGTCATCTTTTGTTGACGTGGTACGCCGAAAGTTCAACATTCATGTCTAAGCTCATCCTGGTTCCCACTCCCATAGGCAACCTCGGTGATATCACCATGCGCGCACTGGAGGTGCTGAAGTCCGCGGATCTCATTCTTGCGGAGGACACCAGGACAACACGATTTCTTCTTGATCATTACGGAATAAAAGCCCCCCTGCGGTCACATCATAAGTTCAATGAGCACCGCAGCCTCGAGGCGGTCTGCGACGGCATCGAAAGAGGCACTGTGACGGCCCTGGTCTCCGATGCGGGCACCCCGGGCATCTCTGATCCCGGATTCCTGCTTGTAAGACGGTGCATCGAAAGAGAGATACCGGTGGAGGCGCTGCCGGGACCGACGGCATTCGTGCCTGCACTGGTAAACTCAGGACTGCCCTCCGAGCGCTTCTGCTTTGAGGGTTTCCTCCCGCAGAAAAAAGGGAGGCAAAAAAGACTCTCCCAGCTGGCAGAAGAAGAACGGACAATGATCTTCTTTGAATCGCCCTTCAGGGTGCTTAAGACTCTCGAACAGCTGGGGGCAGTGCTCGGCGGTGAACGACGGGCTTCCGTCTCAAGGGAGCTGACAAAGAAATTCGAAGAGACAGTGCGAGGAACACTCTCTTCACTGGCAGAACACTTCAGGAACAAAGCCCCGAAAGGCGAATTCGTGATAGTGGTCGCGGGTTCATCCCTGAAAGAGCATTCCGAAGAAACCTCCTGATGATGCACGGCAGGAGACTGATAATCATCATTGCGGTTCTGCTGCCATGGCTTCAGTGCGGGGCGCAGGTGTTACGCGGAAAAATAACCGACGACGGCGGCATGCCTATGGCTTCAGCATCAGTTTATATTTCAGAACTGCGCCTGGGAACCACCACGAATAACAATGGATTGTATGAGATCACGCTCCCGGAAGGAACATACACCGTCAGTTACCAGTTTCTCGGTTACACACCCGTATCAAAGGTTGTCACCCTCGGCACCGAAGATATTACTTCCGATATCACCCTCTCCGAACAGCTCTTCGAGATCCCGGCGGTGAGGGTCTCAGCCTCAGGAAAAGATCCGGCTTACTACATGATGCGCAAGGCCATCGGTATGGCACCCTTCCACCTCAGCCAGGTGAAAATGTACAGGGCGGAGGTTTATATCAAAGGCGGAGGAAGCGTCGATAAAATGCCTGCCATAGTTAAGCGGCGGATGAAGATCGAAGCCAATGATGCCGAATTCCAGGAGGGTAAGTACTACTTCTCGGAATCATTGAACATCATAACATTCACTGCTCCCGACAAGTACGTACACCGCGTTGTCTCGTCCAACTCCAGCATGCCTATAAGCGAGGGGCAGGTATCACCTATGGATTACCTGGAGGCAAGCTTCTATCAGCCTGTTCTTGCCGATATAGCAATATCGCCCCTGGCTCCGAATGCCTTCTCGCACTACAGCTTCACCTTCCTCGGTTCAACCTCACAGGGCAATTACGTCATTGACAAAATAGGGGTCACACCGAGGCGCAAAAGCCAGCAGCTCTTTTCAGGCGTGTTATATATCGTTGAAGACCTGTGGGCCATCCACTCTCTTGACCTGACCAATGAGAACCTGGCAGGAAAGGTAAGGATCAGGCAGTTGTACACTCCCGTCGAGGCGGGGATCTGGATGCCTGTAAGCCATGATTTTAACATTGACATATCCGTTATGGGAGTTAGGGCCAGGGCAGCTTACACGAGCGCGGTGAAATACCTCGAGGTTGAGCCTGACAGGTCTCTTTCAGTACCTTCGGCCTACATTGCCATGGCTGACGAGGCACTGCAGGCAGAGCCAAAAACCCCTGAACTGAGGGAGATCGAGGCCCTTCTGACCAAAGATGATATTTCAGCCCGTGAGATGTCAAGACTTGCACGGCTGAACAAGAAAAATACCCTGAAAACCGATGAAAAACCACCGCTCGAGATAATTGAAAAAACAACTTTCATAATCGAGGAAGACGCTACTCAGAAGGATTCATCATACTGGCACGATGCAAGGCCCATACCGTTGACTGCAGAAGAGAAGGCAAGCGTGGCGGTGGTGTCTGCTGCGGGAACGCAACTGGCAAGGCGCGACACCTCCACCATATCTGTCACCCTGGGAGCAGGACGGCAGGATGGGAAGCAGAGCCCTGCCGCAAGGTTCTTCAAAGACCTGGCTACCGGGAAAAGATGGCAGCTCTCACGTGGCACCCTCCTGGAGTTTGAGGGGCTTGCTGATCTGAAGAGCTTCTCTTTCAATACGGTAGATGGGTTTGTTGCAGGCACGGCGATGAACCTGTCGGTGAAGACCGGGGAGGCTGGACGATTCACACTGGCTCCCTCTGCGCGGTATGCCTTCAGCCGTCGCATGCTGATGTGGAATGTCACGGCAAACCTCCTTTATGATCCGGTCCGTGCCGGCAACATCTATCTGAGAGCCGGGCACCAGTCGGATGAGTTCTCTCCTTCAGGCGTTAACCCGCTGGTGAACACGGTCTCTTCGCTCTTCTTCAGGCAGAACCTGATGAAGCTGTACGAGAGCTTCTACCTCATTGCAGGCCACAGGGGTGATCTGGCAAACGGCCTTAACCTGTCAGTGTCATCGATGCTTGAATTGCGGTCACCCCTCGAAAATAACTCATCGTTTTCATTTTTCAGGCGTGATATCCCTTACTCCCCTAACATACCGGATAATCCGTTTATTAACGGAGAGGTGGAAGGATATGACCTGCTGCCGTTCTCGGCGTACAGTCATGCTAATGTTACTGCCGGCCTCACATGGACGCCCCGTCAGCGCTACCGTATCTCCGGCGGTGCAAAGATCAATGCCGGATCGGATTTTCCCACCTTCAGGGTGACATGGAAACATGGGTACAACCACGGTGAAACCCACTCAGGTCACTATGACATGCTCATGGGTGAGATATTCCGGAAAAACAGTCTTGGTCCGCTCAGCGAATTCAGCTGGCACCTGCGCGGCGGAGGATTCTTCAACAGCCAGAACCTGAAGCTGCATGATATGTATTACTTCAATACACAGTCAAGCCCTGTCCTTCTCAATAACTTTGAAGACGCGTTTTACCTTAAGCCCTATTATTCCGTCTCATCTCCACGGACATTTGCAGAGGGTCACATACGGTACACCTCACCAAACCTTCTGCTTAAGAGACTGCCGGGACTGAGCAGTACACTCGCCAGGGAGAACATCGGGTTCTCGGCACTGTGGACACCTGACCTGGGATTTTATTACGAGGCCGGCTACACCGTGAGCGAAATATTTCTGCTGGCAGAGCTGGGCCTGTATGCGGGATTTCGCGACACCTCTTTCGAATCAGTCGGGCTCAGGCTGACCCTGAGGCTTAACTGACAGACTCAGAAAGAGGGCTTTCGACCGTTGTCTTCCGGAGAAAAATCGCTGAAGTCTGATGATATGTCGTTATTCATCTTTGACCCGAGGGTATATACCCCTCCAGCCGGCGTTGCCGGGAATGAGACTTCCGAACCGAACTCGTCAGGCTCAACGAAGGTAGCCCTGTCTTCCTTGAAGTAAAGCAGGATCTCATCGGTGGGGCCGTTACGGTTCTTGGCAAGAATGATGTCGGCATGACCCTTGGTCGACTGGCCGTCTTCAAACTGTGACATCCCCATCTTCTCAGGGCGGTGGATGAAAACCACCATGTCGGCATCCTGTTCAATGGCACCAGACTCACGAAGGTCTGACAGCATCGGTTTCTTGTTACCGCCGCGCGTCTCAACCGACCTGTTCAGCTGTGAGAGTGCCAGCACCGGCACGGCGAGCTCCTTGGCTATGCTCTTCAGGGCCCTGGAGATCGAACTCACCTCCTGCTCGCGGCTGCCGGCATCAGGCGGCCCGGTCATCAGCTGCAGGTAGTCAACAATCACCAGGTCAAGCTTGCCCTGGGCCTTCAGCCTGCGGCACTTCGCTCTGAGTTCAAATACGGATATTGCCGGGGTGTCATCAATATAGATGGGAGCCTCGGTGAGAGACTTGATGCGCGATTCGAGCAGCGACCACTCCTCCGGTGAGAGCTTGCCGTTCTTGATTTTTTCTGAGGGGATCTCAGTCTCCGTGACTATGAGCCTGTTTACCAACTGTATGGCCGCCATCTCAAGCGAGAAGATAGCCACCTTCCTGCCATGATCGATGGCCATGTTTCGTGCCATGGTAAGGGCAAAGGCCGTCTTCCCCATGGAGGGCCTGGCGGCGATGATGACAAGCTCTGACTTCTGCCAGCCGGAAGTGAGCCTGTCAAGCTTGGTGAAACCTGACGGCACGCCCACAAGAGCATCCTCCTTCTTGCCCAGCTCCTCCATCTCGGCCAGAGCCTGCCTGATGACCTCATGAATGGGCGCTACCTCATGCTTGATGTTGCCCTCAGCGATACGAAACAGCTCATCCTCACTCTTGTCAAGCAACTCCGTCACATCAAGGGCATCTTCATAGACCATGTTCTGTATGAGGGTGGCCGCACGTATCAGCTCACGCTGAATGTACTTCTGCATGACGATGCGCGCATGATACTCTATATTGGCTGCCGAGACAATCCGCGACGTCAGCTCTGTAAGATAAACAGGTCCGCCGGCCTCTTCAAGGTCACTGACACGCTTGAGCTCCTGTGTGACGGTGAGAAGATCAATGGGCTGATCGCGCTTGTTGAGCTCCAGAATGGCTGAAAAAATCTTCTGGTGAGCAGCAGAGTAAAACACCTCCGGCCTGAGCATGTCAACCACCATCCTGGCAGCCTCGATCTCCAGCATCGCAGCGCCGAGAACCGCTTCCTCCATCTCAGGCGACTGCGGGGGTATTCTTCCTCCTTCAGGTATGACAACTACCGAAGGCTTCTTATCCTGCCTTCCTCTTGATGCAACTTGTGCCATTAAGTATGTTATTGTTATTCAGTTAGGTGCAATCGAAAAACAGCTGTGACGGCCGTGATCAAATTTAACAATAACAACAGGCAAAGGAGTCGCAGGCACTCTTTTGTTTCAAACAGAAGATTGTTAAAAAGATGTTGAAAACGGATATAATCGTCAAATATGAGGTATTTTGAAAAGGTTCATATATTTTTGATCTCTCAAGAGAGTATCCTGACATGGTCGTATTTCCAAACGCGAAGATAAACATAGGGCTGAGGATCGTTGAAAAGCGGCCTGACGGCTATCATAATATCGAGACCTTCTTTTACCCCGTGGCCCTTGCCGATGCCCTGGAATTTGTGGTCCGGAAAGACAACCGCAGGCATGACACCCTCAGGGTCACAGGCCACATGAATGAGGTTGACCATGAAGACAACCTGGTGATGAAGGCAGTGAGGCTCATGCGCAACTCTTTTGATTTCCCCGGAATACGTATCCATCTTCATAAGTGCATACCTGTGGGAGCTGGTCTCGGGGGAGGTTCAGCCGATGCAGCCGGGATGCTCAGGGCGCTGAACCGCTATTTTGAGTTCGGCCTCAACGCTGAGGAGCTGCGGTCATTTGCAGGCAGGCTGGGCAGTGACGCACCCTTTTTTATTGACGGAAGCCCTTCATTTGCCGAGGGTGTGGGAAATATCCTGTCAGAGTTTCCACTTGACCTCAGCGGGTATCACATTGTCTTGCTCTGGCCGGACCTCAACATCAGCACCGCGGAGGCCTACGCAGGCTGCGTTCCCTGTCCCACCGGACTTTCACTGAGACAATTGCTCAACCTGCCCGTAAGTGAATGGCGTGGCAGGGTGGTAAACGATTTTGAACTTAATATCTTTCGCAAGTATCCGCTGGTGGGCAGGTTAAAAAATGCCCTTTATGAGGCTGGTGCCCTGTACGCCGCGATGTCAGGCAGCGGATCGGCCGTCTATGGCATCTTCCGCAAGGAGCCGGTGCTCCCGCAGGAGATTTCACGCTATCTGCTGAACAACAAAGATCTTAACTGACCCGGTGCTCCCGCAGGAGATTTCACGCTATCTGCTGAACAACGAAGATCTTAACTGACCCGGCTTTCCCGTTCAGATTATCTCAACCAGCACAACTCCTTTGGCAACCCGGTCACCGGGTTTGACATTGATAGCCGCAACCCTTCCGTCAATATGACTTTTCAGCCTGTTCTTCATCTTCATGGCATCGAGGATGAGAACGTCGTCGCCTTTGTTTACCGTGTCCCCTTCATGAACCAGCACTTCAACCACAGTGCCCGGGATGAAACTGGAGATCCTGCCGGGCACCGGCGGAGCGTAAGGCTTCCGTTCGGCATAGCGGCGGCTAAGTCTCGTCGTATACTCTGTCTGGTCGATGGTAATCTTCTCAGTATCTTTCTTTTCCATGGTAATCATTTTCAAACGATGATCAGAACGGTGGTATACCATGTTTCTTCCAGGGCATCTGCACATCCTTGGAATCAGATACTTCAAGTCCGTGAAGAAGCATCCTGCGTGTTTCGGACGGTTCAATGACCGCATCGACATAACCGCGTGAGGCAGCCACATAAGGGTTGGCAAACTTTTCCTTGTACTCCTCCACCTTCTGGCGGCGCACCTCATCGGGATTGGCTGCAGTGGTTATCTCCTTGCGGAATATGATGTTTGCGGCACCTTCCGGCCCCATGACTGCGATCTCCGCCGTAGGCCACGCAAACACGAAGTCGGCACGCAGGTGACGCGAGCTCATTGCAATGTATCCCCCTCCGTAAGCCTTGCGCAGTATAACCGTCAGCTTTGGGACGGTTGCTTCGCTGTAGGCATACAGCACCTTGGCGCCGTGCCGTATCACCCCGGCATGCTCCTGGTCAATGCCGGGCAGGTAACCGGGCAGGTCGACGAAGGTGATTAGCGGAATGGAGAAGGCGTCACAGTAACGGATGAACCTGGCCGCCTTGTCTGACGAGTCAACATCAAGCACACCGGCCATCACCAGGGGCTGGTTGGCAACAAAACCTACTGTCCTGCCGCCCACGCGCCCGAAGCCGATGACCATGTTGGCGGCATACAGCTCCTGTATCTCGAAGAAATCGGAGTTGTCGGCCACCGCCCTTATGACCTCCCTGACATCGTAAGGCAGGGTGGCGTCACCCGGGACTATCCTGTCAATATCATAGCTGCTGTCCGGTGGCAGCGTCTCAATGACCTTTGCCCTCACCTCATTGTTCTTCGGTATGAAAGAGATCAGCCTCTTGATCTGGCTGAAGCACTCTTCCTCTGACAGGGCAAAGAAATGAGCATTGCCGGAGACCTCACAGTGCACACGCGCACCGCCAAGCGCCTCCATGGAGATCTCCTCACCGAGTACGGTCTTTATGACCTCAGGACCGGTGATGAACATCTTGGATATATTCTCAACCACAAAGACAAAGTCAGTCAGGGCCGGGGAATATACTGCTCCGCCGGCACAAGGTCCGAGAATGACTGATATCTGCGGTATCACACCGCTTGAGATGGTGTTACGAAAGAAAATCTCACCATAACCGGCAAGCGAATTTACACCCTCCTGTATTCGTGCACCTCCCGAGTCATTGATACCGATAAGGGGAATCCTCATCTTCAGGGCATGATCCATTATCTTGGTGATTTTGCGCGAGTGCATCAATCCAAGCGAACCGCCGGCTACGGTAAAATCCTGAGCGAAGATGGCAACCGGGTTGCCGTGAACCGTTCCGGTGCCTATCACCACCCCGTCACTGGGCAGGTGCTTCTTGTCCATCCCGAAATCACGCGCGTCATGCTCAACGAACATATCATACTCATTGAACGAGCTGTCATCTAGGATAGCCATGATACGCTCACGGGCAGTGTTCTTGCCCATGGCCTTCTGTTTCCCGATAGCCTCCTCACCGCCGCCGAGAAGCATCTTCTCACGTTTCTCCTTCAGTTCCCTTATCTTTCTCTCAAGTGCCATAATTTAACCTCTTATACCTGTAAAAACACATCTTCAAAAAAGCAGCGCAATATAGACAAATTTTTATTTGTGCACATTCCCAATGAGAGTGTGCTATTTGGGTGCATTCCAGTAAACACCCATGGCAATGAATGAGTATATTATATTTGGGATCCACATTGCCAGGGCGGGGTTCAGGTCTCCCTTGAGTGAGAACTGAGAGGCAAACTGCATGAAAAGGATATATGAGAAGGTAAGGACCAGCCCCAGACCGATCTGCATCCCTATCCCTCCCTTTATCTTGCGCGAAGAGAGGGAGACCCCGATGAGTGTCAGGATGAAAAAGGCAAAAGGTGATGCATAGCGCCTGTGCTTCTCATTGAGATAGAGCTTGATCTCGTCTGAGCCCTGCGACTTCAGCACATCTATGTAATTATGGAGCTCGCCGTAAGTCATAGTAAATACAAACTCCGGTGACCGCGTAAAATCGTTAGGCCCCACATTCAGCACGGTATCTATCCTCCTCCCCGAAGAGAGTCTCTCGCCAAGGCTGTCGGTCTCCCTGATGTAGTACCACCATGCTCCCCACTTGTTGGTGGTGCTGTCCCACCGGATCATGTTCGCTGTCATCTTAGACTCGAGCCTTCCCTGGTCGTCAAACTTCTCCATGCTGAAATTGCGTCCGCTCTGCGAGATCTTGTTGTACTGCTCCATGTAGATATAGACGTTGGGATAGACCTGCCGGTGAACGGATGAGACATTCATCTTTCTGAAGTCGGAGCTGCGGTAGTACTTCTCTTCAAAGTCAAGCCTGGCGATGTTCGAGTGGGGCAGGACGTAGTTCTGCAGCATGAAGGCGGCCAGTGCGATGAAAGCGGCCGAAATAAAATAGGGAACCATCAGCCTCCTGAAGCTCATCCCGCTGTTGAGCATGGCTATGATCTCGGTGTTGACCGCCATCCGTGAAGTAAAAAAGATCACCGAGATGAAAACGAACATCGGGGCAAAGAGAGTCGCAAAATAGGGAATGAAGTTCAGGTAGTAGTCGAAAATTATCGCTTTCAGGGGAGCCTGTTTCTGAATGAAGTCATCGATCTTCTCGGAGAAGTCAAAGATCACTGCAATACCCAGTATGAGCACCAGTGAGAAGACAAATGTGCCAAGGAACTGTCTGATGATATACCAGTCCAGTATTCCCGGGGCAAGTTTCCTCAGGCTCTCTCTGAAATTCTTCGAACTGTCTCTTCCTTCCATGATCCGAATGTACCGTCAAGTATTCTCTCTCTTGCCTCCCTCACCAGGCTGAGGTAAAATGAGAGGTTATGTATTGTTGCAATCTGTGCCCCGAGCATCTCTCCCGATATTACCAGGTGGCGCAGGTAAGCTTTTGAGTAGGTGCGGCTGATGGATGAATCTGATCCGGCATCAACCGGTGAGAAGTCTTTTGCCCAGCGCTGGTTCCTTATGTTTATCACCCCCTCGCGAGTGAACAGCATGCCGTTGCGGCCGTTGCGGCTGGGCATCACGCAGTCGAACATGTCAACACCGCGGGCGATGGCTTCAAGGATGTTGGCAGGAGTACCCACACCCATAAGGTAGCGAGGCTTGTCGGCGGGCAGTATCTCATTTACCACCTCTATCATCTCATACATCACCTCAGCAGGCTCGCCCACAGAGAGGCCTCCTATTGCGTTCCCGGGCATCTCCTTTGCCGCAATATTTTCAGCCGATATGCGCCGCAGATCCTTATATATGGCTCCCTGGACTATGGGGAACAACATCTGTTCAGCACCGTAGAGCGGCTCGCCGGCGTTCATCTGATCAACGCACCTGTCAAGCCACCGGTGGGTCAGCTCCATCGACTTAAGGGCATAACTGTGGTCACAGGGCCAGGGGGCGCATTCATCAAACGCCATTATTATATCAGCTCCTATGACTCTCTGAATGTCAATAACCTTCTCCGGCGTAAAGAGATGTTTTGAACCGTCGATATGTGACCTGAATATCGCACCCTCCTCCGTCAGCTTCCTGTTGGCGGCCAGTGAGAAGACCTGGTACCCGCCACTGTCGGTAAGCAGCGCCCTGTCCCATGTCATGAACCGGTGCAGGCCGCCGGCCTCCCTTATGATGTCAGTGCCGGGCCGGAGGTACAGATGATAGGTGTTGGCCAGTATCACGGGGGCATTGATCTCCGACTTAAGATCGCGGTGAAGTACACCTTTGACCGTGGCTCCGGTGCCTACAGGCATAAAGACAGGTGTTGGGATTTCGCCGTGGGCCGTGCGCAAAACGCCCGCCCTGGCAGATGTCGATCCGTCTCTCCTCTCAATGCTGAACATCATTTCCCGCTGGTGGTCACAAAAGTAAGCTTTCTGGACCTGATTATGAACAGACGGTTATCAATTTGAGAAAACGGCGCCGTAATTGTTGAAAAGATTCTTGCAACCATTATCCAATTCTTTATAATATTGCTGCCAGCAATGTTGACTTTCATGATCGTTTCCACTGAACCGACGCATATAATCCTGCTTTCTCTGCTGATAATCATGGCTTCCGTCCAGGGTTGGTATTGGCTCGGGTATTATCGCAGGGCTGCATTTGCAAAGGCTGATGAAAAAAAGCCCGCCCCGAAGCTTCCACCCCTCTCTGTGGTAATATGCGCACGCAATGAGGCGGAGAACCTCGCAAGGTTCCTTCCGGCGGTCATGGAGCAGGACTACCCTTCCTACGAGGTTGTGGTGGTGAACGACTGTTCGGAAGACAACACCTATGATGTCCTGGGGGAGATGATGAATCGTTACCCTCATCTCAGGGTATCAATAATCCAGAGAGATCCCGGCTTCACCCACACAAAGAAGCTCGCAATGCTTATCGGCATCAAGGCCGCGAAGAACGAGCTGCTGGTCTTCACTGACGCCGACTGCCGTCCGGCATCACCCAACTGGCTGCGTGAGGTTGCTGCGGCAGCCCGACCGGAAACTGATATAGTAATCGGCTACGGAGGATACATTGCTGAGGAGGGCCTCCTCAACAGCTATATCCGTTATGAAACGATGTTCACCGGAATGCAGTACTTCGGTATGGCACTGGCAGGCAAACCCTATATGGGAGTGGGACGGAACCTGGCGTACAGAAAAAGCTTCTTCTTCGACAGGGGAGGATTCGGACCCCATAACCATATCATGTCAGGCGATGACGACCTGTTTGTCAACCGGAACGCCACAGGCGACAACTGCAGCCTGATGCTGTCACCTGATTCCTTTACGTTGTCAGCAGCACAGAAGAGTCAGGGAGCATGGATCAAACAGAAGAGAAGACACTTCTCGGCAGCCACCTATTATAAGATGGATGACAAGATAAGGCTCTTCTTCGAGCCCTTCAGCAGGGTCTCATATTACGGACTGCTCTTAACCCTCCTGATAATGCTCGTATCATGGCCCGTAGTGCTTTTCATTGCAATGGCACGACTTGTCATGAGGGCGGTTGTAATCCGCAAGGCTGCCGCAACATTCAAAGAACCCCGGTTGTGGGTTATTTCGCTCTTTTTTGATATCTTGGCACCGTTTGTAACGGCTTTCCTTTTCGTCACAACAATCAGAAGAGGCAAGGGCAGAGAGACATGGAAGTAGCAAGCGGCCTATCGGAGAAAGCGCAACATGACCTGAAAGTCATTGACCGTGCATTGAACGGTGACAGCAGGGCATACACCGAACTGCTCAACAGGTACCGTGATTCAGTCTATTATGTAATGCTCCGGATGGTAAGCAATCCCTCCGACGCGGAGGACCTTACCATTGAAGCCTTCGGCAAGGCCTTCAACAGCCTTGCAAAGTATGTCCCCTCGCACGCTTTCAGCACATGGCTCTTCCGCATCGCCACCAATAACTGCATCGACTTTATGAGGCGCAAGAGCCAGACACCCAGGCCTTTCGACCACGATGAGGGTGAGGAGGACGAGATGGAGGCTACCGTCGCCTCTGACACGAGAGGACCCGACGAACTGATGATAGACCGGGAGACAGCAGCCTCCCTCAACAGGATAGTTAAGACGCTTAAGCCACGCTACCGCAGGCTGATCGAACTGAGATACTTTGAGGAATATTCATATGAGGAGATAGCCAGCGAACTGAGCCTTCCCATAGGTACGGTCAAGGCGAGGCTCTTCAGGGCAAAAGTCCTTATACTGAACATGGTCCGCAGTAAAACCAGCGGCATTTGACCACCATAGCCGAAAAATACTTCCCCTCACTGACAGAGGAACAGCGCCGGCAGTTTTCGATTCTGCCATCACTGTACAGGGAGTGGAACGAAAGAATAAACGTCATCTCCCGGAAGGATATCGACCATTTTGAGGTAAATCATCTGCTTCACTCCCTGGCAATCGCACGCTTCATCTCCTTCCTCCCCGGAACAGCTGTGATAGATATCGGAACCGGAGGCGGACTGCCGGGTATACCGCTGGCAATACTCTTTCCTGAAGTGAGGTTCACCCTGATCGATTCAATCGCAAAAAAAATAAGGGTCGTCAGCGAAATAACCGCCGCCGCGGGCATAGGCAATGTCCTGGCACGCGCAGTCAGGTCGGAAAATACTACCGGCTCATATGATTTTATCATAGGCAGGGCTGTGACGGAGACGGAGCAGTTCGTGAAACTGACCAGGCATCTCTCCTCCCCCCGCTCATTCAATAACATTAAGAACGGCTGGATCTTCCTCAAGGGTGGTGACCTCGAAAGTGAACTGCGGCTTTTTCACTCTTCCGCCGCCGTTGTACCGATAAGCAGCTGGTTTGACGAACCTTACTTCGAGACCAAAAAAGTCGTCTACCTTCCCAGGTGAAATAAAAAAAATGCGCCTCTCCTTTTCTTATTTCAAAAAATCACTACCTTTGCAGTCTTTAAAACCGGAAAGTAAACAACAAAATTATAGGAACAGATGAAAAGGACATTTCAGCCATCAAGAAAGAGGAGGACAAACACTCACGGCTTCAGGGAGAGAATGTCAACACCAAATGGCAGGCGCGTTCTCGCTGCCCGCAGGGCAAAGGGAAGGAAGAAGCTGACCGTCTCTGACGAGATGGGCCACAAGGACTGAAAGGCTGACAGAGAATAAACAGGCCGTCTTAATGAACAATTAAGGCGGTTTTTTATTTCTACTGTGTCACTGTCATGTAAATTTGTAAATATTTCGCGAAATGAAAGATCTGATCCTGAAGAATGCCGGACCGGAAATCAGGGAGATAGCTGAGGCAATCCTTGACGGCAGACGGATTACTCCGGACGAAGCGCTGATACTCTACCGCAGGGCTGATCTCTCACTAATGGCCCTGCTGGCAACCGGAGCCAAGAGAGCAAAGAGCGGCGACGCCGTCTTCTTCAACCGCAATTTTCACATTGAGCCTACGAACATATGCGTCTACAACTGCCGCTTCTGCTCATATCACAAGCCTGAGGGCGACCCCGACAGCTGGGAGCTGTCGGAGAGCGAGATACTCGATATCGTCAGGCGCTTTGACGGTATTCCGGTCACCGAAGTGCATATCACCGGCGGCGTGCACCCGTCGCGTGACATTCACTACTACGGAAACATCCTCGCCTCAATACGGAGGATGAGGCCCGACATAAGCATCAAGGCCTTCTCAGCCGTTGAGCTCGACTATATGATACGGAAGGCGGGAATGACATACAGTGACGGACTGAAGGTTTTGCGCGATTATGGCCTTGACTCCATCCCCGGCGGCGGTGCGGAGATCTTCGATGAGTCGCTCCGTCGAAAGATATGCCGCGAGAAGGCTGATGCCGCCACTTACCTCGCCATCCATGAGGCAGCCCATAACCTGGGAATATCATCAAACGCAACCATGCTCTACGGACACGCCGAGAGCCCTGAACAACGCATAGACCACCTGCTCAGGCTGAGAGAGCTGCAGGACCGCACAGGAGGATTCAATGCATTCATCCCGCTCAAGTTTAAAAGAGCCAACAACCGGATGAGCGAGCTTGCAGAGGTGCCGGTGACGGAAGACATGCGCAACTATGCACTCTCGCGCCTCTTCCTCGATAACTTCAGCCACATAAAAGCCTACTGGCCAGCCATCGGCAGGAACGCGGCACTGATGAGCCTTGCCTTCGGGGCCGATGACCTCGATGGCACCATCGATGACACCACCCGGATCTATTCCATGGCAGGTGCCGAGGACCTTAACCCGGGCCTCTCAACAACCGAGCTGGTAGCCATGATACGGTCAGCAGGCTTCAGACCGGTGGAACGCGACACAAACTACCGCACAGTTAAGGAGTGGTAATAACCCGCACTCTCACAATATAATTTTATCTTTGACCCAGCGTTAATAATCTAATACTTCGTCACACGATGAGCGTCAAGGAATTTTTTAAAAGCCGGGTCTTCTGGAAGCAGCTGGCTCTGGCATTGGTCATCGGCGTTGCCATTATCCTCATCCTGATCATCTGGCTTAACATCTACACCCGGCACGGTCAGTCGAGACCCACACCCGAGATAAGAGGTCTGACCATAAGCGAGGCACGGCATGTAGTCAATAAAAACCGGATGAAACTGCAGATCATTGACTCTGTATACACCGCCTTCGTCCCCCGCGGTTGTATTGCGGAACAGACTCCCCTGCCGGGCCACCGTGTTAAGAAAGGACGTACAATACAGGCTACAATAAACGCGTTCAACCCCGAGATGGTCGCCGTGCCTGACCTCGTGGGACTGCCACGCCGCCAGGCCTTGTCACTCATCGAAACGGCAGGCCTGCAGATAGGACAGCTGAACTATGTGTCAGATCTGACCGTCGACTTCGTTCTAAGACAGACACTTCACGGCCGTGATGTCTCCCCGGGCGATTCAGTCCAGAAGGGGATGGTCATAGACCTCGTCCTCGGCAGGGGACTGAGCAGCCAGCGCACCCCTCTGCCACGACTCACAGGTACAACACTCGATCAGGCCAGAAATGAGATCCTCGGGTCATCACTCAACCTCGGAGCTTATGTCTTTGATGCCACGGTGCTGACGGCGGAAGACTCAATTAATGCTTTCGTCTACAAACAGAATCCCGAGTACCATCCTGATGCTTCAGTGCAGCTCGGGTCAGCGGTCTATATATGGCTTACAACCGACACCCTAAGGATATTGCCTGGCACCACCGAAATTGACACCCTTAACCCCGAAGGCGACACTGTCCCCGGGGGAACAGATTTAGCACTCTGAGAATGAGGCATAAATGGTTCATATATATTTTGATTACAACGCTGACATCCATTCATGCCTCAGCCCAGGAGGTTATTACCGGTCTTTCACATAATATTCAACTGGCCGGTGCCACAGCCGGGCCAAGGCTTAAGGGAACTGCTGCAGAAGAACCGGTACAGCTCCCCTTCAGAGATGACTTCTCCGCAGACAGCCTCTTCCCCTCTGCTGACAGGTGGAGCGACATACTTGCATTCATCAACAACACTTTTTCGGTCAGGCAGCCGTCACAGGGTGTGGCCACCCTTGACTGCCTCGATGAGCGGGGACTGCTCTATGAGGGGGCTTCGCAGTCTGTCTTTGCCGCTGACCGCCTCACCTCACGGGCCATCAACCTGGAATACCCGCCCTCTGACAGCATATGGCTCAGTTTCATGTATGAGGCCGGTGGCATTGCTGACATGCCTGAGAGCGATGACAGCCTGACACTCAGCTTCTGGGCTCCACTGGAAGAGAGATGGTACAGCATATGGCGCTCCGCCGGCGGCCCTACTGACGGATTCCGTCACGTTATGATACCCGTAAAAGATAGCAGGTACCTGGCTAACGGGTTCAGATTCATGTTTATGAACTATGCCTCCCTGGCCGGAGCACTCACTGAGCCATCACAGGCAGGCAACGCCGACCAGTGGAATATTGACCATCTGTTCCTCAATAAAGGACGAAGATATAATGACACGGTCCTCCATGATGTCGCCCTGACTCTTCCTCAGAGATCACTGCTGAAGGAATATGAGGCAATGCCCTGGCGACACTTCAGACAGGCATACCTCTCTGCAATGAGCCCCACGGCAGCCATCAATTACCGTAATAATGACACAATCGTAAGAAATGTCACACGACAGGTCTCCATTAAAAACACTGTCACCGGCGTTGTGGTGCGCGACTTCAATGCCGGGGCAACCAACGTCAGCCCCCGGTCTGATGTGAGGTATGATGCACCGCTTCTTTATACCTATGAATCCGCCGGTTCCGACTCGGCTCTTTTCGAGGTCACAGTCTCACTGATCACAGACGACTTTGACCCGAAAAAGAATGACACCATCAGGTTCAAGCAGCGTTTCACCGACTATTTTGCCATCGACGACGGCACAGCTGAGGCCGGGTATGGCATCAATGGTCAGGGCTCGCGCAATGCCATGGCGGCACTGCGGTTCAGATCGTTCATCCCGGACTCTGTCACTGCCATCAACATCTGCTTCAATGATGCCTATAATAACCAGAACCAGAGGGGCTTTGAAATCATGGTATGGGCCGATGACAACGGTCAGCCAGGCGTGCTTCTCGGCAGTACTAACGGTCCGGTAGTGGATCCGGGCACAGACCTGAACGGGTTCATAAAATATCTCTTTAACAAGCCCGTCAGGGTTTCAGAATACTTCTGGGTAGGCTGGAAGCAGCAGGCAGAGGTCTTCATCAACGCCGGTCTCGACCTGAACACCCCTCCCGCCGGAAGACAGTATTTCATGCTCAGCGGAAACTGGCAGGCCAGCCAGGCGCCCGGGACAATCATGATGCGCCCGGTGATGAAAGGATCCGGCACGCCTACATCATCAGAGGGAGGAACGCTGGTTAACAACCTCTTCAGACTCTTCCCCAACCCCTCATCAGGTGCGGTGACACTGGTGCCATCCGACGGAGCCCCTGACGATTTTATCATTGACGTTGTCTCATCATCAGGAGCTCTGGTCTTGTCACTTGACCGCACCGACCGTCCTGACCTGCGCAGGCTCGCGCCGGGAAATTACATGCTGTTGATCAGGACCCGTGACGGAAGGCCGATCTCCCTCCTGAGGGTAATAATAGTTAAATGACAGAAAATCAAAATGGCTGAAGAGGAACTGCCTGAATTGCAGGAGCAGGAGCTCTATGAGCACTATCGCTATGTGGTTGACCCAGGTCAGTCGTTGCTCCGCATAGACAAGTACCTTGCGGCACGCATTGAGAATGTGTCACGCACCCGCGTGCAGGCAGCCGCGCAGGCCGGAAACATACTTGTCAATGAGGCACCGGTAAAACCCAACTACCGTGTAAAGCCACTGGATGTTATTCAGATACTGCTTCCCAACCCCCCTCGTGAGATAGAACTCATACCGCAGGATATACCGATAAGCATCATCTACGAAGACGATGACCTGATCGTCGTTGACAAGGCTGCCGGCATGGTGGTACATCCGGCATACGGCAATTACTCAGGTACACTGATGAATGCGTTGATGTATCATTTCAGGGACCTCCCCCTCTTTCAGTCGGGCGAGGTGAGGCCGGGACTGGTGCACCGTATTGACAAGAACACCTCCGGGCTCCTTGTCGTAGCCAAGAACGAGTATGCCCACAACAGGCTCGCCAGGCAGTTCTTCAACCGCACCACTGGCCGTCGCTACCTGGCACTGGTGTGGGGCACACCTGACCCCGATGAAGGAACAGTAACAGGTCATGTGGGACGCAACCTGCGCGACCGGAAGATCATGCAGGTCTTCGCTGACGGCAGCCAGGGAAAGCATGCGGTGACGCACTATAAGGTCATTGAGCAGCTCGGGTATGTGTCGCTCATCGAGTGCCGTCTCGAGACGGGGCGCACTCACCAGATAAGGGTCCACATGGCATGGTTCGGTCATCCGCTCTTCAATGACGAGGAGTATGGCGGTCAACGTATCCTTAAGGGCACCACCTTCACCAAATACCTGCAGTTCGTACGCAACTGCTTCGCCCTCATCCCGCGCCAGGCACTGCATGCACAGACCCTGGCCTTTGATCACCCGGTCACCGGCAAGCGGCTCTCCTTCGAATCACCCCTACCGCCCGATATGGAAGCGGTTCTGGCTAAGTGGAGGGGTTATACGGCTGGCAGAGACTGAGGAATTTGCGATTGTCGATTGTCGATTGTCGATTTAATCAAATTTGCGATTTGTGATTTAATTAGAAATGTTCTCATTTTCCATATTATAGTAAAGTGGAATAATTGTGGAAATGAAAGAGCAAATCCAATTGCGGTCGAAGAAATTGGCTATTGGAATCGTAAGGTTGTGCGGTATGCTGCCAAAAACTGAGTCCAACAAGATAATAAGCCGTCAGCTAATAAGGGCATCCTGCTCTGTGGGGGCTAACTATCGTGCGGTGTGCAGGGCAAAATCACCTGCTGATTTTATCAATAAACTTAGTATAGTTGAAGAAGAAGCCGATGAGAGTATTTTCTGGCTTGAGCTTCTCGGGGAACTTGAAACCCGATTTTTGGACACTATCTCAGTTTGTATCCGGGAAATGACAGAAATTCTCTCCATAATCGTGGCAGCCAGGAAAACTTCAAAACAGAGGTTTCAGTCCTAATCGACAATCGCAAATCGGCAATCGACAATTCTACCAGCTTCCGCCTGCCCCGCCACCGCCGAACCCGCCGCCGCCAAAGCCGCCGAACCCGCCGCCGCCACTGCTGCCACCGCCGGAGAATCCTCCCCAGCTGCCGCCATGCGACCGCCCGCCACCCATCATGCTTAGAAGAAGCCATAGAGGCAGGTTGCCTGAACCGCTCTTCTTCAGATGCTTGTTGTTTGAACTGCCGGAAGAGACAATCACGATAAATATGATAAGAATAATGAAGAAAATTATGCCGGGCACTGCTGGTGACGGTGACCCTCCTGCATAACTCTGATAGGAATACTCTCCGGCAGCAAGGGACATCAGCACATTTGTGCCGGCATCAAGCCCTCCGTAATAATCGTTCTCGCGAAACCGCGGCAGTATCTCCCTGTCAATGATATCGGCGGCTGCAATGTCAGGAATGGCCCCTTCAAGGCCGTAGCCCGTGGCAATGAAGATTTGTCCCGTGGACCTCTCTGATTTGGTTTTGACAAGTATGAGCAACCCGTTGTTGAAGTCGCCCTGTCCTACTCCCCAATCCTTCGCCACCCTGTATGCAAAATCTGACCGGTCATACCCCTGAAGATCATTTACAACCACCACGGCAATCTGGTTCGATGTCGAATCATTGAATGCAACCAGCTTATTCTCCAATGCCTGTGTTTCGGAGGCAGAGAGGACGCCTGCAAAGTCGTTCACCAGGCGCGGGGGGTCAGGCCTGGCAAGGAGAGTCTGAGCCTCAAGACTGAGTGAGAAGCCAAGGAGCACTGTCAGGCATAAAACAGAACTCAGCTTATTCATTTTCATACCCCCGGTTTATTAATGTCAAATGAGATGGTGTCAGTGAGCTCGTTTATGTCGTCCTTGGCATACGGGAAATGCTCCTTCATCTGTTCACCGGCCTTGATTATACCCTCGGTAAGGCCCTCGGTGAAGAGTTCCTCACTGAACCTCTGCTTCATGTGATCACGTATGTTGTCCCAGAACCCGAGTGGCACCACGGCATTGATCCCCGTATCTCCGATGATGGCATACTTGTGTTCCTTCAACGCTAAGTAGATTAGAACCCCGTTGCGATCGACCGTCCTGTGCATGCCCAGCTTCCTGAAGAGCCATGCTGCCTCATCGAGCACATCACCTTTGCATGATGTCTCAATATGCACGCGGATCTCTCCCGAAGTAGCATGCTCGGCCTCACGTATGGCGCCGACAATAGCCTCCTGCTGCTCAGGGGTAAAGAATGTCGAAGCTTTCATCACACTGATTCTCAGAACTGAACCGTCGGCGCCACATCTGTGCCTTCACGGGCTTCAAAATAGGGCCTGTCGTTGAATTTAGTGAAGGAGGCAATCAGGTTGTTCGGGAACTGCTTGATGAAGGTATTATAGTTCCTGGCAGCATCGTTGAAGTTGTTCCTGGCAACGGCAATGCGATTCTCCGTGCCCTCAAGCTCAACCTGCAGGTCACGGAAATTCTGGGTGGCCTTTAGCTCGGGATACCGTTCCACAACAACCATCAGGCGGGCGAGGGCAGAACTGACTTCGCCCTGGGCAGCCTGAAACTCCTGCATCTGTTCCGGAGTGATGTTAGACGGGTCAATGGTCACCTGCGTGGCCTTGGCCCTTGCCTCAATGACCCGCGTAAGGGTCTCCTGCTCAAATGCAGCGGCTCCCTTGACGGTGTTTACAAAATTCGGTATGAGATCCGCTCTCCTCTGATACTGCGTCTCGACATTGCTCCACTCTGTGGCCACCTTTTCATTCATCGGCACGATCTTGTTGTAGATCCCTACACCCCAGGAAATAAACAGCAAAAGGGCAACAAGTACAATCACTACTACCACAATTCTGCTAACAGGTTTCTTTTCCATTTTCCGTTTGATAATTTGATTCAGTGTCAAATTTAAATAAAAAACAGTCTCGGTGACACAGGAGTAAACTCCCTGCCCTCGGTTTGTAAGCAGGTTTTTTTTATTTGCATATTCGCGCGATGGTAAATAGTGTATTTTTGGGGCAAAATTGCAGAGTAATGAGGACCATAGCCATTGTTGCAGGAGGAAATTCATCCGAATACCCGGTTTCAGTCCGCAGCGCCCAGGGCGTTGCAAGGGCACTGGAAGGAAAATATGAGACTTATATCGTCACAATAAAGGGCACCGACTGGTTCTGGGAGGATTCGAAAGGCCGCGTTTATAGGGTAGACAAGAATGACTTCACCCTTATGCTTGATGATCAGCGCATCAGGTTTGATGCAGCCTTCATCTCCATTCACGGCGATCCGGGAGAGAACGGTCCCCTGCAGGGCTATTTTGATATGACAGGGATACCCTACACAAGCTGCAATGCCTTCGTCTCTGCGCTGACATTCAACAAACAGGCCTGCAAGCTTTACCTGAACGAGTATGGCATCCCAATGACGGGCGGACTGCTTATCAGGAAGGGACAGCAGTATGATGGCGACAAGATAGTAAGGCAGACTGGCCTCCCCTGCTTCGTAAAGCCCAACGCAAGCGGATCAAGCTTCGGTGTTACCAAAGTCAAGGAAGAGGGAGATTTTGCCAAAGCCCTTGAAATGGCTTTCGCCGAAGGTGATGAGGTGCTTGTGGAGTCATTCATGAAAGGAACTGAAGTGGCCTGCGGTGTGGTTAAGACGAAACAGAGGAAGATAGTCATGCCGGTCACGGAGATTGTTCCCAAGAAGGAGTTCTTCGATTATGAGGCAAAATATATCGATGGTTTCTCTGAAGAGATAACTCCGGCGAGGTTGCCGGAGGAGGTGACTGCCCGCATTCAGGATCTCTCGTCGGAGATCTATGACATCCTGGGCTGCCGCGGTATTGTCAGGGTCGATTTCATTGTGACCGGAGAGGGTCCCCAGTTCCTGGAGATAAACACCATCCCGGGCATGACTGAGGAGAGCATCATCCCCAGGCAGGCAGCAGTGTTCGGCATCTCCCAGACCGACCTCTACTCAATGGTCATCGAGGATTTATTCTGATTCGTAATTCCTAACAATACTTGATGGCCTACAGCCAAAAATTGCATTTTAATCCCTTGTTCTACAATACTTTATGACCTACGGTCAACTCCTCACTATTGCCTACTGCCTATTGCCTACTGCCTCAAATGACTGATGACTGCTGACTGAAGACTGAACTTCACTATTGCCTATTGCCTACTGCCTATTGCCTGAATTGACTGCCGGCTGAGGACTGAAGACTGCCGACTGGCCTATTGCCTACTGCCTATTGCCTACTACCTCTTTAGCCTCCACCAGCCGGGTAATAAATGCCGTTACCTCAGGTTGTTTTGAGAAATTGTATTTCGCACGCGTGGGACCCTTACCCACCTTGAGGGAGATGGCATTGTCAGGCAACGCCCCGAAAAGCTCCTCATCGGTCTTGTCATCACCGATGGCAAGAATGAAATCATTCTTCCCAGATGCGGTCAGTTTCTTTGCTGCAGTACCCTTGTTATACCCTGACATCTTCACCTCAACCACCTTATGTCCGTCAATGACTTGCAGCGGCATGTTAGTTATTGATTCCTCAAGTTCATTTTTCAGTTCTATAGCCCTGAGGGCTGCAAGATCCGGATCAGCATTGCGGTAATGCCATGAGAGGGAAGCCCTCTTCTGCTCCACGAAGGAGCCCTTGCATCTGTTGGTGAACCTGTTGAGAAGGGGAAGGATCCTCTCTTTCCATGAATCATCCTGTTCAAGAGACGACTCCCACTCCCCATCGGGATACCGGATGAAGGCCCCGTGCTCCGCCACAAGTGTCAGGTTAAGGTTGGAAAACCATTTATCGAGGAAATCCCTGTTACGGCCGCTAATGATTACAACATCAGTCACCGCTGCCAGCCTTTCGGTAAGCACTATCAGCTTCATTTCAGGTATGGCCATCTCGGGCAACTCTCTAATCGGCACAAGCGTGCCGTCATAATCAAGGAAGAGTAACGGGGCGCGCGCCTTGCAGAATGATTCTATGATCCCGTTTTCGATATCACGGTTGATAAGCCTGACCCTGAAACTCTGCCTGTCAGCCTTTACCTTAACGGTTGTCCTGAGGATGTCATCGGCCCATGAGAATACATCATAATCGCGAAGCCTTCTTTTCATAGTTTCAATGCGCTCTCCCTTTTCTTCCTCACTCATGGTCAGAGCCTGGTATATTGCATCTGCCACCTGCGAAATATCCGACGGGTTGACCAGTATCGATTCGCTCATCTCCGCAGCTGCTCCTGCCAGCTCGCTGAGTATGAGCATACCGTAATGCTGGTGCTGTGCTGCAACATACTCCTTGGCCACCAGGTTCATCCCGTCACGGAGTGGTGTCAGCAGTCCGACGTCGCTGTGCGAGTATAGGGCGACCAGCTCATTAAATCTCAATGACTTGTACTGATATATAATTGGATTCCAGTCCAGGGTGCCGTATTTGCCGTTTATGCGTCCTACCGTGGCCTCAATCTCCTTCTTCATCTCCTGGTAGCGGACAATGGTATCACGTGAGGGAACCATCACCATGTTGAATATCACCCTTCCCCTCATGTTACTGTAACGCTCAAGGAAAAGCTCAAAGGCAGCCAGCCTGTTGAGGAATCCCTTGGTGTAATCAAGCCTGTCAACTGAGAAGATTAGCAGGCGGTCACGCTTTTGCTTGCGTATCCGCGAAATGAATTTTTCCGTCTCAGGCAGCAGGACGGCATCATTGAATTTTTTATAATCAATGCTTATCGGAAATGCATCAGCCCGTGAGTATATCTCGTCTGACATAACGGTATTGAGCGAAATGTCATAGCCGAGAGACCTTCTTACCGATTTCAGGAAGTGCTGTGCATAGTCATGAGTATGAAAACCTATCAGATCAGCCCCTAAAAGTCCCTTCAATATTGCTGCCTGGTAGCCGT
Organism: uncultured Rikenellaceae bacterium; assembly: GCA_963770745.1. Taxonomy (GTDB): domain Bacteria; phylum Bacteroidota; class Bacteroidia; order Bacteroidales; family VadinHA17; genus SR-FBR-E99. Next base: position 139,978 of record CAVYRA010000001.1, read on the forward strand.
CCGGCATAATTCGGAATACCTCATATGACGGGAAAGGAATATGCAGAAAGAAGGCTATCGACGCCTCAGGGAACTCCTCCCTGACCATTCCCGGCATCAGGAACAGCTGATAATCATGTATCCAGATAAAATCGCCCGGTCTGATTATCTTCTTCAGCTCCCTTAAAAAGAGCTGGTTTGCCTTACGATAGTTTTCGAAATAACCCTGTCCGAAAACCGCCATGGAAGGGAAATAATGAAACAAGGGCCAGATGAGGTCATTGCAGAAACCGCCGTAGAACTTCTCATTGACACTGTCAGGTATCTTTACCGGCACAAGTTCGAAAGTCTCCTTCACCTCATCAAGTGAGTTCATCTTTTCGGCAGCGTGTTCACCTTTGCCTACCCAAACGGTCTTATCCATTACGGAGGCGCTATCAGTGTTTCTCATCCTGTCGGTCAGTGAGAGCACTGCAGAGACCAGCCCTCCGGTGTTCTGAACTGCCGTGAGGTTACCGTTTCGCTCTTTAAGGGTGAACGGGAGCCTGTAGGCAACGATTACTATTCTCTTGAATTCCGGTAGTCTGCTGTTTTCCATTTCATCTTTTTTTACAGGAATACGGGCCTGTCCAGCCTTGCCGCAATCCGATATATCGCATTCATCAGTCCCACATGGCTGTATGTCTGGGGGAAGTTGCCCCACTGGCTGCCATCAAGTCCGGCATCTTCACTGAAGAGCCCAAGATGGTTGGAGTATTCAAGCAGTTTTTCAATGGTTCTGGCTGCTTCATCTACCTTGCCGGTGGTTGCCAGAGCTTCGGCATACCAGAAGGCGCACACAAGGAAGGTTGTTTCTGGTTTACCGAAGTCATCATCATGAATATACCTGTAGAACAAACCCTCCTCTGTCTTCAGGTGCTCAGCCAGCGCAGCAAGATGCTCACGCGCCCTGTCCCCCGAAGGGTCAAGATAATTCATTGTCACAAGGTGAATGGTGGCGGCATCATAGTTATTGTTGCCAATGGCCTGCATGTATGCCTTCAGATCGGTGCGATAGCACAGTTCGATCTTCTCCGCAGCCCTGGCGGCGAGCTTCCCTGCCTTGGCCCTGAGGTCATTGTCTGAAAAGTAGGCGGCGATCTTCTCTGCAGCCTTACTCCCTGCCCAATGGAACAAAAAGGTGTAGCAGTTCTCCTGCATCCTGTTACGGAACTCCCAGATCCCTGCATCTGGCTTCTCCATCGTCTCCTCAATGCGGCTGAGGAGCCAGTAGATGACCTCTCTCGACTTCTTATAGGAGAGGTAATTGAGCCTCCTGTCAATATAGAGCGGCAGGAGACTGGCAAGAACCTGCCCGTAGATGTCATACTGCTCCTGGTAATAGGCATCATTGCCAAGGTGCACCGGCCTGTTCCCCATATATCCCTCAAGATCAAGTTCTTTCTCTTTCGGGACAGCTGTGCCGGCGATGGAGTACATGGGATTTATCTTCACCTTCTCTGACAGAATGATATTCTGGATATAGAGAAAATATTTCTCCAGTTCGTCGAAGTGCCCGAGATTGTTGAAGGCGTTAAGTGTATAGTACGAATCTCTCATCCAGCAGTAGCGGTAGTCCCAGTTCCTTCCGGCACCCGGCGCCTCCGGCAGGCTGGTGGTGCCTGAAGCAATAATGGCCCCGGTATCCTCAAACTGATGAAGCTTAAGTACCAGTGCTGACCTGATGATCTCATCCTGAAAGATATTGGGTATGGAGGTGTTTTTGATCCAGTGTCCCCAATATTTGGAGGTCTTCTCCAGAAAATCGTCAGCCGTAGCCTCAAGCGGTGCCTCCAGCGGAACACCGTATGTAAAGGCCATGTAACATGTTTCATTTAGTATAAACGGCTGATTATTTATGATATAGGTAAGAGGCATATTTGTTGTAAGCCTGACCTGTGTATCAAAATTAAGGAACCGGATATGGTTGCTGCCCGCTACGATCTGAGGTTTGAAAGCCCCGTAACTCCCTACCGGTTCACACTTCACGGTAATAAACGGATTGCCGTCAATAAGCTCTATCTTGCGGATGAGCATCAGTGGCCGGTAATACCTGTCGTACTGGTAGAACCGTGGGGCAAAGTCGGTAACCCTGAATTTGCCGTCATCTGATATGAATTCAGTTGTAAGGATATTGGTATTCTTCAGGTATGTCTGGAAGGTATAAAAATCCTTCCCCGCCGGTTTGATGGAGAACTCACCACCTTTAGCGTCGTCGAGCAATGATCCGAACAGAAAGCTGCTGTCGAACCTCGGCATGCACATCCATTTTATCTCTGCTGTCTTGTTTATATAGGCAAGAAATGAACAATTGCCTATCACTCCCATGTCATACTTATGAATGGATTCCATAGTGTGTCAATATTAAATCAGGCTGCCCCTGCCAGGGTACGGCAGCTAAGTGTACCGGTCCCCGGGAGGGGGTGGCTACAAGATACTCAATTATTCGGATATGAACCCGAAGTGCCGCCTGAAGACTTCACTGAGCCCTCCCTGCAGTCTGGCTCCTTCGCTCAAATGACCCACCGGGTCATTTCTTGTCGCTCGGCCCTCTATTGCCTACTCCCTACTGCCTAAATTGAACGTCTCAAACCTGTACGAATCTATCGGCGCGCAGGTACACACCAGGTTACGGTCACCGTAACCGTTATCAACCCTCCCCACCGTTGGCCAGAACTTGTTCTCGACGGTCCATTTAAGAGGATAGGCTGCCTTCTCCCGCGGATAGGCATGTGCCCAGCTGTCGGAAATGACTGCGGCAGCAGTATGTGGTGCATTCTTAAGTACGTTGTCCACCCTGTCAGCCGACCCATTCTTTATCTCATCGATCTCCCGCCATATGTTCTTCATGGCATCGATGAACCTGTCGAGTTCAGCCTTTGGCTCTGACTCCGTAGGCTCAACCATGAGTGTTCCGTGCACAGGAAATGAGAGTGTGGGAGCATGGAAGCCGTAATCCATCAGCCTCTTGGCGATATCCGACTCATCCACGCCTGACTCCTTGAATCCCCGGCAGTCGAAAATCATCTCATGTGCACAACGGTTGTTTTCCCCGGTATAGAGGACCTTGTACATGCTTCCCAGGGATGCGGCAATATAGTTTGCGTTCAGAATGGCATACACCGTTGACTTTGTAAGCCCTTCAGCTCCAAGCATCATCACATAGGCATGGCTGATGGTCAGGACATGTGCGCTGCCAAACGGTGCTGCCGCCACAGCAGTGATACCATGGCTGCCACCGGTCTTCACAACCGGATGCGACGGGAGAAACTCCGCCAGCTTCGTGTTGCAGAGGATGGGACCCATGCCCGGACCGCCACCACCGTGAGGTATGGCAAATGTCTTGTGCAGGTTGAGATGGCAGACATCCGCACCGATGCGCCCCGGGCTCGTCAGCCCTACCTGCGCGTTCATGTTTGCTCCGTCCATGTAAACAAGACCACCGTTCTCATGAACTATATCCGACATCTCAACGATGGCCTCCTCAAAGACACCGTGCGTCGAGGGATAGGTTATCATCGCAGCGCTGAGGTTATCACGGTGCTCAACAGCCTTCTTCCTCAGGTCATCAACATTGATATTACCCTTCTCATCGCACTCTACAACAACTACCTTCATGCCGGCCATTGCTGCGCTGGCGGGATTTGTGCCATGGGCTGATGACGGGATGAGTGCCACATCACGGTGGCCCTCATTCCGGCTGATATGATACTGCCTGATGACCATCAGTCCTGCATACTCACCGGCAGCGCCTGAGTTGGGCTGGAAAGATACCGCATCAAAACCGGTTATCTCCTTCAGTGCCTCTCCCAGCTCTTCCATCACCTTATGATACCCCTCTGCCTGGTCGGCAGGAACGAACGGATGTATGTTCCCGAACTCCGGCCAGCTCATGGCGAACATCGAGGCAGCAGGATTGAGTTTCATGGTGCACGACCCCAGTGGTATCATGCCATTGGCAAGAGAAAAGTCCTTCCGCTCCAGCATCTTGATGTAACGCATCATGTCAGTCTCGCTGTGATAGCTGTTGAAGGTGCGCTCCTGCAGGAACGGCGATGTACGTTTAAATTTATCGTCAACACAGAAACAGTCACACAATTCTGTCACCTCCTCAGCCTTTTTACCTGCCGCCTCGGCGAACACGGCAACGATGTCATTGATATCCCTGAGAGTGGTGAGCTCATCAGTGCTTATGACAGCACAGTTGGCGCACGGATACCAGAGGTTGATACCCTTGCTGAGAGCAATCTTCTGTATCATATCGGCAGTGACGCCGGTGACAGCCTGCACGCGAACCGTATCAAAGAACTGCTCATGTTTGATGGTGTATCCCAGTCCCTTCAGTGCTTTTGACAGTGTGCATGCCGCTGAGAAGATATTCATGGCGATGCGCCTGATTCCCTCCTGGCCGTGATACTGGGCATACATTCCTGACATGGTAGCCAGCAGAGCCTGTGCAGTGCATATGTTTGACGTGGCCCTCTCACGCTTGATGTGCTGCTCACGTGTCTGCAGAGCCATGCGCAGTGCCTGGTTGCCGTGGATATCTACGGACACTCCGATAATTCTTCCAGGCATGTTGCGCTTCAGCTCATCACTGGTGGCGAAGAAGCCGGCATGCGGACCGCCGTAGCTCATAGGAAGGCCGAAGCGCTGATTAGATCCATAGACTATGTCTGCACCCCACTCACCCGGAGGTGTCAACAGGGCGAGGCTCATCAGGTCTGTTCCTACTGCAACAAGTGCGCCGGCACCATGCACCTTCTCTGCCAGCTCACGGTAGTCACGTATCTCACCGCAGGCAGCAGGATACTGAACAAGCACCCCGAAAAGGAGGCTCTCAGGCTCAATCTGAGTATAGTCAACAAACTGTATATCAATATCAAGCGGTGCAGCACGGGTCACAAGCACGTCACGGGTCTGCCTGAAGACAGAGTTGTCAACAAGGAACCGGTTTGCACCGGCCTTAACCTTGTCACGCGAACGGGCATTGTACAACATGATCATCGCCTCTGCAGCAGCAGTCGCTTCATCGAGGAGTGAGGCATTGGCTATATCCATGGCGGTAAGGCTGGTCACCATGGTCTGGAAGTTCAGGAGCGCCTCCAGCCTGCCCTGGGAGATCTCAGCCTGGTATGGGGTGTACGAAGTATACCATGCCGGGTTCTCAAGCACGTTGCGTATGATCACCGGCGGCACTGCCACCCCGTAATAACCCTGGCCGATGAACGACCGGTACTGCTTGTTGCGCTTGCCCAGTTCCCTGATATGAGAGAGATACTCAATTTCACTCATGGCGGGAGGAAGGTTAAGAGGCCTGTCAAGCCTGATTGATGCCGGAACAGTCTGGTCTATCAGCTGATCGGTGGAATCAACGCCAATGGTCTTGCACATCTCAAGGGCTTCGCTGTCGCGCGGTCCGATGTGACGGTTAACAAAATGATCAGATGTCATATTCAAGTGAGTTATTTTTTTTGTTTCAGAAGGGACTGAGCGAAATTAGCATAAAGGCAGTAACAAAAAAAAGCATATAAATCATGATTCATCATAATAGAATCAAATTTAAGGTATGATAGTATATCGAAGTTTTGATTTTTTTAATTGTTGTGTTTGTAAACAGGAAAAAGAAATACAGTGATTTCGGGTAAACGAAGTGCGGTAAGTTTGGGTTCAAGAGTGCAGTGTTTTGAGCTTTGGAATCATTGGTGTGTTACACGAAAAAAGGATTACTCTTCATCTCTTCCCCGATTGTAGTCTCAGGGCCGTGCCCGGCATAGACAATAGTATCCGGAGGAAGAGTGAACAGCCGGGTCCGGATATTCGTCATGAGCTGTTCATGGTCGCCGCCAGGCAGGTCGGATCGCCCGATGCTGCCTGCGAACAGGGCATCACCGGTAAAAATAACTCCTTCCTTTTCCGAGTAAAAGGCAATCCCTCCCGGCGAATGGCCCGGGACAGCGATTACTTCGAAGCTTATGCCTGCCGCAGTCACCACTTCACCGTCGGACAGATAGCCCGCCGGCGCAGGCGGCTCCTCCATGTCGAGACCAAACATCAGGGCGTGGTTTGTGGCTCTTGCATGGTTACTGCTGTCACCGGCATGAAACCATGACCTCAATCCGTATCGCTCAAGCATGAACTTGTTGCCGAAGATGTGGTCAAGATGACAGTGAGTGTTGAGGAGCATTAGCGGTATCAATGCCCGTGCCGTGAGAAAGTCCTCCAGCCTCTTCTCCTCGGCCGGTCCGTAACATCCGCAGTCTATTATGATGCAGCCTCCTGCATCGCCTTCCACGATATAAGTGTTGACCTGGATTGGTGAGAATACCTCTTTATATATCTTCATGTTGTCACTCTCTTTCGTTGCCATTTGCAATGCCTTTAAGCATGGGAACAAAAACAAAATTGCCGTGGGTGGTTATTTCCCAGTCATCTTCCCCCCGGCGGCAGTAAAGCGTCATCACCTGCGAATCACGGTCGCCGCACGGTACCACCAGGCGCCCGCCCGTACGTAACTGCCTGAGCAGCTTGTCAGGCACCTCTGCCGTTGCAGCCGTGATAATGATTCCGTCATATGGTCCGTACTGAGGCTGGCCCTCGTAACCGTCGCCGAGGAAAAAGTGGATCCGGTACCCAAGCGAGCTGAGCATAAGCTGTGCCTTCCGGTAGAGTTCCCTCTGACGCTCAATAGTATAGACCTTCACCCCCATCTCAGCCAGTATGGCCGCCTGGTAACCGGAGCCGGTACCTATCTCAAGCACCTTGTCCCTCTTCCCGACGCCAAGCAGCATGGTCTGTACGGCTACCGTGTATGGCTGAGAAATGGTCTGCCCGGCAGCAATCGGAAACGCCTTGTCCTGGTACGCATGGTTCAGGAACGCATCATCCATAAACAGATGACGCGGCACGCGCCCCATGGCCTCAAGCACCCTCTCATTACTGATGCCCTTGCTCCGCAGTTCCTCTATTAGCCTCTTTCTCTTACCTTTAGCCTCAAATGACTCTTCAATCATTTCTGCATGATTTTGGTCTAAAAATAACAGATATCTTTGCATATCGCTTGCGAACACTGATGAAAAAATTAGCGCGCAGAATCAGACTGTCCTATATTTTAGCCGATTTTGCAGGCGCGGCGGTAGCTTGGGGACTCTTCTACCTGTTTCGCAAGTACTTTATTGAGACACGTTTATACGGCGATTATTTCCGGATGGAGCTGGGCAACAAGTTCTGGTTTGGGATATTTCTCATTCCGCTCTTTTTTCTTTCTGTGTTTGTCATGGCCGGGTTCTATTCCGACCCGCTGCGACGCTCACGGCTGCTTGAATTCGGGAAATCACTCGTGGTAACCCTTGCATCAGTGGTAATCCTCTTTTTTGCGCTTATCCTTGATGATGCCATAGGCCATTACGCCACATATTACAGGTCATTCAGCGCTCTGTTCCTCCTTGTGTTTTTGCTGACATGGATTCCACGGTTCATAATCACCTCCCGGGTCTCCGATAAAATACACCGGCGCGAGGCCGGTTTCAGAACACTGATAATCGGCAGTAACGGTAAGGCGGAGAAGCTGGTAGGCGAGATAAAGAATGAAAAGATGCCGGCGGGGAATCTCCTGACAGGCTATATAAGCGTTAATGGCCCTGCAGGTGCCCGGATGACCGGAGAGCCGTTGGCGGGGGGGCGGCTGGCAGGGAGACCGTTTGCCGGGGAGAAGCCGGACGGAGAGCGGCTGATCGGAGAGATACTGGCCGGAGAGGTGCCATGCCTCGGAACTGCCGGAGATATCGTTAATGTCATTGAAAACTATGAAATTGACGAAGTCATACTGGCCCTGGAAGAGAGTGAGTATCATGTTGTGGAGAACATAGTAAATACCATTTGCTACCGCGATGTACTGGTCAAGGCGGTGCCGTCTATGAGGCATGTCATAGCCGGGCATGTGGAGGCAGGTCCCATTTATGCCACGCCCCTGCTGCGGGTATCATACAGGGAGATGCCACACTGGCAGCAGATGGTCAAGCAGACGCTCGACTATACTCTTTCAGCTGCCAGCCTTATTGTACTCTCCCCGCTGATGGCGATGCTGGCTCTCCTCATACGGTCATCTGGCAAAGGTCCTGTTATCTTCAGGCAGGAGCGAATCGGCCGCCATGGCAAGCCGTTCATGATATACAAATTCAGGTCAATGGAAGACGACGCCGAGGCCGGCGGCCCGCAGCTGGCGGTGGAGGGTGATGCACGCATCACACCGCTGGGAAGGTTCATGAGGAAGCACAGGTTTGATGAGATGCCCAACTTCATCAATGTACTCAGGGGCGAGATGTCTCTTGTAGGACCGAGGCCGGAGAGGCGTCATTACATCGAAAAAATAAAGCAGAGGGCGCCCTACTACAACAGGGTTCTGGCTGTCAAGCCCGGCATCACATGCTGGGGACAGGTAAAGCTTGGCTATGCTTCAGACCTTGACAAAATGCTTGAGAGGCTTGACTATGACCTGCTCTACCTTGAAAATGTCTCTCTATATCTCGATCTGAAGATTATTTTCTATACCCTGGGAACAATAATAAGAGGTAAGGGAATTTAGATCAGTAGTAGATAGTAACTGTCCATGCTCCGGGCTTGTTTATCACGAATCTGACATCACAGTTCAGCAGGGCTGCATGGAAGGCATTCGGGGCACTGAAAGTGACCCTTCCCTCGAAGGGAAATTCAACATGCTCAAATCCGATCATGGTGTCAGTTATGCTTTCCGATCCCGAGCTTCCGGTGAGCAGCAGATCAGTTATGGCGCCGCTTGACGCCTCCCCTCCCCGGGTAAATTTCAGCCTGATATAGGTGGGGGTTTTTCCCATCTTCATGCAAGTCACCCTCCCGACTCCCTGGCGGTACAGGATGGCGTAATCGGACACTGGATCCTCACCGATGTAACGGTCTTTTTTCCAGACACCGGCAAGAATTGAATCCCTCCCCATGTAATTCGTCGTAAAGACACCGTAGCCATGACGCAGTCCCTTCTCCCACTCGCCCTCATACCTGTCACCGGTATACCAGATGTATGTTCCGATACCCTGAGGAAGACCCTTTCTGAAATCGCCCTTGTACTGGTCGACCCCAAAGGCTTCGCCGATGCCGTGCGCCAGTCCCTTATTACATTCTCCGGTATAGAAATCACCAATCTTCGGGGCAAGTACTTTACACGGGCCTTGCGGATGCACCGGCAGCCAGATCAGGGAAAGGAAACATGCTGCGATGAAAAGCACTTTCGCTTGCATAGTTCGTGGTTTTTGTTCAATAAAATATAGTCATCGTCCACGCTCCCGGCTCATTGATAAGGAAACGCAGCTCGCAGTCCAGCAGGGCCGTATTAAACGCATTGGGTGCAGTGAACTTTATCCTCCCTTCAAAGGGGAAGTCAATATTCTCATATCCGACCATATTGTTGGTCAGATTTTCACTGCCGGAGCTTCCGTTTGTCATCAGGTTACTGATGGAAACCGTTGACGACTCACCCGATCTGCTGAACTTAAACTTGACGTAGTGAGGGGTGGTCCCCATCTTCATAAGGGTTACCCTTCCCAGGTTACTTTTGTACTGAACGACATATGGCGGGAGCTTCTCCTGACCTGTATAGATATCGTTCTTCCATATGCCGGCCTGTAATGAATCTCTTCCCATGTATTTTATTGTATAGGTACCCTTTCCTTCTCGAAGGCCGCTCCTCCATTGTCCTTCATATTTCTCACCCGTCTGCCAGACGTAGGTACCTGTTCCCTCCGGCAGACCTTTTCTGAACTCGCCCTTATACTGGTCAATTCCGAAAGCCTCGCCGGTACCGTTTGCGAGTCCCTGTTTACATTCTCCGGTATAGGAATCCCCGATTCGGGGAAGGAGTACCTTGCAGGAATTCTGGGCATAAATTGTGCCGATCGATATCGGGACAATGAGCATTGTCATTAACAGGACTAACTTTTTCATGTATTTAGTTATGTAATTACAGAATAACCGCCGCAAAAACTGCGCCACATAAAGTTACGGTTTTTATTTAAACAGAAAGAGAGCCGCAGGGGCTCTCTTTCATATCATCATACAATGTGTTATTTCACATCGGTCACTGTGGGAATCGGATTCTTGCGGGTATGCCACCACATCTGGCTCTGAATGCCGCTCGTGCTGAACATGCCTTCATTAATCTGCTCAATTTTCTCAGCAATCTGGGCAGCAGCTAAATTATCCGTATTGTAAGTCTGCTCGCTCAATGCGTATTGCAGCCTGATCGGAAGACCCAGGTTCGGATAATATGATCCTTCAAGTTCATATTCGAATATCCTGGCTGGGAAACCGGTCCTTCTGACCTCTGCATAAGCCTCTATACCCTGGCCGAATATTGAAGCCCATTTCTGTTCGCAGATCTTCTGGAACTTCGCGGCCGTGGTACCAGACCATGCTACAAGCGGATTGCTTAGATAGGTGGTGTAATTAACAGGGTAACCGGTAGAACCGACAGTAATGTCGCCGGAGAAGCCCCATGAGGGATACACCGTACTGCCGTTAGCCAGACCCCATCTTGCCATTGAAGCAGCAATACCAGCCTCGTATGCAGTCTGAGCAGGTCCATCCTGATTGGTCCTGAGGTAATGCTCTGCCTTGAGGAATTGAACCTCGTCATAGGTCATAACCTTGGAAGTTGCAGACTCATCAAAAGCGATTGCAGTTCCGAGCATTGAGACCTCCGGAAATATGGCAGCAACAATACCACGACCATTCTGGAACCCAACATAGTCAAGAGTTCCTGAAGTTACCGAGTTAAGTGTTGGTGCGGCATATACATGCAGTCTCGGGTCATTGCGGGCCTCGAGCCAGTCAACCATGGTTTCGGAAATGGCCTGGTCCTTCCTTGCAAACAGGGTGTTAAATATCGGATTCCTGTACGGAATTCCCGGCCATACCAGTTCGGCGTTCTCAGCATTCGAGGTAAAAATCGGATACTGAGTAGGGTTAGCCAGTATGGCAGCCATCCTTGTGTCTGCATCAGACATAGCTGCAGCACCTGCAGTTGTTGTGACGGTACCGCCACCGGCCATGTTGTAAGTGAATGACCATGGAGTGCCTGCAGCACGGTTGAGCATCCTGAGCTTCAGTGAGTTGGCAAACTTCCTCCAGAGAACGGGGTCACCGCCATAGAGAATATCACCACCTCCGAAGTTAAGGGTTGTTCCTGTCAGCAGGACATTAGCCTCCTCAAGCTCTGCGAGGAGAGCAGGATAGATTTCCTCCTGGAGATCATACTTCGGTGTCATTATACCGTCCTGGACCAATCCCTGCAAAGCCTCACTGTAAGGGACATCGCCCCAGCCGTCAGTCAGGTACAGAAATGTCCACACTCTCAAAACCTTTGCAGCACCCATAAGGCGATCATTGCCTTCTTCAGCTGCTTTTGCCATTACAATCTCAAGGTTTTTGAGTTCACTTGTATAAGGACCTTCAAAATATCCGGACAGGTCACGAGGCATGTATTTATCTTCATCAATGTACTGAATCTTGCACCACTGCTGCGACCAGTTACCCAGGTAGGTATGCTGCATCCAGCCGCCAAGCTGACGGTTGACTGCGTTATATACTGCATTGGTGAAGATATTTATTGCAGGTACATCCACCGGGTTGTTGGGATTTTTGTTCATCTCTTCAAAACCCTTCGTGCATGAGGAGAGAAGACCCACTATCAGTAGCAAACCCAGTATTAATTTTTGTGTTTTCATTATGTATTTCATAATCAGATGCATTTAGGTTAGAAATCAAGTCTGATATTGAATCCGTACGATCTAGTAGAAGGTATAGCGTTGTTCTCTGCGCCAACAGAAGTGTTACCGGCGCTGTTGCTAACCTCAGGATCAATATGAGGAATGTTCGAATGGATAAGCCACAGGTTGCGGCCCACCACTGACAGGTTCAGGTTCTTAACCCCGATCTTTCTCAGGAAGTCAACGTTATTGAATGAATAACCTGCAGAGACTTCACGAAGCTTTACAAAGCTGCCGTCAAATGTATTCAACTCAGTCTTGGCATAATAATCATAACCCCATCTGTTTGCACTAACATAAGTTGTGTTTGCAACCGGAGCTGTAGCATTCGAGCCGTCAGCGTTGATGAACTGTATTGTTCCGTCAGCGAGAACCTTACCGTAAACAGCGTCCTCAATGAGAACTCCGCCTCCGTCTGCAACTGCATCCCTGATGTTCTTGCCATTGGCATTTGTAACTGCGGTTTCTTCAAGGATACCGGTATACATCCCGAACATGTGAGTGATCGAGTTGATCAGACCGCCTTTCCTGAAGTCAACAAGGAAGCTGAAGTTCAGGTTCTTATAGTTGAATGAGTTATTAACACCGCCGAACCAGTCAGGGTAAATGTTACCCAGGTCTGTTCTGGCACCGGAACGAATGTACCTGCCAGTGGTGGTAACAAGAGGTCTGCCTGAGTACATGTAGTGTGACAGCTGTGTCTCCTCTGCATCGTAATAGACAGGTGTTGCATTCTCACGCACTATGGCATAGCCCCAGAGTGTACCGTACTCCTGGCCGGGGATTGCATATACATATGCGCCCCAGCTGGCATCATACAGATAAAGGTATTTCATGTCACCGTACAGCTCAACAACCTTGTTTTCATTGGTTGACCAGTTGACGGTCACGTCCCATGAGAAGTTCGGAGTCTGGACCGGTGAAGCCATCAGTTGCAGCTCGATACCCTGGTTCTGCAGGTTACCGGCGTTGATAGTCTGAGAGCTGAAACCGGTTGTACGTGATACAGCGATGTTCATGATCTGGTTGATTGTATTCTCCCTGTAGACGGCTGCATCAAGAGACAGCCTGTTGTTGAAGAACCTAACCTCGAGACCTGCTTCCTTTGAACGCTTCCTCTGAGGTTTCAGTCCCAGCGGAGGAATAGTGCTTGTATAACCGAGTGACGGGTTGCCGTTGTAGGGATCGCCTGCGCCGTATACACCATTGAGTGAATAAGCACCTGCGGTACCACCCACTTCCGCATAACTGGCCCTCAGTTTAAGGAAGGATAGAACCTTGGAGTCAAACCCGAAGGCATCAGATATAACCCATGAGAGGGATGCTGACGGATAGAAATAGGAGTTATTATCAATAGGCAGGGTTGATGACCAGTCATTTCTTCCTGTGAGGTTGAGGAACAACCAGTTTCTGAACCCGAAGTTGGCCGTTCCGAATACACTCTGCAGCTCGGTGTGTGTCTCGCTGAGGCCTGTTGTGGCTGCAGCAGCAGCGTTGCTTACAGAATAGAGATCGGGAACAATCAGGTCAGGAACAGTGGTCCTGTGATACTGATAATCATATTTGTTGTATTCAGCACCGACGGCAGCGTCAAAAGCGATGTCACCGAAAGTCTTGACAAACTCAAGCCTGGCGTTGGCGTTAACCTCCTGCCTGCGGTTTGAATAAGCGTCAAAGCCACCTTCGGGGTCACCGGCACCGATATCTCCCTTGGCTGTTCTCTGCATGATATCTTCAACAGACCAGTCTGAACCGGCCATGGCCCTGAAGGTCATCCAGTCAGTGAATTTCCATGCAAAGTTGATGTTGCCGATCATCCTGTCCCTGTTCCTTGAGTTGGTGCTCTTGTTAAGGGTCCAGTATGGGTTGTTGTGGTAGCTGTGGTTCCAGCTGAATGGCAGGCCGGTCTTCGGGTCTGTCTCATTCCACTTCTCCTTCAGCACCTCCATGTCAACCTGGCGTCCGAACCACTGCATCAGTGACTGCATCGGGTTCCCGGCGTTATAACCGTTCTCTGCGATGTTGTCACTTTTGTTGCTGATGTAGTTTGCCGAACCTCCTACAGTGATCTTGCTTGTAACAGCCAGTTCCCCGTTTAAGGCTATAGAGTTCTTTACAAGGTCCGTGTTGGGAAGGATACCCTTGATATCCTGGTTTGAGAGTGAAAGACGGAAGTTAGCGCCTTCCCTTGCACCTGCAATAGAAAGGTTTGTAGTCCGCTTGAGACCTGTCTCAAAGAAATCCTTGATGTTGTTCGGGTGAGCTATCCAGGGCGTCGGGGTCCGGATATCAGTTTCAGGATCATACGGACTGTCAAACTGAGGAATCAGTCTTCCGTCAAGCCGGGGTCCCCAGCTTTCATCAACACCGTCGTTGATACCACCGTAATTACCGTCTACATATTCAAATTCTCCGCCACCACCCTGTCCGTAAAGATTCTGGAACTTGGGAAGAACCAGCGGGTTTTCAAACATTACGTTCTCTTCAAAGGTTACACCAAGACCGGGCTGGCCTGTACGTGACTTACCTGATTTGGTGGTGATAAGTACAACGCCGTTGACGGCTCTTGAACCGTACAGTGCGGCTGCACTTGCTCCCTTGAGTACGCTGATGTTCTCAACGTCTGAAGGGTTGATGTCACTTGACATGTTACCGTAGTCCATCCCGCCGTATGAGCCGGCATCCGAGGTGGAGTTACTGATAGGCACACCGTCAACAACGAACAGAGGCTGTGTGTTGCCGCTTGCTGAAAGCGAGTTCACACCCCTGATAAGGATCCTCACGCCCGATGCAACACCACCGTCGGTGTTGGAGATCTGAACGCCGGATAACTTACCCTGGAAAGCGTTAACAATGTTAGATACTTTTGCCTTTTCGATGCTTTCGCCGCCAAGGTCCTGGACTGCATATCCCAGCGCTTTCTTCTCGCGTGATATACCCAGGGCGGTTACAACAACTTCTTCAAGGCCAAGCATGTCAGTTACCATAACGACATTGATGGTAGAACGGCCACCGATTTCCTCGGTTACCGGTTTCATGCCGACAAAGGTAAAGAGAAGCTGAGAGGCGTTGGCTGGCGCTACAACGGTATAAGTACCGTCCGCACCAGTCAGGGTACCAACTGTGGTACCTCTTACTGTCACACCGGCACTCGGTATGGGCAAGCCATCGTCCGCTGACGTAACAGTACCTTTAATCGTCACCGTCTGTGCCATCAGGGCAGTACAGCCCATGAACACAAACAGTGATAGCAACAGTTTGAGTCTGTTCATAGATCAGAGTTTAAGTTTAACAATAGGTTTAGGTTAACAACTTCCTCGTTTGGTTCAGCGATCACAAGGTGTACGCTTCGCGTCATTTGGAAGGGGATAAATATAGTTAATATTTGCCGCTAATGAATGATTTATTGCTTTTTTTCACTTGTAATATAGAAAATTGCACATTTCAGGAAAATGAAAATTCCTCAATCAGGCCGTAATCAATGATCAGACCGGAAGAACCCCGTCAGCCGACAAGAGGGAGGCATTCCGGTAAATCAAAGCTATTTTGTACCTTTATTGACGAAACAATATGTAAATATGAAAGCAGCAGTAGTACTTGCCGGTTGCGGCGTGCAGGACGGTGCCGAGATCCATGAGGCAGTGATGACATTATACGCGATTGACAGATACGGCGGCACATACCAGATCTTTGCGCCTAACGTGATGCAGCACCATGTAATCAACCATATCACCGGCGAAGTGATGAAAGAGTCAAGAAATGTTCTGACGGAGGCCGCCCGGATTGCACGGGGAGAGATCAAAGCCCTGACGGAATACCGGGCAGGTGATTTTGATGCACTGATCTTCCCGGGAGGGTTCGGAGTGGCCAAAAACCTGTGCACCTACGCCTTTGACGGCCCCGAATGCCATGTCGACAGGGTTGTTGAGGAGGCAATACGCTCAACACATAAAGCGGGCAAACCCATCGGAGCGCTATGCATATCACCGGTTCTTATCACCAGGGTACTGGGTGATGTGACTGTCACCATTGGAAATGATGACCCGACGGCTGCCGACATAAAAGCGTTGGGAGGAACACATGAGAAGAAACAACACGGAGAAGTGACTGTAGACCGTAAGAACCGTCTTGTCTCTGCGCCCTGCTATATGCTCAATGCCTCTCTTTCAGATATAGCAAGCGATGCCGATGCGGTCATCCGTGCAATTAAAGAGCTGCTCGGTGAGAGGTGATCAGAGCCTCCCGGCCTCAATCTCCCTGATAACCTGTTCTATGAGGTAGTCATCACCGGCAGCGTCGTATGATGATTTCAGATTAGCCCCGAAAATGCGGGCAATACTCTGCCAGAAGGTGGCGGAGAATTTTCCCCTGTATTGTCTTATGAGATCATATGAGGTGACCTGCGTCTCCCGGTCTATAAGCTTGATCAGTATCTTTCCCTGTGAGAAGGTCAGCTTCTTCATATCATCCTCATAGGCGTTGAAAAGTTCCTTTTCGTACTGCTGAAGGAAATTGCGTTTGGCTTTTTCATCCGGCATCGTCTCAAGCAGCCTGTTGATGCGCCCGAACTCGTCCCTGACCAGCATTGCATATGGATATACCCGTCGTACATTATATACCAGGCGGGCATGCCTGCGGTAGTCAAACCTCACTCCGCGCGGCATCTTTCCCACAACGACAATCTCCTTCAACTCAACATACGGATACGTCTGTCCGTCAAAGGTGGCTGTCCTGACCGCCTGGTATACGCCAAGCAAAGTGTCAGCATTAACCTGTGCGACAGTGACCGTGGCAGGGGAAACCGTGACAGGGTTTACTGAATCTCGCTTCTGACCGTTACCGGTTTGACAAAAAAACAGGAAAAGCAATATGCCGGGAAGCCTTCTCATAAATCTCCTGCAAATTTAACCAATTGTCGTGCCAAAGGTTCAGGGCACCACAAAACTGATCAATATCATTAAGGCTATACGGCAATCTCATATCTTTGTTGCTTTATGAAACCAACCCCCCGTATAGAAGAGCTTGAAGATGGCGCACGCTATGAAAAGGTCCTGACTTTGCATTACGGAGAGATAGCGCCTTTCGTCATCAGCCATCTCACACGGTTCAGTATGCCCATGGCACTTATCTGGTTCACTGCCGCGGTATCTATCTTTCTTTCAGTATGGTTCTGGCCCGGGTTCAGACACCCGGCGGATGATCCGCAGTTAATCAGGGGACTGGCAGCAGGACTGCTCTTGATCCCGTTGCTGATGATACCTGTTCATGAAGTGCTGCATCTGGTACCCTTCAGACTTGCCGGAGCCAGGGATATCCGCCTCGGAGCGGATCTGCGCCAGGGAATATTTTATGTCACGGCTCACCGGTTTGTTGCCGGGAAGAGGCTTTTTACGCTGGTCGCCCTCACACCATTCATAACGATTGGCGCAGGCTTGCTCATCGCAATGGCGTTCTGCCCATTATGGTGGAAGTGGGTGCTGGCCATGTCACTAACGGTCCATACAACAATGTGCGCAGGCGACGCTGCACTGCTCGGATGCATGAGCGGATTTAAAAACCGTGATGCATACACATGGGATGACGCCGACAGGAAGGAAGCCTACTTCTATGTGCCGCATAACAGGGAATATGATCACTGAGTACCACTGACCTGTGTCAGTAATTTCACTATTTTAAGCCCCGAAAAAGATCCTCATGAACTACTTCTCACGTACAATAAAGAAATTCCCCAGTCTCTTCTGGATCTCCAACCTCATTGAACTTTTTGAAAGATGGGGATGGTATGCCTTCTACAACGGTTTCTTTGCCATATACCTCACCTCGTCACAGGAGTCGGGCGCGCTGGGCTTCTCAAACGTTGAGAAGGGAACCATCATGGGAACCGGATCCATGATCCTCTACCTCCTGCCGGTGATAACAGGCGCCATCGCTGACAGGGTGGGATACAAAAAAGTGCTCATCGTCGCTTTCCTGACTTATATTCTCTCTTTCCTCATGCTGAGCAGGTTCGAGACCTTTGGCTCCATCTTCGCCGCTTTCATCCTCCTTGCCGTTGCGGGAGCCCTCTTCAAGCCAATCATCTCAGGCACGGTAGCCAGGGTGACCAACAGGGAGACTGCCTCCCTCGGGTTCGGTATATTTTATATGGTGGTTAACATAGGCGGATTCATTGGCCCTTTTGTTGCCAGCCTGATGTACAAGAACAACTGGGACATGGTTTTCTATATGTCGATGGCGGCAATGGCCCTGAACCTCATTCTTGTCATCACCCTTTACAAGGAACCGGCGGTGACAGGGACCGGGAATACATTCCTGCAGAATATCGCGATAGCATTCAAAAACATCGGGGTAACACTCACCGACTGGAGGTACGTTCTGTTCCTATTAATAATAGGTGTATTCTGGACCGCCTACAACCAGCTCTATTATTCGTTCCCGGTATTCCTTGAGACATGGGTGAACCTCGATAAGATGTCAATGACTCTGGGTCTTGATCCGGGCACCATCACAACGGTGACAATTTCAAGCCTGGCATCGTTCTTCATAATCCTCTTCCAGCTGGTTATCTCCTCTGTCACTGCCAGGGTAAGACCCCTGAATTCCATCATGACCGGGATCTTTATCCTGGCATTCGGCCTGGGTATGATGTTCGCAAACCTTAACCCATGGATCATTGTGCTTGGGGTGCTGATCTTCGCTATCGGTGAGATGGCCTCATCTCCCAAGGTGCAGGAGTACCTCGGCGGCATTGCCCCCGCAGACCGCAAGGCACTATATATGGGAACCGCCTTCCTTCCAATCGCCCTGGGTCATCTCGGAGCCGGATGGATATCGGGTAAGCCGTACGAGATGATGGCAGATAAAGTATTCCTGCTGAAAAAGGCGGTGACTGAAAAGGGATTTGACATTCCCGATATATCAGCCACCTTCACGCAGACCGACTATGTCACCAGGGCACAGGAGCTGTTCGGTATGGATGCTCAGCAACTGACCCGATACCTGTGGGAGACCTATAACCCTTCAAAGGTGTGGATACTCTTTACAGCTATAGCCATTGCCGCCAGCATTATGCTCTTCCTGTATGACAGGTTCATTTTGCATGGCGGGGAAGTGAATGGACATGGCAGGCAATAGGCAGTAGGCAATAGGTCCGATCAGGCAATAGGCAGTAGGCAATAGGCAATAGTGAAATTAATACGCCGTAGGCGTTAAAGTATTGTAGAACAGAATAATAGATAGAAATTAATACCCTGTAGGGGTTAAAGTATGGTACCATCATGAAAACGAAAATCTTCCTCCTGAGTCTCCTGCTCCTGGGCACAATGACGCTGTCAGCCCAGAGGCGAATCCTGAACCTGCCTGAACTGCCGGGTTACGTAACCATTAAATGCGACTTTCACTCCCATACCGTATTTTCAGACGGTAACGTATGGCCTACGCAGAGGATCGGAGAAGCATGGAGGGACGGACTCGATGCGATTTCGATCACAGACCATATCGAATATCAGCCTAAAAAGCAATACATTCCTTCAGACCATAACGCGGCTTGGAATATTGCAAAATCAACGGCTGACAACTACAATATTATCCTGGTTCACGGCACCGAGATAACACGGAAAATGCCTCCCGGACACCTGAATGCACTCTTCATCACCGACGCTGATTCCATCAACCGTCCTGACTTCATGGAGGCGGTGGAAGCTGCAATAAGCCAGGGAGCCTTCATCCAGTGGAACCACCCCGGATGGAAGAGCCAGGAGCCGGACGGTATTCCAAAATTTTATCCTGTACACAGTGAACTCATTGCCAAAGGATGGTTGCACGGAATCGAGTATGCAAATGAACATGAATTCTATCCCCTGGTGATGGATATGTGCCGCGATAACAAACTCGCCGTTATGGGCAACAGCGATATCCACGGTAACATAAGTGAAGAATTCACCGCTCCGGAGTACTCTCACCGCCCGATGACACTGGTCTTTGCAAAGGAACGTACCTCTGAATCAATTAAAGAGGCAATGTTTGCCGGACGCACTGCCGTGTGGTACGGCGATAATCTTGCCGCCTTTGAGGAGTATGCCATGCCATTGTTCAGATCAGTGGTCACCGCGGGGATACCCTTCAAAGACGACGGCAAAAGCATATGGTTTGAACTCATCAACAGCTCTGACCTGCCCATGGTACTGAACGACGGACCCGAAGGTGCGCCCGCGGAGCTGAAACTTCCGGCATCAGGTGTGGTTGTGGTGAAGGCAGACAGGAAATACCTGTCGGAACCCATACCCTATAACGTCAGTAATATCATCACCGGCAGCAACTCGGTGCTGAGGGTTGAAATAATGCCTGCGAAAAAGTGATCATGGGCTAGCGCAGCGGCACCATTCTGAAAGAGTATTCATACTTTGATTCACTCAGGCAGTATTCGGGGTGTGTCCGCGCTCCCCACGCATCGTCGCCTCCGACACCCATCTGGCCGTAGTCAATATTGACCCTTACCAGGTCACGCGGACTGACATCGTCAAGGTGCCTGTTAACCAGTTTTGCATCAGGCCGGTATACGGCCAGGTTACCCTGCGATTCAAAGTCCTCATGCAGGTAGTTCATGGCAGCAAAACTGAAGACAGGACTGCCCTCAAAGCGCAGGCCGGAGCCTTCGCCGTCAGTGACTGCAAGCCACCTTGTGTCGGTACGGTATCCATTCTCCTGTGGCCTGATATACGGGACATACTGGTCTGCGACGGAACTCTCATACACACCAACGAAGGCCGATGTTTTTCTGTCAGAATAGTTTTCGTGAGGGCCCCTCCCATACCATGCAAGATCGGTGAACCTGCCGGGCAGGATCATCTGCATCCCCACCCTCGGTATTTCTTCCAGGCTTCTGTCAGTCTTGCTGAAGATGAATGATACATCTACCGCGCCTCCGGCATGTACGGTGTACCTGGTCACCAGTCCTGCGATCTTCATGTTGTCCGGCCCTGGTATATCAAAAGTGAAGCGTACCTCGGCACTTCCCATGCCCGGCTGGCTTATATGTGCCGATCTCATCACCGCTTTCCGGCCGGCCTCCCTCCACGGAGCATTCCGCTTCTCCATGCCGTTACCGTAGTCGTTGTCAGTCGGAGCTCTCCAGAAATCGGGCACCGGACCTGACAGAAGGAGCTCCCGGCCATCTGCAAGGTATGATTTCACCCGGCCGGCTGACATGTCAAAAACCACTGAAAAGTCTTCACCGGCTACGGTAAGATCAGTGCCCTCACTCTTAAGATCCAGGAGAGCCAGTTTATCTTCACCGGCAGGTATGGCGTTGGCGGAGAAGGGTAGCAGGAACTGTTCAGAAGCGTAGATGTGATCCTGCGGTATTATCCCCCATTCGTCAGCCCTTGAGGCATAGATGTTCAGATGATACTCCGTGCCCGGCATGGGAGTGATCTCTCCCCATGGTATTTCAACCGCAGTTGTGTCGCCCGGGTCAATATCGAGCTGGCTGAGATAACCCGACCCGTGAAGGACACCGTTGGCATAGACCTCCCAGCTGATGTTAAAGACAGAGAGGTTGGTGAAGTCATACTTGTTGATTATGTTAACCTGTCCTCTGCCGAGGTCAGCAGCGACAAACCCGATATACTGGTAAACCTTCTTTACCTCAAAGAGTGCCGGATGCGGCTTGCGGTCAGGTCCCACAAGCCCGTTGCAGCAGAAGTTACCGTCACTGTAGGAACCAACCTCACCGTAATCGCCACCGTAGGCAAAATATTCCTCCCCGTCAGCGCCGGTCTCAAGCAGCCCCTGGTCAACCCAGTCCCAGATGAACCCGCCCTGGAGTACGGGATACCTCTCAATCACATCCCAGTAATCCTGCAGGTTGCCGGTGCTGTTACCCATTGAGTGGGCATATTCGCACAAGACAAGTGGCCGGTCAAAGCCCGGTTTGCCAGCATTTTGCGCATAGTTCTCGAGGTATTCTATCCGTGCATACATCGGGCACCAGATGTCAGTGTGTCTTTCAGTTGTCAGCGTCATCTTCTCGGCTCTCTCATATTGCACCGGTCGCGTACCGTCCCTCTTCTTTATCCACTTGTAGGTCTCAACGAAATTCTGTCCGTCACCCGCTTCATTGCCAAGTGACCATGTGATTATGGAAGGGTGGTTCTTGTCGCGCTCAACCATTCGTACAGTACGTAACATGTGCTGGGCAAGCCACTCAGGCTTATGGGCCAGGGTCACGTCCGGGCTGTATCCAATGCCGTGCGACTCGATATTGGCTTCATCAATAAGATATAGCCCGTATTCATCGCAAAGCTCGTAGAACCGCTCGGGCTGAGGGTAGTGAGATGTTCGCACTGCATTGATGTTATGCATCTTCATGAGCCTTATATCCTTCAGCATCAGGGTCTCATCAATTGTATGGCCCGATACCGGATCATGCTCATGCATGTTTGTGCCCTTCAGATTGACAGCCTGGCCGTTAATAAGAAACTGACCCCCCTTAACCTCAGTTGTCCGGAAACCTATGCGGCTGCTTACACTCTCCAGCACCCTGCCCCTGCTGTCAGCAAGGGTCAGCACCAAAGTATAAAGCGACGGTGATTCAGCAGACCAGGGATTCACCTGCGGCACATCTGCGGTCATACTGATCATTGCCATGCTGTCTGCGGCTACTGTTTCTCTTGCCTCGCCGAAAATCTTGGTTGTGCCTTCATACAAACCGGCCTCGAGCCTCAGTCCTGCCGGATTCCGGTCATGTCCCGCCAGTTCAACGGCCAGATCGAGGTGCCCGTCTTTGTATTCATTTACCAGGGTAGCTTTGGCAAAGAAATCGCGGATATAGGCCTTTGGCCTGGCATGCAACCATACGGAGCGCTGTATCCCGCTGAGTCTGAAGAAGTCCTGGCACTCAAGGTAACTGCCGTCACTGTAACGGTAAACCTCCACAGCCAGTGTATTGCGGCCTTTCCTGAGGAAAGGGGTGATATTGAACTCTGCCGTAGTCTTGCTATCCTCGCTGTATCCCACCTGCTCACCGTTGACCCAGACATAAAATGCAGAGCTGACACCGTCAAAATTGAGAAAGACCTCCTTCCTCCTCCAGTCGGAGGGAAGCATGAATGAACGCCTGTATGAACCTACGGGATTGTCTGCATGGTCAATGAAAGGCGGGTTTACCGGGAATGTGTAGCTGGCATTCACATACCAGGGAATGCCATACCCCTCTCTCTCCCAGGTCGACGGCACCTCTATATCAGGCCACTGCCTGGTGTCAAAATCCTCCCTGAAGAACCAGTAAGGCCGCTCAGAAGGGGTGGCTGAATAATTGAACTTCCACTTCCCGTCAAGTGACAATACATTTGCGGATTCCCTCCATCCTGCCGTCAGGGCGGCAGAGTTATCCGGATGGCTCACCATTGTTGAATGAGGCATGACGGTGTTGACGGTATTAACTGCCGGATTCTCCCAGTCGGGAAGATCCTTTTCCTGCCATTCTGCCTTGCTGTAATCCTGGTATCGGTTACACGCATTAAGCGACAGGGCCACCATGGAAATGATCAGGAAAGCCTTTCGCATGACTGATTTCTTTAGGTCCGGTTCAAAAATAAGAATAAAATCTCACTTACGTTTAGATAAAACACCGCCAAGGGATATGCTATTGATTTCCGCCCTTCTGTCCGCTGCCGATATCCCCGGGACTGTTAATGTTTGTGAATGCCTTTATGGTTTTTACTGTGCGCGGCAGGTCGAAGTATCTAGTTTGAACCAGCTTGTAATAGTCGATGACTGCCGGACTGCCCCCCGATTTCAGGTATCGCACCAGTCCGCCGTGAAGGCTTCGGCTGTAAATCGAGTGCAGCGGTTCTGTCAGTTCACCGATCCTGGCTGCCAGGATCTCAGCCGGTTCCCTGCGCATCACCGCCGCCTGTTCCCTGATGAGCTCGCCTGAGAGCCAGGGCATGTCACCCCCGAAAACAAACAACAGAGGTGAGGAGGAGGCCTTCATCGCCGCTTCTATTCCTCCGAGCGGCCCCAGCCCCGGGAAATTGTCCTCAACAGGGATAACCCCGGTTGGCATGGGGCTGCTCCCCGGCCATCCGGCAAGTATAATCTCGCTGAAAAGTGGTTCAAGAAGAGCTATGGTACGACTGATGATCGGTACTCCCTCTATCTCAATCAGAGCCTTATTGATACCACCGAAGCGCGAGGCCTTACCGCCGGCCAGTACGGCAGCCGATATTTCAGGAAAAGTCTTTTTCAGAATAGTCCGCTTATCTGTCCCTGGTCGTTGATGTCTATCTTCTCTGCTGACGGCACCGATGGCAGTCCCGGCATTCTCATGATTGCGCCGGCGATAGGGACAATAAATCCTGCTCCTGATGAGAGCTCCACCTTCCGGATGCGAACCGTAAAGTCCCTTGGCCTGTTGCGCCGGGACTGATCGTCTGAGAGAGACTTCTGGGTCTTGGCGATGCATACGGCAAGATTCCCCAGCCCCAGGTCTGCTATCTTCTTCAACTGATCTTTGGCTTCAAGGGTGTACTCGACATTCCTTGCACCGTACATCAGCGTGGTGATTGTCTCAATCTTTTTTTCAAGCGGCCAGGCGAGGTCATATAGCGGGGTGAAACAGTCGGTGCAGGCAACAGCCGCCTCAATGACCGCTTCGGCCAGCTCGACGGCTCCCTTGCCTCCTTCTGCCCAGGCAGTATTGACAGCTACCCTGACATTATGTTCTTCACAGTACCGCTTCAGGAGATCTATCTCTGCCTGGGTATCGGAACTGAAGCGGTTCACGGCAACTACCGGCCTGAAACCGTAATAATGCATGTTCTCAATATGCTTGTCGAGGTTCTCAAAACCTTTGGCCAAAGCTTCAAGGTTCTCGTTGGCCAGCTCTGAGAGTTTGACGCCGCCGTGATATTTCAGCGCCCTGATTGTGGCCACAATGACTACTGCATTGGTCTTGAGTTTGCCCACCTGCGACTTGATGTTAAAGAACTTCTCGGCGCCAAGTTCACTTGCAAACCCGGCCTCAGTGACAACGTAGTCACTAAGGGAAAGGCCGATCTTCGTTGCAAGGATGGAGTTGGTTCCCTGGGCAATGTTTGCGAATGGTCCGCCGTGTATAATAGCAGGGGTGCCTTCAAGGGTCTGGACCAGGTTGGGCTTGAGTGCGTCCTTGAGAAGGGCGGCCATGGCTCCCTGTGCCTTCAGGTCACGTGCAAAGACAGGTTTGCCGGCATAAGTGTACCCTATGAAGATGTTGCCAAGCCGCTCCTTCAGATCACTGATGCCTGTGGCAAGGCAGAGAATGGCCATCACCTCCGAAGCGGCCGTGATGTCAAAACCGGTCTCCCTGGGCACACCCTGGGTAGTTCCGCCAAGACCGATGACAATATCCCTGAGGGAACGGTCATTCATGTCCATCACCCTCTTCCATGAGATCGTCCTGGGGTCAAGGCCCAGGTTGCTTTCACCGGCCTGTACATTGTTGTCAATCATGGCCGATAACAGGTTGTGAGACTTCTCTACTGCCGAGAGATCACCGGTAAAGTGAAGGTTAATGTCCTCCATAGGTATCACCTGCGAAAATCCGCCGCCGGCAGCACCGCCCTTTATGCCGAAGACCGGCCCCAGCGAAGGTTCACGCAACACAACCGTTGCCTTCTTGCCAAGAAGGTTAAGCCCCTGGGCAAGTCCGATCGATGTGGTGGTCTTGCCCTCGCCGGCAGGTGTGGGTGTGATGGCGGTAACAAGTATCAGCTTTGCCTTTGCCGCTTTCTTCTCGTCAATCAGTGAAAGCGGCAGTTTGGCTTTGTACTTTCCGTAGAGCTCGAGGTCATCTTCAATCAGGCCAAGTTTAGCGGCAACCTCTGTAATGGGCCTGATAACGGCACTCTGAGCAATCTCTATATCTGTCTTCATAGGGGAGTGATTGTTTGGGATAAATTTAAGATTTAATTCAGTTTCATTAGAACAATTATTTCTTGTGAAAGTTTAGTTCAACAAAAGGAGACTTACAATATTTCTTTAAAGCCAGGCTGTTTTTCCATTCGCATGCGCCACGACTGCGGGTAGCCGTTATTCAACCTGTTTCCAAGGTTATTGACAAAACCCAGGGGAACCCCCCGGTAATTCACGAGTACTCTCCCCAGGGGCATCGACGCTACAGGCTGCATCTCGAGCCTGAGAAATGAGACAGCCTCATCATATGACAGTCCCTGCTCAGGCCACGAACCGCGCTTCTGTCGCACAGACATGGCAAGGTCATGAGCCGGAACAAGGTCATCATTCTTCAATTCGCCAATCATGGTACCCGACTTTATTACAGTCAGCCTTTCGCTCAGATGGCTTAATACATCCGTATCGGTGGCCAGCGCCATGATCCTGTTGCCAGCCATGATCACCCTGCCGCGGTCAAAGTCAGCCAGTGGCTCCGCCCTGCTGAATGCCGCAGCAGAGGGTCTTAAGACTCTCTTTCGGTCATAGCGGAGTGATGCTGCGGTCACATCTGGCTTGCGTACCGCCGCAATGAAAAAACCCTCTCCCCGAACCTTATCCGGATGAAAGCCATAGCCTTGCATGCCACCGTGGCTGATGACGGTGACACCGCTGGTACCGGACAGGTCGGCAGTCAAAGACTCCGCTCCCGTAGTCTCCGTGATCCACGAGATATTCTCCTCATTCTCGGCAGGATTGAAGGTGCAGGTCGAGTAAATCAGTATGCCTCCGGGTCTGAGTGCAGGCCAGGCCTCCATCACTATCCTGCGTTGCCGATCGCTGCAAAGCCTGCCATTTGAAGGAGACCACTCTTTCACTGCCGCAGGAGAACGGAACATACCCTCCCCCGAGCAGGGGGCATCGGCCACAATGACGTCAAAGAAGCCCGGTAGTGTGGCAAAACGTGCCGGATCGTTCTGAGTAACAACGGTGTTCCCCATGCCCCATTTCGTGATGTTCTCCGTCAGTACGGCAGCCCGTGCCCTGATCACCTCATTGGCCACAAGCAGACCGTCATCTGCGAGGAGCGCCGAGAGATGGGTGGACTTGCCTCCGGGGGCTCCGCAAAGGTCGAGGACACGCAGCCCGGTCATTCCGGCTGTCAGCTGCCGGAAGAGTTCCCCGGCAAACATGCTGGATGATTCCTGAGGATAATATACACCTGCATGAAAGAGGGGATCAGGCGTGAAGAGAGTCTTCCCCGGAAGATAATAACCATCCGGCTCCCAGCTTACTTTCTCGTACCCTGTAACGGGGTACGGCCACTTGTGCCGATTGACCCGCACGGATGTCTCCGACGGCCGGTTAAGAGCATCCGCAAGTCCGGTACTGTCAATGTATGGCTGGTTTCTTATCCGTTCCAGGAACTCTTCAGGAAGCATCCTCGTCTGTTATGCAGGCAAAGATAAGCATTGAGGCCATACCGGTATATAATAATAATACGGCCCCGCGGATCATGCGATGAGCTCACGCCCCGAGTCCCGGAGCAAACCAAGCGACCATTTAATGATTACTGCTGAGCTGATAAGCGCTGCAATGGCATCAACATAGGAGAGACCCCATATCATTGCTACCACCAGCCCGATTATGGCCGCCACACTGGTAACAGCATCGGCAAGCACATGAATATAAGCAGCCCTGATGTTGTTGTCCCTCTCCTCATTGTCATGGTGCAGCAGGAAAGCGCTCAGAATGTTAACACCAAGACCGATGAAAGCGATGATGATTGCTTCCTTGTATTCGATGACACGCGGATTGATGAACCTCCCTACGGCACCCGCGATGATCATGCCTGCAAAAATCAGCAGTATGAGTCCGCTTGTATACCCGGAGAGTGTCAGCACTTTGTCACGGCTTCCGGTGAACGAAGGGTTGGCGGAGAGCTTCTGAACAAGCACATAAGCAGCCCAGCTCAGACCGATGGCAAGCACATGCGAACCCATGTGTATACCGTCAGCCAGAAGAGCCATGGAGCCTGTGAGCAACCCGGCAATGATCTCAATGACCATCGTAACCGCTGTGAGGATGACAACCCACCCGGTCCTTTTCCTGTTTCTTTCAATTGCTGTCACGTCTAATAAACGAAGAGTCCAGCCTTTTGTTTATTCAGCAACCTTCGTTTCCTTGCCGGTCATCCTGAAACGCGCGATCATAACCCGGCCCGGTTCCCCGGCGACTGCCCCTGAAGATCCAGGCTGCATGCCACCAACGGCAACGGTGAACCATCCCGGTTCAATAACCCTCGCTTCCCTGTCGTTGATCAATGAGAGCTGCTCCGCCTTCAGCGTGAACTCCAGAGTCCGGCTCTCACCGGCTGCAAGATGCACCCGTTTGAATCCTTCGAGCTGACGCACAGGACGCGGCGTAGAGGCCTTTTCATCAGTCAGATAGAGCTGTACAACCTCATCTCCGGCCATCTTGCCGGTATTGGTGACGGTAACTTCCACCCTGACATCACTGCCTGCAGCCATTTTTTCCGGTACCCTCAGGTTACTGTAGGTAAATGATGTGTAACTCAGGCCATAGCCGAACGGATACAGTGGGGTACCCGTGAAATAGCGGTATGTGCGGTTTGCCATATCATACTCCTCAAACGGCGGCAGCTGGTCAACGGAGCTGTAGTATGTCACCGGAAGCCGCCCTGCGGGATTGTAGTCACCGAAAATCACGTCAGCCACGGCACTGCCTCCCTCAACGCCAGGGTAACCGGCGAGAAGCACTGCTGCCGCCTTCTCCTGCGCCTGCAGTGATGCCACGGGACTCCCGTTCATCAGCACAACAACCACCGGTTTGCCGGTTGCAAGAACGGCAGCCAGCAGCTTCTCCTGCATTGCCGGGAGGTTAAGATTGGTGCGGTCGCCACCCTCAAACCCGTCTATCTTTATTCCCATCTCCTCCCCCTCAAGTCGCTGAGACAACCCCAGGGCAAGAATTATTACATCAGCATCTGAAGCCTTTGCGACCGCTTCTTCAAGTATGTTTTCCCGGGGTGTTGCCCACAACAGTTTTACATCAGCATCACCGCTGTAGTTTCTGTAATAAAGCTCGATCCTGTACTTTTCCCCCGCCTTGAGTTCCAGAGGAATCTCCTTATGGAATCCGTGATGTTCACCGCGGAAAGACATCACCTTTTCTCCGTTAAGCAACAATTCGTAAGACGAAGAGGCCCAGGTCCCGAGATGGTATGTCCCGGTGGCTGGCGCAACGAGGTCCGTCACCCAGTGTATGCCGAAGTCATCTGCCGGCATCAGCCGGTGAGGCGAGTCATTGTCCCAGTAAAAATCAATGTTGTCATCAACCCTGGTAAAAAGAGGCTCGCCCTCCATATCCCGATTGTCATAATATTTTCCGAGAGCTCCCTGCCGTCCGTCTGGTGTTCTGAGAAAGCAGGAAGGAACAGGGAAGAGATTGTGCACACCGGGGGCGAGATCGCTACCCTCAGCATATGTCACATCAATGCATGCTGCAGCCTTGGCTCTGATACCCTCCAGCACCGTGACAGGGTCCTTCGGTATGCCGTTATAGTTGCCCACCAAAGCTTCCCAGTTATCGGCATTGGGTCCGACGACCGCGATCGTTCTTATATCCTTGCCGAGAGGAAGTATCCCATTCTCATTTTTGAGAAGGACTATCGATTCACGGGCAGCCTGGCGCGCCAGCGACCTGTTATAGTCCGAGCAGTTAACCTGGTAAGGGATCTGGGCATATTCAACAATAGTGTCCGGATCGAACATTCCCAGCCTGAAGCGTGCCGTCATCACTCTCTTAACGGCCCTGTCAATATCCGATTCGGTGATCAGTCCGCGTCTGTAAGACTCCATAAGGTGGTTGTAGTCTACGCCGCACTCCAGGTCGGTGCCGGCCTTAAGGGCCTGGGCGGCTGCTTCGGCGGCATCCTTCGCATAGCCCTGATATTTATAGAAGTCAGATACTGCCCAGCAGTCGGAAACAATATATCCGTCAAATCCCCATTCGTTTCTGAGGATTCCGTACAGTTCGTCGTTAGCGCATGCCGGATGGCCCCGGAACTGGTTGTAGGCTCCCATGACGGAGTACACCCCACCCTCTTTAACCAGGGTGCGGAAAGCAGGCAGATAGGTCTCACGCAGGTCGCGCTCACTCACCAGGGCATTGAATTGATGCCTCAGAGGCTCGGGACCTGAGTGTACCGCATAATGCTTGGCAGTGGCAACCGTCTTAAGGTACCTGGGATCTGAACCCTGCATGCCCTGCACAAAACGCAACCCGAGACGCCCGGTCAGGTAAGGATCCTCGCCGTAGGTCTCATGTCCCCTGCCCCACCGAGGGTCACGGAATATATTTATATTGGGAGACCAGAATGTGAGACCGTGGTATATGCCATGGTCTCCCCGCCTGATAAATTCGTGATACTTGGCCCTTGCCTCATCGGAGATGGCATTGGCCACATCAAGCATCAGATCTTCATTCCAGCTGTTGGCAATTGTGATCGACTGCGGGAAGACGGTGGCATATCCCGCGCGTGCCACCCCGTGCAGCGCCTCATTCCACCAGTTGTACTCCGGAACACCCAGCCGCGGTATGGCAGGAGCGGTGTACAACAGCTGGGCTGCCTTCTCCTCAAGGGTCATACTGCCCACCAGGGCATCAACACGCTCTTCATAGGATAGGTCAGCATTAAACCATATGTGATTCTGGGCATTCTGTACCTGGATGACGGACATTCCGATCATCAGGAAAAGCATTCTCTTTTTCATCAGTGAGCATATCTTTTTTAACGATGTTAAAGTTAGGATTTATTACCTTTGGGAACAGCCCTGGCAGAACTTTCAGAATATCATAACAGCAATAATATTATGAGCAACAGAAGAAACTTTGTGAAAAACAGCCTCCTGGCTTCAGCCGGAATCGCAGGACTCGGATCGGTGACATCAGCATACGGCATGCCCGGCAGAAAAGTGAGTCCGTCAGACAGGATACGTGTGGCACTCATCGGTGGTAAAAACATGGGATGGTCCAACCTTGAGACATTCCTTAAATTTCCGCAGGTGGAATGTGTTTCGATATGTGACATTGATGATGAGTGGCTTTACAAGAGAGCCTCTGATGTTGAGAAGATTGCCGGCAAAAAACCCGGGCAGCTTGTGAAGGACTGGCGGAAAGTGACAGACAACCGTAATGTGGATGCAGTGATTGTTGCTACCCCTGATCACTGGCACTGCCTGCAGTCCATCGCTGCCATGGAGGCCGGCAAGGACGTCTATTGCGAGAAACCGCTTGCCAACTCCATCGACGAGTGTGACGCCATGGTCAGGGCTGCAAGGAAACATAACAGAGTGGTACAGACCGGGCAGTGGCAGCGGAGCGACCCGCACTGGCAGGATGCGGTGGCATTCATTCATTCCGGCAAACTGGGCCGTATCAGAACCGTCAAGGTGTGGGCCTACATGATCTGGAAGAAGACCCTTCCCATTCAGCCTGACGGCCCCGTGCCGGCCGGGGTGGATTATGAGATGTGGCTCGGTCCGGCCAGGCACCGGCCTTTCAATCCGAACCGTTTCCACTATAATTTCAGGTACTTCTGGGACTACGCCGGGGGACTGATGTCGGACTGGGGAGTGCACCTTCTCGACTACGCCCTGCTTGGGATGAAAGCTGACCTTCCCAGGGCAGTCTATACCGCAGGTGGCAAATTTGCCTACCCGACTGATGCCATGGAAACGCCCGACACATTGCTGGCTTCGTATGTCTATGACGATTTCACCATAAGCTGGGACCATGCCTGCGGTATCAAGGACGGACCCTACGGTCGCGAGCACGGGCTGGCGTTCTTAGGCGAAAATGGAACACTGGTGCTTGACCGCAATGGATGGGAAGTGATCGCCGAGGTGGATTCTGCACCGCGGATGGAAGCTGTGCCCCTCCGGACAAAATCAGAGACGGTGGAAGGACAGGCGGTTGCAGGCGGCGGGCTTTCAGCTCATGTGGCAAACTTCCTCGATTGCATGTCAACACGGAAACTGCCGAATGCCGATGTGGCCATCGGGGCGCAGGTGGCAAAGATGACCCATCTTGCGAATGTATCATGCAGGCTGGGGAAACCTCTGACCTGGAATAGCGCCGCCGGCAAATTCGGCGAGAATGATGCCAATGAACTGATCAGGCCATACTATAACGCACCCTGGAAATTCCCTGAATACTAACCTAAACTTTTGTAAATATGAAATCAAAACTGGTACTGATATCGCTCTCCGTCATACTGACATTTGCCGGATGCGGGAAAAGCGACTGGCAGGAGCTTTTTAACGGCAAGGACTTCTCAGGCTTCGTACAGCTGGGCGGACAGGCCCGATATATCGTTGAGGATGGGATTATGGTCGGAATCTCCACCGCCGGTACTCCAAACAGCTTTATGTGCACCGCAGAGGAGTACTCCGACTTTATCCTTGAGTTTGAGGTGAAGGTCGACACCCTTCTCAACTCCGGCGTACAGATCAGGAGCCACAGCCGGGATGCCGGCAGCAACGTGCTTGTCTACGGCTACCAGATAGAGATTGACCCTACCGACAGAGGATGGAGCGGCGGCATCTATGACGAGGCAAGGAGAGGATGGTTATACCCTGTCACCCCCAATAACGCAGGTGCTGTGAAAGCATTTGACCGTTACGGCTGGAACAGTTACCATGTGGAAGCAATAGGCAGCAGGATCAGGACATGGATCAACGGAATTCCCGTTGCAGACCTTGTTGACGATGCCGATGCTTCAGGATTCATCGGTTTCCAGGTTCATGCCGTGAGAGATGAGCTGGCAGGTACCCGGGTAATGTGGAGGAATATCAGGATTGTCACTGAGAATTTTGAAAAATACCTGAATACCGATACTGATGCAATCTACCAGGCTAACTTCATACCGAACACGCTGACTGACAGAGAGGTGAGCGACGGCTGGCAGATGCTGTTTGACGGCACCACGCCGGCAGGATGGAGAGGCGCTCATCAGAAAGAGTTTCCGGAATCAGGGTGGGTCATTGAAAACGGATGCCTTAAAGTGCTTGCCTCGGGAGGCGCTGAGTCAAAGGGCGGCGGAGACATAGTCACCCTGAACCAATACGGTAACTTCGACCTGTTCTTTGAGTTCATGATAACCGAAGGGGCCAACAGCGGAGTTAAATACTTCGTCACTGAAGATTATGCAACAACAGGCTCTGCAATCGGCCTGGAATACCAGATCCTTGATGACCAGAGGCATCCCGATGCAAAAATGGGGCGCGACGGTAACAGGACCGTGGCCTCGCTATATGATCTCATACCTGCGGCCAACAAGCGCTTCAACGGCGTGGGGCA
Organism: uncultured Rikenellaceae bacterium; assembly: GCA_963770745.1. Taxonomy (GTDB): domain Bacteria; phylum Bacteroidota; class Bacteroidia; order Bacteroidales; family VadinHA17; genus SR-FBR-E99. Next base: position 173,109 of record CAVYRA010000001.1, read on the forward strand.
ATGGAATGCAGCACATATCGTTTCATTAAACGGCCATGTGGAGCACTGGCTCAATGGCTTCAAGGTACTGGAATATGAACGGGGCAACGAGGCATACCGCCAGCTGGTTCAGGAGAGCAAGTACAAGGATTTCACCGGCTTCGGCGAGGCAGAAAAGGGCCATATCCTGCTCCAGGATCACGGCAATGAGGTCTCTTTCCGCTCTGTTAAAATACGGGAACTGTAAAGCGCTGTTAAGGCAATAGGCAGTAGGCAATAGGCAATAGTAGAATTTGCGATTTGCGATTTGCGAATTTTGATTAATCGACAATCGAAAATCTGAAATCGAAAATTCTTAAGCCCTTCTACCTGACCGAAAACCGAAAGGTGGTGCTTGACAGAAACGGCTCGTCAGGGGTAAGCACAACCGACGGAAATGCTGGCTGGTTCGGACTGTCAGGAAAATGCTGCGTCTCAAGACAGAAGCCGGAGCGGTAGTTGTAAACCTTGCCACCGTGTCCTGTCTGCGTGCCGTTAAGGAAGTTGCCAGTGTACAGCTGTACGCCAGGCTGATCTGTTATGACTTCCAGCAGTCTGCCCGTTGAGGGATCATAAACCTCTGCATCAACCGCCTCAACGTTGTCAAGCACATAGTTGTGGTCATAACCCCCGCCAAGAACCAACTGGTCATAAGCATCACCTATCCTCTCCCCAATCAGGTGAGGCGTACGGAAGTCAAACGGGGTGCCCTCAACCGGTCTTATCTCACCCGTGGGAATGAGCGTCGAATCAACGGGAGTAAAGGCAGAGGCCCTGATCAGGGCTTCATGATCAAGGATGTCACCCACACCCGCTCCGTGCAGATTGAAGTATGCATGGTTGGTGATATTGATAACAGTATTCTTGTCAGTAGTCACCTTGTAATCCATAATGATCTCGTTGGCGTCGGTCCAGGTGTATACCACCTCCGCAATCACATGGCCCGGATAGCCCTCTTCCATGTCAGGCTTATGGTATGTGAACTTAACGGCCGGGAAGTCTGTGCCCTTGAGTACCTCAGCATCCCACGCACGGCTGTGCCAGCCGGTGGGTCCGCCGTGCAGGGTATTCGGACCATTATTAAGTGCAAGGGTATACTCAACTCCGTCGAGAGAAAATTTGCCCTTTGCAATACGATTGGCATACTGGCCCACTACCTTGCCGAAATAAAGGTCTCCCTTGGCATAGCCGTCAAAAGAATCATATCCGAAGGTGACATTCTCACGCTTGCCGTCGCGGTCAGGCACACTGATCTCAACAATCACTGCCCCGTAATTTGAGAGCTTGATGAAATCACCATTTTTATTTGTGAGCGTGTAAAGGAAGACATCCTTCCCTTCAAAGGAGCCGAAGCTTTCAGTAGTAATCATCTCTTTTGCTTTATTATTACCGCACGAGGCCATGCCAAGCATGACAAGTGCCATTGCTGATATCAAAAATAGCCGTTGTCTTTTCATTGTTACTCTTTAATTAAAGATCACCAAATATACAATTTATGTCTTTGCAATGAGGAACCCTGTCCCCCTTAATTATTCAACCGTAAGCACGATAATTGACCCGGCCGGTACCATGACGCTGACCATGTTCTTCTTTATCTTTGCATCTTTGAAGGCCTTCGGCTTTACCTCCTCCGGTTTCTCGAAGGTATTGTGAGCCGTCAGTGCCGGTGTGTTCAGAATCCTTCCCGATACATCCTTGTACTCGCCTCCGCGAAGGTCAATAAGAATTTCGACCGCCCTGGAGGGATCAATATTTACGATGGACATGTTCACCTTTCCATCCTTATCCCTTGAGGCAGAGGCGCTGACAGCCGGAAGTTCCTTGCCATCCATCCAGTGGTACTCATCGGCAAAGCATCCGCCCGGCCAGCGCAGGTTGGGTATATGCGTCTTTTTGAGGGCCTCCACCACATCATTTCTGATTCCCCTGGTGTTCGGGATGGCAGCCCCTTCCCCCACCCAGTAACCTCCATAGATGCACCGCCCGAGGTGCTCCGAGAAATGACCGTAGATATGCCGGCTGATAGTCTCTGTGCCAAGATCAGTACTGATAATGATGTTTGCCTTACCTGTCTCTCCTGGTGACTGCGCATTGACAGCAGCGATCATTGCAAAGAGAAAAAGGAGGCTTGTTAAAAGAGTTATGTAATTCTTCATATCCCGGAGTTATTATGTTTTATTCATTTTTCGATGACATTTTAAATTAATTCTGTCCCGTATGCGGAAGCCAGACTCTCATCTCTCCCTTGCCCCTGTTGTTCCAGAGATGGTAAGGGATCAGGGTCAGCATAAGAGGCTCACCCGGGTTTACGGTTCCGTCAGACGCAGTTACAGCCCTGTAACCGGTAGTTTTTATCAAATCGGTTCCGTTCAGCAGTTCCCGGCTGAATTCCGATGTGAAAGCCGGCTTCGCAGCAATAAAGAGTTCAAGCACCTTCCCGTCCTGATTATCGGGCCACTCGGCACAGAACATCAGTGGTCCCTTCTGGATGGCATATTTACCCGCATCTTCCTTAACCCTGTCATCTGCAACAACAGTCCTGACGGGCATGGGAAAGTAGAGATCAATCCTGTCACCGCTCTCCCACTTTCGCCTGACAGTGACATATCCGTCAACCAAAGAGAGCTCAGGCACCTCACCGTTCACCAGGAGCGAGAAATCCTCAGCAACCGTATCGGCAAAGGTGTAAAGCGCACCGGGCATGGCTTCGTTGCGTGCCCATCCCGGGATACGTATGTGCAGGTCAAAATTGCCTCCCTTTTCCGGATTGACCGTCATGGTCACCTTGCCGTCCCAGGGGTACAGTGTCTCCTGGGTAACCGTCACATCATTCTTCCCGAAACTGATCCGGGCCTCGTTTGATGCGAAGAGGTTCACATACAGGTCATCGTCAGTGACCGAATAGATATAACCCGGGATTGCCGGGATAAACCTGCATATGTTTGAGGGGCAGCAGGCGCATCCGAACCAGGGTGAACGTGAGTGCCGTCCGTCGGACTCAAGCGGATTGGGATAGAAGAACCGGTCTCCGGAGAGACTGACACCCGAGAGAGCCCCGTTGTAAAGAGTCTTTTCCAGGATGTCAAAATACCTGCCTTCGCCGTGCATCGAGAACATCCTGTGGTTGAAAAAGATACTCCCTATGGATGCACAGGTCTCGCAGTATGCGGTCATGTTCGGAAGATGGTACGGCTCGGCGAAGCCTTCGTTGCCGCCCGAAGCGCCTATGCCTCCGGTTATGTACATCTTCCTGTGAACGAGGTCTTCCCATATCCTGTTGATGGCATTGACATAGGCTTCGTCCTTAAGGATTGAAGCCACATCAGCCATGCCTGAATACATATATGTTGCACGCACAGAATGGCCAACCGCCTCAGCCTGGTCAACCACCTTCATGTGGCTCTGCGCATATTCATCACCGTCGTCGCGTGAGCCGCGGGCATCAAGGAAGAACTTTGCAAGATCAAGATATCTTCTCTCACCGGTGGTCCTGTAAAGCTTCACAAGACCCATCTCTATCACCTGGTGCCCGGGATAGCTCACAAAGGCATCCCACCCGAAGTCCCTGTCAACCAGATCGGCTGATTTCAGGGAAATATCGAGCAGTTCCCTCTTCCCGGTGGCCTGATAGTATGCAACGGCAGCCTCATACATATGACCCAGGTTGTACAGCTCATGGCTGAGGATATTGGTTTTCTCCCATCTCCCGCCCTCAGCCCATTCATGAAGCTTACCGTAACCCATTTCCGCAATTGTGCGGTTGGTGTAGAGGTATCCGTCATCCTCCTGGGCAAGTCCGATCTTCCATATCAGAGAATCAACATATGCCTCCAGTTCCGGATCGGGGTATGTCTGCAGCGAATAGGCTGCCCCCTCAATAATCTTAGTCACATCGGAGTCATCAAAAGGATAGATCGTCTGGAAAGCGCCGGTGTCAAGTGCGCCGGCAATCTCGAAGTTTTTTACCCTGCCGGTTGATTCGCAGTAACCGAATGCGATGGGGATGGTCACTTCATGGTTCTTCTCAATCCGCGGTGCCCAGAAGCTGTCAGTCATCTTCACCGAGGTGAAAGGTACAGGCCTGATGGGATAGTTCTCATCCTCACCCGCACCTGTGCATGATGTCACGACAAGCAAAACGATTGCCGCAACCAATGATATTCTTTCCTTTATCTTCATTATTTTCTGTTTGTCTGTTTAATCCATACTGTCATCTCTCCCCTGCCCCGGTTGGCCCAGGAATAATAGGGAACCGCCTTCACCTTCCTCTCCTCTCCGGAGGGTGCTTTCGCTGTGAATGAGAGCGTCCCTACCCCGCCCAGCAGGTCAGGTTCGAAGGCGAATTCCACACTGGTTTCAGGATCGACGGTCAGCTCCCTCACCGGACCGTTGTCTGCCTCCTCAAGGCAGTAAACCAGCGGTCCCACTCCCAGGGCCACGCTCCCCCTGTCAGCCTCAACCTCATCCCTTGCCTCAATGAACCGTGGTTCCATCGGCAAAGTGACAGCCACAACGTCTCCCCTGTTCCATTCCCTCTCAATGACTGCAAAACCGTTGACATGCCTTACCGGAGTTCTTTTACCGTTGATTTGGATCCGAATCCCTTTGTCAGGGCGGCCTGTGTATCTGTACAGGCCTCCCGTGAACGGTGCATTACCGGTCCATGCCGGAATGCGTATCCCGAGGCTGAACAGGCTGCCGTCACTGTCGGGGTCAACACTGATTGTGACATTGCCGCTCCACGGATAATCTGTCTCCTGTTTCAGTACGATCTCTCCGCCGATGGTCGACAGTCTGGCCTGTGAGCTTATGAAAAGGTTCACATTCACCCCTTCGTCGGACAGTGACCAGACATACTGTTTCAGGGCAGGCATGAAGCGCGCTACATTAACAGGGCAGCAAGAGCAATCGAACCAGCCGGCACGTTCAAAGCTGCCGTCTGATTCCAGCGGGTTGGGATAGAAGAAGTGACATCCGTCGCCCCCTATGCCTGATATCAGGCCGTTGTAAAGAGTACGTTCCAGGACATCGAGATATTTCGCATCACCTGTCGCCCTGTAAAGCCTGTGGTTCCAGAAAACATTTGCCACCGATGCGCAAGTCTCAGTATAGGCTGTCATATTGGGCAGCTCATAGGACTCACCGAAAGCCTCGCCCTGTTCTTTCGATCCGATGCCGCCTGTGATGTAAATTTTGCCCCGGATGACATCTTCCCATATCCGCTGCGATGCTTTTAGATACCGGTTATAGCCGGTTGCTTCAGAGAGATCTGCCATGGCTGTGTACATATAACCTCCCCTGACTGCATGGCCTACAGCCTCAGCCTGATCAAGAACCGGCCTGTGCATTTGGAGGTAAACCGAGTCATTGTATACCTCGAACCTGCTTCCTTCCGGATGGTGTACATAGGCACCCGGCCTGCCCCGCACATCGAGGAAGAACTGTGCCAGCTCCAGCCATTTTCTCTCACCGGTAAGCCTGTATAGCTTGATCAGACCTATCTCTATCTCCTGGTGGCCGGGGGCAACTTCTCTCTTGTCCCAGCCAAACTCATTATATACCAGTTCCGCATTCCTGAGTGCAACATTTATGAAGGTATAAGTGCCGGTGGCCAGATGATGCGCCACTGCAGCCTCGTACATGTGGCCGGCGTTGTAGAGTTCGTGGCTGACACGTTCGTCAATCCATCTCTCCCGACCAGCGCCCGGAGCCATATTGACCGGGTCTATCGTCCGTGTGGTATACAGATAACCGTCCTTCTCCTGGGCAGCAGCTATCAGTGTGACGAGGCTGTCAACATACCGTCGCAGCTCAGGGTCAGGTGTTTCCATCAGCGAGTAACAGGCTCCCTCAATGATCTTGAAAACGTCAGAGTCATTGTACCGTGCACCTGTGTGCTTCCCTTTCTTCAGTCGGCCTGCTATGGCGAAATTGTCAATGCGGCCGGTCTGCTCACACTGGCTGAAGACATAGGGAATGGTGCTGACCCTGTTAAGTTCGATTTTTGGCGACCAGAATTTATCCGTGATAATAACCTCACCCGGTGCAGGCGTTGCCAGCCATTGAATGATCTCATCCTCTTGCGGTGCCGGACTGCACGAAGCGGCACACACCACCATTGTCATAATTATCAGATACCTTTTTTTCAACCTTTTGTCTCTTTTTTTATGAGTTTGAGCCGTTTCATGACATCATTTGTGCCGCGGCCAAAATAATCATGCAGTATCCGGTATTCAGCGAAGAGTCTGTCATAGACCTCCGTATTCCGGGTTACCGGTTTGTATGAGTGATCCCTGACCTTCGCCATGACGGCGGCAGCCTCACGGATGCTATCGAATCCTCCCGCCTCCCTTCCTGCGGCCACTGCCCCGAACATTGCCGAGCCGAGCGCCGGCGCCTGTGGTGATCCGGAGATTCTGACCTCCCTTTTTATCACATCTGCATATATCTGCATAACGAAGGGATTCTTCTCTGCTATTCCTCCGGCGGCATAAAACTCTTTCACCGGTACACCGTTCTCTTCAAAGGTCTCGATGATCATTCTCGTACCGTAGGCGGTGGCCTCAATTAGCGCGCGGTATATCTCCTCGGGCTTTGTCGCCAGGGTCATACCCACAATCATACCGGTAAGATCAACATCGACCAGCACCGACCTGTTGCCGTTCCACCAGTCGAGCGCCACAAGTCCGCTCTCCCCCGGTTTAAGCCGTGCCGCCTTCTCTGTCAGGAGGGCATGGAGATCAATCCCCCTTGTATCCGCCTCTGTCAAATAGCCGGCGGGGATACAGTTCTCTGCAAACCACTGGAAATGATCACCCACGCAGCTCTGGCCGGCTTCATATCCGAAAAATCCTTCAATGATCCCGTCTTCAACCACCCCGCACATGCCCGGCACCTCCTTTTCCACATCTCCCAGGAGCATGTGGCATGTCGAGGTACCTATTATTGCAAGCATCTTCCCTGATAAGGTGATACCTACGGCCGGGACAGAGACATGAGCATCAACGTTGGCGACAGCCACGGCTGTTCCCTCTTTCAGTCCTGTCAGCTTTGCCGCCGCGGGGGAGATGACTCCGGCCTTCGTGCCGACGGGCATTAGGGTTCGCGAGAGCTTCTCATCAACAAGCTTCTCCATTTTCGGGTGGAGAGCCCTGAAGAATTCATCAGACGGATAGCCGTCATGCTTGTGCCAGATAGCCTTGTATCCTGCGGTGCATGTATTGCGGGTCTCCTTGCCTGTGAGCTGCCATACAACCCAGTCGGCGGCTTCAATGAAACGGGCAGTGGCGTCATAAATCACCGGATCTTCATTGACCGTCTGCCAGATCTTGGGTATCATCCACTCAGAGGAGATTTTTCCTCCGTAACGCCTGAGGAACTTCTCGCCTCTCTGCTCTGCAATGGTATTCAGCCTGTTAGCTTCATCCTGTGCAGCATGGTGCTTCCACAGCTTGATCCAGGCATTGGGTCTGCTTTTAAATTCATCAAGGAAACAGAGCGGCGTACCGTCAGCCGTCACCGGGAGCATGGTACAGGCTGTAAAGTCAATTCCCACACCTACTATCTGGTCAGGGCTCACCGAAGCCATTTTCATCACTTCGGGGATGGTGAAGCGGAACACATCAAGATAATCCTGCGGATGCTGCAGGGCCCAGTCCACTCCAAGGGAAGTGCCATCAGGGAGTTTCTCATCCATGACCCCGTGAGAATACTCATGAACTGCTACAGCCGCCTCTTCGCCGGTGGTGGTATCCACAAGCACGGCTCTGCCCGAGAGGGTGCCGAAATCTACTCCGATTGAATACTTATGCATCTTAATGTTTTCTGACATCTTATTTTTTCTGGCCGTAATAAGAATCGCTGCCATGCTTGCGAAGATAATGCCTGTCAAGCAGGTGTTTATCAATCTCATGAGGAGGACCAATACTGACGGTCAGTGCAGCAATCCGTGCCACCTCCTCGAGGATCACAGCAACATGCACTGCCTGGGCGGGGGTCACTCCCCAGGTGAAGGGGGCATGTGAGGTCACCAGGGCTGCCGGCATCGTAAGAGGGTCAACGCCACCCAATGCTTCTGCTATCAGCAGGCCTGTATTGTACTCGTAATCTGTCTCCGTCTCTTCAGCCGTCAGCTTCCTGGTAGCCGGGACGGGACCGTGAAAATAGTCTGCATGAGTGGTTCCGAGGCAGGGAATCGCCACGCCGGCCTGTGCCCACGCGGTAGCATGAGTTGAGTGCGTGTGTACCACCCCGCCTATTCCCGGGAAGGCTTTGTAGAGAGCCAGATGAGTGGAGGTGTCCGTCGATGGTTTCAGCGTCCCCTCGATGACGCTTCCGCTGAGGTCAGTGACCACCATGTCATTGACCGTCATTTCATTGTATGACACTCCTGATGGCTTGATGACCATCAGTCCTGAAGCCCTGTCAAACCCGCTGACATTGCCAAAGGTCATGATGACAAGGCCATGCTTTACCAGGTCGAGGTTCGCCCTGAATACATCTTCCTTAAGCTTTTCAAGCATGATAATCTTTTTTAAGTTGTCGGGCCCGCCGTTGCAGAGTCCAGTTCAGCTTACGGCAAGGTTGAAAAAGAAGCCGTTCATGGCCAGCTCCCTGTACTTCTCTTCATTGAACCTGTAATACCAGGCACCTTTCTTTGATGTCTCCTTCTCCTTCTCCTCAAGTTTCTCAAGAAGGTTCATGGAGAGGATCTTTTTTCTGAAGTTGCGTTTGTCTACCTGTCTCTGATAGATAGCCTCATAAAGATTCTGCAGCTGCACAAGGGTGAATTTCTCAGGAAGTAGCTCAAATCCCACTGGCCGTACCCTGGCTGTCTTCACCAGGTCATTCAGAGCCCTGTCTACCATCATTCGATGGTCAAAGATCAGGTTCGGGAGGTCTGTCATTGATCTCCAGTGAGCTCCGTTCTGCCTGCGTATCTCCTGATCCAGTTCATGGATTCCGATGAGTGCGAAGTAGGCCGTTGAGATCACCCTGGCACCCGGATCACGGGCAATCTCACCATAGGTATAAAGCTGCTCCATGTACAGGTCAGACAGGCCTGTCAGGCTGCAGAGCACCCGGCAGGCAGCATCGTCAAGGCTCTCCCCTTCCTGCACAAATCCACCTGCAAGCGACCATTGTCCCAGTGCAGGCTCAAAGCTCCTCTTTATCAGAAGAAGTTTAAGCTCCTTGTCTGATATATCATACCCGAAGATGATACAGTCAACAGCAAGGTAATGGCTGGGATGTCCGGAATACAGATGGGTCATAGGCCAATATTAAGATGATAGTAAATTTCGTTCCACCTGAGTTCCTTCTTAAACTGTCCTATCTCGCACTTGCCGTCAATCAGGACGAATTCCGTGCCGGTCATGGCAGCGAAGTCAGCCAGGTGCTCAGATGTAAGAGCCTGGCTGAATGAGGTATGATGCGCTCCGCCGGCATAGATCCATGCGGTTGCGGCAGTCTTCAGGTCCGGTTCCGGTTTCCACAGTACGCTTGCGACCGGGAGCCTCGGCATGGGCGGGCATTCAACCACATTCATAGTATTGACGATCAGCCTGAAGCGATCGCCCATCTCAACCATGGATGCGGCAATGGCCTTACCGGGCCTGGCTTTGAAAACAAGCCTGGCAGGGTCTGCCTTCCCCCCTATCCCGAGAGGATGCACTTCGAGCGCCGGTTTGCCGGCGGCAATTGAAGGACAAACCTCAAGCATGTGTGCACCAAGGACAGTCATGTTCTTCGGATCGAGATGATAGGTGTAGTCCTCCATGAAAGATGTACCTCCCTTGAGCCCCTCTCCCATCACCTTCATTGAACGCACCAGGGCCGCCGTCTTCCAGTCGCCCTCGGCACCGAAGCCGTAACCGTCGGCCATGAGCCTCTGAACAGCCAGTCCCGGCAGCTGAACCAGTCCGTGAAGGTCTTCAAAATTGGTGGTGAATGCTTTAAACCCTCCCTTCTCAAGGAATGCGCGCATGCCGGCCTCTATGCGGGCGGCCTCTTTTACGGCCAGGTGCAGAGAGCACCTTTGCCGGAGCCTTGTATTCATCTCCATACTGTTTTACCAGTGCGCTTATCTGCCTGTCTGACACCTTGCTGACGGCATCAGTAAGGTCGCCGACACCGTAACCGTGCACCTGGTAATCGAGCTTTATCTGAGCAGATACCTTATTCCCCTCTGTCACAGCAACATCCCTCATGTTGTCACCGAAACGGGCTACCTTAAGGGAGCGGGCATCGAGCGCCGCCATGGCAGCACGTGACCATGCTCCTATGGCGCTGAGCACCTCCTTATCCTGCCAGTGCCCCACAACAACCTTGCGCTCAATCCTGAGCCGCGAGCAGATGTATCCGAACTCACGGTCGCCGTGTGCCGACTGGTTCAGGTTCATGAAATCCATATCGATCTCAGACCACGGTATGTCACGGTTAAACTGAGTATGGAAGTGAAGCATCGGTTTGTTCAGCCGCTTCAGCCCCGGTATCCACATCTTTGCCGGGGAGAAGGTATGCATCCACGCGATAAGGCCGGCACACGACGGGGAGTTGTTGGCTTCAAGGCATATCGAAGTAACAGCATCGGAGGTAGTCAGTACAGGTTTGAAAACCACCTTCACGGGTATAGAAGCAGACGTGTCGAGCGCAGCCGCAATAGCCCCTGAATCGGAATTTACCTGACTGAGCGTCTCCTCGCCGTACAGATGCTGGCTGCCGGTGATGAACCACAGTTCAACTTTTTTCTTATCCATAGCATTGAAAGTATAATGTAGTTAATTATCCCGTTAATTCCAGAAATAGGCATAGAATGCCAGTATCACAGCAATTATAAAGCCGGAGGCTATCACATCCCACTTATTCCAGCTGGCACGGGTGATCGCCTTTTGCTCGGCTGAGGCAGACCCGAGATAGAGCCCGGCGATCTTCCTCTCATCAATCCTGGGGGTAAAGTAGCTGACAATTATCATCGTGACAATGACGATGGCAAAGTTGATGATCTCATAGTGCAGCCAGTTTGTTTCTACAAAAACCTGGTATATAGAACCGTCCGCGTCAAGAAATCCTTTGAAAACGGTAGCGATCAGGCGGGCCATGCCGATGGTGAAGCCTGTCAGAAGGCCTGTGAGACCGGCGGCAGGGGTCACTTTCTTTGAAAGTATACCAAGAAGGAATGCTCCGGCGATACCGGGAGCCAGCAGCGACTGGACATCCTGCAGGTATGCATAGAGCACTTTCCCGATTCCCTTCATGACAGGTATCCAGAGTATCCCGAGGATGACCACAACCACAGTAGCTATCCGTCCTACCCTGACAAGCTCTGCCTCGGGTGCCTTTGGCTTGTACTTCTGGTAAAAGTCAATGGTAAAGAGGGTGGCAGAGGAGTTGAACAGTGATGCCAGGGAGCTCATCAGTGCAGCAAGAATTCCGCCCACAACCAGTCCTTTGAATCCCATAGGAAGCAGCTCCTTTACAAGTGTCGAAAATGCCGAGTCGGAACTTGTAAGATGTATCACGCCCTGCTGATTGAGTGCATAGGCAATCATTCCCGGTATAAGGAAGATAAATACGGGGGACAGTTTCAGGAAACCCCCGAAAATGGCACCACGGCGGGCCTGGGTCTGGTCGCGCCCCGAAAGTACACGCTGAACAATATATTGGTCGGTACACCAGTACCAGAACCCTATGATAGCAGAACCGAGCAAAACGCCGGTCCACGGGTAGGTCGAATCCTTCGGAGATCTGATAAGCTGCGTCATGGTATCACCGAATTCATTGACGGGAACAGCGCGGCAGATATGCATCAGCTCATCCCATCCGCCCACTTTTATGAGCCCGGCTATCAGCACGGCAATAGATCCTGCAAGCAGAATGGGCGTCTGCAATACTGAGGTCCAGAGAACAGCCTTCATTCCTCCAAGGGCAGTATAGATACCAGTGATCACAACCAGCCCGATTGCGCTGATCCAGAAGAAATCAATGCCCCAGACCGATTCAATTCCGAACACATCTTTAAATACAACTCCTCCGGCATATACGGTGACCGCCACCTTGGTGAGCACGTAGCTTACCAGTGATATAATGGAAAGTACCGATCTGGATGCCTTATTATATCTCCTTTCGAGGAACTCGGGCATGGTGAAGACCCCGCTGCGCGCATAGAACGGGACAAACAGCCAGCCCAGCAGAAGGATGAGCCATCCGTGCATCTCCCAGTGCGCCATGGCCATACCTGATGATGCCCCGGCTCCGGCCAGCCCCACCAGGTGCTCTGACCCTATATTTGAGGCAAAGATTGAGGCGCCGATTGCAATCCACGTGGCATCACGCCCGGCAAGAAAGTAGTCAGTTGAGGTTTTGCTCTTTGAACGGATGGAAAGAACAATAAATACAACCAGAGCGAGGACAAACGCCCCCAGTACGATCCAGTCAAGTGTTAACATGATTCTTGCTTTGTTAGGTTAAATATTGAATATTAATTACCTGTATACAATACTTAATGGCCTACAGCCAACCCACTACTGCCTACTGCCTACTCCCTACTGCCTTTCTTATCAATATGCAAGTTATATAATTATTTAAATGTAATATATACACTTTTTGCAAAATTTATAATAAAAAATCGCTCTTTCATCTTTTCTTCATCTTCAGTTATATAAATTTGCTGTGAATCAGTTCAATAATGCAGATTTAAAATGAACTGAATAAAGTTAAAGGATCTTCGGGTATATTAAACCGGATAAAATATGAAACTTGCATGAGCAAGGGCTCAAAAATGGGATAACGAATGAAAATGATTAAAAAAACAGTGCTTATAATGACGGTGACTCTGGTCGCTGCAATGCTTGTCTCAACTGGTGTCATAAATGCGCAGGAGGTAAAGGTTAAACCTGATACGGCAACCGTGAGAGCTCAGGAGAGGGAGCAGCAAGCCCGGGAGCAGACGCAGAAACAGAACCAGGAGCAGGCTCAGAATCAGGGTCAGGCGCAAAATCAGACACAGGCTGAGAAACAGAACCAGGGTCAGGGTCAGTCTCAGGATCAGGGTCAGACGATGACAAACGCCGGGGCAAAAGCTCAGAAACAGGGTACCAGTACAACCGGTGTCAAAAAGGTACAGAGTGCACGGCCTGACTGGAGTAAGGCGCGTGGCGCCCGTCCGCCATCTGTTGAACGGCCCTCGGGATCAAGGATACCCAAGGGCGCAGGTAAGCCGGGCGGCGCAAAGGGTCCGGGGAAAAGATAGAGAATCTGAAAACGGATACCATGAAGGGAAGGATATCTCTGACAGTTGCAATTGCCTGCGGTATAATGCTGCAGGCTTTCATCATATCTGCATCGGCACAGCCGGCAAATGACCAAACACACTCACCTGATACCATAGCCGGAAACGGGAAGAACCCGGCATCCTCCCCTGATACCGCAGCCGCGAATGAAAATAAAACGGTCCATTCACTCTATACGGGTGCCGGCTACGGAAGCAACATGGTCTATCTGGGAACAACCATGTCACAGGATCACGGTTTCGGCTATACATCGCTCTCTTACGGGCTGAATGACAAACTGTATCTCTCAGCCACAGGGTATACCATCAGTGGATTCACTCCATTCCTGGCTTTCTACAGCCTCGGACTGAGCTTCAACCATGCATTTAATTCATGGTTTGACATAAGCACGGGTCTTTCGCGATACGGTGTGGCCGAGTCACTGAGGGACACACTCTTCAGCAATTTTACCTATGCTGACGCCACCCTGGGCTTCGACTGGAGAATACTCTATTCAAAAATATCCCTCGGAGGCCTCTTTTCCGAGGGGAGTCAATTCTACCTGCAGACCAGGCATTCGAGATACTTTGAGACACCCTCTTTTGCAGGTGATAAGGCATTCTTTTCCTTTGACCCCTATGTCAACATAATTTTCGGGAAGATGATCAGCATAGAGACGACGGATGGCACAACCACCACAGTATCACCCGGATTCAGACCATGGAGAAATAGCGGCTCGGGGTCATCAACTACCTATAGTGAATCATTCGGTCCCATGGAGATCGACTTCGGTCTGCCAATCGGCTTCAGCTATGATTTCTTTACTCTCGAGATCGAACCCGGATATGTCCTGCCTCTCTATTCCGAGACCGGGGCAACGGGCATGAAAGGTTTTCTTTTTATGGCAAGTGCCTTCTTCAGGATTTTTTAACTTTGGGCTATGAACGTCCTGATAGTTGAAGACGAAAAGAGCCTCGCCAATGAGATCGCAGTTTATCTGAAGAAAGAAAGCTTTCTCTGCGATGTGGCGCATACCGGCAGGGTTGCATCCGAAAAGATTGCCGTCAACCTCTACGATTTTGTTCTTCTCGATCTCGGCCTTCCGGATTACGAAGGCCTTGACCTGATCGGGGAAGCCAGGAAGAACAGCATCGATGTTTCATTTATCATTATCACCGCCCGCGGAGCCATTGAAGACAGGGTGAAGGGACTTGACATTGGTGCCGATGACTACCTTCCAAAACCTTTCGCTCTGCCTGAGCTTCATTCACGCATAATGGCTGTAGCAAGGAGGAAATTCCAGATCACCTCGCCGGATATAACTCTTGGCGAATTTGTAATGGAGACCCAGGCCAGAAAACTTAAGCATAATGCCCGGGAGGTTGAAATAACAAGAAAAGAGTTCGATCTTCTGCATTATCTTGTTATCAATCAAAACAAGGTGCTTGCCCGCCACCAGCTTTACGAACATATATGGGGCAACACCCTTGATGACCAGTATGACAGCAATTTCATCGACGTTCATATAAAGAATTTACGCAAGAAGCTGAACGCCCACGCACCCTCTCCGTGGCTCGAAACAGTCAGGGGTGTTGGTTACAGGGTAAGCACTGAAAGGTAATGTGACCCCGGGAGCATGATGAAATTACAGACAAAACTCGCCCTCTTCAACCTGCTCTCAAAACTGGTCTTCTCTGCACTTTTTCTCGGTTTTCTTCCCCTCATCATTGAACGCATCAACACACGTCAGACTGACAATGAGCTTATAGATAAAAGAGAAGAGGTCATTGACCTGATCTCTGAGGTGGGCATCGAACCGTTCATCACCTCCGAGACAGAGGGAGGCTTTGGCAGTTACAATATATTAAAGGAGGAGTTTATAAGCCTCGAGAAGCGTGACCTTGCAGAGGACTGGAACTTTATCGAAGTCACACAGCGACTCATTGATAACGAAGCCATAGTCTACCGTGTTCTTCACTACTCACTAAAGATCGATGGCCAGACCTACCTTCTTGAGATCGGAAAAAGCCTGTCGAGCATAACCTATGCAGCAAGAAACATCCGAAGGGTCATCCTGATATTTCTGGTAATCTTCATTGCCACCACCCTCCTCTCCGACCTCTTTTACACAGCTCGCATACTGCGCCCGCTAAGGATCATCACCGGGAGGCTTAAAGAGACCTCATCAACTTCCCTTGTCAACGCCGAACCTGTCGTAACCTCAACGGAAGACTTTATCCAGCTTGACCGTACCCTGCGCGAGATGATGAGAAAGATCGAAGACCTCTTCCGGAAGGAGAAGGAGATTACGGTGAACATCTCTCACGAGCTGATGACACCTGTCTCCGTGCTGCGCAGCAAACTCGAGAATATGCTTCTTCAGGAGAACATTGATCCTGCCATTGAGGCAGGCATTGAGGAGTCTCTCAGGACACTGCACAGGCTTAAAACCCTGGTAAACTCACTTCTTATGATTGCACGTATTGAGAGCAGGCAATATCTCAGGGAGGAGACAGTTGACCTGGGCTCATTGCTGAATGAGGTAGTCGAAGAACTGGCTCCGATAGCTGAGGATGCAGGAGTGACCATTGCCCTTGACTGTAACCGTAACTTTTCTATCAGCAATGCCAACAGGTCCCTGCTCTTCTCAATGTTCTACAACGTAGTGAACAATGCAGTAAAGAATACTCCCGGATCGGGTCGGATAGAAATAAGCGGAGAGGACAGCGAGGGAAGGTTTAAAGTCTCTGTCTGCGACACCGGCAGGGGTATGTCACGCCAACAGCTTGACAAACTCTTCTCACGCTTCAGCACCAGGCTTGACCCGTCAGGCGACAGCACCGGAATAGGGCTCGCCATCACAAAATCAATAGCAGATTTTCATGATATTGCCGTAAGAGTATTGAGTGAACCCGAAAAAGGCACGCAATTTTTTTTCTTTTTCCCCGTAAATTCATTATAGCTTCATTTTCACGGAGTTATTTTTGATCTGTTATTTGATAATAAACCAAAAACAGAAACAAAATGAAAAAGGAAATTCTTTTCGGCGCAATAGCACTTCTGATAAGTGCAGGCGTCATGGCACAGACCTCAGAGCCTATCCAGACCCAGACAAAAACCAAGAAACAGCTCAGGATTGAGGCAAAGCAGCAGATTAAGGTACAGGATCAGACTCAGAGCGGTGATCCGATCATGACACAGGCTCAGACACAGACCAGGACAAAAGCTCAGGTTCAGGATCAGACACAGAGCGGTGATCCGATCATGACTCAGACCCAGACACGCACCCAGCTTAAGGATGGGAGCGGCGAAGGACAGGGCCAGATGGTCAGGGAACAGGCTAAACTGAACGGTGAGGCACAGAAGTCAATGAAGCAGGCCAAGACTGCAACAAAGAACAAAGGCGCCGCTAAAAGCGTCAGGACCAACCGTCCGGCTACAGTTAAGGGAACCGGCGCAGGCCGCAAGTAAGAAACAAACAAGGCTGAGAAAAAACCGGCGGAGAGATCTGCCGGTTTTTTGTTGTATAATATCGTTGAGAAAAGTGATAAAATTAAAGGGCGGAAAGACTACTCAGCCTTTAACTTTGCCCTCTTGCGGTCGTTCTCATCAAGCTTGATTTTCCTGAGGCGCATCGATTTAGGAGTGATCTCTATATACTCATCGGATGCGATGTACTCCATGGCCTCCTCCAGGGAGAAGCGTACCGGCGGTGTCAGTATTGCCTTGTCGTCAGAACCGGAAGCCCTCATATTGGTGAGCTTCTTGGTCTTTGTAACATTGACTACTATATCATCCTGACGGGTGTTTTCCCCGATAACCTGGCCCAGATAGACCTCTTCGCCGGGAAAAATGAAAAACCTGCCCCGGTCCTGCAGCTTGTCAATGGCATAGGCAACTGCCAAACCGGTATCCATGGCTATCAGCGAGCCGTTGCGTCTTATCGCCAGCTCTCCCTTCCACGGTTCATAGACGTCGAACCGGTGCGCCATGACAGCCTCCCCCTCGGTAACAGTGAGCACCTGGTTCCGCAGACCGATGATCCCGCGTGCAGGGATCCTGAAGTCGATATGGGCACGATCATTCTTAACCTCGATATTGGCTATCTCCCCCTTGCGCTGGGTGACCTGGTCAATAACCTTCCCGGCGAAATTATCAGGCACCTGGACGGTCAGAACCTCTATCGGCTCATGCTTTATTCCATCGACCTCTTTTATCAGGACTTTCGGCTGGCCCACCTGCAGCTCGAAGCCCTCGCGGCGCATCGTTTCAATTAGTATGGAGAGGTGCAGGATGCCCCTTCCGTATACAATGAATGTATCGGCTGATTCAGTCTCCTCTACCCTCATTGCCAGGTTCTTTTCAGTCTCCCTGAAGAGCCGCTCCCTTAGCTGACGCGAGGTGACCAGCGTGCCCTCGCGACCGAAGAACGGCGAGTTGTTCGAGGTAAAGAGCATGCTCATGGTGGGCTCATCAACCTGCATGTAGGGCAGCCCTTCCGGCAGTTCGGCATCGGCAATCGTATCGCCGATATCAAAATCTTCCATACCGAACACGGCACAGATTTCCCCGGAACGAACCGGCTTCTTCGTCTTCTCCTTTCCCAGGCCCTCAAAGAGATATACCTCCTTGACAGTGTTCCTCATCACCGTGCCATTGCGCTTAATAAGCGACACCTGGCTGCCGGGAACAAGGGTTCCTCTCTTTATTTTTCCTACCGCAATGCGCCCCATGTACGACGAATAGTCAAGAGAGGAGATCCTCATCTGGAGGGTTCCCTCAGACATCTTGGCTGCCGGAATATAATCGATTATTGTATCCAGCAGGTAGCTGACATCAGTCGTCGGGTGTGCCCAGTCGGGGCCCATCCATCCCTGTTTTGACGAACCGTATACCGTCGGGAAGTCGAGCTGATCTTCCGTCGCTTTAAGGCTGTGCATCAGGTCAAAGACGCTCTCCTGGGTCTCCTCGGGCTTGCAGTTCGGCTTGTCAACCTTATTTATAACCACTATGGGCTTGAGCCCCAGCTCCAGTGCCTTCTGAAGCACAAAACGAGTCTGGGGCATGGGGCCCTCAAAGGCGTCAACTATAAGGAGTACACCCTCGGCCATGTTAAGAACACGCTCAACCTCGCCTCCGAAATCGGAGTGGCCCGGGGTATCTATGATGTTAATCTTGATATTTTTGTAATGTACCGAGACATTTTTTGAAAGAATGGTTATACCCCTCTCCCTCTCAAGGTCATTGCTGTCGAGTATCAGGTCTCCCATGACCTGGTTGTCGCGGAATAGCTTAACCTGATACAGGATGCGATCTACAAGCGTTGTCTTGCCGTGGTCGACGTGTGCAATTACGGCAATATTCCTTATTTCTTCCGTTACCTTGTTCATTTGGGCTGCAAAAGTAGAAAAAGATTCGGCACCCCTGCAGTTTTTTCCCAACTGTTTTTTGCCCCCTAGGGCTCGTAGATCATCCGGCGGGTCATTCCCCCGTCAATAACAATGTTCTCTCCGTTGATGAAGTCGTTCTTGCTGCTGCTCAGGAAGAGACAGGCTCCGGCTATGTCCTCCGGCCTGCCCACGCGGCCTGAAAAATGCTGACTGTGATCTGCCTCCCTGAGCTTGCTGTAGTCGCCGGTCTCGATCCAGCCCGGACTGATGCAGTTGACCCTGATATGATCATTGCTGAATGATGCGGCCAGGGCATGCGTCAGTGCCACTATGCCTCCCTTTGAAGCTGCGTATGCCTCCGAATCAGGCTCAGACATCAGCGCCCTTGTTGATGCTATGTTTATAATCGAACCTCCTCCATGATCCCTCATGACCTTTGCTGCTTCCCTGGCGCAGAGAAAGGCTCCCCGGAGGTTGGTATTGATGACCTCATCCCATTCATCAACAGTGAGGTCATATGGGGTCTTCCACCTGCCGAAACCGGCATTGTTCACAAGGATGTCTACTGTGCCAAACAGCTCTGCCGCACTTTTTGTCATGGCTGCAATTTCTGACGGATTGCTGATATCAGTCTGAATGAAGCAGGCTGTCCACCCGGCAGAGGTTATCAACTTTTCAGTCTCAGATCCTGTAACCGGGTCCTTTTCCGCTATGACTACCCTCGCTCCCTCAGACGCATATGCAACGGCTATGCTCCGGCCTATCCCACTGCCGGCTCCGGTGACAATTACAACTTTGTCCCTGAATTTCATTTAACCGCAGATTTCAGGATCTTCCAGCTGAGAAATATATTTATTAATCCTATCGCCAGGAAGAGTGGCTGCATAAAGCTTGATAGGCTTATCCATGCTACCTGGATAATTATCCAGAGAGTCAGTATAATTCCCAGGATCAACCCTGCGTGTCCCGCATACCTGTTGCGGGTAAAGGAAAGAAAGGCCCCGGC
This sequence comes from uncultured Rikenellaceae bacterium, assembly GCA_963770745.1. Classification (GTDB taxonomy): domain Bacteria; phylum Bacteroidota; class Bacteroidia; order Bacteroidales; family VadinHA17; genus SR-FBR-E99. The sequence continues at coordinate 192,791 of CAVYRA010000001.1, forward strand.
ACCGTTCGCCACGCCATTCACCAGCAGCAGGAACAGTCCGGGCAGCAGAAATGAATTCAGCGGAGAATCGGCCAGCAGTTCCGGAGAGACGCCCATTCTTTCTCCTGAGGTGTCAAGGAGATAACCGATACCGGCAGGAATCGCACCTATCGCCGTAATGGCCTGAAGGGATCCGAGGATAATGAAATATTTTTTCATGTGAAGCTTTTTGATGAGTAAAAATAATGATTTCCGCATTCGGAACAGTTCCTGATATACAATTGGCAGGATATTTGCGCAAAGTATCATTGAAATTTTTTACACCCTGATTTAACCCTATTCTTAACCAAAACCTGACTGCCATGAAACAAAATCTGATCTGTTTAACGGTAACGTTTGTATTTCTGCTAATTATGGCCTCCGGGCCATCTGCTTACGGGCAGGATACCATATCACAGAAATCGGAAATGCTTGACCTGAAGCTGCAGCTCCTCGACTCAAAGCTCGAACTTCTTGATGTAAAAATTAAACTCTGGGAATCAAAACCCAAAGAACTTGACGTAAAACTGAAAGAGATAAGCTCCAAAATCGACTCCATGGATTTTGACCCGAAGGAGATAACCTCAAAACTAAATGAGATGGATTCTCTTATAAATGTAGCCCGGGAACAGGAGGTCGTGCGGACCGTTGAATATCAACCCATGGAGTTGCCTGATCCGGAACCTGTTTTTATCACCTCATATAAATCTGCCATCGCCCTTGACCCGGTGAGACTGCTGGAGGGAACATTCTGCCTTTCATACGAGAGAGTGTTGAACAGCAGATTCTCGGTAAACGTAAGCGGGATGGCGACCTATTCAACCACACAGGGCATCTCAAACTACTGGTTTTCCAATCAGAGCTTTTCATACTTTGATGCGTCAAGCAATATGTATCAACCCTATGAAGGCGAAGTGATGGCCGGCGGAGGATTTAATCTCCAGTTCCGGAACTACCTCCTGGCAAATCATAATGAGCGGCAGAAGGCTCCACTGGGATTATATGCCGCTCCGCAGGTTACATTCAGAAATATGAAAATAACCGGTTTTACCCAGGAGTGGACTGAAGTGGAGCCGGGCGAATGGGAAATGGTTGACAAGCAGATAGTACAGCATCTGAATATATTTGCCGGAGGGGTCATCGTCGGAATGAAAATCCCTCTTTTCAAGGTACTTTCCGTTGACATCTTTGCCGGGGGGAACATCAGGCTCAGCAAGTACAAGGACGAAGAGGGATTCACCCGCTATAAAGACTGGTTCAATATTGACTTCTCAGGAGTCTCTCCCGTGGCCGGAATTGCGATAGGCATCCTTAAATAAATCTTACTTCCGCAGTGCGGTCCACGCCGGGACCGGAAATTTATTACCGGCATTTGATGCCCGGGCACGCTTATTGTATCCCATAAAATGTAAATTTGCAACTATTAGCATTAAACCTGAACTATCATGAAGAAATTTTTTCTGACATTCTGTTTCCTCGCCGCTGCGCTGTTGCCGGCAGTATCACAGGATAAAAAGGCCGAAAGGGAAGCGGCAGCTCTTGCTGCGTTTGAAAATGCGCTGGCCACAATTGAAACAAAAGACTTCGTTATTATCGTCGACTCCTACGAGACTGGCAGTACGGGAATATTCGAAACCAATACCGATGTCGCAAATTTCTTCTCCTATGAGAAGGAATTCGCATACCTCCAGGGAAACATCCTGACAGGTAACAACAATACGAACAAGCTGACCGTCTCTGACTTCAACCAGGTCACTGACAAAAAAGGGAATGTAAAGGTCTCTATGCAGGCAAAAGGCTTCTTCATAAATGCCAAAATTGAAATCTCACTCAAGAAGAGCGGAGGCAGCAATGCAGATGTGATTATCACCCCAACCAAAGGAACCGTAAAACGCTTTACCGGCGAGGTTGTTCCAAGGGCACAGTCAAAATATTTCAAGAGACCCGGCGAGATCTAGCCTCTGTTGCAGTAAGGCATTCAGTTCATTCTACGGCGAATGCCGTAATGGCTGGCAAGGATTGATGAAAATATCTTCCCTGGCAGGATTTTCTTCAGCAAAACCGCAAGCTTCTGATCAGCTGATGCAATAACATAACGGTTGCGGGGATTGCGGCATTCAACTATCCTTACAAGCCTGGAAGCCAGTACCGCCGGATCCCCGCCGCTGGCTTCATCATTCTCTATAACCGCAAGTGCCTTTTCAAACTGTTCATGATAGGGGTCATCCGGCAGCGACGAAGCCAGATACCCTCTGCGGTTGGATGAATTGTTTGTATGAAAATCACCGGGGTTTATCACAACTACCTTGATATTGAACCTCCCTGTTTCCATCCTCAGAGCCTCGCTGAATCCTTCGACGGCAAATTTGGCGGCAGAATAGAATGCCTGAAAAGGCAGTCCCATCAGACCGCCAATGGAACTGATATTTATTATTGTACCTCCACCGTTTCGGCGCAAAACCGGCAATACCTCACGGGTAAGATTCACCATCCCCATGAAGCTAGTCTCCATCTGAAGCCTGATGTTCTGAGCCGGGGTGGTCTCAATCGGTCCCCCGGTATGCATCCCGGCATTGTTGATCAGTACATCTATCCTACCCTCCTTTTCAACAACATCCCTGACCGTTCGCCTTATTGAGTCAATATCGGTCAGATCCATCACCAGCACATTTACAGTTCCATCAGACACACAGATTTTCCGCACAGTGCCATATACTGTATGGCCCTTCTCTGCAAGCATCCGTGATGTCTGCTTCCCGAATCCTGATGAAATGCCGGTTATCAATATTACTTTCCTCATGTAAGCTGAAAATTAACCCGTCCCTGATGCCTGTCCACTAATTAATAATCCCGAGTGACTTTGCAGCCCCTGTGATTTTTTCGATTGATATATCTACCTGCTCCCTGGTATGAGTGGCCATCAGTGAGTAACGGATGAGGCTGTCATTCTTGGGTACGGCCGGGGATACCACCGGGTTGACGAAAATACCGTCAGCAAGGAGATGCTGGGTCAGGGTCAGCGCCTTGACGTTATCACGTATGAATAGCGGGATGATAGGGGTTTCAGATTTCCCCGTATCAAAGCCCATCTCCCTGAAACCCTTGAGAGCGTAGTGTGTGACATCCCACAGGTGGCTTATTCTTTCGGGTTCGCTCACCATGATATCTATTGCCGCCAGAACCGACGCCGCGGAGGCGGGAGTCATGCTGGCACTGAAGATAAGTGACCGCGAGTTATGCTTGATAAAGTTTATTGTATCCCTGTCTGAAGCAATGAAACCGCCAAGGGAAGCCAGTGATTTCGAGAAGGTTCCCATGATCAGGTCTACCTTGTCAGTGAGGCCGAAATGTGACGCTGTGCCTGATCCGTTTTTGCCCAGGACACCTGTGGCATGCGCATCATCAATCATTATTGATGCATTGTATTTTTCAGCCAGCTCAACCATCTCCGGAAGCTTCACAATATCTCCTTCCATTGAAAAAATGCCGTCTGTCACTATCAGCTTAAGACTTTCAGGTGCACATTGCTTTAGTTTGTTTTCAAGGCTTCGCATGTCATTGTGCCCGTATTTCAGCACCTTTGAAAATGAGAGCCTGCTTCCTTCGATGATGGAGGCATGGTCCAGTTCATCAAGCAATAAATAATCGCGGCGGCCGGTCAGCACAGAGACAACACCCAGGTTGACCTGGAACCCGGTGCTGTAACAGAGTGCGCCTTCCTTGCCTGCAAGTTCGGCCAGCCTCTCTTCGAGCTCGATATGGATATCAAGAGTGCCATTCAGGAACCTTGACCCCGCACAGCCCGTACCGTACTTGTCAATGGCGCGCTTTGCCGCCTCCTTGATCTTAGGATGGTTTGTCAGTCCAAGGTAACTGTTGGAGCCAAACATCATTACCCTTCTCCCCTTGATTGTCACAACCGTATCCTGGTCAGATTCAATGGTTCTGAAGTAGGGATAGATGCCAGCCTGCATTGCCTTCTGTGGAAGATCGTATTTCGAGAAGGTGTCCTGGAGTTTACTCATAGTATCGTTGTGTTAGGCAATGGTGCGAATATAGAAAAATAGCTTCGATGTAGATCCGCTACAGCTCAAGAACGCAATGAAAGCTCAGGCTGCAGGGTAAGAATACCATTTTATGCTTAGTTTTCAATTCCGAATTGTTGTCATATTTGCAGCGGCCAAAACCGGAATGTTAAAACTAAACCTCAAACCTGATACCTAACCAATTGACCATGACAGAAAATAAAAATGCCACCGGCGCAGGAAAATTCATTATCGGGCAGGACTGGGCTTCTGTAGTGACAGGATTTATCCTGATACTCGTTGTTGTAATAGCCGGTTACAATATCGGCACTCCTTCCTTCGGCGGAAAGGCCGGGTGGAGCGGCAACCAGGACATGCCCGGCATATTCAGCGCCTCCTCACTGTGGATCTCCGCTCTTGCAACGCTGCTGGTCTTCGGGATTATCTCGGTGATCGGGGTGTTACTGAGCGGCGACTCATTGAAAAAATTTGTCACGGGTTTTCTTTCCGTCTACCTGCTGGCCATTCTGGCACAGTTTATATCATCATATGCCGGCTTTAAGAACCTGGGGCTCGAAACAGTGCTCTTTTCACTGCTTCTCGGCCTCATTATCGGGAACCTCGGAAAACTTCCCGGCTGGCTCCGTTCAGGGGCCCTGACAGAGCTATATGTTAAGATAGGACTGGTACTGCTGGGTGCTACTATTCTCTTCAAGGATATCCTCTCAGCCGGCGCTTTCGGTATGATACAGGCAGTTATCGTTGTGAGTGTCGTTTGGTACTTTGCATTCTGGCTCTCAAGGAAAATGAAGGTGGATGACGAATTCTCAACCATGCTGGCGAGCGCCGTTTCAATATGCGGCGTTTCGGCTGCCATTGCAACCGCCGGCGCCATCAACGGAGACAAGAAGAAACTCTCGTTCATCATCTCTCTGGTCCTCATCAGTTGCTATCCCGATGATGATTTTCCTTCCCATCATCGCAAAGTGGATGGGACTCTCTGAAATAGTCACCGGCGCATGGCTCGGTGGCACCATTGACACAACCGGTGCAGTTGTGGCTGCCGGCACCATAGCCGGAGAGACCGGCCTGAAATATGCCACCATAGTCAAGTTCTCACAGAATGTCCTGTTGGGCGTTGCCGCGTTTGGAATATCAATCTTCTGGGCTTACCGGAATAGAGGCGAAGGCGAAAAAGGGAAGCATGTGCCTGCAAGAATCATATGGGACCGCTTTCCGAAATTCGTCCTCGGATTTATCGTGGCTTCGCTTGTGTTCTCATTCCTTTTAAGTCCCGAGACTGCCCAGTCATCAGGCAAGGTGATCAAGTCATTCAGCACCTTCTGGTTCAACCTGGCATTTGTCAGCATCGGCCTTGAGACCCGCTTTTCCGACTTCCGGCATATGGAGAGCAAAAAGCCCTTCTACGCCTTTATCATTGCGCAGGGATTCAATATCATATTTACGCTTGGTGTTTCCTGGGTTCTTTTCCAGATGATTGGACCCAAATAGAGCCGGCACCTGTTTCCCGGGGATTTATTTGATGCCGGGTCTCAGGATGCCATAAGACCTTCTGTTATTTCTTCAGATGGCTTACGGCGTTCTATTATTCCTTCAGATGGCTTGCGACGTTCTGCTATTTCCTCAGATCTTCAGGTCAAGGGAAATCGAAAACATTGATATGAATGGCATAGTCGACCGCTGCAGGCTTCCACCCCTGGTAATTGGGCGCGAGACTCACTCCCTTAGAAAGAACTATTTCTACTGCTGCCAGGAAGAGCTGGCCGTCTTTTGAAAGATTCCACGGATCCTCCTCATTCCCGATTTTCGGGGAACCAGCATAGTCATACCTGCCAAGAATACTTATTTTGTCACTGACTGACACTCTTCCGTTTACAGAAATGACGTGGTAATCATGCCCGGTAATCAACCCGTGATTTTTACGGTAATGCCAGGCAGCGGATAGCAGAGATCCCTCGTTCTCATACGAGGCGATTACCTCAGCGGTCTGCTGGTTTATTCCATCCTTTCCCATATTATCAAAATAACCGCGTAGTGAAAAATTCCTTAACGGAATCAAAGTGACACCGCCAGCTGTTTTTAGGGTGGAATCGGCTTCCATAAGCTTGAATCCCTCACCGTTCATCAGCGTCACGTCAGCCGTTATCCAGGGGGCAATATTGTACGCCACACTTAATCCGAGATCAGCAGCCGTTCCAAAACCGTATGCATCATGTGAGGGTTTGTAGATATATCGATAACCCCACTTTTTGTCGGCATGGGCAAACTCGGGAAGAGGGATCATACCACCGGTAACCGCCCATTTCTCTGTCTGAAATTTCAGATAGGCAAACTTCAGCATGCCTGTAAACTGCAGCTTGCCCACTGACGGATCCGCAACATCATATACAATGCGCCCTGAAAGATTCTTCGAAAAATTGTAACCATATCCAAGATAGGCACGGGTCACATCAAACTTGCTGTGACTCTCCCCATCGGAAAAGGTTGTATTGAAACCCGTAAAAATCCTTACCTCCGGTTTTCCTCCGGGCTTAAATTCATCCGTATCCTGAGCCTGGACCGGTACAATCATTGATACAGCCAATCCGGCAACAAACATAAGAACAAACCGGATTCTGATCCGGATAAGATCTGAACTCTGCAGCTTTGAAATATCTCCTTTCATCATTTTTTTATCTAATTAAGAATTGTGCCAATCCCCCTGGATGCTCCAATGTCATAGCCTCCCGAAAGGTCGGGTGAAAATAAGTAAAGAATACATCTCTTTGACGATTGTGTGATTTGGTGAAGCAGCAGCGCATGTTTTGGCATGGCTAATCTGTCCTTGTAACCAGCTGTATATCATACTACTGTATGCGACACCCCTGGAACAACTAATATGAATTGCTTACCGAAAAATACGATTTAATACCCACAAAAAAAGTCGTTGTTCCAGAAATCGACAAACAGGTGTTTGCCGTAACCTAAGTAGGGTATGGCATATACAGTGCATTTGTGAAATAGCTATCTTGCATACATGAGAACAACATGCTCCGTTACTCTGGTTGCACTGATGCTGGTTTCCGGCTTGAATGCGCAACCTGGTGAAAGAAAGGAGAAAATAGTTTTAAGGACAGAGCTCGGAGATATCCATGTCACAATTGATCTCAAGCGGGCCCCGGTTACAGCATCAAATTTTCTCAGGTACATTGATGCGGAGCTCTTCGACAGCGCCTGTTTCTACAGGGTTGTCAGAACTGATAACCAACCTGATAACAAGGTCCTGATAGAAGTAATTCAGGGTGGACGGTATGAGGAAGAAGAGGGAGGTTTTCCACCGATAGTTCATGAGACAACCGTAATGACAGGTATACGGCACCGGAACGGTACCATATCAATGGCACGTGCGGAACCGGGAAGCGCAACCTCGGAATTTTTCATCTGTGTCGGCGATCAGCCTGAACTTGATTACGGAGGCAGCCGAAACCCTGACCTTCAGGGCTTCGCAACCTTCGGAAGAGTAACAAAAGGAATGGATGTGGTAAAGATGATCCATTCAATACGTGCCCCGGGCCAATACCTTGACAAACCGGTGATTATTATTAAAATAATCCGGGCAAGTCCATGAGGCCGGTGCTGATCCTGGAAACCATTCGGGAAGCACCCGCTGGAGGCAGGTATAATCCGGGAGAGACTGAATTTTTAAGCCTAAGGCCACGGTGCAATCCGATTCCGGGGTCGGCAGAAACAGTTGTCATGACAAAGAAAATATAATTGACTTTGATCAATCAAGGACTTAACTTTGAAAACAGAGGTTAATTTACTAACAATCAACCGAGATGATAACCATTATCGATTTGCTTGCCAACAGCGCTGAAAAGTTTGCAGACAACCCATACCTGCTGGAGAAAAAAACAGACCGCTACGAGTCAATCACCTACAAGGAGACTAAAGAGCTGTCCTACGTTACTGCTGCCGGCTTACTTGCCCTTGGCCTGGAGAAAGGAGACCGCGTTGCCCTGCTGTCGGAATCGCGCACAGACTGGGTCATAAGCGAGCTTGGAATTCTTCACGCAGGTGCCATTTGCGTACCCCTGTCCATCCTGCTTAAGGAAGGTGCCGACCTCAAATTCAGGCTTGACCATTCCGGCTCGCGCTGGGTAATCGTCTCCGCTCTGCAGTATGAAAAAATCAATGCCATCCGCAAGGAGCTGCCGAATCTTGAAAAGATAATTCTCCTCGATCCCAGAGAAAGCTATGCCGAAAATGAGGTGTTCATGGGGGTGGTCAGGAAAACGGGCGAGGATTACCTCGCTAACCACCGTGATAAATTTATGGAACGGGTAAAATCAGTGGGGCCCAATGACTATGCGAATATAAGTTATACTTCAGGCACCACGGCTGATCCGAAGGCTATAATCCTTTCGCACAGAAATTATACTGCCAATATTGAACAGACGCTCTCGCTCATGTATGTCCCTGAATGGTGGACCACCCTGCTTATCCTTCCGTGGGACCACTCATTTGCACACACTGTGGGAATTTATATCATGATGGCAACGGGCTCCAGCCTGGCGGCGGTGCAGTCAGGGAAATCATACCTCGACTCAATTAAACATATCCCGGAAAACATCAGGGAAATAAAGCCGGTTTTTCTGCTGAGCGCTCCTGCCCTTGCCAAGAATTTCCGCAAAGGGATTGAAAAGGGCATAAAAGACAAGGGCCCGGTAATCGAAAAGATGTTCAGGCATGCATTGAAGGTTGCATATATGTACAATGGCGACGGATGGAACAAGGGAAAAGGTTTCAGGATATTATTGAAGCCGGAATACAAACTTTTCGACCTTATACTTTTTAAAAAGATCAGGGCAGGGTTTGGCGGAAGACTGCAGTTCTTCTTCGGCGGAGCAGCGCTTCTTGACATCGAGCTGCAGAAGTTCTTTTCTGCCATTGGGATACCGATGCTCCAGGGTTACGGACTGTCCGAAGCCGCACCCGTAATCTCGGGAAACGTCGAGAAGAGGTATAAGCTCGGCTCATCAGGCGTCATTGTCAAAAACCTCGACCTTAAGATCTGCGATGAGGACGGAAAGGTTTTGTCAGCAGGTCAAAAGGGAGAGATTGTGATACGTGGTGAGAATGTCATGCAGGGCTACTGGAAAAACGAAAGGGCAACCCGGGAGGCAATCCGTGACGGATGGCTCTACACCGGAGATATGGGGTATGTTGATAATGACGGGTTTCTTTATGTTCTCGGCAGGTTCAAGAGCCTTCTTATTTCAGATGACGGTGAGAAATACAGTCCCGAAGGAATTGAGGAGACAATTACCGACAGGTCTCCCTTCATTGACCAGCTGATGCTTTACAACAATCAGAGCAAGTACACCACCGCACTGCTGATGCCTAACGGAGAGGCCCTGGCCAGGTGGGCAAAAAACAAAAATATAGATCTCGCAAATGTAAAAGGCCTTGAGGCAGTTTTGAATGAACTTGACACCGTGATCAGCCAGTACAGGACCGGAGGCCATTATGATGACCTCTTCCCGTCGAGATGGCTCCCTGCCGCAGTCGGCATTCTTGATGAACCGTTCAATGCAGATAACAAGCTGCTGAACAGCCTCGGGAAAATGGTCAGGGCAAAGATTGTTGAACGGTACGGAGATAAGATCAACTACCTGTACACCTCCGAAGCGAAGAATATTGTTAATCCTGTGAATCTGGCAGCCATTAAGAAAGTACTGGGGGTGAAGTGACTGTGGCCTGTTATCTCGGGCCAACGCTTGTTTCGCAACCTCATTTTTTGTATTTTGGGGTGTTAAAACTCAGGTAATGAAACCATCACAAATTATTGCAGCATTACTCCTTGCAGCGGTTGTATTATTCGCCGCCTGCAAACTCATTCCGGCCAAACCGGCAGATGAGGGTAATCGGCAATCAACAGCAGCAGCCAACTACCAGAAATTCTGCTCCGGCTGCCATGGCGCCAAACTCGAAAAGTTCGCCGCAAAGGCATGGATGGATGAAGAGGGTACCTCCTCGGCCTTTAACAGCATAAAGTTCGGGATAGAGAACCTCGGGATGCCGGCTTTCCGGGAAACCTTCTCCAACAGGGAGATTGAGGAGCTGGCAGCCTACGTTAAAAAAGGGATTCCGGCCGACAGGGGCACACTGCTGCCGGCTCTCACCCCGGACAGGATCATCGAGTCGGAAGTTCAGAAGTTTACATTGGATACAGTTGTTAGCGGGTTGAATGTTCCGTGGGGAATGGCCTTTCTTCCAAATGGGGATATGCTGATATCCGAACGCTCAGGGACACTGCATATCTTCTCCGGAGGGCAACTTTCTGCGCCTGTTGAGGGGTTGCCGGCCATCATGGCCATAGGTCAGGGAGGATTGCTTGACATTGCCCTCCACCCGGAATATGACACAAATGGCTGGATCTACTTTTCATACTCCTACCTGAACGATGGAGGATCCCGGCCAACTGGCAGCACAGCAATTATGCGTGCCAGACTGGATGGCAACCGGCTTACCGGCCAGCAGGTCATCTTCAAGGGCGAACCCGCAACAGACCGTAATTATCATTTCGGATGCAAAATAGCCTTCGACGGCAAGGGACATATATTTTTCGGCATAGGTGACCGGGGGCAGCATTTCGACTTCCCGCAGAAGGTTGATAATCACAACGGCAAGATCCACAGGCTGAATGACGACGGTTCAATACCGGATGACAATCCGTTTGTCAGCACTCCCGGAGCCATGGCTTCGATCTGGAGCTACGGCCACCGGAATCCCCAGGGCACCTGCTTCGATCCGCTCACCGGCGAACTATGGGTTTCGGAACACGGGCCCCGCGGCGGGGATGAACTTAATCTGATTAAGCCGGGACTGAATTACGGATGGCCGGTTATTTCCTATGGCATTAATTACGACGGCACCATCCTTACTCAAATCACAGAAAAGGAGGGTATGGAACAGCCTGTCTTCCAGTGGACCCCCTCCATCGGGCCATGCGGTATGACCTTCATGACCGGCGACCGGTACCCCAACTGGAAAAACAACATTTTCCTTGGCTCACTGCCGTTGAAGCACCTTGAGAGGGTTGTTTTAGAGAATAACCAGGTCACACACCGTGAGCAACTAATTGAAGGGATAGGGCGGGTACGCAATGTTGTCATGGGCCCCGACGGGCTTATCTACATCGCCATCGAAACACCCGGATACATTCTCCGTTTGATACCTATAGATTAATAAAACTGATACTCATGAGAATAAGTCACAATCTGACCGTTTACCTTCTTACCATGGTTGCAATGGTTGCAATGGTGTTATCCGGATGCAAAAAAGAGAATGATGATCCTGAAACCGTTGCCGATATAGACGGCAATGTCTACAAAACTGTTGTTATAGGCAGCCAGACATGGTTCGGGGAAAACCTGAAAACAACAAGGTACGCCAACGGTGATCCTATTCCCAAAGTGACCGATGAAACGGAGTGGCTCAGCCTGCTCTCAGGAGCATACTGCGAGTATGACAACAGTTCAGTCGCTACTTCAATATATGGGCTGCTTTATAACTGGTACGCCGTAAATGATCCCGGAAAAGTCTGCCCCTCCGGGTGGCATGTCCCGACCTTTGATGACTGGATAGAACTGGTTGATTTCATAGGGGGAGATATTGTGGCTGGCGGCAAAATGAAAGAGAAAGGCACCTACCATTGGTTAAGCCCAAATACAGGAGCTACAGATGATTACGGTTTCACAGCTCTGCCGGCCGGTTACAGGTTTGGTGGCGCCTACCAAATACCGGGTTACTATTCAATTTTCTGGAGCTCCACTGAAGTACATGTGCGTGATGGGTGGATCCTTAACCTTATCGGATCCTCAATCCAATCATTCCAGCAGGGTGCATACAAGACAGACGGTTACTCCATCAGGTGCATCAAGGACTGATTACTAACCATGGAGATCAGGTCTGTTTTATGGAACACTTTAAGCTGGATGTTTGGCGTGATAGTATTGGCAATCGGGCTGGTGAATGTTTTCTGGGGGAACGACTCCGTCTTCGGCGTCTTTATTGCTCTCCTCTCATTAGTCTATGTTCCTCAGACAAACACCCTGTTTAAAAAGATCACCGGAATCCGGATACATTATATTGTAAAGATTATTCTGGGTCTGTTTATTCTCTGGGCAGCGCTCGGTGTAGGCGAGTTGTTTGACAAGATAGATATCATGCTGAAGGAGTTCTAGTACTCTCTTTAATAAATAATTTAGCGGTCCGGACCATAAGGCTATGAGCAGAGGATTTGTGAAGGAAGATGATCAGGAGGAAGTCCCGAGAGTGCCGCAGAGGGCAACTCTGCCGGAGGGTGTCACAAACTTTGTTACGCGAACCGGGATGGAGCAGCTGTTGGCTGAAAAAGAGGCACTCATCAGCGAGAGGGAGAATCTGAACATCACCCGCGAAAATGAGAAACGAATTGCATTAAATTACATCAATGCAAAGCTGCAATTGCTCAACAACAGGATTGCCGAAGCCAGGCTTTTTGATCCCACGGAGCATCAGCAAAACGAAATAATGTTCGGGGCAACCGTCAGACTCAGAACCAAGGCAACCGGCAGCGTCAAGACTTTTCAGATTGTGGGAGTTGATGAAGCAGATATTGCCAAAGGAAAGATCTCCTTCATTTCACCACTGGCCAGGGTATTGATAAATAAGAAAGTCGGGGACAAGGTTACCCTGAAGCGGGAAAGGGATGAAATCGTCTTTGAAGTACTGGAAATTGCCTACCTGTAATGGGTAAGTAACCTGTTAATGCCGTCCTGCAGGGCCTTCCAGGTTCTCACCGGACAAAATTTTCGGTTTATTATACGTTTAAGCGCTGTTGAGCATAAAGATACCCTGAATTATTAATCTGACTTACCTTCAGACTCTGCTCAATGAAATACTGTCCAAACTGCAATGCAGAACTCGGGGATGCATTTGAACTCTGCTGGAATTGCAACTACAGTCTTACTGAGAAACAAGTAATAGAATTGCCCCCCGCTGATCCCCGGATGAGTGATGTAAATTGTCTGCGTTGCAACGTGCCTCTTATCTTTTCCGGTAATTATAACTTCCATGAGGGAGAGAAGATAGGTGTGTGGGGTAATCTGCTTGAAGCATTCGTGAACAGGGAGTCATTTGATGTTTATATCTGTCCCAAATGCGGCCATGTCGATTTTTTCACCCCGCGGGAATGAAATATTGCGGTTGCAACCCCCGTCTTCACGGAACCGGTATACCTCAACCTTAGGATAAGTAAGGTTGTGTAAGGTCTCCAGACAGAACAAGAGGTCAATTCTGACCTCTTGTTACTTTTATTACCCCAATAGTCTTCGGGTAAACATAAAAATTACATCGTATTTCCCGCGAAAATCCATAAATAATGTAACTAATTTATAAAATTTTGTAATAACTGAAAAAAATAAACAAAATAAATTTGAACCGTATTATTTAATGGTTTTCCCTCAAAGTACTTGACTATGACTGTAACGGAATTTCGAACCAAACTTGTTGATCTGACGGAATGCCTGACCAGATTGGCTTCCAGATTAACTTCTGATAAGGATGAGGCAAAGGACCTGGTACAGGAGACTTTTTATAAATCCTTGAGGCATTGTGACAAATATGTAGATGAGGCAAATTTTAAAGCATGGACCTCTACAATAATGAAAAATACATTTATCAATAACTACAGGAAAAATGTTCTTCAGGCAATCTATCGTGATCAGAATAAAGAATTACTATTCTATAATCGAACCAACCATACTGGTTATGATAACCCGGATTCAGCCTATTCAGTAAAAGAGATAACTCAACATATCGGACAACTGAAAGATAAATTCCGAATCCCGTTTGAAATGCATCTTAATGGATACAAATACACAGAAATTGCCGATGAACTAACCATCAATATAGGAACTGTAAAAAGCAGAATCTTCATGGCACGGAGACAATTGAAAGAAAAACTGATCAGCTAGAAGGAAGTAAGCGCAAAACATCCTTTGTGAGGGTTTAATAGTTGTTAAATTCCTCTTCTGTTATCTCCTTCCCCTCTTTCATGCCGTTAATAACAACCTTGCTGTTATAATGAATGCTACACTTTATTCCTCCCTTGAATTTCGCCATTATGCCGGGTATGGTATACTTTATAGCAATCTCTTCCATTTGATTTTCAAAGTAGACATGTTCTCCCTTTTGCAACTTGGTGCGGGTGCGTCTATATCCCTCTGTGTCTGGTATAACCCCTGGTGCCAAATTCTGAAAAAGAAAATTCCATTTTTTATGTTTGACAAATAATAATCCAGATACAAAAGAGCACTTCTGTGATTAAAGAACCTTTACATAATTTTGCGATTAGGTTACATAATTACCACATCTGCCAGATGATGGCACCTATGGCAGCTAAAATTCCTGAAGTGAGTCAGGGAATCCTGTATGTAAGAATCAGTCTATGATGAATGCATTTTATTTAATAAAATGCATGTCCGGGTGATATTTCATTGCTGTAAAGCTATTGGTCAGGGCAAGAGCTACATGCGTAAAAAAAGCAATCCAGATCGTTCCGGAAATCAGCGTGAGAATACAAAGGACCAGACCAAGTATAATTGCACCTGCTGTTTCGTTCAATCCCTTCGGTACATGGGATATGGAATAAAAGGCAGTATTTATGGCTACTGCCGGCCAGGGACCTAATTCTCCGGCGAGGGGGAATAACAAAATTCCTCTGAACAGGAACTCATATCCAAACAAATAAATAATCCAGCCTACAATATTCAGGACCGTAATCTTCCTTGTCCATAACCTTGCCCGGATCTGAGGATAATTGATCAGGTTTGCAGGTTTATTGGCACCCAGGAATGCCAGGGGAATTATGAGGATCATCAGGCCTGAAGACCATAAAGACGTAAAAAAGGCGGTTTCACGATTATATGACAACCCATAATCGGAGAGTGAATAATCCGGAATGAAAGTAAGGCACAGGATCCCTGATCCCAATCCCATTGTCAGAAAGCCAAATATTCTTAGAAAGGTGATGTGGTAAGCAGATGCATCGTCGAAATTGAATTTTCGGAAGAAACAGGATTTAATCTTCTCGGATTTTGTTGTGAACCAATAAATTATGAACGTAATTACTGCAATGGAAACAGGCAAAATAGTATTGATATCTTCCTTTTGCCATGCAAAATCAAAGGCTGCGGATTGTATCATAATTTTTTAATTTAATGTATGCATTTTCTATGAACCAGTTATAACACTCCTTTATTGCATTATCAATATCCGTTTGAGGCATGCCTTATAGGCAAAGATTCAACCCCGTACAGCTAATCGGATAAATATTATAGCTTTATCATGATTTGAGAAAATGGCAAACGGTTTTCAGTAAAAAATAAGAGTATTTTGAACCCCACTAACGAGAAATAGCATTGGGGACAGTCTCCGGGTTTATCACTTATAACCTCAGAATGCATGGGACAGGTGTACTGAACACTGAACTAAAGTCCGATTTTTTTCATCTTTTCACAAAATGTATCTTTGAATAAAATCAAACAAAATGAAGCCAGTCAGACTGTTTGCTGCAATTATCTTCCTTGTCATCTCAGGAACAATAAATAATCACCGCCTGCAGGCTCAGGAGCCTAAAAGCGATCCTGTCCTTGATGAAAAGGTCAGAAAGTTCCTCTCTGACCGCTCAGGAAGGTGGTATGATATGAACATCCCCGCACGCGACGGGCAGCTGCTGTATGATCTCATAATAAAAGGCAATTATAAAAGTGCACTTGAGATTGGTACTTCAACGGGGCATTCCGGCATCTGGATGGCCTGGGCATTGAGCAAGACAGGGGGTAAGCTTATAACAATTGAGATTGACCCTGACAGGCACCGGGAAGCACTGCAAAATTTCAGGGAAGCCGGGCTTTCGGATTATATTGATGCCCGTCTTGGTGATGCACATGAGCTCGTTAAGCAACTAAAGGGTCCATTCGATTTTGTCTTCAGTGATGCTGACAAATACTGGTATAAGAATTACTTCACCGATATCGCTCCTAAACTCACAGTCGGAGGCTGTTACACCACGCATAATGTCTATGAGAGGGGCGGTTACGGCGGCCAGGGAGATTATCTTGAATATGTCAGAAGTTTTAAAAACTACGAATCAACCCTCGTTCAGGGAATGTTGATAAGCTATAAAAGGGCTGAAAAATAAGAGGTCTGATGATGGCAGACAACCTGAAGAGAAAACTCGGACTTATCCCCACCACAAATATTGTTGTGGCCAACATGATAGGTGCCGGTATCTTCACCACCTCAGGCCTCCTAATGGCCGAGTTGAACAACCCTCTTCTGATGCTGTCATTGTGGATTGCCGGGGGATTTATCGCCCTGTGCGGTGCCCTGTCATATGGTGAGCTTGGGGCTGCAATGCCCGAGGCCGGAGGAGAATACTATTTCCTTTCAAAGCTCTATCACCCTGTCTTCGGCTTTCTCAGCGGATGGGTATCATTCATAGTTGGCTTTTCCGCTCCGATAGCAGCCTCAGCCCTGGGATTCAGTGAATATTTATGCCGCGCATTACCCGCGCTTCCTGAATGGTTTGAGGCCTCCGGTCTGATGACCCAGGCTTCAACACGAAAATTCCTGTCGGCAAGTGTTATTATTATATTCACATACATCCATTACCATGGCCTTAAAACAGGTTCCGCCGTTCAGAATATCCTGACTTTTTTGAAAGTAGGACTGATCCTCTTGCTTCTCTTTGCAGGTTTTGCTTCAGGAAAAGGAAGTATTGGAAACTTCAGTTCAGGAGAGTGGGTTTCAACAGGATTTTCAGGCTGGAAGACAGCAGGCCTTTCTCTGATGTGGATCATGTTTGCATACAGCGGATGGAACGCCTCTACATATATAGGATCCGAGATTATTAATCCTGTTAAAACGTTACCCCGCTCACTCATCCTGGGAACAGGAATTGTGATGATTCTTTATCTTGGACTGAACACGCTATTCATTTATGCTATCAGTCCTGATGAAATAAAGGGCGTCATTTCTGTGGGCGGGCTGGCAATGGGAAACCTCTTCGGAAAATCTGCCGAGATCCTGTTTTCATTACTGATCGCTTTCGCGCTGTTTTCATCCCTGAGCGCATTTATTATCCTTGGCCCCAGGGTATATTACTCCATGGCAAAAGACGGCCTTTTCTTCAGATCCGTTGCCAGGATACACCCAAAACACAACGTGCCTTCAAATGCAATTGTGTTGCAATGCCTGATTGCTGTAATACTGGTTCTATCAGGCACTTTCGACCAGGTGCTGACTTATATGGGATTTTCACTAGGAATATTCCCCATACTGGCCGTATTGGGTACAGTCAAACTCAGGAAGAACAAGATTTCCGTCCTGAAACTGAAGGGTTACCCCTTTACCCAGATAATCTATGTAATGACAGGTACTTCAATACTGGTGCTATCCTTCCTTGAGCGTCCGGTTAAATCATCAATAGCCTTGGCTACGGTCATTACAGGAATTCCGGTCTATTACCTTTTCAAGAGAAGGAATTTCCCGGAAAGCCGTTGAATAAAGCCTGGTCCGAAGTGACAACTTTTCATAATCAGCCTTCAGTACATTTTCGGTACTTAATCTGATCCCCTCGGGTGAGGTTGAGGGAAGTCACACAAGAAACAAGAGGTCGATTTTGACCTCTTGTGCCTCTGGGTACCACGAACGGACAAAAGTTGCAACCGGTTCTATTCCCCGACACGGACGCAAAGTGTTGCATCTCTACAATCCAAACCTGAAATAAAGCGTACCCTTCAGAAGTTCGCCATTATATATGTTCTTTTTACCCTGCGGACCTTCCTCGTCGGCACGTGAAAACTTAGTCCCAATCGGACTAATACCATGTAAAACAGATAAATTACCTGACGGGAATGGTGGTGTCAAATCTCCCCGTACTCCTCTTAAATTGGTAGCAGTTGCTGGAGTAAAAAGATGTAGAAAGAGATCATTAGTGGCTGAAACAATTTTAAATGGCAACTCGTTAGTCTGGATCTCAACAGCATAGAAACTGGAGTAATACCCTTTGAATTCAGGATAATCCCATGACTGTCCGGTAACTGTGTTATTATATTTCTTTTCAAAAACTCCAAACTGAGTGCCTTTAAGTCTGTTTTTCCATACACGATATGGCCCGTCAGCCATAATTGTTGCACCTGTAACAAGATTCTCGGGATATGAGAACGTAATACCGGCATAATCAGCGGAACCTTTCACAGAGTATCCGTATTCAAGCTTAAGCCATCCACCTTTCAGAACCGTCCAGTTTGCATAGGAGGAGCTGTCGTATAATATTTCAACAACATAATCACCATTCTTAGCATAGTTCTTCAGTTCTTTAAAATTGCGGTTGAAACCCGCAAACTTAAATCCACTGAATGGAATGCTTTTTCCTGCACTCTTCACTGAGACAATTGTCCCTGAGACTTTATCAAATGTGATCTCAGTCGATTCTGATGACACTATAACCTGGTTGTTGAGCTCTGATGCTTCAACTTTTCCTGAATTTGAGGTAACAATACGTGCACTATAATCTAATGGTGGAGTAATTTTCCATGACCATGTATTGATGTGTCGGCCATACTGGTCAAATGCGGCAACATACAGGATATCAAAACTCTTCCAGTCATCTGGAAGTTCAAGGTTCAAAGTCCCATGTTCACCAACTGCAATATCAGGAGATTTGATAGGTCCTGCCTTTCTTATTATTTCAACTTTGGGAAAACTATTGCCAAATTTTACAAGTTCATATGAGAATCGGGAAAGGTTAAGACTGCTGTATAAAAATCTGTTGCTGATCTCAAGCTCTCCATCGAAATCCGGTCCTAATACGGATGTTTTAATATGTACCGGTGACCATATATCTTTTACAGTATAAAAGCTCCCCTCCTTCTCATGATATGGCCCAAGTATTCCATCGGGAGCCTGATTGCCCCAGGTGTCAATCGAATCATTTTTGTCGCGGCGTTCAACTCCTTCATCGGCGAATACCCACAAAAAAACTCCTGCTGCCAGAGGCTTGGAAAGCATAAAGTTCCACTGATCGTCAAGACCTGCGCCATGCCCTCCGTCATTCAATCCATGCAGAAATTCAGTAGGAAAGAATATCTCCCTGCCTTTATTCAGGGCATTCTCAACATAAGAAAACTTTGGATAATGTTTTGTATTAGTGCCATTTATAATCGACCATGGTTCTATAACTGTCCGTCTCTGAGGATCATAAAGTTCATAATCGCCACGTACACCGCTATTGAATCCTCCCTCGTTTCCATTATCCCAGAGTATAATTGAAGGATGGTTTACATCCCGCTCAACTACCTGTTTAACAAGCCTTTTTGCAGTAGGCGTATCATAAAACTTCTGCCATCCTGCAAGCTCATCAAGAACAAACAGACCCATAGAATCGCATACATCAAGAAAATACTGATCGGGAGGGTAATGACTCATCCTCACAGCATTCATATTCATATCCTTCATCAGGTTGACCTCGTCTATCGCCAGTTGTTTGCTGCTTGTCCTTCCAGAAGCTGGCCAGAAAGTATGGCGGCATACTCCCCGAAAAATGACCTTCTGGTTATTGACATAGATACCATCCTCCGGACGTACCTCAACAGTACGGAATCCAAACTTCTGTGAAAAATGATGAATTGTCTTTTCCCCGGCATTGAGGCTTACAACAACCTGATACCGGTTCGGGAACTCCGGATTCCATAGCGCAGGTTTTGTGAATTTTCCTTTGATAACAGCCCTGGCTGTAGAATCATTATTTACTATTGCAGAAAGCATATCACCTACTGGCTCACCATCAAGGGTCTGAATTTGTGCTGTTACAGTTTTCGCCTTGCCCGTGCCTCTGATATAAACATCCATGTAAAATGTGCCATCAGCTTTTGCATCAATTGCGACTCTGTCAATGGATTGTGTTGGATCAGCTTTAAGATAAACCGGACGGAATATTCCACCGAAAACCCAGTAATCAGACAATCGCTCAGCCCTGTTAACACTCTCATTTGATGACTCTTTTGTTACTTTAACCTCCAACAGGTTCTTCTTTTCCCAATTAAGCAATTCTGAGATATCATACCTGAACTGGTAAAAGGCTCCCTGATGTACCGGTCCTGCAAGCTTTCCGTTTATTTTCACTTCGGTATCAGTCATCGATCCTTCGAAAACTATGTATACCTTTTTCTTTTTCCATGATTTGGAAACAATGAACTCATATTTATAAAGGCCGGTTTCATTGATCTCTTTATTGACATTACCATATAAATATGATCCAAATCCCTGCAATTCCCAGTTCGAAGGAACACCAATTTTGTCCCATTTCCCTTTGTTCATTCCATTGTTAACCATGAAATCCCATTGCACCATATTATCTTTATCGGTGCCAGATAAATATTGAATTTCAGTTTGCTGGGCTTCCAACAAAAAAAATTGACAAAGAAAAATTAAAAAAATAAATCCCTTTTTCATCCATTCAAAATTATTAAGCTAAACATACTATGTTCATATAATTTTGTTGATTAAAATCATTTATAGTTTTCAAAATTAGAAATAAAAATATTAAGGGCGGTACATTAATTTCTCCATGAAGTTTGTAAATGTTAACCAGCGTATGCGCCGTTGGTTGCAACCATCTGACCGACATTTTATTGATAAACAGAATGTACTGGTGTGCCATTATGAACAAATTGAAAAACAACGAAATGTCAACACTCTGTATATCTAATTGCCTTCTCCCTTTCTCTCCCTCTCTCCCGGGTTCTAGTGAACATGAGGTATGTTGGATTCGCGATACAGTTTACGGTTGCCCATAATGCTCTTGGAAAAAAATTGATTCAGCCCGAACAATTCTTTCGTAAACCTGTTTTATTCCGATACCACTTGTTTGAAATCCCCTTCGATAGTGACATGTATTATCGGGATAATTTCATAACAAGTAATTTAATCTGCTGAGATTCTAATTTATACTTATTCTATTATGAAAAATGTTTCTCTTGTTATTTTATTACTTGCAATGATATCTCAAACCTCCTTTTCACAGGAGCAGATAACCAGTGATTCAGAAATTGCAAGGGGTCTTTACAAGCAAGGATTACTTACCAGTCCCGGTGTTCCTTTTCCTGGGAAGGGAGTATTGGCCTTTGCCAGCAGCATCGTGGTTCCAGGTACAGGACAATTTATAAACAGGCAAATTGTTTTAGGATCAATTTTCCTGGTGGGTACGGCTGGAAGTGTTCTCTTAATGTCGGTTGGCTGGGGACCGGGGTTTATTGGAATAATTTCTTACTTTATTATTATGCCATTGTCAGCAATTCACAGCGGATTTATAGCTGGTCGTAACGCAAGGGTATTTAACGATGCCAAATCCAAACAGAATGGTATTAGCTTATCACCTTTGATAAATCTTCAACACATTGGGAATACAAGGGTAACACCTGCAGTTGGATTCTCACTTACCTTTTAATGGTAGTGACAGGCGTACTTAAAGTTTTTCTATCTATTACTTTATTATAAGGCTCAATCTTGGTTGCATCTTTGCTGAAAAACTGGTTTTGGAGAAAGGTCCTACTTCGCTAAAGCTTCGGAGGATAAAAGAAGAGTTGCAACCAGTACTTTCACAGAACACATACAACTCATCCTTTGAATTAGTGAGGGTTTAGGGATGTCATAAAATAAAACAAGAGGTCAAAAATGACCTCTTGTGCCTCTGGGTACCCCGAACGGACTAAAGTTGCAACTTTACAAATAGGAATTCAAGTCACGTAATATTCAATCAAGCCTTGCAACCGTATATTTATATGAGATTGTTAACGTTATCGTAAGCATTTCGGGCCAGGTTTAAGCTGTCGATGGTAACCAATTCTTTCAGTGGTAGTAAAGTGAGTCTTAGGTGGTTGTTGTAATTTTATAAACTTCAGGTCAAGCTTTGTTTATTCGGATAAAAGATCTACTGGATAAAAAATGTTTCCTTTTTTTACAACTAATTCTATATTACGTGTATTCTTTATTTCTTCTACAGGATTGTAATTCACCTGGCAATGATCAGACCGATTATTCAAATATAGTTCAGATGAGGCAGGAAACCAGTACTGAGATTCAGAACTCAGTTTCGCGTTCACACGAAGGCTTGGACCTGGGACTATCTATTTCTAAAAAAATCGTTGAAAATATGGGCGGGACTATCCGTGTTGAATCCGAGCCTGGCAGGGGTTCCATTTTTTATTTTTCCCTCCTTCTGGAGGAGAATAAGCCTTAAATAAGAATCTATAGGTCGCCTGTCAATTGAGCCGGTTATTCCTCCGGTGATGAAAGGTGAAAAAAGCCGCTATATTTTAGTATTAATAAGGTCAGATATAGCCTGTATAAATTCTTTGTGAACTAACGGCTTCTGAAAGGTCAGATCAGCCCCCAGAAGTTTTGCACTGGTGAGATATCCCTCATAATTAAATCTGCCACCACCTGAAATTGCTACGATCTTTAATCCTGGATTCTTTCTTCTCAGGTAGAATATCAGTTCAAGACCTTCTTTTTCAGGCATCACAATATCAGTTACCAGAAGATCCGGAGGACAGCATTCAATTTTTTTCAAACCTTCACTGCCGTTGCTGGCAATATCAACTTCGTATCCGGCTTTTTCAAGCATCCTTTTAAGCATTGTCAGTATCGAAGGATCATCGTCTATTATCAAAATTTTCGCCATAGCTAAAGTTGATTAGTTTTCATCCAGGACTTTTCTGATAACCTTGCTGAACTCGCTCAGTTTGATAGGTTTCAGGATTAACTCATAAGAACCGGTTTTTGACTTTGTCTCATCAGATAATTTGTCGATGTATCCGGTTATTATAATGACTTTCAGGTCGGGATTTATTTTTCTCATTTTTTCAGCAAGTTCGGTTCCCAGCATTTTGGGCATTGTCTGATCTGTTACGAGTAATGAATATTTCCCGGGATTTCTTTTAAACTCCTCAAATGCTTCACTGCTGTTGGTCTTGGTGGTGACTTTATATCCGAGATTTTCCAGCATCTTTTTGCCCACAAAAGTTATGTCCAGTTCATCGTCGACAAACAGGATGTGTTCGACTCCCCTTGGAAGCTGATCCGAAGATTTGATTTCATTTACGGGATCTGAAATGTTGTATGGAAGAAAAACAGTGAATAATGTACCTTTCCCCGGAGTGCTTTCTACAGTTATTGCACCATTATAATTGCTGACTATACCATGCACAACAGAAAGACCCAGGCCTGTTCCTGAACCCACTTCTTTACTGGTAAAGAATGGTTCAAAAATCCTTTCCTTTGTTCTTCTGTCCATTCCATGACCAGTATCTGATAGTCTGATTCTTACATAAATCCCAATCTTAAGATTGTTAATTTTCTTCGTTGTTTTCTCATCTACCAGTACACTATCGACCTTTATGTCAAGGATGCCTCCCCTGTTTTTCATCGCATGGATGGCATTAGTACATAAATTCATGATAATCTGGTGTATATGAACTGGATCTGCAAGAATTATCCCTATTCCCGAATCAATACTTTTCCTTATCTCAATTGCATGAGGGAGGGATGCCTTGATAAGGTTTACTACTTCGACCACTATCTGGTCTGGTTTAACAGGCTTCTTCTCGACGTTCACTTCCCGGCTGAATGTCAGGATTTGCTGGACCAGGTCTTTTCCTCTTACAGCTGCAATATTTATCTGTTCCAAATCGAACCGCAGTGTGCTATCCTCAGGAATTTCTTCCAGGGCCATATCTGTGTAACCCAGGATCGGTGTCAGAATATTATTAAAGTCATGCGCTATACCCCCTGCCAGCGTTCCGATAGTCTCAATTTTTTTGAGTTGAAAAAGCTGAGTTTCCAGTTCGCTTCTCTGCTTCTCGGATCTTTTGCGAACCTCCATCTCCTTCTTCAGTTTTAAATTGGTATTTGTCAGTTGTCGTGTCCTGTCAGTTACTCTTTTTTCCAGGGTGCTGTTAACTGCTTTGACTTTGTCCTGTTCCAGTTCAAGGAGTTTTCTCATATAAAAATCCCTGCGGGAGGATAGTTCCAGGGAATACCCTATGAGCATTCCGATAATATTTGAACTGATAAAGAAGAAATTGTTATTGATCAGTATTGTGATAGGTGTGTCTGAGATCCATATAGCTGAGATCTCGTAAGCAATAACAATCAGCCAGCCCGCTATCGATGCATAAATAAACCGCGCTCTAGCAAATGTATATCCAAAAATGAAGATCAGTATAAGGCCGGCATAATATGAATAGTTAGAATACCTCGCAGCAAGTATTATCATTACAATAATCCCGAATCCGGTAATGAATATGATGCATGCTATCAACAATTGCATATATTTCCTGAACGTTTTGAAAAATGTAAAGGCAAATACTGACAACAAAAACGGAAATACAACAGCGAACCTTATAAGCCAGAATATTTTTTTCAGTTCCGGTACCGTGGCAGCATCAAGAAGTGCAAACGCACCATAAAAGATCATCGCCAGGATCAGTGAAAACCTGACCGGATTCAAAGCCTTGACATAGTAGTCATTTAGAAATTCAGATTCATAATTCGACAAGTATCCTGTAAATGAAAGGGTTAATTTGTTAAAAGTCATTGATCCCGAGCTTTCCGGGCTTAATCCCATAAAATAAATATGCATATTTTTGAAAATATTCATCATCGTCACACTATCGATTTGATAATAAACGTCAGGAGTGGGCATTAGATTTTATCAATTGATTTTAAAAATTATGAATTAATAGCATTTTTAACTTTTTTTTGAATAGTAAAGATTGAATTGGGTTGGATTTCTGTTTAGACAAAAGCATTTATTCATGGATCAAGGCAATTATACCTTCAATCAACTTACAGATTTTTTGTTCACAGATTATTTGTAGGAAGGCCGACAAGCAGGAAGGTAATAGGCGTCTGAGATCCTTTACCTGTTGAATCAAATGCTTTGCATGTGTTTAGAAAGCAGAAAATTTGACACAGAAAACAAAGTTTCTTTTCAGTTTCATTGAATATTAAGGAAAAGATTTACCCCAAGTGCTTCGGCATCAATGAAAACGTTCCCGTTCAGGAGGCCTGCCTCTCCGACGATCTTTAACAGATCCTCTCTGCTTCTGTAGTTAAGGTACCATTCAGATACGACCTCCATAAGGTTTTTTGATGGATTTTCAGTGCTGAAATTGCCAATTACAAGTTCACCTCCTTCTGCTACGTAATTGATGTATTTTTTTAGCAGGTAAACAAAGTGCTTCTCCCTGAAATAATCAAATAATCCGGCACTCCAGATAAGGTCATACCTCCTGGAAGGCTCAAACCTTAAAACATTGACTTTGTAATAAGAAATCAGTTTTTCAAATTTTTTGTTCTTATTTGACGAATAATCAATAGCATTCTGGTCAAAATCCACCAGGTCAAACCTGATATCGTTTCCGGTATATATGTTTAGAAATTCATTTACATCTGTTGCCGGTCCTGAACCGAGTATCAGTACCCTTTTTTCACCATGTTTTTTAAGAGCAAGATTTAGGCATTGATTAAGGAAATAATCTTTACGGTTTCTCACAGCCCTTGATCCGGCCAGATTCTGAAAAAAAATATCCCAGTTACGGTATTTTTTATCTCCATTAACATGGCAGGAATAAATTTGATCGATTAAATAAAAATCTCCCGGATACCCAAATGGTTTTGTGTAACAACGGCCAGCCAGAGAATTGACGTTAAGGATTGGATTTAATACTTCCCTGAACTCATTCTGATGTTTTGGATCCAAAGTATTGACAATGAAAGTAAATTCTTCATAATCATGAAGTTCAGGACCACCGTTTTTGACTAAATATGTAAGGAATAATTTTTTATTAATATCAAATGCACAATCTGACCTGGAAGTTACGTTAAACATTTTCTTTCAAGATTAAAACACAGACACTTTTGAACCCCTTTAGGTTAAGACATTTCACAACATAGTCAAATATAATTCATATTTTAATATTAACGAGCTCAGACGCTATTTTTTTATCCCTGACATTGGGAATTACACACCGGAAAGTATTTTGAATAAAGTGAGAAAACTCAATCTGTGAATGCTTAAAGGGGAGTTACCCATTCTTCAGGCGGTTGTACGTTAAAGGCATTAATTAAAAACAGATTGCTCACTCATGACCGGATAAGATTGCTCCGTATACCCGGAATTTGCAACAGGCTTTTCCGTATACAAAAATCAAATGAATAAACAGCATTGGAATACTATCGGTCTTGATGGAAGTTTAAGCCCTGTTCTATTGAAAGAACTTATCGATCATAGCTATGAACTGATAGTTGATAGTATGTCAAAAATTAAAAGAGGAATATAAAAACGAATCTATTGAAGATTAGCAATTTTTTATTTGTGAATTTCTAATTTGATAGTTCCGAAAGCAATTTTGAAATATCCATATTATCAGGATTCATTTGTTGTGCTTTCAGCAAAGCTTCTCTTTGCCTGATCCATCTCCCCGTTTATTTTGTGGGCAAAACCTAAATCATAATACGCATGCCACGAATCGGGATATTCTTCTATATTAAATTTGAACAGCTTCACGGAAGCATTACCATCATAATCCAAAAGCATTCTGCCGGCCATGCTAATCTCTTCTTCTGTATAATTATAGTTGTTATAAGCTTCCGCTTTATGTGATTTGTAAATGGCAATTGCCGAATCAATAGAAGATTGCAGATACGTATTTAGCAAAGCCGTTGATTGTGCAAAATCCAATTGATCTGGTATCGAAAAATCATTTTTCTGTGAACTCAGGCTTAATAATTTTTCTTTTGACTTCTGATTTTCCTTTAGCGTGGCATCAAAAAAGGTTGTGGCATAGTCAGCAATAAAATCATAGCTCCTGGCATAATTATTCTGGATTGAATCTGGTTTGCAATTATTAAAATAGCTCCAAAAAGAAACAAAGCCAAAATGATCTAGGTTTGACATTCGCACAGCGAGTTTATCCCTGGATATTATTGAATTATAAAATGGATATACAGAACTGATATCTTTATTGACCATCATGAAATAAGGGACTTTGGTTTTCTCCAGACGAAACTCCTGTAATTTGGAAAGGAAGATGTAGAAGGAATATTCCTGACTGCCATCCAGGGAGCAAACGGCTTTAACATCTGGATGTTTCATTTGAAACAGGGCTGCTGCCAGGCCTCCCGTACTAAATCCAAACAGGCCTATAGATGAATATTTAACAGGGACGGTATTTTGTATATAATCGAGAATGAATTCCATATCCTCCACCTGTGCTAATATGCTTTTCCCCGGATCTCTCCTTTGTATCGAATTTTCTCCGGCGGAAGCAACTGAAATTACATAGAAGCCATTTTTTGCCAGTTGTTCGCAGAGACGATGATTTTGTACTGGCGTTTTGCTGTTTGAGGGAGCGTATATAATCAAAGGAAATTTACCCTTTGCCTGCGGAATATTGAGGGACGCTTCTACTGGTGACTCGAGGATTTCTTCTGTAGTTGTGTTTAATCCTATGTTGAAGTTCCCTTTGGCAAAACCGGCATAGGCATTGATAAAATCGTAGCTCTCGTTATCGATATCCTCTTTCGCTTTAGAGTAATCTTCCCGTATGGAAATCAAATCGACATATTGCTTGAAACTCATTTTATTTGCATCTGAAATGTCTTCTGACGGATACCAAAAATAAATCAGCATCGGGCGCAAAACAGTATCCTGATTGTAAAAATAAAGCCGACTGCTATCCTGTACTTTATAGTAACTAAAACCTACGGAATAGTCTGTGTTTACTTTTTCGACAGTGCAGCTCAGAGAAATAAAACTAATTGCTGCAAAAAATAACATGAATCTTTTCGTTTGAAGCTTTAAATTTTTTTTCATAACAGACTTATTTAGAATTATGCATTTATTTCTTAAATCACCCCTGTTGCCTTACTCATATCTCAATGCTTCAACAGGATTTCTTGTTGCTGCCCGACTGCTTTGCCAACTAACTGTCAGCAAAGCAATGCTCAAAGTAAGTACTCCAGCCAGGGCAAATATCCACCAGGACAGTTCGGTTCTGTAGGCGAAGTTTTCAAGCCAGCTTTTCATTATGTAATAAGCAACCGGAGTGGCTATTACAAAAGCAATGGCAACCCATTTTACAAAGTCCTTGTTGAGCATGATTAATATTTCGGATACCTCTGCACCATTGACCTTGCGGATTCCTATCTCCTTTATCCTTTTCTGTAACCCATAGAAGCTTAGTCCAAACAGGCCTAAACATGAAATTATAATTGCAATAAGTGAACTATACCCGATTAATTTCTCTGTTGTTTCTTCTGAGGAATATAGTTTATTCAAATCATCTTCCAGAAAACTCAGCTCAATGGGATCATTGGGGGCAATTTGTTCAATCCTGTTTTTAATTGTCTGAACAATTGTTGAATTAGTTGAAGAATTAAGTTTAATAAACATATAAGAACCAGTTGGAGAATATATATATGCAAAAGGCTTGATTTCGCTATGCAACGATTCGGTATGCATATTTTTATTTACTCCGATTATCTCCCCTTTTCGCTCGTAAGGTGTGCCGCCGAAAATTGACATTTTTGTCCCCACTGGATTTTTCAACTCCATTGCTTCTACTGCCGCCTCATTAATTACAAATCCCTCCGCAGCATCTTTTGAGTATTCCTTCGTGAGAAATCTTCCTTCAATTACTTCAACACCCAAAGTTTCATCAAAATCATAATCCACAAAATTTATCCCCATATCAAAAACATTATCAGATTGTTTTCCATCCCATACAGGCATGTCAGACATCTGCCAAATGGTCAGAGGAGACTGGGAAGTGCTGATGCTTGAAATTTCAGGCATTAGCAATAAATCATTTTTTGCTGTTTCATATTTTCGCTTAAGTTGATCTTGCATATGTACGATAAGTATATTTTCACTGTTAAAACCAAGATCTTTTTGCTTCATAAACTGAACCTGTCTGGTAATAACTATTATTCCTGCTATCAGGACTATTGCCAATGCAAACTGAAAAATCACCAGTCCGCTTCTAAGGCTAAGCTTCTGTGCATTCGAGGAAGAGTTGTTCCTATTTCGAGAACCCCCTGGGCGAATATTCTTTTTAATAAGATCAATTGGTCTGAGTGATGAAAGAAAGGAGGCAGGATAGAATCCCGAGATTAATCCTGTGAGTACTGCAAATCCCAACAGGATAAGGATTGTGAACAGATTGTAATTAAGATCAAGATTTACATTAAGCAGATTGTTGACAGATGGTAAAACCAATTCAACAAAAATGAGAGCAAAGCCCATAGCAATCATTGCCGGAATTTGAGCCTCAAAAAGAAACTGAACGATGAGTAAATTCTTACTGGAACCCAAAGTTTTTCTTAGACCAATCTCTTTGATTCTTCCATCAGAGGTTGCCATAGTCAGGTTAACAATATTGAATATTGCAATAATTAAAATAAGGAATGCCACAATTGAAATAATGTAGACGTACTGTATGCGCCCGCCACCTTGCAGATCGTGTAAATGACAAGCTGTCAATGGCGTAATATACAATCGATTATTCCAATCAGGCTTAAATTTGTTGATAACATTGGCTATTTGATTATTAACCTCTGAATAGTCAGTACCTTTATTGAGTTGTACATATACCTGCAATATTTTATAATCCCAGGAATTCAATTGTTGTGCAATCATTTCAAAAGGGAGCAGAAACTCAAACTGCATATCCGAATTTTGAGGGATATCTTCTAATACTGCTGTAACGATATAATCCTCGTCTCCATCCATTTTTACCGTATTACCAACAGGATTTGCCTGCCCAAAAAGTTTTTCTGCCAGTGATTTGGTAAGGACAATAGAGTTGGGGTGTGTGAATGCTTCAGAAAGGGATCCGAGTGTAAAAGGGAAATTAAACATCGACAAAAAAGAGGGATCCACAAAGCTGCCATTTGCCAGAAATTTATTTTCACCTTGAATTATTTTCTTGTTGCTCAACTGGTAAAAGACAGTCGTATTTTTAATAGCCGGATATTCTTCCTTTAGATGCCGGGCAACAGGGGCTGGTAAAATGTAAGCATGAAAATCCAGGGGATCGTAACTAAAGGCTGCCTTATATAAGTCCTGTGGATTCTCATGAAACCTATCATAACTCAACTCATATTTTACCCATAAGGCAATGATGATGCTACAGGCCAAGCCAACACTTAACCCAAATATGGTTATCAGTGTATTTATCTTGTTTTCTTTAATACTACTTATGGTAATATTTACAAAGTGCTTAAACATGATTGTTTCTTTTGAATTTCTATTCTTGTCAAGGAATCCCGTTCCTTATTTGCTGTCAAAAGACTCTCCTTCCCATTTCGCCTTTTTTATTCATACCTC
>CAVYRA010000002.1:0-83930 GCA_963770745.1 uncultured Rikenellaceae bacterium
TTGTGTGTGTTCCTTGACTCGTACGTATTGCTGCTACACATTTTGACCCGATCACGACTGTTCTGGTATCAGATCCGTCAGAATCAATGTAATTTTGAAAGAGCACATATCCCTTTTCAAGTTCTCCGGAATCCTCTTTTACTATTTTTAATGTCCTATAGATCACCTGGATGCCTTTTAATAAGGTGAAATCAGACCATAGGTTATTATACTTATCCTTAAGTATTGCTTTTTTATTTAAAGATGGATACCCTACTGAAAATGACCTGTTAATTATTTTTTTTGCTTCGAATTTGTCCTTAACGAAGAATACATTTACTACAACCCGGCTCCTCGCCGTAGTTTGAATATTTTTGGAAAAACCGTCTTGTCTGCCCAATCCATTGCCTTGGCTTTATCATAGAAAACCTTTGTCTCCGGAAATGGTGCCTTTATAGACTCAAAAAGGTATTTCTGAACTGATCTTATCATCGAAATGCCACAGAGTATACGTGTTGGGAAATACCTTTTTCCCTGAATATTCCAAGAGATATATCAGTTGCTTTGCAAAAAGGATAGCCTTAGGGTCATTGTGCTGCCAATGCCACATGAGGCCATCACAATCTGATAATTGTTCCAAAATGTCGTTGTCATAACAATCAACAATTTTGTAATCTATACCATTCCTGAGGCAGTACTCAATCCACCTGTCACTGAAACTTCCAGCCCTCGTGTGTATAGCAATCTTAGTCATTAATCCTTCTCTTTAATAGCTCCATCAGCACTTCCCTGTGAGATTCATTGCGACACATAATTCAATAAATTACTTATTTGAGTCCTGGTATAAAACCATCTGGTTAGTCTGGCAAACTTAAGTATCCTATATACCCGCCGCTTAAGTAGGACAGGATGTAAATAAATAGATGCAAGATAATACTCATCCTTACTGACAACACTCTCGGTAAACTTCCTTGCTAATAATAGCTCATCAGAAATAACTGAATTTATCGTATGTATCTCTTCCTTGAAAGATTTCAATTCTTCATCTACTAAAAGTCTTAGTGTAAATTCTTTGTCTGAAAAGCTATATGGAAAATACCTGAAATCAATATTATGATCATTATGGAAGTCAAGCTGAACTAACATACCTGTTGTCCAGGATTTATCCCCGGGCTTAATTGGCATAATTAAATTACCAAGACCAAAGAAAATCGGGACACCCTCAAAAACCTCATATCCACTAATGCAGTGACTGTGATGACTTATTATTGCTGAGGCACCCTGCTTTGCATAAAACCTATACTGCTTTACCATTCTCGGACTTGGATACGTATTTAGTTCATGTCCTCCATGAATAATTAAAACAACAAAATCGGCCTTCATCCGGGCTTCCTGTATGCTCATGACATTGTCAATGATATCCATTGGATTACTGCCAGCATGATCATCAGTTGCCCCGTTCCATTCATTTTCAGCAATATTGATAATTGCAATCTTAGCATTATTCTCCGCTATGTATTTTATACACCTTGCGTTCTTAAGATTTGAACCAGCTCCAGCCGTCTCTATTCCTATGTTCCTGCAATTATCAATGGTATTCATTACTCCTTGGTCACCATAATCATTAATATGGTTATTGGCCATAGTAACCATATCAACCCCAGCAAATTTAATCAGACCAATAACCTCAGGGCTTAACCTCAGATGAGGACCGGTTTTATGAATCGGTTCAATTGCATCAGTAACCGGGCCTTCAAGATTTATAATACGGTAATCTGAGTCCTTAAATAATTCTAAGACCTCTCCCCATGGTTTATGAAGATCCCGCGTCGCTAATTCAGTTTTTTCTGCAGGTATATAAAAATCTCCTCCTATAATGATTTTCATCAACTCCGGTTTTGTGTACCTATAACACAGAACAGATAACTACGTTTATTATAACTTCTGGTGATAATTGCGGGTTACATTATAAGATCCCTATCTGATCGAACAATTTGCTACATTCAGATAAACTTGATATTAATACGGTATCCTAAATCAAGAGTCCTACTTGAGTTTATTCCTTTTGAAATATCTAACAGCTGAAGTTCCTATCTCTCTACAAATAATTTTATATTGTTGATTCCCGGTAATTGTAGCAAGAATATGAACAGCACTGAGGGATAGTAGGCATAACAAAACTAATTGTAAAAGTGGACTAACCGAAGCCAGCCCTAATTGCACGAGGTATACCATTGTTCCAATTGCAGCACTAAACAGTAATGATGGATAAAGATCTGAGATCTGTTCTTTAAAAGAGTAGCCAATCACCAATCCCGCTTTGAATGAAATGATGAGATATGTAAGCACATTGCCTATTATTTGTCCAATTATCATCCATCGGATTCCTAATGAAATAGTAATTACTAGAATACTCATCAACAAACACCTGACGAATTACTTCATATCTAAGGAACAGATTGCACGGCCTTTAATTTTAAAAACATTCATCATTGTAGACCTGAGTGGGAAAACCAATCCCAGAAGGCAGAATAGTCTGAAATACTCAACTGATGGTTCCCACTTGGATGTAAATAAAGAAATTATCAGCGGATGAGCTATGGCGAATAATATAAACAAAATGGTGAAATTTATAAAAGCAAAGCTTTTTATAAGAGCTTGAAAACCATATTTTAACCGATCATTATCGTCTTGTACATTTACAAATAGCGGGAATGATACTCTTTGAAGAACTGCAGTAATTGTACCCACCGGAATTTGCTGTAGCTGATATCCTTTCGAATAAAATCCAAGCTGGCTGGCGTTGTAAAACTTTCCAATAATAACATTATAAATGTTATCAAAAACAGTAGTAGAAAAACCTGCCACTAAAATTCTTGAACTATAACCAAACATGCTTTTAAGGGATTTGTATGAAAAATTTAAACTTGGCTTCCATGTTCCTGTCATCCAGAGCATTACTGAAAGGCCTATTTGTGCTACCAAGGCATATGCTACAAGAGCCCATGTACCGAAATTTTGGATTGCCAGAACTATCCCAATTCCACCTCCTACTATGCTGGAAATAATTGTCGAAACAGCTAGCCTTTTAAAATCAAGATACTTGGTGATCAAAGCTTGTTGAATGGTTGTGAATGAATTAATTATTATGTTAAGTCCAAGTACTCTGATTATATTAATTAGAACTGGTTGACCATAGAATTTTGCGATTAAGGGCGCAGTTATGAATAAAATCAGATACAATGCAATGGCCAAAGTGATATTGAAGTAGAAAACGGTCGAGAATTCTGTCTGTCCGGCATCACGGTCTCTGATAATCGCAGAGGAAAATCCGCTGTCAACAAGGAGCGCTGCAAAACTTATAAAAATTGTGATCATGCCGATGAGTCCGAAATCTGATGGCAACAGGAGCCTGGCTAAAAACACAGAGACAATAAACCGAATTCCTTGAACCGTAATTCTCTCGACCAAACTCCAACTAATAGCACTGGATGCCCCGGTACTCATCCTCAATATAATTTTGTTCTATATAGCAATTTAATTAGGATTGCCATGAAAGGATTTGTAGCAATGCCTTCTGTTTCTAAGCATTGGACTTTAAGTACCAACCACTGAAAGCTTTCAATCCTTTGCTCAGGCTGGTTTGCGGGTGATATCTACAATAGATGTGAATACGATCAATATCAGCAAACGTCCTCTCCACGTCCCCCGGCTGCATAGGAAGTTACTCGACCAGAGCCTTAAGACCAAGTGCATCTTCCAGCCCGGCAACAAGTTCATTTACCGTAACAGGGTGGTTGTTGCCATTATTCATCAGATCCGGGGGTTTTTCCGTGGCTGACTTGCCAAGGACTCCCATTATACCACTTATGATGTCATCAATGTAGGTGAAGTCCCTAAGGAGCTTCCCCTCTGCATAAACCTGTATCGGCTTGCCGTTCATCATAGCCTCGGCGAACTTCCAGATTGCCATATCAGGCCGACCCCAGGGTCCGTAAACAGTGAAAAAACGAAATCCGGTTGCAGTGCAATGTCATATAGATGATCGTAGGTTGAGGCCATCAACTCGTTGCTTTTCTTGGTGGCAGCATAAAGACTTAAAGGGTGATCCACATTGTCGTCCTCACTGAATGGCACCTTCTCATTGTTTCCGTAAACACTCGAACTGCTGGCATACAACTGATACCTCAC
This sequence comes from uncultured Rikenellaceae bacterium, assembly GCA_963770745.1. GTDB lineage: Bacteria > Bacteroidota > Bacteroidia > Bacteroidales > VadinHA17 > SR-FBR-E99. The sequence continues at coordinate 4,171 of CAVYRA010000002.1, forward strand.
AGGATAATGCCTGCAAGCATCTAAAATATTGAAAAACCCGACAATATTGCTCTGAATATACACTTCCGGATGGTCAATGCTGTACCTCACCCCTGCCTTCGCTGCAAGATTAACTACATAGTCGAACTTCTCTGCTGCAAAAAGGTTCATCATAGTTGCTTTGTCCTCAAGGTTCATGCTGATAAAACGATACCCTGAATACTTATTGCTTTGTGCAAGCAGATTCCAGTCAACATCATCCCTGGATACCGGCTTCGTGAGCCGTGCATACTTCAGTCCGACATCATAGTAGTCGTTGATATTGTCAAGCCCCACTACCTTCTCGCCCTTTTCAAGAAGCGCGTTGGCAAGGTGGAACCCGATGAAGCCGGCTGTCCCTGTAACTAGAAATTTAGACACTTTAGGTAGGTATTGGTTATTCGAGAGAATCCGGTATTTCTATTTTTTGACTTTTTTTGCTTCAATCATAACATGATTTTTGCAAAACAATGAGTATAGCAGTGAACTTAATTGTTCTTGTTATCGATCAGAATGATTCTTGTTTGGGTTGAACTTTTATGGGAGTGAAAGTTAAATCTTAAAAGATTGATACCATGAAATCAAAGTTCTTAAACCTAGACCTGAAGGACTTCCTTCGCGGATTGCTGATTGCTTTCCTGACTGCTTTAATAAGCGGCATTATTGAATTGCTCGACACCGGAGCCATATTCACCTGGCTGACCCTAAAACCTGTGCTCATAGCCGGGGTTAGCGGAGCGCTGGCGTATCTGCTGAAATGCCTGATGACAAATTCAAAGGATCAGATGTTTAAACGGGAGCCTTCGTTCGCTTAAGACAAAAGGAAAAAGGGGCAATATTTCGTTTTGAGAATTCATTTCAGGGCCTCAACTACTTCTTCCGGTCCGAAAACGAAGAGACCGGAGGGAGACCTGATCGGCTTATTTTTAAGAAACAGAGCCGTTATGACCGTGCGACCATCAGCAAACGGAAGATTAGCAGCCTTTTTTGCCAGTTCATCTGATAACTTATTTATATCTGCTTTCTCAGTCCACTTACATTCTCCGGCAAGAAGAACTTTACCATCAACGGATCCGGCCAGCACATCTATCTCCATGGGAGTGCCGTCGATGCCTCTGCCCCACCAGCGGGAAGCGGGATTAAACTCCATATCCAGATTCAGGAACGGAACAGACTTCCGGCATAACTCTTCCCATACTGAAGCAACATATGACGGCAGCCTGTTCTTAATACGCTTCATTGCCTGAGAAGTAAGCCCGAGGTCTATCCTGCTCTTCTCTGCCACAATAAAGGTGAACCAGAAATTCAGAAAAGGGTCATCTATCTTATACAGTGTTTTTCTTGTTGACCTGAGAGACTCGCCATAAGGTATCTCGCGTCTTATATACCGCAGTTCCGTCAGAAAAGCCAGGACGCCGGAAAGATGCGTGGCAGGTTTTCCTATACGTGCGGCCATTTCGGAAATCCTGTGGCACCCTGAACCAATGAGGCTGAGGAGTGTATAAGCCTGCACGGAAGTCCGGGCTTCGTCTGAAAAAAGCCTCTCAGGCTCATCAGCCAGAAGTCCGTACTGGTTGACAACATGATGACTAAGGGCTGCATCAAGAGTATCTGATGCCTTGCGGATCTCCCAATAGCGGGGCACACCTCCCCAGATGCTGTATTCAGTGACCGCCTCTGTTGCACTGATGCCAAGATATCTCTTCAGACACGCTACCGGCATAGGGTGTACCTTCATTATCTCTCCGGCCCGCCCGTAGAGAGGCGCTTTGCTGTTAAGCACCAGCCCCTGCATCATCATCTGCGAAGAGCCGCAAAGAATAAGATTGTAATTACTGTGTGAAGCATCGTCATGAATATTCTGCAAGACTGAAGGAAGCTCAGGGGAGTTCTTCACCAGATACGGAAACTCGTCAATACAAAGGGTAAAACGTTTTTTTAATGCAACATTCATGCTCCTGAAAAGGGAATCCCACCCCGGGTAAACGGGAGCTGCAAAGCCGGGAATTATCTTTTCAATTCTCTCTGAAAGGGCCTTTATCTGGAGCGGAGCCTCGCGCATGTCAGCCGAGAAATAGACAGAATCGTCATCCATTATGCGCCTGAGCAGGGTGGATTTGCCGCAGCGGCGCCTTCCGTAGATTACCACAAGCTGAGCAGTGTCGCTATTCAACACATGCCTGAGTCTGGCTATTTCTGTTTCTCTGTTTACAAACATAATTGCTTATTATGTTTTACAAAGATAATGTTTGTTGAACATAATGAAAAAATATTCCGCGTTCAGAGCTTTACTCAAGATAAAAGACAAAAGTGAGCCTTATTGATATGCAGACTCGGGTTAAGCATTTATATGAGATAATGAAAAAATCAAAACAGGTCGGTGGCTTTTTCGATCAGGAAGGCTTTTAGCGCAACGGCTGTACCTCCGACCAGGATACTGCCGGAGTTCAGGGTTCAGGGCCGGTTTAAAGTCCGAAATTGCCGGTGTCAATCCATCTCATGTCGAGGATCGACCAGAAGTCGAGTGCCAGTCCGTTGAGGACATACTCGTAAGGCAGCCAGCCGTAGCCGTTGTCGCCCCAGTTCTTGCCCCAGGAGTTGCGGATCAGTAGAGCACCTTTGGTTTCAGTCTTGCATTTGAGGTTTGATATCTTGCGATCATCATCATAACCCACAGCCATGACAGCATGACCCCATTGGGCATTCTCACCCTTGCAGGGATAAGGAATATCACCGGGCGTCAGTGTCCTCAAACGACTGAAAACCCCAGAAACCGAACATCGACGGGATACCTGCATCAAGATAGCTCTTCACTGAAGCAAGCACCTCCGGTGCCGGGCGTGTCAGATCCCTGCGGGTCATGGCAGAAGTATTTTATCGTTGAGTAGTTCTCAGCAAGTGCATAGACAAATCCTGAAGGCTCCTTGTCGAAGTCCTTCACCTTGTAAGGCCAGTACTTCTCATCAGGCACACCGCACAGCACCAGCGCACCCATGGTCTCACGGAGCCATGCGCCGGTGTCGCCCGATCACCTGCATCAGGTTGCGGGTGGTTTTGTAGAGGAAGAGTCGTGAGGCATCAATATGCTTTCCGAATGCCCTTTTCTCGAAGTATTCAACGATTCCGGCGGCGGCGTGGGCAGTGCAGCTCCCAGGTCTAGTTGGTTTTCAATAGGGCTAGCACCATTCTCTTAAATCAACTGATGGTCCTGCGGTCGACGTCGCAGTCGGCTGCGTGAGTCCTGCGGTTTGCAGACCGGAGAATTTGAGCTTCTTGTTGAAGGAGGTTATCTGCCGCTGGCAGGGGTGTAGTCGCGCAGGTCGGGCTGCGGGGCGAGCCAGCCGGTGCCTACCTTGTGAGGGACACCGCTGACCCATATCTTCCGGTTCAGAATCCTGTTCTTCATAACACCTGGATTTCCTTTACAGACAGTACCTCCTTCAGCGGTGCCGGAGGGCGGTGAGTATCTCATACAGCCTGAAGGTGCTTCCTGCATCCTGAGGTCAGTCCCTCCTCGGTGGGTGCAGGGGACCGCCTTCAAATGCCTGAGCAGCATAGGCGCTCTTGGAGAGCATGGCCGCAAACGCCTCCATGCTCTCAGGCAGCTTGGAGTCGGTGGCCACACCGTACGACTCCAGGGCGCTGTTGGCAAAACTCATCTTCAGCTCACTCGCACCCATGCCGGATCTGATCTTCATGTACTGCGGCGAGGAGAGATCAGGCAGATAAACAACCGATGTCTTAACTGTGTTATCCTTATTTGCCAGGTACTCAACAAGCAGATAAGGTTTGAGAGTGTAGTAACGGAGACCGGTTTCATTGTTCAGTCCCGCATCAGAGTAGACCTTTACCGTTGCACATCCTGCAACCAGGACTACGGTAAGAACAATACCTGTAATTAGTTTTAACCTTTTCATAAGTTCCAGACTTTAGTAGACTGTTACTAAATTAGGAAAGAAAAGGTCTCAAGTCAAGTCTTTTATAAAATATTTCACATACCAGTCAACAAACATTTTCAGCCCGGTCTCAAGGTCTGTCTGTGGCCTGAATCCGCTATAGTCATTTATAGTGGTGATATCAGCAAAGGTTGCCTTAACATCTCCCGGCTGCATCGGCAGGTATTCCACCATCGCCTTTGTTCCCGTGGCCTTTTCAAGTAACGAAACCAGGGTGCTGACCGTCTCGGGATGGTGATTGCCAATGTTCATCAGGGACAGGTGCCTTCGTCTCTTTCTGCCTGTCAAGTACGGAGAGTATCCCATTGACGATATCATCAATATAGGTAAAGTCGCGCTGAAGAGTGCCATTGGCATATACCTGAATTGGTTTGCCTTTCATCATTGCCTCCGTGAACTTGTAAACGGCCATGTCAGGCCTGCCCCATGGTCCGTATACTGTAAAGAACCTGAGGCCGGTCAGTGGTATGCCGTAGAGGTGGCTATAGGCGGAGGCCATGAGCTCATTGCTCTTCTTTGTGGCTGCATAGAGGCTGACAGGATTGTCTACATTATCATCCTCACTGAAAGGCACTTTCTCATTATTGCCATAGACACTCGAACTGCTGGCGTAGAGCAGGTACTTCACCGGATGAGTGTCTGCACGCCTCAAGTATATTGAAGAAACCGTTGATATTGCTCTGAATATATACATCAGGATTGTCTATGCTGTACCGCACTCCTGCCTGGGCGGCAAGATGAACTACATAGTCGAACTTCTCAGCCCGGAACAGTTCTTACCCAGGTGCTCCTTGTCCCCAATATCCATCCGTACAAAACGATAGCCCGGCCATCTTACTGCTCTGAGCCTGTTGAAGCCAGTCGGTCTCCTCATCCTGATTCCGGCCTCTTCCAGCCGTGCATACTTCAGGTTTACATCATAGTAATCATTGATGTTGTCAATCCCGACCACCTCTTCACCGCGTGCCAGGAGGGCATTGGCCAGGTGAAAGCCGATAAAACCGGCGGTGCCGGTTACAAGGTACTTGGACATAAGGTCTGAGGTCTGAAGGCCCCGATACACTTCGTTATCGGGGTTTCAGCCTGGCCTCACGGCGAAGCCTCAATCTGAAGGTCCGTGATCAGTTATCCTATACGCAGGTAGGTGAAGCCCTCGAGATCGTATCTGTTGAAGACACCGCGGCCGTCGATCAGGAGGGGGGTCTTCATCAGTGAGCGTACCCTCTGCCAGTCGGGCATGCGGAACTCCTGCCATTCGGTGACATGGAAGAGAACATCAGCATCTCTCAAGTGCATCATAGATATCGGATGCATATTCAATGGTGTCACCCAGCCTGTCGCCTGGCCTCATCCATCGCCACAGGGTCATAGGCCCTGACCGTGCATCCTGCCTCAAGGAGCTGGCTGATCAGGGTCAGTGACGGCGCCTCACGCATGTCGTCTGTGCCGGGCTTGTAGCTAGAGTCCCCATATGGCAGCCCTCTTGCCCTTGTACATCACCTTTGTAATAATCACTGAACTTTCTGAAGAGTACCTTTTTCTGCCGTTCATTGATGGCCTCAACAGACTCAAGGAGTGTCAGCGGTGAGTCATGATCCTTGCCTGTTCTTATCAGGGCTTTCACATCCTTCGGGAAGCATGATCCGCCAAAACCTGCACCCGGGTAGAGGAACTTGCTTCCAATGCGGCTGTCAGTGCCGATACCTTTTCTTACCATCGTGGCGTCAGCTCCGACCTTCTCGCACAGGTTGGCTATCTCGTTCATGAAGCTGATGCGTGTTGCAAGCATTGCGTTGGCAGCATACTTGGTCATCTCTGCAGAGGGGATATCCATGAAGATCACCCTGAAGTTGTTCAGCAGCATGGGAGCGTAGAGGCTGCGTCATCAGTTCCTTTGCTCTTTCGCTCTCAACACCTACCACAACCCTGTCGGGCTTCATGAAGTCGTCAATGGCAGCTCCCTCCTTCAGGAATTCAGGATTGGATGCAACGTCAAACTCAATATTTCTGACCTCTCTTTTTCAGTTCTTCCTCAATTGCACTTCTTGACAAGCTTCTGAGGAACCTACCGGTACGGTACTCTTGGTTACAACCAGAAGGTATTTTTCAAGATGTTCTGACCAATTTCTTCGGCCACAGCAATGACATGGCTCATGTCAGCGCTGCCGTCCTCTCCGGGAGGGGTACCCACGGCGATGAAGAGTATCTCAACATCGTTCAGGCTCTCTGTCAGGTCGGTGGAGAAGAATAGCCTGCCGGCCTTCACATTGCGGTGGACGAGGTCTTCAAGTCCGGGTTCATAGATAGGAATGATGCCGTTATTGAGCTTGTCAATCTTCTCCTTATTGGTGTCAATGCAATATACGGTTGCTCCAAGTTCGGCGAAGCAGGCGCCGCTCACCAGGCCTACATAGCCTGTGCCTACTATGGAAATATTCATGTGATTAGTCTGTAAAGTCGAAAGTCTGTAAAGTCAAAAGAATGGTTTAAAGAAGGAGGTCCTACATACCGAAGAGAAGTCCCAGCTTCAGATTGATGAAGCTATCATGCCAGGCGGCATGGAAGTCAGGATCATCAAAGATTTCCCTGTCAATCTGAGTGAAGATACCAGCCGAAAAAGAAAGATGTGTATTCATTGAAATTGGTACGATCAGCCCGAGACTTGGATTCCCAAATACCCGTGAATTATCCCTAAAGTTGTCGAAGTTCATAAGGAATCCCGCAGGCATGGCAAAAAAGAACTGAACCTTTTGTTTGCCCAGAAAATACCTCATGTCAGCATACAGTGGTATTGTGTATCCATCATTGTACTTCAGGTACCCTGTGCCGCCACCTATGGCAAAACCACCTCCGAATCTCCAGCCAAACGCTGTAGTGGCCCCTGCAATGTATTGTGCAAAGGGTGGCTCAATAATGTTTAAGCCAAAACCGTACTGAACCTCGGTCAGGTTATATAGTCCGCCACCCATTTTAGAGTATGGGCGCCGTTCAGTCACCACCTGGGCTGAAGCAAATGAAGCCGTTAGAAGAGTTAAGATTGCCAGGGCTAAAAGTCTTTTCATAGTTTCATTTTGTTAATGAGTGACTTTGGATCTAATTTACACAATTTTATCAGGTATGTGTTCAGACTGCTTTATTTTGTATTCAAGCACTTTTCTGATGCCTTTTGTCTTTTATCTTAATTTCAAATTGCAAATAATTTCGATTATTCGCTCGGAGGTGTGGCCGTCCCAGAGAGGGGGGATGGTGCCTTTTTTCCATTGGCCGGAGAGGAGCTTTTTCATGGCCGGGGCGATGGCGTCAGGGTTGGTGCCAAGAAGCTCATTTGTTCCAATGGTGACTGTCTCGGGACGCTCGGTGCTGTTGCGCAGGGTCATGCAGGGAACACCCATTACCGTCGTCTCTTCGGTGATGCCTCCTGAGTCAGTGATCACCACCTTTGAATGCTCAACAAGGTAATTGAATTCAAGGTAGCCCAATGGTTCAGTGAGATGCAGTGATGCATGTCATCATTCGCCATCGATACTGATGACGAGTCAAAGGAGTCTATCACCTTACGGGTGCGGGGATGCACCGGAAAGATAAGAGGCAGACCGTCTGAGCTGTTTATTATCTCATCAAGAAGCCGGCTGAGGTTACCGGGGTCATCCACATTGTTGGGGCGGTGAAGGGTAAGGACGATATATCCCTTCTCCTTAAGATGGCATTCGTCCCATACCGCCGGTTTTCTGAAACGGGGACGGCTGGCCAGGAGGGTGTCTATCATGGTATTGCCGACAAAGAATATCCTGTTGTCAGCTACGCCGCACTTCCTGAGATTGTCATTTGCAGTTTCGGAAGTGGTGAAGAAATAGTCGGTTATGCTGTCTGTCACTATCCGGTTGATCTCCTCGGGCATGGTCATATCGCCCGAGCGTATCCCGCCCTCGACGTGTGCTACCGTCACCAGCAGCTTTTTCGCCGTGATGGCACAGGCCATTGTTGAGGTAACATCTCCGACCACGATGCAGAGATCAGGCTTTCTCTCCATCAGCAGCTTTTCATAGCCCAGCATGATGCCTGAGGTCTGCTCTGCCTGGGTTCCGCTGCCTACATTGAGGTTGACATCGGGCTCAGGTATGCCGAGCTCATGAAAGAAGGTGCCGCTCATCTTTGGGTCATAATGCTGGCCGGTATGCACCAGGCGGTACTTTATGCTCACACCGCCAGCTTTCCGTCTCTCAATCTCCCTTATTATGGGAGCAATTTTCATGAAGTTGGGGCGGGCGCCAACTATCAGGTCAAGGATAATCATGAGGAAGGTTAAGGGTTAAAGGTCAAAGGGTCAGTAAAGGTCGTAGGGATATAGAATCATCAAACGGCTTGATGGCAGAAGAGTAAATGGAGGAAATAATGGTTAATGGTACAGGCTACTTACCGAAGAGCAGGCCTAGTTTCATGTTTATGAAATCGAGTCCCGGTATGTGCGTGCTTGAAGAAATTGTAGTCATACTGCGTGAGGAGCCCGGCGCTGAAAGAGAGATGAGTACTCTTGGCAAGCGGGAACTATCAATCCCCAGGCTGGGATTACCAAATATCTGGCATAATCCTTAAAATCATCAAAATTAATCAGAAACCCGCCGTCGACCCCACAAAGAATTTGTTCGTTCTGCTTTCCCATGAAGTACCTTACATCACCATACACAGGTAGCATCCAGCCCGAATCATAGCCATCGTTATAACTTATATGGTATCCTAATCCCAGCGCCCAATGCAAGGCCATCTACCGAATCTCCAGCCGTTGATGGTGGTAATGCCGGCATAATGATTGGAAAAGGGATATTCATCAGACCCAGTCCAAATCCATAGTGCACCTCAGTAAGGTTGTAATATCCGCCGGAAACCGATGAAAAGGATCTGAGCAGTGGTTGAAAACAGTTTGTGACTTCTCCAGAAATCCTGTTTGTGCTGCAGGAACTGAACCTTGTCAAGGTGCCAGCAGCGTTCGGTTACTATCTGCGCACCGGCATACGATGCTGTAAGTATCAGAACGACGAGAATGGTGTAAAGTCTTTTCATGACGGTCCTTTTATTGAAATTGAATGACTTTGGGTTACAAGGTACAAAATATTTTTTAGGAAATGTTTAGTTACGGAAATTTTGTTCCCGTACTGCCACAGCATAGAACGGTTAACCAGAAAAACAAACTATCGTTATCGCAGAATTGAAGAATCGGCTGCAGTAAATCCTGATTGTTCTAGTCCTGACTTCAGTTCAACGCCAAGTTTGAAGTTGAGAAATGATTTTCGTTCGCTCGGACCGCCTGTAGTAGACCATGAGTCCGGTTGAAAATGAAACCGCAGTCCTGTTTGCAGCCACATAACGAACCCCGATCGATGGATTAATGAAAGACGCGTGTGTCTCATCCATGATGTCACTAAAATCAAGCATTATACCTCCTGCACCTGAAAATGAAAGGTACGATCTCCTGCGAGTTGAAGTTGGACCTTATATCAAGGAAAAGGGGAAAAGAGTGTCCGTCCATTATGGAACTGCACTCCGGCCCCTGCTCCTGCCTTGATGTTTCGCGTAAACTGGTATCCGGCCACTGTTGTAATGCCGTAATAATACTTTGACAGTTCAGTATCCGTGTATCACCAAGCCCGATTGCCCCGGTGAGCTCAGTAATGCTTACAAACCCGGCTGCCAGTCATAGTTGACCTTGGGTGTTCTGGCAATACGTTGATTAGGTTGGGCCAGCAGAGTTGCAGCGTGAATGACAAAGCCAGCAGGAAGAGAGTAGTATTGTTTTCATACAATGTGTCTTAGCGGTCTGCAGAGTCTGAGGTCTAATAAAACGACCGAATGTCAGTCGTTAGTATAGTAGCCTGATGACTTGCCGCCTCCTTTGGTGTAGTAGTTACCCGGGTCATAGTAGCGGCTTGCCGTAGCCGAGCGAGTAGCCATAGCGCAGTCCGTACCCGTAATAGCCCGATGCAGAGATGTCATTCACGAGAACTGCTACATTAGACATCTCGCCCTTGCGGAAGATCTCATCAAGCAGCTGTACCGAGCCGCGGGTGGTGTATCTCTGGCGGACAACGAACAGGTTGACGTTGGCCAGCTGGCTCAGACAGCAGGGCATCTGTGACAATGCCAACCGGCGGAGTATCAATGATGATTGTATCAAATTCATTCCTCGCCCGGGCAATGAACTCAGCCATCTTCGGCGAGCCGATCAGTTCAGCCGGGTTGGGAGGCACCGGTCCGGAAGGAGCGAACCAGAGATTTTCGATCTCAGTCGGCACAATGACCTCTTCAAAAGTGGCGCTGCCGCTCAGGTACTGGCTCATTCCGTGGCCGTTGCCAGACTTGAGTATGGCATGCACCCGAGGCTTGCGCAGGTCAAGACCTACGATAAGCACCTTCTTGTTCATCATGGAGATGATGGTTGCAAGGTTCACCGAGACGAATGTCTTACCCTCGCCGCTGACAGGTGAGCTGACCACAATAACCGGGCACTTTGTCTGGCCTGTATAGAAGGCCAGCGAGGTGCGCACCGCCCTGAAGCTCTCTGCCAGCGTGCTGCCCGGTTTCTCTGCAACAGGATCCTCTACATGGTAGTCGGAATGACTTATATATCCTATTATCGGCGCCTTTGTCAGTACGTTCAATGTCATGCCTGCCTATTATCTTGTTATTGAAAAGGTCGAAGATCACAATCAGGAGCCATTGGAACCATAAGTCCAAGAAGAATGGCCACCAGGTAATTCTTCATCGTCTTCGGCTTTATCAGGGTACTGTTCTGGACAAGAGCCCTGTCAATGACCCTGTTGTCTGTTATCTGGGAGGCCTTGGCAATGCCGGCTTCAGCACGGCGCTCAAGGAGATAGGTGTAGACCGAGTTATTCAGATCAAACTTTCTCTGGATGCCTATCAGCCGGCGTTCCGTACCCGGGAGCTTTCCCAGTTCTTTTTCGGAATTGGCAATCCGGCTATTTATCGTATTCATTGTTAGCTTAAGCTGGTTGATCGTGCTTGTGACATTCTCGCGCAGCGAGGCCCTGGCGTCTTCAATCTTCTGGTCCATCAGGTCCACCTGGGGCAGATTGTCTTTGACAGTAAACGCAACCTGCTTGCGCTGTTGCTGGAGTCTGGAGAACTCCTCCACCAGCTTGATCAGCGTGGGGTCACTGACACCCATGATACTCGGCGAGATAATGCTCTCATTCTCTTCACGCGCATCGAGATAATCAGAGAGATATTCATAATACTGCATCTGCAGTCCAAGTATATTCTTCTCTCCTTCAAGCTTTTCCAGTTTCTCCAGGACCAATGTGCCCTCGAGGGTAAGATCAACAAAACGGTTGTTAAGCCTGAAGTCTCTCCATGCTGTTCTCTGCTATCCTGAGGGAGTCGGAGATCAGTCCAAGCTGAGCTTCGATGAAATCAATTGTATTATCAGCCGCACGGCTCTTCCACTCCATTCCCTGACGGATATACAAATTCATCAGGGTGTTCAGGTAGTCAGATCCCTGCTCGGGTGAATAACCGTCGAAAGTGAGATTGAATACAGAGGCATACTCCTTCACCGGCTCCACCTTCAGGCTGGCACGGTAAGCGTTGGTCAGCCCTGAGAGGGATTCGAACCAGACCAGCCATCGATTATTCTCATCCTTAATGGATTTTGTGCTGTCACGCAGTTCAACCACAAAGTTAAAACCGGCCTCTGTAAAGGGTTGGCCAAGGGCATATTTTTGCTCTTCGTTTCTTGTTCCCTGGTCAATGACTGATTCTCTGTTTTTACTCCATGCGGCAAGCTTTTCTTCATCAATCTCTACTGTATATGAATCCGCGCCGGTAAACCTGAATGTCATCGGCACGTCTTCAGGCTGTTCATCACTGAGCACCCTGATCACGAACGGTGATGTTTTATAGGTCCGCTGCCCCTGGATACCGTATCGTGCCACAGGTATATATGCTATGTGGGTCTCAGGCATATCTTCAATGACCCGATAATTGAGAGAGTAGGACTGAAGTATCGCCACCTCATCATCGAGGTTCGGGTATGGATTGTATAGGTTGTTGGCAAAGATCTGTTCCATATTGGCAATAGCCCCTGTCGTCTGTTGCTCCTTGATAAGAAGGGTGCTTTTCACATTATAAACGCGCTGCGAGTAGCGGTTGAATACATACGCAATGCTCAGGGCAAGGAACAGTGCCGCTGCGATCCAGAGCCAGTTGCTTATGAAAAGGGAGACGTATCTCATCAGATCGATGTCGTCGGAAGGGGGGGTGGGTTTCTTATGTAGTTTCCATGTTTTGAATATAAAGCGAGTATGGAATAGTTAAGTTTGAAGGCAATAGGCAGTAGGCAATAGGCAATAGTTATTGGCCGGAGAGCCTGCCCCGATAGCCGTCAGGCATATCGGGGCCAACAAGTATTGCAGATAAGGGCTAAGAATAAAATCTTTACGTCGTAGACGTTAAAGTATTGTAGTTGGATGGATATAGTTTTTGCTCCTGGACAGGGGTCCAGTTATTTCGGTTTTGAAAATCCTCCGGTTGGTCAGTCACATCGGGTTGAGTGCCTAACAAGCTTAAGGTCAGTTAAATAAAGCGTGAGCCGATCAGTGGTTAATGGCTCTATTTTATGTCAATACTTCCCCTTTGATTAGGCTGCCGCCCCAGGGCAGCAATGATGGCCAAATATAGGTAAATTGAATTAAAGTTATTCTTTTCAGGGAGAGAAAGTTTTGAATACATATCATATTTCAGGCAGTAGGCAGCAGGCAATAGGCAATAGTGAGTTATCTGCTAATCAGGTGGTTGAGCAAACTTTTAAAGGCCTCGCCGGTAACGGATGGGGAACGGGTGAGGAGGATCTTTTCACGGAGGCGGCGACCCATTTCGCGGGTCTCGCTTTGGTGCTTTTGGCACCAAAGCAGTCTTGCGGTCATCAGTCCTGCGGTCCTGCGGTCAGTAAGGGTTGAGTCAATTATGAAGCCGTTGACGCCGTCTTCGATGATCTCGGGGACAACACCCACACTGGTGGCGATGACGGTGCGGCCGCAGGCGCCGGCCTCGAAGAGGCAAAGCGGATTGCCCTCCGTAACCGAAGCTATCAGAACAACATCCGTCTCATTGTACATCCTCCGTAACTCACCACGCCCGAAGTTCCTCGCAACCTTTAACTCTACTCCCGCCTCCCGGCACGCCGGCTCAACCACCTCGTAAAACCTCTTGACCCGCCGGCCTCCCAGACGCCTGTCGGGATTGCCGCTCCAGCCGGCAACAATGTCGTCTCCCGTACGCTCTTTCTCAAAGTAAAAAACATCAGGATCTACTCCGTCAGGCAGAACAACCGTGTTCCTGAAAAATGGCCTTATCTCCTCTGCCTGCTCCATGTTGGCAACCACCAGGACCGCCGCATGCTTTACCATGTTGCAGACATACCTCCACGGGATGAGCGAGTGCTGATGATAATGGCTGTAGAGCCCCTTGATCAGCCTGTCGTGAAAGAGCCGGTCATACCCGGATGGGGTGTGATTAAAATTGTAAAGCAGGTCAAATTTTTCAGGGTCAATGACCGGGTTGTCTTCAAGGAAGAAGAACTCCACATCCCACTCCTTTTCGATATACTTTGCCTTCTCGCAGGCCTTTTCGTGGTAGGCCCAGCCCCTTTTGTCGACAAGTATCGCCAGGCGGCGAGTGGAAGGAGGCAGTAGGCAGTAGGCAGTAGGCAATAGGGAGTTATTCTGCGGAAGCGCCGTAATCTTCTGCCGGTAATAATCGTTGAGGATACCTCTCATGGTTCGCCTGCGAGAGCGTCTCATTCTTCGGTGTAGTAGGCACCTGCCTCACCCTTTGCCCCCTTGCCGTATGCCGTGTGGCCGTAGTACTTGTAACCGTAGTTGTAGCCGTAGTAGTAACCCATGGTGTAGCCGTAGCGGAGTCCGTAGCCGTAGTAGCCTGACATGGAGATGTCATTGACAACGATGCCGGCGTTCTTTATCTCCTTGCTCCGGTAGATCTCCTCGACGAGATTGAGCGTGCTTCTCGACGTATAGCGCTGCCTCACGACGAAAAGCGTGATGTCAGCCAGTCGTGCCAGAAGCAAGGCGTCGGTGACGATGGCCACAGGCGGGGTGTCGATGATGATATAGTCAAACTGCTTCTTCGCCTTCTCGAGGAACACTGCCATCGTCTCACGCTCAATAAGCTCTGCCGGGTTTGGCGGGATGGGGCCGGCGGCGGCGAACCAGAGGTTCTCAATGCCGGTCTTCCGTATCACGTCTTCATACTTGCCGTTACCGCTGAGGAAGGTGCTCATGCCAACCGCGTTGTCCATGCCGAGGATCTTGTGGATGCGCGGCTTGCGCAGGTCGAGGCCCACCAGCAGGGTCTTGCGCCCGAGCAACGAGATTATGGCAGCCAGGTTCGCGGCAACAAAGGTCTTGCCTTCACCGCTGACGGTGGAGGTGACATCGATGACCACCGGCTTGTCATCAGGGGTGAGGTATTTCAATGAGGTGCGTATGCTGCGGAAACTCTCGGCCAGGGTGCTTCCGGGTTTGCTGATGACAGGTATCTCCGTGCCGTAGGCGCTGTGGCTGATGAAGCCGAGGATGGGCACCTTGGTGATCTTCTCAATATCCTTCTTGTCGATGATCTTGTTGTTGAGAAGATCAATGATGATGACGGCTATTGCCGGCAGGAGAAGCCCAAGTATGAGAGCGAGCATGTAGTTCTGCCTGGCCCTGGGCTTTATGCGTGAGGCATTGTAAGGTTCAGCCTCGTCAATGATTTTGTTCTCGGATATGTTTGAGGCCTTGGCAATGCCTGCCTCAGCCCGTTTCTCGAGGAGAAAATTATAGACGGTGCTGTTCAGGTCGAAATCGCGCTGGATGCCTATCAGCTTTCTCTCGGTGCCCGGAAGCCTTCCCAGCTGCCTGTTCACCTCCGTGATGCGGTTCTCCACATCCTTCATCGAGATACTGATCTGGTTGATGCTGTTGGCCACATTCTCAAGGAGCGCGGCACGAGCCTGCTCGACCTGGCCCGTTATGAGGCTCGTGGCAGGGAGTTCGTCCCTCAGGACAAAACCCAGCTGTTTCTGCTGAAGCTGCAACTGCGAGAGCTCCTCCACCAGCCTGATGATCAGCGGATCGGCTATGCCCATCACGCTGGGAGAGACTATCAGCCCGCTCTCATTGCGCGAGGTGAGGTACTCCTTCAGGTATTCATGATACTGCATCTGGAGGCTGAGTGCATTCTTCTCCATCTCATAGCGTTCGAGGCGCTGCAGCACGAGGTTCCCCTCAGTAGTGAGGTCGACAAACCGGTTGTCGGTCCGAAAGTTCTCCATCCGGGCCTCGGCAAGTTTAAGGGAGTCGGAGACCAACCCCAGCTGA
Source organism: uncultured Rikenellaceae bacterium (assembly GCA_963770745.1). Taxonomy (GTDB): domain Bacteria; phylum Bacteroidota; class Bacteroidia; order Bacteroidales; family VadinHA17; genus SR-FBR-E99. Next base: position 19,538 of record CAVYRA010000002.1, read on the forward strand.
TCGTCGATAAAGGCGATGGTCTGTTTTGCAGCCAGGTTCTTCCATTCGAGCCCCTGGTCAATGTATGCTCTCATCAGCGTGTCCAGGTATTCAGCCTCCTGCTCAGGCACCAGTCCCGTCACCGAGAGCGTGACCAGGGTTGCCTCCTCCTCTATGGGTGTGACAGAGAGCTTGGAACGGTAGATGTTTGCAAGCGCGGCCGGCCTGGTGAACCAGAAGTAGTACCTGTTTGACCACCCTTCATCATAGGGAGACGCCTCCCTGTTCCTGGGAAAAATGATGAAGTCAAACCCAAACTGATTGAACCTCTCGCCGAAGCTGTGTTCACCCTCATATTCGTTTGCCTTGATCGTCATGAGGTATTTCTCCGGGGAGAGGACCCTGATATCCACCCGCCTGCCTGCCGGCTGGAGGTTGATGGTATCCCACACCACCACAAAGGGCGAGCTCTTGTAAAGGCGGCTTTCGGCAATGCCGCGGCGTCCGACAGCAGTATAGACAATATGGAAATCCTCAAGCTTGTACATCACCTGGTGGTTGAGGCCGAACGACTTCAGGATGCCGATCTCGTTCTGCAGGTTCTGGCGTGATGAGAATATGTCGCCTCCCGGGATGATCTTGTCCATGCCCGTGTAGCCTCCTCCGTTCAGGTCGTCCTTGATGAGCATGGTGCTCTGGACGGTGTATAGCTCCTCGCCCCAGCGGTTTACGCCATAGGCTATGCAGAGCGAAAGGAACATCGCCGCCGCGAACCAGTACCAGTTGCTGATGAAAAGTGAGAAGTACCTTCGGAAGTCGATGGTTTCGCCTTCGGGGATATTGAAATTATGCTCGTCGTTCTCCATCAGGTGATAAGTTTTATTTTCCGAAATAGTTGATCAGCAGGAGGGTGGTGGTGATGGTGCTGGTGACAGTAGCGAATGATGAAGTGAGATTGTCGGAAGGTTAACGTTAAAGACCTTCTTCGGGTTAGGCTGCACGATGACAACATCATTGGGGGTGATGAAATAGGCCGGTGATGAGAGGAGGCTCTTGTCCTGCAGGTCGATGTGATAGGTGTAGGTCTTGTCGTCCATCGGCCTGATGACGAGGATCTTTTCCTTGGTGCCGGTCTCGGCGATGCCTCCAGCGCGGCCTATAGCCTCCAGCACCGTCAGCTGGTCATTGTAGTTCATATAGCTTCCGGGCGCCCGCACCTCACCAAGGACTGTGAACTTGAAGCTCAGGAGACGCACCTCGACGTAGGCGTGACGGAAGAGGGAGTCGACCTTCGTCCTGAAGCAGGTCCCGGATCTCGTAAATTGTCAATCCGGCTACCGGGACCTTGCCAAACAGCGGCACCGTGACTTTACCTTCGGGATCGATGCTGTATCCCAGGAGATATGTGACGCCTCGCTTGCAATGTATGTTGTGCTTACGCCGAACGGTCGTGAGCATCTCGGTCAGCGCTCCCTCGGGTGTCTGTGCCTTTACGGAGACATAGAGTATGTCACGGGGCTGGATCTTATAGTCGGGGACATCCATGGGGAAGTAGTTGCTCGCCCCCCGTCTCGTGGAGGTTGTTGAGGTATGAGAGTTCCTTCTGGGTGGAGCATGATGTCGCGAGGATGATAAGGACAATGAGGGGGATAAGTTTTTTCATTTTCGGTATGTTGAAGGTCTTATAGTCTTGCGGTCTTGTCGGAGCGAAGCGGAGATCCCGAACGGAAGGTCGGGACGGTCTTGCGGTCTTGCAGTCTTGCAGTTAGTAGTCATTTTTTTTTGCCGGGTGAACGACGTACTAAATATCCTAATTTTTTTCGAGTTTACGTATGGCGTTGGACTTAATATCTACGGTGAGGTTCATGCCGGGCTGGATGATGCGTATCACCACCTTGTGTTTGCGTCCCACCCTGATCAGTTCACCCCTGAGGCCGGTGAGTGAACCGACGATCACCTCCACCTTGTCGCCCTCGGCATAGACGTCGCTGCTCAGTGTCACCTCGGCGTCGCTGCCGCAGAGGATGCGGAGGTTGATGATCTGTGCCTCAGGTATGGGGACGGGTTTGCCCTGTATCATGATGAACTTGACCACGCCGTCGGTGGTGCGTATTGAAAAGAACTCCTTCGGGATGGCCTTGACGAAGACGTAAGAGCTGATGAGGGGTTTTTCAATGAGTTTCTTGCGGTCGGACCACTGGCGGAGGGTCTTCTGGAGGGGGAGGAAGGTCTCGATGCCCATCTCGTTGATTCGGTCGCTGACCCGTTTCTCGGCCCTGGAGTTGGTATAGAGGGCGTACCAGGCTCTCTCCGGCTTTTTGCTGACCGGAGTCTCCTCCTTTGTGGGAGTTTCCTCCTTTACCGGCAGGATCTGGTTGTCGTCCATCACATTTTTGTATTGCGATGCAAATTTAATAAATAAATTAAGGCAGTAGGCAATAGACAATAGGCAGTAGTCGGCACCGTTCGTGCCTATTTTTCCTTAGCAAGGATTGCGTCTATCTGGCGTTTATTATTCGGTAGATGGTTAACGGCAACATCCCAGATAATTTCATAATCCACCCCGAAGTATTCATGAGAAACCCTGTTACGCAGATAATACATCTCTTTCCAGGGAACATCTGGATATTTGTTTTTTATTTCATCATCCAAGGTGCGCGATGCTTCTCCAATTATTTCAAAGTTTCTGATGACCGCATCAACTGTTCTATAATCTTTTTTGAAGCGGTTGAAGTCATATCCTTCGACATATTCAGCAATTCTGCTCATAGCAAGCTGAATGTCTTCCAGGTACATTATGTATGTACGTCCTTCCTTTTTCAAATCAGACGTAATTAACTTGTTTCAGAATGCGGTCCTTGATCTGTCTCTTTAGAGCATTTTTTGTTACAAGGTCTATTTTGCGTCCAAAAATGCTCTCCAGATATATTTCCAGTGAGAAGTATTTCCATCCAATTGGTTTCTCAAATTCAACAAGCAAGTCAATATCACTGTCTTCGGAGAACGTTTCGTCTGAAAATGACCCGAAAAGACCTATCTCCTTGACCGCATAGTCTTTGTATAACGATGGCTTAAGTTCAGCTAACTTGCTTAATATGTATTCTTTTGTAAGCATAATTCAAAGATAGCAAATAACTTTCTATTTGATCTGGGGTCCCTAAAATCCCCAAACAACTCCGCCGCTGAGGGTGGTGGTGGTACCGAACAGGTGCGAGGGGTACCAGAACTGATTTCCCGATACAGTGCGCCGGGTCACTGACGCCCGCACCTGCACGCCGCCGGTGATGAGATAGCTGGCCTCAAGGCCGGTGGCAACATTCTTCCATTCTATTGTCCCGAGATAGGGTAACCCAACCCTGGGCCCCCCAACGCTCTGGTAATCAGTGCCCCTCTCCGACCACTCGTGCCACAGCCGGAGGGTCATCGTCCTGATTGGCCTGTAATCGAGCGCCAGGTACCAGCTGCGACTGTTGTCGCGGAGCCAGTGACCGAGGTTGTACCCCTGGTTCTCAAAGGTGGTGACGGGTACATTATGCTGGAAAGTGAGCGGGTAGGTGAAGGTGCACTCGGCCGTGAGCCAGATATCCGGCGTGAAGCTGAAGTTACCGGCCCGAAACCCTCCCTTCCACGAGAAGAAATTGTAGTCGGGCGTGGTGAACCGCGCAGTGGAAAGCTCGTCGATGAAGAGGGTGCCGTAGAGATGCAGGTGCCTGATATTGTTCGAGCTAATGTCAATGAACATCTGCGCGTTGCTGTTATTGATGCCCGAGTTGACGCCATGGTCAACCGACTTGTAAAAGAATATCGGCATCAGGTAGTAGGGGGTGATGCGCGGATCGGACCAGACGACGCTGTTGCCGAGTGAGATATGCAGTCGGGGTACAGGAGTGAAGGTGAAGAGGTTCGCGGCAATGTATTTTTTGTGATAGATCTCGCGGTACTCGGTGCCGTAAGCGTTGGTGAGCCAGTATGACCGGGAGGAGTCGACCTCCATCGATGTCAGCCACCCGTGCAGCCAGGTCATCTCAACCCAGTCTGCCGGTTTCAGGTGGAGCCTTATCTGCATGAACGAGGGCGCCCTGCCCGAGAGGATATTCGTCCCGGCATAGCCGCTACCCCACACGGGTGAGTCTTTCAGGAAGGAGATGTCGCCCCAGCGCCACATATAGCTGACTCCGCCGGTCATCTCCGAGAAATCGGTGCCGTTCTTGATGTGTCCGCCACGCTCGCGGGTGAGGTAAAGTGTGCTTCCCAGCAGCGGGTCCTGGTGGTTGTCCTGCAATGCTGCGAAGAATGCCCACCGGCCGTAACTTCCATAAACCTTCGCACCGTTTTTCCAGCTTATGGTCCTTGTGCGTGCGACACCTGTTAACCAATCCTCAGATGCGTCAGGAGTCAACCCGGCCGTGAGTCCCAGTATCGGCGAGACGGTGATGCTGAAGAGGGAGTCGCGGTACTGCGCCGTGGCAGGATTAAAGAGAAGCTTAAGCTTTCCATCCCCCTCGGTAAGGCTGTAGTTGACGAGCCAGAAGTCGAGCTCCTTCTGTTGTCTTCGCGATAGCAAATCCTCTTTGACTGTCAGCCTCCTGCAACTGTTCGGCTATCACCTTGCGGGGGTACGGTTTTACCACCCTGTTCAGGTCGATGATTCCGTCGCCTGCCAGCTCATCAAGGAAGAGGTAAACGGCCTCGTCTCCCACCGGTTCCGGAATGACCTGAGAGTGCGATGTAATGCCGCAACACAATAACAGGAGTGTTAATAAAGTTCTTATGTATGTTGAATAGTTCATCTTTTTGAGGTTTTACAAAGATAACGCTTGACACAAATTTGCGCCATACTGTCTGTAAATAAGGGGGGAAAATGAATAGAAGCCGTTTTCGGGTATACACTATCAGTGCTGACATTGTCATTCTGACCGTCTCATATGTGCTGATGACGATGCTCAAGCCGTCAGGGGTGAGGCTATACGGGCCGTCGCATCTGACCTTCTTTTTAGTACTGGCCCTGCTGTGGATAATAGTCTCTGTAGCCAGCGGGAAGATAGGGCGCGGGAGGATTGTCAATCTGCGTACGCTGCTGGCGCATGTGCTTACCGCGAACCTCATCGCAACGAGCATTGCCGCCCTGCTGCTCTTCGCATTGCGTGACCTGGGATACTCGAGGCAGGTGGTCTTCGGCACCGCCCTGACAGCCACCGTGATTGAGCTTGCCTTCGGGACGATCTATATGGCCTTCCGAAGGGCGCCGCTGCTTAAACCTGCTCCTGAGAAGCTTTCGGAGCGCGAGATGGTTGCCCGGGCACATTCAGCCGCTTTGGAGGAGATCGTCCCCGATCCTCAGCTGACAATCCGTCTTCAGGAGGGATGCTCACGCGAGCGGGCAGAGACACTGTCAACGATGGTCAGCTGTGATGAGACATCACGGCTGGCAATTGTTTCGACCTCCGAGGCTTTCAACATACAGAACCTCGAAAAAGGCGACTACTCATGCATCATCAACCTCAAGCCGATGAACAACATCACCGGGCTTGATACATTCCTTGACAAGGTCAATTCGCGGCTGAAGGACGAAGGCATTTTTCTCTGCTCAGTGGAGACGCTGGAGCAGCGTGCCCGCCGACTGCGGAAAAAATATTCCTCTCTGATCTATTATCTAATTGTAGTCCCTGATTTCCTCCTCAAGCGCGTGGTACCGCGACTGCGTGTCACCAGGGGCCTGTGGGAACGTCTGACCAAAGGGGCCAATCCGCCCTTCTCCAGGGCCGAGGTTCTCGGCAGGCTGTGCCGTGCCGGGTTCTCAATAAAACAGGAGAAGTTTGCAGGAGACCTGCTATGCATCAAGGCGCAGCGAGAGAGGGATCCGGTTCATGCCAACGGCAACGGTTACGGGCTGATAATAGCCCTGCCGCGTGTGGGACGCGACGGCGAGATCTTCAATGTCTACAAGCTGCGCACCATGCATCCCTATTCAGAATACATCCAGGATTACGTGTATGACCTGAACGACCTCGCGGAGGGCGGCAAGATGAAGCACGATTTCCGGGTGACAACCTGGGGACGGTTCGCAAGGCGTGTCTGGCTCGATGAGCTGCCGATGCTGGTCAATGTCTTCAGGGGTGAGATAAAGGTATTCGGCGTAAGGCCGCTTTCAAACCATTACTTCAATCTCTACGATGACTCTCTGCGCGACAGGCGCATAAGGTACAAGCCCGGGCTGATGCCCCCGTACTATGCCGACATGCCCGCCGGGCTCGATGGCATCCAGCTCTCGGAGATGAGGTATTTCGACTCATGGGACAAGAATCCCCTCGGCACCGATCTGCGGTACTTCGCGAGGAGTGTATACAATATTGTATTCAGGAGTGCTAGGTCAGCCTAAACTATTTTTGTTTAAGCTTCGCCTCCATGCTGAGGGTAGCGTGGGGCACGGCGCGTAGTCGCTCCTTGCTTATCAGCTGTCCTGTTTCACGGCAGACGCCGTAGGTTTTGTTCTCAATGCGCACCAGTGCCGCCTGCAGATGCTGTATGAATTTCAGCTGACGCTGAGCGAGCCTGCCGGCCTCCTCCTTTGACAGGGTGGTGGCACCCTCTTCCAGCACCTTGAAGGTGGGAGAGGTATCCATGGTGTCATTATTATCCTCATGGGTTATGCTTGCCTTGAGGACATCGTAGTCTTTCCTGGCTTTGTCGAGCTTGGCCATGATTATCTGTCTGAACTCATTCAGCTCCTCATCCGAATATCTTGTCTTTTCTGCCATGGCTACCGGTGTTTGTATTATCCGGCAAATGTAATATAAAATATGATATATTCTGCATAATAATTTGGAGGCAGTAGGGAGTAGGCAACAGGCAATAGTGAATCCGGAATTTCTCTATCCGAACCATCCATGTAGTGAGCTATTTGACCCTACTGCCTGCTGCCTATTGCCTACTGCCTAATTCTAATTAACTTTGCACGCTGAAAACAGAACAGGACTTATATGTCCAAGAGATTTCCCGAATACAAGGGTCTTGACCTCCCGGGAGTGAACAAAGAGGTGCTGAAGATGTGGGACGATAACGACACCTTCCGCAGGTCGCTCCGAAGCCGCGACGGCCGGGGCGAGTTCGTCTTCTATGAAGGTCCTCCCTCAGCCAACGGCATGCCCGGAATACACCATGTCATGTCGCGTGCCATCAAGGACGCCATCTGCCGCTACAAGACGCTGCAGGGCTACGAGGTGAAGCGCAAGGCCGGCTGGGACACCCACGGACTGCCCGTGGAACTGGGTGTTGAAAAGTCGCTCGGCATCACCAAGGAAGACATTGGTTCGAAAATCTCTGTGGATGATTACAACGCTGCCTGCCGCAAGGATGTGATGAAGTACACCGATGCGTGGGAGGATCTGACCCGCCGCATGGGTTACTGGATCGATATGGATAACCCATACGTCACATATGACAACCGTTATATCGAAACCCTCTGGTGGCTGCTGAAGGAGCTCTATAAGAAGGATCTCCTGTACGAGGGTTACACCATCCAGCCCTTCTCTCCCGCCGCCGGCACCGGCCTCAGCTCGCACGAGCTCAACATGCCGGGCTGCTACCGCGATGTGAAGGACACCACATGCACCGCCCTCTTCAGCGTGATAAAAAATGACAAGTCGAAGTTCCTCTTCAGCGGCATCGACACCGAGGGAGTGAAGATCATGGCATGGACCACCACGCCGTGGACGCTTCCTTCAAACACTGCGCTGGCTGTGGGACCGGACATTATTTATTCAAGGGTGCGCACAGCGAACCCGTATACCTCCGAACCCATCACGGTTATTTTAGCCGAGGAGCTGATCCCCGTGATTTTTGCCCCGGACAAGAAACTGGAGTACACAGTGACCGGAACATACAAGGGCTCCGAGCTTAAAGGAATTGATTACGAGCAGCTTATAGACTGGGTTAATCCCGGCGAAGGAGCCTTCCGCGTAATTACCGGCGACTTTGTCACCACCGTTGACGGAACGGGTATAGTGCACATTGCTCCCACCTTCGGCGCCGACGACTACCGCGCCGGACGAGAGCACGGCATCCCGCCGCTGCTGGTGCTGATGTCCGACGGCTTCCAGGGCCCGCTGGTAGACCGCCGCGGCCGCATGGTGCCGCTGGGCGATCTCGACCAGGCCTTCATAGCCACCCATGTCAACACCGGCACATACGGTCCTTTTGCCGGCCGCTATGTCAAGAACGAATACGACGAGACGCTGACGGAGGCAGATGCCACCCTCGATGTTGACATCGCGGTGATGCTGAAACAGGCGGGGAAGGCCTTCCGCATAGAGAAGCAGATCCACAACTACCCGCACTGCTGGCGCACCGACAAGCCCGTGCTATACTATCCGCTCGACTCCTGGTTCATACGCACCACCGCGCTGCGCGACCGCATGATAGAGCTGAATAACACCATCAACTGGAGGCCCGAGAGCACCGGCACAGGCCGCTTCGGCAAGTGGCTCGAGAACCTGGTCGACTGGAACCTGTCGCGCTCACGTTACTGGGGCACGCCGCTGCCAATCTGGATGACCGAAGACCGCCAGGAGGAGATATGCATCGGGTCGCTGGCCGAGCTGAAGATCGAGATATCGCGCAGCATCGATGCAGGATATATGACACGCAACCCGCTGGAGAATTTCGTTGCGGGCGACAACAGCCTGGAGAACTACTCGCTGCTTGACCTGCACAGGCCATACGTTGACGACATTATCCTGGCCAGCAGGACCGGCAGGCCGATGAAGCGCGAGACCGACCTTATAGATGTCTGGTTCGACTCGGGAGCCATGCCATATGCGCAGGCACACTATCCGTTTGAGAACAAAGAGAATTTCTCCGAAATGTTCCCGGCCGACTTCATCGCCGAGGGGGTTGACCAGACACGCGGATGGTTCTTCACCCTCCACGCCATCGCCGTGATGATATCCGATTCGGTATCGTATAAGAATATTATATCCAACGGCCTGGTGCTCGACAAGAACGGCAACAAGATGTCGAAGCGCCTTGGCAACGCCGTCGACCCGTTCACCACCATTGACCAGCACGGCTCCGATGCCCTTAGGTGGTATATGCTCACCAACGCGCAGCCCTGGGACAACCTTCGCTTCGATATATCAGGTGTGGAAGAGGCGAAGCGCAAGTTCTTCGGCACACTTTATAATACGTACTCCTTCTTCGCCCTCTACGCCAACGTCGACGGCTTCACCGGGAGAGAGCCACAGGTGCCTGTTGAGCGCAGGCCTGAGATAGACCGGTGGATCATCTCGCTGCTTAATACTTTGATCAGGGAGGTCACCGAGAGGTATGACGATTATGATATCACCCCTGCAGGCCGCGCCATCTCCGACTTCGTGACGGAGAATTTATCGAACTGGTACGTGCGGCTCAACCGCAAGAGGTACTGGGGCGGCGGCATGGATGAGGACAAGCTCTCGGCCTACCAGACGCTTTACACCTGCCTTGAGACCGTGGCCATACTGGCATCGCCTGTCATTCCCTTCTTCACCGACCGCATCTTCACGGATCTGAACTCTGTCAGCGGGAAATACGGCGAGGGCTCCGTTCACCTGGTCGCTTTCCCCTCTTACGATAAGAAGCTGATTGACAAGGCGCTGGAGGAGCGGATGGAGATAGCCCAGAAGATGTCGTCGATGATTCTTGCGCTGCGCCGTCGCGTGAACATACGCGTGCGCCAGCCGCTGGCGAGGATCATGGTGCCGGCCTCCGACAAGCACTTCCGGAAGAGCTTCGAGGCGGTCAAGCCGCTGATACTTGCCGAGGTGAATGTGAAGGATGTGGAGTATGTCGATGACACATCGGGCCTGCTGATACGTAAGGTGAAGCCCAACTTCAAGATGCTGGGACCCCGTTTCGGGAAGAATATGAAGGAGGCCGGGGCGGCCATCCTGGCGCTGACACAGACTGAGATAGCGGAGTTCGAAAAGAATGGCTCGTGGAACCTGCAGCTCGACGGCGAGACTCATGCCATCACCACCGCCGAGGTGGAAATTATTTCGGAGGACATCCCCGGCTGGCTGGTGGCCAACGAGGGGAGGCTGACGGTGGCGCTTGACATAACGGTCACAGAGGAGCTGCTGCACGAGGGTATCGCCCGCGAGTTCGTGAACCGCATCCAGAACATACGCAAGGATAGCGGGTTCGAGGTGACCGACAAGATCAGGGTGGTCATCGAGGATCTGCCTTTTGTCTCTGCTGCCGTGAAGAAGCACTCCGACTACATCGCCTCACAGACGCTGGCGCTGGAGGTCACGCTGGCACCTGCCTCCGCCATCACCGGCCCCGCCGCCCGCGAGACGGACATCGAGGAGCAGATGGTAAGGGTCCTCGTGGAGAAAGTCTGAGATCAGGCAATGGGCAGTAGGCAGTAGGCAATAGGGTCGTAGAGCCTGCCCCGATTTATCGGGGGATTACGGTATTGTAGACCTGCGAATAACCAAAATACCCTACCCCGTAGGGGTTTTAGTATTGTATATTTTGATCATCAAATATTTTTCTCATATATCCTCCAGGGAGAATGATTTGTATTCGATCTGGTAATCCCCAAGTTTGTTAACCAGGTTTTGGGCGCTTTTCCGCAAAACTGTAGGTCTGAAGTTTTCTTTCTTCATCTTTACCTCTGCAATGAGGACTCTCCTGTTCATCTCATCAAGAGCCACGATATCAATCTCATTTCGGTTCCCTTTTTCCCAATAGCTTCCCACATATGTGTAATCGCCGGTCAGGGCAATCTTCTCTCTCAGATATTTTTCAAGGAAAATTCCGCTGTAAGAACTGAAATCACGCTTTACAACTTCCCTGACATATCTGTAATTACCTATCTCAATTGCCCCGCGGTTCTTATAGACAAACCGGAACCAGAACGACAGAAAATTGTCGTTTATCATGTATCTCTGTATTTTTCCTCCAGGCTTTGCCAGCATAGGTTTGACACTCCGGATCAGCATATATTCATTCTCCAGTTTATCGAGATGCCCGCCTGTATCCTTCTGCATTATGGATTCGATCTCCGGCCTTGATGTTTTTGATGATGAGATGAGTGACAGAATTGAAAAATATGTGCCATAATCCTTGCCGAATTCTTCTATCAGCACATTTTTTCCTTCCTCGATGAGAAGGGAGTTCTCCCTGAATATTTCATCAACCATCGCTGAGATGGTAAATTTCCCCTTATCAAAGAAGAGCTCGACATATCTTGCTGCGCCTCCGGTAACCGTATAAAAGGCCAGGATGTTGCTATTTTTGATTTTCGGTAAGTGATCTGTAAGTAGGTTTTTTACTACATCAACATTAAACGGCCTTAGATAAATGCGTTCGTTGGCTCGACCAAACAATGGTTCTTTTTCATCCTCAAAAATCTTTTTCATCATTGAATAGACCGAGCCACAAAGGACAAGGTTGATTTTTGCCCTGGACTTATGCAGGTCCCATAGCTTCTGAATTTCACTAAATACCGACTTGTTCACATTTAAAAACTCCTGGAACTCGTCGATAACAAGAGTGAAGTGCTTGCTCTCCGACAGTACAAGGAGGTACTCAAAGAGGCGGGCAAAACTGCTGAATTCCCCTAACACATTGATTTTAAGTCCTCGGTTTATCTCTTCAATGAAATCCTGACACAATAAGATCTCACTTTTTCTCGCAACAAACAGGTAGAGAAGAGGCCGGTCCTCGAAAGCCTTTATTGTCAGTGTTGTCTTGCCAATCCTGCGACGGCCGGTAATGACAGTCATCATTGCGGATTTTTCTGATCTTTTCCTTATCTCTTCGAGCATCTCCAGCTCGCTTTCGCGGTCAATGAATTTCATATCTGTTACTTTTACAGAACGCTGCAAAGTTAAGTAATTTATCGTAACCACGGTTACTGTAACCGCTGTTACAATAAAATATTGCAGAAATAATCTATCCGTCTGGCACACCGTCCCCCGTGATGAACCTCCTGCCGATTGAAATAACATTTAATATCTTTGCACGAAATAAACCATTGACGACATGTTTTCGGGAATAGTTGAGGAAGCCGCGCCGGTAGTGCGGATAGAACAGGACAGGGACAACATACACATAACGATGCGGTGCTCGTTCACCCATGAGCTGAAGATCGACCAGAGCGTATCGCACAACGGCGTCTGCCTCACGGTGGTGAAGAAGGAGGATGACACCTACACCGTCACCGCCATCCGCGAGACGCTCGACAAGACCAATCTCGGGCTGCTGCAGGCCGGGCGACAAGGTCAACCTGGAGCGGAGCACACGCCTCGACGGGCGCCTCGACGGACATATGGTACAGGGACATGTCGACCTCACCGCCACCTGCACCTCGGTGCGCGAGGCGGAGGGGTCATGGTACTATACCTTTGAATACGAACCAACATCGCCCGAACATATCACCGTGGAGAAGGGATCGGCCAGCGTGAACGGTGTGAGTCTCACCGTTGTCAATTCAAAGGATAAATCGTTTGAAGTAGCCATCATCCCCTTCACCTGGGAAGTGACAAACTTCCACCAGATCAAGGCAGGCACCGTGGTTAACATCGAGTTTGACATCCTCGGCAAGTACATCGCCAAGATCGTCCGGCAGATCCTGGCTAAGGATGAATCAGGCAGTAGGCACCAGGCAGTAGGCAATAGTAAAAAACTCCCAGGTCGTAGACCTTCAAGTATTGTAACTACGCAGGCCACCCCTCAATCCATAGGTCGTAGACCTTTAAGTATTGTAGTTGCGACATCCGTAAAAAATTCCTAGGTCGTAGACCTTTAAGTATTGTAGCTACGCAGGCTCACCCCCTCAACCCATAGGTCGTAGACCTTTAAGTATTGTAGTTGCGACATCCGTAAAAAATTCCTAGGTCGTAGACCTTTAAGTATTGTAGCTACGCAGGTCACCCCCTCAACCCATAGGTCGTAGACCTTTAAGTATTGTAGCTACGCAGGTCACCCCCTCAACCCATAGGTCGTAGACCTTTAAGTATTGTAGGATTGCAGGAAGTAACAATTTGTATCTTTGCATTTCCAAATGGTTATGAATAGGAGAAAGATAATAGTTGCCGTTACGGGTGCCAGCGGGGCGGTTTATGCCGTGAAGCTGCTGGAACGGCTGCGCTCGCTGCCGGAGCCGCCGGCGGAGACAGCCGTCATCTTCACCGGCAACGCTGAGGAGATCATGCTCTACGAGACCGGCGCCAGATACAGCACCGGCGGGCACCGAGAAACTGTGGAACAACAAAGACTTCAACGCACCCTTCGCCTCTGGATCATCATCATATGACACCATGATCATCTGTCCCGCCTCCATGGGGATGGTGGGGCGTATAGCCCACGGCGTCTCCGACGACCTCATCACCCGCGCTGCCGACGTTATGCTTAAGGAGCGCCGCCGCCTGATACTTGTCCCCCGCGAGACACCATACAGCCTCATCCATCTCACCAACATGAAGCTGCTGACAGAGTCCGGTGCCATCATATGCCCGGCAACACCCTCATTCTACAGCCGGCCGCAGACTATTGACGCGCTGGTCATGACCGTCATCGACAGGGTTCTGTCGCTGGCAGGATTTACAATTGATACCTACAGGTGGAATGAGGAAGGTAACTCAAGCGAATAAGGTTAACCGCAAACGCATTCCGACGGAACTTAGAGGATTCCACATTATAAACTTCATTATTTAGACATGCCTGTGGAACAGCATGAACTTCACAAAAGAATAAGGTCGCTGCTCCGGCGCCATCACCTGCTGAGCATCGCCACGGTCAGCGAGTTGGGTCCGTGGTGCGCATCGTGCTTCTATGCCTGGGATGAAGAGAATAACACCCTGGTCATCACCACTGATCCGGCCACACGTCACGGTGCAGAGTTCCGCAGCAACCCGTCCGTCGCCGGCACCATCGCCCTGGAGACAATGCGCATCGGTCGCATCCGCGGGGCACAGTTCACCGGCACCGTCAGCGAGCCGGAAGGCGAAGAACTCGCGCACGCCAGGAAGATCTACCTCCGCCGGTTCCCCTATGCCGCTCTGGTGGATATCCATTTATGGGTGATTGATCTTAATTATATTAAGCTCACAGACAACCGACTGGGATTCGGGAAGAAAATCATCTGGGATTCAAAATCACAGGATAATTAGACCGGTCACCCCTGCAAATTGCTTTTTACAGAAAGCAATTATCCTGGTTTTTTGCTTTTTCCAGAAAGCATTCCCCTGACAAAAACCCTACTTCCCCCCCTTCAGGCTGGCTGCTTCGCTATCCCAACATACAATGTTGGGATTTAACGCTCGCCCCTCTATTGCCTTTTTACTAACTTTGAACTCCCATGATCGACCACTCAACCATAGAACGAATCTTCGACGCTGCCCAGATCACCGAGGTGGTGTCCGAGTTCGTGTCGCTCAAGCGGAGAGGGGTCAACATGCTGGGGCTGTGTCCGTTCCATAACGAGAAGACCCCCTCGTTCACCGTCTCTCCAGCCAAGGGCATCTTCAAGTGCTTCGGATGCGGCAAGGGCGGCAACGCCGTCAACTTCATCATGGAACATGAGCACCTCTCATACCCCGAGGCGCTCCGCTGGCTGGCGAAGAGATACCACATAGAAGTCGAGGAGAAAGAGGTCACCCCCGAGGAGCTCGCAAAGCAGAACGAGCGCGAGAGCATGCTCGTCGTCACCCAGTACGCCGCCCGCCAGTTCACCGAAAACCTCTTCCACGGACACGAGGGGATGGCGCTGGGACTATCATACTTCAGGGAAAGGGGTTTCGCCGATGCCGTCCTCCGCAAGTTCGAGGTAGGCTACTGCAACGAGAAGCGCGACGATTTTACCCAGAAGGCCATCGCGGCAGGCTACAAGAGCGACTACCTGGTCCTCAGCGGCCTCACCATAGACAGGGAGGGCTACCTCTTCGACCGCTTCTCAGGCCGCATCATGTTCCCCATCCACTCGCTCTCGGGGCAGGTGCTGGGCTTCGGAGGCCGCATCATCAAGACAGACCCGAAGGCCGCCAAGTACGTCAACACCCCCGAGACGGAGATCTACCACAAGAGCCGCATCGTCTACGGTATCTTCCAGGCACGGCAGGCCATCATCAAGGAGGACCGCTGCTACCTCGTGGAAGGGTACACTGACGTCCTCTCAATGCATGAATCCGGCGTCGAGAACGTCGTCGCCAGCTCCGGCACCGCACTGACACAGGAGCAGATACGCCTCATCAAGCGCTTCACCCCCAACATCACCATGCTCTATGACGGCGACCCCGCCGGCGTGAAGGCATCGGTACGCGGCACCGACATGGTGCTGGAGGAGGGGATGAACGTGCGCATCGTCATGCTCCCCGAGGGCGAAGACCCCGACTCATACTCAAAAAAGACCTCCGAGGAAGAGTTCCGCCGCTACCTCAGGGAGAACGAGACCGACTTCATCAGGTTCAAGACCAGGCTCCTTCTTGATGAGGCGCAGAGCGATCCCGTCAGACGTGCCAACCTGGTGCGCGAGGTGGTGCGCTCCATAGCCGTCATCCCCGACCAGATCACCCGCACCGTCTATATCAAGGAGTGCAGCATACAGCTCGGCATGCCCGAGGAGGTGGTCCTCGACGAGGTGATGAAGCTGCGGAAGCAGCAGACCTTCCGCGACCGCAACGCATGGCCGGCGCAGGATACCCTTGTCAGCCCGCAGACGGTGACTCCGAAACAACAGCGCAGGAAGGAGGAGTCATCATTTTACTCCGAGAAGGAGCTGCTGCGTCTCCTGATACGCTACGGCTCCGAGGTGCTGTCACGCGTCACCGACAGGGAGACAGGCACAGAGACCATCACCACCGTGGCCGACTATATCATCTCGCAGATAACAGAGGATGAGCTGGTGTTTGACGACCCCGTCTTCGCTTCGATCTTTTCCGAGATAACATTCAACGTGGCTCAGGGACTGGTGGCAGGCGAGAGGCACTTCGCGCATCACCCGAACCCGGCAATAAGTGCAATCGCCGTCGACATGCTGACCGAACAGTACACCCTCAGCCGCATCTGGAGTTCACGGGGCGCCTTTGTCGAGACCGAGGAGATGAAGCTGAAGGAGATCGTTCCCGACTCCATCCTGAAGTTCAAGAGCGACAAGATCAAGATGATGCAGAAGGAACTGCGCAGAGCGATGACGGAGGCGGAAGGGAACGATGAGCAGGTCTCTGCCCTCCAGGAGAGATACAAGGCGATGACTTCGCTTCAGAAAAAAATTTCCACAGGACTGGGAGGACGGATAGTCCTATAATGACATCGGACTAATCTTTTTCTTACCTTAGGGGAAATTTCTGCAATTATGAGACGATTCCTTCCTGTTTTGATTGCAATCTGTGGGATGACCCTGATCATCACATCATGTAACAGAACAGCCAAGGGACCCATTGTGCCGGCTCCGGTCTTCTCTACCCACCTCCCTGAAACTCCCGATGACACAGTGAATATCAGGGAGATATATTACGGTCTCCTGACCCCGGTTGAGGTGTGCAACATCTTCGAGAGGCTCGGCATCAGGTACAATGACACCATCATCCTTGCCTCAGAAAACCGTAATCTCTACATGAGCAGCTACAAGTCGGCCATGAACCTGGGCGTCTACGGCGTCGACATGGGTTACATGAAGCTGTTCGGGGTGAACAGGCAGACTGTCGGGTATTTCAGCACCATCCAGACTCTCAGCGAACGGCTGAACATGCCTGACACCTTCCTCTCCGACGCCATCAAAAGCCTCGATGCGGACATCGGCAATGCCGATTCGCTGACCGGGCTGATGAATGATGCCTACAGCAAGATAGACGAGCATCTGCGCCTCGAGGGCAGCGAGGGCACCCTGGGACTGATGCTCATGGGAGGATGGATTGAGGCGATGTACCTCGCCACGCAGCTGGCCTATGACCCGGTGAACCCTGACCCACAGGTGGTTGGAAAGCTCGCCGAGCAGAAATACTCGCTCATAT
This sequence comes from uncultured Rikenellaceae bacterium, assembly GCA_963770745.1. Classification (GTDB taxonomy): domain Bacteria; phylum Bacteroidota; class Bacteroidia; order Bacteroidales; family VadinHA17; genus SR-FBR-E99. The sequence continues at coordinate 36,514 of CAVYRA010000002.1, forward strand.
CGCTGCTGAGCTTCATGAAGAACTATTATGATGATCCTATGGTGGTCTTCTACACCAAAAAACTGAAGTACCTCAATCGCTGGTTTGATACATTTGAGATCTATTATCAGCCGGGAGATGTCAGCATTGACACTCTCCGGCAGGTCATCACCACCACCGGTACGGAGATGACCGTCACCGTGGGGACGCTGAACGAGATACGTGATTATGTGGCGAAGCTACGTGCCGAGATCACTGCTGTCTGAACAACATTATGTGGCGAAGCTACGTGCCGGGATCACTGCTGACTGAACTTTGTGGCGAAGCTCGGCGCCGCGATCATTGCTGTCTGAACAACCTGAAAAACTTTATATCATGAACCGTCGTCTTCTCCCCGTTGCGGCTGTAGTTGCTATCATTGCGCTTATCTCCGTCATTGCCGTCTCTTGCGGCAAAGGCAAACAGCCTGCCGGCAGCGATGCCGTCTCCTCCGCCGTCACCGTCATCGACAAGGGCTTCAGTAAATTCATTGCTGCCTATACCACCGGTGTGGTGCCTGCCTCCGGCACTCTCCAGGTGGTCTTCACCCCGGAGTTCGCTGCCACTGCAGACCGCAGCCGCACCCAGGGCCTCTTCTCGTTCAGTCCCGCCATAAAGGGAACGGCGGAGTGGGCCGACGACGTCACGCTGGTCTTCATGCCCTCGAAGCCGCTGCTGCCCGGCACCTCATTCCAGGGCACCCTCGACCTCAGCAAGCTGGGGCAGGTAGAAGAGCGATTCCGCTTCTTCCCGCTCCTCTTCCGGACGGTAGAGAAGAACTTCACCGTCAGCGTCAACCCGGTAACGGTTGATCCTCCTGAAGGGAACACCTACACCCTCACCGGCACGGTGGTGACCTCCGACCATATAGACAAGGATGAGGTCGAAAAGTACCTCACCGCCAGTGTAGGCAGGCGCGACGAGAAGATCTCGTGGGATCATGACAACAAAAACATTCACACTTTTTCCATAGAAAAGATACGCAGGGCGAAGGAGGAGAGTGAACTCACCGTAGCCTGGAACGGCACTGCGTACGGCATTAAGGCGAAGGGAGAGCACATCGTCGCCATCCCCGCCGAGGGGGTCTTCACCGTCACTGACATAAAGATCAACACTGGCGACAGCAAGAGCATGGAGATCTTCTTCTCCGACCTGCTCGATGCAGGAAGTGAGCTTGACGGTCTGATCACACTTAACCCTGCGCATCCGGTCTCGGTAAGCGCCGACGGCAACAGGCTGCTGGTCATACCGGGAGACAACATCGTAGGTGCTGTTGAGGTGACCGTCGACGGCTCGCTTCGCAACAGCCGGGGCCAAAGACTTGGCGAGTCGGTAACGAGAAGCATCAACTTCACCCCTGTTGAGCCGGGCATCCAGTCAGTGGGCCGCGGGGTCATCATGCCATCATCGGGTAACCTGATCTTCCCCTTCCTGGCCGCTAACCTCAGCGCCGTCGACCTGACCATCATCAAGGTATTTGAGAACAACCTGCCCTATTTCCTTCAGCAGAACAGCATGGGCGAGGCATATGATTACGAGAGCAACATAAGGCAGTTCGGGAGGCCCGTTTACCGCGGGCGCATCGACCTCACCGGCAGTGCCGGCTTCGACCCCAACAAGTACAATCTTTTCACCATCGACCTTGCCAACTATATTGAGCCCGAGCAGGGCATCCTCTATCGCATTGAGCTGGGCATGCGCCCATCCTATTCGCTTTACCCCTGCGCAGTTGAACGCAAACCCTCGAAGTATGAGGAGATGCTTGAGCTGGTCGACCTCGACCGCCGGTGGGAGGGCTCTGATGACTACTACTCTCTCTCCGAAGAGGGGCTCTTCTACGAGTTAGCCTACAACTGGCGGGAGAACAAGAATCCCTGCAGTGAGGCGTATTACAGCCCTAACAAGAAGCTTGTAAGCAACATCCTCGCCTCTGACCTCGGGATCATAGCCAAGAGCGGCAGTGACAACAACCTCCGTGTCTTCGTGAGGAACCTTCAGACGGCTGAGCCGGTCGAGGGAGCCGCGGCCGAGATCTACGACTACCAGATGCAGCTGATGGGCACCGTCACCACTGACAAGTCCGGGATTGCAGCGATTGCATGCCCCCGGAAACCTTTCCTGGTGATAGCCCGCAAGGATAAGAACCGCAACTACCTGTCGCTGAAGGACGGGGCGGCGCTCTCAATGAGCTCCTTTGACGTCTCCGGCGAGTCTCCGCAGGATGGCATAAGGGCCTTCCTCTTCACCGAACGCGATGTCAGGCGTCCGGGCGACTCCATCTTCGTGGGAGTGATAGTCCGCGATGCGGGAACCGGCCTCCCGGCCGGCCACCCGGTACACTTCGAGCTTTACAACACTAAGGGGCAGCGTGTGGACGAACAGGTTACCACGCTGAACGACAAAGGATTCCTCACCTTTGCCTCTGTCACCTCCGACGATGCCGAGACTGGCAACTACCGCGCACAGGTGCGTATCGGTGCAGCTACCTTCACGCGTATAATAAAGGTCGAGACCGTCAAGCCCAACAGGCTGAAGATAAAGCTTGACTTCCCTCAGGCTGTTGCCGGCGGAGATACCAAAGCCATGCGCGGCGCGATGAAGGTCACCTGGCTGAACGGCACAACGGCCCGCGACATGAAATCGACCGTTGACCTGCTTCTGAAGCCGGTGAAGACTACCTTTGACAAGTACGGACAGTACAGCTTTGATGACCCTGCCACACAGTTCTGGTTCGAAAGCCAGACAATTTTCGACGGCAACATCAACAGCTCGGGTGAAGCTGTGGTTTCCTTCACGCCTGACGATGAGCTGCAGGCCCCCGGGATGCTCAGCGCCGTCTTCACCACGAGGGTCTTTGAGAAGGGCGGAGACGCCAGCATCAATCAGACTGTCATTCCCTATGCGCCATATCCGGCCTTTGTGGGCATGAACATTCCCGCCCTGGGAGCCACCGGGCGCGTGATCTTCACTGACAGGCCCAATGAGGTGCGCGTGGTCACCGTCGATAAGAACGGTAAGCCCTTGCGCAGCGAGGTGGAGATAAACGTCTATAAGCTCGACTACCGCTGGTGGTGGGAGTCGGACGACGAGTATCTCGGATCATACATCACACGCAACCGCAACAACAACATTTTTTCCGAAAAGATCACAACCACCGGAGGAGAGGGGAAGGTATCATTCAGCGTCGACAAACAGAAGTGGGGTCGTTACCTGGTGCGTGCCACGCTGCCCTCGGGCCACTCCACGGGAATGATCGTGCTGGTCGACTGGCCGTGGGACTACGGCATGAAGCCCGGCGGCAATGACGGCGCCAACCTGCTGCAGCTGAACACCGACAAGGATAAGTACAGCGTGGGTGATGAGATAAGCGTCACCTTCCCCGCTCCGGAGAACGGCCGGGCTATCATCACCATTGAGAACAGCACCGGACTGCTTGACATAAAGGAGGTTACAACACAAGCCGGCAACACGGAGGTGAAGGTCAAGGCCACCAGTGCCATGGCCCCCAACGCCTATCTGTATGTGACCATGCTGCAGCCACACTCGCAGACGGTCAATGACGCACCCATAAGGCTCTACGGTGTCATACCGGTGATGGTCGAAGACCCGTCATCTAAACTTGTGCCTGTCATCACCATGCCTGACCAGATCCGTTCACGCCAGGAGGTGGAGATTAAGATAGAGGAGCAGAACCGTCGCGGGATGACCTATACCCTTGCCGTTGTGGATGAGGGGCTCCTTGACCTGACGGGATTCAGGACCCCTGACCCGTGGAAGTGGTTCTTCGTCAAGCATGCACTGGGTGTCAGGACCTGGGACCTGTATGATATTGTATTTGGTGCGTTCGGCGGCAAGCTGGGACGTGCCTTTGCCATCGGCGGCAGCGAGGCCGCCGTTGACCAGAGCAAGAACAGGGCACGCAGGTTTGAGCCGGTGGTCAGGTTCATCGGGCCCTTTACTTTAGCCCCGGGCAAAACCGGAACGCACAGGATAAGGCTTCCGCAGTACACCGGCTCCGTCAGGGTGATGGTCGTCGCCGCCGGCGAGGGTAATACCTTTGGCTCGGCTGAGAAGAGCGTCATCGTCTCTGACCCGCTGATGATACTGGCAACGGCACCGCGGGTGCTGTCGCCAGGAGACAGGGTGGCGCTGCCGGTGACGGTCTTCGCACAGAAGAAGGAGATCAGCGATGTCAGTGTGACGGCCACGGGCAACGAGATGGTCTCCTTCACGCAGGCTGCCGGTGCTGTGAGTTTCTCTGAACCCGGCGATAAGGACATTGAGTTCCTCTTCACCACTGCGCAGCAGCCCGGGAAGGCCGAGATAAGCGTCAGGGCCGAGGGCGGAGGCGAGATTGCCTCATATGACCTCGTTGTGCCGGTACGTTCACCCAATCCGCCTGAGCGTCGGGCTGAGACCCGGACACTGGCTCCCGGGGAAAAATATCTGAGGACCTTTGCTCCTTTCGGCATTACCGGTACTTCTTCGGCTTCGGTCGAGGTCTTCTCGCTGCCTTCGGTGAACCTGTCGCGGCGCCTCGGATACCTGACCTCGTTCCCTCACGGGTGCACGGAGCAGATCACCTCGGCAGCCTTCCCGCAGGTATATCTTCCTGACCTGCTTGGCTCAGGGCTGCCTGATCACGCCGCAGTGCGCAATAACGTGCAGGAGGCGCTGCGCGCAATCGCCACACGCCAGCTGTCGACGGGAGCGCTGACGCTCTGGCCGGGCGGACCTTATCCCGACGACTGGGTGACATCGTATGCCGGCCACTTCGCCATAGAGGCTCAGAAGGCAGGCTATGCGCTGCCGGCAGGTTTTCTAAACAAGTGGACTGCCTACCAGCGCTCCACCGCCGCAGCCTGGAGATACCAGCCGCAGTACCGTTACACTGCCAATGACCAGGCATACAGGCTCTTCACTATGGCGTTGGCCGGGGTGGCTGACAAGGGCGCAATGAACCGCATGCGTGAGGTGACCGACCTGCCATCGCTGGCACGGTGGTTCCTCGCCGCCGCCTATGCCACCACAGGCAGGTCCGAGGTGGCGCAAAGTCTCACCGACGTCCGTAACCTGAAGGCCGAGGAGGAGTTCATGCACTACTACTACGGCAGCGGCCTGAGGGACCAGTCGATTATACTGTATACACTCACAACCATCGGTAACACCACCGAGGCCCTCGAGCTCCTGAAGCAGGTGGCTGAGTCACTGAGTCAGGACAGATGGTACAGCACACAGACGACTGCCTGGGGGCTCTTCGCCTATATGAATTTCAGCAAGAAGCTGAAGGGCGATAACAGCAAGCCGCTGAAAATAGCCTTCGACTTCAACGGGAAGAAGGAGAAGATCAGCTCTGACGGAGGTGCCATAATGCGTAACCTTGACCCGGCAGCAACGAACAGTCTCCTCATTGAGAACGAGAGCGACAAGCCGCTGTTCGTGACCTTCACCGAACAGGGTGTGCCGGAGACGACCGACATGACCGTGACGGAGAAAAACCTGACGATGAAGGTTGAATACATGGATATGGACCAGAAGCCTGTCGATGTCTCTTCGATGGCACAGGGAACGGGGTTCATGATGGCTGTGACGGTTACCAGCACCACCTTCCGCCAGGTAAATAACCTGGCGCTGACACAGATGGTGCCCTCGGGGTGGGAGATACAGAACACCCGGCTCTTTGAGGCAGGACTGGCATTGAAGGAGAGCGCTTATGACTACCGCGACTTCCGTGATGACAGGGTAAATACATATTTCAGCCTGAAGCCGGGAGAGACCAGGAAGTACTACATCATATTGACCGCCTCGTACCGTGGCACCTATTCAATGCCTGCCGTTGTATGCGAGGCGATGTATGATGAGGGTGTCACCGCACGGCGTCCGGGATTTGCAGTGGAGGTCAAAAAATAGGCAATAGGCAATAGGTCTTCAGTCAGCAATCGGCAGTCCTCAGTCGGCAGTCATTTCAGGCAGCATGCAGTAGTGTTGCAATGATAGCCCGTAGGGCTAACAGTATTGTAGATTGTAGACAAAGCATAAAAACAAAAACCTTACGTCGTAGACGTTAGAGTATTGTATATTAACGCATAACATTATTAATTGCTCGTAAAGCATATAGTATTGTATCCGTGAAACCATTCCTGAAAATACTCCTCGGCATCACCGCCCTCTTTATAATCTGCCTCCTGGCGGCGCCGATGCCATCATTCAATACACCCCTGTCGACCGTTGTGGAGGCCGCCGACGGCTCCCTCCTCGGCGCCAGGGTGGCTGACGACGGCCAATGGCGCTTTCCTCCGCCCGACAGCCTTCCGGAGAAATATGTCACATGCCTCATCAACTACGAGGACCGGTTTTTCCGCTGGCACCCCGGGGTCAATCCCGTTGCCGTTTTCAAAGCTCTCACTGACAACATAAGAGCCGGGGAGACGGTCCGCGGTGGCAGCACCATCACCATGCAGGTGGCGCGACTGGCGCGCGGTAATCCTGACAGGACCTATGCGGGAAAAATCATAGAGATATTCTCCGCACTGAAGCTCGAGCTCTTCCGCTCCAAGAAGGCCATCCTCACCCTCTATGCCGCCAACGCCCCTTTCGGAGGCAACACGGTAGGACTGGAGGCTGCTGCCTGGCGGTACACCGGTCGTGGCACCGATGACCTGACCTGGGCCGAGGCAGCGACACTGGCGGTGCTCCCTAACGCCCCCTCATTGATCTATCCCGGACGCAACTCAGAGAGGCTGAGGTCCAAGAGAGACAGGCTCCTGTTGGCCCTGGCAGATAGGGGTCATATTGACAGCCTCACCTGCTCGCTGGCCATGAGCGAGCCCTTACCCGGAGCCGCAATGCCGATGCCCTCCCTGGCCCCGCATCTAACCAGCCGGCTATGGATGGAGAGTTCCGGAAGGCGGTTCAGGACCACCGTTGTTCCAGCGCTGCAGCGCGAGGTGACGGCACTTGTCAACCGACACCAGGCTGCGCTTGAGGGTAACCAGATTCACAACGCCGCCGCCCTGGTCGTGGAGGTGGCGTCTGGTCAGGTCCTGGCATATGCGGGCAACAGCACCCTGCCGGACACTACCGGCAGGCACGGCCGCGACGTCGATATGATTACCGCCCCGCGAAGCACGGGCAGCATCATGAAGCCGTTCCTCTACGCGGGGCTCCTCTCCTCGGGTATGATGCTCCCCAACGCCCTCATCGCCGACATCCCCACCCGCTTCCAGGGGTTTCGTCCCGAGAACTCCGACTTCACCTACAGCGGCGCCGTGCCTGCCGGTGACGCACTGGCACGATCGCTGAACATTCCTGCCGTGCGCATGCTCCAGATGTACGAGGAGGAGCGGTTCCTTGTACTGCTGAAGGCGATGGGATTCACCACCTTCAACAAGCCTGCTTCGCATTACGGTCTCTCCCTCATCCTCGGCGGCGGTGAGGCATCACTGGAGGAGCTGGCAGGGGCATATGCATCGATGGCAAGGTTACTCTCAGGCAGTAGCCAGTCGGCAGTCCTCAGTCCGCAGTCGGCAGTCATATCAGGCAATAGGCAGCAGGCAATAGGCAATAGTAAAAAATCAATCATCAGCCATCCAGAACACTGGACTGCAAGACCGCATGACCGCAAGACCCTTTCTCCCGTCCAGCAAACAGGTACTGCTCCGTCTCTTACCCCACCAGCCATATGGCTGACCTACGAGGCTCTCCGCAGGGTCAACAGGCCGGAGACGGAGACAGGGTGGCAGTACTTCGGGAGCGCGCCGGAGGTGGCATGGAAGACAGGCACCAGCTTCGGCTTTCGCGATGCATGGGCCATAGGTACCACACCCTCGTACGTTGTGGCAGTATGGGCTGGTAACGCAGACGGCGAAGGGAGGCCGGGACTGTCAGGCATATCATCGGCAGCACCCCTGCTTTTCGACATAATAAGACTGCTGCAGCCTGACCCGCATACGTGGTTCGCACGTCCTGAAGAGGGGATGACTCTCACGGAGGTGTGCGCCTCCAGCGGGTTCCGTGCCGGACCTGACTGTACCGAAACGCGTGAAGAGTGGATACCCGAAGCCGGGCTGCGCAGCGACGCATGTCCCTATCACACGGCAGTAACTCTTGATGCAACTGCGAAGTACAGGGTTAACACCTCGTGCTCCTCCCCCGGTGACATGGTCAGCCGTTCGTGGTTCGTCCTGCCCCCTGCAATGGAATACTACTACCGCATGCGCAACCCCTCGTACCAGACACTGCCTCCGTTCAGGGCCGGCTGCACCGATGACATGAAGGTGCCTTCGATGGATTTCATATACCCTCCGCGTGATGCGCGTATCTTCATCCCCCGGAGCCTGCAGGGAGAACTAATGTCCATGCTCCCCGAGATAGCCCATCGCAGGAGGAACGCGGTGATATACTGGCATCTCGACAACAGGTACATCGGCATGACAAAATATGTCCACCAGACCGAAATCCGGGTGGGAGAGGGAGAACATGTTATTACGGCCGTCGACGACCAGGGAATTACCGTATCACGCAAGTTTTTCTGCATCGGCACGTTGTAATAGGCAGAACGGGAAAATAAATTAATTTTGCGACGGCATAACAATCCAACTTTAAGGAAGGTGATCAGTCTTTTACCGGGAGGTTTCTTTCAACGTTTATTCGAAGGCATGCCCTTTAACAGGTACAAGGAGGTGTTCGATCAGGCCGGCTATGCCATAATGCTCATCGACAACCGCACCAACAGGTTCATCAAGGTGAACAAGGCTGCCGCCGAGCTCTTCGGTTACACCAGGGAGGAGCTGCAGAAGATGACGCCCCTCGACCTTTCCACTGAGCCTGAAGAGGGCAGGCGCCTCATAGGAGAAAAAGCCGAAAATTCTTTTGTGAGACCGTCCCGCCGCAAGGATGGAAAGATCATCATAGTTAAGGTCCAGACCCGTTTCTCAGACCGGTTCCAGGTGAGCCTCGTCAACGATGTCACAGAGGAGTACCGTATCCGCCGTGCGCTCGAGCTGAACGAGGAGCGCATCAGGGAGGCGCAGCGCATCGGTCGTTTCGGCTGGTGGGAGTACCGTCCGGAGACGAATATGTACATCGGGTCTGAAGAGATTTCGAGGATATTCAACGACGAAGTATCAAGTCTCTCCTTCACCTACCAGGACAACATATCATACGCTCACCCCGAGGACAGGTCATATCTTATCTCGGCCATAGAGGAGGCCATGGAGAAGAAGAAGGAGTCCTACTCCATCACCTACAGGATCATCACCCCAAAGGGAAATGTAAAGGCCATCACCGTCAACTCATACGTCAAGTATGATGAGAACGGCAGGATGCTGTACCGTTACGGGACCTGCCAGGATATCACCGAGACGCAGAGAATCATGGATGACCTGATCACCGCCCGGCGCCAGGCAGAGGAGTCCGACAGGCTCAAGACCACTTTCCTGGCCAACTTCAGCCATGAGATACGCACCCCGCTCAATGCCATGCTTGGCTTCCTTAATATCCTAACCTCCATGAACACCACCGAGGCGGAGAAGGCGGAGATGGTCAGTCTGATAGAGGTCAACTCGCAACGGCTACTGCGATTGATCAATGACATGATTGACATGTCACGCATCGAGAGCAACAGCATGGAGATCAAGTACACCAACATCGAGATCAACCGCTTCATCGCCTCCATGGCATCGTCGCTCTCTTATGACCTGGAAACTGCAGGGAAGAAGCATCTGAAGATCACCGCCGTGGTTGAAAGGAATAAAAAAGCCGTTTACCAGTATATAGATGAGCTTCGGCTCAGCCAGATCTTTAGCAACCTTATCAGCAACGCCATCAAGTTCACCGAGGCGGGTGAGATAAAATTCGGGTACAAAGTCTCGAAATCGGAAAACAGACACACGATAACTTATTTTGTCAGCGACACGGGTCAGGGCATCGAGCCTGACAGGCTTAAAGAGATCTTCCTGCCGTTCGTGCAGTACTGGAATGAGGATGTGCCGAAGGTGCAGGGTGCCGGGCTGGGGCTGGCGATATGCAAGCGTCTGACCGAGCTGATGAAGGGTCGCATATGGGTGGAGTCGCTGCCAGGCAAGGGATCATCGTTTCTATTCTCGTTCAGCACTCCGGTGATGATCGAGTAATTTTAAAAATTCAAAATTTGTTTATCTTTGTCCCCGCCCGGGACGCCGGCACAGTCGGTTTAGTCCGCCAACTGGCGGATGACAGGCAAGAGTCATAAAATAAAACTTGCACTGAATTGGGACGTTAGCTCAGTTGGTTTAGAGCGCTTGCTTGACAGGCAAGAGGTCACTGGTTCGATTCCAGTACGCCCCACAGCATACAAAATGAAGGTTTGCGATCACGCAAGCCTTTTTTCATTATAATGCCATTTGCAAACAAGTTGCTGTTCTTGACTTCCGGAAATTACAGCAATGCTATCTTCCTGGTATAAACCTTCATTCCATCTACCACTCTCACCAGAAAGACACCCCGCGAGATTGATACCAGGTCAACAATATTCAACTCTCCGTCGGTAAGACGGCTAATCAAAACTTTTTGTCCTTGCAGGTCATAGACTTCACAAGTGGCTTTTTCACTGACAAAACCTTTGATGATCACCTTTTCATTATATGTCCAGACTCGGATATCCGGGACTTCCGGTGGTGTTTTGACAGCTGTCGGCATATTTGTTGAAGCATATATGAAAAACCGTCCTGTACCGAATGTATTTGCCGGCAGGGTTGCTGTATATGTATTGAAAGTCAGATCCGTGAAGATTCCCGTCTTGCGGTCCTCAAGCCAGAAATTATAATTAGCAAGTGGAACTGAATATGCTGAGAATGTCACCTCACCGCCTTTTTCTGAATCAATCCCTACTGGCACAATGTTTTTGTCGCAATCGGTTACAGGCAATGCCTGACGGGCGAAATTCACGTCATTTTCCTTTAATACCAAAGCTGTGTAAATTTCAACGTCAGGTCCGGCACTGAATTGTCCTACATCGTAGCCGGGATCAAGACCGGCCGTCATTTCATTGTTATATACAATTGTAGTGATGCTTTCATTGCTGCCATATTTGACTTTCAACTGCAATCCCGGCCAAGGTTCCTCAACTGCGGCCGATTTCAACAGGGTGACATCCTGTATTATGTACCTGCATTGTTGAATTGAAATTGAACACTATTCTGTCGTAAAGTGCAATTACAAAAAATCCCTGTCCTGCCTGTACAACACTTCCGGATGATCCGGATTCAGGAAATCCGGGTAAGGATGCTGCCAGCATATTCGTATACTCATTAATGCCATCATAAACATACAATGCCTCGTAGTATGGATCAAATTTTCCTGAGTTGGCACTATATAAATGTTGACGGCGTCCATAGCTGACGTAAAAGGATTTCCCATCAGATTCCATCCTCCGCCACCATAATTTATCCAGCTTCTGTCTGGTGCCCAGATCGGTTGGGATTATCCAAGCCATAATCATAGGGAGTTGCTCTGGCAGTATACCCACTTATATATGGTGAAGTAGCAGTGAATGTAGCGGATTTAACACCAAACCGGTGAAAGTTAACAAGCCATCACTTCCGGTTGTCTGAGTCACATTATAGCCTTTGCCGGTAACAAAATTGCCGGTCAGAAACAATTGGCCATGGTCACTCTAATTCATTTTCCATTCCCATGATCTGAAAAACAGAATCAACTGATGAATTTCACTGCTGTTTGCTGAGGTAAATCCCGCAACTGTCTGGCCACCAACCGGAGAAGAGAAGAAATGGCGGTCTCCGGCGTGTCTTTAGGACGTAAAGAACGGTTATAGGTTACATCACCAGTACTTGTTCCGATTACAATCAATGACCCGTTTAAAGTTAATCCTGAAGGGTCTTCATTTGAATACTCAGATTCAATGGTAAGCGTACCTGAATTGGATAAATTACCATTTACTGTGAGTGACTGAGCCTGCATTTATGGTAAGTGATGCATCCGGATTTATAGTCAAATTATTACAAATGGCCGTTGGTGAACCAAAAATAAACGGTTGATTGGAAGCTGATGAATGATATGAATAACATCAGTTGTTAGTAGAGGGTATTTCCAAAGGCCAGTTTGAAGCATTATTCCAGTCAGTGGTTACGCCCAGCCATGTGCCTGGTGGAATACTCGTCCCGCCATCCCATCCTGCCATTCTGGCCAGCATCCACCACATAGCCTTAGCCAATCGTATCGCTCCAGCACTATCCAATATGACCTATCGCTGCTACCTCCCAGATTTGTCGGACGTTATTACCGGATATGTGTGACCATTCCATGATCAGTTGTAGTTAGCGACCCCATTATCATCATAACACAAAATATCAGCATAATCAAACAATATCCTCGTATTGATTCAGACTTTACATAGTCCCTTAATTCGTTCCATACTTCAACCATACGCACTGTACATGCCACTCATCTGCGGTCGCTATATCTGCCCTATCGACCGGATCCGTTGTGAAAAATACCTTGGTGGATATAGTTATTCGGCTGAACAGTAATCTATGTACTCTTGGGTAGCATTTAAATATGTATCCAGACTTACACGAGTTCCCAGTCATCTGAATTATCACCAGCATCCAGACCCCATGGCCGTGCTCCCCTGCAGGCTCCACCGTTAGATCGTACCCCACCAGCTGAACACCGTATACAGGATCTGCTGCTGAACTCGGACTGCTCGTCCATGCGGATCCCAACACCATCCAAATCCAATGGCACGAAATCGATAGGTTAGTCAGTATTACAATATAGCTATCCCGGCTTTAGTGCTGCTTAAGCGCAGTTGAATTGGTGCACCAATCCTCTTCTCCGTAGCTATATATCCAGCCAGATGCAGTGTTGCCAGATCTCCCCATGTGGCCCTGCTGGCTCTTAAATTTGAAGTCGTATATCCCTCAGGTGTGCCCCCTTCGATAACACTTGCCGCATATCTGGAGTCTAGCGATTCAAGTAAAAGCAGACCAGTCCTATACGCCTGTGAATGTGACTCCCCGGCAACGACTACCCACATCGCCTTTACCTTATCAATGTACTCCTGAGGTATGGCATCAAACTTATCTACTACCGTGTGATCTGCTATGATCTGACCATACTGAATTAGAGAAATGTTGAATAAAATCAACAATATTGTAATCCTTTTCATCTTGAATCTGTAAAAAACATTCCATGTAACACCAACGTTTTTGAGCCCTGATAACCTTCCGTTTTCTGCCATGCCGCTCCGGTAATTGCACCGTTATTGAACAACAAGTTTTCGCGGATCGAAATTAAGGCTGGTAAAACGGAAAAGCGTTACACAAAAGCAGAAAGGAATTACATAATTCACACATAATTAGTTGAATCCATAAATCTTCAATCGTGCGAAGATTTACCTTGCAGGTCATGATGCTCCATCACGGGCGCCTTGAAGTGATTTCAGGGCAGAAAAACGGGGCCACGTTTGTGATGGTATTCTGATCTGTTAAAAGAGGAGCAGGCAGAAAGAGGAGCCGCGCCCGCGCGTATTTCTTAGCATGGGCCCATTGCCGATTGCCTCCTGCCGGTAACAGCCTTATGCATGATCACGTTTCCTAAAGTCTCGCGGATTGGATATATTTACAGGTGATAAGGCTGATAATGAAGCAACAAAAGAGAGACCGCGGTGCGGTGCGGAGAGGTGGCGGTGATCTGCAGCCAGTTGCAGGTGCCGGGACAGGTCTCGGGGCAGGTCTCGTCACAGGGACCAGAACATGTGCAGGTGCCGGGACAAATCCAGTGACAGGCGCCGGTGATCTTCGGACAGGTGCTGGAACAGGTGCCGGTTCCATGAGGGATGCAGCGACATGTGCCGGCGCAGACCCCACGTATGCGCTCCTGCATACTCTCCTGCTTGCTCTCCTGCTTGCAGCCCTCAGCCTCGCTTCCCACGCCCAGACCTACCCCTACCGTGAGTATACCATCGATGACGGCATGCCGCAGTCGGAGTCGATGGCCGTCTTCCAGGACAGCCGGGGATTTCTGTGGATCCCCACACGGAACGGACTGGCCCGCTTCGACGGGCATACCTTTATACCATACCTCCGCAAGGACGGTTTGCCTTCAAATTTAGTGTCGCGCGTGGTTGAAGACCGCGATGGCACCATATGGGCCATAACCGCCAATGGTCTTGCCAGATTCACCGGTAAAAACTTTAAAAGCTACCCTATACCTGATTCACTTGGACTCAAAAACATAGGCATGGGCTGCAGTGTTGGCGACACAGCTACCTGGTTGCTGTCAGGCGCTACCGACGCCAGGCGCAATAAAGTCATCCTCTTTAAAAGGGGGAGATACTATGATCTGACCACCTCTCACCCAAAATTAAAGGATCAGTCCTTCTCACCTTCTGTCTTTGACAATAAAGACTCAACTCTTTACATGGTTAACTCAAACTTTGAGGTCTATTCATACCGTTACGGAGTTCTGAAACTTATAGACGAGGGACCGGCCACAGACGTGATACTTACTGATGACGGACTCCGGCTGGTCAATGAGATTAAGGAGTATAAACGAGAGGCGGAGCCTTTTATCAATGAGATAGGGTCTCTGGTCCTTTCCCTGACCGACAGGGAGGGCACCACATGGCTTGGAACAGAGAGCCGTATCTTCAGACTGATATCAGACGCGTTTATCGAGTATGACAGGAATAACGGCCTTCCCATAAACACCTGGTCGCTGGCGGCTGACCCTTCAGGAGGCCTCTGGACGGGATCTATCAACGGTGAGCTGAAGTATTTTGACGGAAAACAATTTATCAGGAGGGATGATTACCTCAGGCTCTATGATCAGCCTCCGCCCTTCTACCGTGGCAGCGCAACCCTCTCAAACGGTGAGGTGTGGTTCTCAACCGGTTATGGAGTCCTCATCTGGGACGGAAAGAGGTTCAGAAAGCTTGAACTGCCGCCGGGTGAGCAACAGATATGCATCATCTACGAGGATCCGGTCGACGGCAAGATCCTCATCGGTTCGGATCAGGGCCTTCATATCATTGAGGGCACGAGGGTCAAAAGCTATCCCCAGATGTCGTGGCCTGACTACGGAATCGCCGAAGGCATTGCACGTGATCATGACGGCAATTACTGGATCGCCGGACATTACGGGGTTGTCTTCTTCGACGGCGTAAATTTCGTGCCTTTCCGCTCTGCCCCGGCCCCGGCAGAGATGGTTTGGGGGGTGGTATGCGATTACAGGGGTAACATATGGAGCGCAGGCTCCGACGGGATTTTCATATGCGACCCTGACGAACCTGTATTCAACGAGGTGCTGCCTGATGAAATAAATCTTCCCGCAAACGTCATACGCGACATTGGGGACAGGAGACTCCTCGCAGGCCGGATGTCGGACATCTGTATCATCGACCTTGAAAAATACTATTCCGGGCAGCCCGATTACTATTCAATCATCGGCCGCAGCAGGGGTTTCACGGGCAACGACTGCCAGGACAACGGAATCGTCAGGGACGCTGACGGCAACTGGTGGATCCTGACATCAGATAAGCTGATAAGTATCGATCCGGGTAAGATTGTGAAAAACAACCACCCGCCAATGAGCCACATCACGCTCGTGGAGGTTCCCGGAGACACGTCAGGATGGGTCACCGCCATTGACAGCTCTCTTTTTTATGAAAAGATCAGCAGCTTTAATATAAGGGGAAGGCAAAACAGTATCAGGATAAGCTATACCGGTATCTCCACCAGGAATCCTGACGATGTGACATACGTATACCGGATGAAAGGCCTGGACGACAACTGGTCAGGCAGAACAAAGGAAAGGTCGGTGATGTTTGCTGATATTCCCCCGGGTAACTACATATTTGAAGTCAGTGCCTTCAATGCCGACGGCGTTGTCTCCGAGGAGCCCGACAGGCTTGAAATAAATGTGGTTCCCACTTTCTTACAGTCGCTTGCTGCCCGTATTATGCTGGCACTGCTGGTACTGACGCTGATTGTATTCCTCTCTTTACAGATCCGGAAAAGTGTCCTTGAACAAAGGGTTGAGGCAGCCCGGCAGCAGGCTGAGAGCTACCGGCTGCAGCTGAACTCGGTGATAAAACAGTTCGACCCTCACTTCACCTTCAATGCCGTCACATCAGTAGGTTCTCTGATAATGAAAGGCGAAAAGGAGAAGGCTTACAACTATTTCATCAAGCTTTCAAATCTGCTCCGCTCGATCATCTCTGACAGCAATGCCCTGCTCAAGCCCCTGGAGCAGGAGCTGGAGTTTGTGACTCGTTACTGTGAGCTGCAGAAGCTCCGTTTCGGCAGCAGATTTGAATACTCCATTACAGTCGCGGAAGGTGTTGATATGAAGACACCTGTACCCAAGATGAGCATCCAGTCGTTCGCTGAAAACGCCGTGAAGCACGGGCTCGAGAACAAGAAGGGTCAGGGCATAATGGATATCATTGTAGTGAGCATGGCTGATGGCATAGAACTCACAGTGCGTGACAACGGGATAGGAAGAGCTGCCGCCTCTGAGCTTCGTACCGGTGGCGCCGGGACAGGACTTAAAAACATTGAGAGCATTATCGAGACAATGAACAGGGCGAACCGCGATAAAATCACCTTTACTATTAAGGATCTGTACACTGATGGCAAAGCATCCGGAACAGAGGTGAAGGTCTTCCTGCCACGTAAGTATTCATTTGATTTCCCCTCAGACAGACAATGATATGAAGGTGACTAAAAAAAGCTCTGTATGAATGACCAGAAAATCAGGACAATAATAGTCGAAGACGAACCGGAGGCGCTTGACCTCCTGTCAGGACTGATTGAGACCACCGGCCTTGCAACTGTTGAAGCATCAACAAATGACCCTCACGAGGCTGTTGACCTCATCAACCGTTTTGAGCCGGAGATACTTTTCCTTGATATCCAGATGCCCGGGATGTCGGGGTTTGATATCCTTAATGAACTGCGAAGGCTGAACACCGTGAACCCGCATGTGGTCTTTACAACCGCTCACGACGAGTTTGCGGTAAAGGCATTTGACTATGCGGCTTTCGATTACCTGCTCAAGCCCATTGACCCCGACCGCCTTCTTGAGACCCTGCAGCGGTACCGGCAGAACGGCAATAAAGGAGCCGCCGAGCGTTCAGGGACCATGTACGGCAACGAGAGGATACTAATTTTCAGAGGCGTTACCGGAGTGACTTTCATTGACCCTGCCGATGTGGTTTTCATCACGGCCGATGGAAACTATTCCAATTTCAATTTCATCTCCGGAAGAGTAGAAACGGTTACCTCCCTTCTTGGCACCGTAGAGATGCACCTCGGGAAGCAGTTCTTCAGGACAGGCCGCTCATGTATTATCAACACCGCTTATCTTGCACGCATTGACATGAAGCAGATGCAGTGCGTGTTCATCAGGGAGAACAGGGAATACCGCTGTGAGATCTCCCGCGATAAGGTGAAGCTGCTAATGGATCATATGAAAACCCGTTTTTCTGAAAACTAAATATAAGCAGTTTCGTGCCCTGAAATGCCAAAAGGCCGTTCCGTACATTAGAAGCACCCTTTCATACAATTGAAGAAGAATTCCTTTGCCTTGCAGTTTATTTATGCAAGATTTACGTCAGAAGATTTTTTACTTAGGGTAAAAAGGGTTTTCATAGATTATTGACAGGTGGTTCTTCCCCCCATTTCCCTGTCAGGCCACACAGATCAATGATGCAAATGCATCAAATTACGGTCTGTGTGGCGCGTTTTTATACGGTCCCTGTTATTTTTCGATCTTCATCACCCAGACATGGTCCGAGGGCGGGTCTCGTCTCACCTGTTGCGGCACTGTCACGGTAAATGAGTCACTGCCGTTCTGCCATCTGCACGAGGCACCCGTCCCCAGCACTGACACCCTGGCACCTGCCGGAAGCGTCAGTCCGCTCATCGTGATGGCAGAGGGCATCTTTTCTCCCTCGTCAGCCATATAAAAAAGATACATCAGGTTATCACCCTTGCTGTTGATGCACACCTTTCCATCCTTGTAAGGTGCCATGGCCCTGGTGCCGTATATGGCTTCGCTGTTGACCTTCATCCACCGGCCCATATCATCAAGCAGGCTGTATGCTTCCTCAGGCCATGTTCCGTCAGGTGCCGGGCCTATGTTCAGCAGCAGGTTCCCGCCCTTGACCACAATATCAACCAGCAGATGAACGGCCTCACGTCCCGACATGAACTTCGGATCAGGTACCCAGGCCCAACCGCCGCCGGCTATTATGCACGACTCCCACGGGTACGGCAGCGCCTCAGACGGCACCCTGTTTTCCGGAGTGAGATAATTCTGGTTCTTTCCGTAGACAGCCCTGTCAACCACCAGCATGCCGGGCTGCTTCTCCCTCACTTTGGTCACCAGCTCATCCATCCTTATATCCTGGTTCTGTGTGCGGACAAACCTGCGGTCGGGGGCCAGAAGGTATTCCTGCTCCTCCTCTCCGGTCATCTTCCTGACCCATCCGCCGTCAAGCCAGAGGATGTCAACCTTGCCGTAATCGCCACCGACGAGCTCCATGATCTGGCCATGAGTGAACTCCACGAACTTCTCCCACCGTTCGGGATATTTTTTGATATTGTAATTCACATTACGGTCAGGAGTGGCGAAGTTGGGCCACCAGTAGTTCTCATTGTGCCAGTCGGGCTTGGAAAAATATGCCCCCGTCCAGAAACCCTGATCCCTGAAAGCTCCAAAGATCTCTTTCGTCACATCTGCACGCGGATTAACGCTGAAGGGGCATGCCGGGTCGGTTATTTTATAATCGGTCAGCTTCGTGTCAAACATCGAAAAGCCATCGTGGTGCTTGGTTGTGAAGACGACATACTTCATGCCCGCGTTCTTTGCGGCGGCGGCCCATTTTTCAGGATTGAATCCGACGGGGTTGAAGCTCAGTTTCAGGGCTTCATACTGCTTCTTGTACTCCGTATAGTCAGGATTTTTCCTCCGGCACCAGTCCTCGTCCTCGGCGCAGATCGACCATGATTCGACTATGCCCCACTGGCTGTATGGGCCCCAGTGCATCAGCAGCCCGAATTTCAGATCCTGCCACTGCTCCAGCTTCTGCAGAACCAGGGGGTCTGTCTCCGGAACATATCGCTCCTCGTGATCCTGCGCCGCCAGCGGGGTCATAACGCCAAGGATCATGAATATCAAAAAGTATCTTTTCATATCGAAATGGATTTTTCTGAGTTGAAATTTTTGTCCTGGAAGCATAGCCCGTTCCGCCCGGAGTATTTACTTCGCGAACGGTGGATATATTCCTTTTTCATCGTTTGCCATTAGGGACCGGAGATTATTCAATCTTCAGTTTCCCGTCAAGAGAGAGGCCAATGACCGTCATCTTTTCGTCAAGCACCTCATCTGGCACTTTTATGAAGTATACCCCGGCGTGGCTGCTCCACCATGGCCTGAGGTATTCCTTAGCCTCGAGGGTGGTTCCGTTTCCAACGACAAAAGCCTTGTTTATCCTGTTCTTCACTCCCTCGAGCATCAGTTCCCCTCCTCCGTCACCGGCAAAAAAGAGGTAAACGGTGGAGCTGTCACGGCTCATGGTTGAAGGGCCCGCAAAACAGCCTTCGGGCAGTCCTGCCACAGTTCCGTAGATGGCCTGGTTATGTTTCGATGTCCACCGTCCGAGTTCCTTCAGCACCTCTTGTTGTTCCGCAGGTATGGTGCCGTCGGCTTTCGGGCCTATGTCAAGCAGCAGGTTGCCGCCCATACCGATGCACTCGGCAAAGATGCGTATCACCTGTGACGGGCTTTTGTAATTGCGGTCGTTGCCCTGGTAGCCCCATGAGTCATTGATGGTCATGCAGAGCTCCCAGGGTCCGGCCTGCGGCCTCGATGAGGGCAGCCCCTGTTCCGGCGTGGCATAATCACCGTAGCCTGCCAGCCTCGAATTGATAATAGCTGCAGGATTATTATCAAGCAGCATTTCGCGGATCTCCGGCGCCCTCCACATCGCGGCGTTCTGCTCCCAGTCGCCGTCAAACCACCAGAGGTCAGGGTTAAACTCGCTGCGAAGCTCCGCTATCTGGCCGTGGTTGAACTTCACGAACCTCTCCCATCGCACCGAGTCTGCCGTATATCTCTTAATACTTTTGGTCATGTTGGGGTAGTCAGGATGAGACCAGTCGAGCAGCGAATAATAAAGCCCCACCTTCAGTCCTGACTTGCGCAGCGCCTTCACGAACGGTTTCACCAGGTCACGCCCTGCAGGTGTTGTGTCAACGGCATTGAGCCTGCTCAGCCGGGTATCCCAAAGTGCCACCCCGTCATGATGCTTTGATGTGAGCACGGCATAGCGTGCGCCACTCTCCTTTATCAGTCTGACCCATGCCTCAGGGTCATACTCTGACGCGGTGAAGCCCTGAAGCTGCTTCATGTAATCGTCATAGCCGACCAGTTCATTATAAAACGACCACGACTCGTCTATCCCGTTTACGGCATATATGCCCCAGTGAATGAAGATGCCCAGCTTTGCATCAGCAAACCACTCCATGCGGCTGGCATCATCAACCGGGGCAGAACCCTTTTTCTGGCCGGCAGCCGACACCATCATGCAGCAAAGCAGTATGCCGGCAAGAGATCTGCGGCGGGTGATTGTTTCCACTACTTTCATACTAATTTTATGTAAGAGGTTATGAAAAGTCGAATCCTGAAATGTAAGCCGGGGAGTCATAAAATTTCTCTGTCTCCGCGGCAGAGAGCCCGGTAAAAAGAGCATATACCAGTCCCGGTTTTGCGTTCAGCATCCTGTTCAGCGCTCCCATCCTCCTGTTAGTGCGGAGAGTCTCATATAATTCAGAGTGATCATCGAGCCATGTGAGCGCGGTATTATAGCCTTCCCCGGCGCACACAGCTTCGAACAGGTCCGGAAGAAGATCTTCGCTGCCCTTGCGGCAATATATTGCATTAAGTATCACATACCTGAACTCCTGTGGTCTGAAGAGCCTCCTGAACCAGGGGGTATGTGGCAGCACCTTCATCATCAGCCAGCCCCATATTCCGGGTACATTCACCACTTTGTACTGTGCCGGTATGGCTCCCGCTCCGGCGACAATCTCCCCGTTGCGCCTGAGCACATAATACCTGTGATCATAAAACGAAAACTCATCGGTATAGAAGCAATAGTCACGGTACTGTTCTTTAAGGAGTTGAGCCATGGCAGGCTCTTCGTCCGGCTTCAGTCTTGTGACGGATTGATCCGGCTTCGGGCTGAACCTGCTGAAGGCCACGGTCAGGAATGAACGTATGTACTCGTACCCAGCCTGGTTAACCATGTTCCTTGAGCGCTCGTTGCTGCTCTCAACATATGCATACATCACATGAGAGGCCGTGCTGCCATTATCCTCGCCTGTGACATGCTGCGGATCCCTGATGACTGAGAGTATCTGCTGCTTGAAGCTGTCAGCGGTCTGCGACAGTCTCTCTTTCCTGTGCTCCGGAGCCTTTTCTGTCTGAAATGCGCTCTGTATGGCAAGATAACGCAGGTAGGTCGAATCCAGTCTTACGTCCCTGTTCAGGGTTGCCCTCCGGCACGCGCCTATGACGCCCATCAGGCTGCTCTTCTTGTAGAGAGCCATGAACGAGAGACCATCGCCATAAGATCTTACCCGCTCCTCAGTGTTCTGCATGGAGTAGCGCATCCCTCCCTCTGAGCCAAGGACAGTAGCTTTAAGCAGAGCGACTATCTCTTCATCAGCTTTCCTGACCCTCTTCACCTCCAGTTTTTTATAACCGATAATGCTCTCCTGTTCCATCATCTTCAGCGGTTCATTGCCTGAGCATCCTGGCCAGCACGTGAGCCACGGCCAGGTCCTCGGGCGTAGTTATCTTTATATTCTCCCTGTTGCCGTGTGTAAGGTGTATCTTTACCCCGGAGGCCTCTGCCACGGTGGCATCATCAGTGAAGGCAGGATCGAAGTCGCGGTCATACGCCTTCATTATCAGGCTGCCGCGAAAGACCTGGGGGGTCTGTATCAGCCTCACCTCATGCCTGGCAACCGGCCTGCTGTCATCACCGTACAGGACCCTCACCGAGTCAGCAGGTTCTATGAACGGCACGGCCGAACCAAACTCTTCAGCATCGGCATAGCATCGCCAGATGGTGTCATGGCTCACCAGCGGCCTGACGCCGTCATGTATTGCCACCAGTGAATCTCCCGGCTCATTATCCTGACCGGCATCCGAGCCCACATCAAGCCCGGCATCCGGCGCCACAGATTTGTAATGCTCCGCCTCCTGTGAGTTCGCCCTGACTGCCTCCAGCCCGGACTTTACGGAGTGGAACCTCTCCTCTCCGCCCGCAGCCACAGTGTGACGCACGGCGAAAGAATACTCCTCCACCAGGCTGTCCCACAGTGAATGATGTTCAGGAGGAAGCACAACGATCAGTTCAATGGAACTGTCAAAAGAGTGAAACCGTTCAACGGTATGCATCAGCAGCGGCTTCCCGTCAAGCAGGAGGAACTGCTTGGGGATGGCCGATTTCATTCTCTGTCCGCTGCCACCGGCAACAATTATACAATACTTCTTCACTCTCTTGTATTAAACGGCAACTATGCTATAATACTTCTTCACTCTCTTGTATTAAACGGCAACTATGCTGTAATACTTCTTCACTCTCTTATAATAACAGAGAGGCCCATGACGGGCCTCTTCGGTTCATTCCTCACTACTTCTTCATATAAAGGTAGCGCTTGATGCTCCTCTTGGGTGTCTTGGCAAACTCCTCAGGATGGACCCTGAATTTGGTCACTGCCATGTAATCAGGCAGGCGGTTGTTCACATCCTTCCGGATATCATCAAGGGCCGCAGCAAGCCCATCCTCGCCGATGTCCGCATTCCTTAGAGCCTCATAATCAGGGTATACCAGGCCAATAAGCTTATCATCCTCAGAGATGACGATGGCCTCGGTGACAAACTTATAGTTATTTATCAGGGATTCTATCTCTTCCGGATAGATGTTCTTGCCCGAGGCGCCCAGGAGCATATCCTTGCTTCTTCCCTTGATATAAATATATCCGTCTTTGTCGATGACGCCCAGGTCTCCCGTATGCATCCAGCCGTCCTCGTCAATCACATCTTTCGTGGCTTTCTCATTCTTGTAGTAACCAAGCATGACATTGTCGCCACGGAGAATGATCTCCCCGACTACATTTTCCGGGTCAGGTGAGTCTATCTTTACCTCGAGGGTATCAACAGCTTTTCCGCAGGAGGCTATCCTGGCTGTCTTCCACCCGTCGTAGCTGATCAGCGGACCGCATTCGGTCATGCCGTATCCTATAGAGAAGCGCAGCCCGATCTTCTTGAAGAACTTCTCTGCGTCGGCATTGAAAGCTGCTCCTCCGATGACCAGCTCCTTGAAGCGGCCGCCGAAGCTGGTCTCGAGCTTCTCACGGATTTTTTTGAAAAGAATCTTATTGATCCCCGGCACCTTCAGCAGTACCTTCATTGCAGGCTTGGAGATGGCAGGAACCATTTTCTTCTTGTACACCTTCTCTATCACAAGCGGAACAGACAGGATCAGCCTGGGCCTTATCTCCTGAAAGGCCTGCAGGAGAATCTGCGGTGAGGGAGTCTTGGTGAGTATTGTTATATGACACCCGTAGGTGAAGGGGAAGAGAAACTCAAAAGCACATCCGTATGTATGTGCCAGCGGGAGGAAAGAGACGACGGGGTCACCCGGCTCCAGGGGCATGTTATTCTGTGCATACCTGATGTTTGCTGCCAGGCTCCTGTGGGGAACCATCACACCCTTTGAGAAACCGGTTGTGCCGGAAGTGTAACTGAGAACGGCAAGCTGCTCATTGTCAACTCCGGAGAATTTGATGTCAGCCGGACCAAACTCCGGGAAGGTTTTGAGGAAACGGTCGTCAAGGTTTTTGCAGATCTCAGAGAAATTCTCTGAACGACTCATGATCATTTCAAAGGTGTCAAGGCTGATGACGCTTTTGATCTCCCTGATCTTCTCCGCGTCAAGCGTCTCCCAGATTTTGTCATCAATGAAAAGCATCTTTGAGTCGGAGTGGTTGATGATGTTGTGCAGGTCATCCGGCTTGAAGTCAGGCAGTATGGGAACAATGACTGCGCCGTAGGTAACCACGGCAAGGTACATGGCGCACCAGCTGGCAGAGTTCCTGCCCAGCAGGGCGATTTTGTCACCCTCGCTGATGCCGGATTCCCTGAAGGCAATATGCTGCTTTGCCATTATTTCAGCAATCTGCTTGTAGGTATAACCCTTTTCACGGTAATTGGAAAGCGCCTCGATATCCCAGTTTTTTCGGATGCTCTCCTCTACATAAGTGATAAATCTTTCGGTGATCATGATTTTGGAGTTTTTTCGGTTTTACAGATCAAATATAATCTATTTGGAATGTGACGGAGCGGCTAAAGCCTGTAAAGCAAGAGTACCGTCAGGGCCATGATGATATTGACAGCAGTAAAAATAAGGTTATAGCGCACTCTCCTGTCACTGAAGCGTGTGATCTTCCGTGAAAAGATGGCTGCTGTCGGGACAAACAGGACCACCAGGAATATAAAGAATTCCGCCCCGTCGAACACCTGGCTCACCCCGCCTCCCCGCAGGCTGGCGAAATAGATTACTACCAGCATCACAATGAGGTAGATGAGGTAGCTGCCTTTCAGGGCAAGGGTCGAGAGAGGCCTTGTGTGATGCAGTTTATGCGGTTTAAGATAGGCATAAGCTATTGAGAACACAATCACCGCGAAGAGGGCCCCTATGATATAATTCATCATCTCCGGAAAATTGTAGTTGCTCATTGACTGTTGATATTACTGATCCTGGACCATCCCTGACCATACCAGTGAGCTTGCACCCAGCACGGCAGCGTTCTGTGTGCTCAGCTCGGAAGGGAGGAGCTTCACCTTGTCACGATAGATATGGAGCAGGTTTTTTTCCATGTGCTCCTTTGCCGGCTCAAAAATAAGCTCCTTTGCCAGTGCCAGACCGCCGAAGAGGAATATCGCCTCCGGGTTGGTGGTTGCCACCACGTCGGCCAGCTTGAATCCCAGCATGGCTCCCGTATGTTCAAATGCGTCAAGGGCGATAGCGTCACCGCGACGAGCCGCATCGTATATCATTCTGGAGTCGAGCTCCTCGAAGCTGAAGCGTCGCAGCTCGCTGTCATCAAGCCTGTCGGCCATTATCTTCAGCACGGTACGTTTCAGTCCGGTGGCTGAGACATAGGTCTCAAGACACCCCTTGCGCCCGCATCCGCAGTCGCGGTTTGACATACCCGGCCTGATGGAGGTATGACCTATCTCGCCGGCAAAACCGTCATGGCCGTAGACAAGCTTACCATCAACGACAAACCCGCTGCCAAGGCCGGTACCCAGGGTGATCACAACAAAGTTCTTCATCTCTTTGGCGCCCCCGTAGATCATCTCTCCCACGGCTGCAGCGTTAGCGTCATTGGTGACAATGACGGGAAGCGACGTGTGCTTTGCAAAGATCTCAGCCAGCGGTATTATCCCCTTCCACGGAAGATCAGCCGGGTACTCTATCGTACCCTTATTGATGTTGCCCATGGGTGCGCCGATGCCAAATCCAAGAATCTCAACCTCCATGCCGATCCTTGGAACGGTGATCATCATCTTCTCATAGAGTGCGGCAACAAACACCTCCGGCTCATCATGGTGAGTGGTGATGATATGATCCTCTGCCAGTATCGTGCCTGACCTGTCAACAAATCCGAAGACGGTATTTGTTCCTCCTATGTCAATACCGACGACTACCTTTTCCTTATTCATAGTAAGAATTGAGTTAAACTAAACGTAAATATACATTTTAGATCACACCGCAGAAAAAAGTCTTCCGTGAAAGATGATTCATCGGCTCCTAAGCGGGAACATATTCATTCCCCACCTTCCTGGCCCTCCTGGGATGGTCAAGATCGATCTTAAGGGCGATACCTGTCTCAACCAGTATATTCCACCCTGCGGCAAGCTGCAGGTATTCAGCGTACTGTCCGCCGTCAGGAATTACGATTGTCGGGAATATGGTCTTCTTTTTAGCTATCGCGATGACATTGACCTCCGCACCCTTTACGATGCACTCCATGAACTTGTCGTGGTCATGTTCGAAAGGATCAACCCATATCAGAACCTCATTCTTATTCATCACCTCCTCTATGCCATGGAGGGCGAAGGTACCTTCAAGGAAAGCCGACTTCTTGCGGGTTATCTCATTGGTTTTCAGTGCCAGCTCCGCGGCGACGCCGTTGTCACGCCCGGCAAAGTATATCATGCCGGCATTGCGAACCATGTCAATTATCTTCTTGTCGATCTTTGCCGTGAGCACCTCCTCTGCCTGGTCAGCTGCTTTCTTCAGTCCCGTCATCTTCTCTCCCCTCAGGTTACGCATAAGTGAATCATAGAACAGGGCCTGCTCCACCACCGACTTGGTAGCGGCGACAGCATTCTCCTTGCCGCAGCTCAGAACGTGGGCGGCATCAGCAAACTCTTCCAGTTTTGTGTTCTTATTTGCTGTCAGGCCGAAGATGGCATCATGCTTCTTCTTTTTCAGGGCGTTGACAAGGCGGATAACCTCCTTCGTCTGACCCGAGTTGGATGCGGCAAACACCACGAAATCGCTTAAATTGTAATCGAGTGCCTGGGTACAGCCCTCCGTCATCACTGGAAGCAGGAAATCCTTCTTCAGTGACGAGAAGATGGCCCTCTTTGCGGGAAAAAGCCTGCTGCTTCCCTCCCCGGTAAGAAACAACCCTTTCTTCTTTTTGAAGGCCCAGAGGAAGGGTACGGAAGCCTCAGGCCTGAATGACCTTATTATTCCCGGGGTCTCCATCATCTCGCGCACAAGGGCGAACTTGCTGTACTTCTTTTCATTCAGATTCATATCAGTCGTATCTTATTGTTTAACAATGAATTCATTCAGGTCGCGCTGTATCTGCGGGTCTTTCTGGAATCCGCCCCCGAGATGCTGCCAGTATACTTCAGCATACTCCACCCCGGCCATCCTGCCGTAGTTTTTATTTCCCTCCAGTATATAACCGAAGAAATCGTCAATCTTGTGCATGTGCTTCATCAGTTCGAGCTGTGAAACATGCTTGCCCAGCATCTCTATCTTCGTATTCACCGTGCTGGTGATATCAACGAAGAAGTGTGGCGGTATTATTTGTGAACCCAGCGGGTCACTGAGCGACAGGGGCGAGGTGTGATAGAGAAGTGGTGTTACCTCAAGAGGTTTCTCCGGCACCGGCACAGGGTCAAGTGAAGCGACCATCGCCGCAGCCTCGACGATGGCGGCAGTAGCTCGGTGGTCAGGGTGATAGTCGTTGGGCAGGTGTGTAAAGACAATGCCGGCCCTCACCTTACGCATGAGCGAGATGGTCTTCAGCCTCAGTTCCGCAGTATCATAGAGGGAGCCGTCAATGCCTCCCATTGTGTAATATTCTGCATCAAGGACGGCGGCGGCGGCTCTGGCCTCTTCGAAGCGTACCCGTGCCGTCTCCTCCATGGTCATGTCACATCCGCCCAGATCGCCACCGGTCATGGTGGCAATCACAATGCGGTATCCCTTGTCATGCAACAGCTTAAGCACACCCGCGTTCCAGGCTTCGGCATCATCCGGATGAGCGTTGATGGAGAGAGCTACCTTGTTAAATTCAGTTGCCATAAAGTTTCGTTCGATTAATTAGTTTTTATTTCATTGGTCTAATGGAACTTACATGAGACAAAGCAATCATTATCTTTTGTGAGATTCTGCTCATATAAGTTTCATTTTACTTTAATACCATTATTTTTTTTAGTCTCACAAAATCGGGGATTTCTCCTGTCAGTGGCTTCATATACTTCATAAAAGCATCAGAGACAAAGTTGCCTGCGGAGTTGAAGTATTCGCCCGGCATGGGCCTGGCGGCTACAGCGACCTCGCCAAGAGGCACCTTCCCGAATGTAATTTCATAAGGATCATCGGAGCTTCGGACTATGCTCACCATTAATCCCGACTCTCCTCTTTCTGCCAGCCTCACTGCTTCTATGCCGCAGTTGTATGCCTCTTCGAGGTCAAGGGGCAGGGCCCTGGCATAATCGCTCATTATCAGCGACTCCGTTATCTGGAACTCGCCCCTGAGTCCAAACTCCGAGGTGATCATCCGGTGAAGGCTTACCGCCACGCTTGCTCCTCCCATGGCACCGAACTCGGTGTTGCTGAATTTGTCTTTCACCATCGATGCGCTCACCGGGGTGCCGTCGGCATACTTTATCCCTTCGCCGCAGACAACCGACACCCATCCGTATCTCCTGATACAGTTATCAACATCTGCAAGAAACTGCTCCTTCACGAAATGATGCTCGGGAGTGTAAATCAGGTGGGGTGCGTCATCCTCATCACGCCTGGCGACGGAAGTTGCCGCAGCGAGCCATCCGGCATCGCGCCCGATGGTCTGGTATATCACGAACTGATCTACCTTCTTCATGTCACGGGCGAGCATCCCGGACTGCATCACGTTCAGAATGTTCGACCAGGCCGCCGACGCGAAACCGGGAGTGTGGTCCGTGCCGAACAGGTCATTGTCAACGGTCTTGGGGATGCCGATCCCGGTCAGTTCATAGCCTTTTTCCCGGCAGTATGCCTCAACCCTGTGGATGGTATCCATCGTGTCATTCCCCCCTATCAGGAAGAAATACCTGATATCATATTTTTCAAGTATCGAAAGTATCCGGGGAAAGTCCTCCTCCTTCAGCTTGTGCCGTGATGAGCCCAGGGCTGATGAAGGGGTGCGGCGGAGGCCCCGGATGATCTCTTCAGGCTGTGCCCCGAGGTTGAAGAGCCACTCGTTCATGAACCCCTCTATGCCATAATTCATTCCGTAGATGTCCGAAATTATGCCCGAGGCCCTGGCGGCGGTGATCACTCCCGCGAGGCTTGAGTTTATAACTGATGTCGGACCGCCGGATTGCCCGATAACCGCATTGCCTTTAATCATATGTTTTTCTTTATGTACTAATTTGATTTAAGAATATCGATTAACGATTTTTGATTTTTGAAGTGTCCGGAAATCTCGTCTCCATTACAACTTCAAAATCCTAAATCATCTTTCCTTGTTCGTAAATCATTTCCTTGTTCGTAACTCATTTAAATGAATTTCAGTACCCCAAAATATTCGGGACGGTGATAGTCGGGTTTTTCTGTGCCGACGGGGTTCCATGTCACAAAGTGCGGGTTGCTCAGCTTGTCTCCGCACTTGTAGAAATTGGCCCTGAAGCTTTTCCCGGCAAGGTTCTCAACCCCGTGGTGAAAGAAGGTTTTAAGCGGTATAGCCACCGTCAGCGACCACTTTATATCGCCGCTTATCTCTTCAAAGGGACGGTCGCCCATGGTGGTGAGGCGGCGTATTCCATCAACTATTGAAGCTTCGGCCCTGGCGCTGTCATGACGACCGTGGCCGGAGCCCATCAGCGCGGTGCCAATAGGGTTAAACTCAAAATTGTAGTAGATGCCGTCGTCAGAGGGCGATACGAAGAACTCGACGCAGGAGTCCTCGCAGACCATCTCGTTGGTCCGGCTCTTCTCCGCCTTTACATGCGCCTCGCTGACATAGTACTTGATATAGATCTCTCTCTCTCCGTATGCAATATTGAACCTGACCTCCGGCCTGTACGGAAAAGTGTCCCAGTTGACCGTCTCAATGCGATGGCCTTCACCCAGCTCATCAAGCCTGGCTGACACCTCTGGCATCGGCGGGATATCGTTTTCAGTCTTCAGTCTCCTGACCTCTATTGTTTGCATCAGTCTGGTTTTATGTATTACAAAACTAAAAAACAAGCAAAACCTGTATGTAATTACGACGCGCCAGTTTCAATTTCATTCAGCATCTTTCCAGATCAGGGCCGATGCCCCCAGTATGGCTGCGCGCGCTTCCGGCAGTCCTGATGGCATCACGGAAAAAGTCCCCCGGAATATTGGTTGGACCAGCTCATCTGCATACTTCCGCACCGGTTCAAAGATGGCATCTCCTGCCTGTGCGAGTCCGCCGAAGAGGAATATTGTCTCGGGGCTTGAGAAGATAACGGCGTTGGCGATGCCGAGGGCTATCATGCGTGCTGTCTGGTCGAGGGCTTCTATTGCGATGACATCTCCGGCCGCCGCGGCCTCAGCCACCCTGCGCGAGGTGATCTCGCTGCTGCGGAGGTCACGCAATATGCTCTCATCGCGGCGGTCGCTGAGCAGGGCGAGGACAGTACGCACCAGACCTGTCGCTGATGCATAGGTCTCCAGGCATCCGCGGCGGCCGCACCCGCATACCCTGCCTCCCTCGGCCACGGTCATGTGACCCAGCTCGCCTGCAAAACCTGTGTGCCCGTAAACAACCTCGCCGTCAATGACGATCCCACTTCCGAGACCGGTGCCGAGGGTGAGGATGATAAAATTCTTTACACCCTTCGCTGCTCCGAAGATCATCTCTCCCAACGCTGCCGCATTGGCGTCATTGGTTATTTTGGTCTTCAGCCCGGTGCGTCGCTCGATAAGCTTTACCAGCGGTATAATCCCCTTCCAACGGAGATTGGGAGCAAGCTCGATGGTTCCTTTGTTGTAGTTGGCATTGGGAGCGCCAATTCCAATACCCGTAAGTGTAAAGTCGTCATGACCCGCAATCATCTCTTTCAGCTTCTGATCAAGTGCCACCACAAAATCATCGGCAAAGGCATAGTCAGGCGTTGAGAGCCTGTCCTCTGCACGGACCTCTCCGTTCCTGTCGACCAACCCGATTCTGGTGTTGGTTCCGCCTATGTCTACTCCGGCAACTATTTCTGTCATATAATATCGGTTTAAATTTCTTTCAGCAACTCAGGTTTGGTCCTGTATGTCTCGAGCACCAGCTCGCCGAACAGTGTGTTGGCCCATGCAAACCACTTCCTGGTGAACTGTGTCGGGTCATCCTTCATGAACGACTCATGCATGAAACCCGTGGAGGCATGGGTGTTTTTAAGCATCTTGAGAGATGAGACAATATCGTAATCATTGCCGGCAGTGAGGGCCCTCATGGTGATGGCTATCGGCCAGATGCGGTTGAGCCCGGTATGCGGGCTTCCCACCCCGTGGCCGCTGATGCCGGAGAAATAATACGGATTGCTTTTGCTCAGCACAAAGCTTCTCGTCCGGAGCCAGAGCGGGTCACTTCGGTCGATCGTACCCAGGTATGGCATGCTCAGGAGGCTCGGAACATTGGCATCATCCATGAAATTGTAATTGTAATAGCCATCCGTCTCATAGGGTATGATCTCACCGTGCTGAGGATGAACGGCCCTGGCGTATTCAGCCAGTGCGGCTTCCACCTCATCAGCCAACGCCGTGGCATCAGATGCCAGCGATGCGTCGTTGCGTACGGCGACGGCTATCTCCGCCATCTGCCTGAGCGACTTCACCGCGAAATAGTTGGATGGGATCAGGAAAGGCCATATGGTTGCGTCATCCGATGGCCTGAAGATGGAGACTATCAGACCAACGGGATTGTTGGGGTTGCCGTATCCGCCCCCTGCCACAGTGTCTGTCTGCCATCCCGTTACCCTCTGGAAACGGTACGGACCCTGATCTTCCTTTCGCTGCTGCTGGCGGAATGTTTTAATGATAAGCCTCATGGCTGAAGTCCACGACTCGTCAAAGACCGACGTGTCGCCCGTGGTCTTCCAGTAACCGTGAGCCAGCCTGACCGGATAACAGAGAGAGTCTATCTCCCACTTCCGTTCATGGAGCTCCGGTTTCATTTCGGTCAGGTCACTCATCCATTCGCTCTGACCCGGACCGTCATTGAAGGCGTTGGCATAAGGATCGATGTGAATGCACTTCACCTGCCTGTTAATGACTCCGGCTATCAGGTCCCTGAGTCCGTGGTCGGCGGCTGTGAGTGAGATGTACGGCCATACCTGCGCGGTTGAATCACGCAGCCACATAGCATTGATGTCACCCGTGATGACGAAGGTGTCAGGCCTGTTATCCCTTACTGAGAAATTGACGGTTGTGTCAAGGGTGTTGGGAAAACAGTTCCCGAAGAGCCATGCAAGCTCGCTGTCACCCAGATAAGATTCTATCTCTTTGATTGTCTCCTCCACCGCCTTGCTGCGGAACTTGCGCAGCTTCGGCGAAGGCCTGTTTGAAGTCCACCTGGCCGGACGGCCGGCAGTGAATGCCGGGACTCCGGCAGTGAGGGCGGCACCTGCCACCATGGTGTTTCTGATGAACCTGCGACGCGATGCCATATGACTACCTCTTTGTTACCGGTTTATTCCTGATTGATACATCCTTGCTGTACATCGTCCCGAGGTCCCAGTCCTGTTCGAGCGCCCAGTTGATCTTGACCTCCAGCTCACCCGGGTAATATGAGACCGGCTCGGGATTTCGGAGAAGGTTGAAATCGCCTGTTGTCCATACCCTGTTTGAATCGAGGTCATAGACTGCCTTCAGCCTGTAGCGTCCTTTGTCAAGAAGCGGGAAATTTACAACTCCGGGGCTTTTGACATATGACTCCCTGACAACCCTGTCCTTGTCGGCCATAAGCTGCACTATGACATCGCCCTCATAGCCTGAAAGTGATACCTTGATGCTTCCGTAATCTTCCTCTGTCGCTACT
Source organism: uncultured Rikenellaceae bacterium (assembly GCA_963770745.1). Taxonomy (GTDB): domain Bacteria; phylum Bacteroidota; class Bacteroidia; order Bacteroidales; family VadinHA17; genus SR-FBR-E99. The sequence goes on from CAVYRA010000002.1 coordinate 69,177, forward strand.
GAAAACCTGTAATTCACAGAATCTGTAGCATTACCGTAAATATCCTTAAAGGCTCCCTGGAGACATACAAGGGAGTAGTTGCCTCCGGTGGTCAGGACGGTCTTCATCATAATCCGCCTTGCAGTTGTGCTGTCCCTTACAAAATCATATGCCACCTCCGTTTTAACTGAGTCGATGGTCTGTATCAGCGTAATCAGTGATGTATCAGGGTCAAGGAGCGGCACTGCCGCGGTAAACAACGGCTCAGTGCCGGGCCGTAGTTTGCCGGTGAGGTTGGTGGAGAGAGACAGAGCGGGTATCCTTCCGGCCCCGCCCCGGGGCACTGCAGGCTTCGTGTACCGGAAGTTGAGAGTGTCGGTCCTCGCAATGATTGTCCCCGTGCTGTCGGTGAAAGGATAGGTCAGCAGCGCTTCGATCATAGCCCTGTCGTATACCTCCGGTGAAGTGATCCAGAGCATGAAGGTGTCTCGGTTCCTGTTGTTTTCCAGGAACCATGCTTCAGGCGGGACATCAGTGAGAGCTATCGACACCTGTCCCGAATCAGATGGCAGGGCCAGTCCGAAACCGACCGACCAGGCACTTCTCCTTTCAGAAAACCTGAGGTATTGTTTCTTCGACTCCTGTTGGAAGGCATAGAGCCTGTGCAGCCCGAACAGGAAAAGATCAGGTTTGGCCGTCTCGGTAGCTGCCGGAGGTCTGTACTGCAAGGTGTCGGGTGTGAGCATATAATATTCATCAGGGGTGATGCTGATGACTGAGTCGGAAAAAGCAAATATCTCATCATCAAGATCAAAGCGGCTGTTTCCGTTAAGATCCTTCAGGGCGAAAAGCCTGTACTGGCCGGATCTGATGTTGCTGATCATGAAGCCGCCTGACGGATCGGGACGCGAGATGTAGGCGGGGAGAAGCCTTCGCGGTGCGCTGTCAGAGAGATTGGAATACATCATGACGGTTACATCCTCCACGATCTCAAGGTTATTTGCATCGAACACGTTGCCTGTCAATGAGAGGGAGTCAAGCACGGAACCTGTTGAGAACACATACTGGTAATTCGGGATGGGGTTACCCTCATTGTTGTCACGAATGGCATCCTGGAAATAAAAAGTATAGGTGGTGCTGTCTGCCAGCTCTTCATCCCAGGAGACCAGCAGGCTCTTTCCCTTCAGCCTGATATCAGGCTTTGCAGCGAGAGGCGGTGATACCATGAATTTTTCTGTTATCCGGTCAAGCACCACATACTCGTCAAAGGTGATGGCAAATGATTTTCCGGTGAACAATACCGTGCTGTTTTCGGGTTGACTTTTTAAAATTAAGGGGGGATCAGTATCTTTGGAACCACCTGTGGGAGCGCTTATCTTGGCGCATGACATAATAAAGAGCATGATCAGGGCCGTTGCGCCCATACTGCCTGATATGTATCTCCTGTGGTCCACTACCTGCAAACTTACATCAAATTTCGTTAAATAAATTACCCGGAGGCAGCTCGCATCCGATCCATTATGACCTGATAAACTCCCCTGTTGCTTTTTTATTTAAATTTGTATCCCAAACACAAGAACTATGGAGCTTCAGATAATTCCGTGGAATGTTGATCCGGAGATCTTCCGCATCGGCAACTTCGCCGTAAGGTGGTACGGCCTCCTCTTTGCCTCCGGATTTGTAATCGGATACTACATCATGAAAAACATCTTCAGGAATGAGGGTTTGGACGATACAACTCTTGACAGGCTGACAGTCTATGTGGCGATTGGAACAATAGTCGGTGCCAGGCTCGGTCACTGTTTCTTCTATGAACCCGCATACTACCTGGCGAATCCTCTCGAGATACTGAAGGTATGGCACGGAGGGCTTGCCAGTCACGGGGCGGCCATCGGTATCCCGCTGGCATTGTGGCTCTTTGTCAGGAAGGAGAAGAAGCCTTTCATATGGGCCATAGACCGTGTGGTCATAGTGGTTGCACTTGCGGGAGTGCTGATACGTCTGGGGAACCTGATGAACTCGGAGATTTACGGGGTGGAGACCACCCTTCCGTGGGGATTCGTGTTCCTCCGCAACGGAGAGACGGCGCCAAAGCACCCTACACAGATATATGAGGCACTTGCCTATCTCATTACATTCGGCATACTTATGATTGTGTACTGGAAGAATAAGGGGAAACTGAAGCACGGACTACTTTTCGGCCTGTTTCTCATATTGGTATTTGGATTCAGGTTCTTTGTGGAATATGTCAAGGAGGACCAGGTGGCCTTCGAGGCCGGAATGAGGCTGAACATGGGCCAGTGGCTCAGTATTCCGTTAGTCATTTTAGGAATAGCGCTGCTTGTCTGGGCGTTCCGGAGCAAACCGGTTCCCGTCACGGCAGGAAAAGGAAATATAAGAGCCGGAAAGCCTCCGGCTGATACGGTTAAGAAAAAGTGAGGGCCGGATGGCCTGGTGCTGATACGGTTAAGAAAATGCGAGGGCCGGATGGCCTGGTGCTGATACGGGTAAGAAAATCAAGGAACGGCCTCTGGCTGGTACAGGAATAAACAAGAACCGGACTACCTCTTGTTGATACCGTTGAAGATCAGGTTCAGTATTGCTTCGAGGCGGTCATTGATGTCTATCTCACGTTTTTGCCAGAAGAGCGGTACCTCCATTCCCTTAAGCATAGTCTGTATGGCCATGGCAGTGTACTCGCTGTCATCCACCCTGAAGACACCCCTGGAATTACCCACATAGACCAGCAGCCGGAGAATAGCCAGCTCCTCACGGTCATACCGCGACCTTATCTTTTCAATGAATTCAAAATGGTCAAGGTTTTTGTCGAAGACGGCATTGTAGTAGTTGGAAAGCTTGGCAAATGCCTTCATTCTGACATATATATAATTGCGGAGTTTTTCCTGAGGCGGTTCGACCTCCTTGATGGCTGTTGTAAGCTGCTTGCGGAGCTGGTTGGCCTCGTACAGAACCACCGCCTCAAATATCTCCTCCTTGCTTCCGAAATAGTAATAGATGGAACTCTTCCCCTTTCTCAGCGCCCTGGATATCTCCTCCATGGTGGTCTTTCTGAAGCCGTAATGGCTGAATATCCTGCTGGCTGTCAGAATGATCCTTCTCCTGTATTCCTCCTTATCTACCATGAGTTTTAAGCTTATGCAAAGATAATCAATTCATTCAAATCGTGTAGAACAAACGGGTCGGAAATTCGAAAACCAATTTCGTGATATTATGTAAATGTGCTGATAATCAAAATCAGTGTAATTATTTCTTAATTTTGCAGATCAATTCCGGAGGGAGAGTTTTTGATGAAGGTCGGGGAAAAAAATTTCAGGAGCATCTGGCTTGATGAGGGAGACGCGGGGTCGGTCCATGTGATTGATCAGCGGAAGCTGCCGTTTTCATTTGAAGTGATGACGCTCAGGAGCACCGAGGATGTGTGTGATGCAATAAGCACCATGGCTGTGAGGGGCGCGCCGCTCATTGGCGCAGCGGCTGCCTGGGGTGTTTATCTCTCATTCCTTGAACACAGCTCCGGAAACGATCTGCTTGGTTCAGTAATGAATGATGCCCGCAGACTTAAGGCGACGCGGCCTACCGCTGTCAACCTGGCGTGGGCGGTCGATTACATGACCGGGGTTTTGGGGCAGTTCACCGATGCGGTTGTGCTGCGGAGGGCGGCAGAAGGACTGTGCGATGAGGAGGCTGAGCGAAGCCGACTGACAGGTGAGAACGGGCTGCCGCTCATAGAAGAGATAAGCCGTAAAAAGGGAGGCGGGGTTGTCAATATCCTGACACACTGCAACGCGGGATGGCTGGCATGTGTCGATTATGGCACCGCACTGGCGCCGGTATACCTGGCACACGACCGCGGAATAAAGGTGCATGTATGGGTCGACGAGACGCGTCCACGTAACCAGGGCAGTCGCCTGACGGCATGGGAGCTGAGCAATCATGGCGTGCCCTGCACGCTCATAACTGACAATGCGGGGGGCCACCTGATGCAGAAGGGCATGGTTGACATTGCCATCGTGGGATGCGACAGGGCAACAGCCTCAGGCGATGTGGCTAACAAGATCGGAACCTACCTGAAGGCCCTGGCGGCACATGATAATGGCATACCGTTCTATTCGGCCTTCCCCGTCTCGACCTTTGACATGTCGATAGACCGCGGCGACCAGATAGTCATTGAGGAACGTGACGGCGATGAGGTAAGGATGATTGATGGCACAAAAATTGTGCAGGAGGATATTCCGGTATCGAATTACGGTTTTGACGTGACGCCCGCACGTCTTATCACCGGGCTTATTACAGATCGCGGAATCTGCCGGGCGGACAGGGAATCAATTTTAAAAATATTATCATAGTTATATGGAAGGTTTTGTAAAGTTCAACTGCTACTGGAGCCAGTCGGGATCGGTCATCACTGATGAGCAGTATGAGATAATCAATCACTGGAGGGAAATCCTCTTCAATCTCGATCTGGTAGGGGCATTTGAGAACGGAGTGGGTTTCGGTAACATAAGCATACGGATAGGGAAGACGCAGCAGTTTATCATCACCGGTTCATCCACTGGAGACATCCCCGAGCTGGAGCCGGGTCATTATGTGAAGGTATCATCACATAACATCGAGGACAACGCGGTGATGTGCAGCGGCCCGTTGAAGGCATCGTCGGAGTCGCTGACCCATGCGGCGATATATACGGCCGACCCGGGTACCAATGCCATAATTCACGTGCACAACAACGATCTCTGGGAGGAGCTCATGAACAAGGTGCCAACCACCGATCCTACTGTTGAATACGGCACGCCGGGCATGGCTCGCGAGATGATACGCATCTTCAGTGAGCCGGAGGTCTTTGAAAAGCGGATCATAGTGATGGCCGGTGACCGTGGCGGGCTGATCACTTTCGGCTACGACCTTGATGAAGCAGGCGGGGTTTTATTCGACTACATCAAGAAATGATTTTTTATTTATATTTGCGGTCTGAATAACGGGGCCCATAGCTCAGATGGTTAGCAGCACCTGACTCATAATCAGGGGGTCGCTGGTTCGATCCCAGCTGGGCCCACCATAAAGCAACCGAATAAACGGTTGCTTTTTCATTATATTGCGATAGCCGGTCACCTTGACGACATTCCGCCGGTAAAATAAATATTTTTATATTTATCTAAAGATCATAGGATTAACACCGGCCTTGGGTGGTCAATTTGTGCCGGCGAGTGATGGTTAGGGTCACTGGCTTATGAACTTATAAGTAAAAACATTGAGTCAGTTTGCCACGATACCGTCCTCTTTATTATTACTTTTGAATTATGATTTATAAAAGAAAGCCTGTATTCGAAAAACGCATTTTTTGGGATGTAAACTTTGAGCAGATTGACTATGATGCCAAAGCCAACTTTGTTATCGAGCGGGTTTTTGAACGTGGCGATGTTGAGGATATTCGTCAGTGCCGCAGGTATTATGGTGATGAAAAAGTGGCTTCCGCTCTTTTACATGCAAAGTATTTGCCACTTCAAACCATCCATTTTGCCAGCGCAATAATTGATAAGCCGCTTATTGAATTCAGATGCTACATATTGAGACAATTGAACCCAGGGCTCTTTCCTTATTAAAGGAATTAATGACTTTGCCCACAATTAAATCTTTTTCTTTAGTGGGAGGAACAGCCTTGGCGCTGCGGTATGGTCATCGTAGTTCAGTTGACCTGGATTTATTTTCGCACGAAATGCTTAATTATGCCAAAATAATTGATGAGTTTGAGGCAAGTTTCCAAAATAGATTTGTTTACAAACAACAACAAATACAATTCGGAATTTTTTGCTTCATTGATGACGTTAAAGTTGACATCGTTCATTTTCCCCATCGACCTATTGCAGCTATTGAAGAAAGGGAATCAATAAGAATGTACAGCAGCGCTGATATTTCTGCAATGAAGATTCAAGCAATACTTGGGAGGGCACAGAAAAAGGATTTTTGGGATTTTTATGAATTGCTCCGGCATTATCCTCTGCAACAATTAATTGACTGGCATAAACAGAAATATCCAAGCCAGATGCTTGCGATAAGCATCCCACATGCTTTAACATACTTTGCTGATGCTGAAGAAAGCGAGCCCCCGGTGAGTTTCAAAAATCAAACCTGGGAAAATATAAAATATGGCATATCGCGGGCGGTAAGTGATTATCTTAAATAAACTATCCCAGCTGGGCCCACCTTAGCCCGCCTTAGCTATAGCGACGGCGTTTTTTCATTTCATGCGGGAGCTTCTTGTCCAAGCTTAAAAAGCTTGAATCCTACGGGTGGAACCAGGAAATGTATATTTGGGAAAAATTACGAAACAGTAGCCGTTACCAATGAGTTGGTATGAAGAAACGCAATATTATGTTTTAAGGTCCAACCATGAGCAGCTCCTTCGGTATTTGGGTGAACTTACTGAAGACTTGTTGATTTAAGCATTGCAATTGAAATTAGAAGTGCTCCGGTTTGAAGGAGTAGTCCCCGATTTTTGCACCCGATCCATGCCACATGTCCGATGCCAGAATTGATTCACCAGCAGCGAGTAGTTGATTTTTTTGAATTTCAGATGCTGCTACAGCAAATTTGTCGCTCAGGTACAGGTAAGAAAATACGGAAGGTGTTGCAAGAAACAGGGTTAAACCGACAAAAGTTAATATTGTTGAAATTGAAATAAGGGCAAAGTCGGTATTCTTAAGTGCTAGATGTAGAGGCCGAGCCTCAATCTGAACCTAATCGAGAAATAATTTTGGAGTTTCAGAAGCCTAATTAACTAACGAATCAAGAGCGTTCGTGGTTGTGTTCGATAATAGTATAACAGCTCAAACGGTTACCTGGTCAGTAGATCCAGCAGAATGGCGGAACTATTTCTGAAGACCCCACATATAATAATGTTGGCATTTATAAAGCACTGCCAATGCTTTAACGGGGCGTATAGTCGAGGTTAGCGGCGCCAACTCTTAGATCAGGGGGTCGCTGTTCGATCCCAGCTGGGCCCACCCCAAATCAAGATGTTAGAATGTCAGAAATTCTAACTTTTGTGATGACAGGACTGGATTCCTCATCGTGAAGAATCTATCTACCCCTGACTCAAAAGGTAATACGAACTAGTGTAGCAATGACGGATCAGATTTGCAATTGATGACGGAGCAAATTTTTTATAACGGCAAACCAGAGATTGGCTGGTAGTTTCCAACGGACCAACTAATCCAACAACATTCACCATTAATAATGAACGTCTTATTACAAGTATAATGAACTATCATTATTTTAATCAGGGTGCTATGCCTGGAACTATTTCATTAAAACATTCGGATGGAACAGTTTATGGACCCTGGCAAAGCTGGGGAGTAGTCGGACAAGGTGGAGTAATAAATCAGTATTGGGTATTTTTCCAACGGACCAACTAATCCAACAGCGTGTCACCATTAACAATGACCGTCTCATTACAAGTATAATGACACTATCATTATTTCAGATCAGGGTGCTATGCCTGGAACTATTTCAATTAAAACATTCGGATGGTAACAGTTCTATGGACCCTGGCAAACCCAGGGCGTAGTCGGACAAGGTGGAGTAATCAAAGCATATTGGGTATTTTATCCTTTAGTAAAAATCAAGCCTGGTACTTATACAGTCATTGATTCTGACCCATCTACGTGGTCACATAATGATGAATCAAATTATTCCGGATTCACATGGATTCGTGCCATGAAACTTAAATGAACTATAAATAAAGATTGTGAACGATCCCAACCGGGATCACACTCAAGGCAGCCTTTTCGGCTGCCTTTTTTCATTTCAGTCAGGGAACCTGAGTTCCTCTTAAAATATGAATTGACTTAATCACCTTTTGTCATCGCTTCAATTTTTATTAATTTTGCGGCCTCAGATGAAGAAGCGGTTCCCAAAATATTGTACTAATACTCCACCCTGATTCACCCTTCGGAGGGCTTCAGGCAGCAGCCGTATAATCTTGCCCCTTACTGCCAAATCACCGTATAATTATTAACAGGAATACTGCCTCAGGTATTCACATAAATTTGGATCGTGGGTTTAAATGATGAGATAAAAAGAAGACGGACATTTGCAATAATATCGCATCCGGATGCGGGCAAAACTACCCTTACCGAGAAGCTGCTCCTCTTTGGCGGCGCTATCCATGTTGCAGGTGCGGTAAGAAGTAATAAGATCAGAAAAACTGCCACTTCTGATTTCCTTGAGATAGAAAAACAGAGGGGTATCTCTGTTGCAACTTCAGTAATGAGTTTTGACTATAAGGGAATTAAGATAAACATCCTGGATACTCCGGGACATAAAGACTTTGCTGAGGATACATACCGTACCCTGACGGCTGTCGACAGCGTAATACTTGTTGTTGACAGTGCGAAAGGGGTGGAGGTACAAACCCGCAGTTTGATGGAGGTTTGCCGTATGAGAGCAACCCCGGTAATGATCTTTATCAACAAGATGGACAGGGAAGGCAAAGACCCCTTCGAGCTTCTGGAAGAGCTGGAGCAGGAATTGAACATTGCAGTGACTCCGTTTACCTGGCCGGCGGGCCGCGGCAGTAATTTCAAGGGGGTTTACAATATTTTCAAAAAAAACATACAGCTGTACACTCCTGAAAAGAGCAATTTATCGGAGCATCTTCTGGAAACCGGCGATATTTCAGATCCCGTGCTTGAAGAATATGTCGGCCGGGAAACATTAAACCATCTCCTGGAAGAGATTGGCCTGGTAAAAGATCTGTACGAACCATTTCAAAAAAACCTTTATCTCGAGGGATACCTTGCTCCTGTTTTCTTCGGGAGTGCGCTTAATAATACCGGTGTTCTTGAGGTGCTTGATACTTTTATTGAAATAGCTCCGTCACCAACCCGCTCAGAAGCACATGAACGTATAGTCAAACCTGATGAACCTGGCTTTACGGGATACATTTTTAAGATACATGCCAATCTTGATCCCAAGCACCGTAACCGGATGGCCTTTTTACGAGTATGTTCCGGCGTGTTTGAAAGAAACAAGCTTTATTACAATACCCGGTTAAACAAGAATATGCGATTTTCTTCCTCTGCGGCATTTATCGCTAATTCGAGAAGCACTATTGACGAGGCCTACCCTGGTGATGTGATCGGTGTATATGATACGGGAACTCTGAAAATCGGGGATACCCTTACCGAGGGTGAGGCTTTGCATTTCAAGGGAGTCCCCAATTTTGCACCGGAATTATTGAGAGAAGTTATAAATCGCGACCCTTCAAAAAGCAAACAGCTTGAAAAGGGGGTCAGGCAACTTACGGATGAAGGACTTGCACAATTGTTCCTTCAACAGCCCGGAAACAGAAAAATTATCGGAACAGTGGGAGAGCTACAGTTTGATGTTATAAAATTCAGACTTGAACATGAATACGGCGCTCTATGCGATCTGCGGCCGCTTCCATATGTGAAGGCACTATGGTTTACCTGTGATGAGCCCGGAGAATTAAACGAGTTTGTTAGCCGGAAAGCTTCATTTATAGCTTATGATAAAGAAAATGCTCCTGTCTTTTTTGCCGAAAGTGAATGGATGATTAAAGTTATGCTGGAAGCGTATCCTTCACTCAGTTTTCATAAAACCTCTGAGAGTTTCACGATCACCTGAAAACCCTCGGAAAAGGAGGTGTAGGGTTGTGTTTTCTTCAATATAATTCATCCTTATCCTCGTCCAGATTGTTGTGATTATCGCCTCCGATGCTGTAATAATTGTTTTCCTCGTCTTCATTCCCGACATTTTCCCCTTCATCATCCAGCTCTGAACCCGGCACATCCAAATTTCTGCCCAATACGTCATCGATGGACCCTTCCCTAATATTTGTCGGGGCATTATCACTGTTATCTGTTTTTTTTACCTTAGAAGTGTCCTCAGGATCAATGTTTTCCTCTTTCTTAAATCTATTGTAGATATCTTCACTGACCGGATACGCAGGGTATTCCCTGAACGAATCACTGTCTGGCATCTGATCAGCAGAATCCGTTTTTTGAACCTTTTTCATTTGCGCCAATCGATTAATTTATTCTTTCAGTATGCTTACCCGGTCAGTTCAGTATCTCAAATGAGATCTTTGCATTTACGCGGAATTCAGAGATTTTATTTTTCTCCACTATCGCACTCATGTGTTGAATGTAAACTGACCTTATTCCTTTTATTGTTTCCCCGGCAGTTTTGACAGCGATAATTGTTGCATCCTCCCAGCTTTTGGGAGATGAGGCCATAATTTCAATAACTTTCAGTACTGGCATGATGTGATGATTTTAAGTATGTACTTAATTACATATAGTTATTCAAATACAAATATCCCAATCTCTGACCTGATAGGTGTTACATAACTAATTGAATAAATTACATGATTCACCTGTCTGACCAGGCACTGCACCTAAGGAGGCCCGAGGAAGTAAGAAGAGACGAATACCGTACAAATAAAAATCCATCCACCTGTGATTTTTCAGATGGATGCGCCAAGGCGACCCAGACCATATTCCAGCCCGGTAAAAAATTTGCAACGAAGCGTTTATTGTAAAAAGGGGTGTAGAGCCACCATGGCTGGCTGGCTCCTAATGCTATTTCGACATGCAATGTGGGTACTTAACGCCTGTCCCTGATCTCCCCCAAAGTCGGCGGCACTTTCACCTGCTGCATCAAGACAATGGTGTCGCCGTTAAATGTTTTGGCAACAGGTTTGCCATCACGGGTCAGGCCATCAAAGAGGCCGGCATCCACCAAATCCCATAAGGCGTATTTTGCCTGTGATTGCAGGTTAATCAGCCCGAAATGATTTTCTGATCCAAGCGGGTTTTCGGCACTCTTCCATTGTTCGTCAAAAGCTTCAAAATAAAAACAGCTTATACCGGAAGCGTTTGTCCATTCCCTCATCAGATGGTAATATTGTGCGGATTTGTATTCATCGGTCGCCCTGGCTCCCGTATCACCATAGTGTTCGTTTGAAACGGTTGCCCAGCCGGTTTCACCTATATGAACGGGTTTATCAACTCCGAGGCTTTCAATGTAGGTTACCACGCTGTCATACTGAGCAATGGCATAATCCCTTGCCCTTAACATGGCCGCATCAATTTTTTCCATATCAGAAAAATCTTCCTGTTCTTCGGGGATTCCCCAGAAGTCGGGGTTATAATGTGAATCATGCATCGGGTAGGTGTGCATTGAAATAAAATCAACCGCTTTAATGAGTTCGTTAAGGTCCTCCAGATGGTACTCGGTTCCACCGCCTCCCCACGCGGCATAATTGTCAGAACTTGTTATCCATAGATTACCGGGTAATTCGCCTTTCTTCTTCAGGCTCTGCAGATGATTTACCCATTTAAGGATGACAGCGGGTTCAACGTAATAATTCCATGCCCAATGTACCATGGCTTCGTTACCCACTGCAATTATTTTTACAATATCGGGGTATTGCCTGGTCAGCTCAACAGCGCGTTCAATTTCTGTTGCATTCCTGGGGCTCTCTTCGTTTCTGATTCGGTCAGGAAGGTCAGTCCAGGCATTTTTGCAGTCTATCCAGGCACCAAGCATCACATACATCTCAAACGCCGGGTCATCCTTCTTCATCTGCTTTATGGCCTCCAGCAGATTGGCTGCTTCATCGAGATGGACGTTATAGGTGCGAAGCAGTTTAATTCCCATGGCCGACAGAATTTTCATGTCTTCTTGCAGCTGCGGAATCGTAGGTTGAATATCTCTTGTCTTTTCGCGATAACCTCCGTATGAGATTGCCTGGTAGTCAGGGGAGCCCAGGATCTCTGCAGCGGTTTTACCGGCCGCAACCGGCTTCTGCGTACAGGAGACAGCCACCAGGGCTGCCATGGCGAAAATCAGGAATGGCAGGAACTTTCTCATAATGCAGGTGATATTATCATTTTTGAATGTCGCACAGGCATCCTCAGCAATTATTATTCACCGAATGCGCTGGTAATATTTTCAATTTTTAAATAGCCGCACCGGCATCTCTTTCAAGTAATATTATTTGAGTGGCTGGTGCAATAATCAGTTTTAAACGGGCGCACACTGCCCTCTTTAATTCTCGCCTGATTCTTCCCTCCTTTTTTCCAGTTCTTCCTGCATCAGGAGGCAGGTTTTATGGTCAATAGCATAGAAATAGAGCAGTATGGCGCACGACATGTACAGAACTCCGGGAAAGACTGAAATCATCAGTTTAATTCCGTTAAGGGTGGTGGCTGACTGGTCAGTGTTGGGAACGAATTGAAACAGGGCAAGCATCCAGCCTGCAAGTGCACCGCCAATGCCCCATCCGGCCTTCTGGGCAAAAGTGGCTGCCGAAAATACCAGTCCGGTTGCCCGACGGCCAAATTTCCATTCGGAGTAATCAGCAGTATCGGCGAGCATGGTCCAGAGCAACGGTACGGCAGGTGCGTATGTGAATTTTGCCAGAACATTCAGTATGTAAACGGCGGTCATGTTCTCGCTGCCCGGGAGATACAACAGAATGAAGAAGAGGCCTGAGAGCAATGAGCTGGCAATAAATACATTTCGTTTCCCAAACCTTTTTGCAAGCGGTTTTGAAAAAGGGATACCCAGTATCAGCGCAACGGTACCGATTACATTGAACAACTGGACGTTCTGTTCCTGCCCTATATAATATTTGAAGTAATAGGCAATGGAAAGATTCTGCAGGGCAAACATGATAAATGAGACTATGCCAACAAAGAACAGTATGACCCAGGGACGGTTCCTGAACAGGTTTTTAAAATCCTGTTTCAGGTTGTGCTGTTGCCTGGCAGGAGGCTTTACCCTTTCCCTGGTCGTCCTGAATGTAATCATGAAAAGAATGAAACTGATTGCCGCAAACAGCAACAGGGTGTATTGGTAGCCCTTGGCGTTGTCGCCCTTGCCGAACCAGCTGGCCAGGTAAAGAGCGGTTCCCGTGACGACAAACTGCCCGGCAAAGGCAAAAATGAAACGATAGGAGTTTAAGCCTGCCCTCTCGTAAGAGTCGGCAGTCATTACGGCGCCCAGCGAGGAATAGGGAAGGTTGATGGCAGTAAAGACTGTCATCAGCAGCAGGTATGTAACTCCGGCATAAATCACTTTTCCGGTGGGGCCTATATCAGGTGTGGAAAAGGTAAGCACTGCCAGTACGCCGTATGGAAGTGCCATCCACAGCAGGTATGGTCGGAATTTACCCCATCGGGTGTTGGTCCTGTCGGCAATGATACCCATAAGCGGATCGCTGATCATGTCCCAGAAACGGGCTATCAGCATGATAGTGCCGGCAGCAGCCGCAGATATCCCGAAGGTATCTGTATAAAAAATCAGAATCCAGAAGCCTACCATGTCCCATACAAAGTGCGAAGCTGTATCGCCAAGGCCATATCCGATTTTTTCCCTGATGGATAATTTTGTCGTGTTTGTACTCATAAGGCTGTAAGAATTGAATAGTATATTGTTGTCTGGTTGGTTCGGGTCGCATACCGGATAAAACCAAAACAAACTTGGGTAAATTTTTTCACTCCTTCAAATGAAGCGTTTTCTTTTTTTTCATTCAAAAGGAGAGCCTGACAGAGACAGTGGGAATCGGGTCATAACCGGACCTGGCTCTGTTTCCACCGGACAAACTCGTCAAATCCTGACAGTTCCGGGGTTCTCAGCGACCTGATTTCTGATTTCCTGTCTTTTTCTTCTCTCAAGAGCCGGAATTGCACCCAGCGATGAGGCAAGTACAGTAATCAGATAGAAGGTAAGGCTGATTGCAACGGCAACTTTCTGGTCAAGGAAAAGGTAGTCGGAAATTGATAAAAAGACCAGTTCGCGAACGCCGATTCCACCAACTGAGATCGGCAGCATTGCTGCAACTGATGAAACCAGGAAGATGAACAGGTAAGCCGGCTGATCATTTTTAATGTCGAAAGCACCGAGTATTAACAAAACAGCCAGAACCTGAAAAAGCTGTACCAGAAACGACCAGCCCAGAAGCTTGCCGGCAATGCCTTTCAGGCGAGGCATAAAAGCGAGTATAATACCGATAAAACCAATAATTGTAAGTGGGACTCCTGCGTATGTTACCCATCCATACTGACCGTAAAGGCTGGTAAACGGTATGAAGAGCAGGGCCAGTACAGCCAGGGCGGTGACTCCTCCTATTCTGTCCATTAAAACTGTCCCGGCGCTTATCTTAATGCCATTTGTATGCATGTTGTTAATCACAACCGTTTTGTAAACATCTCCTCCTATTCCCCCCGGAAGGAACAGATTATAGAACATCCCGGTCCAGTACAACTTCAGGTTATCCCACACCGAAATGGGTATACCGTAGCGATTCAGGATCAGGAGTGTTCTGAAGGCAGCCATTAATTTCGATAGGATAAAGAGGAGGAAAGCTAAACCCAGTAACAGGAGATGAGCTGATTTTATACATCTGGGCAATATCAGCCAGGCTTATCTTCTTTAAGACATAAATGATTGCAATGAGAGAAAGGACAACCTTCAGTAATAATATCAGCCAGTCTTTTACCTTTTTATTCCGCACGTGAGACTCTCTTTATTTTGTAAGGTTTCGTTGCGTTTTTTTCATAATCATTTCGAAGCACCGCATCGAGAATAAGGCCGGTTGATATTACCTGGAACCCGATAAACATAAACAAACCGCCAAGGATCAGTATTGGCCTGCCCCAGATATCCTGTCCAAGTATCTTTTGTACAAGCAGCCATAAGAGAATGACTGATCCTGCCAGCAAAATG
>CAVYRA010000003.1:0-41732 GCA_963770745.1 uncultured Rikenellaceae bacterium
CTGAATGCCGGCAGAAGGGTAGCTACTGATACAAGGTCAGATAACAGGGGTGCTGCAGAGGCCAGGGATGTCGAAAGGAGATCCGCTGAAACCAGAGCTGCACAGGTCAAGGCTGCAGAAGATAGAGTTGCACGGGAGAGAGCTGCCGAGAGCAGGGCTGCAGAAGTTAAAGCTACAGAGGCAAGGGCCAGCGAAGAGAGAGCCAGGGAGGCAAGAGCTGCTGAGGCAAGAGAAAATGAGAGAAGGGTATCTGAAGCAAGGGCTGCCGAGAGCAGGGCCGCTGAGGTCAGAGCCTCTGAGGCACGCGCTGAAGAAACCCGGACCAACACTGAAAGAGCAGCTCAGATCAGGGCAAATGAGGAGAGAGCCTCTCAGGTAAGGGCTTCCGAGGAAAGAGCAGCTCAGATCAGGGCAAATGAGGAGAGGGCAGCCCAGAGCAGAGCTTCTGAGCAGAGAGCCGCAGAGAGCAGAGCTTCTGAGCAGAGAGCTGCCGAAAACAGGGCAGCCGAGGTCAGGGCAAATGAGCAGAGAGCCGCCGAGAGCAGAGCTTCTGAGCAGAGAGCCGCCGAGAGCAGAGCCTCTGAGCAGAGAGCTGCTGAAAGCAGGGCATCTGAGGCTCGCGCAGCCGAAGCCAGGGCCAATGCGGAGAGAGCAGCTGAGTCAAGAGCCAACGAAGAGAGAGCCGCCGAGAGCAGAGCTTCTGAGCAGAGAGCCGCAGAGAGCAGAGCTTCTGAGCAGAGAGCTGCCGAGAGCAGAGCCTCTGAACAGAGAGCTGCCGAGAGCAGAGCCTCTGAACAGAGAGCTGCCGAGAGCAGAGCCTCTGAGCAGAGAGCTGCCGAGAGCAGAGCCTCTGAGCAGAGAGCTGCAGAAAGCAGGGCCAATGCGGAGAGAGCAGCTCAGTCAAGAGCTAACGAAGAGAGAGCCGCCGAGGCCCGCAGAGCCGAAGCTGCACGCAGCACCATACCACCGGCAGACGGCACCGACAGACCGGCCCGCAAATAAGCGGCACCAGTCTTAAAGATTATCCCGCTGATCACCCGATCAGCGGGATTTCTCTTTTTATAATCCTGATCGTGATCCCCGGTTTCGAATTCAACATTTATCTGATTTATAA
Organism: uncultured Rikenellaceae bacterium; assembly: GCA_963770745.1. Taxonomy (GTDB): domain Bacteria; phylum Bacteroidota; class Bacteroidia; order Bacteroidales; family VadinHA17; genus SR-FBR-E99. Next base: position 1,115 of record CAVYRA010000003.1, read on the forward strand.
TAACATAATCCAGAAACAAGGCAATAAATGAAGGGTTATTGGTGTTATTGTATTTGTACCAACAATATCTGTGATGAAAGCAGGAAAAATGAACCTGACAGGACTTGCAGCGCTGGCTGTAATATTGCTTTCGGTTATCGGAGGCTGCAGGAAGGATTCCGGGGAGATAAGAGACGGTGACGGCAATATCTATACAACAGTCACCATAGGTTCGCAGGTCTGGCTTAAGGAAAACCTCAGGACAACAAAATACATCGACGGCACATCTATTCCTCACGTGACCGGTGACACATGGGAGGGGCTCCTTACACCGGCCTACTGCTGGTTTAGCGATGTGGCAGCCAACAAGGATATCTACGGAGGCCTTTACAACTTGTTCGCGGTTAAGACCGGCAAGCTGTGCCCCGACGGCTTTCATGTTCCTTCCCGCGGTGAACTCCTTATTCTGACAGATTTTTTGGAAGATCTCGCCGGGGGCAAGATGAAGAGTGTGACCCTTGGACCGTTCCCAACGAGGGAGCAACTAATAGCAGCGGATTCACGGCTCTGCCCGGTGGCATGCGTACATCGACATTTATACATAACGGCATGAACGGGTACTACTGGACATCCACCCTTTTTAACACAAATTCAGGGTACTTCGTCTCGCTATCATACGATGATGCCCTTGTGCAGGAAGACACCAATGGGGTTCATCCGGACTCTCGGTGCGCTGCAGTGCAGGACTAGCATCCTTACATAAAAAATGGCTGCAGGCCATGGCCTGACTTAATCAGATTTCATACATTTACATCATAAGCGCGGGTAAAATCAAATGAACCTCCTCTTCGTCTGTACGGTAAACAGGATGCGCAGCTGCACTGCTGAGACCCTTTACGGTGCAAATCCGGCTTATAGGGTGAAGTCAGCCGGTATAACCCCCTCCGCCCCCAACCAGGTCACTGCAGAACTGCTGAACTGGGCAGATAAGGTCTTTGTGATGGAGAACCTGCATAGGACATTCATCACTGAAAAGTTTCCCGGCGTAGATCTTGGCGCGAAGCTTATCGTACTCGACATCCCCGACTTCTTCTATTACATGGAGCCCGAACTGATAGACCTCCTCAGAGCAAAAGTCGATCCCCACCTGACCAACTAATCAATCACCAGATTGAGGCTACATCAGGCAGGAGGAGAATCAATCAACGACAAACATAACCGCTGTCCCCATATCCATCACCCCGTGCAGGATGGCAAAATATGGAAACAAGTTCGGCCGTTTGTATAGGGCAATTCCTATAAGCGCAGCAAAAGGCAGAAAGACCAGCCCGCGGTAAAGGATAAATTTTAGATCAGGAATGAACGGCAGCGTCATGTGCTGCATCGAGAGGAACAACACCGGAAGAAACACCGCAAGCCACTTCGATCTCATCCTGCCCGCGAGTCTTGGCATTATATAAGCGAAGTATGTGGCTAGCTCGGCGAAGACAATGGTAACAGGAAATGCAAACAACAATACAATAGCCAGCCACTTTTCAACCGGAGGGAACATCATCTCATAGGGAATGGTAGGGTCATCCCAGAGCCATGCACTCAACAGGTAGTCAGGACCGAACACAACAGGGCCGCACAGTAGTACAAGACCTAAAAATATCAGGATATCCTTTAAGAAGGTGCTCCGGCTGAAGCGAAACAGCCCGCAATAGCTCAAACCCTCTCTCCTGAACAGAAACCACAAAATCGTGATGCTTACCAGGTTGGTCAGTGTTGCCACAAGGAGCCAGTATCCCTCCGACCGGCTCCATGAACTGAGGATAAATGCAATGACCGCCTGGAAGATCAGAAAAAGTAAAAACCTGCTGCCAAGAAGAACAATCAATCCAGGCATCTTAAGCGGCCTCCCCGCAGTGCCGGGACTGCTCACGGTGTCAAAAATAACCTTGTCCATGGATAATGGGAATAATGGCTCCGCCACTGTCAGCGGTGCCCGCAAATTTAATCTTATTTCCCCGTTCTCCTGCCCAAAAATGCCATACGCCGGGAACAATTTATCTGTAATTTTGTCTTATATAAACTTTGCATCAACAAAAACCCGGAAATCATGCAGACGATACTTGGCGCCAACGGAACCATAGGTAAGCTTCTTGCGAAGGAACTGATGGCATATACCGACAAGATTCAGGCTTGTGAGCCGTAACCCGATAAGAATAAACGAGACCGATGAGCTCCTCGCCGCCGATCTGTCACAGCCCGGAGCGGTAGATAAGGCAGTAAGGGGCTCTGAAGTCGTTTACCTGGTGGTGGGATTTGAATACAAGGCACAGGTGTGGGAGGAGAAATGGCCCGCCCTGATGAGGGATACGATCGATGCCTGCGCCAAACACGGTGCGAAGCTTGTCTTCTTTGACAATGTATATATGTACGACAAGAATAAGATCTCCCACATGACCGAGGAGACGGCCATCGGTCCTCCGAGCCGCAAGGGAGCGGTGAGGAAACGTATCTCGGAGATGCTGCTTGAGGCTGCCGCGGGAAGGCTGGATACAGGCACTTATCGCACGGTCAGCCGATTTCTACGGTCCCGATAACGAGAATAACTTCATCACCCAGATGGTGATGAAGAACCTCAAAGAAGGCAAGAAGGCTATGTGGTTCGTGAGCCCGGATATCAAACACTCTTTCACATACACACCAGATGCAGCAAAGGCCACGGCTCTGCTGGGCAACACACCTGACGCATACGGACAGGTATGGCATCTGCCTACCGAAAGCCGCCCTGTCACAGGCAAAGAGATAATAACGATGATCGCCTCTGAGATGGGCGCTGAACCGAAGATATCACTCCTTCCGAAGTTCATGCTCCTGCCGCTCGGGCTCTTTATCCCCATCATGAAGGAGATGCGCGAGATGATCTACCAGTACGACCGCGACTACTTCTTCGACTCCTCAAAATTCACCCGCAGGTTTGGCATCAGCGCCACCTCGTACGATGATGGCATAAAAGCCACCTGCCAGGCTTACAAGGAATAGAAAGGGAGTTCCCCGGGAGGCTGCCTTGGAGGACGGACCTGCACCTTTTGGCATGATTTATGAAATGTCCACATACATTGGAACCTATAAAATAAAACATCATGAAAAGACTGTTTTTACTCCTTGCACTGGTAAGTTTCGGCGCTATAGCCGTTGCACAGGTGAATCCAAATGCGCTGGGAGCACGTTTCTACGGCGGCGGCGATTTCAGCGGGGCTGAACTCTCATTCCAGAAAGGTCTAAACGACAGGAACAGGCTGGAGCTCGACGCCAGCTTCGGATTCAGGTCAGACAATACCAGGGTTGCACTGTTTGGCATATACCACTGGGTATGGAACATTGTCGGAGGATTCAACTGGTACGTCGGACCGGGAATGAGCGTAATGTACGACACGTTTGACGGTGACAGCTATGTAAATGTTGGCGTGGGCGGACAAATCGGCATAGAATATGATTTCAGGGATCTCCCGATTACGGTGAGCCTTGATGCGCGCCCCATGTGGGATTTTCTCGGCGACGTCAACGGGCTGGGCTGGGGCTCCGCCCTCGGCGTCCGGTTTACCTGGTAAAAGCTGAAGTATTACTGACTGGCCTGAGGCCTGCCTGAACGGATCATTGGATTAAGCATTGCTGCATGGCGGATTAAGAATTGCCGCACGCCGGCAAACTTAACCGGTGATCCGTTTCGCAATTACCAGTTGCTGCCGGCAGACTACGTGTTGCCAGCCATCTTCCTCTCCCTGAAAGTTATAAGCATACCCCGCTTTTCATCCCAAAGCCTGAGCATCAGCGACTCAAAAGCCGACCAGAAGGTTACCGGTTTGGTAAGGCTGAATAGGGGATTATCGTCATTGCACCTCTTGAGGTTATAGTTGGGAATGAGAGGGCTGAGATGATGGATGTGATGGTATCCTATGTTCCCGGTAAACCAGTTCAAAACAGGCGGAAGCTTGAAGAACGAGCTGCCATCCAGTGCCATCGTCTTGTAATCCCATGATGATGTGTCGCTCCATTTGACATGCCTGTACTGGTGCTGTACATAGAAGAGCCACACACCATGCATCGTGGCGAGATAGAGGACGGGCAACTGTATCATCAGGTATGCCTTCCAACCGATAGCCATTATCATCAGGGCAACTATCAGGACCAGCGCCAGGTTGGTCAGTTGAACATAAACATGTTCCCTCACTGACATATACTTTTTTGGGAGGCGGTACAGCACTACAAACAGAAGCATCGGTGCAATGCCGATGAGGAAGATCGGATGACGGTAAAGACGGTATATAAAACGCTGCCACCTGTTCATCATCTGGTACTCTCCTACCGTCAGGGTCATCACGTCTCCCGTCCCCCTCTTCTCCAGGTTACCCACTGTCTGGTGATGGATGTAATGGTCGCGGTGCCAGCGGTGATACGGAGTGAAAACAAGCAATCCGGTTATCACACCAATGATTGTGTTCAAGCGCTTCGACCTGAAGAATGATCCGTGACCGCAGTCGTGAAAGATAATGAATGTCCTTACCAGAAATCCTGCAGCCGGCACAGCCAGCACCAGCGTGAGCCAGTAAGAGATCTTCAGCGACCAGATCATCAGGGCCCACATCAGCAGGTATGCTCCGACAGAATTTATTATCTGCCACCAGCTCTTGAGATTATCAGGCTTGTTGTATCTTGATATGATCTCCATCCATTCGGGTTTTCCACCCCTTTTCTTCATCGTCTCCATCATTCCCTTTGAGATCACATATGTGAGCCTTAAGCGGCAAACCACTGTAAATCAGAATACAATTATAGCAATTATTGACCTTAAAATCAAATAAGTATTATAGCCTCTCAAATGCCGCCAGCGATTGAGGACTACTGCCTACTGCCTATTGCCTATTGCCTGAAAGATAGTATCTTGCAGGCCAATTTACAACCATGAAAGCATACTACTCAACTGCATACGGCGGATCTGAATCATCAGTGTACGGAGATCTCCCTGACCCTTCAGCAGGCGCAGGGCAGACTGCTCATCGAGGTAAAGGCTGTCTCAATTAATCCGGTCGACTGGAAAATCAAGCAGGGCGACGCAAGATTAGTGACAGGATTCAGCTTCCCGCGCATCTTCGGAGCTGACTTCGCAGGTATTGTCAGGGAGACAGGTGAAGGTGTCACTGCCTTCAAGCCGGGCGAAAGGGTGTACGGATCGAAGTCAACGGTTTTTAACCGGCACGGAGCCCTGGCAGAACTGAGAGCAGTGGGTCAGGAGCATGTCAGGCCATATCCCGGACAGGATGACGTTTGAAGAGGCCGCCTCCCTCCCCGTAGCAGCTCTCACGGCGCTGAACGGACTGAGAAAATGCGGCGTAGGGAAGGAACACGCGTACTCATCAACGGCGGCACCGGCGGAGTGGGCCATTTTGCCGTCCAGATAGCCAGGGCCAAAGGCGCGGTGATCACTGCAACATCCAGCCCGGAGAACAGTGAGCTTGCAAAACAATTCGGTGCTAATCAGGTCATGGGATACGGCAGGGAAGAGCTTGCCGGCTGCACCACGAAATTCGATGCCATAATGGACGCATACGGTAAGATGGATTTCGGGCTTGTGCGTCACCTGCTGAAACACGGAGGGACCTATGCCTCGACGCTATTCATTCCCCCACCTTATCATTCCATAGTACTTGTCAGGCTGATCCACGGCAAACGACTGACATCGGCAAATATGCGGAGACAACCGGAGGACTGGCAGGAACTTGAAAACCTGTATGCTGCAGGCAAACTAAAGCCATTTATTGAGAACATATTTCCTCTGGACCGTGCCGCTGACGCCTTTGACCTCGCCGTAGACGGCAGACCACGTGGTAAGATAATCGTGACCGTATCCTGAAAAATTGATTTTTCACATAAACCTGAATTTAATATTTATAGTCCATCCCCATTTTGGGAATTAGTTATTAAGTTTGGGCAACCTGTAAAAGGGGGAAAAGAGGAATATATGGCGCTGCAGATTGGTTTGCTGGTACTGGGATTTGTGGTTTTGATCAAAGGTGCTGACTGGCTTGTTAACGGGGCTTCGTCTCTGGCAAAGAAGCATAATGTGTCGGACCTGGCTATCGGGTTGACCGTCGTTGCATTCGGGACTTCGGCTCCTGAGCTGGTTGTCAATGTATTTGCCTCAATTCAAAGCCATGAAGCGATTGTGTTCGGCAACATAATCGGAAGCAATAACTTCAATCTCTTCGTCATACTCGGCATCACAGGACTGATAACTCCCATTGTCGTTCAGTCGAGCACAGTCCGGAGAGAGATTCCGCTCTCCTTCATCGCAGTGATCTTCCTCTTCTTTCTTGCAAATGACTTCTTCCTCTCTGACACACAGTCCATGTCACGTATTGACGGGCTCATTCTGCTGACAATGTTCGGGCTGTTCCTTTTTTATGTCTACAGTCAGCTTAAGGCTGATCCGGCAGAAAAAGCCGACATGGACCTGGTCCATTCTCACGGGAAAATATGGGTATTGATCATTATCGGGCTTGCAGGACTTGTCATCGGCGGGAGGCTCGTCGTCACCAGTGCCATCGCGATGGCAACGGCATGGGGAGTAAGTGAGAAGATCATCGGGTTGACCATTGTGGCGGCAGGAACCTCCCTGCCTGAGCTGGCCACATCGGTGGTGGCGGCATTGAAGAAGAACAATGATATTGCCGTGGGAAACATAATCGGCTCCAATATCTTCAATATTTTCCTGATACTTGGCATCAGCTCCATGATAAAGCCTCTCGGTTATGATGTTTCATTCAACACCGATATATATCTCCTCGGTTTAGGAACAATCGTTCTTCTGATCTTTATGTTCACCGGGAAGAAGAAAAACCTTGACAGGTGGGAGGCCGCCCTTCTGCTGGCCGTCTATATCGTCTATACGGTAAAACTGGTAGCCGGTTAGCGACCCTCCGTCGTTCATGTTCTGCAGGACAATAATCACCCCCATTCCTCCGTCATTTAACAGATGAATATCAGCAGGATGTCTTTAAGGCCCCGAAGAGCCTTATCAATACTGTTGCTGGCAGCATGTCAGCTGATGGTAACCTCGTGCTCAAGACGCTCCTGGGCTGAAGCCTCTCCGGCCATTGAAAACCAGGCTGACAGGAAACAGTTGGATGAATTCATGGAAGCGGGTGTTGAGAAAGCGCTTGACACCCGCAACATCACCGCGGATGAGATCATCAACACGGCCCGCAGATATCTGGGAGTGCCGCACTGTATGGGCGGCAAAACCATGAAGTGCATAGACTGCTCCGGACTGCTGGCAGTGGTCTTTGCCACTCACGGGATGCAACTGCCGCATAGCTCCGAGGAGCAGGCCAGGTATGGAAAGATAATTACGGAAAGGGAGGACCTTGAAAGGGGCGACCTGGTCTTCTTCATCAATACTTACAGCACAAGCCGATTTATAACCCATTCCGGCATCTATCTGGGTGACAATAAGTTCATTCATACCTCGACCAGTCTTGGCGTGACTGTCACTTCCCTTGATGACACCTGGTGGAATGAAAGATACCTCTTCGCAACAAGGGTGTTTGAATAAAATCCTACTTATAGATAAACCACATAGGATGAAAAAAATCATAATCAGTCTGTCTTCATCGGACAACTAGACCAGCAAAGTGTCAATCCAGTTCTGCACAAGCAGTGGTCCCTTATCTGATATGAATGATTCAGGGTGGAACTGAACACCCCTGATATTATGTTCAGTATGTGCAAGTGCCATTATGATGCCGTCATAGCTCAGCGCAGTCACCCGCAGGTTCAGATCTGAATACCGGATGCTGCTGTCGTGATATACCCCCCATGAATGGTACAGTCCGGCGCCAAACTCAGCCGGCATCCCATTAAAGATATAATCAAAAGGCTCGACCTGCCTGACAATGGTACTTACCCCGTGCCGGACGGTATCCAGCATTTCGAGCTTAAGCCCGAAAAACTCCGCTATCACCTGGTGCCCGAGGCACACCCCCAGAAAACCCCTGGTGCCGGAGTATGCACCCAGCAACTCCGCCATCACCGGGGCTTCAGAGGGAATACCCGGCCCCGGCGAAAAGAGAAATCCATCATAGCTGCCGGCGCCAGCGATACTGATCCTGTCATTCTTTTCAATATCATAGTCGCACCTGTCATACTCCCTTAAAATCTGGACAAGATTAAAGGTGAATGAGTCATAATTATCAACTATCAGAATTCTCGGTCTCCGGTAATTCATAAATTTGCTGCCTCAGGGTACAGTATGTCACGTAAAAGTACAATTAAAGAGCAAATGAATGAATGGGCAGGCGCTGGCATCCCGTTTCTTTTCATAATTGATTTCGAACAGCTTAAGCCGCTTATATTCAGACTGGATGAGATAAACCCCGGATATCTCCTTTATAACATCAACGGCATAAGCAACTCGCAGGATCAGGCCAGGAGAGTGAGTCCGGCAAAACTTGCCAGGTATCCGGAGACATATGCAGATTATCTTGTGAAGTTCAACCTTGTGAAGGATGAAATAGCCCTTGGCAACTCATTTTTGCTGAATCTCACATGCTCCACCCCCGTCGATTTGAATTCAACCCTGCTGGAAATATTCCATAAGAGCACCGCCAGGTACAAGATATGGCTCAACGATGAGTTCGTCTGCTTCTCACCGGAATCATTTGTCATAATTAATAATGGGAAAATCAGGTCGTTCCCGATGAAAGGCACCATTGATGCAGACATCCCGGATGCTGAAAGTGTTATTTTGAATGATACCAAGGAAACAGCCGAACACTACACTATCGTCGACCTGATCAGAAATGACCTCAGCATGGTCTCAAAAAGGGTGAGAGTTGAGAGGTTCAGGTACTTCGATACAATCAAAACAAATGAAAAGAAGCTGTTGCAGGTCAGCTCTGAAATATCCGGTGATCTGGAGGAGGGATATGCAGCATCGCTTGGCGATATCATTTTCTCATTGCTTCCGGCAGGTTCTGTAAGCGGCGCTCCCAAGAAAAAGACAACGGAGATCATTGCATCGGCAGAGGGCATGCCACGGGGTTATTACACCGGGATTGCCGGTATGTTTGACGGTCGCGACCTCGACAGCGGCGTGATGATCCGATTCATCGAGAAGCGTGATGAAAGATACTTCTACCGAAGCGGAGGCGGAATCACCTCATTCAGCGATCCACTGTCGGAATACAATGAAATGATTGACAAAATATATGTGCCGGTTATTTGAGACATTAAGGTTGTAACCTTAAGTGTTAATTGCATTTTTAAGCGTGCCCGGCAATGTCAAAAACCGGCGCAGGGTAAATGACGTGTAAATGTCGGGTAAAGTACCCTCAAAATATTTCATGCATCGGTTTTTCAGTCGTAATATTGGTGAAGAATTAAAAACCAATTCAATGAAACAACCGGAATTAGGCAGAAGGATCACCGAACTCAGAAAGGGGAAAGGTCTTACCCAGGAAGAACTTGTAGACAAGTGTAATATAAGTGTACGGACCCTCCAGAGAATCGAGGCAGGGGAAGTCACCCCGAGAAGTTATACTGTCAGGACAATCCTTGCGGCGCTCGATTACGACCTGAGTAAAATTTCAGACAACGACGGTGCCAGAAGGAGTTTCTCTGAATGGCTGAAGGACACCTTTCTTATTGAGATCGACCCCAACCGTTCAGGCACTTTTCTCATCAGGCAGCTTAACACCGCCTGGCTGTTTGGGCTGGTCTATTTTATTCTCGGATTCCTTGAAGCTGCGGCAGAGTATTTCCGGTTTAAAGAGGGCCAGATGATCTTCAGCATCCCGGTATACATCGCATCAAGGTCGCTGTCCTTGTCTCTTTCTTTTACTTCCAGCGCGGCTTCATCATGGTAGGTCACATGTTCAGGAACTACCTCCTCAAGATCATGTCTTATGTCCTTATTTTTGGGGTGTTCCTGATAATCTCGTACGATATCGCTTCGCTCTTTTATGAATCCATTGAGCGGGAGTTCATCCTCGGGGCCCAGGCTTTGACCTTTGGAGGGATAGGGATTCTCTACGGAATTTCCCTGATCAAGCTTCAGAGATCATTCGGACATGTTCCGGTCATCGCAGGCATCTTTGAAATTGCCGCTTCCTGCTTCTTCCTTACCGTCATACTGGCTTTCGTCGGACATATAATGCTGATCCCCGCCGAACTGCTGGAGATCGTGATCCTCTACAAGGCAGTCGAAATAATCAAATCGAAGCAGCCCGTGAACGAGACAACGACATACTTGTAGTATTATATACATTTGTTGTATAAAACTAGCTTGAAAGTAAGATAAACCTGAAGCTCCGTACATGAGTCACACGCTACAACTAACCACGGAGCGACTGCTTCTTAAGCCAATAAATACCGGTCATGCGGAAGAAGTTTACCGTTATCGCTCAGATTCAGTTACGAACAGGTACCAGGGATGGATCCCAAAAGATGTAGAAGATGTCAGATCCTTCATTACAAACCGCACCTCACCAGAGATAAATGTAAACGGAACCTGGTTCCAGCTAGTGGTCACCCTGAAGACAACCGGGGAAATAATAGGAGACATCGGACTGTACTTCCCGGGCAGCGGGAATGAACAGGTTGAACTCGGTTGCACAATAGGCAGGGGACACCAGGGGAATGGGTACGCAACGGAGGCCCTTACCGAAGTCATCAGTTATCTTTTCAATTCACTTGACAAGCAACGACTGATTGCATCGATCGACCCGGCCAACATCCCGTCAATAAAACTGTTCGGGCGACTCGGTTTCAGAAGAGAACCTCAACATACAAACAGCAATATGCAAGATGACACCCAGGTTGCTGACCTGGTCTATTCCATTTCCAGACCAAGTGATTAATATGCAGAAGATGCCCGGTTCATTATGTGTATAAAACACATTCAATGAACAAATTCTTCATTCATAATTTGGTTTTTATACAATAATTATGTATGTTTGCATGATATATCACTCACTAATATCGTTAAAAGGATTCTATGACTGATAAATCATTCAAAGAATGGCTGTCCATGAACGACAAAACGCTGACGGAACATATCGGGGCATTTGTAAGACATCACCGCATGGAACAAAACAGAACCCAGGATGAACTGGCATCAGCAGCCGGTATCAGTCGATCCACCCTGAGTCTGCTGGAGCGGGGCGAGACAGTCACGGTTACAACTCTTATCCAGGTATTGCGGGTATTGGATCAGTTGAATATAATGAACGCTTTTGAAGTTAAAGAAACCGTGAGTCCTCTGGCCCTGGCCAGGCAACAGAAAGAAAAACGCCAACGGGCAGGAGGCAGATCCGTCAAAAAGGTAGATTCTTCAGAGGAGACAGACTGGTAGGTCATGAACGTTGCAGAAGTAAAAATATGGGGGAAACTCGCCGGCGCGGTAGCTTGGGATGAAACCACAGGTTACGCCACTTTTGAATATGATCCGGCGTTTAGACAGCTTGGCTGGGAACTGGCTCCGCTTAAGATGCCGGTGACCGGTTCCAGGAGTCAATATGCTTTTCCTGAGCTGAGAAAGGACAAAAATTCGGAACTAGACACGTTCAGGGGTCTGCCTGGGTTACTGGCTGATGCCCTGCCCGACAAATACGGAAATCAGCTTATCAACCTCTGGCTGGCACAGCAGGGTCGCCCGCAGGAGAGCATGAACCCCGTAGAGATGCTCTGCTTCATCGGAACCCGTGGTATGGGAGCAATGGAATTTGAACCGCCGGTACTCAAAGAATACATACGGCCATTCTCGATAGAAATCGACAGCCTGGTAGCCACTGCCCGGAAAATTCTGAGCCGGCGCGAGGCCTTTGCTGCAAATCTCAAAAAAGACGAAGAGCAGGCTCTTTTGGAGATCCTGAAAATCGGCACCTCGGCCGGTGGTGCGCGACCCAAAGCTGTGATAGCCTGGAATGAAAAAACCGGGGAAGTCAGATCAGGTCAGACTAAAGCGTTGAAAGGATTTGAACACTGGCTGATCAAGCTCGATGGAGTGAGCGAGGTTCAGCTGGGCGCCAGTCATGGCTATGGCAGGGTGGAGATGGCCTATTACAATATGGCAAAAGCCTGTGGTATTGAGATGATGCCCTCGAGGCTCCTCGAAGAGAACGGCAGGGCGCACTTCATGACCAGGCGCTTTGACCGCGAGGCAGGAGATGTGAAACATCATGTGCAAACCTTCTGCGCCTTAAAGCATTTCGATTACAACCAGGTCACCAGCTTCAGCTATGAACAACTCTTCCAGTGTATGCGTGAGCTGAAACTGACCTATGCCGATGCGGAGCAGATGTTCAGAAGAATGGTATTCAATGTTGTTGCCCGGAACTGCGATGATCACACCAAGAATTTTTCGTTTTTATTGAGGCAGGGGGGGAAATGGGAATTAGCTCCTGCTTATGACCTTTGCCATGCTTACCGGCCGGGCAGCGAGTGGGTCAGCCAGCATGCACTGAGTATCAATGGCAAACGGAAAGATATCACAAAGGCAGATCTAATGGTTATTGGTGAATCCATCCGGCTTAAAAAAGCCTCGGATATAATCGATGAGATAAACGAAACCGTGAATACCTGGAAAAAATATGCTGATGAGATTCAGGTGGCCACAAGACTGCGTGATGAAATCGGCAAAACTCTTCTGATCCTTAAGTAATGTTTTGGCTAAAGAAGGTTTTATACGCCTCTTCGCGAGGACAAAATAAATTGCTTACTTTAAATTCCCGGAAATCAGTATTGGAATAACAACTGTAGTAATGCAATTACTATGAAAACATTTTATCTTCTTGCTTCAATGCTGTTGTTGGTTTTCCAGGCGGGAAGAGCACAGAACGTAACGGTCCAGGTAAATGCCAACGAAGGACGCATACCTGTTTCGCCATATATTTTTGGCCGGAACAACAACTTATCTGATAATGCCGCCTCTCCCACCTCTGCAGCAAACATCACCCTTTATAAGGAAGCCGGACTGCGGTTCGCACGCGAAAACGGCGGTAACAACGCTACCAAATATAACTGGCGCAGAAAGCTGGGGAGCCATCCCGACTGGTACAACAATGTCTATGACCATAACTGGGACTTCGTGTCACAGGACATACAGGACAGAATGCCCGGCTTGCAGGTCATGTTTGCATTCCAGCTGATAGGGAAAGCCGCAGGCAACAAAAACAACAACTTTGGCGACTGGTCATACAATCGGTCGCAATGGTGGAGCGGTGTCGGTCAGAACCTCGCCGGGGGAGGCCAGCTCAATCCTGCCGGCGGCTCCCAGGCACTTGTAAACGGAAATCCCGATCTCTACCTGGAGAACTGGAATGCCGATTCTACCACCGGCGTTCTGAAGCACTGGTTCTGGCCGGGAGGATTGGGTTTGGATAAAAACCAGTTCATCTACTGGAGTATGGATAATGAGCCGGAGATATGGAACGGAACTCATGATGACGTAATGCCTTCGCTGTTGTCTGCCTCCGCATTTATGGATTCATATATCGCGGTAGCAAAAAAAGCCCGTGAAAGGTATCCGCAGATCAAGCTGACAGGCCCGGTGCCTGCCAATGAATGGCAGTGGTACAGATGGGGAGATCAATCATTAACTATTGACGGGAAACCATATTGCTGGCTGGAATACTTTATTAAACGGGTTGCCGACGAGCAAAAGTCATCAGGAATCCGCCTCCTCGATGTGCTGGACATCCACTGGTATCCGTCAGAATCTTCAAATGCCGACCTGGTTCAGTTACATCGTGTCTTCTTTGACGAAACCTATGTATATCCGGGGGCCAACGGTGTGAAAACTGTTAATGGCGGCTGGGACAATTCCCAGAACAAAGAGTACATTTTTAAGAGGATCAACGATTGGTTGCTCTTGCATTTTGGCGAAAATCACGGCATAGGAATTGGTCTGACAGAAAATGACATAAGTTCATCAAACCCCAATATTGTTTCTGTGGTTTACGCCTCCATGCTTGGCACATTTGCCGATAACGGTGTTGAGATATTTACACCATGGTCATGGAAGACCGGCATGTGGGAAACACTCCATCTTTTCAGCCGTTATACCAAAGGCATAAGAGTTAAAACCACTTCAAGCAATGACGCAACTGTCTCGGGCTACAGTACCGTCAACAGCAGCAGTGATTCCATGACTGTCATCCTGGTTAACCGCGATCTCAGTGCATCGCGGACGGCCACCGTAAATCTTACCGGTTTTTCTGTCTCCAGCGGAAATTATAAGATCCTTGAACTATCCTCGTTACCTTCAACTGAAACATTTATTTCGCATACATCCAATGCCTTAAAAAGCAAGACCGTTGCTGTGTCAGGCAATTCGTTCAATATTACGCTGCCGGCATTGTCAACTACTGCTGTAATATTGAAAGGAGCAGTGGTTGGCATAGATGAGAATCAACAGGATTTAAGTGGCCTGAAATCGTTGAGGGCTTACCCTAACCCGACTTCGGGAAAATTCAAAATTCAGTTCGCTGAAGAGATAACAGGGATTATTACATTAAAGTTTGCGGATCTTGCAGGTAACACCGTGATGACCAGGGATGCCGATAATAACTCGGAAATCGATCTGTCAGAGACAGGGCTTGTATCCGGGGTGTATGTTATAACTGCTGAATATCAGGGTCAGACCTGGCGCATTAAACTGATTTACACCGGGGGTAAATAACAAACCGGCCTCCGTAGCAGCCGTAAGCAATATGAGTCCTGCGCCTGCTTAATATCCGTAAATCAACCGCAAAAAAAAGTATTATTTTTAAAGCTGAAAATTAATTGTAACCCCACCGGTTAAAGGACATCAGGGATAAAGTATTGCGACCGTGCTGCTTATTGAGCAATCTGGCAATGCACAACTGCTGTACAGGATGCCTTCCGGTAAATATTTGAATGTGATATGCGAATTTCAACTGTTATGATCGTTGTTTTTATGGCTGTTTCATCATGCAGCTCAGATGTTGGCCTTACAAAGTTTAAGAATGCAGATAGGAAGACTGCAGAAAAAGCTGTCCGCTTCATGCAAGATCATCTCATGAGTCAGGTCAGCAATGCGGAGACCGAAGTCATTGCCGGAGGCATGATCACCGTAAAAGGTGACGGAAAGGGCTTTGTGATCGATCCTTCGCAGGTCACAACCGGGCTGATCGACGATGACCGCCGGAAGGATGCAGTAATGCCTGTATACTCTCTTAGCGGCCAGTCACTTGCCGGCATAGAGTACCTGGTACTTCTCCAATCTCCTCCTGAATTTGTCATTGCAGCTACATTGACTGACATTGTAAGCATTCAGGGAATATCTGACGGTATGATCACTGCAGTGGTGTCAACCGTACCATATGGCACTCCGGGCTATGGTTGCGAGGAGTGCAGGGATACAGTGCAGTACAGGTACATCAGCAGCGGGCTGATAAAACTGGCTGACGAAACTGTTCCCTCACAGTAGCTTAAGGTAAGCTGAAGAAGAAAAGGGTGTCCCCTTATACAGAGACACCCTTTCCACTTATTCAGGTTTTCTTAATACCTTCCGTCAGATCTACTGGTAGTCGGGATTCTGAACAAGTACACCGGGCTGCAGGTTAATCTGACCCTCCGGCACAGGCATAAACTTGTCTTTTACTGTAAAGACGGCACCGCTCATAAACTCCCTGACCCTCAGGTCTCCCTGAGCAAAGTCATTGAGCGTCTGGATCATATCGACCCTCATGCCTGCCGGAAGATTGTCCCAGCGCCTCAGGTCGAAGAAACGCCTGCCCTCAGTGGCAAACTCAAGCCTCTGCTCCCACTGTACGGCTCTCATTGCCTCTTCCTTGTTGGCAAAGGGTCCATAGAGACCAATCAAGTAGTTGGCGGCCGGTTGTGTCCAGTCAACATAAGGACCGGTTGTTCCGTCCATGTAGTCGGCGTCGGTGGTTCCCGGGCCCCACGGATATACCGAGGTGGGGAGCGTTGTGATCAGTACCTTGCCCATAACAACCTTGTTGTCAGCCCTGTCACGGATCTGGTTGACATAAGTGCGGGCAGTAACCAGGTCATTTTCGAAAGCAGCTATCTCAGCCCTCCAAAGGAGGATATGGCTGTAACGCAGGTACCTGTAGTTGTTGGCGTTGATACCCGTCTGCCATCCGGTTGTGGTTGAAAGTGAATAACGTTGGCTCTTGTTGAAGAATGGCTTTGCAACAGGCATATAAGGACCGCCTTCTGACTGTTTGCGGATCCAGTTGCTTCCACGGTTGATACCCCAGTCCTTGTAGGGGATACCCCTGCGGCCAACGGTAAAATCAAGACGCGGGTCTACAGGATCTGTTGCCGGGACGAACGGCTGGTCAGAGGTGATCCCTGCGTCATTGGCCAGGTCAACGTTATTGAATGTTGTAAAGAGCGGCAGTCCGGTGACGGGGTCAACCTTGTAGGCGTTCACCAGGTTCTGTGATGGCTGATGGAATCCGCAGCACATACCTATGTCACCGCCGTGAGGCCAGTTAAGACCGATACCCATTTCAGCATTCAATGACTCGTTGATATCATTCACGGCTGCCTGTACCTCGAAGATCGATTCCCGGTTGTTATTGGTGACGATTTCGAAATTATCAATAAAGTTGGGCATTAATGAATATTTCAGGCTGAGAATGATATTCTCAAGAAGAGGTTTGGCCTCGGCATACTTCAGGTCCTGCATATAAGCCCTTGCAGCAATACCCATGGCAGCATACTTGGTCGGTTTGCCAGGCAGTGCCTGGGTTTCAGGCAGGTTCTCCCATGCATACTTAAAGTCACTGATTATAAAGGCAAGAACAGCACCCGGGTCATTCTGATTTGAAACGGCTGCAGGATCCTCTGTATCTTCAGTGAACAGAGGTATATAGTCGCCGAATACCAGCCATGACTCAAAGTAAAAGAGGCCTCTGAGGAACCGGGCTTCAGCCCTGAAACTGGTGGCCTGATCAGCTGTAATACTGCCTTCTTCCTCGGTGATATTGATAACTTTCAGGGTCTTGTTGGCGCGGACAACGCCATGGCCAATGCAAAGCCTCCATTTATCTGCAGGATAGCCGTTAGAGGGTATCACAGACCATCGTTCAATATCATTTACAGGAATCTGGTCAGTTATCTCGGAGCCCTTATATGCATCGTCAGATGCTGCAGAGCCATAGGTCCAGTTCTGGATCGATGCCCCCCATGATACGTCCCACAAATAGCTGCCTTTCACTATGGCATAGGTACCTATAAGCAATGCATCTATACCCTTTGCGGAATAGAATACATTCTCTGAGGTTGAGCCCAGTGGCTTTTTATCAAGGAAATCTTCAGAGCACGAATTTATTATTACCAACACAAGCAGTGCGGCAAATAATATAGATAGTTTTTTCATCTTCATATATCTTTAATTTATGAATTGTAACGCGTTATAAGCCAATGGTAAGGCCAAACATGAACTGCCGCGGCGTTGGCCATGCTCCCTGATCGAGGCCCATGTAACTTCCCGATGAGTTAAGTTCAGGATCGAGTCCGCTGTACTTCGTGATGGTGAACAGGTTGGTTACCTGGGCATAGAGTCTGACACTCTGTACCTGGAACCTGCTCAGAACAGTAGCAGGCAGGGTATAGCCCAGCCTCACGTTCTTAAGTCTCAGGAACGAACCGTCTTCAACAAGAGCTGAACTGGCTACCTGTGACTTGTCATTCTGGTCAAGCCTGGGCAGGGTTGCGTCAACGTTGCTGTCAAGATAGGGGCTGCCCCATGAGTTATAGAGGGCATCCTTGCTAAGGTTAGCGTTAAACTGACCATAGTCGATCCAGCGCCTTACGTAGTTAATGATGTCATTGCCGTAGCTGCCGTAGAAGAACACGTTCAGGTCAAATCCTCCATAAGCGAGATCCAGGTTGAGACCTCCGGTCAGATCAGGATGGGGGTTACCGATATAAACCCTGTCATCCGAGTTG
The DNA here is from genome assembly GCA_963770745.1 of uncultured Rikenellaceae bacterium. Lineage (GTDB taxonomy): Bacteria > Bacteroidota > Bacteroidia > Bacteroidales > VadinHA17 > SR-FBR-E99. The sequence goes on from CAVYRA010000003.1 coordinate 19,088, forward strand.
ATAACATCATCTGCCGTATCCATTACGCCGTCACCGTCAGAGTCAATGGTCAGCTGGTTCTTGTATTTGTAATGGCCGGACCTGTTGTAAGCGGTGCCCTCAAAAACAGGATGGGCTGCAGCTTCCGCATCAGTCTGGAAGATGCCTTCAACTTCGTATCCGTAGAACTCAGGGAATGCAGTTCCTACCTGGTAGCGCGAGTAGTCTACCTGGCGGAGGCCTCCGGTAACAACAAACTCGCTCACATCTTCCGAGAGCTTCATGATCTCGTTTTTGTAATGCGAGAGGGTAAGTTTGGCACTGTACATGAGCTTCCCGCCCATGGCCTCACTCTTGTAGCCAAGGTCTAAGTCGAAACCGGTATTTTTCATTTCACCGATATTGATGAAAGGTGGGTTGGCGCGACCCAGTACATTGGGAATGGGAAGCTGGTAGAGCATATCTTTTGTATCTCTTCTCCAGACGTCAAGAGCCAGGCTCAACCTGCTGTTAAGGAACAGAGCATCCATACCGACGTCGATCGTCCTGGTAGTTTCCCATGTCACATTCTCGTTACCGAGATTTGAAGGAAAGAAGCCGCTGGCGGCTGATGTGTTGGAGCCGTCAATTGGATAGCCAGCCTGGTATTTATCAGAAGCATAGGTGGTATAAGAGTTATAGTTACCGATACGGTCATTACCTGAATAGCCCAGGCCGAGCCTTAACTTAAGGTAGTCGAGCCATGAACTTGTACCAGCCATAAAGTCCTCCTCAGAGACACCCCAGCCGAGGGAGAAGGCGGGGAAGTTACCGTAGCGATTGGCAGGGCTGAAGCGGGAGGAGCCGTCGCGGCGGAAGGTAGCCTCAGCAAGGTACTTGCCCCTGAAGTCATAGTTGAGCCTTCCGAAGACCGAGAAGAGGGCCCACTCTGAGCCATAGCCGTTGTTGTCCTTGTTGATCTCACCGGAGTTCAGCCACATGTAATCAGGATCTTCCGAGAAATACTGGCTGCGGCTGGCATTGGCCTCTTCATATTTGTTTTCAATAGCTTCAGTACCGACCAGCACGTTGAACTTATGCTCATCCGCAACCGTGAAATTATAGATTGCAGTATTGGTGAAGTTCCACTGGAGCGAATTGTTTGTGGAAACGTTGTGGCCATTTACCTTATTGGGTTCTGAGTGCTCAAAGTTGGGAATGGTGAATCCCCTGTAGTTCCACTGACCGTAGTTGTAACCCAGCAGGGTCTTGATAGCCAGTCCTTTGATGGGTGTCAGTTCGGCATAGAAGCTTCCGAGTGCCCTGGTCCATTTGCCGTTATTGTTTCTTGCACGGTAAAGCATAGCCACACCGTTCTCGCTGTTACCCATTTCGGGGGCTCTTGAACCGGCGAAGTTTACACCGCTGATATCATAGACCGGCACGATTGGCTGTGTGCGGTATGTGTATGAGATCGCTGACGCCTCGGAGTTGTCAGTGAAGTTACCGAGTTCATTGATGAAAATACCCTGCAGGGTTTCCCCGATCCTGAGCCAGTCGTTAACCTTGGCATCTGAGTTAAGCCTGAAGGTATATCTCTTGAAGTTGGTGTTGATCAGGTATCCGTTCTCATCAAGGTAGTTCCCTGAGAAGGCATAGGATGCACCCTGTCCGCCACCTCTGACAGAAATATCATACTCCTGGACTACACCGTTACGGGTCATCTCCTTAAACCAGTCAGTACCCTCCTTGTTGGCTTTATATATCTGGTAGTCAGGAAAATCATACAGGGCGGGATTGACGGCGGGGTTCCCTTCCATCGCGCCTGCCGGCAGGATGTAATCAGGAATCACCGGGCTTGATCCCGAGCCATACTGCGCGTGAGCAGCTGTAGTGCCGTTATTTGCACGTGCAAGCCATACTGCCTCTGCATATTCAGCCGTGTTCAGCAGGTCATAGTGCGTTGATGCCTGGGTGATACCGGTTCTGACACTCAGTTCTACCGTGGGTTTCTGGTTCATCTTACCCGTCTTGGTTGTGATGATGACAACACCGTTGGCACCACGGGTACCGTAGATAGCGGATGATGAGGCATCCTTGAGGATTGTCATCGACTCGATATCATTCGGATTCAGGTTGTTGCCGGGAGAGGCCGGTATCCCGTCAATGATGTACAACGGGTTGGAGTCATTGATGGTACCGATACCGCGTACACGGATAGTGGCATCACCACCGGGTCTGTTGGCAACTGTCACCGTGACCCCGGAAGCCTGTCCCTGGAGACGGCTAATGGCGGTGGGAGCTGTGGAGACGCTCAGCTGGTTTGATGTGACTGACGATACCGAGCCCGACACATTCCTTCTTACCTGGGTTGAGTAACCCACAACAACTACCTCATCCAGTTCAGAGACGATAGGCGAGAGCGTCACATTGATGACTGTCTGTGCACCTACTGTTATCTCCTGACTGGTGTAGCTAATGAATGAGAAGATAAGGACGGAGTTTCCTGATGCTACATTTATTGAATAAGATCCATCAGGGCCAGCAAGCTGACCGTTGGTAGTACCCTTTTCAATAACACTGGCAGCGGCCAGAGGCTGACCTACGTTATCGAGGATCACCCCGGTAACTGTCCTTTGCTGCAGATCTGCTGACGGCACAGCCGAAACAACTGTTAAGGTGAAGGCTGCCAGCATGAGAAGTACAAACGTTAGTTTTATTGCAGGGAAAAAATTTCTTTTTGCTCCTGACAATAAGAACCAATCTTTGGATTTGATTGTCATACTTTTAACATTTAGGGTTAACTTAAAGAAAAATTAATAATCTTTCGCTTAGTGCGGTTAGGTTCATTCAGCAGCTCAATGATAAACATTTCACTGCCTTCAGTCGGAGTTCAGATTAGGTAAAATGGGACATAGGCTTTTGATTAGTTTGGTTAGTTAATAAGTTAGGTTAATAGCAACACTGTTAATGCTTTCAGACAGGTATGAGACTGAAATAGTAAAAACATATTTTAAGACAAACTTTAGGTAAAGATTAGACGTACAAGTTACATTTTTATTTCGAAAGTTTAAATAACAGAGGGAATTTGGTATATTTTTTTTTATTTCAGGGAGATACAACGCTTGGGAATACTATACGGAAATAGACAGAACGTTGATTTTGGTGCCGCGAAGGTGAATTTCTTACATTTCCCACAAACGCTCTTCTCAGAGTGTCAGTTTAAAGATCCTATCTTTAAGGATGTTATGCTGATGCAAAGATGAAGATTTCCGGAATGTATTCCCGAAATATTAGGATATTTGCGGAATATGATCCACAAATCTTGGAAAAGATAGCGAGGGATGGATGGGAAATTAGTCCCGTTTTTTGGGGGTCAATACACCGTCTCTGACTGCTGACTGCCGATTGTGGACTGAAGACTGGACTACTGTCTACTGCCTAACCCTTTTTTTTATACATTTACTCTCCATACTGCACCCCAGCATGCGCCCAGCAACAAAGCGACCCTCATTCAAGATCGGCCCCGGTGCCCTCGTCACCGCAGCATTCATCGGTCCCGGAACCATTACCACCTGCACCCTGGCAGGAGCAAAATTCGGGTACGCCCTCCTCTGGGGAATGGTCTTCTCGGTAATAGCAACTATCATCCTCCAGGAGATGGCGGCGCGACTGGGCATCATCTCCAAAAACGGCCTTGGTGAGGCGCTGCGCGCACACTTCAGCAAACCCGCTGCAAAAATCATCACCGCCGTACTTGTCATCTCCGCCATAACCATCGGAAACGCCGCCTTCCAGACCGGCAACCTCCTGGGAGCTTCAATGGGCCTCGAGACACTCTTCACCTCAGAAACGCTGACAATACGGTTCTGGGTGGCAGTGACCGCTGCCGCTGCCTTCATCCTTCTCCTCATCGGCAGCTATAAGCTCATGGAGAGATTCCTCATAGCCCTGGTGATAATCATGAGCCTCACCTTCCTCACCACGGCAATAATTGTCTCACCGGAGCTACCGTCACTGCTGAAAGGCATGTTGGTCCCCTCACTGCCGCAGGGATCCGTCCTTACGCTGGTAGGACTCATTGGCACCACCGTGGTGCCCTATAACCTCTTCCTCCATGCTTCGGCGGTCCAGGAACGGTGGCACAGCCCCTCCGACCTCCCGGCAGCGAGGTGGGATATCTCGGTATCGATGATCCTCGGCGGGGTGATATCCATGGCAGTGATTGTGACAGCCTCCGCAGCTTTCTTCGGCACCGCAACGGATATCACCTCCGGTACCGACATGGCCAGGCAGCTTGAGCCATTCGCAGGGCGATGGGCCAGGTACATCATCAGCATCGGACTCTTTGCGGCAGGGATCTCCTCCTCCATCACGGCCCCGATGGCAGCCGCATACGCCACGGCAGGCATCATGGGATGGAAGAGAGACCTCCGCTCATGGCGCTTCCGGATGATCTGGATGTTCATCCTGATGGCAGGAGTGCTCTTCGCGATGCTGGGATTTAAACCTCTAGAGGCTATCCTCTTCGCACAGGTCGCCAACGGGATCCTGCTGCCGGTGATAGCGGTCTACCTCCTCGTGGTGATGAACAGCCGCAAGATAATGGGCGACAGCGTCAACACGCTCCTCTCGAACATCCTCGGGGGTATTGTCGTTCTCATAGCCATGGGACTGGGCATCAGGAGCATCCTGCATGTTATTGGTATAATCTGACAATAAGAGACAATGTACATCGACATAAACTGTGATCTCGGCGAAACGAGCCTGGCAGACGGACCCGGCAGCGATGAGGTAATCATGCCCTTCATCTCTTCCGTAAATATTGCCTGCGGGTTTCATGCAGGCGATCCGCTGACGATAGAGCAAACCGTACGTTCAGCCATAAGGAACGGCGTGAGCATCGGGGCGCACCCGGGGTACCCTGACCGTGAGAATTTCGGCCGGAAGCCCATGAAGATGAGCCAAAGAGAGCTGAGGGCGATGATACTATACCAGGCGGGGGCTGTCAAGGCGATGGCCGAAGCGGCAGGAGCACGCATGCGCCACGTCAAGCCCCACGGCGCACTCTACAACACCGCCGCAACCGACTATGATATGTCGATGGTCATCGTCCGGGCGGTGAAGGACCTCGACAGCTCGCTGGTGCTGGTGGGACAGTCGGGCTCGCAGTTGATAAGGGCAGCCAGGAATGCGGGCCTCGCCTGCGCGTCGGAGGTGTTTGCCGACAGGGCATACAACGACGACGGCACGCTCGTCGCGAGAACCGTTGAGGGTGCTGTGCTTCACGACACGGAGCTGATGATCCGCAGGGTATTCAGGATGATAAAGGAAAAGGAGGTTGTAACCGTTTCAGGAAAGGTCATCCGTATAGAAGCAGAGACCGTCTGCATCCATGGCGACAATGAGGCTGCTGCAGAGTTCGTAAAAGAGCTGGCGGAGGCGCTGCGCACCGAAGGTATCACTTTAAGGCCCCCTGGAGAGTGATGAGATGGAACTGAAGTATATACCGTCGGGCGACTCGGCATTCATCATCAAGGCAGGTGATGTGATCTCTGAGGAGGTGAACCTGGTTGTCAGGAAATTGCTGAAGAGGCTTGAGGAGGAGAAGATCAGCGGCCTCACCGACTTCATCCCGTCGTACAACGAACTGATGGTCTGTTATGACCCGGAGGTGATCGATTATAAGCAGCTGCTCGCGATCTTCCGCAAATGCTCCGCTGACCTCAGCACCATGACGCTGCCCGAAGCATATGTCATTCATGTGCCGGTGTTATACGGCGGCGATTATGGTCCTGATCTTCATTATATTGCAGAACACACCGGCCTTACAGAGGAAGAAGTGATCAAAATACACAGCTCCGTCGCCTGCCTCGTGTACATGCTTGGCTTCACCCCCGGCTTCTGCTACCTCGGGGGGATGGACAGGCGCATTGCCACCCCGCGCCAGGAGACGCCACGACTGAAGATCCCTGCCGGCTCGGTGGGCATCGCCGGCGAGCAGACAGGCATCTACCCTCTTGAGAGTCCCGGCGGATGGCAGCTGATTGGACGCACACCGTTGCGGCTCTTCAATCCCGACAGCAAGCCCGAGTTTCTGTTCAAGGCCGGCGATTACATCCGGTTTTATCCTGTCGATATGGATGAATATGGGCGAATAGCTGCTGCGGTGGCTGCAGGAACGTACCAGGTCAAACGAACCCCGAAGGAGTGATCATGGCGACGGTGATTGTACATACGGCAGGATTGCTTACCACGGTGCAGGACAGCGGGAGGTACGGGTACCAGAGGTATGGCATGCCCGTCTCGGGCGCGATGGATGTCTTCTCGCTCGAGCTGGCCAACCTGCTCGTGGGCAACGATCCCGGTGATGCCTGCCTGGAAGCGACCGTCACCGGACCGGAGCTTGAATTTACCGGCGCAACTACTGTGGCTATAACCGGTGCCGACATGGACCCACACCTCAACGGCCAGACCATCCCGATGAACACTGCCATTGAAATCATACACGGCGACAGGCTTAGATTTGGAGGACTGAAGAGCGGCTGCAGGGCCTATGTAGCTTTTTCCGGAGGTATTGCTGTTCCTCCGGTGATGGGCAGCCGGTCGACATACCTCAGGGCCGGAATCGGGGGTTACCATGGCAGGGCCCTCATGCAGGGTGATGAGCTGCCATTGGGCGAAGCCGTTGCCTTCATTCCGGGCGACGATCTGCCTTTGGGTGTGGCCGAAGGAATACCACTGATCAGAAGGATCCCGGCAGGTCTCATCCCTGAATACCTGCACAACCAGGTCATACGGATCATCTCCGGACCTGAGGCGCACTTCTTTGAGACAGAAGGACTCCGCAGTTTCCTGTCCACGGAGTATAGGGTAACCGCTCAGAGCGACCGCATGGGATACCGACTGTCCGGGGAACCGATAATGCATAAGGAAGGCATGTCCGGCATCATCTCGGCAGGCGTCTCGGCAGGCACTGTGCAAGTCCCCGGCGACGGCCAGCCCATCATCCTGATGGCCGACCGGCAGACCTCCGGAGGCTATGCGCGCATAGCAAATGTCATCACCGTTGACCTGACTCTTCTCGCCCAGATGCGGCCCGGCGACACAATCCGCTTCCGCGAGACCACCCTTGACCATGCCCGTCAGCTTTATATTGACAGGCGTAATATTTTGTCCGCGCTCTGACACCCTTCCACAAATCCTGAGAACCACGCAAGACAATCAAATTATCATTTATTTAAGGCTATACCCTTAATATTTATTTGTATTTATCAGGCTTCAGCCTGATATTACCCGCAATCGTCAAAGGGCCCCTTACACTCCAGTAGATCCAAACTGAACCGATGTATCGCCTTAATAAAGAAACATGATTAAAATCTATTTTTTTATCAAATAAATGACCATATTTTTACTGGAAACTTATCTGTTATGAATATCCCACTCTGGCAGTATCTCGTCTCCATGCCTTTGTACATAGGCATCCTGTTGATCCTTGTAGAGCTGATACGCAAGTACGTCAAGGCATCGGCCATTTTCTGGATCCTGGCTCTCTTCACCTTCCCATTATGGTTTGAACAGCTCGATGGCTGGTTCCGCTGGGTGAAAACATTCTCCGTTCTTATACCTACCGCATTGATTCTGGGATTAGGGCGACTGGCCCATTCCGGGGTGCGGGCCCGGTTCTGGGAATTCTTCCGTAAGAACTGGGTCCTGTGGGCTCTTTATGCGGTGCTGGGACTGAATATCCTGGAGGCTTCCCTTAAAGACCTGGCCATGGGCAATTACTTTAACGCCATCTCAGGCTTCATCCTCATTGTCACCATCCCCCTGTTCAAGTCGAAAGGCAGGCGCGACGGCTGGGCCTTCTCAAAAGGGAAACCATATGACATGCTGGCATATACCGATCCGATCTGGAACTTCCTCTACACTACATGGAATATCGCCTTTGTCTATGCCGAGAACCCGGGCTACGCCGCGAGCTCCCTGTGTATCCTGCTGGCAGCCGAGATATATCCGCTCATCAAGCGCCGCCCGGAGCTGTACGTGCAGGCACGGGCTTACACCCTGGCCATACATATCCTTATCCGTGCCACCTATGACATCTTTACACCCATAATGGATTCATCAGCCTTCGCCAGCGATAAGGCTGTCTATTACTGGGGCCTTGTCAACTTCGTGATGCACGTGCCTTACCTCTTCTACTACTTCATCAAGAGGAGAAAGAGCTTTGATGCCTTGTCCGATGTCACTCTATCGCGGGAAGATAATACCAGTTTGCCGGAGGATAAGTCAGAACAGAAGGGATAAGCAGGTAAGACCGCCGTCCATCTTTCTGAATTCTGACATCTCGAGTTCTATTATGTTGTAACCGAGCTCCAGGATCTTCATCTTCGATTTCGGGAATCCTTTGGGGATCAGGAGGTAATCATTGACCCGCAGGCAATTGGCCGAATAGTACTCGTCCTGGTCCAGTACGATAGTGTTTGCCGCGTGAGCTACTTTGGAAAACACCGGGGAGTATCATAAAAAGGGTAACCCTATATCAGGACGAGACAGTGGTAACCAGGGTCCTTGATCTGGAGTACAGCCTGACCAGCGCAATCTCTGACCGGTTTTGTTGAAAATTACACTGTTGTGCAGGATTGACGAATTCTATTAATAGCTTTGTATAACGGTTTATAAACGATTCATCAGTGAATTCAGCACATGGTAAAAACGGTAAATGATATCCGCGATCTTGCCGAGGTACTTGGTTTGTCTATAACAACGGTCTCACGGGTGATAAACGGAATGGCAAAAAAGTACCGTATCAGTGATGAGACCCAGAAGCGGGTTCTGCAGGCTGCCAAGCAGTACAATTATGTACCGAACAAACTGGCAAGGGGATTGAAACTTTCGAGAACTGATACACTCGGTTTGATTATTCCTGACATTTCAAATCCCTTCTTTGCAGATATTGCCCAGAGCATCGAGAAGGAAGCACGTTCAAAGGGCTATTCACTGATACTATGTGACAGTGGAGAAGATCATGTGCTTGAAAAAGAATTGATAGCACTCCTCCTGAGTCATAAGGTAGATGGTATTATTATAGCGCCGGTGGGTACAGATTACTCATATATCATGCAGACATATAATTCCGGAATGCCCCTGATCGTTATTGACCGTTGCATTACTGATATGGGACTGCCATTTATCACTTCCGATAATTACCAGGGTGGAAATGATGCAGTGAATTATCTTATCTCGATGGGTCACAGAAAAATAGCTTGCATACAGGGCATTCCAAAGAGCATGCCCACCATCGAGCGTGTCAGGGGCTATCGGGATGCTTTGCTCAATCATGGTATTCATCCTGATGAAAGCTTAATCGTCGGAGATAATTACAATACGGAAAATGGTTATAAGCAGACACGGATTCTTTTCAGTATGGAGAATCCGCCCACTGCCATCTTTGCCCTCAGCAATCTCATAGGTCTGGGAGTGATAAAAGCAGTGGAAGAAATGGGACTTAAGATCCCTGAAAACATTTCATTAATCTCTTTTGACGAACAACCATACTCTGCATTTCTCGGGACCCCTATGACAACTGTTGACCAGAAAAAGAATGAAATGGGGCAATTGGCTGTTGACGTATTGTTAAGATATATAGGCAATAAGGAATACCGTAAAAAGCTAGTAAACATGACCTTAAAAACCAATTTAATAATCAGGAGTTCAGTTAAGAAGTATGTTTAAATCATAATTCTATCTCAAATGCTCAAACGTTATCGCAAAAAACTGATTTAAAGTCAACTGAGGAATTACCGGGAGAAGTACGGGAAATCTTTGCATAATCCTCTGTCCTGACTTAATATCTGCCTCTCTGAATCTGAAACTGCAAATCTCGACTATCGGATATAAGCTCATTATTTATTATTGTGCTTCCGATATTCCTGATTACTGTGCTATAATGTTGAATACGATGGCAATTCCTCATCAGTCAAACCAGGTTATTTCATTATAAATGAAGGAAGTATCCGCTTATAAAGGACAAGGGTGATAAGATCAGGATCACCTATCAGGTCTGGATTAAACAAAACAATTATTTCAGCTCATTGATTTCATATTCATTCATACTCCTCTAATTAATTTTCAGTTGAAGGATCACTAGCCTTTTTAATATTTTTCATGCATTTCATAAATATTTTCATTTTTGTACATATCATATTAAATTTATTTATCTAACTTTGTGTACAAACGTTTGTGCATTATTAATCAATTAACCTAAAACCACCAGTTATGAAAAAAACTATTTTTTTGTTTCTATTGCTGGCATGGCCAATCCTGCTATCTGCCCAACAATTAGTCAAGGGAGTTGTGGTAGATGAAACAGGTTTACCTATGCCGGGAGTAACTGTTGTTGTTACCGGGACAACCCATGGAACAGTGACAGGTAATGATGGCAGATATTCTATTGAGGTTCCTCCGGGGTCCAATAGCCTGACCTTCGCTTTTCTGGGAATGACTCCACAGGAGGTTAGTATTGGTGCCAGGAACAATATAGATATTACATTGTCCTTCGAAACCATCGGTGTGGAGGAAGTCGTGGTAACGGCTCTGGGAATAAAACGTGAGGAGAAAGCCCTCGGTTATTCGGTCCAACGAGTATCCGGAGAGAGCCTGCAAAAAGTATCTGTTGTTGATGTAGCTACATCGCTGACCGGCAAAGTAGCAGGACTACTTGTTAGAAACTCACCGGATTTTGCCGTTGCCCCTGACCTTACTATTCGTGGTGAGAAACCCTTACTGGTAATTGACGGTGTGGCATATGCCAATAAAACCCTGAGTGACATATCGTCGGAAGACATAGAATCAATGAGCGTCCTGAAGGGAGCCACAGCTTCGGCACTATATGGCTTTCGCGGCGCAAGTGGCGCCATTCTGGTCACAACTACAAAAGGCAGTAGCGGCAAAGCGGGTATAACTGTCGATTTGGCAACAAATACTATGTTTACTGCCGGATTCCTGGCACTCCCTGAAAAACAGAGTGTTTATGGCCGGGGAAGTAATAATACCTATATCAGGACTGCCGATGCTTCGTGGGGGACTGTCATGGACGGACAAATTGTAAGTCAATGGGATCCCGCTTTGATGGCTTACAGAGATTACGAATACCTTCCTCTGGGAAAAGACAACTTTGCTAATTTCCTGGAACAGGGTTATGTTACCAATAATAATTTCAATATTTCATATAAAGGTGATATCGCCTCTGTAAGAAGTTCGGTTAACTGGACTCAAAATAAGGGGCAATATCCGAACCAGGTACAGAATAAATATACTTACACTTTTGGCGGAGACATCAATCTGGATAAATTCACTTTGAGCTCCAACTTATCATATGCCAGAAAACATTCCCCTAACATGGGATCCAATGGGTATACCTCATACGATCCAATGTATTCCTTACTGATCTGGTCAGGCGCTGATTTTGATCTTAGGGAATACAAGGATAATTACTGGATGGTTAAAGACCAGGTACAAAACTACACCTACAGAACAGGGTCAAACAATCCATATTTTGACATGTACGAAAGAACGAACGAGATTTCCCGTGATCTTTTTAATGCGGATGTAGCAATGAGTTATCAATTAACTGATTGGCTGCTCGCCAGTGTTCGCTCAGGTCTTGATTTTTACACAGACCGCGGTGATCAACGGATTTCATGGGGTTCTTATACATCTACAGGTAACACGCCTATACCAGGCAATCCATGGACCTGGAATGGCGCATGGACCGGCGGGTATAATACAGGACAAACTCAGGGATTAAGTATGAACAACGATTTGTTACTGACAGGTAATAAATCATTCGGAAAAATTAATGTGGAATATCTTGGCGGGGGTACAATATTCTACAAAGAGGATGAGACCATATATGCCCAAACGGTCGGAGGTATATCAGTTCCCGGGTTTTTCTCACTTAAGGCGTCGGTAAACCCGGTCACTGTATCACAGGCAAAATACCGTCAGCAGGTAAATTCTCTGTTTGGCCGTATAGGATTCTCCTGGAATAGCACAGTATATATTGAAGCAACCGGTCGTAATGACTGGAGCTCAACATTGCCGGAAGATACCCGGTCATACTTTTACCCGTCTGTAGCAGCCAGCTTTGTGATATCAGAACTTTTGCCCGAATCGACAAAATCATGGCTTGACCTGTTGAAAGTCAGAAGTTCCTGGACGATGTCAAAAACACCTGCAGCAATTTATGCAATTAACAGCGCCTTTACTATCAACAGTGCTACATGGGGTACTCTGAACGGAGCTACTGCTCCTTCCAGTTTATACGGAGAAGGCCTCTTCCCTGAAAGCGCCAATACATTTGAGGTAGGTTTACAGGGATTTGTGCTTAAAAACCGTCTGATGGTTGATCTGTCCTACTATAATAAAAGACTGTACGACTTCCTGAAATCTGCACCACTGTCGGCAGCTACCGGATATACGGGTAACTTTATTAATGTTGATGAAGAAATAACCCGTCGCGGCTGGGAGCTGACAGTTAATGCCACTCCAATCAGAACTAAAGACTTGAATTGGGATATAGGTTTTAACTGGTCAACTTTTGCGCGTTACTATACCCAGTTAGACTCGATATATTCATTGAAAAAACCTTGGGTGGCAGTTGGAGAACGTGCTGATCATTTTATAAGCAGAGCCTTCGTTCGGGTACCGGAGACAGGCGAGCTTATTTATAATAATGGCCGACTTCAATACAGTCAGTATGATTCAAAATTTGGATATTCCGACCCGGACTGGATATGGGGTGTAAACACTTCTGTAAGATATAAGAGTTTCAGCGTATTTGTATCCCTTGACGGTGTAGTTGGGGGTTTGATGAACACAAGAACTGAAAGTTATATGTGGCAATCAGGAAGCCATCCTGAATCGCTGACAGAGGCAAGGGCAAAAGACGTTGCTACACCAGGGTCACTTAATTATCTTGGTGATGGTGTAAAAATTGTATCGGGTACGGTTACTTATGACAATGTTGGTAATATTACAAGTGATACACGTGTCTATGCTCCCAATGACATCTATACCACCTACCGACAAGCTGCAATAGATATGCATAACAGCAGCGCATGGGGGGGCAATGGCAGTCCTGCAGATACTTATGCAAAGACTTTCCTGAAACTGCGTGAAATTTCTTTAACGTACAACCTTCCAGGTAAATATACCCAAAACTGGGCTAAAGCTGCCTCGGTAAGCTTTGTTGGACAAAACGCACTGCTGTGGGCAAAGGATTTCAAGTATTCTGACCCTGACGGAGGCAGTGAAGACTTTGCAGACCCGGCCGTAAGATACCTTGGATTCAATGTTAAACTTACATTCTAATCATAATTACCATGAAGAATATAAAATATATATATCTGGCAATTATTTCTCTGACAATTGCAAGTTCATGCAGCAATTTCGAGGAATTAAATACGAACCCGGATGCAGCTTCAACTGTTTCACCTCAAATGCTCGCCACCCAGGTTCTGAAAGATGCTTTCAGGTTCTGGAATCCTAATCCGACTGACTTCGCTACAGGTAACTTATGGTGCAAGCATACGGCTCTTACCGAAACAAACCCAAACCCTTACCAGTATCAATATTCATATTGGCCTTATGGTGGTTTCGGGTCCTATAAGAAGCTGACTGACCTCAAACGAATGGTTGAATTTTCTGTTGGAACTCCTTATGAATCATCATTCCAGGGATTAGAATTATTCATGAAGGCCTGGTACGGTTTTGGAGCAACACTGGATATGGGTGACGTTCCGTATTCTGAGGCAGGCATGGCAGAGGATGGAATAACCCAGCCTAAGTATGATAAACAAATGGATGTATTCGCAGCTATTTTAACTGATTTGAAAGCTGCCGAGGAAAAATTTGCTGCAGGAACTAATTTTGGCACATGTGACATAATGTTCGGCGGAGATGCCGCTAAATGGCGCAAACTTTGCAATGCAATGCAGCTGAAAGTTTTACAGACCATGAGTAAAAAGATCACTGCCGACCAGAAAACTCGTTTTGCGGCTATAGTGGCTGCCGGCAATTTAATGACCGGTAACGCTGATAATTTCGAATTAAAATATTCTGATAATCCCAACTCATCTCACCCTTATTGGAACGGAGAAAGCAAAAGGATCACCAATGCCGTTTCAAAACTGGTGGTTGACGAATTAATAAGACTGGAGGACCGCAGATTGTTTTATTTCGCAGAGCCGGCTCAGGCACTGATTAACGGCGGTTTACTTGAAAATGATTACAATGCTTATGCAGGTGCCCCCACCCAATTATCCGCTGATCAGCTGGCACTGAATAATCAGAGTGGTCAGTATTCACTGATAAATAAACGCTATGTGGCAATAAGAGCAGGCGACCCAATGATCAAATTCACCTATGCAGAACAGTGCTTCATTATTGCTGAAGCAATAGAGGAAGGCTGGGTTACAGGAACCGCAGTGGATTACTATGAAAACGGAGTGAAAGCCATGTTGAACTATTACAGGACTTTGCCGTCTGCAGCCACAGGTACTCACGGGATGGCTATTACTGAGAGCTACATAGACAATTACTTCACCGGTGCTGCCTCCTATGCAACAGCAGGATCCAAAACAGATCGTTTGCAGCAGATATGGATGCAAAGATGGCTCATAGATTTCTTCCAGGGCAACGGACTGAATTATCCCCAGTTTCTACGTACCGGTTATCCTGAATTTCCTCTCGATCCGGCTACCAGCATGAATCCTGATGATAATACAATATTCCCGAAACGCTGGAAGTATCCGACTGATGAACAGGTATCAAACCCGGATAACTATGCCCAGGCGATTGAGGATCAATTTGGCGGATATGATGGGATCAACGAAGTTCCCTGGTATTTAAAATAATAGTGTAAATCAGAATAGTATCTAAAGTAAGAATTGCACAATGCGGTTTTGAAAAGTTCAGAGAAAATGGAGGAGTCATGCTATGCCTCCTCCATTTTTAACTTTGAAAGATTTACTCTGTTGATCCTGCAAAGAATAAAAAGGGATACATCGCTCTCTTATAATTGCAGGGAATCACAGCTATAAATGCCCAAATAATGTATAATTCTGCAGCCATCAAAAACATTGCTCTCTCCGTTCTGTTTTTTCCACTGGCCACGAACTCCTTTGCTTATACAGTGAAAAAAACGGAATCAGCTGTGAAAATGGATAATCTGTCCGGAAGATATGCAGTTGAATTCCGGTTGATAGATGAACCTAAATGGAAAGAGGCTACTGTCTATCTAAGCATTAATAATAACAAAGAAGATGAGGCTGTTTCCTGGGTTTCACTTCCGCTGGATAAACCCATTGAAGTTCGAATCTCTACCGGAAACACCAGGGTAGAATCAGTTCTGGTCAGACCCCTGGCCCTTCAGATAGACTGTTCAGTCCGCGATCAGTACATCTATGTCCGGCTGCAGAAACCTTTGCAGGTGTCTGTTGAGATCAACGGGGACAAGAACCATCCGCTTTTACTTTTTATTGACCCTCCCGAACTTAAGCCGGAAAGAAACGGCAAGAGGAACGTCGTTATCTTTGAAAAAGGCCTGCATGATATAGGAGAGAAGTACCCGTTAACATCAAATACAACTTATTACCTCGAATCGGGAGCTTATCTCATGGGATCGATGTACGGTGACTCAACGGTGAGAAACGTAACAATAGAGGGCAGAGGAATTATCGATTCCGGAGACCAGAAATGGAAGCATCCAACTGAAGGGTTATTATCAAATATTGCATTTGAGGATGGAAGGAACATCCGTATTGACGGTATAATATGTATCGAATCAGGGAACTTTCAGCTCAAGATCCAATCAAAAGGAGATAACGACAGTATTGTGATTAACAATGTTAAACTCATCGGCTGGAATAAAAATACGGATGGCATCCATGTCTCCGATATGGATTGGAAGGATCACCCGAAAGTCGGAAATGGCGAAAACATAAGACTGAAAGTTGAGAACTGCTTTATCAGGGCCAACGATGATGCCGTATTGCTTTGCGATGGAGTTGCATGGTCCGTGGTGAGGAATTGTGTTATCTGGGATGACGGCGGAGGTGCATCATTTTGCATTAGCTGGGGCGGGCATAATAATTCAGATTCAAGCCTGGTAAGCAATTGTTATGTGATACACAAAGATGGAGAGAATCCCGTGTTTCGTGCCCTCCATGCCGGAGAGGCAATTATAAGGCATGTACGTTTTGAAGATATCATTATCGAAGGGAATGCACATACCCTGGTTGGAATGAAGATTACCGGCCACCGTTATGATCCTGATCCGGGGATGGGTCACATTAAAGATATTCATTTCCGTAATATCACACTTGAAGGTGTAACAAACAGGAACTATATTGAAGGATTTAATGAAGATCATCTCATAGAGAATGTCACATTTGAAAATCTGAGGATTGACGGCAAGATCATTAAGAGCAGTGAGGACATGAATCTGGTCACGAATGATTATGCCCGTAATATTGTTTTTAAATGATTTATTGAATCTGACAGAGACTATTAAAATCTATGCAAAATGACAACTATAAAAAGTTGATAACCCGGTTGCTGTTCATTTCGGATGGGTTGGTGATGCCAGCGACTGTAACCTTTTCAATATCGAAGGTTTTCCTGCGGTGCCTTTCAGAACGGACGAATGGAAAACGGTAACCAGGAATGAAAAATACAAGATTGAGAAAATGTAGCAAATAAAAGTAAGCGTCAAATGATAAACACATGAAAACCAGGTATTTATTAATATGTATCCTGTTTCTTCTTCCCGGAACACATATTGGGTATTCTCAAACCTTCATTGACCGGAACATTAGTGTCCCGCTGCCTGAAAATGTACAGGCTATTGCAGCAAGGTGCAGCCAGAGTGTGTTTGGGAAAAATGCCTTTGTGTTCGATCCTTCGATGGAAATGGCAGATATTCAAAAACTAATCGATGCGATTCACGACGGTCTGGTTTTTCCCGCTAATGAGTTTTCCAAAAACCGTTATGCACTGCTATTTAAACCAGGGACCTATAAGTTAGATATCAGGGTTGGCTATTACACACATGTTATGGGCCTGGGAAAATCACCTGAAGATGTGGTGATTGTTGGTGCTGTCAGATCCAACTCTTCTCAGGGAGGTCATGTGTTGTGTAATTTCTGGCGTTCAGCGGAGAATTTAACAATAGTACCTGCTGCTGATTTAACCAATACCTGGGCCGTTTCACAAGCCGCTCCCTTGCGCCGCATTTACGTAAAGGGAAATTTGAAACTGCATGACGGTCCTTCCAGCGGTGGATTCATGGCCAATTGTAAAATAGAAGGAACGGTATTCTCGGGTTCACAACAACAATGGCTGACAAGAAATTCTGTCTTTGAAAAGTGGGACGGCGGTGTATGGAACATGATGTATGTAGGAGTAACCAATGCCCCGGACGAAAACTGGCCTGAAAAACCTGTTACAACAGTAAATGAGACGCCGGAGATTCGTGAGAAACCTTACTGGACTTATTCAGGAGCAACATTTATTTTAATTATACCCGGAGTAAAGAAAAACTCAGCTGGTGTTGATTGGGACAGCCCGGTCAGCGGCGAAAGAGAATTGCCGATAGACAAATTTTATGTCGCCAGGCAGGGTTTTGACAATGCTGAATCAATCAATAAAGCCCTGAAGAAAGGAAAACATATTCTTTTTACTCCGGGGATTTATCCCCTGGAAGAAAGCCTGAAGGTTACCGGAGCAGGAACTGTTATGATGGGAATCGGGATGGCTACGCTGGTTCCCGAAAAAGGGAATATGGCGATCGAAACTTCCGATGTTGATGGCATAACCGTCGCCGGATTGATGATTGATGCCTCCCTGATCCCTTCCAGTGCACTGATGCAGGTAGGAGAACCTGGTTCCGGAAAGAATCATAAAGAAAACCCCGTCTTTTTATATGATATGCTTTTCCGGGTTGGCGGCCCTCATGAAGGATCTGCATCATCCTGCCTGGTAGTTAACAGCAATAATGTAGTTATTGATCATGTCTGGCTTTGGAGAGCTGACCATGGTTACGGCGTAGGCTGGGACAAAAACAGGTGCGCAAACGGCTTGACAGTAAATGGCAACAACGTTACAGTTTATGGCCTGTTCAATGAACATTTTCAGGAATATCAGACAATCTGGAATGGAGAATACGGCAGAGTGTACCTCTACCAGAGCGAGATGCCCTATGACCCGCCATCTGCTGAGGTATGGAAACATGGCGGGACCAATGGATATGCATCTTAC
Source organism: uncultured Rikenellaceae bacterium (assembly GCA_963770745.1). Lineage (GTDB taxonomy): Bacteria > Bacteroidota > Bacteroidia > Bacteroidales > VadinHA17 > SR-FBR-E99. The sequence goes on from CAVYRA010000003.1 coordinate 37,370, forward strand.
AAAGTTGCCGGTCACGTGAAAAATCACCAGGCATGGGGCATAGGTATCTATAATGTTTTCTATGATGCCCCGGTAATAGTTGATCAGGCCATTGAAACACCGCCGGAGGTGGAAGAGTATTTCTACCATAAAGTCATTTTATGGCTGAACGGAAACAAAGAGAGTATTGTGAAAAGCATAATAAACGGAAAAGGCGGAGGCGTTAGCAGCACAAACAGGAAAGCAACAATGAAATAGAAGCAGTCAATAATTGGTAATTTAAGGAAGAGTGTCCTTGAGTACAAGAAAATACCCGATCATAAAAAATTAGCCAGCAAAATGAGTAAACAGAAGATCCTGATCATCGGCAGCTCAAACACTGACATGGTGATTAAAGCAGAAAAAATCCCCAGACCCGGTGAAACAATACTCGGCGGGACTTTCCTGATGAACCCCGGAGGTAAAGGCGCCAATCAGGCGGTGTCTGCAGCAAGACTTGACGGTAGTGTCACCTTCATCAGCAAAAGAGGAAATGACTTATTCGGTGATCGGGCGATTGAATTGTTTATTGAAGAAGGCATTGATGTCAGTTACTCTGTTAAAGATCCTGAGCTTCCATCAGGAGTTGCAATCATTACTGTTGATGCCTCGGGGGAGAACAGCATCGCTGTTGCCCCGGGTTCAAACGGAAACCTTTTACAGTCTGATATTCCTTCAGCCCTTTTTGAGACTGGTGAATACGGAATACTCCTCCTTCAGCTTGAAATACCAATGACGGTTGTGGAGTATTGTGCATCCTTAGCCATAAAGAATGGAATTAAAGTATTACTTAACCCGGCTCCCGCACGTAAATTGTCTGATAATCTGCTAAAACAACTTTGGCTGATTACTCCTAATGAAACTGAGGTAGAGATACTTACTGGTTTCTCAGCTTATGACAGCCCATCTGCAGAGAAGGCAGCTTCTGCACTACAGCAAAAAGGTGTAAAAAATGTCATTATTACAATGGGATGTGCCGGAGCGTATCTGAAGACTGAAAGCTTTTCGGGAATGATTCCGGCAGTAAAGGTAATGCCGGTCGACACTACCGCTGCCGGAGATGTCTTTAATGGAGCAATCGCAGTGGCTCTTTCTGAAGGTAAAGACCTGAGAGAGGCTGTTGATTTCGCAAACAAGGCAGCATCAATCTCAGTGACAAGAATGGGAGCTCAGGCTTCCGCACCATATAGAAATGAAATTAATTATTAATCTAATAAATCATGGTTATGAAAAAGATGTTTTCAATACTGTTTCTGGTTGCTCTGTTCTTTGCAATCACTTCATGCAAGCCATCACAGGGTGAGTTTAAAAGCTTAAGCCCGGAAGTCTTAAGAGATAAAATCGCCGGTGGCTGGGCTGGCAAAATGATAGGTGTAACCTACGGTGCTCCTACTGAATTCAGAGCACTGGGACAAGTATTCACAGATTCCATCACGTGGCAACCTTCAGATATCAAAGGGAGTATGTGGCAGGATGATATTTATGTACAACTGACCTTTTTGATGTCAATGGATAAATATGGGATTGACGCCCCGGCAAAAAAATACCAGGAGATGTTCGCTAAAGCAGGATATATGCTCTGGCATGCCAATATGCAGGCAAGAAAAAACTATTATGACAGCATATTTGCCCCTGCTTCAGGAAGCCCTGAATTTAACATACATGCTGATGATATCGATTTTCAGATCGAATCAGACTACATTGGATTTATGTGCCCCGGAATGCCGCAGACAGCCTCAGCAATGGCCGATAAAATTGGCCGGATCATGAATTATGGAGACGGAATCTATGGTGGCATTTTTATTGCAGCGCTTTACTCCGAAGCCTTTTTTGAATCGGATATCCCGGTTATCATTGATAAGGCGCTGAAATCAATCCCTGCAGAAAGCGACTACGGCAAAATCATCAGTGATGTAATCATCCTCCATCAGCAATACCCGGCCGATTGGGAAGCTGCCTGGAAAGAGCTGGAGAATAAATGGGGAGATGTTGATATCTGCGGCGCAGGGGTCCCGTTTAATATCGATGCCAAACTCAACGGAGCATATATTGTGATGGGGTTATTATATGGAGAAGGCGATCCGGTGAAAACCCTTGAGATATCAACGCGCTGCGGCCAGGATTCCGATTGTAACCCCTCAAATGCGATGGCGGTTCTGGGTGTTATTAAAGGCTTCACCGGTCTTCCTGAATACATGCAGGAAGGAGTAAACGCCGTCGGTGATTCCCTTTTTATCCACACAACCTACTCATTCAATTCGGCTGTTGGCAGCACATATAAATATGCGCTCGATCTCATTGCGGCAAATGGCGGAACCGTCAGCAACGACAAGATAGTTGTCAAAACACAGGTAGCAGTTGAACCTGCACTTGAGGTATCATTTCCAAACCTGGTATTTGACAAAAGAGTTTCGATTTTCGATGGGCAGGACTGGACATTGAAAGGTGCATGGATTCCGTTTGAGGTTACCAGCTGGGATAAAAAGATCAGCAAACAATCTTTGTACGCTGAAAAGGCAGGAGATGAGCTTGAAATTAACTTTACGGGAACAGGTATCTCACTTATTGGCAACTGGTATAAAGATGGAGGCAAGGCTGACGTATATGTTGACGGCGTGCTTCATCGCAGCATTGATACATATTATTATTTTGCAAACCAGCAACATACCGAAAGTATATGGCATGTTCTTAACCTCGAGCCCACAGAGCATACCGTCAGGCTGGTTGTGAAGGGTGAAAAACGACCGGAATCCGAAGGGACAAGAGTCTATATCTCATCTGCCGTTATCTATAAATCCGAACCGAAGAAAAATGAATACTACAAATTTTCATTTGAAAAATAGTCATTAAAATCTTAAGGAAGAGAATTAACACTACAGGCACAATATTATTAATATAAACCTTACTGATATGTTCATTCCACAAAGTTATTCGCTTGCAATCATCCTCTGCTTTGTCACAATGCTTTGCTGGGGATCATGGGGTAACACACAGAAGCTGGCTGGAAAGTCATGGCGCTTTGAACTCTTTTACTGGGATTATGTCCTGGGTATCCTGTTGTTTGCACTGTTATTGGGGTTTACCCTTGGAAGCACCGGTGAAAATGGACGGGGTTTTATTGAAGACATTCGCCAGGCAGATTTCAGGAATATGCTTAACGCCTTTCTGGGCGGCGTAGTGTTCAATGCCTCCAATATACTTTTGGTAGCCGCCATGGCCATTGCTGGTATGGCAGTCGCATTCCCGATCGGGGTTGGAATTGCACTGGCGTTGGGTGTGATCATTAATTATATAGCCGTTCCCAAGGGAAACCCTCTTGTGCTGTTTATCGGACTGGGTTTTATAGTTGCCGCAATTATCATTGATGCTGTTGCCTACAAGAAACACAGTGCCTCATTGCAGAGAGTTTCAAAAAAAGGGATTCTGCTTTCAGTGTCGGCAGGTGTTCTTATGGCTCTTTTCTATCGGTTTGTGGCCAGTTCGATGGCAACCGATTTCGTCAATCCTGAAGCGGGCAAGCTTACCCCCTACTCTGCAGTCTTTTTCTTTGCAGCAGGCGTCGTCGTCAGCAATCTCCTGTTCAATTATTTACTGATGAAGAAACCTTTTGAAGGGGCTCCGCTCTCGTTCAGAGATTATGCAAAGGGAAGCATTGGCGTGCATCTCACCGGGGTCCTTGGCGGTGTAATCTGGAACATCGGGATGTCAATGAGCATATTAGCCTCAGGGAAAGCAGGTTTTGCCATTTCTTACGGCCTTGGCCAGGGTGCAACCCTTATTGCTGCACTCTGGGGCGTTTTTATCTGGAAAGAGTTCAAGGGAGCTTCGAGGCCGGTTAATACTCTGATATTCTTTATGTTTATTGCCTATCTGGCAGGACTTGCTCTATTGGTTTACGCCGGAACTTAAGTACTTTATAAGACCATACAGGGCCTGTCAGAACAGCAGCGACAGGCATGTAAGACCGCCGTCCATCTTTCTGAACTCTGACATCTCGAGTTCGATTATGTTGTAACCGAGCTCCAGGATCTTCATCTTCGATTTCGGGAATCCTTTGGGGATCAGGAGGTAATCATTGACCCGCAGGCAATTGGCCGAATAGTACTCGTCCTGGTCCAGTACGATAGTGTTTGCAGGGTGAGCTACTTTTGAAAACACCGGCGTCGAAATAAAATTCCCCTTGCCGAGGTATGCGATGTCCGATTTCAGGTGCAGTCCTGCCTCAACCCGGATAACAGATGAAGTAAAACCGTGTTTTGAAAGTATTGCTGACAGCTGGCTGGCGCCCTCCGCGTTTGTTCTTGCGGGAGAGTCCTATGAAGTAATGGTTCTCAGCCCTCAGAAC
>CAVYRA010000004.1:0-467924 GCA_963770745.1 uncultured Rikenellaceae bacterium
CAAACGGATCATCATCCATGGCTACCGTTTGTGCAGGAATCCCAGCAGTGTAAAACAGAGAAAAGGGATAGAATACCCCAACCACTTCACTCTGGTTCAACAGATGGATCTGGTAGGACCACGGTACCTCACAGGGGGTTCCAGGTTCTTATTTTCAGAACATTATTGACACTGAGAACCATCATGCTGGGTTTATCCGATCAAGGATAAAAGCTCTATGACAATAGCAGGCAGTCTTGTACACTTCTGGACGGCCTATCGGATGCCCGACTATCTTCAAATGGATAATGAGTTAACATTTAGAGGGAGCAATCGCTTCCCAAGAAGTTTTGGTATCGTTCTACGTCTGGCATTATCCCAGGGAGTTACCCCCATCTTTATACCACCCTCAGAGCCTTGGAGAAACGGAATAATAGAAAAGTTCAACTGTAATCTATCCAAGTACTTCTTCACACCTCAAAAGTTCGCCTCATATGAAGACCTTGCGCTAAAGGCACCGGAGTTCTCGGACTTTCATAATCAAAATCACCGGTATTCCAGTCAGGGAGGTAAAATCCCCAACCAAATCCATTCTGCCTGCCAGGATCATAAACCTGAGCCAATTAACCTGAAGGATCCGATCCCCCTTGTTAGCGGTTCGGTCATTTTCATCCGCTTTGTGAGGAGCGATAGAAGGTTATCAATACTTGGAACCGGCTTCACATTGAAAAAGGAATTGGTTTACACTTATGTTATTGCCCAGATAGTTGTAGACCAACATGTTCTTCTCATAATCCAGGATGGGATAATCCATCACGTCTTCCCATTTGCTATGCCTGTTACCTGAATACAATATGTCAATGAACTTATGATATTTTGCCTTGCTTAGACGGCGCGCCCCCCTAGGGGGGCATCCTTAGCAAAGATTTACGCTGTATTTATGTGTCATTTTTTATCATGTGTAAACGATGTGCTGATATTTTACTTAGCTTAGAAAGTGTCAACGATGTGCTGATATATTACAAATAGGCATTAGGCATTAGGCAATAGTGGAAAATTGCGCGTAGGGTATAAAGTAGTGAAGAAAACAGGAAGCTCCGAAGTTTGCCGGGAGGGTATAAAGTGATGTAGAACTTCAGTTATGTACTATAGCTATTCCTCGTAGAGGATCAAGTCTTTAAAAATGATCTGGTTGCTGGTTCCGGTTGTGGTGTATTCCGTTGGGATATTTACCCTTTGGCTGATTTTGCGGGGAAGCCGTGCTGACATTCCCTCTGCTGCCGCTCCCCTGCCCCGGGTCGCTGTAGTGGTGGCAGCCCGGAATGAAGAGAGACTCATTACCACCCTGCTTGATGGACTCTCGCGACAGGATTACCCAACGGATCTCCTGGAAATCATCATTGTTAATGACAACTCCACTGACAGGACACCCATCGTTGTCAGTGAGTTCATAGAAAGTTTAAGGCAACATAGCGCGATTAGTATACGACTGATTTTCAATCCGTTTCCGGGTAAGAAGCGGGCAATAAGATACGGTATTGAAAAGTCATCAGGTGAGTTGATACTGACAACTGATGCCGACTGTACCGTAAGACCGGGGTGGGTCAGCGCTCACGCGGCGGCGTATTCTGCCGGAGTCGAAAACGCTCACGCGGCGGCGTATTCTGCCGGAGTCGAAAACGCTCACGCGGCGGCGTATTCTGCCGGAGTCGAAAACGGTCACGCGGCGGCTTTTGGGGCGGGGAGGGCTGACTTGATTGTGGGAGAGGTCTACCAGGGGGCGCCGAGGGGTTTTGTCGCGCTCTTTGGCATGTTTGAGTTCTCGGCGCTGCAGGCGATCACCGAGGCGGCAGTTGTCGCGGGCCGTCCTGTGATGTGCAATGCCGCGAACATGTCATTCAGGAAGGATATATATATCCGGCACTCCGGCGAGCTGCGGGCTGATCTGCCCTCGGGTGATGACATGTTCCTGTTGCATGCCGTCAGGGGTGCGGGGGGCAGGGTCCGGTATGCGGGCAGCAGTGCGGCGGCGGTGGAGACCGGGGGAGCGGTCACGGCTGCGGCGCTGCTGCGTCAGCGGGCCCGCTGGGCATCAAAGACATTCTATTACAGTGACGCCGCCACCCTCAGCCTCGCCGCAGCCACGGCGGCGTGCAACGCCGCCGTCACCGCCGCCGCAGTGGCCTCAGTCATATCTGTTACCCACCTCCCGCTTCTGGCTGCCCTCTACGGATTGCGCCTGGTACCGGACTACCTGATCATCGCGCAAAACATAAAAAAGAGGGGCGGAAAGGTGCCGGTCATGCCGTTCATCCTGTCGGAGCTGATATATCCTTTCTATTTTATGACCGTGGGAGTGATGAGCCTGTGCCCCGCGGCACGACGGTTCAGGGGGCGGTGACCCGACCTGCAATCTACAACACTGTAACGCCTACGGCGTAAAGATTTTTGGGACACCCTTAGACTACAACACTATAACGCCTACGGCGTAAAGATTTTTGCGGACACCCTTAGCCTACAACACTATAACCCCTACAGCGTAAGATTTTTGGATACCCTAGGCTACAATACTGTAACGTCTACGGCGTAAGATTTGGACACCCTTAGCCTACAACACTATAACCCCTACAGCGTTAAGATTTTTAGATATATGCTGACCGCGAACTGAAGACTTAGTGCTACTGCCTATTACCTATTGCCTACTGCCTGAATCTAATTCCCCTCCGCCAGCACCTTTATCCGCACCAGCCTGATCTCCTCCTCCTCAAACTCACCGGCCAGCTCATTGATAGCCTCCTCAAGCGAGCCGCTCTCAGCCTCCTCCATGAAATATGAATAGATGTCCTGCTGACGGTCCTCGTCAATAACTGAATTTACATAATAGTCAATATTCAACTTCGTCCCCGAACTTACTATCGCCTCAATCTCGGAGAGAAGATCCTCGTACTCAATCCCCTTGGCCGCAGCTATGTCCTCAAAGGGCATCTTGCGGTCGATACTCTGTATGATATATACCTTCAGTCCCGACTTGTTCACCACCGACTTTACAACCATATCCTGAGGCCGAATGATCTCCTTCTCGGCCACATAACTGGCTATCACCTCCACCACCTCTTTCCCGTACCGCTGTGCCTTGCCGGCGCCGATGCCGGTGATGTTCTGCAGCTCCTCCAGGGTGACCGGGTACTGTATGGCCATCTCCTCCAGCGACGGGTCCTGGAAGATATTGTAGGGGGGCTGCCCTGCCTGCTTGGAGATCTTCTTGCGCAGGTCCTTCAGTATGCTCAGCAACTCCTCGTCAGCCGCTGCCGTACGTGCTCCGAAGGAAGCCTCCTCGTCATCGGAATCCGTATAATCGTGGTCCTCGTTAAGCATAAAGCTCTGAGGCTTCTCAAGGAACTGGTGTCCCTTTGGCGTCAGCCCCAGGAGACCGTAGTTCTCTATATCCTTGTTCAGCAGCTTATTTATCAGAGCCTGCCTTATGACCATGTTCCAGAAGCGTTCATCCCTCTCCTCATCCAGTCCAAACGTCTCCAGCTTGTGGTGCTTGTACGACTTGATGGCGGAGTTCATGGTCCCGGCAAGAATCTTTCCTATATGGTCAGCCTTGTGCTTCTCCTTCACTGCCAGCACCGTCTCAAGCATGCTGACAACAAAATCCTGCCCCTCGAACTGGTTCTTGGGATGGAGACAGTTGTCACACGCCTCGCAATTCTCCTGCTTATACTCCTCACCGAAGTAGTGAAGCAGAATCCTGCGCCTGCATGTCGATGACTCAGCATACGAGACCGTCTCAAGCAAAAGCTGTTTCCCTATCTCCTGCTCGGCAATAGGCTTGCCCTGCATGAACTTCTCGAGCTTCACGATGTCATCATAGCTGTAGTAAGCAATGCATCTCCCCTCCCCGCCGTCGCGTCCGGCACGGCCGGTCTCCTGGTAGTACCCCTCAAGGCTCTTGGGCATGTCATAGTGAATGACATATCTCACGTCAGGCTTGTCTATACCCATACCGAAGGCTATGGTGGCCACTATCACATCCACATCCTCCATCAGAAACTTATCCTGGTTGGCCGTTCGCGTCTGCGAGTCCATACCTGCATGATAAGCCAGCGCCTTGATATCATTGACCTTGAGCGTCTCGGCAAGCTCTTCCACCTTCTTGCGGCTGAGGCAATAGATGATGCCTGACTTACCCGAATTGTTCTTGATGTATTTGATTATCTCCCTTGCGGCATCCTGCTTTGCCTTGACCTCATAATAGAGGTTGGGCCTGTTGAATGACGACTTGAAAATTGCGGCGTCACTTATCCCGAGGTTCTTCAGAATGTCATGCTGTACCTTGGGCGTAGCTGTGGCTGTGAGCGCTATTATCGGTGCACGGGTGATAGTGTCTATGATAGGCCGTATCCGGCGGTACTCAGGCCTGAAGTCGTGCCCCCACTCCGAGATGCAGTGCGCCTCGTCAACCGCATAGAACGATACTTTGACACTCTTGAGAAACTCGATGTTCTCCTCCTTTGTCAGCGATTCCGGGGCCACATAAAGCAGCTTGGCTTTGCCCTGTATCACATCCTGCCTTACCTTGGCAATGGCTGTCTTTGTGAGCGAAGAGTTGAGGAAGTGAGCCACGTCATCGGTGGTGTTGAAGTTGCGCATGGCGTCAACCTGGTTCTTCATGAGGGCTATCAGCGGCGAGATGATCACCGCCGTTCCTTCCATCATTACCGCCGGCAACTGATAGCAGAGCGACTTCCCGCCGCCGGTGGGCATGAGTACGAATGTGTCATTACCGTCAAGTACACTCCGGATAATACCCTCCTGGGTGCCCTTGAAAGTGTCAAAACCAAAATAGCGCTTCAGATAATCGTGTATGGAAGCATCAGTATATATCGAATTTCCCCTCATTCCCCTTTTATTAAACCGAAACGTAATAATAATATCAAGTTACGAAATATGTGAATATGTAAATTACCCTTATTTCAAATTTAACTTAAATTAAATTATATATCAAATCTTTTCACTAGTGGCGAAACATATATCATTATGCTCAGTCACCCCCGGGGGTATTGTTTTGAAACGTAAGATTTAGCATCTTTGCCACGCCTTAAACAAGGCCCCGCGGATGGCCACCGGCAGAAAAAAAAATAAGGATACAGATGGTGATATGACCTTTCTCCAGCACCTCGAAGAGCTGAGATGGCATATCATACGGGCTGTCATTGCGATTGTGGCCGGAGCGATCGTTGCGTTCATGTTCAAGAATTTCATCTTTGACACCGTCATCCTGGCTCCCAACAACCCTGATTTCATCACCAACAGGCTCCTCTGCCGCCTGGCCGATGCAGTGAAAGCCCCGGCACTGTGCATCAACCAGAACCCGGTTGATCTCATCAGTATAAAGATGTCAGGGCAGTTCACCACGCATATAAACATATCGCTTGTAGCCGGGCTGATCATGGCGTTTCCTTACGTCTTCTGGGAGTTCTGGTCGTTTTTCCGTCCTGCCCTCTACGAAAAAGAGCGTAAATATGCCCGCGGAGCCGTCACCATGGCCTCACTCCTTTTCATGACGGGTATACTGTTCGGCTATTTCATCATCACACCACTGTCTATCAATTTCCTGGGAAGCTACCGTGTCAGTGACCTCGTCAACAACCAGATAAACATCACCTCCTACATCGGCTCGGTAACCTCCGTGGCCCTCTCGGCAGGCATAACCTTTGAGCTGCCCATTGTGGTCTTCTTTCTTGCCCGCATAGGTGTTGTCACCCCGGAGTTCATGCGCAAGTACCGAAAACACTCTATAGTAGTAGTCCTCATCGTCGCCGCGGTGATCACTCCTCCTGATGTCTTCAGCCTTATCCTTGTCACAATACCCTTGATCCTGCTGTACGAACTGAGTATCTTTATTGCCGCAAGGGTAGTCAGGAAGCGAGCGGAGCAGGATGCGGCATACGATGAAGCCTCTGCGACAACTGACAAACAATAAGAAGATGAAACACCCTGATTCCCGGATACACAGATACATCAGCAACAAAACCAAAGAGAGGGGTCATCCCGCTTTGCGGGACAAGCAATCATACCTATATTAGTCAATTGTTTTAATAATGAAACTCCATACCACAAACCTGGTAAAACGCTACAAGACCCGTACTGTGGTCAATGAGGTCTCGGTTGAGGTTGAGCAGGGTGAGATAGTCGGACTGCTGGGGCCCAACGGAGCCGGCAAGACCACCACATTTTACATGATGGTAGGGCTGATAAGGCCCAACGGAGGGCAGATCTGGCTTGACAGCACGGAGATCACCGGATTTCCCATGTACCGACGCTCGCGCATGGGTATAGGTTATCTTGCCCAGGAAGCCTCCGTCTTCCGCAAACTGAGCGTCGAAGACAACCTCATGGCCGTCATGGAGCTCTCAGACATGAAAAGGGAAGAGCGAAAAGAGCGCCAGGAGTTACTCCTTGAAGAGTTCGGCCTCACGCGCATACGCAAGAGCCTCGGGACACAGCTCTCGGGCGGCGAACGGCGGAGGACTGAGATAGCCCGCGCACTGGCGCTGAAGCCTAAATTCATCCTGCTCGACGAACCTTTTGCCGGGGTTGACCCTATCGCCGTAGAAGATATTCAGATGATCGTCTCCAGCCTCAAAGACAAAAACATAGGCATACTGATCACCGACCATAACGTCCACGAGACACTCTCAATCACCGACCGTGCCTACCTGCTCTTCGAGGGCAAGATACTCAAACAGGGCACATCATCACAGCTGGCTGACGATGAGCAGGTAAGAAACGTCTACCTGGGTAAGAACTTCGAACTCAGGAGGTAAATTAAGCCCTGCCCTTTTGTAACTTCGCAATATTTACTAATTTTGCGCCACATTTTGCGGATGTGTCGTAATTGGTAGCCGAGCAAGACTTAGGATCTTGTGCCTCAGGGCGTGGGGGTTCGAGTCCCTTCATCCGCACTAAACAACAAAACCGTACTTACAGTCCTCCGGCTTCGCCTTCCGCCTCACGGCGGATCCTGCACAGCAAGGCTGACGGACCCGAAGGCGGTTTTTTAAATAGACAGTAAATTATAACACGATGAACGTCACCAGAGAGAACATTGACGCACTGAACGCAACGGTCAGGATCAATATCGTCAAGACAGATTACGAAGAGAAAGTTGACAAGAAGCTCAGGGAATATAAAAGGACGGCCACCATCAAGGGATTCCGTCCCGGACACGTGCCTTTCCAGATGATTAAAAAGATGTACGGCACCACCGTCCTTGTGGATGAGATCAACACACTAGTCTCTCAGAGCCTCTCTGATTATATCAAGACCGAAAACCTCGACATCCTCGGCGACCCTATCCCGAAGCATGAAGATCATTCGTTCGATCCGGAAAAATCCGAAGAGTTCAGTTTCGCCTTCGAGCTGGGACTGGCTCCCGAGTTCGAGCTCAGCCTCTCGAAAAAGATGAAGCTCACACGCTACCTCATTGAACCTGACGCGAAGATGATTGCCGACTATGTTGGCAACTACGCGCGAAGAAACGGCGAGTTCGTTAAAATCGAAAAGTCGGAGGAGAAGGATATGCTCAAGGGCTCCATCTCTTCAGCCGATGGCAGCATAACCAATGACGATGCCTCTCTCTCGGTTGACCTCGTTAAGGACGAATCGCTGAAAAAGGAGTTCATCGGTAAGACGGAGGGTGACACCATTACGTTCGATATCCGCACTGCCTTCCCGAATGATTATGAGATCGCCGGGCTGCTCAGGAAGCAGAAGGATGAGGTTAAGGAAATCAGCGGACTGTTTACAATAACAATAAAGGAGGTATCGCGATTCATGCCGGCAGAGAATGACCAGGAGCTGTGGAACAAGGTTTACGGAGAAGGAACCGTCAGCTCGGTTGAGGAGTTCGAGGCAAAGGTGACCGAAGAGATAAGGCAATACTTCAGTCGCGAGACGGAATACAAGCTGCGCACTGATGCACGTGACACACTCCTGCAGAAGGTATCGTTCGAACTGCCCGAGGAGTTTCTTAAGAAGTGGCTCTTGAGAGTCAATGAAAAAACCACTGCTGAGGATATTGAGAAGGACTGGGACCATTTCCGCAATGACCTTCGCTGGCAGCTGCTCAAGAACAGGGTTGCAAAGGAGAATGAGCTGAAGATCACTGACGAGGAGATACTTGCTGAAGCAAAGGAGTTTACCCGGGCGCAGTTCACGCAGTACGGTCTCTACTATGCAACCGACGAGCAGATCACATCATTTGCGAAGGACATGCTGAAGAAGGAGGAGGAAGCCCGCCGTATTGCTGAAAAAGTGCTCGACACCAGGGTTCTGGATATAGTCATTGACGCAATGAAGGTCGATGACAGGAAGGTCTCGGCGGAGGAGTTCAACAAGCTATTTGAGAAGAATTGAAACCTTAAAGGCGATAATTTCGTATATTTGGCATTCAACCAAATAAGACAATCATGTCAGATAGCAAGGATTTCAAAAAATATGCTGCTGACCGTTTCGGTATCAGCAGTCTTACCATGCACCGTTACATTTCGGCAAGCAACGGTTACATATCTCCCACTATAATTGAGGAACGCCAGTTGAATATAGCCTCAATGGACGTCTTTTCGCGCCTTATGATGGACCGAATAATTTTCCTCGGGTTGCCGATTGACGACTATGTTGCAAATATTATTCAGGCTCAGCTGCTCTACCTTGATTCATCTGATCCGGGCAAGGACATTCAGATATACCTTAACACCCCCGGCGGAGCAGTGCATGCAGGGATGGGCATTTATGACACCATGCAGTACATCACAGCTGACATTGCCACGATATGTACCGGCATGGCTGCCTCAATGGGTGCCATACTTCTTACAGCCGGTTCAAAAGGCAAGAGATCCGCATTGAAGCACTCGCGCATCATGATCCACCAGCCAATGGGTGGCGCAGAAGGACAGGCCAGTGACATAGAGATAGTTGTCAAGGAGATCCTGAAGATCAAGAAGGAGCTTTACGAGGTCATAGCATTGCATACCGGCCAAGCAGTTGAAAAGGTTGAGAAGGATGCTGACCGCGACCACTGGCTGACGGCAGCCGAGGCGAAGGAGTACGGTATGATTGACGAGGTCCTCTCAAGAACGAAGAAATAGACGGCACCGATGGATAAATGCTCATTCTGCGGACGGACAAAGAAAGAGGCAAACCTGCTTATTGCGGGTCTTGAGGGCCACATCTGCGACCACTGCATTGAGCAGGCGCACAATATTATGTCCGAGGAGATGGGCAGCAAGTCATCATTCAGCCTCGACAGCATAAGCCTGCGCAAGCCTGAGGAGATCAAGAAGTTCCTCGACCAGTATGTCATAGGCCAGGACAAGGCCAAGAAGATTCTCTCCGTGGCTGTCTACAACCACTACAAAAGGTTGATGCAGAGAGCAGACAGTGATGATGTTGAAATAGAAAAGTCAAACATCGTGCTGGTTGGCGAGACCGGCACCGGCAAGACGCTTCTGGCCCGTACCATAGCCCGCATGCTCCACGTACCCTTTACCATTGTTGATGCCACCGTTCTTACTGAGGCCGGCTACGTCGGAGAGGATATTGAGAGCCTGCTGACACGTCTGCTCCAGAACGCCGATTATGATGTAAAGGCAGCTGAGAAAGGTATTGTATTTATTGACGAGCTTGACAAGATAGCCCGTAAGGGCGATAACCCCTCCATCACACGTGATGTGTCTGGTGAAGGGGTGCAGCAGGGCCTTCTCAAACTGCTTGAGGGTGCTATAGTAAACGTGCCCCCCCAGGGCGGGAGGAAGCACCCTGAACAGAAGATGATACCTGTTGATACAAAGAACATTCTGTTTATATGCGGAGGAGCATTTGAGGGCATCGAGAAAAAGATAGCACACAGGCTTAATACAACCGTCGTCGGCTATACAGCCAGCCGTTCGCGTGATTCCTATGACAAGGACGACCTGCTGAAGTATATTGCACCGCAGGATCTGCGTGCCTATGGCCTCATACCCGAGATCATCGGGCGCCTTCCGGTGCTGACCCACCTCTCCCCACTGGATGCAAAGGCGCTCCGGGCCATCCTCACAGATCCAAAAAACGCTATCACCAAACAGTATATAAAGCTGTTTGCCATGGACGGCATTGAACTCACCTTCACTCCGGAATCGCTCGACTACATTGTTGAAAAGGCCGTTGAATTCAGGCTGGGGGCCAGGGGCCTCAGGGCTATCTGCGAAGCCATCATGATGGATGCCATGTTTGAACTTCCGTCAGGGGTAATCAAGGAGTTCACCGTGACACCTGAATATGCCTCCCACAAGCTTGAGAGGGTAGACATGAAAATACTCAAGGCATCATAAAAAAAATCCCGGCTTTTCAGACCGGGATTTTTTATATCATTATGGGCAGGGCAGTTGTATGCTTCTGCTCTGCGGGTGTATGCGCACTAAAGTGTATTATACTTAGGATGGCGGAACCGGAGTGTTATCTCCTTCGTCTCATCACCCCGCGAGAGAGTAGCCTCGGCATCACACTCCCCGTCGCCGTAATCGAGTGTGAAGGGTTCAATACCCTCAATATCAAATCCGACTGTGCCGCGCACAAGAAACCTGCAGGCAGCCTGCCACTCCAGGGCATTGATGACGGTATGGGTGAAGGTAAGACCCTCCAGGGTTGTTCCTGCCGCCATGCCGGTTATAAGGCATTTGTCGTCCCAGGGGTTCCATGTGGCATATCCTGCAATGTATTCCCTTTCACGCTCGAACTCATGGGTAATGCTCTTTTCGTCACGGAAGGTGATCTTTCCCCCTGTGAGCTCCACGGCGAAAACAACATTCTGATTAGTGTTGGGGCCGAGGTTGGTCACGGTCTTCGTCCCTTCAATCATTGCCCCGTTGACATAATAGTCCTGGAAGGTGACGCTTCTTACCGAGCCGACTTCGCGTCTGGGACCTGACAGGTTTATAATTATCTTTCCGCTGCGTACCACGTCATAAAGACCTTCGCAGCCGGTCCCGTAATCGATCACAATGTTGCGGGGCCAGAAATCCTGTCCTGCAGAGGTGATAGTAATAAGCGGACAGGTGTCTGACACCGAGGCGGATTTCAACCCGAGTTCGGCAAGACCCGTTGCAATTTCCAGTGATGTAAAGACATCATCAAACAGCGCCTCTGACAGTGCAGCGTCATCAGCTGCCTCAAGGCTTGAGGTTTCAAGCGGTTCCGACTTCTGACATGAGGTGAGTGAGAAGCCCGCAAGGATCAAAATAAGGATTAGTGACTTTGCTTTCATAATAGAGTTTGTTAAGTGTTTTGTGTGTGTCTGTATCTCTGAGACTACAGAAAACACTTAGGGTTTAACGCCAAAATGAAAAAAAAGTTACTTTCGGCGAAGGTATGTTGTATAGGTAAAGCTGATTGCGCCCGGGTCTTCCGACAGGTAAGCCTCTCTTTCATAGACCTGCCATTCATCGGGGTTTATCTCCGGGAAGAAGGTATCCGCCGGGAACTCTCCGTGAATATGTGTCACCATCAGCCTGTCGGCAATGGGCATGAACTGCCTGTATACGGATCCTCCTCCTATTATAAAGATCTCTTTACCCGGCTCGCAGAGAGACAGGGCGGCCTCTATCGAGCGGGCGGTCTCGGCACAGTCAAAACAGTCGAGCTCATTGTCTGTCAGCACTATGTTCTTCCTTCCGGTCAGTGGCCTGACGGGTAACGACTCCCAGGTCTTCTTTCCCATTATCAGGCAATGTCCCATTGTGATCTTCTTAAACCGCTGAAGATCACCGGGCAGGTGTGCCAGGAGGCTGTTTCTGTATCCTATGCCGTTGTTACGGTCGGCCGCTACAATTATCGTAATCATCTCAGACAGATATTTCTC
Organism: uncultured Rikenellaceae bacterium; assembly: GCA_963770745.1. Lineage (GTDB taxonomy): Bacteria > Bacteroidota > Bacteroidia > Bacteroidales > VadinHA17 > SR-FBR-E99. The sequence continues at coordinate 11,885 of CAVYRA010000004.1, forward strand.
CTTTTATTGCAGGATGAGGATCATAACCTGTCAGTGAGAAATCCTCATACTTAAATGCAAGGATATCCTTCACCTCCCTGTTTAAGGTCATCACCGGCAGGGGGCGGGGCTCGCGGGTGAGTTGCAAACGCACCTGTTCAGTATGGTTATGGTAGATATGCGCATCGCCGAGGGTATGGATGAACTCGCCGGGCCTGTAGCCTGTCACCTGTGCCATCATCAGGGTCAGCAGCGAATAGGATACAATGTTGAAAGGCACTCCAAGGAAGATGTCAGCGCTGCGCTGGTAGAGCTGGCATGAGAGCCTGTCGCCTGCGACATAGAACTGGAAGAGAATATGGCAGGGAGGAAGTGCCATCCTTTCTATCTCACCGACGTTCCATGCAGAGACGATATGCCTCCGGGAGTCGGGGTTATTCTTCAGGGAGTCTGTCACCGCCCTGATCTGGTCTATTGTCCTGCCATCGGCTGCCGGCCACGAACGCCACTGGTATCCGTATACCGGTCCGAGGTTTCCGTCGGCATCGGCCCACTCATTCCAAATCCTCACTCCGTTATCCTGCAGGTACTTTACGTTTGTACTGCCGCTAAGGAACCAGAGGAGCTCGTGTATTATCGATTTGAGATGCAGTTTCTTGGTTGTCATCATCGGGAAACGGTCCGACAGGTCGAAGCGCATCTGGTAGCCAAATGTACTTAGGGTACCTGTTCCGGTACGGTCTCTCTTCTCAATGCCATGTTCCATAACATGGCTCAGCAGGTCAAGGTATTGCTTCATAACTCTTAAAACGAACTAAATGACGGCAGGTTCAATCTTTGTCACCCGTCCTCCTCCGGGAGCCATGATGATCTCCGGCCACCCTGGTTTTTATGACTTCCCCTTTCTTCTTGCCATCTCATCACGGATGGCTGCTGCCTGTTCATAATCTTCGCGTACGATGGCATCGGAGAGCATCTCCCTTAGCTCTTCAGGTGAGAACTCGCCGTATTCACTTGGGACGGGAGCCTTCTTTTCACGCGGTGGTTCGCCCTGTTTCTTCTGCTCCTCCTCTGCGGTAGCGCTCATGACAATCCCTGCCTCATTCAGTATCTGGGGTTCGATGAAGATAGGGCATTCAAACCTCAACGCCAGTGCAACGGCATCAGAGGTCCGGGAATCGATGTGAAAACGCCTCTCACCATCAGTACAGACGATCTCGGAATAAAAGATGCCTTCACGCAGCTTGTTGATGAGCACCTGCTCGACGGTGACACCGCATGCATCGGCGAAACTCCTGAAGAGATCATGTGTCAGAGGCCTTGGCGGTTCAAGGTTTTCAAGCTTGATGACAATAGCCTGAGCCTCAAACCCACCTATGATGATAGGTATCCGCCTCTCGCCGTGCTCTTCCGCCAGTATGAGTGCGTAGGCTCCGGACTGAGTCTGACTGTAAGAAATACCTATGACCTTCAGACGAATAAGCTTATTCTGCATAGTTTACCTGATTTTCAACCTGACAGGCCGATGTGACAAATATAAAGAATAAGAATCTTTATCATCCCGGCGATTGGATTTTTTATCCACAGGGTGTTGGTGATAAATTAATCGCGGCGATTTGTAAATAAGTTAATTTTTATATCTTTGCAGTCCGAAAAACAGAGATCCGGCGGGGCCCGCAGAAGTGTCATGCACAGAGGAGCATGTCCGCCTCACGGAGTAATATAAGAGAGATTGAAAATGTACGCAATCGTAGAAATTGCCGGCCAGCAGTTCAAGGTGGAAGAGGGAAAGAAGATCTTCGTCCACCGCCTTGACGCAGAAGAAGGTGATAATGTAGAGTTTGAAAAGGTTCTCCTTCTGGATAATGACGGTGCAGTCACCGTTGGTGAACCGGTCATCGAAAACACCGTGGTCGAAGGCAAGATCCTCGCCCACCCGAGAGGTGACAAAGTGATAATCTTCAAAAAGAAGAGAAGAAAAGGATATCAGAAAAGGAGCGGACACCGTCAGGACTTCACCCAGGTGGAGATACTGAGTATCGGCCCCAGGGGAGAAGAAAAGAAGAAAGCTGCTCCCAAAGCTGAGAAGAAAGTAACCCCTGCGGCCGTTGCCGAAGAGGTGAAAGCAGAAGTTAAGAAGGCTCCGGCGAAGAAAGCCGCAGTAAAGAAAGAGCCGGCAGAGAAGAAGGAAACCGTAAAAAAAGCACCGGCAAAGAGTACGAAGAAACCGGCAAAGGAATAACCGACAAAAAGAAAAAAAAATAAGGATATGGCACACAAGAAAGGTGTAGGCAGTTCACGCAACGGCCGCGATTCAGAAAGCAAAAGGCTTGGTGTCAAGCTCTTCGGAGGACAGGCAGTCAAGGCAGGCGGCATTATTGTACGCCAGCGAGGTACCCCTCACAACCCGGGTGAAAATGTAGGCATCGGCAGGGATCATACCCTCTTTGCCCTCATTGACGGGACTATTGAGTTTAAAAAGAAGAGTGGCGACAAATCTTACGTCTCGGTTAAACCCGCAGCAGAATAAGATATCATCACACCGTTTACAGGCTCCTGAAAATATACGCGAAAGCGCATCTTTTCAGGAGTTTTTGTTTTAATTTTACGCTCCTTAAAAGATCATAACCCATCTGAAATGCTTACCATAAACCTCATTCGCGAACAATCCTCAACTGTCATTGAGAGGCTCAGGATCAAAAACTTCGACGCCACCGGCATAGTCGGGACAGTACTTGAACTCGACCGCCGCCGCCGGGAGCTGCAGACCGAAAGTGATGCTGTACAGGCTGAGCTTAACACCCTGGCCCGCGAGATCGGCTCAATGATGAAAGAGGGAAGAAAAGATGAGGCTGAGGCTGCCAAGAGAGGCATCGGAGCCCTGAAGGAGAAGCAGAAACAGCTCACTGAGACCCTTGACAATGTAAGTCGTGAGATGCAGGCGGAGCTGATCAGGCTGCCCAACATGCCCCACCCGCTGGTAGCACCCGGCAAGAGTTCCGAAGATAACGTCATCGTGCGCAGCGGAGGCACAATTACCGCACTTCATGCCGGGGCAGTGCCGCACTGGGACCTGATAAAGAAATATGATATCATAGACTTCGATCTGGGGATAAAAATCACCGGTGCCGGATTCCCTGTTTATAAAGGCATGGGGGCCAGGCTTCAGAGGGCCCTGATCAACTTCTTCCTTGACGAGGGAGGGAAAGCCGGATACCGTGAGATAGAACCGCCCATACTTGTCAATGAGGATTCCGGTTTTGGCACCGGACAGCTGCCCGACAAGGAGGGGCAGATGTACCATGTGGGAATTGACAACCTCTACATGATACCCACTGCCGAGGTGCCCATCACCAATATTTACCGCGATGTGATCCTCGATGCCGCCGATCTCCCGATAAAAAACATGGGATACACCCCCTGCTTCCGCCGGGAGGCCGGATCGTGGGGAGCACATGTCAGGGGCCTGAACAGGCTTCACCAGTTCGATAAGGTGGAGATAGTGCAGATAGCACACCCCGATAAATCATATGATGCCCTCGAGGAGATGGTAAACCACGTCGAGAGCCTGCTGATGAAGCTTGAACTGCCTTACCGCATAGTCAGGCTCTGCGGAGGAGACATCTCTTTCACCTCGGCCATGACCTACGACTTTGAAGTCTGGTCTGCGGCTCAGCAGCGCTGGCTTGAGGTGAGTTCGACATCCAACTTTGAAGCCTTCCAGGCCAACAGGCTCAAGTGCCGGTTCAGGGAGAAGGGCGCCAAACAGACGACCCTCTGCCACACACTTAACGGCAGCGCCCTGGCCTTGCCGCGCATCGTGGCAGCACTGCTTGAGAACAACCAGACACCGGAAGGCATAAGGATTCCGGCAGTACTGGTACCCTACACCGGGTTTGAGATGATTAGCTGACCCTGATGAGAAAGAGCTCACGGGCATACCTCTATGCCGCTCTTGCCATCTTTCTGTGGGGTACCATACCCACTGCCTTCAAGATAGCCCTCTCTGAGTTAAGTATTGTGACCATGCTTGGCATTACCACGCTGGTCTCCACGGCAGTGCTGTTTGTGATTGTTGTTGCCTCCGGCAAGCTCCGGCTCATGCTGCAGATGACCGGCCGCGATATTATGTGGTCAGCCCTTCTCGGCCTGATCAATCCCGTGGGCTATTACCTTATGCTCCTGGCCGCCTACAACAGGTTACCGGGGCAGGTGGCCCAGCCGATAAACATGATATGGCCGATTATCCTGGTCTTCTTTTCAATACCGTTATTGCACCAGCGTATCCCCGGCCGGAGCTTCATCGCCCTGTTCATCAGTCTTGCAGGTGTATACATCATAGCATCACAGGGTGCACTCTTTCATCCCGGCAGGTCTGACACCGCCGGAGTCATGCTGGCACTGGTAAGCGGGGTGCTGTGGGCCCTCTACTTCGTACTTAACATGCGCGACCGGCGCGATGAGGCCGTGAAACTGTTTACAAGTTTTATCTTCGGAACTGTCTATATGGCAGTGATAATGGCTCTCTCCGGGTCATTCAGCGAAACTGTCAGCCTTAAGGGAGCTGCAGCATCAACTTACTGCGGCATCTTTGAGATGGGCATCACTTTCTGGCTGTGGCTGAGAGCGCTGCAACTGGCTGAGACGACGGATAAAGTAAGCAATCTTGTCTATTTTGCCCCCTTCATCTCTCTGATCCTGCTCCATTTCATCATTGACGAGCCCGTATATTATACCACCCCCCTGGGTCTGCTGTTCATTGTTGGAAGCGTACTGTACCAGAACCGGAGAAGGAAAGCCTGAGGGAACGGCACATTTTTTGCTAGTTTTGTACAAAATCATACGAGAAATGAAACGAATTATATTAATTACCATATTGCTAATTCCACTTCTCTACGGCTGTAAGAAGGATCCTGTACCGCCGGTAGATGAATATACATTTGAGGAGCGGGCGCGTGACGGTTTTTATGATCTGATGAAGAATGTATACCTCTGGTACAATACCATGCCCACTGTCAAACTTTCAGATTATGACAGTCCTGATGAAATACTTGAGGCGTTGAGACACCTTCCGAGAGACAGGTGGAGCTTTGTGACAGACTATGATAGTTTTATGGCATCAATGCAGGGAACCTTCGTCGGTCACGGTATCCGCATGAGTCTTGACAATCAGAACAATGTCAGGGTGGTCACCCTTTACGAGGGGTCTGACCTGTGGCCCAAAGGTGTCAGGAGAGGATGGATCGTCAGGGAGATCAATGATACACCCATCGCCCCCATTTTCATTTCAGGCACTAATGAAGCATATAATACTTTGATGGGGCCATCAACTGCAGGCATCACAAATAAGTTCCTGTTCCAGAAGCCGGACGGCACCACAGTGACCTTCAGCTCAACCAAGGCAAGCTTCACAATCAACTCGGTGACTGCAGCAAAGGTACTTGACCTCACCAGCGGCAAGACCGGTTATCTCAGTTTCGAGACCTTCATTGAGCCCTCCGAACAGGAACTGAATGAGGCTTTTGCCTATTTCAAGACAAACAATGTGACTGATCTGATCATCGACCTCCGGTACAATACCGGCGGTTACATGGACATTGCCCAGCAGCTGTCGAGCCTGGTGATGAAGGCTGCTGACACCACCAAGATATGCTACAAGCTGAGGTATAACAGTCTTGTCGGACCCGAGTGGAATGAGAGCTACAAGTTTGTCAGGACGGAAAGCCCTCTCGGTCTGGACCGCGTTGTCTTCATCACCACACGAAGCTCAGCTTCGGCCAGCGAGGTTGTGATAAACAGCCTTAAGCCTTACGTCAGCGTCACCCTGGTTGGTGACACCACCCATGGCAAGCCGGCCGGGATGAATATCTGGGGCTATCCCTTCCCCTCCAACAGTGACCCCAATCCAGACTATAGTTACGTATTCGCACCCATCACTTTTGAGTATGTGAATGTGTCTGACGAAGGCAGGTTCTATGATGGCATCGTGCCTGACGTGAAGGCTGCTGATGACATCACCCGCGATTTCGGTGATCCTGAGGAGGCCTCGCTTGCTGCCGCAATTGGCGTTCTTCAGGGCACAAAGGCTAAAAGCAGCACCCCTGTCAGGCGAAGCCGTGTCTTTAGCGAAGGTGATCAGCTGCCCACCAACCTCATCCTGGGTCCGCCGCAATCATTCCTGAAGTGAAGAAGCGGGAAGGTGAAAAGATCATACTGGGAATAGACCCCGGAACCACTGTCACGGGTTATGGCCTGATAAGCGTGACCGGCAAGACACCGTCCATCATCGCATTGGGTATAATCGATCTCCGTAAAAAGGAGGATCATTTCAAAAAGATACGCACCATCTTCGAGCAGACGCTGGCACTGATAGATCAGTACCACCCTGACGAGTTTGCCATTGAAGCGCAATTCTTCGGGAAAAACGTCCAGAGCATGCTCAAGCTGGGCAGGGCTCAGGGTGCTGCCATCTCGGCTGCACTCTACCGTGACCTGCCTGTCTTCGAGTATGCCCCGAGGATGATCAAGATGTCAATCACCGGCCGGGGACAGGCCAGCAAGGAACAGGTTGCCACCATGCTGAGGACTATCCTCACTTTCCGGGGCGAGAAGATGGTTCTGGATGCTACCGACGCCCTGGGAGCGGCGCTCTGCCATTTCTACCAGAGTGCCAAGCCTGCTTCTTCAGGGGGGAACTCAGGCAGCTGGGAAGCCTTTGTCAGGAATAACAGCTCCAGGGTCAAAGGGTAAGCTTCTGCGCTACCGCCAGCGCTATCAAGCTGATCCTTTCCCCGCCTGCCTCATGGAGAGCGTTGACACATGCCTCCATCGTTGATCCGGTTGTGATGACATCATCAGCCACAAGGATATGTTTCCCGGTTATCGCGGAGGGCTTACTGACGGTAAAGAGCCCCTCAACGTTCTCCCACCGCTCATATCTGCCCCGCCTTGTCTGCGATTCAGACCTGCCGGTACGCAGAAGGAGATCGCTCCTCACCGGAACACGGCTCGAAGATGACAGCCCCTGCGCAAAACACTCGCTCTGGTTATAGCCTCTCATCCGTTTCCTTTCGGCGCTGAGCGGTACAGGAACGATTATATCAATGCCATTCATGAACCCTGTTTCGGTCAGCATCGAACCATAAAGCTCTCCGAACATCCTCCCGATATCCCTCCTTCCGCCATACTTGAGCGAGTGTATCAGTTTCCTGATACGGCTGCCCCGGTTATATACCGAGAAGGCAGCTGCACGTTCAACGTGGCACCTGCCCCAGAATGCCTGTTCAAGCATGTTGTCACGCCGGGTGTGAAAATCTGTCCTTCCCATCGAGAGTAGGCATTCCGTGCACAGGACATTCTCTCCGCGGACGAGATGAGCCCTGCAGGTCAGACAAAGCCGCGGAAGGAACAGACTCAGAAAGTCGTCGCCAATATCTTTAATATGAGACACTTCACAGCGAGAAGATGCTATAAAGTTATGATAATTGTGATAATCATGAACAGATTATTAAAATTTTTCTATATTGCATCCGTTAATTAATAAACCAATTTACACGAAAATGAAGAAATGGATGATCGGCAGCCTTGTTCTCATCGCAATGATGGTTGCAGCTGCAGGTGTATATGCTCAGACAACTGACAAGGAGAAGAAGAACGCCAAGAGCGAATGCGTCTTTGTTGACAAGGATAAGGATGGCAAGTGTGACACATGCGGCACGACCGCTGATGCATGCAAGAAAGCCTGCACCACCACTACCACAACTGCCACCGCTGCCAAAGACTGCTCAAAGTGCCCTTCAGCTGCAGCATGCGGCGAAACCAAGAGTGAGGTGGTTCCTGCAAAGGAAGGCACAGCCCCCGCTAAAGCCTGCTGCCCGGGCAACAAGTAGAAATCTTATTATCAAAAAAGAGGCTGTCTCATAAGGGGCAGCCTCTTTTTATGACCCCTGCCGGTGGCGGGGTTTTATTTTTGTGCCGGATCAGAGCCGTACATGATCGCCTATTGACCTGGCTAAACTTTCAGCCTCTTCTGGCGAAGGAGACACCCTCGGGTTTGTGAACAGCAGGTCTGACTCCCTGGATATCGGTATAAGGTGTATGTGTGCATGAGGCACCTCCAATCCAATCACTGTCACGCCAATTCTTTTGCACTCTATCACCTCCTTCATAGCCCTTGCGACTTTCTGTGCGAAGAGCATCATGTCAGCAAGAGTCTTACCGTCGAGATCGAAGATATAGTCAACCTCCTTTTTGGGTACGACAAGAGTATGACCCGGCTTCAGCGGCCTGACGTCGAGAAAGGCAATGAAGCGGTCATCCTCGGCAACCCTGTAGCAGGGTATCTCTCCGTTGATGATGCGTGTGAATATTGATGCCATGCCGATAGTCTTTCAGATTGATATCTCCATGATCTCAAAGGGAATGACGCCGGCGGGTACTTTCACCTCCACCACGTCTCCCACTTCCTTTCCCATGATCCCCTGTGCTATAGGCGAGGTTGCAGCAATCTTGCCCTCCTTGAGGTTTGCCTCAGTTTCAGGCACAAGCTGATACTCCATGATCACACCGCTGGTCCTGTTGCGGATCCTGACCCTGTTAAGGATCTGCACCGACTTGGTATTGATCCTTGATCCGTCTATGATGCGTGACCGTGCTACCTGGTCTTCAAGGCGGGCTATCTTCATCTCCAGCATGCCCTGCGCATCCTTTGCGGCAGAATATTCAGCATTCTCGGTAAGGTCTCCCTTATCGCGTGCCTCTGCAATCATTCGCGCAATAGCCGGTCTTTCATTACGGAGCAGATCAAGGTCCTCCCTCATCTTATGGAGACCCTCTTCTGTTACATAGATAAATTCCGACATAACTCTTCAGTAATAGGTTAAAAAATAAGAAGAATCCCGGCTTACCGGAACTCTTCAAAGAACAAATATAATAAAATTCTATATAAAAAGCAAATCCAGTTGCTTTTGTAATTATCAGGTTATCAGACGGAGTACTCTTTTCTGTTTAGCACAACGGAATAAATAAGTGCCTTTTTCACGTCGAATCCCTCATCCAGAATCTCACTGCCCGGCCTGGCATTGTAATTATATTCCGGTGCATCTCCTATCTCACTGTCAGATATCTCGGTATGCACAAAATCACTTGTCTGGAAATCCTTGAATGAGGGGATCCCCTCCGACGCAAAGGCAGCAGCCATGGAATCTTCAATCGACCCTTCACTGGCGAATGCGCGGGCCATTGTATTACTGATCGAGCCCTCGTTGCTGAAGGCGCCGGCCATGGTGCCTCCGTATGATCCCTCACCGCTGAATTCGCCTGCCATTGGCTCCTCATAGCTGCCCTCCATGGAGGGATCAATGGGTACATACTGAGGCCTTCGCAGCACCGGAGCCGGCTCCGGACGTGCCTCCGGCTTCCTTGTCTCCATGGCAGGCCTGCCTGGCACCGTTTTCTTCGGTGCGGTTTTCTGTTTCTTGTTTTTGCCCTGGAATGACCCTGCAATAGCAAGAATTCCCAGGATAATGTAAAAAATCAAACTCCCTAATCCACCATCTTCCATTACCGTTGGTATTTTTTGATTTTGTGCTGTTTCAGTTTTGGCTGTTTTTTCGGATCCTTCATCTTTGACTTTGCCTTGCCCTTCTGCTGCTTCAGTTCCGGTTGTTTCTTCGGATCCTTTGTTGCGGTCTTTGCCTTCTGAGTCTTTGCTTTCGGCTGCTCCGGCCTCTTCAACTCAGGTTTTGTCTGCTCCTTTCGCTGATTCTGCCTCTTTGCCTTGTAACTCTCCTCAGTGTTACGGCTGTTGTTCTCCATCCGGATTTTCGTCTTCTCGCTCTGCCTCTCATAGTGTTGCTGCCTGAGCTCTTTCAGATACTTCTCATCCTCCTTCTTGCGCAAGGCCTCCTTCTGCTCCTGCTTCTTAATTGCCTTTCCCGCAGCCCCTTTAGGCTTGCCTGCTTCAAAGGGTTTGCTCTTTCCCGTCTTCCCGAACAGCTCCTTCTCGGCCTTTTTGGTGGCATTGCGCTGGGCATTGCACTCGGACAGAGGAGCGGCAAACAGGATCAGTGCTGTAATAACCAGTAGCCTTATAAATACTATCCTTTGCTTCATTTCGTTAGTCAGATGTGCCCCTTCGGACATAAATGGTTACTTTTGCAGAAACTCAGTCATTCGCATGTCAGGTTCAAATGTAAAGAATTTTTTCATCATCACCGCGGCTCTCCTGCTGACAATGTCATGCGACCGGGAGAAAAACGAGGTTATCCCTGACATCACCATAGACTTTATCATTACCTTTTCTGACCCGGAATTCTTCGATCTCTATTACTCCCCGGGGACCAGCGCACTGATCAGCTCCGCTCACAGACACCTGGGCCTTGGCACCGGTGGATTTGACAGTAACGGCATCATCGTGTATAATACGGGGCTTCAGGGATTTGAATTCTCCGCTTTTGACCGCACCTGTCCGCACTGTTATGTGACCGACGGTGCAAGCGTGGCTGTCATTGTTGACGGAGTTTACGCCGTATGCCCGCGATGCGCCACCAACTATGCCATGGGGGCGTCAGGCTTGCCCCAGTCCGGTCCGGGACAATACTATCTCAAGAACTACCGTACCGCGTATACCGGGTACAGCGTCAGGGTCTGGAATAAGAAATAAATCCCTAATACCTGTAATGCTCAGGCTTGTAAGGCCCTTCAGGAGGAACGCCTATATAGTCAGCCTGCTCCTTCGTCAGCTTTGTGAGATTGACTCCCAACTGTGCCAGATGCAGCCTGGCTACCTCTTCGTCAAGATGTTTAGGTAGCCTGTAGACTCCGGTCTCATAGTCTTTGGTCCATAGCTCGATCTGGGCCAGGGTCTGGTTGCTGAACGAGTTGCTCATTACAAATGATGGATGCCCTGTGGCGCAGCCAAGATTTACCAGGCGGCCTTCGGCTAGCAGGAAGATGGCATGCCCGTCAGGAAAGATGTATTTATCGACCTGCGGTTTGATGTTGATCCTCGTCACGCCACCGGCACCGTTAAGAGCGTCTACCTGTATCTCATTGTCGAAGTGACCTATATTGCATACGATCGCCTGATCCTTCATTTTTTCCAGGTGTTCCAGGGTGATAATATCCCTGTTGCCCGTTGCGGTGACAAAGATGTTTCCCTCGGGAAGGGCCTCCTCTGTGGTCTTCACCTCAAAGCCCTCCATGGCGGCCTGCAACGCACATATAGGATCTATTTCGGTCACTATGACCCTGGCCCCGTATGCACGCATCGATCGTGCCGAGCCTTTGCCCACGTCACCGTAACCGCATACCACCACCACCTTGCCGGCGATCATCACATCGGTAGCCCTTTTTATGCCATCAGCAAGTGACTCACGACAGCCGTAGAGGTTGTCAAACTTGCTTTTGGTAACGGAATCATTTACATTGATGGCAGGCACCAGCAGCTCGCCTGCCTCCATCATCTGGTAAAGCCGGTGAACGCCTGTGGTTGTCTCCTCCGATATGCCCTTCATCTCCCTGACCGTCCTTTTCCATTTCTCCGGATCTTCTGCGAGGATCACCTTCAGGGTGTCAATTATAATTCCCTCTTCCCTGCTTGACGGTTTGACGTCAAGCACTGACGGGTCCTTCTCAGCCTTGAAGCCCATATGTACCAGCAGGGAGGCGTCACCGCCATCGTCGACGATGAGATTGGGTCCCTTGCCGCCGGGGAATGTAAGCGCCTGTGCGGTGCACCACCAGTACTCCTCAAGAGTCTCGCCCTTCCAGGCAAACACAGGTATGCCTGCTTCAGCCACGGCAGCCGCGGCATGATCCTGCGTCGAGAAAATGTTACAGCTTGCCCATCTGACGTCAGCGCCGAGATCACGCAGGGTCTCAATGAGAACGGCAGTCTGTATTGTCATGTGCAGAGAGCCTGTGATCCTCGCTCCCCTGAGAGGCTTCGATGCCGAGAATTTGTTCCTTATTGAAATCAGGCCGGGCATTTCCTTCTCTGCAATTTCAATCTCCTTCCGGCCAAAATCAGCCAGTGCAATATCTTTTACCCTGTAAGGCAGTTCGTTGTTGATGAATGACATGATCTATTTTTTAAGTCTGCAAAGATAACTAAAAAGCTGTATTAATTGTTCACCGGCGCAGCAGTGCGATGGCCCTCTCCCGGTCTTTCGCCAGCTGGGCTGTCAGGGCGTCAACATTGCTGAACTTCATCTCGTCACGCAGCCTCTCGTAAAACCTGACAGTAACAATCTTCCCGTAAAGATCTGACTCAAAGTTAATTATATGAGCCTCGATGGTGCTTCTGCCGTCGTTCTCCCCGATTGTAGGCCTGATTCCTATATTGAGCATTGCCGCATGCCATCCGGGCTCACCCTCAACCATGATCTCAACAGCGTATACTCCTGACCGCGGGATAAGCTTATAGGCAAAAAGAGGGGCAATGTTTGCGGTGGGAAAGCCGAGGCCGCGGCCTATCTTCTTGCCGGAGACCACCATACCCTTAAGGGAGTATTCATAGCCCAGCCTGGCGGCGGCCTTTCTTACCTCACCGCCTTCCAGGAGCCTCCTGATGGAAGAGGAGCTGACCACCTCTCCGTCAATCATCAAGGCCTCTTCCCTTGTGACCCTGAAATCCATCCTTGAGGAGCACTCGATGATGGTGTTGCTGTCACCCTCAAGGCGCCGCCCGAAATGATGATTAAAGCCGACAATGAGATGCCTTACACTCATATGACGGCAAAGTATCTGGTCCACAAACTCCCTGGCTGACATCCGGCTCAGTTCAGATGTAAAGGGAATGACCACAAGATGGCCTATCCCGGTCTGGCGAAGCAGGAATATCCGCTCCTCAATGTCAGTAAGAAAACGGAGATGGGTGGGGTCACCGGTAAGAACAATCCGGGGGTGAGGATCAAAAGTGACAGCCACCGAATCCGATCGGCTCCTCTCTGCCTCCGACACCACTCTGCCCAGAAGCATGCGATGTCCCAGATGTACGCCATCGAAAACACCCATGGTAACCACGGGATCCGTGAAGTGCAAATCGTAATATCCCTCGTGAATGATCATAGCCAGTAACCGGCTACAAATTTATTCTTAATATTGTATTCTTTTTATTATCTGATAAAATGAAGGAGGTCACATCTGTCCGGGCAAAACCGATCGTGATACTGTCCATTTTTATGGGCCTTATTCAGTCAGCCATGCCCTCTTCCCCCGCTTTGTTTGAAGGTAATCAGCAGGATACTGCATATCTGAGGCAGCAACTCCACAACGGAAGGGTCTGGGAGAACAGGTACGACAAGGTTGCCGGCCATGAGTTCTTTCTTACCGAAGCCCTGTCGGAGGCATCCGTCACAGTCGGAGAGAGGACCTTCACCGGCCAGCTGATCTGGTATGACCTCTTCAATGACCGGATAGTTCTCATGGTCCGCCCCGGCTACTATGTTGAGGCAAACAGCGAAAACATGAGCCGGTTCACCATAAGGTATCTCAACAGGGAATACATGTTCAGATACTTCGGAGAAAAGGGTTACTGTCAGTTGTTATATGATGGACAGGTTTCACTCGTCAGAAAATATGTCAAGGTGATAAAAAAGAATGCTGTCAACGGCAGTTTTGACGCTTTTGAGGAGGAGCAAACTGACTTTTTGGTTAAGGATGGACGCTTCTTCAGGCTCAGGAGCAGGAAGAATCTCTTAAACGTTCTGGCTGAAAGGGAATCGGAGATCCGGCATTTTATACGGGAACATGGTATCTGGGTGAATCCGAAAAGATCAGAATCGCTCATCCCCGTTCTGGAATTCTACGATTCACTGTAACTGCGACTGATGAAACGAACCCTCATCCTGATCCTTTCCCTTGCGTTGTCATTCCTTGCAGCTGGCCAGCTGCGGGAGATGAAGGTTACATGGAATTATGAGGGCACTGCCTTTGAGGAATTCGTATCCAGGGCCGAATCTCACCTTAACGTAAGATTTTACTTTAAGGATGAATGGACAGAGCGACTCGTGATGCCGGATATAGGGAATGAGCCGCTCCTGAATGACCTGCTCAACAGGCTGTTCGCCGGTAAAGCCATTTTTTACTTCATTGACGAAATGGGAAATGTAATCGTGACAAAGGATTTCACAGTCAAGTCCTTTGCCTCAGGTGCAAATCCTTCTGAAAACTGGCTCCCCCGCTCGGATCAATCCGACGAAAAAGAGCGCACACCCGGTGAATGAGTACCTGGTATATGAGATCGGTAATCCCTCAGAGAAGGGGAGGCAGGGCAACATAAGCATCACCGGTTACGTACGCGACAAGGATAGCGGTGAACCGCTCAGGGGGGTGACGGTATTTGTCGGCGAACTTGCAAAGGGTACCGCTACTGATGCCAACGGTTTTTACCTGGTGAATGTACCGCGTGGTTCATACAACATCAAATTCACCTACCTCGGCATGAAGGAGACGGTGGTCAATTCGAGGGTGTACGGCAGCGGCGCCCTGGACATAGAGATGGTTGAAGAGTATATCGCCATTGACGGGGCGGTGATCACGGCACGAAAAAGCGATGCACTGCGGAGGATGGAGACCGGGCTTGAAAAGGTCAATATGGCAACCTTCCGCCTGATGCCCTCATCCCTCGGTGAGACGGATATCCTGAAGAATATCCTTCTCCTGCCCGGAGTCAAAACCGTAGGCGAGGCGTCACAGGGATTCAATGTAAGGGGCGGAGCCTCTGATCAGAACCTGATTTTACTCTACGGTGTCCCGCTGTTCAATCCGTCACACTTCTTCGGTTTCTTTACTTCTGTCAACTCTGATATCATTAAGGACCTTCACCTGTATAAGGGAGGAATCCCGGCCAGGTACGGAGGAAGGCTCTCCTCCGTCATAGATATCTTACCCCGTGACGGAAGCAGTACGGAGTTCAGCGGCAATGCGGGAATCAGCCCTGTCGCAACCCACGTGCTTCTTGATATACCCCTGGCAGAGAAAAAGTTGTCTGCCCTCATCGCCGCCAGAAGCACCTATTCTAACCGGGTGATGGATCTGGTTGACTATCCGCTTCTGAACAAGAGCCGTGCTTCATTCTATGACTTAAATGCAAGAATTGTATGGAACCCTGATGACAGGAATAGCCTCGAACTCTCGGGTTACAACAGTAATGATGCCTTCAGGCTGAACAGCGACACCACTTACGGATACACCAACACGATCATCTCGCTGAAATGGAACCGGTCACTCCCCGGGGATGCCACGATGTCAGTGACGGCGGCAAACAGTGACTATAAATACCATGTGAGCAGCCTGTCGAGTATCGAAAAGGCTTTTAATCTCCACTATAATATCAATTACACGAGTGTCAGAGGTGACCTCAGCCTGCCGGCCGGTAATGTACATGACCTTAGTGCCGGTATCGAACTTGGCCGTTATTCGGTATTGCCCGGAGACTTTCAACCCGCCACCGGATCATCGCTGGTGAAGCCAAAGACCATCGACCGGGAGAGCGCGCTGGAGAACGCACTCTACCTTGAAGACCGAATGAAACTGTCAGAGCAGGCTTCACTCAGCATTGGCCTGAGATACTCATT
Source organism: uncultured Rikenellaceae bacterium (assembly GCA_963770745.1). Lineage (GTDB taxonomy): Bacteria > Bacteroidota > Bacteroidia > Bacteroidales > VadinHA17 > SR-FBR-E99. The sequence continues at coordinate 27,445 of CAVYRA010000004.1, forward strand.
GTTCTCCGCCTTCGGACCCGGAACGGTGATGATGTATATACCGGGGCTGCCCAGGAGCAGAGCTACAATTATTGATTCTGTCTCCTTCCCTGCAGGGAGGCCCTACAAAAACTATTCGGGGCCTGAATTCCGGGTGTCATTCAATTATATGATCTCGAACTCGAGTTCCGTAAAGCTGAACTATAATCATACAAGACAATACCTTCATCTTCTTACAAATACAGTATCTATCTCTCCTACAGATACATGGAAGATGTCTGATTATTATCTCAGGCCGCAGGTCGCCGACCAGTACTCAGCCGGATATTATCTCACAATACCATGGAACAACCTCGAGCTCTCAGCAGAGGTATATTATAAGCCGATCCGGAACATGACAGAGTTCAAGGGCGGTACTGTGCTGACAATGAACGAAACCATCGAAAAGGACATCATAAATGTGGATGGACGGGCATACGGGGCTGAGTTCATGTTCAGGAAGTCGGTCGGTAAGATAACCTGGCATCTGAGCTATACCTATTCAAGGATTCTGCTCCGGGGCTTAAGTGAATTTGAGAGTGAGGCCATCAATGCAGGTAACTGGTTCCCTGCTTCCCATGATAAGCCTCATGATCTTTCCATGAGCATCAATTACACGGTGACCCGCAGGCTTAATTTCTCCCTCGGTTATGTTTACAACACCGGCCGGCCAATAACTTATCCCATTGGTGTCTACCAGAGCGGCACCACCTGGCTCATTCATTATTCTGACAGAAATAAATACAGGGTTCCTGATTACTCGAGGCTCGATTTCTCTGCCCGCCTTAAGGGAAACCTCAAATCGAAGAAACTGATGAATCCTATCTGGACCTTCTCATGCTATAATCTTCTCGGTCGCGCAAACGTCTACTCCGAATATTTCGTTATGAGTGGACGATCGGTCAAGGCCTACAGGCTTTCGGTGTTCGCAAGACCCATTCCGACACTCACTTACAGTTTTGATTTCTGATAACGGCTGATGAAGAGACTTAATCAAATACTGTTGATACTTTTAACTGCCGGCACGGGGTGCGTTACCCAATTCTATCCTGACATTGCTGAGGAAGATCAGTCCATCGTGATAGAAGCATTGATAACCGACCGCGCCGGGCCACACGAGGTAAGGATATCATGGTCGCAGCCACTCTTTGCGGACGATTTCTATCCGACGCCGGCAGACGGGTACATGGTCTCAGTACTTGATGATGCCGGCAATGAATATCTCTTCAGATAATATCGGCGGCGGTCGCTATCTGTCCGATGAGACTGAATTCCAGGGCCACGGCCGGAATGAAATATAAATTACATGTTGAAGGAGCAAATCACACATACGAATCTGACTTTGTGGAGATGAAACCCGTACCGGTCATTGATTCGGTATATGCCGGTCCGGAGTACAATGAATTCTACAAGCCCGGAGAGTCAACCTACGGTTACCAGGTGTACATCGACTCACATGACCCGACAGGTGAAAGCAGGTACTTCATGTGGACCTTCGCAGAGACCTGGGAGATCCGTACTCCCTTTAATTACTGGTCTATAATAAACAGGATTTGCTGGAAATCAGCAGCCTCAACCGACATCAATATACTGAGTACAGAAACCCTCACTGAGAGCCGTGTGACAAAGCATCCGGTCACCTTCATCACCACGGAGACCGACCGGCTCACGGTGAAGTACAGCATCCTGGTAAGTCAGTACTCCATCACCGGGGAGGAGTTCACTTACCGTGATAATCTCAGAAAGACTGTTTTTGAAGCCGGCGGACTGTATGATGCAATCCCGGGAGCAATCAGGGGCAATATAAATTGTACAGACAGTCCCGCAACCACAGTACTGGGATTCTTCGGTGTTTCCTCGGTTTCCGAGGAAAGACTCTTTATTGAGAATGTATATACGCAGTTCCCTGATTTTTATGCCTACTGTCCGATTGACACAATTCGTGCTTCTGACTATAAGCCGGATGTATACGGGCCAAATGTTTACATTCTTGGAGAGTGGCTTGAGCCACCCCTGCCAGTGTATTACATTCTTTCAATACACAGGGAATGCATCGATTGTTCATTATCAGGGACAGCCGTTAAGCCTGACTACTGGGACTCTCCCGGGCAGAAGAAAATATATCATTCACTATTCGATGAAAACAAACGGTAGAACAAAGTGGGCCCTTCTGCTTGCAGTGTGTCTGCCGGTCCTCTTATCCGGCCAGGATGCACCAACCGGTACACCGCCAGTAATCCTGAACTTTGAAAGTTATCGGGTCACCAACCCCTTTGAGGAGCTCTGGCTTCATACCGACAGAGAATGTTATGTCGCAGGAGAAGTCGTCAGGGTTAAGGCTTATCTCCTATCCTATCCTGACCTCACCGTTTCAGGGAAAGAGACATACGCTTATGTCGAATTGCTTGACTACTACAGTAATGCAGTTGCACAGACAACCGTACAGCTCGTTCATGGTTCCGGGGAATCGGAGTTTTTGCTTCCTGACAGCCTGGTGACAGGCTCCTATCTGCTACGTGCCTATACTAACCTCATGAAGAACTATCTTCCTTATGGATGCTTCATGAAGAAGATCACAGTGGCCAATCCTTTCCGGGAGGAATTCCTCGATCTTTACAGTTCGCTGAAGTTCAGTCATGACCCGCCGTCGGGAGTCTTCTTCTTCCCTGAGGGCGGGACCCTGGTGAGTGGTCTGCCTGCAAGAGTGGGAGTTACCGTCCTCAATCAGTACGGCTACCCTGTCGGGTGCAATGCCCTGGTCACAAACAGTAAAGATGAGGTTAAAGCGGAAGTGACCATTGACAGCACAGGCATCGGGGCATTCGAATTTACTCCGGAGCAGGATGAGAGTTATTTCTTCACTCCTTCAGTAACGGGGCAGCGGTTTCCCCTTCCGCAGGCATCCCCGACCGGGTTTAGCCTGAGGGTATCCGGGTCTGGGTTGGTGTCTGGTTCCGGATCAGGCGCCGGGTCCGGATCGGGGCCTGGAACAGCGACCGTCAACATCCTCCTGAGGGAGAGAAACGCACAGGCCCGGAACCGCCACGGAGGAGGTTTCATCGTGATCCAGTCAAGAGGGAAAATAATGTACACCGGCGAGCTGCCCCCATGGACCGGTGAGTATGAGATACGGGTTCCTTCAGGCCGGATGGCGGAAGGGATAAATAATATTGTTGCCTTTGATGCAGAGGGTAATTTCGTTGCCGAAAGGTATGTTTTCATGACCCCTGCCGTCAGGGAGAGATTGCAGGTCATATACAACGGCTCCCCGGGCCGGAGGACAAAAATAACACTGGATATAAACGATCTGCAAGGCCGGATAAATCCGGATGCCTTGCCTGAGGGAAGCATCTCCGTTGCGGCATCCGTCCCGGCTGACAGATCTGTGACGGCATCAGATTACCTGCTCCTGGGATCTGAATTCAGTCATGCCTCGGACGCACCGTTGCTGACAGGCAATTTTCCCTGGCTAACCCCTGAAGGCAGGGATGACCTCCTTCTGGGAATAAAAAGCGCATGGCTGAACTGGAATGAAATCAGTACCGGTAAATGGGATCCTCCGCTATTCCCCGAAGAGGCGAACGGCAGATACCTGAACGTCTCCCTCGCCGGACCCCGTGAACTGACAGCCGGAGTGAAGCTGACGGCATTCCTTACAGCCTGGGGAAAGAGACAGTCGTTCCAGTATGCAACGGCCGATTCAACCGGCAGATTCATGTTTTTCCTCGAAAAGAAATATGAAACAGACGACATAATCATCAAAAAGAACGACAGGGATAACAACCATCCAATTATAATTGAGAGCAGGTTTTCAGATAGTTATCTGACTAACACTTTCAGTCCTGACACGACCCCAATGCCAGCCGTTATGCATGAGCTCGATAAACTGGCTGCAAGGTACCAGGTAAGGAAAATATACGGCATAACCGATTCCCGGATCATTGACACTGCAGTCAGGGAAGAAGCTCATGGCTGGCGCTTCTACGGAATCCCCGACCAGGAGCTTCTGCTCGATGATTACATAAGCCTCTCATCGATGAGGGAGATCTTCTTTGAACTTGTCAGAAGGCTCGCGGTCAGGTCGGACAGAAAGGATGGGGGAGCGATTATCTGGGACCCGGTGATGAAAAGGTCGCCTGCCCTGTTCATCGACCTCGTCCCTGTGGATGATGCTGAAACCATTCTGAGTCTTGATCCGGCACATGTGAAACAGGTAGATATTATCACGGGTGACTATCTTTTTGGCGACGATTGTCTTCCCGGGTATCCTCAACGTGACCACCCGGAAGGGCAATTTCAGTGAAGGCCCCCTTCCTGCCAATACCCTCAGGATCATCTACACTATGGCTGACCCTCGCACTGCTTTCATGGCCCCTGATCACGCGGCGGAATGAAAACAGCCGGATCCCGGACCTGAGGAACACTCTCTTCTGGGACGGTAACCCTGGAAGAGAGCCCGGCCGACGGATTGTCAGTGGAATTCCTGAGCCCTGATGACTCACAGCTCTGTGAGATAACGGTAACCATGGTTGACAGCGAAGGGAAGATCATCTCGGCCAGGGAAAAGATAGTTCTGCCCGGAGTCACGGATTTGTAAGTAAAACAATTGACTGGTGCAGGAAGGATTAAAGCGCAATGTCGCGTCCTTTTTGTATCTTGTAAGAAGATTCAGATCTTGAAAAACAGATTCTATAATATTGATCCCTGGCTTGATCCTTTCAGGAGTGTCATTGAGGCCCGTCTCACCTATCTGCAGTGACCGGGAAAAGCTTATCACCGGGGGCAGCCTCTTTGTCTGATTTTGCCAACGGTCATCACTGGTACGGAATGCATCACACCGAAAAGGGTTGGGTCTTCAGGGAGCATGCTCCCAATGCCACCGCCATCACTCTCACCGGCACCTTCAGCGACTGGAAGGAGGATGACCGCTACAGGCTCTTCACAGGACTCATGACGGCGACTGGATTGGAGAGTTTGCCGAAGATATGCTGTCACATGGCGACATCTACAAGATGAATGTACGGTGGAAGGGCGGCGGCGGCGAGCGCATCCCTGCCTATGCAACCCGTACTGTTCAGGATGAGGTGACGAAGATATTTTCCGCACAGGTGTGGCATCCTGCTGAGGGTTACGTCATGAAGCACCCCTCCCCGCCGCCGCCGCCGTCGATACTGGTCTACGAGGCACACATTGGCATGGCTACCGAGGAGGAGAAGACCGGCACCTACCGCGAGTTCACCGCGGACGTGCTGCCCCGTGTAAAGAACCTGGGCTATAACACCATCCAGCTGATGGCGATACAGGAGCACCCCTATTACGGATCATTCGGGTATCATGTGTCAAGCCTCTTTGCCGCCTCGTCGCGCTTCGGCACCCCCGATGACCTCAGGGAACTTATTGATACCGCCCACGGATGGGCATCAGGGTCATAATGGATCTCGTCCATTCACACGCCGTTTCCAATACGCTGGAAGGCCTGGGCCTGCTCGACGGTGACCCGGCACAATATTTCCACAAGGGATCACGGAGAAAGCACGTGGCCTGGGACTCGCTCTGCTATGACTACGGCAAGCCGAAAGTGACGCATTTCCTGCTCTCCAACTGCAAGTACTGGCTTGAGGAGTACCGTTTTGACGGTTTCCGGTTCGACGGCATCACCAGCATGCTCTATTATGACCACGGACTGGGATCTGACTTCGTCTCATACAGGCAGTACTATGACGGTAACCAGGATACCGACGCCATCGTTTATCTTACTCTTGCCAACAAACTGATACATGAGTACACTCCCGGTGCCGTTACCATCGCCGAGGAGATGAGCGGCATGCCCGGCCTGGCGGCCCCTGTCGCCGCAGGAGGGATAGGGTTTGACTACAGGCTGGCAATGGGTGTGCCCGACATATGGATCAAGATGGTCAAGGAGATTCCCGATGAGAACTGGGACCTCGGATATCTTCTCCACGAGCTGACACAACACCGGGCCGAAGAGAAGGTAATCTCCTACTGTGAGTCGCATGACCAGGCGCTGGTAGGCGACAAGACACTGATCTTCAGGCTGGCAGACAAGGAGATGTACTTCTCCATGAGTATCCTCGCTCACAGCCTGATCATTGACCGCGCCGTGGCCCTTGCACAAGATGATCAGACTCTTTACCTTCATCGCTGCCGGCGGAGGTTATCTTACCTTTATGGGTAACGAGTTCGGACACCCTGAGTGGATAGACTTCCCGCAGGGAGGGTAACGGCTGGAGCTACAAGTACGCACGGCGGCAGTGGAGCCTGGCAGACGACGAACTTCTCAGGTACCGCTATCTGAATGAGTTCGACAGGGCCATGATAGCGACAGGCAAGAAGCATGGGCTGCCGCAGCTCCAAATGACAGAGATCCTGACGGTCAACAACACTGACAAAATCATTGCCTTCAGGCGGGGAGAACTGATCACCGTCATGAACTTCAATCCCTCTGTCTCATTCACTGATTACGGCATACCCGTGAAGGGTAAGTTCAGGATCATACTCGACACTGACGATCCGCTCTTTGGCGGACAGGGAAGAATAGACAGCAGCCAGAACTATTTCTCAGTGCCTGATCACGGTCAATACGGTGTGACCGCTCCGCATCACCTGAGACTCTATCTGCCTGCCCGAACAGCGATAGTGCTGTTCCAGGAACCCATTAAGACCATACGCGACCTTTAGCTCAGTCGACCCACCTCAGCAGGCAGAAGTCCTGCCTGTGCGGAAGCTCGGCATGCTTCGCGTAGATACGTATCCCGTAGAAGAAGGTGCCGGCCATCTCTGGCTGGAATTCGACACTGTAGATCACTCGCCCTTTTTTACGGTTTACATATTTGAACTCCTTGCTCGTGAAGAATACATGTTCGCCATTCTTCAGCAGACGGGTCACCACCATCTCCACCCCTACGTTTTCAGGCGGGATATTTTTAATGTCAAGAATAATCTCTGTAGAGTAGGTATGGCCTGAGCGGTATACCTGTTTGGCAGCATCCTTAAGATCGTATTTGACGATCTCAATATCATCCCATTCTTTTGTGATCTTGCTTTTCCATGCAGCCAGTTCACGGGCAAGGGCATAGTTATCTGCCGTTATCCGCCTGCTCCTCTCCCACAGCCTGGTATAGTACTTCTTAATATAGTCATTAAGCATGCGGCGGGTGGTAAACTCCGGAGCCACCTTTACCATGGTGTTCTTGATGTAGCTTGTCCATTCACGCGGGATCCCTGACTCATCCTTTGAGTAGTAGGCCGGAATAATCTCAAACTCAAGCATGTTGTAAATAGTCTCGGCGTCAACGTCATCCTGCAGGTCCTGAATGGTGTAGGTGCGCTTCTTTGGCAGTGCCCAGCCGGCGAAGGCATGATATCCTTCCACCCACCATCCGTCAAGCACGCTGAAGTGAATTGTACCATTCATTACCGCCTTCTCCCCGCTTGTCCCTGATGCCTCCAGGGGCCGTGTGGGGGTGTTCATCCAGATATCGACGCCGCGCACGAGGTAACGTGCCAGCTCCATGTCATAATTCTCCAGGAAAAGCACCTTGCCGGCAAACTGTGGCATCTGGGAGACCTCATTTATGCGTCGTATCAACTCCTGTCCTCCTCCGTCGTTGGGATGTGCTTTCCCTGCAAAGATAAACTGCACGGGCCTCTCCGGGTTATTGACAAGTTTATTCAGGCGGTCAAGGTCGCGGAAGAGCAGGGTTGCTCTCTTATAGGTGGCAAAACGACGGGCAAAAGCAATTGTGAGAGCCTTCTCATTCAGGTGAGAGCTAATATTCATCAGTGTACGCGGACTGACATGTCTTTCCATCATATCCGACTGAAGCCGCTTTCGTATATTGTCAAACAGTCGCTTTTTAAGCTTCATCTTGATCTCGTACACTTTCTCATCCTCAACCTGGTAGATCTTCGCCCACTGTTCGCGGTCACCCTGGTCAAAGTGCCGCTCCCCGGTGATCTTTTCATAGACCTGCTCCCACTCCGGAGCCACCCAGGTGGCATGGTGCACACCGTTGGTCACATGTCCTATATAGAGCTCATCACGCAAATACCCGGGCCATAGCTTTGAGAAGAGGCCGCGGGAGACATGACCGTGCAACTGGCTGACACCGTTCATCTCCTGTGAGAAACGGGTCGCGAGGAAACTCATGTTGAACTTGCGGTCATGGTCATCCTGATAGCGTCCGAGAGCCATCAGCTGATCCCAGGTTATATTCAGCCTTGCATGATAATGAGAAATGTACTTCCTCAGCAAATCCTCTTCGAAGGCGTCATGTCCTGCCGGCACGGGCGTGTGGGTGGTGAAGAGGGTTGATGCCCTTATTATCTCCATCGACTCCTCAAAGCTTAGATGTTCATCCTCGATCAGATGCCGCATTCTTTCAAACCCTATAAAGGCTGAATGGCCTTCATTGCTATGGTAGACATCAGGGTTTATTCCCAGGGCGATAAGGGCTCGCATACCCCCGATACCGAGGATCAGCTCCTGCTTCAGCCTGTTCTCTGAGTCGCCTCCGTAGAGATAATGTGTTATGGCCCTGTCTTCATGGTTGTTCTCCTCAAAGTCAGTGTCAAGCAGGTAAAGCCTGACTTTACCCACCGATGCCAGCCATATGCGGGCCTTCACCATGCGGCCCGGCCAGGTGAGCTGTATTGTCAGTTGATTGCCGTTGCCGTCTTTTACCAACTCGACAGGCAGCCTTGAAAAATCTTCTGCCTCGTAGATGGCCTGTTGCTCGCCCCTCGGTCCGAGCTTCTGCCTGAAGTATCCGTAGCGGTAAAGCAACCCGAAGCCGGTGATGTTGACGTTTGAATCACTGGCCTCCTTGAGATAATCGCCCGCCAGCACTCCCAGTCCGCCGGAATAGATCTTAAGGCTGGGATGGATCCCGAACTCCATGCTGAAATAAGCAATGGATGGGAGATCAGGATTCTCAGGCCTGGCCAGATAATCAGTGAACTCCTTATAGATCCTGTCAGAATCATCGAGGAAGACCTCGTCATCAGCAAGTACCACCAGGCGTTTGTAATCAATTGCTTCCAGGAGCCTCTTGGGATTATGACCCACCTCCTCCCAGAGTGTAGGATCCATCCTCCGGAAGAGGAACTCGGCATCACTGTTCCATGACCACCACAGGTTGCCTGAGAGCTCTTTCAGATAGCTGATCCGTTCGGGAAGCTCTGACTGAACGTAAATATCCTTCCATACGGGTGCCTGGAACGGCTTTCTTACCTGTACCTCGGTTGCTTCAAGGATACGTGCATATTCCCTGGGCTGGTCACGCCTCTCCTCGCTTTTTTCAAGAGCAAAATTATAGGCATCGGTATAAAAATGGAACAGGGTGTTCCAGTTGGCAATACGTGATATCTCCCACGCCTTATCCCTGGCTTCAGCCTCTTCGGCGGGGCTCATCTTCAAGAAGCGCCGTATGAACTCCTCCATGCCTGCGATGACCTCTTTCTCGTTGTCATCGGTACGATTAAGCACCAGGCAACCGTTGCCCGGGTTCTTAAAATATTTGTCGACCCACATGCCAAAGCCTGCCAGGTTGGTGGTTACCGTGGGAACACGGAACATCAGGCTCTCAAGTGGTGTGTAACCCCACGGCTCATAATAAGAGGGATAGATGGTCAGGTCAAAACCTATGAGCAGATCATAGTATGGCATGTTGAAGATACCATCATTGCCGTTGAGGTATGACGGAACGAAGATCACCTTCACCTTTTCAGAGGCGGTGTTATGTATCTCCTCCCTGCTGAGCTGGTTCAGGACAGGGTCATCGTTGAAGTAATGAAGCCCATGGGTGAGGTACCTGTCGCCCTCGGTCACGAATGTGCCATTGGCAAGAGCAGCAGCGAGATCCAGCCTGGGTCCCCTGTGGTATGCCGGCACCAGGATGAAGGCCACGCACTGGCGGTCTGCATCGGCCTTACCGTTAATGGCACCCAGCGATGAAAGGAACAGGTCAATGCCCTTGTTCCTGTACTCATACCTGCCGCTCGTTGATACCAGCAGGGTGTCAGCCGGCAGTGTATAACCGAGCAGTGCGCCGGCAACATAGAGCAGCTTATCCCGTGCAGCCGTCCGTGCAGCATCAAAGTTTTCGGGGGTGGGTACAAAAGTGTCTTCAAAACCGTTTGGGGTAATCACATCCGGCTTCTTTCCCAGGAAGGCCTCACACTCGCGGCCGGTGATCTCACTCACGGTGGTGAAGACATCTGCCTGGGCAGCGCTGTGCTTCTCCAGAGATTGCTTGGAAGTTACATTGAACTCATGAGCGATCTGGACCGGATTGAATTCCTTCATCCTGCTGTAGAGCTGCCTGTTGTTGCCGGCAATACTACGTCCCAGAACCGTGGCATGTGTTGTGAAGGAGGTGGTTATCCACGACGCATTCTTTTCGAGGTAAAGGACACCCAGACCCGTCATCCATTCGTGGAACTGTGCAATCACTCTCGGATACTCACGATAGAAGTTGGTGAAACTTTCAATCACCTTCCCGGCAGCGTACCCAAAGAGGGCCGGCTCAATATAATCCCACTGACCTGATATGCTGTCCAGTTTATAAGTCTCCCAGAAACGGGCAAAAATCTCATTCTGTTGCCCGAAATACTGGGTAAAGTCTATGAGCATCACCCGCGGATTGCCCTTGATGTTCCATCTTCCAGTCTTCACATTCAGCCCTTCCTGGGCGGCAACAGCCTTCCAGGGAAGGAACATGTTGTCGTCAGGGGTGAATTCCGGATTCGACTGATCATCGCGCCATACATCAGGCCCTATTAAAACATAATTGTCGCCAAACTCATGAGTTACGTTCAGCGCCTTGGTTGAAATGACCGTATAAATACCGCCTACCTTATTGCAAACTTCCCAGCTTGTCTCAAATAAAAAATCAGCTTTCTTCTCCATAAAATTAATAACGAATTAATACGCCTGAGCGTATGACATATGAACATTAATCAAAAACCGCAACAACTATTTGGTGCTGGTTTTTTTCCTCACCGCAGTCTTTGTTGAAGCCGTTTTCTTCGCTGCTACTTTTCCCGGGGATTTTTTTTGAGGTGCGGCTTTCTTTACGGCTGCCGCAGTGGCCGTTTTCTTTACGGCTGCCGCAGTGGCCGTTTTCTTAACAGCTGCCGCAGTGGCCGTTTTCCTTTTGGTGATGGCTCTTTTCCTGGCGGCGACTCCCGCTTTCTTCTCAAGTTTAGCCAGTTTTTCCTGCAACTCCATGATTACATGGTCCTTGTTTTCGTTTGACACCGAGAGACGGTTCATCTCCTCATCATGCACATTGACAGGGCAGATCGTCTTCAGCCTGATCTCAAAATCGCTCAGGACGTTCATGTAGTTCATGAAGGCCTGGTATGGGTTCTCATACGGATTGAAGTATGCGTGAACAGCTCCGTCAGAGAAGAATTTGGTTGACATGTAGTAAAAGTGGTCACTCGACTGCAGGTACACCCAGTCGCGCAGCAGCTGATCAGAGTTGCAACGGATCACCCTGTCTGCCAGGCTGTACAGTTTCGTGACGGCGGCTGTCTGAAGCTCGTTTCCCATCCATGCTGTCAGGTCCCTCTCCTCGTCTGCCCATGATATCGGTGAGGGAACATGAAGCAGAGAAACAGGCTGATAGCTGTCTGCAGCCTCTGAAATGGTCATGAAACTGAACGGCGTCTTCCTGATTATGGCTTCCGGAAGATGCTTCAGGAAGTCAAAAATGCCGGTTTCCTTCTTCTGATGTTCACCGAAGGTTTCATAATCCATGAATATATTCACTATATCTGATGCCGATGCCAGTCCTTTTACCCATGAGGCATACTTGTCAGCAGTAAGCGGATAGCTTGACCAGCTCTTGTTTGAGAACCTGAAAGCGATGTCATCACTCAGCGTATAGTTGCGGAGAAGGACCTTGAGCCTCGGGTTGATGGCGTTGCAGTACATGAAGTTAGGCGACTTCCACCCCAGGATGTGTTTGGCCCCCTCTGTGACTGTTGCCTTGTAGCCCATCTCAGCCATCCAGCTACCTATCTCATCTGAATATATCAGTTCGGTGTTCCTTATCGATGTGGGTTCATAGCCGATAAATTCCATCATCTTTTCAGCGTGGATTTTAACCTGGCCCTCAAACCTTTCCCTGTTCATCAGTGATGCGAGTGAATGAGAGTTGGTCTCGGCGAGAAACTCCACGCATCCTGTCTCAGCCAGCTCCCTGAATGACGCCAGCACCTCAGGGGCATAGAGCCTGAACTGGTCAATGACAATTCCCGTCAGTGAAAAGGTGACCCTGAATTTGCCCTTATGCTTGCGGATCATGTCAAGAAGCAGCCTGTTGGCAGGCAGATAGCAGTTTGACGCGATCTTGCGAAGGATAGACTCATTCATGAAGTCATCATAATAATAGTGTTCATGGCCCATCTCAAAAAAGCGGTAACGTCTGAGCCTGAAGGGCTGATGAACCTGAAAATAAAGGCAGATGGCCTTTTTCTGTGGTGTGCTCATATCTTTTAGCTTGTCTGTTTCAAAACCTCTGTGTAAATACCCTTAACGTGACTGGCGGCCTTCTCCCACTTCAGTTTGTCAACCTCCTCCTTGCCGTTCATGATGAACATCCTCGAGAGTGCCGGGTATGAAAGTATTCCGTAGATGGCATCAGCCATTGCTTCAATATCCCAGAAATCAACCTTGACTGCATGAGTAAGAAGCTCGGCCACCCCGCTCTGCTTGCTGATTATCACCGGCACATTTGACTGCATCGCTTCCAGGGGCGATATGCCAAACGGCTCTGATACTGACGGCATCACGTAGACATCACTCATCCGAAGCATGGTGAAGACATCGTTGCCGCGCAGGAAGCCGGTGAAGTGAAACCTGTCGGTTATCCTGAGATAGGCAGCATGACGCATCATGCGTTCCATCATGTCTCCTGAGCCGGCCATAACGAACCTGACGTTGGGCATGCGCGACAGGACCATCCTTGCTGCCTCAATAAAGTATTCAGGCCCCTTCTGCATGGTGATGCGGCCAAGGAAGGTAACGATCTTGTCATCATATGCCCGCTCAGGGATATCAAGCTCTGAAGGATGGAGCGGTTCAACAGCGTTATAAACCGTCTCCACCTTTTCGGGATCAATGTTATACCTGGTGATGACGATTTCACGGGTGAGGTTGCTCACCGTAATGATCTTGTCGGCAGCATCCATTCCCTCCTTCTCCATGTTAAAGACTATGGGATTGACGTTTCCCCCGCTGCGGTCGAAATCAGTGGCGTGCACGTGGATTACCAGCGGTTTGCCCGAAACGGCCTTGGCCGCTATTCCGGCAGGATAGGCCAGCCAGTCATGGGCGTGAATGATGTCGAATTCCAGCTCTGAAGCTATCACCTGTGCCACAACGGAGTACTTGTGTATCTCATCCATTAGGCTGGCTCCGTAACTCCCCGAGAAATCAACCTTCCCCTGGTCGTTGGTCTTTACCAGTACATCGGTCTCAGCAATCTCACCACGGGTTATCTTCCAGAAATCCTCGGGGTCAGTGTAGGGGACCAGCTTCGAGAAGACTTCAACCTTATCTACTGGTTTAAGGAAGTAGTTGTACTTCACCTTCTTGAACGCGACCGGGATGGTGTTGGCGCCAATGAGTCTCACAATGCTCTGGTCTTCATCACCATAGGCTTTTGGGACAACAAAGGTCACCTCTACATCCTTCTGTGCTGCAAGACCGCGGGTGAGCCCGAAACTGGCAGTACCCAGTCCCCCGGCAATATGAGGGGGGAACTCCCAACCAAACATCAGAACACGCATATCATTAACTGTTTTCTTTGTATTTATTCTCAAGAAGCGTGTAGATTCGCAGCACCTCACTCACGCTCCAGGCTTGTGATATTGCTCCCCTTGCTGCATGAGGCGGGTCGCCGTCAAAAATCTCGGAGATGGTTGATATGCCTGCTTCCGTAAGCGTCTCCTCGAACCCCATGATCAGCTTTCTCACCCGTGACACGCCACCCTCGCCGTATACTTTAAGCCAGCCGTCACAGAACGGACCGACCAGCCATGGCCATACAGTGCCCTGGTGATAGGCAGTGTCGCGCTTTTCCTGGTCTCCGCTGTAGATACCACAGTAGCCCTCCTCCGATGGCGACAGGGTACGCAGACCGCGAGGCGTGACAAGCATACGGTTGACAATATCAAGGATGCTCTTCTTCTGATCCTTGTTAATCATTGTGTAAGGGAGTGAGGTGGCGATTACCATGTTTGGCCTGACCTGCATGTTCCTTGTCTCGTTGTCATTGACATAATCGGCCAGATAGCCGAGATCCTCATCCCAGAAGGTCTCAAGGAATGATTTGCTGATCTGTGCCGGCAGATGTTCCCACTCCTTCACGAAAGTCCTGTCACGTGCGCCGCGTGCACAATCGAGTGCGAAGCAGACAGCATTGTACCAGAGGGCATTTATCTCAACCGCATAACCGCTGCGGGGAGTAACCGGGACTCCGTTCACCACCGCATCCATCCATGTGAGAGCTTTGCCGGGTGCGTCTGCATATATGAGCCCGTTCTCTCTCATGTGAATTCCGAATGAGGTGCCCTGCCGGTAGGCATTGAGCACGTCCTTCATGGCAGGCCCGTAGCGTTTCCAGGTCTCTCTGGCCTCCAGACTGTAACTAAATACTGCCTGGAAGAACCATAATGGCGCATCAACGCTGTTGAACGCAGGATTGTCATTGTCTCCCATGTTGGGGAAGAGACCTCCCTTCATGCGGCGTACCTGTGTGTCAAGCACGGCGGCAAAGAGATCCTCCGAGGTGCGCGCCAGGGCCAGGCCTGGGAGTGAGATGAAGGTGTCACGTCCCCATGAGCCGAACCACGGGTAGCCGGCAATGATATTGGTGTCCTCGCCCCGCTTTTCAATGAACTGCTGGGCAGCATTGCGCAGACTGTTGCTGAAATCGCTGCGCGGTATCTTTGACCTCACTGTGCGTGTGAACTTCGTCTTGAACCCTGCTGGCCTCTCCTCCTTTGTAGAAGCAGAGAAGACAATGACATCACCCTTGGCGGCATTGACCTCGAAGAAGCCCGGCACAAAAAGATCCTCTGAATAATCATACCCACGCTTCTGCTCCTCAGTATATTCAATCCCCTGGTACCAGTCCGGACCGGGCACGAACTCAGATTTGCCTGAGAGCTGCATGTTGAGCCACGGGAAACCGTCATACATCTTTATCCTGATCCCGTTCTGCACAGGTTCAACCCTGGTGTTGGCCCACATGTTGGCATGGGTCAGCTGGTGTATGTTCCTGAAAGCCAGGAAAGGTCTGAACTGAAGTTTGACCGGCTCATCAGCGTCAAGAATAGTGAACCTGATCATCAGCTGCTCCTCATAGTGCACCAGGATACGCTCCTGCTTGAGAAAGACGTTGCCTACCCTGAATGTCATACCCGGAATATCCTGGATATCAAAATCCTCAACGTATTTGTGCCCCTTTGGGCTGTAGTAATCTCCGTGATATTTCCGGATGCCGGTATTGAAACTCTGACCGTTGCTTACGACAGTGGTATCGAGACTCGAAAGCAGCACGTGCCTTTCACCACCGAGCTCATCCACCGGACAAACCAGCCATCCATGATACTTTCGGGTATTGCATCCCACAATGGTAGTTGATGAGTAGCTGCCGGCCCTGTTGGTGCGCAAAATTTCACGGCTTAATGAATACTCGAGATTAACTACATGAGCCTTATCAAACTTAATGTATCCCATAGTTCAAGGAGTTCCGTTTAGTTGCTAAAAAAGAAATCAGAAAATAAAGACTATTAATATAATAACAAATAAAATCAAGTACAAAGAAAAGCAAAAAAATCAGATTTGTCATCAGCCGGGTGAATGCACATTGATCTCTGAAGGCTCTGAAAAATAGATATCTTTGCAGTTCAGTAAGAGAACCAGTCAGCGTTTAAAAAGTTCTTACGCCATGCAAGATTTAATGACATTAATATTCATTAAAATGTTTTATGTGATATCTAACCTCCATAAGGGAAAAATGGCCCTTCTCCTGTTTGCTTCCATTATTGTACTGGCCGGATGCAGCAATGACGGATTCACCGTGAACGGCACCATTGAGGGTTCGAAACCGGGGGAGTACCTGCTGCTCAGGGAGGTGAAGCCCGGTTTTCTCCGGCCGGTTGATTCGATGATTCCTGACAAGGATGGAAAATTCAGCTTCAGGGCGGCAACAGAGTGGCCGGCATTCTACATGCTCAGCATGGGAACTGACGATTTTCTGACACTTCTTGTCTCTCCGGGCGACAAGATTGAAGTGAAGGCAAACCGAAGCTCACTGGCGGCGCCGGAAGCAGTGAAAGGATCGGATGGAACCTCCGTCATACTCGGATTCCGGGAGAAGCACCAGGAGGTTATCAATGAGCTGCAGCGGCTGACTGATGTTTACAATGACAGCCTCATGAGCCCTGAACTGCCACTGCTGATGGACAGCCTCGACAGGAGAGCCTCCGAAATCGTGGACGGTTTTCGGGAGATGTCACTTAAGCTCCTCGGGGATAACAGTTCATCAATGGTATCAGTATATCTGCTGAACCAGCATGTTGTGCCCGGTCTTCAGCTTTTCGACCCCGCAAAAGAACCTGAAATATTCTTCAGGGTTGATTCTGCCCTTTATGCCCTCTGGCCCGGATCGGACCTGGTACTTGACCTGCATACCTTCGTGGCGGGATTGAAGAATTCAGTCTCCGTGAACACCGGCACCCCATCCGGCACTAAGCCTGAAGCGGGAAGCATGCTGCCCGAGATCGCCCTCCCGGGTCCTGACGGTGACACCCTGACACTCTCCTCAATGCGGGGCAAAGTGGTGCTGGTCGATTTCTGGGCGGCGTGGTGCCCCCCCTGCCGCGAGGAAAACCCCAACCTGGTAAAGATGTACGACATGTATCACTGGCGGGGATTCGACATTTACCAGGTCTCTCTCGACCTCAGGAAGGAGGAGTGGACGGAGGCGATAAGAAAGGACAGGCTGGGAAGATGGAAGCATGTCAGCGACCTGAAATACCGCGACTCGGAGGTGGTGAAGCGATTCGCACTGACGGAGATACCTGCCAGCTTCCTCATTGACCGTGAGGGGAGAGTACTGGCAGTCAACCTCCGGGGTGATGATCTCCGCAAAAAACTCGAGGAACTGCTGGGCGGTCAGTAGCCTGTCTCAATTTTTACTTTATTTGCATCAGAAATCTGTATTCAGAATGAAGAAGTACCCGTTGATCTTTATAACAGCAGCAATAATATCAGGCTGCAGCAGTGAACATAACGTTACAATTAAAGGGACATTCCGTGAAGTGAGGGAAGGTATGGTCTATCTCGACAAGTCGGAGGTTGACCGCAGCAGCGTGGCAGATTCGGCCGAAATAGAGAGAGGACGTTTTAAATTCACCGCTGATATTACCGGCCCTGAGTTTTACCAGGTGCGCTTTGACAACGGTGAGTTCGTCGGGCTGCTCACGATGCCCGGCGAGAAGATAAGCCTCGACCTCGGTAAATCACCCCTGGCATTGAACTACAGCGTCACCGGCTCGCCGGGATCCGAAGAAATCAAGCTGCTTGACCAGCGTTTGCTTGCAACAAAGACACAGCTTGATTCCATAAGGAAGTCCTACTCGGGCCTGAGTGATGTTGAGCTGGAAGCACGGGGTGCCGAACTGGAAAAAGCCTTCGTTGACGCCGTGGACGAACAGCGCAGGTTCAACATCAAATTCATCGTGGAGAACATAAGCTCGATGGCGTCCATACAGGCGCTCTACCAGAGGATCGACGAAAATACCTATGTCCTGTACCAGCCGCGCGACCTGCAGTACCTGAAGATAGTCTCAGACTCTCTCTCGGTCAAATATCCTGTTTCAAGACATGTCCGTGCCCTGAAGGAGAATGTCACGTCGGAACTGAACCGCATGTACATCGACCGGATGGCCAGCCTGGCCTCACAGGTCCCGGTGACCAGCACCAACCCCGAGCTTCCGGATACCGGGGGGAAGATGATCAGTCTCTCCTCGTTGAGGGGAAAATATGTGCTCGTCTCTTTCTGGAGCACAGCTTCACAGGAGTGTCTAAACGAACTGCCTCTGCTTAGATCAATCTACTCAGCGTATAAAAGCAAAGGCCTCGAGATATACCAGGTCAGCCTTGACAACGATGAGCAGAGGTGGAAGAATGTCGTTCGGTTTGAGGAGATACCATGGATAAGCGTCAGGGAGCTGGATCCGTCGAGACCGGCTTTTGCCCGGATGATGAATGTAAACAGCGTACCATCGAACCTGCTATATGACCCGGAGGGTAACATCATAAACTCCAACCTCTTCGGACGTAACCTGCAGATAAGGATGGATCAGCTCTTCACTAAATAACCGGGGTTGGAAGGCAGGAAAACATACTTCGCCTCTGACTTTCACCTGGGTCTGGACGCCGGAACCGACCCCCGCGAACGCGAGCAGAGAGTGATAAAATGGCTTGGGCAGGTATCATCAGACGCTCAGGCAATTTACCTCCTGGGTGATATCTTCGATTTCTGGTGGGAGTATAAAACAGTCATCCCCAGGGGATTCTCAAGATTTCTCGGAACCCTGGCCTCACTGACTGACCGCGGGATTGAGGTACACATCTTCACCGGGAACCATGATATGTGGATGCAGGGATACCTGGCCGGTGAGTGTGGCGCCACCATCCATTATGAGCCATTTCTTACCACGATCGGCGGCGAGCTCTTCTACCTTGCCCATGGTGAAGGCCTCGGAAGCCGAAGCAGGAGCGCCAGGATGCTGTTTGCCTTCTTTCGCAACAGGATGACGAGGATCCTCTTTTCAGCCATTCACCCTCGCTGGGGAATGGCATTCGGTCATTCATGGTCAAAGAGCAGCCGGCTGGCCAAGCATGTGTCACTGCCTTTCATGGGAGAAGACAGGGAGGATCTGATACGTCATACACGGGAGGTTGCTGCCGGCGGCTGCCGGGCACGCTATTATATCTACGGTCACCGTCACCTGCCTATGACTTTTGACGAGGGTGAAAGCAGAATGGTAATACTGGGCGACTGGATCAGCTGCCGGTCAAGTTACGCGGTGTATGACGGGAAGGAGCTTACCCTTGTCAGTGAACTTTTAACCCCTTAGCCCTGACCCTTACGGTAATGGTATAATAGGAATACTCATCGTTTACCAGGTCAAATTTATAGGTGAGCCTTCCGCCTGACCGCCGTGCCATCTCAAGAAGCCCCATGTACCCGGTTGAGATCTTCGACATATCCTGGCCCATAAGCGCAACCTTAAGCAGCTTCTTCA
The DNA here is from genome assembly GCA_963770745.1 of uncultured Rikenellaceae bacterium. GTDB lineage: Bacteria > Bacteroidota > Bacteroidia > Bacteroidales > VadinHA17 > SR-FBR-E99. The sequence continues at coordinate 46,816 of CAVYRA010000004.1, forward strand.
GGCCCTCTTCATCATACCTGTTGACCATGTCAAGCTTCTGTACGAGGAGATCGGCTTCATCTCTTCTGATGAGGTTCCCGGAGGTGATGATGAAAGAAGCCGGTGTCTGCCTGATCATTGCCAGGGGAATTCCGTACTTCTGTTCGGCCTCGAAGCCGGGGCTGTGCTGTGCCACGTTCTGAAGCAGTTCGATCAGGGTGGCGAAGACGCGCTTGTGGAGGTTCTGTTCGAGGTCCGCCTCCCGCATGGTTGTCTCGCTGAAGTTGAGGAGCTCCTTGCTGATGGCATGTGTCATCGGTCCGGCCCATAGGAAGAAGATGCTGTTCGACTTCATCATCTTTTCCAGCTGGGCTACCTTTTTGGTATCGAAGGTTCCGGAAATGCCGCCTGGCTCGCTTATTCCCTTGCCACCTGCATCAACCGTCTTGCTCAGTATGAAATATGAGTACTTGTCATCTATCGGGAGAAAATCATAGTCCAGTCTGTTACCCGTCTTGCGGGCCATCTCCATAAGACCCAGGCCTGCTCCTCCCTTCCTGCCTATCTTTGTGTCCTGGAGCATGGTCCTGTAAACATCCCTGATCTTGTCGGGATCGAGGCTGTTGATCTTCTCCAGGTTATGTTTCAATCCTTTCACCTCGCTTTTCCTCAGGGCGTTTCCGGTGCTTACCGTGTAGCCGTCAGCGGTTTTGTTATAGACAACAAGTGAGGTTATCTCCTCGCTCTTTGTCACACCGTGTCTTGTGATGTTCTGCAGGTTCTCAAGCACGAACATGAAGAGTCTTTTGCGGCCGAGGAGGCTGAAATCCGAAAATTCCATCTCTCTCTCAAGAAGAGTCAGGAGACCGACAGAGTTATCGCCGGTGACCTCCCCACGGTAAGCGAACATCAAATGTTCAGCCGACAGCTTTTGCCTTAATTTGTTAATAAGTTCCATTTTTCCGACCGGATGTGAGGTAATACCTTTCCCGGTCACAAATTAAACAAAAAGAAATCTGTTAAAAAACACTAAAATGATTTTTCTCATGTCAGGGCTTTAACCTGCTCTTTATCCGGCCCGTCCCCGCCCTGTCGGGAGTGCGATGGTTAATCGCATCCGACAGGTGATCGGGCCTGGTGCTATCCGGGACTTTCCAATTTTACGGGAAATGCAGTTACTTTACGTCGTAGCTCTCAGGAAGTCCCAAGTCCTTCTTAAGTTTATCATTATGCTTCTTTGCATCTTTGGCTGCTTCGTCTACTCTGTAATAATGACGTGGTAGTTTCTTGTCAGCATTCATCGTCATGTAGTATGAAATTGTACCAACTATAACGGCACCGGCAACAACGCCATATTCCCAATCAGGGTGACTGGGATCATCTTTATGCAAATAGTGTTTATCACCCATCAGGCAGACCAACACTGGTATGCCTACTGCCATTGTGCCAAGAAATGTAAGAGCTCCTATTGTAGTCTGTTTGGTAACAGACTTATTGATTTGCGTATATCTGTTAATAATATCCGCATTGTTTACTGCATTCGCCAATCCCATATCTCCGATTTCTTTAACACCACCCTGTACAATCTTGAAATCAGATACCTGCTGTGTATTGGTAACTGCACTTGAATATCCGTAATAACCGTAATACCCCGGGAAATATGTGCTTGAACCGGAGGTTGTACTAACTGCATTTGTGGTGAAGAGAACATCGATTTTCTTAGCCTGATAGGTCTGGCGTTCCTGCGATTTGCTTTCAAGTATCTTTTCAGCAGCCTGTCCGTCATTCTTTACAAGAACAGCAGTTGTCTTACCGGCAGTTACAGTCACAAGTTCTCCAAAAATACTGACACCATCTTTCATTACTTTTACATAATGGTCACCGGCCGGGACGCTGTTTATTGTTTTGATGTCGTTTCCCGGGAGTTTGTTTTCATTAAGATAAATTGAAGTACCGGTGAATTCCGAGAAAATGTTGATAGTTCCGGTTCCTTTAGTCGAAGCTGGCTTTACTGCAGCAGGTTGATTGTCAGGTGTTGCATCTGTTTCAATAAGAACAGACGTTACCTGATTTTCAATAATAGTAACGATATTATTGTAAACTCTTTCCTCGTTCTTATTAAGAACTTTTACATAGTGTGTGCCTGCGCTAAGCGTAATAGCGTCATAAGAGGGATGTTGAACCTGATCAACAAAGACAATTACGGGTTCTTCTGAGAAGACCTTTAGAGTTCCTGTATTCTGAGAGAATGCAGTGAGTGAGAAAATCATGAATACCGCGATACCCAATATTGATTTTGCTTTCATGGGATTTGTTTATTGTATAGTTACTTTTTGTAATAGTTTTCATCGAATGTTTTCCCGTAGTTGTAATCGTTTATTACGAGATTTCTGCTTTTTGCTTCTTTTTCCAAAGCGCCGGAGGTATATGCCATTGCTACCATGGGAGCGGTAGTATATGCCATTGTAAGTGTAATGCTATTCCCGGTTTCAGGGTGTAACCAAAAATAGTATATCATGGCTTTTTTCTTCTTTAATGCTTCCAGCAATTTGCCGTCACCTTCAGCATAGCCGTCTTTGAAATTACGAATAGCTGTAACAGGTTCTCCGTAATGAGCAACTATTGTAGCGTACATGTTGTTAAATGCGTCAAAAGGAAGTTCATTCTTATTGAGTTTAACTTTGGAATTTTTGTTGTAAGTTGTCGTATATCCTACGACAACATCAAAAAGTTTATCATCAATAAACCGGGTTTCTGCTATACAATAACCTTGCTCGGTTGATATTGCATAATCAGTAAAGCCTTTTGATTTTTTCATTTGTGCTGCCTGGGGTTGTAATATCGAATTAGCACTGTTATTGTCCATACCAAATTTCAGAGCAAAAGGCGCATCCATATCTTTTGGCAAAAATCCGTTAACCTGGCCTATAAAAATCATATTAAGTGGCTTTGGCGTTTCGACTACTGGTGGTTCAGGTTCGGCCTGAACAGCCTGGGGCTGAACTACTGCAACGGGTTCATTTTGTGGTGTTTCAATAAGAATAGTCGTTACCTTATTTGCCTCAATAGTAACAATTTCGCTGTAAATTTTCTCTTCATTCGCATTAATGGCTTTTACGTAATGAGTGCCGGCTACCAATGAAATAGAAGAGTAATCAGGAGTCTGAACCTGGTCAACATATACGATGACAGGATCATCCGAGAAGATTTTAAGCGTTCCCTTATTGGCCTGGCCAAACATGGATATGGCTGCCAAAAAAAGAGCTAAAAAACTTGTGAGTTTTTTCATTTTTATGGTTTAAGAAATTAATAGCTGCGTGTGGTATGATTTCAATAGGGTGTCCTCAACATCTTCTACAATAAACGTTGTTTCAAATTCAATAGTGTACGATTAAAATAAAAAAGGAGGTACTGTGTTCACCCGGCCCACCCCTCCCTGTCGAGAGTGCGATAGTTTATCCGCCTCCGACAGGTGGTCGGGGCCTGATGGTCTCCGATCCGTCAAGATCGGCTATGGTTCTTGCTACTTTCAGTATCCTGTCATAGGCTCTGGCTGATAGCCCGCGCATCTCCATCGCAGCCCTGAGAAGCCTGCCTCCGGTATCGTCGAGGTGACAGTGACGTCGTATCATGGCAGAGGTCATCTGGGCGTTGCAGTAAATGCCGTCATTGCCGGCGAAACGACGGGACTGGATCTCCCTTGCCTTTACGACCCGTTCACGCACTGCGGCGGAGGGCTCTGCGGATGTTGTCGCGGCAAGTTTCTCATAGTTTACGGGAACTACCTCTATATGGATGTCAATACGGTCAAGCAGCGGGCCTGACAGGCGGCTGAGGTATCTCTGCACCATGCCCGGAGCGCAGGTGCACTCTTTCTCGGGGTGGTTATGAAAGCCGCATGGACACGGGTTCATTGATGCAATGAGCATGAATGAGGCAGGGAAGTCGCAGCTCATCCTGGCCCTTGAGATGGTAATTACCCTGTCTTCCAGCGGCTGACGCAGCACCTCCAGGACGCTCCGTTTGAACTCCGGCAGTTCATCGAGGAAGAGTACGCCGTTGTGTGCCAGGCTTATCTCTCCCGGCTGGGGCACGGTGCCGCCCCCGACCATGGCGATGTCTGAGCTTGTGTGGTGAGGGCTCCGGAAAGGACGGCGGATCATCAATGGGAGGTGTTTGTCGATCTTCCCTGCCACCGAGTGTATCTTGGTGGTCTCAAGGGCCTCCTCGAGAGCCAGTGGAGGGAGTATCGAGGCCAGGCGACGGGCCAGCATGGTCTTGCCCGATCCGGGAGGGCCTATCATGGCTGCATTATGAGCGCCTGCCACAGCCACCTCCAGCGCCCGCTTGACATTCTCCTGCCCTCTGACATCGGCAAAATCAGAGTCATATTTGTTGCCGTCGCATGCTGAAGAGACTGTTCATGTCTAAAATCAGTGGCTGAAGGTCGACCTCACCCTGCATGTATCTAAGCACCTCATCGAGGCTGGTGACGCCGTAGACATCGATACCGTTTACCACAGCAGCCTCGTTGGCATTCTCTGCCGGCACAATCATGCCGCGAAAACCGGAGGCGCGCGCCTGCAGGGCCATGGGCAACACACCCCTCACAGGCTTCACTGCCCCGTCAAGTGACAGCTCTCCGGTAAGGAGGATGCCATCGAGCCTGTTGCCGCTGACCATCTCCGAGGCGGCCAGTATGCCAACAGCCAGGGGCAGGTCATATGATGATCCTTCTTTGCGGATGTCAGCAGGTGCCATGTTGATGATCACCTGACGTCCGGGCCAGTGCAGCCCGACAGCCCGGAATGCCGACTCAATCCGTTGCTGGCTCTCCTTGACGGCAGCATCGGGCAACCCGACAAGCATGTAACGGACCCCACGGGTGACGTCAACCTCTATGGTTACGGGAACAGCCTCAATGCCAAATACGGCAGCGCTGAAGGTCTTGACCAGCATGACTGACAAATTTATGTTGCACAATAAAAGAGGAAATGCACCATAAATTTATGACTTAAAGGTGATAAGTGCAAGGAAAATAGGATGAAAGAGTGCATAACCGCTTATCACACCGCAGACATGCCGACGGATTCCCGGTTAGCCGGGCCGAAGCATCAGATTCCCGGGTCAACCGGAGCCGAAACGTCAGATTCCCGGTCAGTCGTTGCCATACAGTCAAATTCCTGATCCGCCAGAGTCATACTGTGAAATCCCTGATTAGCCGGCCCGCATTCATGAACAAACAGGAGATTTACTCGCCTTCAAAAACAAAGATCTCCTCTATCGGCATGCCGAAGGCTTTTGCAATGTCATGCGCCAGCTTCAACGAAGGATTGTACTTGTTCTTCTCAAGGAAGACAATCGTTTCACGCCTCACATTAACTTTTTTTGCCAGGTCATCCTGGGTCAGATCATGCCGCGCCCGGTACTCTTTGATGCGGTTATTCATTGCGCATGCCTCTTAGCTTGATTGCAATCCAGCAGACAAGGAAGATAACTGCCATGGAAAGGATACCGGCACCAAGCACCTCTTCCGTATCCAGGTTAATGCGGTCCTTGAGCCAGATCATGAATACCCACATGTAAAGAGAGATGTAATAAGACCATGCAGCCGTTTTCTGCATCATCTTCTTTGACAGTTCGTCCTCCGGCGGCTCACCCCTGTTTGCCGATGAGAAACGCCTGTAGGCGAAATAGAGACCAAATCCGACAAGTACTACTATCACCCCGAAATTAACAATCTCTGTAGTCGGGATAGGTTTTTCAACAATGAAGAACCATAATACGGTTGCTGCGATCACCAGACCAGATACGAGCAATGCGAGAAATCCTCTTTTCATAATTAATATGTTAATTATTTCTAACACAAAGTTAGATATAAATAACATTAACTTCCAAATAAATCTCTGACTTTTTTTTAATAATCAGAATTTTATTTGCCGGGCTTGTATGTTAACTCATTAGTTTTCTGCACCACCTGGCTTATCCACCAATTAATTTAATCGATTCCTGTTCACCCGGTTACCGGCCGGATCTCATAGTTTCAATCCTGAAGCCGACCATATTGTCTGTATTCAATCCTCGAGCCGGCCGAACTTGCCGTTTTCGACGTCTTCAAAAGCCTGATAGATTTCTGTCTTTGAATTCATTACGAATGGTCCGTGTGCAACAATTGGTTCAAGTATCGGTTCGCCGCTGATTATTAAAACGATGGCGTTTTCATTAGTCTCTATAGTGAAGTTTTCACCGTTGTTTTTAAACAGGGCAAAATGATCTGCAGGTACTATGTTGGTTCCGTTGATACGGATATTCCCCTCAACAACGAGCAGGGCTGTGTTGAAGTGAATAGGGAATTCGAAGGTGGCAGATCCGCCTGCGTTCAGTCTTGCATTCATCAGAGCCATTGGCGTAAAAGTGGAGGCAGGTCCAGGTGTGCCCCTGTATTCTCCGGCTATGACCTCAATTATGCCGCCGTTGTCGGGCAGTAGGTGCTTGCCCATCTGTTCGTTTGTGATGGGTTGGTATTTTGGAGGAGACATCTTGTCCTTTGCCGGCAGGTTGACCCAGATCTGCACCATGTGGAATTCGCCCCCTGCGCGTGCAAATTCCTTCTCATGATACTCCTTGTGAAGCAAACCTGATGATGCCGTCATCCACTGTACGTCGCCCTCCCCTATCACTCCGCTGTTGCCAAAGCTGTCATGATGGGCAATCCTTCCCTTGTAGGCTAATGACACCGTTTCGAACCCCCGGTGCGGATGAACTCCCACACCCCTTGGCTCATCTGTTGGAGGAAAATAATAACTGGAATTATAATCGAGCAGGATGAACGGGTCCATCCGTGCCATCGAGAGCGGTTGCACTCCAGGTATGAAGTTGTGTACCCTGAAACCGTTGCCAACGAAATGCACCGGAGGCGGTGGCAGAATCTTCTCTATATTTCTTTTTTTCATCTTGCAAATCCTTTTTATTGGTAACAAAAGCCTGGGCAGATTGGTTCAGGACAATAGTGTCGATTTCTCCCCGTTACCAATTCATATAAACCTGCAGGCAAAATGACCTACTCATCGATTTGGAATTATGCAACCGTCATGAAGAGATCAGAAAAAACAACCACCCGGACCCTGTTATTGGCAGGGTTAATCCTTACAGCGATTCTGACATCATGTAAAAAGGAACCTGCTGCAATTGAAGAACAGATTGTTAAGGATGTTTCTTACGGGGAGAGCGGTCAGCAAAAGATGGATATTTATCTGCCGGACGACCGGACCAGTGCCTCAACTAAGACTGTTGTCTTTATTCACGGCGGCGGATGGGTTGAAGGCGACAAATCGGATATGAATCCGTATGTCGATACCCTCAGGAAGCTGATGCCCGGATATGCCGTTGTCAATTTGAATTACAGGCTTGCCTATAATAACAGCGTAAACCTTTTTCCCACCCAGGAAAATGATGTAAAAAGTGCCATTGAATACTACCTCAGCCGTGCTGAGGAGTATAAAGTCTCCGATGATCTGGTACTGCTGGGTGCAAGTGCAGGAGGACATCTTGCAATGCTTCACGCTTACAAGAATGATCCTGACGGGCATGTCAGGGCAGTCGTTGATTTCTTCGGTCCTTTTGATCTTGTCTCGCTATGGAATTACGGTATCGTACAACAGTTGATATTGTACGGTGCCACGGGAGTTTTTCCGGTGGACAATCCGTCGTTGTACGCATCTTCAAGTCCTTCAGAACATATCACGGCCACCAGTCCTCCCACAATAGCGCTGCAGGGAGGTGCCGATCCTCTCGTGCCGCCCTCACAGACAAGCCAGCTTATTGCTGCTCTTGATGCTGCCGGAGTAATAAACCAGCTCGTTTATTACCCCGGGGAGGGTCACGGTTGGACAGGCGCAAACATGGTCGATTCTTTCAGGAAAATCGTAAAGTTCATCTCTGATCACACTAAATGATATGGGCTTCCACTTGCAGGCAGCCTATTTCTTATAGCCGCGGACAGCGGAATTATAATCTGAGGAGTAGCCGTGATGCCCTGTGAAGACATACTGTACACCCTCAAGGCCGGTTATATTGTCAACTGACTTCCGTGCTTTGCGACTATTCTTGTTTATGTATTTGGGGAAGAGTCCGATCACCCCGTTCTGCAGGCTTACAGCGTCCCCTGTGAACAGATATTTGTCATTCACTATGTAACAGGTGAGTCCTGTTGTATGACCCGGAGTTGGCACCGGGTCGATCTTCAGATCGCCTGTTCTTATGACCTTGTCATCAAGAAGCCGGTAATCCGGAGTGGTTATCTTATTTCCTATCCACATTACCCTGCCGGTCTCTCCGTTTATCATCTGTTCCTCGTCTTCATGCAGGTATACGACTGCGTTTTTGAAGAGTGATACTCCACCGGCATGGTCAGAGTCAGAGTGTGTCAGGAAAACAGCCCTGATCCTGTCCGGATCAATGTCGAGCTTCTTCATCTGGTCCTTAATTGCTGATGGCTTGATGCCGGCATCAATTGCAATGAAATCATTCCCGTCCCTGATCAGATACATGTTCACATACTTGTCTCTTACGGCATAAACGTCTTCGGTCAGCCGGGCTGTTTCTGCGGGAGTCATTTTCCTTATGGTGGATCTGAAGACTATTAGGTAGAGGATTGAGAGCGCGATAAGGAATAAAGCAATTCCCAAAATCCACCGCAGCCGTTTTCTGATAAACTTTTTCATTGGTCTGGTATCAGGGTATGGAATATTTTGTGATTATCAAAAATAAAAAAATGGTAGAATTCTTGCAAATTTAAATACAAACATTTACTTTTGACCAGTTGGTTAATTCATATGGTTAAACTATACAGTTAAATATAATGATAAAAACCAGAGAACCTGACAGCCACACAAGGGATAAAATCTTCAGGGCAGCCAGCGAGATATTTGAGGATAAAGGCTATTCAGGTGCCAGGATGCAGGAGATAGCAGACAGGGCCGGGATAAACAAGGCGCTCCTTCATTACTACTTCCGCAGCAAGGAACAGCTTTTCAAAGCGGTCTATATGGTGCTGCAGAAAAAGATGTTTGAAAAGATCATATCTATCCTGAGGGAGGAGCTCCCGTTCAAGGACAAAATAAAGAAGTTCCTCGACGAGCATATCGAGTTCATGATTAAAAATCCAGAGGCTGCCTTTATTCCTTCTTAACGAGATGTCACAGAATCCGGAACTGATTGAATCGATCAGGGAGACTGTCAGGTTCAACGACCTGAGAACAATGATCTATGACCGGCATGCAAAAGAGATGAAAGGATATGGCATAAAAAAATCCGACATGTCGCAGCTGATGGTTACCATCGTTTCATTTTCAGTCTTCCCGGCCCTGGCGTATGACATGATCACTCTGCTCATGCCGGAGCTGAAGGAAAGAAAAAGATTCAATGAATATATGCGGGAGAGGAAGGATTTTGCCACAGAACTGCTCTTCGCTGCATTAAAAAACCGGAAGAAATGAAAAGGATAATCGCAGCCACCGTGCTGTTCTCAGTAATGACTGCCTCCTGGTCGCAGCCTGCAGTGACACTGTGGCAGTGCTATGACTCTGCCGCCGCCATAACTCCTTTGTCCGGCGAGAGGGACCTTTACCGGCAGATGACCATGCTTCGCGACCGGAATCTGGCAACCGCATGGATGCCGGCGCTGGACCTGGGAGGCACCTTTGCCTGGCAGTCTGACGTCGTTGACATGTCAGAACTGCTCTCCTCACTGCCCGTTCCTCCCGGCTCCCTGCCCTCTATTCCCCACGAACAGTACAGGGCCACCCTAGACGTCAGCCAGGTGATCTGGGACGGAGGGGTGACACGCAGCGCCAGGGCCGTGGAGCAGGTGGTGAGCGAACTGAACATGCAGCAGAACGAGGCTGACATCTACCGCCTGCGCGAACAGGTGAACAACTATTTCTTCCCGCTGCTGCTTGCTGAGAGCCAGGTTGAAGTGACACAACTGCTTGTCGCTGACCTTGATGCCCGCATCAGGGAGGCCTCATCAGGTGTTGAGAACGGCGTTGTTCCACCGGTGACCCTTGATGTGCTCAGGGCGGAGAAGATCAGGGCGGAACAGGTTCTTTCAGAGCTTAACCGGCGATCCGCCTCACTTATCGATGCACTGGAGCAGATAACCGGTATCGAAGGTCTGGAAGATGCGGAGCTGCTGCTGCCTGAACCGGTGATCACCGGCGATGAGGCAATAGACAATCCCGAGCTGCGGCTGTTTGACATGCGCCTGCGCCAGCTTGAGGTTTCAAAGGACCTTCTGAAGAGCCAGCGGATGCCAAAGGCTTTCGGTTTTGCCCAGGCAGGCTACGGTAGTCCCCCCGGTAACAACTTCCTCTCGGAAAACCCTGACTTTTACTATTCCCTGGGAGCAGGCATAAAATGGAACATTTTCGACTGGAATAAAAACAGCAACGAAAGGAAGTCGCTTGCTATCCAGCAGCAGCTCCTTGGCCTCAAAAAGAGTGCTGTGGAAGAGTCGCTGCAGCGTATGCTCACCGTCAGGCTGGCGGAGATCAATGCCCTGCGCGAGGCTGCCGGGCGTGATGACGAGCTGATTGAGATAAGAAAAAAGATCTCAGGGGTGGCAAAGTCACAGCTGCAGAACGGAACTATCACAGCCTCGCAGTACCTGACGGAGCTAAACAGTGAGAAACAGGCAGAGATTGCCGCCGCTGCCCGGAAAATCAGTATAGCCAGGGCAGAGGTTGATTACATATACATTACGGGATACAATAAATAACAGGAATATGAAACACTTACTCATACCGGTCATCTTTCTTATTGCCGCAGGCTGCGGTCGCGGTGTCAGTGATGCGGATGCATGGGGCACCTTCGAGGCAGATGAGGTGATCATCTCTTCTGAAACTTCAGGCAGGATAATTCTCATGAATGTCAATGAGGGAACGTTGGTGACAGGCGGCGCCGTCATCGCCGTCACCGACACCACTATGGCGGTGTTGCAGCGTGCCGAGCTTGATGCGGTGACGGCGCAGGCGCAGGCGCGCCTGGCGGGCATTGCGGCGCAGGATGCGGTCATACAGCCAGCAGATGGATAACCTCAATGTCAACATTGACCGCACGCGCCGCATGCTCGCTGACGGCGCCGCCACGCAGAAGCAGCTCGATGACCTCACCGGCCAGATGGAGGTGCTCCGCCGCCAGTCCGAAGCCAACAACACCCAGCGCCGTGCCGTGGCCGCTGAGATGCAGGGTGTGAATGCCAAACGCGCCCTCCTGAACGAACAGATAGCCCGAAGCACCGTCCGCGCTCCCTTCGACGCCACCGTCATAGAGAAATATGCTTCGGAACATGAGATAACTGCAGCAGGCAAACCACTGGTAAAGATCGCCGACATGAAGACCATGGAACTGAAGGTGTGGGTCAGCGGCGCCCAGCTGGCCGGGGTGAAGCTGGGGGCCGGATGCACGGTGCGGATCGACGACGGAGAGAAGGGATTCAGAGAACTTCCCCGGCACAATAAAACACGTCTCCGACAAAGCCGAGTTCACACCGAAGATCATCCAGACAAAGGAGGAACGCGTCACTCTCGTCTATGCCGTGACCATTGAGGTCCCCAACGACGGCTCAATAAAGGCAGGCATGCCGGGAGAAGCAATCTTCAACTGAGATGGCAGCCCTCGAGGCATATAATATTACCCACAGGTACGGCAGGGTCACCGCCCTCGACGACCTCTCATTCACCGTAGGCGAGGGCGAATTGTTCGGCTTTATCGGTCCCGACGGGGCAGGCAAGACAACCCTCTTCCGCATCGCCGCCACGCTCATCATCCCGGCAGGCGGCAGGATGACCCTCTTCGGCCTCAACACCGTCAGCAGGTACCGTGAGCTCCGCAACCACATCGGCTATATGCCCGGGCGTTTCAGCCTCTACTCAGGACCTCACCGTGGAGGAGAATCTGAACTTCTATGCCACAATCTTCGGCACGACGGTCCAGGAAAACTATTACCTCATTGAGCCTATCTACAAACAGATCGAGCCGTTCAAAAAGCGCCAGGCCGGACGCCTCTCCGGCGGCATGAAGCAGAAACTGGCGCTCTCCTGCGCACTCATCCACAAGCCTAAAATCCTGATCCTCGACGAGCCCACCACCGGTGTCGACGCCGTCTCACGCACGGAGTTCTGGGAGATGCTGGCACGGCTGAAGGGTGAAGGCATCACAATCATCGTCTCAACCCCCTATATGGACGAGGCCCTGCGCTGTGACCGCATCGCACTGATACAGGAAGGCAGGATACTGAACATAGACACCCCCGATAAGATCCGCCGGTCGTACAGCCAGAAGCTCTACGCCGTCAGTCACCCTGAAAAATACAAACTCCTGCTGGCGCTCCGCTCCTCCCAAATCGGTTGTCGCCGGCAACGCGGAACCCTTTGGCGACTCCGTCCACATAACCCTCTCTGAAGGAACCACCCCGGCTGAGCTGACGGCAGCGCTGACATCCGCAGGCCTCCCCGGCGCAACAATCAGAGAGATCGTCCCCGGCATAGAAGACGTCTTCCTTGAACTGATGAAAAGAGAGGCATGACAGAAAGAGAAAAAGTCATAGAGGTCAGGGAACTGGTGAAGAGGTTCGGCGCCTTCGTGGCGAATGACCATCTCTCCTTTGATGTCTTTAAGGGAGAGATCTTCGGTTTCCTCGGCGCCAACGGGGCAGGCAAGACAACGGCAATCCGGATCCTGTGCGGACTGTCGCGCCCCACCTCCGGAAAAGTGACGGTCGCCGGCATCGATGCCAGCCGTCCTGAAGAGATAAAGAAACGCATAGGTTACATGTCGCAGCGCTTCTCCCTCTACGAGGACCTCACCGTAAGCGAGAACATTGAGCTGTACGGCGGCATCTACGGCATGACGATGAAAGAGATCCGTCCCCGCAGGGAGGAACTGCTCGCAAGGCTCAGCTTCAGCCAGTATGGCAACATGCTGATAAAATCGCTGCCCCTGGGATTAAGACAGAAACTGGCCTTTGCCGTGGCCGTCTTCCACGATCCTGAGATTGTGTTCCTGGATGAGCCTACCAGCGGCGTTGACCCCATCACCCGCCGGCAGTTCTGGGAGATGATCTACGAGACAGCCTCAAGGGGCATAACGGTCTTTGTCACCACCCACTACATGGACGAGGCCGAATACTGCGACAGGATCACAATAATGAATGAGGGCAGGATTGTAGCCCTGGATACCCCTGCCGCGCTGCGTGAGAAATATGGTACACAGACCATAGAGGAGCTGTTCGTGAAGATTGCCAGACCAAAAACAGTGACAGCATGAAGCGGTTCATGGCATTCGTAAAGAAGGAGTTCCTTCATATCTTCCGCGATTACCGGACACTGATAATCCTGTTCGGCCTTCCGGCAGCGCAGATACTCATCTTCGGGTATGCAGTGCGCACGGACCTTACCAACGCAGGCATCGCCATCCTCGACAATGCCAGGGATGAGGTCTCTGCAGAGCTGACACACAAGCTTGAGGCATCCGATTTCTTCGAGATAAAATACAACCTGGGGTCATATGAGGAGATCGACCCGGCCTTCAAACAGGGAAAGATAAAGGCAGCGATAATATTTCCGGCGAATCTGGGCGCCTCGCTTGCACGTGAAGGCAATGCCACCGTCAGCATCATCGCCGACGGCTCCGAACCAAACACGGCAAGCCTGGTGACGGCATACACCACGGCCATCATCAACGATTATTCCACACAGCTGACGACGGCAGGTAAGTCAGGGTATGCCTGTCATAAATCCTGAGGTAAGGATGTACTTCAACCCAAACCTCGAAAGTTACTATATGTTCGTACCGGGTGTCATAACCCTGATACTGATCCTTATAACTGCACTGATGACATCTGTCACCATCGTGCGCGAGAAGGAGTTCGGCACCATGGAGGTACTCCTGGTGTCGCCCCTGAAGCCCTGGCAGATAATCATCGGCAAGGTGGCGCCCTATTTCTTCCTCTCACTGGTGAATGTCATCGTCATCCTGCTGATGGCATGGTTCGTCTTCGGGCTCCCTGTGAAGGGCAGTGTCGCGTTGCTGATAGCAGAGACGATGCTTTACATTCTGCTGGGACTGTCGATCGGGATCTTCGTCTCATCCTCCGTGCAGAAGATGGAAAATGCCATCTTCATCTCATTCCTGGCGCTCATGCTGCCCAGCCTGCTGCTCTCGGGATTCATCTTCCCCATTGAGAACATGCCGAAGATCTATGATTATGTGAGCATGATCCTGCCACCCCGCTGGTTCGTGGAGATAATAAGATCCATCATGATCAAGGGGGCGGGATTCGCCTACATATGGAAGGAGACTCTCATTTTGGTAGTTATGACAATCTTCTTCATGACGCTGAGTTCACGGAAGTTTAAAGTAAGACTCGGGGAGGGAGAGAAATGAGAAAACTACTCTTCCTTCTGAAAAAAGAGTTCCGGCAGATCCGTCGCAACCCGTTCATGGCAAGGGCAATAATAGCCGTACCACTGCTCCAGATGCTGATCCTGGTGCCGGCGATCACCTTCGAGGTCAAGCGCATAGACCTTGCTGTGACCGACTACGACAAGTCGGCTGCATCGCGTGAGCTCATCTCCAAACTTAGCGGCTCCTCTTTCTTCAGGATCAGCGGGGCTGCTGCCGGACAGGCCGGTGCCGATCAGCTGCTGTTATCAGGCGACGCCGACATTGTACTTATCATCCCGGACGATTTCTCAGAGGCTCTTGCAGGCTTTGGCAAGCCGACGCTGCAGGTCCTGGCCGACGCCGTCAACGCCACCAGTGCACAGCTGGGCTGGAATTACCTGGTTTCCGTGGTGCGCGATTACAACCGTGAAGTAATTATTAAATCCGGCATGGCTCCCTCGTCAATACCCGGCATCAGTGTCTCTCCCCGGTTCTGGTATAATCCTGATCTCAACTACAAATACTATATGCTGCCGGGCATACTGGTAATTCTGGTTACCGCCATAGGGCTCCTCATGGCCGGGTTAAACCTGGTACGCGAAAAGGAGATCGGCACCATTGAGCAGATAAACGTCACACCGGTGAAAAAATGGGAGCTGATAGCCTCGAAGGTCATACCCTTCTTTATCATCGGCCTGTTCGACCTGGCGCTTGGACTAACTGTGGGATGGATCGCCTTCAATATACCCTTTGAGGGAAGTCTCCTGCTGTTCTTTGCGTGTGCGGCGATATTCCTCGTGGCGGTGCTGGGGCTGGCGTTGTTTTTTTCAACGATGGCCTCCACCCAGCAGCAGTTCCTCTTTATAGCTTTCTTCTTTGTCATGATCTTCATCCTTATGAGCGGCATCTTCACCCCTACAGAGAGCATGCCGGTCTGGGCTCAAAAATTCAACCTTGTGAACCCGGTGGCCTACCTTATGAGGATAAACCGGATGGTTATGCTGAAAGGATCGGGTTTTCAGGATATCGCCCGTGACATGGGAGCGCTCACAATCCTGGCACTTTTGCCAGTGCAGGGCTTATAGTACTCGCACCCAAATGCTGACCTGGGTCGTGATGTAAGATGGGGACGCACCGAAGAGTGCTACGGCGAGGATGCATTCCTCGCATCCCGTCTCACCGTCGCCTTCGTCAGGGGACTGCAGGGAGACCATCCAAAGTACTGGAAGACCGCCTCCCTGATGAAGCACTTCCTTGCCAACAGCAATGAAAACAACAGGGCACAAAACTCATCGGACTTTGATGATCGTCTCTTTCGTGAATACTACTCATACCCCTTCTTCAAGGGTGTCACCGAAGGCGGATCGAGGGCATACATGACAGCATACAACAGGTATAACGGGATACCATGCACAGTCCACCCTGTTCTTAAAGATGTGACGGTCAACGAATGGGGACAGAACGGGATCATCGCCACCGATGGCGGCGCCTACCGCCAGCTGCTGACTCATCATAAGTATTATCCCGACCTGAAGACGGCCGCAAAAGGATGTCTTGACGCCGGAACGACAATGTTCCTCGATAACTTCAGGGATCCGCTCGCCGAAGCGCTCCGCGAAGGGCTTATAACCGAAGCTGATATCGGCCGTGCCATAAGGGGAAACCTGAGGGTCATGCTGAAGCTGGGACTGCTCGACTCTCCTGATAATTCAGAAAACCCGTATAAGACTATTGGCATCGCGGATACGGTTGCACCCTGGAAAAAGGATGAAACCATGGAACTGGCACGACTGGCCACATCAAAGTCAGTGGTGCTGCTGAAAAATGACAACCAGGCCCTCCCGTTGCAGAAGGAAAAACTATAAGACCATCGCAGTGATAGGCCCATCGGCCAACCTGGTGGTCTCCAGACTGGTATGCAGGCACGCCTCCATACCGTATCTCAGCGCTGCAGGGCATAAGAAATGCAGTGGGCAGCGACACGAAAATACTCTTTGCGGCCTCGAACAAGGCTGACTCGGCAGTCATTGCAGCACGTGATGCTGACGTGGCGATCGTGTGCGTGGGAAACCACCCTCTCAGCTATGGCCTGGGATGGGGTCAGAACCAGGTGGCCAGCGACGGGCGCGAGGATGTTGACCGACAGGCGCTGTCTCTGGAGCAGGAGGACCTGGTGAAACTCGTCTATGCTGCCAATCGCAACACCGTCCTTGTCGTCGTCTCCAGCTTCCCCTATACAATTAACTGGTCTGTTGAGAACATCCCGGCCATCGTCCATATATCACAGTCGAGCCAGGAGCTGGGCAACGGACTGGCAGACGTGATCTTCGGCGAGGTCAGTCCCGCCGGCCGGCTGGTGCAGACATGGCCCTCATCCATCGATCAGCTGCTTCCGATCCTGGAGTATGACATCAGAAAAGGACGCACATACATGTACAGCAAAGCAGAGCCGCTCTTCCCGTTCGGGCACGGTCTCACCTATACCTCGTTTGAATATTCCTCGCTGAAAACAGACAAAAAGACGATCCGTAGAGGCGACACTGTCAATGTCACACTGCAACTGAAAAACACCGGCAACGCCGGCAGTGATGAGGTGGTACAGCTCTATGTAAGCTTCCCTGGGTCAAAGGTGAGAGGCCGGCCATCGCACTGAAGGGTTTCAGCAGGGTGCACGTCGGGCAAGGGTGAGGAGAAAACGGTCACCATCCCTCTCGAATGCAGATGAACTGGCATACTGGGATGTTGAAAAACATGCCTTTGTGCTTGAAAAGGGGAAGGCAGTGCTGCATGTCGGAGCCTCATCAGCCGACCTCCGGCTGAAGGCGGAGGTTACAGTCAGGTGACGGTAAATTGGGGTTCGCCCTATTTCCGCAATGTCTGAAGACTGTCTGCACAGACTACTGCGTATGGCTCATTCGAATGACCGCTGACTGAAGACTGTAGACTGCCGACTGGCCTATTGCCTACTGCCCACTGCCTACTGCCGAATCAAGACTTGCGCTCTGGACTACTACTGCCTACTGCCTACTGCCTGACCTCGCCGTCACCGGCCAGTGATCCGAGATGAAGACGCCGTCTTCAATGACGCGGTGCGTTGCGTGCGACGCAACCTTCATTCCGTTACGGACAAAGATATAATCGATCCGGCCTTCACCCGGCTCATCTCTCCATCCGTTGAAGGTATAGCTCTCGCCCTGCGGCGGTGTTTCGGAAATAGTATATGAATCCACTGCAAATCCCGCTTCGGTCATCCTCGATATCGCAAGGCTTTCCGGCCTTGCATTGAAGTCGCCCGTGATCACAAAGTCATTATCTCCCGCAAGTTCCCTGACCTTCGCGAGCAGCACCCCCGAGCTCATCACCCGGGCAGAGTCGCTGATGTGATCAAAATGTGTATTAATGTATAAGAGTGTGTCCTTCACGGCATTGTCATAGAGCCGTACCCATGTTGCTATGCGTGTCAGCGCAGCGCCCCAGCCAACAGACCCGGGAACATCCGGTGTGGCAGAGAGCCAGAAGGTGCCGCTGGCCTGCGGTTCAAACCTGCCGAGCCGGTAGAAGACCGGGCAGGCCTCACCACCCCGTATGCCGTCATCGCGCCCTGCCGCCGCCGAACCGTATCCTGCCAGGGCAGAGTCGAGGTATTCATACTGGTGCCACAGAACCTCCTGCATGCCAAGCAGATCAGGTATCTGATCTTTAACAAACCCGGCGACCATGGCAGCCCTGTGAGGCCATGCATTGATACTGTCACGCGGATTGTCAAACCTGATGTTAAAAGTCATGACATCAATAGCAATATCATCATCAGGTACACAGGAGAAGAAAAGAATTGATAAAACTGCGGCGGCAATAACTGTTCTGCGCATATCTTTGAAGTTTGGTCTTAAAACGGTTAAAGTTACTTGAAAAAATATATTATGTCGAAGAAAAGGACGATTGAGGAGATCAATGAAAAGATACGCAATGGCAAGGCTGTCGTACTCACCGCCGAGCAGGTATCGGCCATGGGACGCGAAGCAACGCCGGCTGAGGTAGCTGAAAGGGTTGATGTAGTTACCACCGGAACTTTCGGGCCTATGTGTTCGTCGGGGATGTTCATCAACTTCGGCCATACCGATCCGCCAATGCGCATGGAGCGGATCACCCTCAATAATGTACCCGTCTGTGCAGGCGTCGCAGCCGTGGATGCCTATATAGGGGCTACGGAGACGGCACTGCCTCATGACCAGTACGGCGGTGCTCACATCATTGAGGAGCTGATAGCCGGTAAGGATGTACTGCTGCAGGCAACGGCCAAGGGCACCGACTGCTACCCCCGCACCGAGGTAAAGACACTGATAAGCAGGGATACCGTCAATGAGATGATTATGTTCAACCCCCGTAACGCTTACCAGAACTACAACGTTGCCGTGAACAGCACGGGCAAGATGAAGTATACCTATATGGGAACCCTGCTGCCGGCCTTTGGCAATGCCAACTTCTCCACCTCGGGTGAGCTGAGCCCCCTCCTGAACGACCCTGAGATGCGCACCATCGGTGTCGGAACGCGAATCTTCTTCGGGGGTACCACGGGCTATGTGGCCTGGCACGGGACACAGTTCAACACCGGAAAGCCGGTAAACAAACACGGCGTCCCGGTAGGCAATTCGGCAACGCTGGCACTGATAGGCGATGCGTCAAAGATGAGCACAAGGTTCATACGGGCGGCATATTTCGAAAAATACGGCGTATCAATTTTTGTAGGTGTCGGAATTCCGGTTCCCGTGCTTGATGAGGATATGGCCCGCAGAGTCATGGTGCGCAACAGCCAGATTGAGACCAATATCCTGGATTACGGAACTCCCGATCACGATTTCCTGGGACGTATTGACTATAATTCACTCTTCTCCGGGGAGATAACACTCAATGGCAAAAAAATCCGCACCGCGCCGCTGTCGAGCATCAAGGTGGCACGAGAGATTGCGGAGATACTGAGGGAGGAGATAACCGCAGGACGGTTCCTTCTGACGGAGCCTGTTGAGCACTTCCGGAGAACCTCCGGGCTGCACAGCCTGGAAATCAGACTTTAATTATCAAAAAATAAAGCAGATGAAAAGCAGGAGATTTGTGCTGACCTTCCCGCCTGAAGCGACGGGTGAGCCCATAACATATAATCTTATCAGGAAGTTTGACATCATGGTAAACATCGTCAAGGCAGATGTTTCACCGGGTCATGTGGGACACCTGGTGATGGAGATGACCGCACCGGCAAAGGTGCTTAAGGAGGGGATGGCATACATGCAGCAGCAGAATGTGGAGTGTGTGCCTATTGACCGCAGCGTCACCTACCGTGAGGACCTCTGCATCCACTGCGGCGCATGTTCGGCCGTATGTTTTGCGGGAGCTCTGACTATGAACCGTAAGACGGCCGAGCTCTCGTTCGAGCCCGAAAAGTGCGTGGTATGTGAACTGTGCCTCACCGCCTGTCCTCTTAAACTGTTCGCCATAGACCTTGGCTAAGAGCCCCTCATACCAGCCGCGCCTTTACCGCGAGGCAATGGGCAACAAGCGGTGGACAAGCTTCAGGTCGGCTTACCTTGAGACAGACCTGTGGGTGGCGATTGACAGTGGCCATTACCGGAGAGAGGCGCAGCGGTTTACCATGGACCGTATACTTTTCTACCGGGGCATACTGGAAAAACACATTGCATCCTACCCTGAGTTCAGGGACTCACTGACACCTGTCGTTGCCCCCGGCGGGGAGCACCGGATAATAGCAGAGATGAGCGAGGCGGCACTGGCAGCAGGAACCGGCCCCATGAGCGCGGTGGCCGGTGCTATGGCTGAATTTATTTGCATGGACCTGCTGGCAGAATATGAGGCCGACGAGGTGGTGGTTGAGAACGGGGGCGATATCTTCATGAAACTGACGGCAACTGTGGCTGTGGCTGTTCATGCCGGCAACTCTCCCCTGTCAGAGAAGATCGCACTGCAGATTAAGCCTGAGGATACACCGCTCGCTCTCTGCTGCTCATCCGGGACCGTGGGTCATTCGCTCAGCTTCGGTATGGCTGACGCGTGTATGATAGCCTGCCGTTCCGGAGCAGAGGCTGACGCCATGGCCACCGCCGTCTGCAACCGGGTGAAAAATAAAGAAATGGTATATGAAGTGACCGAGGAGGCCCTCGGGCATCCAAAGGTCATTTCAGTGGTGATTATTGCAGGTGACAAGCTGGGCATCGGCGGACAGATCGAAATAAAGATTGTCTGAGCCAAACCGCCGGATTATCATGATCCCGGGTCCCGAATGCCTGGAGTTCCCGACTGCCGGAAACCTGACTGCCAGACCAGCGAAAGCCTCAAACCTTCTGCGGGTAGCCTGTGATGTTCCTTATCTGCTCATAAAGCGGCTTAAGATGCCTGTACATCTTTGAATAGACCTTCTCGTACAGCCGGGCGTAAATCTCAACATTCCCTGGTTCAGGGGAGAACTTTTCACCGGTACGTGTCATTGAACCAACTGCAGCGGCATAGTCGTCAAAGAATTTCATCCCTACTGCCGCGCTGACGGCGGCGCCCACTGACGAGGTCTCATAGGTATGAGGCCTGAAGGCTTCCATGTTGAAAATATCGGCTGTCATCTGCATTGCCTGCCTGCTCTGCGACCCGCCGCCAGATACAACAACCCGGTTAACCGGCACCCCGGTTCGTTTAACCGTTCTCAGGAGACCCTCCTTAAGTGAATATGTCAGGCCTTCAAGAATTGCCCGGTACACATGTGCCCTCGTGTGCACGTCACCGAATCCTATGATGGCACCTTTGGCTTCAGTGCCCGGGACCTTCAGTCCGGGCGACCAGTAGGGCTGAAGTGTGAGACCCATCGAGCCCGCTGGCACCTCGTCAACCATGGCATCAAAATATACCTCCGGGTGACTCCCGGTCTGTTTTGCGAGCTGTATCTCCTTCAGCCCGAACTCCTTCTTGAACCAGCTTATCATCCAGTAACCCCTGTATATCTGAACCTCTGTGTTGTAATAACCGGGTATGGCGCTGGGATAAGAGGGGAAGAACGGAACCACCTCATGGTACTTACTGTGCGTTGTCTGCACCGTGGCCGTGGTGCCGTAGCTGAGGCATGCCACATCAGGGGTGATTACTCCTGAGCCAAGCACCTCGCACGCCTTGTCGGCTGCAGCGGCAATGAGTGGCAGTCCCACGGGAATGCCGGACTTCTCAGACGCCTCCCTGCTGATGTATCCAAGTATCTCAGAGGGTCTTACAAGCCTGGGTAGCTTCTCCCGCTCAACCGGAAACATCTTGTAATTCATGTGGCTTTTGTCAGTCCACTGCTGCTTTTTATAGTCGAAGGGAAGGTAAGCCACGGTGCACCCCACAGAGTCTGTATACTCACCCGTCAATGCCCAGCTAAGATAGGCGGAGAGCAGCAGGAATTTGCTGGTTTTCTCCCATATTTCGGGTGTGTTCTGCATGATCCAGTTACACTCACCCTGCTTGACGGTGTGTATCACCGCCTCCCTCATGCCCACCACCCTTAGTGCCATCTGTGTCAGCCCGTCGGGATAACGGCCAACGGCACACAACCGCTGATCAAGCCAGGTTATTGCCGGCCGCAATGATTTGCCCTCACTGTCGAGGTTGATGAGTGTGGAACGCTGCGTGGTGATGGTTACAGCCTTTATCTGGTCTTTTCCGTACTCTGTCTCCCTGAACAGTTTCTGAAGCGTCTCAAACATCTTGTCCCTGAAGTATTCAGGGTGCTGTTCAGCCCATCCGGGGGCAACAGAGAAGTATGGTTCGATCTCGGTTTTGGCCAGCTGCAGCACATTGCCCCGGAGGTCAATCAAAACAGCCCTTACCGACTGTGTTCCGCAGTCGATTGTCAGTATCAGCTCTTCAAGTGATTGCATAATCTTTCTATAACAACCCCAGCGTACCTCCGGGATTCATGATATTGTTCGGATCAAGATGTCTCTTTACTGCTGTCATAAGTTCCATTGAGCTCCTTCCGAGGTGAACCTCCATCCAGGGAGCGAGCACCCTGCCCACACCGTGGTGGTGTGATATGGAACCACCGTTCTCAATGATTACATCAACCAGCCCGCGGTGAAACTGCAAGAAGTCCTGCCTCTCATTTCCCTTCTCCATCGGGGTGAGGAAGGTGAAATAGAGATTGGCGCCGTTCTCATATACATGTGAGATGTGGATCATCATGAAGGCCTTCGGCCGGCGTCTTACATATTCATGAGCTGCCGACCACACCTTCATCAGGTTCTCCCATGTAACCGCCGTCTCCAGGGTGTCTGACATGATGCCGAGATCCATCAGCGGATCGCGCAGGTAGGCGCTCGAGTATCTCTGGTCAAGCCACTTTCTGACAGGCCCGGCTCCGATGTACATGCCTTTTCCAGCCCGCGCACTCCTCTTAATCTTGCCCATGACGAACCTGGCATAGTCCTTCTCTCCCTCAACTGAGACAAACATCAGGCAGCGGCTGCCGGTCTTAAACCCAAGCCTCTTCAGGAACTTGTCTGAGAAGGTGCCGTCGAACCCGCTTGTCCTGAAGGCAATGTCAGTCTCCTCCGGATCTGATATCCTGAACATATGGGGCCTGCCATACTCGCTCTGGATCATCCTGCGCATCGACTCCACCGCCTGTTCAAACGACCTGAAGATGAATGCAGCCATGGTGGTGTTCTGCGGAGCGTAGTTGAATATATGCAGTGTTACCTCGGTTATCACCCCGAGGGTGCCCTCGGCACCTGCAAAGAGCCTGAATATATCCCAACCCTGTGCAGTCCGTGGAAAATCCCTTGTCTCTATCACCCCTGCAGGTGTCACTGCCTTGAGTGCCACAACCATGTCTTCGATCTTGCCATAGCCCGTTGATGCCTGTCCCGCACCCTTTGGCCGAGACCCATCCACCCACGGTGGAATACTCAAACGACTGCGGGAAGTGGCCGCAGGTGTAACCCTGTCTGTTCAACTCCTCCTCCAGTGCGGGACCGTATATTCCGGACTGGACGGTGACGGTCTTGTTGACAGTGTTTATTTTAACAATGCTGTTCAGATGCCTGGTCAGGTCAAGGGCAATGCCTCCCTGCGGGGCCCTCAGTGCTCCGGTGACGGATGACTGTCCCCCGGTAGGTATTATGGCAATCCTCTCCTCACTGCAAAAACCTACAATCTTAACCACCTCATCATGGCTGCGCGGTGATACCACAGCGTCAGGAGGATCAGGCACATGATTCAGCCTCAGGTCAAGAAGCTCTCCGTAGAATTTGCCGCATGAGTACCGGGCGCGACTGAAATCGTCAGTCAGAACATTCTCCTCCCCTGAAACGCTCCTCAGAAAATCTGCCTGCGAGGGTTTGAGGAGGGACGGTTTTTCAAGCTTCACCTCACCGGTTCCAGGAAGATATTTTTCCCGGAAGTCGGCGTCGGTGAGCCCAAACTTTTCCTTTATCAGGGTGACCATGTGGTGGCCGACCTTTTCTTCCCTCTTGTCTCCCCATTTGAGGATATTACGGTAGCTCTTCTCTCTCTCCATTCCTCTAATATAGTTCATAAACCTTCATCATCAGCCCGATCTCCTCTTCCCTTCTTTTATCGTTCCAGCCAAGCATCTCCGCAGCCACGGCGGCAATTTTGCCGACTGTTTCCATACCCGGATTACCGAGGGTTCCGGTGCCGGTTCTTCTCAGCATGATGTCCCTGAGGGTTTTAGCGCTCTCATACCTGATGGCGTAGACCACCTCGGCAAGTATCTCTCCGTCATGGCTGATGACCTCGGCAAACCGTCTGTCGTCCCTTGCAATCTGGAAGACGACCTTGCTCTCTGTCCCGTAATTCCTGCTTACGTACTCTACAGTGTTGCGGCTGAAGTCCTTATAGTTCAGGTGTTGCCTGAGCATGAACTGCCTCATGTCCCTGACCTCGCAGCCTGAAAGATAGAGATTGTCAGAGACAGAGTCGTCGAGAGTCCGGTTCAGTTTGGCTGATATCAGTTTCAGCACTTCGCGGGCGAGGCTCCTGCTTGTTGTATACTTACCGCCCTCAACGGTGATCATCCCTTCGATCCCGTCTGTGGCATTGTCATATACTTCGTACTTCCTCGAGGTCTCATACGTACCCCTGGTCTGATCATCGACCAGCGGACGAAGGCCGCCGTAGGCATGTATGATATCTGCACGTGAGATCTTCCTGCCGAAATTATTATTTACATTGTTTATTATCTCATCAATGCTCTCCGGGGAGACATGGTAATCATCCGGGTCACCGTGGAACTCTTTGTCGGTAGTGCCGATCAGTGAGTGGTCACGCCAGGGCATGATCATCATATGGCCGCCTTCTTTCTTCTGCAGTGAGACAACATGATTGCCGGCAATTTTCTTCGTTATTATGTGTATTCCCTCTGAACGCTTCACCTTAAGGGCTGGTGTTGCTTTTCCTGCCGCCATATTAAGGATCTTGTCAGCCCATGTACCGCCGCAGTTGATGACCAGGTCTCCGTGGACCTCCCTGGTCGCGCCGGTAAAGGTATCCCTGACCTTAACACCTGTTATCCTGTGACCCTCGCCGAAAACAAACCCCTCCACGGGAGTGTAGTTCGAGACCCTGGCACCGTATTCGGCAGCTGACTTCACGAAGGCGAGTGTCAGCCTCTCGGGAAAGATGCTCTGGTAATCAAAGAAATAGAAGGCATTACGCAGGTCCTCCATCTTCAGGTTGGGTTCCAGCCTGATAGTTTTTCTGAATGAGACGAGCTTATGATTCTGAAGCCTCTTGCTCCTGTCCCATGTATCCTTCTTGTCATATGACAGTGCATCATAGAGGTACATGCCGACCAGCATCTTCCAGATATTGCCTTTCCACCTTCTGTACATCGGCATCAGGAATGGCAGGGAATAGACAAAATTGGGGGCGATGTTCCCGAGTATCCTCCTTTCGCGCAACGACTCACGCACGAGCTTCAGCTCGCCGTTGGCCAGGTAGCGCAATCCTCCGTGGATGAGTTTGGAGGTGGCTGCCGAGGTGGCTCCGCCGTAGTCCTTCTTTTCAAACAGTGCAACGGAGAGGCTTCTGGCAGCAGCAATATAGGCCACAGCCGCTCCGGTGATACCGCCACCGACAATGATCAGGTCAAATTTCTCTGTGCTCTCTTCTTCAATAAACCTTTTAAGCAGCATGGATACAAGCGTTTTAAAGCAACCCTGTAAGTTACTTCAAAAACCTCAGACTACATAACAGCTACTCTGTTTTGCATCTGCTTATTGGCGTAAAATGTCCGGAGCCGGACAGGACACTAAAAGATGCCCTGAACCGGCTCCGGGAAACCCTGGCAGGTGTTCTGCTGCCAGAAGGTTAACCAACCAATTGTTATTCCTTGAAAATCCTGTATCTGGCAGAGACAATCATCAGCGCGGCAAGCAGCACGAAAAGTCCGATGTTACCCACCAGGAAAGCGTAATCCTTCATTGCCAGCAGGAAGAAGATAAAGACGTACAGCGCGGTCAGCAGCCCGCTGATCAGCAGCACCATCCAGCCTTTCTTCAGAAGTGACGAGAAGAAAACTGTCAGCAGGCCAATGGTCGCAGCAGCTGAGATCAGGTAAGCCGGGTTGAAGCCGATATGCTCACTCAGGGCTGTGAGAAGAGAGAAGAAGAGTATCAGCGCCAGTGCAACCAGCAGGTAATAAAAGATATGGATCCGCTGTGCCGATCTGAGCTCAATAATTAAAAGCACAAGGAAGGTCAATGCAATGAACAGCAATCCGTACTTGGCGCTGCGCTCAGCCTTGGTGTAATGGTCGGCCTCCATGATCAGGTCCACTCCAAAGGCGTCGTCAGCTGGGGTATAGTTCTTGCCGGCCCACACCTGCGGGAAGCTCCTGTTAAGATGGGTCACAGTCCAGCTGGCAGTAAAGCCGGTGTCAGTCACATCACGTTCGGCCGGCAGGAAGTTGCCGGTGAACTTCGGCGCCTGCCACTCAGACTTCAGGATGACCTCAGTGCTCTTTCCAACAGGGGAGAAGGCGATGCTGCCGCTGCCCTTCAGCCCGAGGCTGAGCCTGAATTCACCGTTAAACTCACTGCCCCTGGCAGGGTCAATCGCCATGGGGAATGATATCCCCTTTTCGAAGAGGTCTGCCTGTCCTGCCCCGGGCATTGCCCCGATGACTTTTCCTCCTATTGCCAGCTCAGCCTTGTCACTGATACCCTTGTTGTCGGAAACGCCAAGTGAAACATATGCCTTGTCCCACTGCCAGAAATAGTCATTGAGGTGTTCGTATCCCGCCAGGGAGAAACTGCCGGATATCTCCAGGTCTGAGTCATATACCACGGTCTCGTAAATACCCCGGTAGCGGATCTCGGGCATGAGCACACCGTTGACCTTGAGATCGTCAGGCAGGATGTGCATCGTTGTTGTGACATACCTGCCATCATCTGATATTACCTTTGACCCGGGTACATTAAGAACGGGACCTGTGACTGTCTGAGCAGAGGCCCACAGGGCTCCTATCTCAGTCCGGGCAGTCTCTGCATTCTGTGAACGCTCCCTGATCACCTCCTTGATCAGAACCAGCGGGATAAGCAGCATTACACCCATAATTCCCAGCAGTATCATCTTGACGGTCAACGACTGGTACCATTTTTCCTGTGTTACATTTTCATTTTCCATTTCTTTGTTCTTGTTAAAGTACTTTGTATCTCAAAGCTATTATTGCAAAAAAAATTACTTATTAATAAGTTCCTCCAGTGCCCGAAGGTGACTCTTGAAGCTCTCCAGTCCCTTTTCGGTAATGGTATAGTTTGTATTTGGCTTCCGGTTTATGAAGCTCTTTTCCATGGTGATGAATTCCCCCTCCTCCAGGGCTCTCAGGTGACTGGCAAGGTTCCCGTCGGTCACTGCCAGTGTCTCCTTCAGGCCTTTGAAGTCCATGCTGGTATTGACTGCCAGCACAGACATGATCCCCAGTCTGACCCGGCTCTCGAAAGCCTTGTTGAAATTTGACAGGATCGTTTTCATCCCCTGTACCTGAGATGCATGAAGAGGCCGTATGCTATGTGGATCACCCCGAAGCCGATGGCCCATATTACTATTGTGTATTGAGGCAGTAACAGGCAGACGAGCCCGGTTAAAACCTCGAGCACTCCCAGCCAGTGTATCTCCCCGAATGTGAATTTACCGGCACTCACCACTGCGAGTCCGTAAAATATAAGTGATGATGCGGCTGTCACGCTGGCAGGGACTGTACCTGCAGTCAGAAGGATAAAGAGCCCTCCGGTGCCAAGTGGTATCAGAAGGCTTGCCAGCATCCGGCGTGTCACCGGTGTCCATGCATTGTGGCCGCTCTTTCTTGCCTTAAGCGATGAAAAAAGAATTGCACCTGATAAAGCAAGCACAAGCACCACCCCCATCGCGGCAAAAAGCGGCAGAACAGAACGTAAACCCTCCGGACCAGCTGCAAGCGGCTTCAGATACCAGTCAGCCGGGGCACCACTTTTTGTAATCATCAATTGAGCTACAATTGCCCCGGCAATTCCCAGAAAGCCTGCAACTATACCCGATAATCCGCTGAGCGACAGGAATCTTGACGACTCCTCCATTATCTTCCTGATGACCTGGATGTCTTCAAGATGCTGATCTGACTGGTTCATAATTCTATTTTGTAGTACTTTGTGGTGCAAAGTAAATATATAATTCAATAACTGCAAAATTTTTTGATGTTTTTTTTGACCTCGTCAACCGGAGTCGGTTCACATGTGATCATTTCCTGCCGTGAGCGCCTGCCACTGTTCCCGGCCTTACCTACCTGTTGTACTGATAATACTCATAGAACACTCCCTCAACCGGATACTCTCCGAATTTGAGTGAATCGGCCGATGTGGACATTGCTCCTACAATACCCAGCCCGTTTGTGACATTGGTATAGACCATCACAGGCTCAGCCAGGAAGTTATCCCTGATTTGCATATGCGCTGAAAACGACCGTAGGTAGAGGTAAAGGTCCCTGCTTAATGAATGCAGCATGAAATATGCGTGCGCAAATTCGTAATAGTCTGTATCCGGACGCCAGTAATTGTACCGGAGGGTCAGGTCATACTCTTTCCCTGCAATAAGCTCATCGCTGAACAGGGAGTAAGTGTTCTGCAGATTCATTTCGAAGAAGTCATCCTCCTGCTTCGGTGTGATAAGGGGTTCACCCCATAAACCGTAACCCAGGTCTGTCTCCGTGACTATAACAGGATTAAAAGGCAGATAGGGTTCGTCCTTGTTCCCGTAGTAGCCTCCTGCGATACCCCTGGCTGTCATCCTGTAGAGGTTCTCTTCCCCACCCGGATCACGGAATTTCACCTTGACTTCAAGCTGCCTCTCTCCCCATTCTCTTATCACGGAACTTGTATCAATCCGTATAATGGGCACCGCTTCAGGCACCATTGCTTCTCCTGAAGCCTTTTCCATTCCCGGAATCTCAACTTCTATCCTGTAGGTGCTTCCGCGTTCAGGCTTATTTACACCGGAGGCATACCGTGAATATGGGTCAGAGGGATACCAGTCAGGCCGCGTTACGGAAGGAACATAATCAAGCGTCTCAAGGAGAACGTCGTCACGGAACACGCGGACCACAGCATTCTTTATCTGCTCCGGTTCATACCTTTCATCGAAGACGGTATGGCTTACTGCCACGGAAACCCTGATCAGGCTGTCGGGATGAAGCAATGAGTAGATCACTGTTTTGGGATCAGTTCCTTCCCCCCTGAACTTTATCACACTCTCACAGGAGACTGCCACAATTGCCATGATCATCAAAACCGGAATGTATCTCATCACTCTTTTCATAGTCCTGGTTTTCAGAATTTAAAGGAGTATGATACTGACGGGATTATAGGGAAGATGCTTACCTTCTTCAGGACGGGCTTGCTGAAGTAAAGGTATTCACCGGGATTTGCCGGGTCAGGTTCGCTGTAGTATTCTGACCCCCAGTAGATGAAGAACGGGTTCTTGCGTGAGTAGGCATTGTATACAGAGAAGCTCCAGGTGCGTATGCCACTTTTCTTCTGCTTGTGGAGGTTCACTCCCAGGTCAAGCCTGTGGTATGAAGGTGTGCGGTAGTTGTTGCGGCTGGGGTACTCGGTGACAGGGGAATAGTAGTAATAATCACTGTTCATGAAATCCTCCGGGGGGTATTCCATGATACCCAGCGTGGCTGCATTGCCTGTCCCGAAAACCCATACCAGTCCTGCGTCAACCCTTTCACTGAACTTATGTGTCAGCGCGACGCTTATATCATGCCTCCGGTCATACTTGGCAGGGAATGTCCTTCCGAAATTCAGGTTCTCAAACTTGCGGTTTGTCCATGACAGGGTGTATCCGATCCATCCCGTCAGTTTGCCGTACGACTTCTCCAGCATCAGCTCCGTACCGTAAGCCCAGCCTCTGCCCTTCTCCACCTTCGACTCCCATCCTGCCCCCGTGCCACCGAAAGAGGCTCCCTCCTTGTATTCAATGAGGTTATCCATTGTCTTGTAAAAGGCCTCCACGGTCATCTCAAGCTGTCCCGGCAGCCTGAAGCTTGACCCAATCGCCACCTGGTGCGAAATGGGAGGATTAAATTTACGTGTCACCGGCAGCCACAGGTCAGTGGGCAGGCTGATGGCCGAGGTGGTGAGCAGATGCACAAACTGGCTCATCTTGCTGTACGAGATCTTAAACGAGAGGTCGTCCGTAGCCAGGTAGCGTAACGAGACCCTTGGCTGGAACACAAGATAACTGGTATCCTGCACGTTGAAGAGCGATAACCGTATCCCGGCATTCATTTTGATGCGGGAGGTGATGTCAAAGTTATCCTCTGCGTACATTATGAACTCGTTGGCCCTGACTTTCATGTCGCCTACGACCGTGTCGATGCCGTCATTGTCATACATCGGATCATACCGGAAACTTGTCACTCCCGGCTTGAAATGATGCCAGGTATACCCGGCCCCGAATTTGACAGTGTGGCTTGCCGAAGGATAATAGTCAAAATCGATCTTCGCTCCGATATCCTCTATTCCTGAAAAATACCGGAAGTAATCGGACTCTTTCTCCTTTGTAGTGAGGTTTTCGGTTGACGACTCGATTGTCACGTCGAAGTCGTATTTGCTGTATGTCAGAGTGGTGTTGCTGAAGAGTTTGTTTGTCAGCAGGTAATTCCACCTCAGTGACGTGATGATGTTTCCCCATCCCAGCCCGTAGCTGTCCCTGAATTCATAGCTGTCATGGTTCTCATCATAGTAGTCGGGCTTGCTCCTGTTCCTGGTAAACGCCCTGTCCCTGCCCAGGTAGGAGCTGAGATAGAGGCGGCTCTTCTCAGAGAATTTATGGTTAATCTTGCCGTTGAGATCATAAAAATAATATCCTCCTGTCGTCCTTGAGTTCCTGTCGTCATTCAGTGCCATGATGAACGGCTGGGCCAGTATGTCGTAATAGGTCCTGCGTGCCGAGATTATGAACGAGGTCCTGTCCTTGATGATGGGGCCTTCGAGCGACAGCTTCGATGAGATCAGCCCTATGGCGAAGTTACCGTGGAACTCCTTCTCATTTCCCTCCTTCATTCGTATGTCGACCACCGATGAGAGGCGCTCGCCGTACCTCGCAGGGAAGCCTCCCTTATAGAGCTGGACTGATTTGACGGCGTCAGGATTGAACACCGACATGAAGCCGAAGAGGTGGCTGGCGTTGTATACCGGCACGCCATCTAGCAGGAAGAGGTTCTGGTCGGGTCCTCCGCCTCTGACATAGATACCCGTTGAGCCTTCGGTTCCTGACTGCACTCCGGGAAGAAGCTGGATGACCTTGAGAACGTCAGCCTCGCCGAATATCACCGGCAGCTTCAGGAACTTGTCTACCGGTATGTCTATCATGCTCATCTGGGGGCTCTCTATCTTCGACTGCCGGCCTGAGGCCGTGACTGTAACAGCGCCTATCTCGCTTGATGACATTGTGAGGCTGAAATGCATCACTGTATCGCGCGTGAGGTTTACCTCAAGCGTTATTGGGTCATAACCCAGGTATGAGACAATGATTACCGATTCCCCGCGCTGGAGAGGGAGGCTGTAGAAGCCGTAGTTGTTAGTGGTTGTACCGGCAAACGATGCCTTTTCATAGACGGTGGCGTCAATCATGCGCTCGCCGCTGCCGGCGTCTGTGACGAAGCCGCTGACAGTTACCTTCTGGGCCACTGCAGGCATGGCAACTGCAAGCAGTATGAGACAAAGAGAGAGGGCGGTGCGCATGAGTGTCAGATTCCCGTGGCCTCCTTCAGAAATTTGCGGATCGCTCGTTTCTCATCGAACTCCAGCATGCCTGTCGGCAGCCGGATGATTCGCCCGGTTTTCAGTACAATCCGTACGTAGTTCTCATCTGCACGGATCTCCTGGATATCTTCTATGTTCACCGTCACTCTTGTAAGTCGGTTGTACCACCTCACAGACAGCTTCCCTCCTTCAACCGTCAGCCTGTTCACCAGTGTCCCGAAGTTAAGGCTTATGAATGTGCCTGCCAGCACGAGCATGGACAGCACCTGGATCCAGAAGACCCAGGTTG
The DNA here is from genome assembly GCA_963770745.1 of uncultured Rikenellaceae bacterium. Classification (GTDB taxonomy): domain Bacteria; phylum Bacteroidota; class Bacteroidia; order Bacteroidales; family VadinHA17; genus SR-FBR-E99. The sequence continues at coordinate 78,829 of CAVYRA010000004.1, forward strand.
ATGAGTCACCTGTAATGACAACGATGATAAGCATCACCAGCATGATAATGCCAAGCGCTCTGTAGATCTTCTCGTAGGTGGTATTTCGGAGCACCAGTTGTTTCATGATACGGACTTTATCCACCGTAAATATAATACTTTGTGCCGGAAGTTGCAGTCGGGGGTTGTATTGCGGGCCGGAAGTTGCCGCGGGTGTTGTCCTGCGGGCGCGCAGGTCAGAAGCCGGTGTTTTCCTTCAGGAATTTGCGGACTGCCCTCCGTTTGTCGGGATCCATCAGTCTGACCGGCAGGCGGATGCTTTTACCGCTTTTCAGCGATATCCGGATGCATCGTTTATCCTCTGTTATTTCGGTTATCTCATGAACACGCACCTGCTTTTTGAATAGTTTGGTGTTCCACCGTATGGTCAGGATACCTGCATCAGAGGTCAGCCTGATGATCAGAATGCCGAAGTGGTTTGTGAATAAGGAGAGAGCAACCAGGATGAACACAATGGAAAGAATCCAGAACATGCCTCTTCTCGGACTATAGATGAATAACTGCAGGCCTACTGCCAGCAGGAGAAGCCCTCCCAGAAACCGGGACAGGAATTCCGATGCCTTATCGCGCACCACGAGCTGGTTCATGTGCTGATGTTTTGATCCACCATTAAAGGTATAAAATTATTATGCAGCTGCCTCCCCGTGAGGGTTTTTTGCAGTGTCACTGACCGGTTGTATCCGTCCCCTCCTCACTGGAGCCGGTGACTTTGAGCATTATCCATACAGCGAGGTAGATTATCAGGATTACCGTGAAGATGGCGGCCATCCCCATTCCCATCAGCTTAAACGAGCTTATAAGATCTGTGTTCATCTCTTTTCCTCCTAGATTAATCCTGCCATTAGTCCTATTATCACACCCCCGGCTATCACCGAGGCTATCTGTCCTGCCACGTTTGCTCCCACGGCGTGCATGAGCAGGTGGTTCTGTGGGTCAGCCTCCAGTCCCATGCGTTGCACCACTCTTGCCGACATAGGGAAGGCTGATATCCCTGCTGCGCCCACCATGGGGTTCATCTTTGTCTTGAGGAAGAGGTTCAGGAACTTGGCGAAGGTCACCCCGGCGATGGTGTCAAATATGAATGCCAGGAGGCCAAGGCCCATGATCATCATTGTCTCGACCGACACGAAGAGATCGGCCCGCATGCTGGCGGCGATGGTGATGCCGAGCAGCAGTGTGATAAGGTTGACCAGCTCTTTCTGGGCTGAACCCGATAATGTCCCCAGCACGCCGCACTCCCTGATGAGGTTACCGAACATCAGGAACCCCACCAGTGCTATGGATGCCGGGGCTACCAGTCCTGCTATCACCGTCACTGATATGGGGAAGAGAATACGTGTCATTCTTGAAACACTTTTCGGGTTGTATTTCATTCTTATCATCCGTTCCTTTTTCGTTGTGACAAGTTTGATGGCGAACGGTTGTATTATCGGTACCAGGGCCATGTATGAATAGGCGGCGACGGCTATGGGGCCTATGTATTTGCTTTTGAGCACCTGCGACACAAGAATTGATGTCGGGCCGTCGGCTGCCCCGATTATTCCTATTGATGCAGCGTCTTTCAGGTCGAATCCCAGCAGCACTGCCGCGGTGACGGTAACGAAGATCCCGAACTGTGCTGCGGCGCCGAACAGGAGCAGCCGCGGGTTGGAGAGCAGCGGTCCGAAGTCGATCATTGCGCCTATGCCGATGAAGAGCAGGATGGGCATTGCCTCTGAAGCCTCTATTCCCACGTCGAAGAGCCAGTCGATGATGCCGCTTACCTGGCCGATGCCCGGCAGGTCCTGGTCGAGGGCGCCTGACAGGGGAAGGTTGACCAGTATGGCTCCGAATCCCATTGGAAGGAGGAGTGGCGGTTCGAGCTTCTTGGATATGGCGAGGTAGATAAGTGTGGCTCCTATCACCCACATGAGTACCTGTTGCCAGGTGATCAGGGTAATGCTGTTAAATAGGAAATCCATTATCAGCTTGAGGTTAAATGAGTACGGGTTCGGCCGGAATCATGCCGGCGGTCACCCGTAAAAATAGCAAAATATTACCCGTGATGTTCCGGCCCTTTACGGTTTTGTTTTAGTTGAAGGAAGAATGAGAGGCCTGATAATAGGGCGGTGAGTGCGGTCAGTGTCATTGCAGTTCTGCCGGCAGAGCGAGAATAACTCAGGGTCTTTCGAATATATGCCCGGGAATCAGGAAAAATATAACTGCGATAATAAGAAAGACCAGGCACCTCAGGATGATGTTCCTGTAGAATGGACTCTTATCCCTGGCATTTTTAATCAGCGCCAGTATGATCATTATTCCGGCGAGCACTATTCCGAAAGTCAGTAAAGTTTCAGCCATCGGAAAGATGAGAATGGAGTACATAAATCCAATGGTGAGGTTAGAGAGGGCTATACCTGTTCCAATGGCAATTGCAATTCTCCAGGGCCCAAGTCCTTTATAGGAATCGGCTTTAAAGATGTTCCGGAACCCGATTAAATTAAACAAGGCAAATCCCAGATAGAAGTAGAGCAGTCCCAGTGATACAAAAAAAAGTGATACAACCAGAGAAGTAAGCGAGAGATCAAAGAGTGACATCAGAAGCCCGACAACGGCTCCGGCAATCAGGATCATTTCAAGTTTTTTCATAATCGCAGGTACAGATATGTATAATTTCTCTTTAATAATTAGCAGCATTTACATTTACGGAAGACAGTTTGTGTTCATCCATTCTTACACTATTTTTCAGGTCTACAATTTAATTCTGAAAATGAGTTTTTAGTTATTATATCAATAAGAGGGCGAGCTATGGTGCATCGGAAATGCCCCCATTCATTTGTCAGCCTAAGTAAAATACCCCGAGAAAGACCTCGGGGTATAATCAAGACTAAACGTGATTTTGTTATAGATTTGATTATTTCTCCAGATGTTTTTTCTTTCTTCTGGAAATTATTATTGAAGAGTTTATGATACCTCCTGCTAAGAGAATAATCAATAATATATTATCAATCTTACTCAATTCTTCAACAAATATCACTTTATAAAGAAGGTAGATTGAAATGATAATTAATACAACAAATGCAATTGTAGTGATTTTCTTCATGATCCATTACATTAAGGAGATTTGAAATAGTATATGCATTTATGTTGATTTGTTAGTTCCGGATGGTATATTTTAGTCACTCATAATATCAATTATGACATGGTGAAACAAATTTAACCAATATACCCATTATCTTCATAATGAACATCAATTCTCCTATACTTCTAATCTATTGTAGCCGCTTTGTAAATTAAGCAACCAATACCAGCAGTTTTGACAATTGCAAATCCTACCCCTGTAAATGCGAGTACTGGAGAAAGGACATTAGCTACGCCTACCACAATACAGAATCCATCCCAGAAGTTTCCGCCCATGGTACTGCCCATTTCATCATATGTTAGTGTCCGTCTCATTTTATGGTGTTTTAGTTTTACCTATTATTTCACAACAATCCCTTGACTTTCCCAATATTCCTGTGCGGCAAGGAAAGCAGCACATCCTACAGCTGGCGCTGCTGCCAATGGCGCCAATACCCCAGAGCAAGCAAGGACTAATGCTGATGCACATAGGATTCCACTAAGAGTAGTGAATTTTAGTCCACCCTCCACGATTTCCATTTGCTCCAATCTTAATTTTTTCATAGCGATACATGTTTTCTTCTTCCTACTCGATTTAGGCTTTTCGGTATCCGCCTGCAGACGAAAGTTAAAAACTCTGTTTGCAATATCAAATTAAAAACAGGGCAGTCCGATAATTTCGGACTGCTTTATTTTTTTTCATTCTTTTTTATTAAATCATAGCATCCTTGTCTGAATAATTCAACTCTTGATGCCGCAATTATCACACCAATGAAGAAGAGAGTGGTCTACTCAAATTCGGCGACCCCGTCAGGTTCGAACGTTTCATCTTTGTCCATTGCTTCTAAAGTGAACCGAGATCCGAAATTTGTGCTAGCAACCTAGCTGAAATCGTCCCAAAATCTTCGGTAGAGATTGTCTCCTGCAATAAGTTCCTTGTGAGTTCCTGCTAGCGTAATGGTTCTGCCTTCAAGGAGATAAATCCTGTCACATAACTTTTTAATCAGATTTATCCGGTGAGTGACCAGCAACACACCAACTGATTCTTTTATTCGCCTTAGAATATTAAGAATAAGAGTTTCCGTATCCCTGTCCATCCCGGAAGTGCCCTCATCAATAAGGAGCATGTCAGGCTCATTGATTAATGTCCTCATGAAAGCAATGACCTGTTTCTGCCCACCTGAAAGCTTCACACCATCCTCCCCTGTCAGGGTGGCAAAACCGAGCGGAAGGCCTTTAACAAATGGTTCTAACCCATAGTCTGTCGCCAGACGAACCAGTTTCTGAGTCTTGGCTTCATCACCATCAGGTACAATATTTTCCAATACAGTGCCATTGAAAATATGGATTTCCTGTGGAATCAGACCTATCGACCTGCGCCAGCGTTCCAGAGGCACTTCGTGATTGCTGACAGAATCGTTAACAATTACAGATCCAGACTCCGGTTGATAAAAGCGCATAAGAATATTTACCAGGGTACTCTTGCCGGAACCTGACTCACCCACCAGAGCGACTATACTGCCTTTCTCAATGTCAAGGTTCACATCAGAAATGAGCAGTCGCTGTCCAGGGAACCGAAAGGAGATTCCGCTCACAGAAAGCTTTGAGATTTGTATTTTGCTTTCTTCCTCAGCGTCTCCTGATGCTTCCGGATTTAACTGTGTGAATTCAAACATCCGTTCGATAGCCACCTTTGCCTCACTTAAAGGAATGGAGACGAGAGCCAGGTTCATTACTGACGGCAGCAGGGTAGAACTAAGTGAAATGATAGCCATCAGCTCGCCCTGAGTCATCCGCGTCCCCATTACCTCAAGCGCAGTATATAAGAGTAATCCAATCAGGTACAGGGTGCCTGCGAGGTTTGTAATCATCCCGAGTTTAATTTTGATCTTACCTAACAAGAAAGCTCTTTCCTGAAATGAACTGAATATAGATTTATTTCTATTCTCATAGTAACCTTTCCAATTCAGACTCTTTATCTCTGTAATACCCCTCAGGGTATTGATGAAATTACTTTCGTTCAGAGCATAACCACCCATTAGATCCTGCTGTGACTTGATAACTGGCTTGTTCCAACTGTAAACCAGAAGGAAAAACAGGGGAATGGCTACCGTGGATATTATTCCGGCAACTGATGAATAAATGAAGATCATGACCATTGTTATCAATACTATCAGAATATCGATAACATATGTACTTACAACGTCTGAGATGACTCGCTGGATACGCATTGTATCATTGAGTCTGGCGACCATGTCACCTGTTTTCCTGGTATCGAAAAAGGACTTGGGTAATCCGAGCAATGAACTGTAGAATCCGTCAACAACCCGGATATTAAAAGTCTTACCCTGGGATAATAACATAGATTGTCGGACTGCAGTGAGCAGAACTCTCACTGACAGAAGCAGAAACACGAGGATTATTGAAACAACAAGCGTTCTGACTTCACCGGAAGGCAGGATCCGGTCAAGCAACTTCTGTGTGTAGACCGCCATTACAACACCAAGTAATGCAATGACAACTCCTACGACGACACTGGAAAGTAGCAATTCGTATTCCGGCTTAATGGTATCTGCTACCCACAGTCGTTTCCTTCTTTTTGATGCTTTCTCAAAAACGAAATTCTTACCCGGACTGACGGCAAGACATTTTTGACTTGCCCAAATCTTTTCAACCTCTGATGCTGTTTTTAATTCCAAACCTTTTGCAGGGTCCCAGATGACAAATTTATCACCTGTAAATCCGTAAGAGACAACGTAATGCTCATAGCCCTTCTCAAGAGTGACATGAAGTATCAGAATCCCGGTGAATGTCATAATATCATTCACAGAGGCTTCATAACCGTTAGCCTCCATCCCGCATTCCTGTGCAGCCTGATATAAACCCAGCATTGTTGTTCCTGACTGAGTGGTACCACTAAGCCTGCGTATTCTATCTATAGCAGAGTCCCCTCCGAAGTATCTGATAACCGATGCCAGGCAAGCTGCACCACAATCAGTAGAATCTTGCTGAAGCAATGAAACATCTTTAATTTTCTTAGTATTTATCATTGCCGTACAAGTATTTCATCATTGCTTCCGGCCTGGTCGAACCTTTAAAAATCTTTACCAACTTCAAGCTATCATTGTAAATGAAGTTTGATGGCATGATGTCAGCCCCGAACAGTTTACTCATTTTGAAATCCGGGTCATGAAGAATATGCAATTTTGAAACATCAACAATATCAAGAAGCTGCATAAAAGACTGTATTTCGGCCCTGTCTGCATAGCTGACAAGCAGAAGTGTTAGCTGACTTTCATGCAGACCAGTCTCAAGAAGTGACGAGATCTCGTATCTGCAGTGATCACATTCCGGATGGAAAAAAGTAATCAACAGTGGGCCGGAAGTAATCTGATCCGTTCTGAAGACATTGCCCCTAATATCTGTCATAATCAGATCCGGAAGACTTCTTATTTTCGCAACAGCTTCCTCGGCATTTGCTTTTCTGATAAGTGTCCCGCCTATCATAAAAATGAAAAAGCCAAATGTAAGTACGAGCAATAGTTTGCCTGCCAGTTTTTTCATACCTGTGCATCAATTGAAAGAAACATTATCAGCGCCGCCCAGACGACTATGCCTGGAACATATGTGGCAAGCACAACTTTGTCTGCAGCCTCTCTTTTAATAGAACTGATCCTTGACAGGCCAAGGGCAAGCAAAAGCACATAAACCAGCTGGAATATGTTGACTGTCTGCAGAGGATATATCCAATAGGTGGCTATCTCCGTCCGACTGAACAGATTAATCAATGACAGCGGATAGAAGAAGCTCATGTCATCAAGGATATAATTGCCTGCAAAAAAGATAAACCACAATAATTTAGTTATTGAGGCAACAATAAATACCAATTCACTCACAATTACGACTTTGAAAATTTTGCCCAGAGTGATCTCTTTATGAAGGTCATTGAAAAATACCCCGATATATAGCAGCACACTTATTGCTGAAAACTTAAGCAATAGAAGAACAGGTGTAATTATGTAGCTTACCCAGACAAAAGATCTCATCCTGTTAAAAAGCTCCATGGCTCTGTCGTATGTAAGCTGCTCACTATAAGTATTAAAGAAGACTATCTCGTTTATCAGAGCTGTTTGGGATAAAAACAGAATGAGAAGATTCGACAAAACAACTCCGGAAAATAGCTTCCAACCTTTGATTGACAAGATTCGTTCTACCATATCATTTTTTGTTTAGATTTCAAGCCTTTGTCCTGAGACTTCGTGACCAGGGGACGACGTAGTAGTTCAATTGTGGTTGTCATTGCTTCTCGCCAGCATTTTCAATTTTAATTACTATGCGCCTGGCATCGCCATAATAATAGGTCTCCCTGATGTTTGAGTACCTTATGTCAACACCCATACCTTTCATCTCCTGAAGGGTCTCAAAAAGAGTACTCCTGCTCAGGTTCATCTTGTAAGCAAATGCTTCCGGCGGACCGGTGGCCTTCATCGCAATAAGCGAATCCATCCGTTGCAGACGCGCAATGTACTTGAACAACGACATGTAATTAATTTTTAGAAATGCAGCATATCAAATTTAAGACGGGATTTTAATAAAGTCAAGGATTTTTGGAAAAAAAATTTACCATATGATGCATAATCAGCGAAATCACCTGAAAAACTTTTTCATTACAACCCCCGAAAAAAAATATTGAAGTAGCTACTCCCCCCACGACAGCTTAAATATCAATTTTAGTGTCAACAACGAGAACCAACTTGTAAGGTCTCAAATTTTAATGCTAGTAGCCCTTTTAAGGCCGGGACGAGAATGGTGTGTGGCATGCGAAGCTTCAGTATGTGCATGGAAGAATAGTGAGTCTCAGATGCAGATAACCTGAAAGCAAAGAAATATTATGTATGATGATCTGGGATTATTGAGATAGGATACCCCCCAGTAAGCGACCTAAATTTCAGCCTTTTAAAGTCAGATTCTGCACAAGATTTTTGAGATTAATAAGGCTTTCGGACGCAGTTTTCCAAACAATATCAAGATCTACATCAATATAATCATGAATGAGTATATCTCTCATCCCTGCCATATCAGACCATGGAACTTGAGGATTTAAGTTTCGTAACTCTTTTGATATCCGTTTAGTTGCCTCTCCAATAATTTCCAACTGTCTTACAACAGCATCCTGGGTCATAAAGTCAGAGGAGAAGGATTGATGATCTTTTCCGTATAAGTAGAGTTCAATTCTATCAATGCTCTGAAGAATATGCTCAATATAGATTGTGTCATCTTTCATTCAAAGATGATTTTAAGATCATTATAGATGTATTTCTTTAATCTTTCATTCTTAACAGAGGACTCAGTTACCAGGTCAACATCCTTCCCTAATATCTGAGAAAGTTCCCGATGAATTCTTGCCAGAGTCCAGTAGGGATAATGTCTCTTTAAATCTAACAAGAATATCAATATCACTTTCGGGCGTCTCCTCTTTCCTGGCATATGAACCAAAAATTCCAATCCACTCAGGTTTATACGGCCTTAAGTAATTAATGATATTGATATGTATTTCACTGCGTTGCATGATAATACAAATATAAGGTTTTTTAGAGCATCCTGCCCTGCTGCTCCCTGATGTGAGGTCTATAGCCCGTGCACCAGGCCCTTTGCTCCTTTGCCTGCGGCCCTCAGAAGCTTATCATGCAGCTTCGCGGCCCATGTCTCTATCTCCCCCTGACTACGGTCGCCCTCCTTGAGCAGCCCTAAAAGCACCCTGAGCTTGAACTTAGACCTCTCGCCGGGATTCGCTTCCTTCTTGCGCTCAGTCTCACCGCTGAAGAATCCCTCGCTGACAGGATGCACCATGCCACGCACATGCGCTGTGTACTGCATGATCACCATGCGCGACTCGGCACCCTTCTCCGAAGCCAGCGAAGGGATAACAGTGAAGAGGGCAAAAGGCTTCTTGTTCAGGAGCGCCTGGTTCCTGCGGACAAACTCCATCGCCTCCGGTACCCAGCCGCCACCCTTCTCAATGCTTCCGGCAATGACGGCAGAGAATCCCTTGACCGTAGTTATAGCCGTCATGGGCCGAAGAGTCACCTCGGCGCCCAGACCGGTCATCACCCTGGCAATGCGGTCAGCCACATTGGCTGCAGGCCCGGCACTCCCGGCACAGGTGACAAGAATCTTCATCTTAAGGTATCAGGTATTAAGAGTACCAAAGGTAACAAAAAGTGAATAATTCTAAAATTACTGCTGACCCACCGGGAATTCAGAATTCAGGGTTTTCTTAGTATTTTTGTAAAAACAATGTCATGGCGATCCCGGGATTCTTCAAGCAGAACAAACCGCGTGGTTTCAACTACGTGCCGCGCTATTACGACCCGGTGAAGGAGGAGATGGAGGAGAGGCGAAAGGCACACAAGGAGCAAAGCGACGGAGTCCCGCGAAAACGGGAGGGCACAGAGCAGAGGGCACAGGGCACAGTGTACCGGTCGAAGATCATGCGCGGCGACATGAAAAACTACTTCCAGAGAAGAAAGGAACGCGTTCAGAGATATACCCTGATCAGGATCCTTGTCATTGCAATGATAATGATCCTGGCAATTTACTTGTACCTTCGTTTTTGAACCCTGACGATGAGTGACATTATCAAGCTCCTCCCCGACTCCGTTGCCAACCAGATAGCTGCCGGCGAGGTCATACAGCGCCCCGCCTCCGTCGTCAAGGAGCTGGCTGAGAACGCCGTCGACTCCGGCGCCACGGAGATAAGCGTGGTGCTGCGCGACTCGGGGCGCACCCTGGTGCAGGTGATAGACAACGGCAGCGGCATGAGCGAGACCGACGCCCGCCTGGCCTTCGAACGGCATGCCACCTCGAAGATATCATCAGCCGACGATCTCTTCTCTATCACCACCAAGGGGTTCCGCGGCGAGGCCCTCGCCTCCGTGGCAGCCGTCTCAATGACAGAGCTGCGCACACGGAGAGAGGAGGATGAGGCCGGCACCCTGATAGAGATAAACAACTCGAGGGTGATAAGACAGGAGCCCTGCTCCTGTGCCGCAGGATCGGTCTTCAGCGTGAAGAACCTGTTCTATAACGTCCCTGCCCGGCGCAAGTTCCTGAAGTCGGACAACACCGAATTCCGCCACATCATCACCGAGTTCCAGCGAGTGGCGCTGGCACACCCGGAGATAAAGTTCACCCTCATCCACAACGACCAGGAGATATACCGTCTCCCGGCAGGCAACCACCGTCAGCGCATCGTGGCCCTCTTCGGCAAACACTATAACCAGAACCTGGTCACGGTGGAGACGAAAACCACGATAGTGTCAATCAGCGGCTTCGCCGGCAAGCCCGAGAACGCACGCCGCTCGGCCGGCGAACAGTTCTTCTTCGTCAATAACAGGTTCATCAGACACCCCTACCTGCACCGCGCGGTGCTCGAGGCCTACCAGGGGATACTGCCACCTGACACCGTGCCGGCATACTTCCTCTACATGACGGCAGACCCGTCAACCATCGACGTTAATATCCACCCCACCAAGACCGAGATCAAGTTCGAGGATGAGCGCTCGGTGTGGCAGATCATGCTCGCCTCACTGCGCGAGGCCCTCGGGCGCTTTAACGTGGTACCGTCGCTCGACTTCGGGCCCGAGGGGGCAGTGGAGATACCGGTCTTCCCGGGCAACGCTCCCCCACCGCAGCAGCCACAGATAGAGGTCGACCAGTCGTTCAATCCTTTCGACCGGTCAGAATACCAGCGCCCGGAGACGAAATGGAATGGTGATACGGAACACGGCAGACCCCACGGCTGGGAGTCGCTCTTCACCATCACCGCCCGCAGCGAACAGGGGGAGGGCAACGGCAGCACTTCAGCGCAACGCCGCTTCTTCCAGGTAAAGAACAGGTACATCATGTGCCCTGTCATCTCCGGCATCATGATGATAGACCAGCGCAGGGCCCATGAGAGGGTGCTGTACGAGAAGTACCTCGCCTCACTGGGCGACGGCCCCCGCCCGGCACAGGTGTCGCTCTTCCCCGTGGAGACAGAGCTCAACCCGGGTGACATCGTCATCGTCAGCGAGATAGGCGACCAGCTCAGGACGCTGGGATTTGAGGTGCAGACACGGCCCGACAACACCGTGATCATCACAAGCCACCCCGCCGACAGCCGTAACGCCAGTCCGCTGGCCATGCTCGAGACCCTCATTGCAGAATACAAGCATACAATGAGCGACCCTTCCATTGGCGCCCGCGAGCGGGTGGCGCTCTCCATGGCGAAGGCATCAGCCATCCCCTACGGAATGCCTCTGACGCATACCGAGATGGAGGAACTCTTCGATATGCTCTTCGCCTGCACCATGCCAAACTACTCTCCCACAGGCAAAACGGTGATGAATATCATCACCCTCGAAGAGCTCGACCGAAGATTCAGCTGATTTTCGGACAGAATGGCTAAATTTGCGGACTGAAAACCGAGATTACAAAAGATGAACAGAATATTTGCAGGCATGCCCCCGGTGGTGAAGAACCTAATCATCATCAACGTGGTTATGTTGATCCTGACAGAACTCCTGAAGATATCGGGGGTCAACCTTAACGGTATCCTGGGACTTTACTTCCCGAAATCCGAATTCTTCCGCTCATGGCAGGTGGTGACGCACATGTTCATGCACGGCGGCTTTATTCACCTCCTCTTCAATATGTTCGCCCTGTGGATGTTCGGCCGTGTGCTTGAGCAGGTATGGGGCCCGAAGCGGTTCCTGTTATATTACCTCGTCACCGGCCTCGGTGCCGCCTTCTTCTTTGAACTGGTTCAGTATATACAGTACACCAGGGTCATGGGCATCCTCTCACCGGAACAGCTCCAGCTGGTCTACGACAGCGGCAGCGACGCAGTCAGTCAGGGGAAGAACTTTGCAGACTCGCAGATGGGGAAACTGAACTCGATACTCAACGTACCCGTCGTGGGAGCCTCGGGAGCCGTATACGGGGTGCTCCTGGCCTTCGGCATGCTCTTCCCCAACACCCAGCTGATGTTGATCTTCCCACCCATCCCCATAAAAGCAAAGTATGTGGTTATCGGATATGCTGCCATTGAACTGTACCTCGCCATCACAAGCCCGGGAAGCAGTATAGCACACACTGCACACCTCGGCGGCATGATTTTTGGGTACCTCCTGATACGCTACTGGCGTAAGACCACAAAAACACTATACTGATGAGTATCCTGGATGAGATAAAGCATTCATTCAAAAGCGGTACGGCACTGACAAGGCTGCTATACCTCAATGCCGCTATATTCATCCTTATAAAGATCATAGAGGTCATTGGCGTCCTTTCAGCGAGTCCTGCCCTGGCGCCGACGGTCATATCATTCCTCGCCGTCCCCGCATCCCTGGACGCTCTGCTGTCGAAGCCCTGGACCCCACTGACATATATGTTCACCCATCAGGGCTTCATCCACCTTCTTTTTAACATGTTGTGGCTATGGTGGTTCGGCAAGATCTTCCTGAGTTACCTTAACCAGCGCAAGCTGGTTTCGCTCTATATCATGGGCGGACTGGGAGGAGCCATTCTCTATATTGCACTGTTCAATATCTTCCCGGCCTTTGCCGGCACGGTGAATGTATCCATCGCTCTCGGGGCCTCGGCCTCGGTGATGGCCCTCGTGGTTGCCACGGCGGTATATCTCCCCGAGATGGAGATGCACCTCCTCTTCTTCGGGAGGGTGAAACTGAAATACCTCGCCCTGATCACCTTTCTCATTACCTCCGTCTTTGACTTCTCGGTAAATACGGGTGGCAAGATAGCCCACATAGGAGGGGCACTGATGGGGCTTGCTTACGGTTACGGGCTGAAGAACGGAAAAGATATCGGAGCCTGGATAAACAGTATCATAGATTTTTTTGTTACTCTCTTCAGGCCGGGAAAAAAGATGAAGGTCACCTATAAAAAGGCCGGGGCCACCGTTGACGCACAGCAGACGAAGACCGATTACGACTATAACAAGGCGAAGGCTGAAAAGCAGAAGGCCGTAGACCACATACTCGACAAGATCTCAAAAGGAGGTTATGACAGTCTTACCAGGGAAGAAAAAGAGATTCTTTTCAGCGAGAGTCAGAAAAAAGGATAACGTAGTAATACGTTTGTCGCGGAGAATTCTGCTTGCAGTGAACATCGTTCTTGTGATGCTCCTTCTGCTGGCATACCTCTCTGTCTATATAAACCCTGCCACAGCCGCCTTACCCGCTCTCTTCGGCCTGGCTTATCCATACATCGCTGCCGCCAACATTGTGATGGTACTTATCTGGTTAGTCATGAGGAGATGGCAGGCCTTTATATCACTCGTTGCCATTGCAGCCGGCTTCGGTTACATTCACAACTTCATCAGGTTCACCAACCACGGCACGGAGGAGCATCACGACCTCAAGGTGATGAGCTATAACATACGTCTCTTCAATATTTACGAGGAGAGCGAGAAGGACACCCACAGGAAGATGCTGGATATCCTGAAGAAGGAGGATGCGGGCATACTGTGCCTCCAGGAGTATTTTGTCAGGGGTGACCCGGCTGCGGGTGAGAGGAAACTCAAGGAAGGCCTCGGAGGGAATCTGCAGACACATTTCAAGCTGATTAAGAGCGGGGCTGCAAGCAGGTACGGTATAGCCACCATCACCCGGTACCCCATCGTTTACCGGGGAGACATCGTTCACCCGGGTTCGTCATCGATGACGATCTTCACTGACATCGTTGTTGATACGGACACCTTCAGGATCTACAACAACCATTTGCAGTCGTTCCGGCTGCGCCGTGTGGAGGGCACCCTTCTCAGTGAGCTTGCCAGCGAGGAGCAGCGGCGCTCCATGGATAACATCCAGGGCATCTACAGCAGCCTGACGCAGGGTTTTGCCACCAGGGCACTGCAGGTTGACAGGGTGAAAAGGCATATCGAAACGTCGCCCTATCCCGTGATAGTGACAGGCGACTTCAATGACACTCCCGTATCATACACGTACCGCATCATGAGGCGCGGGCTGAAGGATGCCTTTGTGGAGGCGGGCTACGGCGCCGGCTTCACCTACAGGGGCAAATACCCCCCCAACAGGATTGATTACATTCTGTACAATGAGGAGATGTACTGCAATGATTTTGACATTGTCAAGGTGAGGTATTCCGATCACTACCCCATCATCGCCTATTTCAGGCGTGTAGATCAAAAGGAAGCTTTGTCAGGTCAGCGTTCCCGCCGGAAACAATAATCCCCACCCTTTTGCCTTCGAACAGGCTCCTGTTGGCAAGCACAGCTGCGAGGGGCACGGCCGACGAGGGTTCGACGACGATCTTCATCCTCTCCCACATCAGCCTCATGGCTTCAGCTATCTGTTCCTCGGTCACCGTGAGTATATCATCAACATTGGTCTTTATCACCGTGAATGTTCTTTCGCAGAGCGATGTCAGGAGTCCGTCCGCGATTGTCCGGGGCGGCAGTGCGGGCTGTATGGCGCCGCTGTGCAGTGACCGTGCAGCGTCATCAGCCAGCAGCGGCTCTGCGCCGTAGATCTTCGCTCCGGGTGCCAGGTGGCGTGTGGCGATGGCTGTGCCGCTGAGGAGGCCGCCGCCGCCGACGGGGGCGATGACCGCGTCAGCGCCGTTCATGTCGGCAAGCATCTCCATCGCCGCCGTTCCCTGACCGGCGATGATGAAAAAGTTGTCGTAGGGATGGATCATCGTGGCGCCGGTGCGCGCAATGATTTCGGCGGCGGCGGCCTCACGCGCCGCCAGCGTGGGCTCGCAGAAGGTGATCTCAGCGCCGTAGCCCGCCACCGCCCTCTTCTTCACCTCCGGTGCCGAGGAGGGCATGACAATATATGCCCTCACCCCGCGTGACACCGCGGCATGCGCCAGGGCGGCGGCGTGATTGCCCGACGAGTGCGTCACCACGCCGGCGGCGCGCTGCTCGTCCGTAAGGTTGAGGACAGCGTTGGTGGCACCCCTGAACTTGAACGCCCCTACCTTCTGGAAGTTCTCGCACTTGAAGAAGAGATGAGCCCCGCTGATGGCATCAACCTGCTGCGAGGTGAGCACCGGGGTGCGATGCACATGCGGCGAGATCAGCTGCATGGCTGATTCAATATCACTGAATTCCGGGATGAATTTCATAGTCGTTCATGCTTAATTGTCAACAATCGGGGTGAGTGGTTAATGTCATTTTTTTTGCAGATCATCCAGATATTACCTCAGATGGAATGAGTATAAATCCTGTCTGCCCGTTCATTTATCATATCATGATATGATGTTTTCATGGCCTCGGGGAGAAAACTTATTTCAATGAAATCATGCCATTTCTCTACTGAAATCCGCAGCTTATTGAATAAGTTTTCAATAGCCTTTTCATTAATGTTAAATCTGTTCATCGGTTCAAGAAAATCCTTCTTTCTGATATTTTTCTTTTTACCGTTTAAGGTCAGTGCCAATTCTTCTTCATCACCTTTCACCACAAGCCCGGATGCAACCATGTCATAAGCCGGAGTTAGCACATAACCCAGCTCCGGCCTGTCAATCAGCGAGAAATTTTTCAAATGCATATCGGCATTCCCTGTAAGAAAGGAGAACAGAACCTGTTCGAAAAAATTAATTATATCCAATCCGGGATTGGCCGAGTATTTGACGATGGCCTTTCCAATTTGTTCATGTGATCCATTATACTTTTGTTCTGTTAGTCTTTCTGTCAGTTGGCACATATCCTCCATATGGATTTTGATTTCATTCATCCTGTCAATCCGCCTGGTTATGTATGCTAGTTCCCCGGAACTCAACCTGATAAGAGAGTGCGGTACCACCTCAATTCCCGATATCTCTGCAAGATGCATAGTCAGGTCTTCAAGTTCGGGAAGAAAGTTGTATTGTTTTGTCGGCGGTTTCAAAATGTATCCACCCCATAGACCAACTATGGTAAACCGTTGTGGTTCGTCCTTTTTTGAGACATTCTCCAAATGCAATGACAGCTTAGGTTGTGCTCCTGTCACTGAAGTCTGCGATTTAATTACCTCTTCAGCAAGAAGAAACATTTGATCTTCCGAGTAGGGTAATTCAGGGGGATTTGGTGTTCCGAATATTTTTCCGGAGCAGGTGCTGTGAAATTCCGATCTTCCCTCTCCCAGCAGTTCGTAACAATATAAACATCTTCGCATGGCCTGATACTATGATTTATCCTCCTCGATACTAACTCCGCCAATACAATTCCTGCAACATGCAAGCAACAAACCCATCCGGTCACGGGCACTTAATTTCCAGTTCTTTTCAGCAATTTCCAATAACCACCCTTCAGGAATTAATCCGTCAAAAAAAGGAAACAAAGTCTTACTTTCAAATGGTTTATCCTGTAATGGCAGAGTGAGGCTTACCGGTTTTGCCCCTGATACTGTCAAATAATTAGAATCATATTTAAATAAATAACCTTCAATGGTCTCAGTTAAAAATCCGGCCAGTTCATTCCGCATATAAACTTTTGCTTTTCTCATTCATTTATAAGTTTTTCGCGATTCATTGGCTGTGGTCCCAGCTCCTGTCCAAATAGTTTTAATACCTGATTTACCTTGTCCATCCTGAGTGTGTTTTTCCCCTGTTCAAGATCACGGACAAAGCGAAGTCCTACACCCGCTTTTTCTGCTAACTGTTGTTGTGTTAGTCTTAATTTCTTCCTTTTCTCTTTTAAAAAGTCCGATAACGCCATTGAAGTCTTTGCCATATTTATACCTTTCCGGGTATAAAGATAATATAATTCCTGAATAATATACCTCTTCGGGTATAAAATATATTTTTAACAATAATTTATACCCGGGAGGGTATATAATTGTTTGTTGCATTGTAATTTTACCCGCCGGTCATCAGCTAGCTAATAAAAAAAAGGCTGCCTCATTTCGCTCTGAGACAGCCTTCCTTTATGTTACTGGTATAAACTCTTATCCCATTATGCTCCAGGTCACGGTCAGACCGGCCATAACCACTGAGACCATTGACATGAGCTTGATAAGGATGTTGAGCGAGGGACCGGAAGTATCCTTGAAGGGGTCACCCACTGTGTCACCAACGACGCCGGCCTTATGTGCCTGACTGCCCTTGCCACCGTAATTGCCCTTCTCGATGAATTTCTTGGCATTGTCCCATGCGCCGCCTGAGTTGTTAAGCATGCTCGCCAGGGTAAACCCTGTGGTCATACCTCCAATCAGCAGGCCTACCACGCCGGCAACACCAAGAGTGAGTCCTATTATCAGCGGAACAGCGATGGCAAGCAGCGAGGGAAGCATCATCTCGCGCTGTGCGCCTTTTGTTGAGATCGCAACGCACCTGGCATAATCAGGCTTGCCCGTACCCTCCATGATACCGGGTATCTCGCGGAACTGGCGCCTCACCTCGTCAACCATGCTTCCTGCAGCGCGTCCCACGGCTTTCATTGACATAGAGCTGAAGAGGAACGCCATCATGGCGCCTATGAATATACCGCCAATAAGCAGCGGATTGAACAGCGACAGGTCATACGCTCCCACAAAGTCCTCTATATGAGCCGTACTGACGTTAATTGCTGTCATTCCTTCTGGTATTACCGCGGGCACGGTGCTCTTGTAGAAGAGCACATCGCCAATCTGTTTATATCCCTCAACTGTATCGTCTGCGAGGCGTCCGAGCCATAGCTTGACCTCCTCCATGTATGCTGCCACAAGGGCCATGGCTGTCAGTGCGGCCGAGCCGATAGCAAATCCTTTACCTGTTGCTGCGGTGGTGTTACCCAGCATGTCAAGGGCGTCGGTACGCTCACGCACCTCCTTGGGAAGGTGTGCCATCTCGGCGTTGCCGCCGGCGTTGTCAGCTATAGGTCCGAAGGCATCGGTAGCCAGGGTGATACCCAGCGTGGAGAGCATCCCCACCGCGGCAAAGCCGATCCCGTAAACACCCACTGCGAAGTTCTGGAACCCTCCGGCAAACCCGTAGGCAGCAATAATTGCAATGGCAATGGTCAGGACAGGAATCCATGTCGACTGCATACCCACTGCAATACCTTCGATAATGGTTGTTGCCGGACCCTGTAGTGTCTGTTTTGCAATGCCTTTGGTGGGCTTGTATTCATCAGAGGTGAAGTATTCCGTTGACTGACCAATAATCACACCTGCAGCCAGTCCTGCTACCACAGCACCGAATATACCCCAGGTGATCCACCCGGTGAATGCCATAACAGCAATGGCTACCAGGATGAGGGCCGAGCTGCCGCCCGTACCCAGAAGAAGGGCATTGAGCAGGTTTTTCTGTGTGGCCTGCTCCCTGGTGCGTACCATGTAGACACCGGCTATGGAGAGAAGGATTCCTATTGCAGCCACGATCATCGGTGCGATGACAGCCTTCATCTGATCAGCAGCCGTAATGAGAGGCAGCGCTGCTCCGAGAGCAGCCGTCGCCAGTATTGAGCCTGCATATGATTCGTAAAGGTCAGCGCCCATCCCGGCTACATCGCCAACGTTGTCACCAACGTTGTCAGCTATGGTTGCGGGGTTGCGGGGGTCATCCTCAGGGATGCCTGCCTCAACTTTACCCACAAGGTCAGCGCCTACGTCAGCAGCCTTGGTGAAGATACCGCCGCCTACGCGGGCAAAGAGAGCCTGTGTTGAGGCGCCCATCCCGAAGGTAAGCATGGTGGCAGTGATCTCGATCATCTTCTGATGGTCGGTGGTGCCAGGGTGAACAAAAGTCAGTCCCAGCCATTCCATACCGGTGGCCATATTCTCAGGACTGAAGACCCAGTTATTAAGGACAAGGAACCAGAGAACGATGTCAAGCAGTCCGAAACCGACAACGATAAGTCCCATCACGGCACCGCTGCGGAAGGCTATTTTAAGCCCTTTGTTAAGTGATTCGGAAGCCCCCTGGGCTGTCCTTGACGATGCGTTGGTTGCGGTTCTCATTCCCAGGTAACCGCAGAGGCCTGAGAAGAAACCGCCTGTCAGGAACGCCAGCGGCACGAAGGGGTTCTGAACCCCCAGGTAAGCCAGTATCACAAGGAGAAATACAAGCACAACAAAGACCTTGAACACAACGCTGTACTGGCGTTTGATGTAGGCCATCGCACCTTCTCTGACGTAACCGGCTATCTCCTGCATCCGGTCGCTGCCTGCAGGTGCTTTCATCATACTCCTGTAGAATATCCATGCAAAGAGCAAAGCCAGCACCGCTGAGACAGGTGCTATCCAGAACAAACTACTAATCATAAGCTTAGGTTTTTATACGATTTGAGGTACAAAACTAATCAGTTTTTTTACATAACCTAACCGTGCACAACAGTTATTGTTTTTTGTTCTTCACATATTTATCGAGCCATCTGAGATATTCCCAGTGCATATGCAGGAGCGACTCGCGGGCTGTGTATCCGTGGGCTTCCGAGGGCAGCAACACCATCCTGACGGTGGCGCCTGCACCCTTGAGTGCAGCGTAATATCTTTCGCTCTGGATCGGGAAAGTCCCCTGGTTGTCATCAGCCATGCCGTGTATCAGAAGTATCGGGTCCTTGACCTTGGTGGCATGCGTGAACGGTGACAGTGCAAGGTAGAGTTCCGGCACCTCCCAGAAGCTGCGCCGCTCGCTCTGGAACCCGAAGGGGGTCAGTGAACGGTTATAGGCTCCGCTGCGTGCAATACCTGCTGCGAAGAGCCTCGTGTGAGAGAGAAGGTGGGCAGTCATGAATGCGCCGTATGAGTGGCCGCTGGCAGCTACCCTCGCCGGGTCGGTGACACCCATCTCAGCTGCCTTGTTGATGGCGGCCTCGGCATTGGCGACGAGCTGCTCAACAAAAGTGTCGTTCGGCTCCCGGCCCTCGGCACCCACGATGGGGAAGCTGACATCATTGAGAACAGCATAGCCCTGGGTTACATATACCAGTACGGACGAAGGACTGATACGTGTGAAGCTGAAGGGTGAGCCACTGACCTGGCCGGCGGTGGACGCGTCATTGAACTCGCGCGGGTAAGCCCAGAGAATGGTTGGCAGCGGACCGTCCTTCTCCTTGTCATAGCCTGCCGGGAGGTAAAGGGTGAAGGAGAGGTCGACACCGTCATTACGCTTGTAGGTGACAAGCTCCTTATGAACACCTGCCAACTGCGGATAGGGATTCTCAAACTTCGTAACCTGCTTGAGAGTGCCCTTTTTAAGATCACGGATGAAGTAGTTGGGAACCTCTGTTAGTGACTGCCTAACTGTAAGGAGAAGTCCTTTTGCAGGATCAATAAACTCATTAACAGTCTCATAGTAAGGTGCCTCCGAGCGCCACAGCCTGGTAGTCTTGCCAGTCCTGAGATCATATTTGTCAACAAATGGCCTGTCTCCCTCGGGTGAGGCACCCTGTCCCGAGAGATAGAGGCTCCTGCCCTTGTCTGCCGTCAGCAGAACATTCCTGCCGTACATGTTGGGGGCAGTAAGGGGGAACCCGGGGTTATTGTAACGGTCGTCCGAATTGAGCTCGGAGATCTTTTTAACGGAAGCCTGCGGGTTGGCGGGATTGAAGGTGCTTGTGACCCTGACACGTGACTTTGCGAGTCCCTCCATTACTATAGCCAGGTCCTCATTGCCCCACATGATACCCTGAAAACGTTTCTCTGTGGCAATGAATGGTACCGGATCGCCTGTAAAGGGTGCGTCAAGCATAAAGACCTGGTCATGGTACTGCATCTCTTTGGCGTGGTAGTTGCCCTCATCCAGTGCCTCAACCCACATTACCGATGACGGTCGGTCATTTCGCCAGTTGTAGTTCCGCGGACCGGGATTGACAACATCGTATCCCCTTGGGAGGTTCTCCTGCAGGGGCTTGACAAGAAGCGTCTTTGCAACTTTGCCGTCGAGGTCCCATATCTCAGTTCTGTTTGGAAAATAATAATAAGGTACAACGTATGAGAAGGGCTTTTCAACCAGTGTCATCATGAGCCATTTCCCGTCCGGCGAGGGAGAGGCGTCGGCAATGATACCTCTGCCGCCTACAGGCCTGGAGGTCTGGCCGTCCCATCTCATCAGTTCCGAGGTGGCGTAATATTCAAATATCTTTTCATCATCAATGCTCTTCAGGAGGTCCTGGAAAGTACGTGATTCCCCCTGTCTGCCATCGCTCTCCTGGATAGCCGGTCCTTCCGGTACCAGTGAGGCTGCAGGGGCCTTGCCCCTGTCGCGTGGGGTGCGCAGGTAGATAATGGATCCGTCAGGCAGCCAGTTCAGGGAACGCCTGAAGATTCCGTTGAGGCCGTCATCGATCCTGCGGGCGGTCATGGTGGCAAGATCAGCCACCCATAACTCAATTGAGCTGCCGGTGGTACTGGTGAAGGCAATACTCCTGCTGTCAGAAGACCATGAGATGTCTCCGAGCTCCGGATTGGCCGGGAGGCCTGAGAGAACACGCAGATTGGTTCCGTCGACATTCATCGAGGAGATCCTGTTTACACCCCTGCCGCGGCTCTGGCCGTTGGTGGCGGGGTCAAACCTGATGCCTGCCAGGCGCATCTCAGGCTGCGACAGGTCGGCGATGGTGGGCAGTCCCGGACGGTCCAGCAGAAGGATGGTCTGGTTGTCAGGGCTGAGGAGCACTGAAGGGGTCTGCGGTGCATCAATGAGGGAGACAATGGCTTCCGGAGGCAGCTGGTAACCCTGGTTGTCCTGTGCACCGGTGAGCATGAATGACCCGGCAAGAATGGCTGTGAGTAGAATTTTACGCATCATGGATTGTCCTTTTTGATATAGTTCAAATTTATACTTATACATTTAAGTTGAGAAACCAATTTGCCCCTATTATTGTTTTTTAACTTTATCTTACAAGTATGAAAAACGAATTCGGAGATGACATCAGAAGCGCCCTGAAGACACTGCGTGAAGGAGGGGTCATCCTCTATCCAACAGATACCATCTGGGGTCTCGGGTGTGATGCCACGAACAGCGAGGCAGTGAAAAAGATTTTCTCAATCAAGCAGCGGGCCGGGAACAAGAGCCTGATAATCCTGGTCAACTCAGCGGCCATGTTAACCAGATATGTCGACAACCCTCCAGAGGTGGCACTACAGATGGCAGAGCTGACGGAGAGCCCTCTCACAATCGTCTATGACAGGGGGAGGAGCCTGGCTGAGGGGGTGGCTTCGGCTGACGGGTCTGTGGGTGTCAGGATCTGTGCCGAACCGTTCTGCGATGAACTTATTACGTCGCTGCGCAAACCCCTGGTATCAACATCAGCCAATATCAGTGGCAGTGATGCCCCGGCATTATTTGACGAGATCAGCGAGGAGCTGAAGGCATCAGTCGATTATGTATGCCTCTGGAGACAAGATGACCGAAGCAGGGCAAAAGCCTCTTCGGTCATCAGGGTATCCGGAAACGGAGTCGTTAAGATCCTGCGCGGCTGATTATTTCGACCGCACCTTGCCTGATCCGGAGACAGCGGCATCAATCTTCGGGTTACCCGAGTAACGGATGTTCCCACTGCCTGAGATAGAGGCTTTTAACATGCCTGTAACATAGCAGTCGCAGCTGCCGCTGCCGGAGATAGCCGCCTCCAGTGTCTCCACCCTGGTGTCTTCCCCCACATAGCCACCAGAGCCTGAAATATTTATTTCAAGGCGATTGACGGTGCCCTCCCCGGCAATGTTCAGGCTTCCTGATCCTGATATGGAACATTCGACGTTGCTTAGCGCCACATCACGGAGTAAAGCCTTACCGCTGCCACTGATGCCGATATCAAGGTCTCCCCCCTTGAGAGGATCGTCCACTGTGACCCTCCCTGAGCCTGATACACTGATACCTTTAAGGTCAGGCATGGTGATCCTCACAACGACTTTCCTGTTCCCGGCATCAAACCATTTGTCCCTCTTGATCCTGAGCTCATTGCCATAGACCTTTGTCTCAATCTCTTCGATATAATCCCTGTCGCCTTCAAGGACAACGCTGTACTGACTCCCCAGGCTGATGATTACCTCACCTGCCACGGCAAAACCGATCTCGCTGAAACCTGAAACATCTCTTCTCTCTGTGTAAGGACTCTGGGCCTGTGACGCCTGCAAGGCGAACATCAATAATAGTGCTAAAGCAAAGGATTTCTTCATGACTGTACCTGTTTTAGTTGTGAGAATAACACCAGAAAGACGGAGTAATCATCGCCGTGCTGCATCAGCGGCGGCAAAAAGTGATTCTCGACTGTCAGTCGTTTAGCTTGATAAGGCCTTCCGGTAGCGACATCTCAATCCTCTTCCTTTTTCTGTCGATTCTGATAATCAGGTCGGGATGCAGGGGGACGAAGATCTCTCCCCCGGGAGCATTGACAACGGCCAGGAGCTGGCCGGGGTTCTGCAATACTGATATGATTGTTCCGCTGAAGCCGCTGTTACTGTCAGTCATCATGTACCCGTTCATGCCGGCCAGGTCATCGCTCTCTTCAGCCTCGCCGGCTATCCTCACCTCGCATCCCTTAAGTGATATTACAGACTCAGAGGTCAGGTAGTCGTCAAATGATATTACAAGTGTGCCGGGTGAAGGAGAAAAGGCATCACGTGTAAAAGGGAACCGGTATCCCGTCTATGACGACGAATACCGGTTCTCCCTGTTCGGGTTCCACTGTGATGCCGCTTTCACTTCTCACCACCACGGCTCCTTCGAAGCCGTACGTTTTGGTTATTCTGCCTATGTTTTTCACTCTGCGGCGGCAGGGGACAGAAGACTGTTATTAAGCCTTCTCAGTCTCTTCTGTAGTATCTTCTTTGGTATCTGCTGCGGGAGCTTCATCTTCAACCACCGGTTCGGCGGCTGCCTCTTCTGCCTCTTCTGCGGGAACCTCTGCAACTGCCTCCTCAGGAGCCTCTGCCTCAGCCACCTGGTCGGTGGCTGCCTCAGTGGCAACTTCCCCGGTAACCTCTGCAACTGCCTCCTCAGCGGCTTCTGCTACTGCTGCCGCAGGAGCCTCCGGGGCTGATGCGGCTTTGGCTGCTGCCTCTGCCTCAGCGGCGATAGCGGCAAGTTTTTTGGCATATTCGGCTGCCCTTGCTTCCTTGATGGCCTTCTCTGCATCAAGCTTCTTCTTGCGGATGTCTTCGCCCAGCTTCTCGAGACCTGATTTCTTTAATTCGATCTGCTCGTCCTTGCCCTTCAGCCATTCATTAAAACGGCGGTCGGCTTCAGCCTCGTCAAAGGCACCCTTCTTCACACCCTCAATGAGGTGCTTCTTCATCATCACGCCCTTGTACTTAAGGATCGCTCTGCATGTTTCCGTAGGTTGCGCACCCTGTTGCAGCCAACCCAGTGCCTTCTCGAAATTGATATCGATAGTTGCCGGGTCAGTGATCGGATTGTAAATCCCGATCTTCTCAATGAATCTGCCATCACGTGGCGACCTGCTATCCGCTACCACCACGTGGTAGTAGGCCTGTTTCTTGCGGCCTTTCCTAGCTAATCTGATCTTTACTGACATGTAAAATTTACTGTTTAAATGTTTTATAAAATTTTAAGAGGGTGCAAATATATCACATTTCCCCGAAGTAACAAAAATTATCGACCGCCTCATGTTAATAAATAAATTGAGCTATCAATGACCTTTTTGATATTTTTGTTTCCGGAGCCGTTGCTGGTTTAAACCCCTTGATCATGTCCCCATTCACTCATTTACACGTACATACACAATATTCCATTCTTGACGGGGCATCAGGAGTAAAGGCCCTTATCCGCAGGGCGAAGGAGCTGGACATGGAAGCCCTTGCCATCACCGATCATGGGAACATGTTCGGGGTAAAGGAGTTTCATGATGCCGCCACAGCCGCCTCCCTCAAGCCCGTGATCGGGTGTGAGATCTATGTCGCCCGTACCACTCTTGAAGACAAGACCTCCGTTGAGGACCGTTCCGGAGATCACCTGATATTGCTTGCGAAGAATCTCACCGGGTACCACAATCTTGTCAAGCTCGTATCCCAGGCGTGGATAAAGGGATTTTATTACAAGCCGCGAATTGACAAGGATCTGCTGCGGAAACACCATGAGGGGCTGATCGCCTCGTCAGCCTGCATTGCAGGTGAGGCGGCGCAGGAGATCCTCTCGGGCAACCTCAGGGGCGCAGAGGAGGCTATACTTTCATACAGGGAGATCTTCGGCGAAGACTATTACCTTGAGGTCCAGAGGCATGAGACCACTGACCCCACTGCTGACAGCACCGTCTTCCCTCTCCAGCAGCGCGTCATAGCCGCATACCGCGAACTGGCAGCAAAGAATAACATAAAGATCATCGCCTCCAACGACGTGCACTTCATCATGCAGGACGAGGCTGAAGCCCACGACCGGCTCATATGCCTCAACACCGGCAAGGACATTGATGACCCGAAGAGGCTTCGCTATACCAAACAGGAATACCTCAAGAGCGAGGAGGAGATGCTCAGCATCTTCGCTGACATGCCGGAGGCAGTTCATAACACAAAGGAGATAGCCGATAAGGTCGAATACTATTCCCTTGCAAGCGAGCCCATCATGCCTGAGTTTGCCATCCCTGAAGAGTTTTCCGACAAGGATGAGTATCTGCGTCACCTGACCCTGAAGGGAGCTGCGGAACGATGGGAGACCCTCACGCCGGAGCTGCAGGCAAGGATTGACTTTGAGCTCTCCGTGATAAAAAACATGGGCTTCCCCGGATACTTCCTGATAGTGCAGGATTTCCTGAGGGCCGCACGTGAGATGGGTGTCTGGGTAGGCCCCGGAAGGGGGTCGGCTGCCGGAAGCGTTGTCGCTTACTGCCTGAAGATAACTGACATTGACCCGATGAAATACAACCTCCTGTTCGAGAGGTTCCTTAATCCTGACCGCATCTCGATGCCTGACATTGACATAGACTTTGACGAGGACGGACGTGAGAAGGTGCTAAGGTATGTGGTTGACAAATACGGGCATGACAGGGTGGCACATATCATCACCTTCGGCACCATGGCAGCCAAAATGGCCATCAGGGATGTCGCCCGGGTCCAGAAGCTGCCACTGCCGGAGGCCATCAGGCTGACCAAGCTGGTGCCCGAGAGGCCGGGCATGACTCTGGCAACGGCATATGAGGAGGTACCGGAGCTGCTTAAGGAGAGGGAGTCAAAAGAACCTCTGGTGGCCCAGACACTCAAATATGCCGAGGTGCTTGAGGGAAGCATCAGGCAGACCGGGGTGCACGCCTGCGGCATCATCATCAGCAAGGCGAACCTCTGCGAACACATACCTATCTGTACCGCAAAGGATACCAACCTCTATGTGACGCAGTACGAAGGTAACCATGTGGAGTCGGTGGGCCTGTTAAAGATGGACTTCCTCGGTCTCAAAACACTCTCCATCCTCAAGGACGCACTGGAAAACATTAAGAATTCAAAGGGGGTAACGATAAATCTTGAAACCCTCTCGCTCGACGACAAGCGGACATGGGAGCTCTTCAGCAACGCCGAGACCACCGGGGTGTTCCAGTTTGAATCTGTCGGCATGAAGCGTTACCTGCGCGACCTTAAGCCCAACCAGTTCGGTGACCTCATAGCCATGAACGCCCTTTACAGGCCGGGGCCCATGGATTACATACCCCAGTTTATCAGGCGCAAGCACGGTAAAGACAAGATTTCATATGAGGTGCCGGCAATGGAGAAATACCTGAAGGAGACCTACGGCATCACGGTGTACCAGGAGCAGGTGATGCTCCTCTCACAGGAGCTGGGCGGGTTCAGCAAGGGCCAGGCTGACTCTCTCCGCAAGGCGATGGGCAAGAAAAAACGCAACATCATGGACCGGCTGAAGGAGGAGTTCATAGAGGGCTGCAAAAGGAACGGTTATGATCAGAACACTGTAAGCAAAATATGGTCTGACTGGGAGTCGTTCGCCGAGTATGCATTCAACAAGTCGCACTCAACCTGCTATGCCCTGATAGCATACCAGACAGGATACCTCAAGGCGAACTACCCGGCCGAGTTTATGGCTGCCGTGCTCAGCCGCAACATCAGTGACATCAAAAAGATCACGATTATGATGGAGGAGACCAAACGCATGGGTATGGAGGTTCTGGGGCCCGATGTGAATGAGAGCCTCCTCCAGTTTACCGTCAACCGCAACGGCAATATCAGGTTCGGGCTGGGCGCCATCAAGGGAGTGGGAGAGAATGCCGTGCTCCACCTGATAGAGGAGCGTGAGAAAAACGGACCCTTCAGGGATATATATGACCTTGCCGAACGGGTGAACCTCAACACCGTCAACAAGAAGATGCTCGAGGCAATGGTAGTCTCCGGCGCCCTCGACGGGCTGCCGGGACTGACAAGGGCACAGTACTTCTCCGCCGACGGCAAGGGCTCGAGCTTCCTCGAGAGCCTCATCCGCTACGGCGCCAGCGTGAAGAACATACGCAACAGCAGCCAGCAATCGCTCTTCGGCGATGCCGGAGGCTTTGAACTTGTGAAGCCCGAGCCTGCACCCTGCACCGACTGGACAAAACTTGAAAAGCTGAACAAGGAGAAGCAGGTGATAGGCATATACCTGTCATCGCACCCGCTTGACGACTACAAGCTTGAGATAAACACCTTCTGCAACGCCACCCTGGCCGACCTCCAGAACCTCAGCGAGTTTGCAAACCGCGATGTATGCGTGGCCGGCATTGTCACCGAGACGAGAAGCGGGGTCACCAAGAACGGCAAGCCCTTCGGCGGATTCACGCTGCAGGATTACTCAGACTCATTTGCCTTCCTCCTCTTTGATAAGGATTATGTGGCCTTCAGCAATTTCTTCAATACCGACTACCAGCTGCTGGTAAAGGGGAAGGTGCAGGGCAGGCACTACAACCCTGATGAACTTGAGTTCAAAATAAAGGAGGTACACCTGCTCTCGGCGGTGAGAGATGACCTGATCAACTCCATAACAATAAAGCTGAAGGCAGAACTTATAAATACGGAGTTCATAAAGAATCTCCGGACAATCATTTCCGAGAACCCGGGGAACAAAGCACTGAAATTCCTGTTGATAGATCATGATGACAAGATCACCATACCCCTCTTTTCGCGGAGCATCAAGGCAGGCATAACGAACGAGCTTATCGGATGGCTTGAAGACAATCCTGAACTCGATTTTAAAGTTAATTAGGTATCTTTGAGGCGCGGAACGGATACAACAAAACAAACATATAATAAAATGGCACAACAAGTTAACGACAAGAATTTTGATGAGGTTGTTCTGAAGTCAGACAAACCCGTGATTGTGGATTTCTGGGCTGAATGGTGCGGACCGTGCAGGATGATAGCTCCTTATATAGAACAGATCGCTGAGGCATATAAGGACAAGGCGCTTGTCGTTAAGTGTGACGTGGACGGCTCTCCTGATGTTGCAAGGAGATTCAATATAAGGAATATCCCCACGGTGCTCTATTTCAAGGGAGGCGAGGTAGTCGACAAGCAGGTTGGTGCAGCTGCCAGGTCGGCCTTCGAAGCCAAGCTCACTCCGCTACTCTGATCCGGACATGAATGTATGTGTTTTTGCAGCTTCCAGCAGCCGCATTGATGTTGCATATAATAAGGTTGCCGGGGATCTGGGAACCGTATTTGCACGTGAGGGTGTCCATGCCATCTTCGGCGGTGGCGGCATTGGCCTGATGGGCATCTTCGCCGACGCACTGATGGCTGGTGGCGGAACCATCACGGGTGTCATACCGGGCTTCATGATGGATGAGGGCTGGGGTCACCCGGGGGTCAGGGATATGGTCGTCACCTCTGACATGTCAGAGAGGAAGAAGACCATCTTTGCCATGTCGGATGCCGCGGTGGCGCTGCCCGGAGGTGTGGGCACGCTGGAGGAGCTGACCGAGGTTATCACCCTGAAGCAGCTTGGACAGTTCAACAAACCGATAGTAATAGTAAACACCAGCGGCTTCTATGACCATCTGATAGAGTTCTTTGACCACATGGTCAGGGGCCATTTCATGAGGCTTGAACACAAGGACATATGGCAGATCGTCACCACGGCTGAGGAGGTGGTGCCGGCAATCACCAACTACACCGGCTGGCATGCTGATCCGAAGGTGATAGCCAGGATTTGAGCTACGGTTACCGGGAGTACCCGCCTGTCTTTACAGTGCCGGCATTTGGTACACGGGTTCCGATGAACAGGATGTCATCTATCTGGGGCACATCTCCCATCCAGTCCCTGATGGTCTTCTCGAGTATCCGCTTCTGCTCGTCGACTGGCAGCATGTAGATCTCCGCCAGGATTGACCTGATATTGATGGTCTTGAACTTCTTGTCCTCATCACCGCCAAACTGGTCTCCGAATCCGTCGGTGAAGATGTAGAGCATGTCGCCCTTCATCACATCAACCTTCCGGTTGGTGAAGATCTTCTTTGCCTGGCCGTCAATCATGCCTATCGGGAAGCGGTCACCCCTGTATATGGTCACCTTCCCGTCCCTGACATGATACAGTGGCTGATAGGCCCCGGCATATTCAACATCATGCTCCAGAATGTCATAGGAGATAATGGATATATCCATGCCGTCACGCACGGCCTTTTCGCTTCTCTGCAACAGCGCATGAACAACCTCGATGTTCAGGTGGTCGAGGATCTCGGATGGCCTGCTTATTCCGCTCTCCCTTACTATCTTGTTAAGTGAGTTGTGACCGATGATCGACATGAAGGCACCCGGCACGCCGTGGCCGGTGCAGTCGACCGCGGCAATAAACTGCTTGAAGCCGCTGTCATGCATCCAGTAAAAGTCGCCGCTGACGATATCCTTGGGCATGAATAAAACAAAAGTGTCATTGAAGAAATTCTCGGGCGGAAGCATTGCCGCCTGTATCCTCTCGGCATACCTTATGCTGGCAGTGGTATCACGGCTCTTCTCCTCGAGCTCGATGCTCTTTGTGACGACCTCTGCAGTCCGCTCTTCTACCTTCTGCTCCAGCAGTTCCTTCTCCCTGCGAAGGTTTTTTTCCCTCAGGCTTATGTACAGGTAGATGACGGTAACAAGGGCGGTGATGCACAGTAGAATGAACCAGGGGGTCTTGTACACAGGTCCGCTGATGGAGAAGGAGAGTTCGACGGGCTCCTCGTTCCAGAAGCCGTAGTTGTTTGAAGCGCGCACCCTGAAGACATACCGGCCTGCACTTAGTGACGAGTACATGGCTCGTGTCTGGTCGGTGGTGATCCAGTCTTCATCGGCACCGACAAGCATGAACTGGTACCTGACGGTCTCGGGGTTGACAAGGCAGATGCTCAGGAAATCAAAGATGATCCTGTTCTGAGTATGCGACAGCCGAATGCCGTCATGCATAGGGAAGGTCTCATAGTTGACCAGCGTTCGCCAGATGTGTGTCGCCGGCTCGGTCATTACCGGCGGCAGCCGTGTCGGACTCAGCCTGATGGCCCCGTTGGCCGTCCCGAACCAGAGGTCGCCCCTGTTGTCGGCGAAAGAGGCATTGCTCCTTGTCTCTATACCTGTAAACCCGCTTCTCTCTGTGAACGAGGAGACGCGGCCGGTATTGATGTCATACCTGTTGAGCCCCAGGTTGGTGCCTACGAAAAGATTACCGGAGGCATCAGGCTGCAGCAGGTTTATGGAGTTCATCAGCAAGCCGTCGCTCTCAGTAAGCTTCTTCCATACCGTGTCATTCCTGAGACCGTACAGCCCGTCAATAGTGCCCACCCATAGCGTGCCGTCAGCAGTCTCGTTGATGGCTGTCGGGTTAACGTCAGTCCCGAAGCTGACAGCGGTGAAGATTTCGCTGCCGGGCAGGTGTTTCGTCAGGCCGTTGCGCTCCTCCGTCCCTATCCACAGGTACCCCCGGCTGTCGCAGAAGAGAGATGTGATGTTATTTCCTGTCAGACCGTTAATCTGGGTATAGGTGCGGCTCTCCTTCCTCCGCTCATCCCAAAATATGAGTGCACGGTCAGTTCCCAGCCAGAGGTTATGGTTGCTGTCGGAAACCATTGATGATATTCTCAACGACCGGAGGCTGGAGTTGAGATCGAGATCATACCTGAAATTCCCCTCATCAAGGTCATACCTGAATACCTCATCACCCGAGGTGGCTATCCAGACATGGCCGTTGTGGTCAGGTCTTATGATATTGATCTGCCTGTCTTCAAGCGCCGGAGGGAAATCGGTGAGCTTAACGCGGTCCGCGGCACTTTTGGACGGGTTGTAAAGAGAGAGGCCTTTGCTGGTGCCAAACCAGTAGCGCCCGGTGGGATCCTGCGCGAGGGCGGACACGTCGTTTGACTGGAGGAACTCCGGGGCCAGGAAAGAGTTGAAATGATCACCCTTGTAGATAAAAAACCCGGCGTCCCTGTCGGCGATGAGAATATTCTTTTCCTTGTCTTCTATCATACAGAGGACGTGACGCGCCATCAGCCCGTTTAAGCTATTTAAGACGAGCGTCCCTTCAGGTGTAAAGACTGTTATGCCCCCCCTGCTCTCCCAGTCTTCCATTGAGGCCGCCCAGATATTGCCGCGATAGTCCTCCAGGATATAGGTTACGAAGTTGCCCCACAGCCCGTTGCGTGTATCGAAGAAGCTCATCTCCCCGCTCTCCCTGTCCTGCCTGTAGAGGCCGCCGTTGAAGGTCCCGAACCAGAGATTCCCGTGCGAGTCTTCAAAGATGGTCGTGGTAAGGAAGTACCTTGTGAGGCCTTCGGGATTGAAAGGGATGAACCTGTCGCTGGCATGGTCATATCTCTTGATGCCCATGTCAGTGATGCAGTAGAGGTTTGCGCGGCTGTCTGCATAGAAACCGAAGGCGTCATTGCTGAGCCCCTGCCTTCCCATGTACTGCCGGCCGGTCATCAGGGTAACCCCGTGTTCCGGCATGTCAAGGCGAAGAGCGCCTCCCAGTGAGGTGGCCACCCAGAGCGATCCCTCATACTCCAGAATGCCTGTTATGTCTCCGGTAAGGCTCCATACCGGGCTGACCGCGTCGGTTATGCGTGCGGAATCAACTCCGATAAAGGCTGCCGGGGAGAAGGAGACACGCTTGATGACATTATCCTCAACAAGCGACATGCCCCCGCCTATATGGCCGAGCCATAACCTACCCCGGCTGTCCTCACAGATGCTCTTCACCCCTCCCGGCGCAAGGCTGTCAGAGGTGGAGAAATTCTCAAACCGCAGTCCGTCAAACCGTGTCACACCGCTGCCGGTGCCCATCCAGATGAAGTCATTGGCATCCTGAATGATGGTGTAGATCTTGGAAGCGCTCAGACCCTCCTTCGAGCCGTACTGTTCAAAATAGAAATTCTGCCCCGCTGCGTTACGTGGCATGAGAAGAAACAGCAGAGACAACCATACCGCTGGGATAAATGAACGGGGGCTGCCATTACTGCATCTCACAGGCATCAGGCTATTTCTTAATGAAGAAGAACGTGCCGTCTTCATCCTTGAGCCCGGTGATCTTTCCGAATTTTGGCTTCTGCTGGTTGTTCTGAGTTACGGCTTTGGTCACCTGGATCACTATCTCCTCTATGGCTATGCAGGTGTTGGGATTGCCACGCAGTGTGTTGGCGAAAGTGCGCGTGAACTGGGAGTCATCAACAGCAAGCTCATACCCTGCAGATGAGAATATCTGGCTCGACTTGAACTGTGTCGACCTCCAGTCTGCACAGTTGCGGGGCTTGATGTCGGACCTCATAGCCTGGTAAAAACTGGGGCCCGATTCGCAGGCATCAGTTATCACCAGCACATGGGTCAGGTAGTTCATGTAAGTCTCCATTGATGCCTTCAGAGCATTCAGGCTGTAGTATGTGAACTCCTCATCACGCCTTGCATCAATGGGTATCCAGTAACCGACGTCATTGATGAACTTGCCGTGCCCTGCAAACCAGATGACAAGCGATTTGATCTGCCTGGCCCTGACCTCGTCACGAAGGTCGATGGAAAAGAACTTCTCCATCTCCTGCTTCGACTGGTTGCGAAGTCTGCGCACCGGAAGAACCTGGTAGTTGTCTTCCAGTACCGATGTGATCAGGTTGGCATCCTTGGGCGGGCCCTGTAGAGCAGCAAAGTTCTGATAATCACTGTTCTCAATAAAGATAACGAGGGTATTTCCCATAGGATTGGATTCCGCAATGGTTGTGCCCCGGCGGCTGAGAATATAATCCTTTGTGGTAGTGTTGCCGTATTTGTCCTCGACATGGATGGTTACCTTGTCACTGTTCCTGACATCAATGCCCTTGGCAATGAAATCAGGATTAAGATTGTCATGCGAGAACTGCGCGCTGATGTTTTGAATCCTGACCGTGCTGATATGGTTCTGGTCGAGCACCTTGCCTTCGATGTCAATCCGTGAGGCCAGGCTGTCAATGATCAGTACGTTGTCACCTGCCAGGAAGGGAGCGAGTATGTGTATCTCGGGTGGATCGACTTCGGTGCGCCTGAAGCGATATGTCATCACGCTCTCGTTGTCATAGACGTCGCGGGCGACGATCTTCAGAACCCCGTCGGTGGCAACCTCCACCTCTGCGGCAAAGGGGATGGTGCCTCTGCCCTCGAACTTCACCGGGACGTTATTGATTGAAAACTCAGCCAGCAGGCTCTTGTCGCTGATCTTGCCGGTTATTATCACACTCGTCTTGTCAAGCCCTACCTCGATCTCACTCCCGCCAATAATAGCGGGTGAATCGATGAATATCTCCGGGCTGTCCGATTCGCGGTTTATGGCGAAGAGCCTGTCATTTGCCTCGCGCATCATCCTTTTTGCAGCCGAGCCATCCTCATTCATAGCTATGACCCTGGCATAGTCTGAAGAGGCCTTTTCGAAGTCGTTCACCTCCTCATACGAATGTGCCCGAAGAAGGTAGGCCTCATGCAGGTACTGGTCAAGGGCAAGCGCTTTCGTGAAGTCGCTGATGGCTGCGATGTGCTGGTTGAACTTCTGATAATAGGTGCCCCGGAGGATATAGTGTTTCTGGTCTGCCGGCTCAAGGAGAATGGCTGTAGAGATGTCATTGATGGCTGAAGGGTAGTCAAGCCTGGCTTCATAAACAAGGGCCCGGGTCAGGTAAGCATCCACATTCTTTTCATCCTGCTGCATCACCATTTTGCACTGGCCGAGTGCGCTGTTGACGTCACCCTGGCGTACAAGAACCCTTGCCAGCTCAAGACGTGCCGGGGAAAGCGATTTGTCCTTTGTTACAGCCTTCTCAAGCTGCCTTCTGGCGGTGTTGTCATCATTCAGCTTCTGGTATATGATCCCCTGGTAATAGCAGGTGACAGCGTCATCTCTCATCTGCAGCGCAGTGTCAGATGCCCCGAGAGCCTTATCCCACAACTCCATGCCCATCAGTGATACAACCTTCTCAGTGTAGAGTTTGCCGTTGCGGTACTCGGTCCTTATCGCCTGCTGCAGGTATGAAACGGCTTCAGAATAAAACTTATTCCGCTCTCCGGGTGCCGTTGTCTCCGATGCCCCCAGCTTGTTGCACATGCGACCCAGGTTATAAAGGATGCCGGTATCATTGGAGAGGAAATTATTGGCCCTCCTGTAATCCTCATATGCAAGCAGATAATTGCCTGTCTGTTCGTATACCCTTGCCCGTTTGAGATAACCCTCCGTCGAAGCCGGAGCTTCATCGATAGCCCTGGAGAACTGCTCTATGGCATCCTCAAACATGTCATTTCTGATGAACTCCTCGCCGGCTTTGATGTACTTGCGTGACGACTGACCACTAACAGTCAGTACAGCAATAATAAACACCATTACAAGAACTGAGAATCCTCGTTTCATGACTTTGGCTCCTTTTGAATAATTGGGATTCAAAAATACGAATATTTATTTACTAACAAAAAGGTAAAATTACTAACATACGTTATACGGAGTCTGAGCGAAAATGATACATGATTTCGAGGATACTTTTTTCAAATCTGACATTTTCTTCAGATGCGTAATCCGGGAAGGGGTCCGGCACACCTCCTCCGAACTTCATTCTTCCGGTGAACCGGCGTGCCTCATCCCACAGTCCTGACTCAACGAAATGGCTCATAATGAAGGCACCTCCCTCGACAAAAAGCGACTGTACGCCCATGCCATGAAGCTCCTGAAGTAGCTCTTCTATAAAATACTGATTACCTGCCAGTTTAACAACTTTTACTCCCGGCAGGCTGGCCTTTTCATTACAGGTAAACAGGATTGTATCCACGGCTCCGTTGAACACCTTTGACCCGGGGTCCATGTTGCCGCTGCGGCTTACGATGACCCTGAGAGGGTTCTTGCCACTCCAGAGGCGCACGTCGAGCGAAGGGTTGTCAGTGCGTATGGTACCTCCTCCCGAGAGGATGGCATCCTCGGCGGCGCGCCAGCGGTGCACGAGTATGCGTTCGGTGTTACCTGTTATCCAGTGAGGCTCGGGCGTATCACCCGCCTTTCTCTCAAGGTCAATGAATCCGTCGGCGCTGCGGGCCCACTTGAGTATCACGTACGGCCTCTTCCGTTCATGCCATGAAAAGAACCTCCTGTTGATGCGGCGGCACTCCTCCTCCAGAACACCGTTCACCACGTCAATTCCTGCCTCTCTGAGCAGGGCTATGCCTCTCCCTGCCACCTTAAGGCTTGTGTCAGTGGTGCCCACCACCACCCTTCGGATGCCGCTGCTGATGATCAGGTCAGCGCATGGGGGCGTCCGCCCGTGATGAGAGCATGGCTCCAGGCTTGCATAGATGGTTGAGGATGGCAGCAGGCTTTTGTCTTTAACAGCATTAATTGCATGAACCTCGGCATGGGGTGTTCCCGCCCTGAGATGAAATCCTTCACCGATGATGACACCCTTGTGCACCACCACTGCCCCCACCATAGGGTTTGGTGACGTGTGGCCCTCCGCCCTGCCTGCAAGCTCAAGGCAGCGGCGCATATAGATCAGGTCATCGGGGTGAGCCATGGTTGCAATTTCCTATCTTTGAATCATGGCCCAAAAGGTACAAACAATAAGCGAAATCCGCTCCCTGATCTCAGGAATGCTCAGAAGGCTGTGGCCCGATGAGGAGGCTGAAGCTCTTGCCTCATCAGTCATCAGGGAGTACACCGGCATGACCCGGGCAGCACAGCTTGCCTTCGGCGACCGGCAGCCTGAAACCGGGGCGGCAGGGAAGATCTTCGCTGCTGCCGGCAGAGCCTCAGAGGGTGAACCGTTGCAGTATATCACCGGCTATACTGAATTCTGCGGTCACAGGATTGAAGTGGAGCCGGGAGTGCTGATACCCAGACCGGAAACGGAAGAGATGACCTCAATGATCATCGATGCGTTCCGGAAAATAGAAGAAACGCGCCCGGTGATCGTCACGGGGAACCGGGGCTTTGAGGGGACGGTCACCGATCTCTGCACCGGTTCGGGATGCATCGCCATCGCCCTGTCGATGGCCTTTCCCCGGGCGACGGTAGTGGCCACTGACAACTCCCGGGACGCAATCAGGGTGGCTGCGCGAAACATTGCCCTTAACGGAGCATCAGTGACCCTTGCCATGGCTGACCTGTTCACTGACAATCACTCCGCCCTACCCATGTGCGACATTATTGTCAGCAATCCTCCATATGTTACTGAGAGCGAAAAGACGGCAATGCATCCGAATGTGCTTGATCATGAGCCGCATGAGGCGCTCTTCGTGCCTGATGACGACCCGCTCCTGTACTACAGGAGAATCGCTGAAATAGCCGCTGTGCGGCTGTCACCGGGAGGCACGCTGTGGCTGGAAGTGAATGAGAACCATGCACCCGCGACGGCAGGGCTGTTCAATGCCAGCCTTTACAGGCAGGTAAGCATTTTAAAAGACATCAGGGGAAAAGAGAGATTCATAAAGGCTGAAAGACATGGCTGAAAAGAGTGAAAAAGAGGCGCTCCTGCTGAGAGCTATGAGAGAATGCTCGGCAAGAGAATACTGCATCAGCGACATCAGTTCGCTGCTCGAAAGGTGGGGTGCGCATGACGGTGAGACGAAGGAATGGATAATAAACAGGCTCATCACTGAGAAATTCATCGACGAGCACCGTTACAGCCGGGCGTTTGTGATAGATCACTTCAAACACAGTCATTGGGGAAGGGTCAAGATAACGATGGGGCTCAGGGGCAAGAGGGTGGACCCGGCGGCGATAGCTTCCGGTCTCGAAGCCATTGATGACGGGGAGTATCTAACCCTGCTCGTGAAGATCCTTCAGGAACAGAGGAAAAAGATCAGGGCGAAGAACAGGCTCGATCTGAAGGGCAAGCTCCTGAGGCACGCCCTGGGAAAGGGTTTTGAAAGCCACCTTGTCTATGACGCCGTAAGCGCGGTCTGTAAAGACTGACCGGTCAGAAGAGCGACAGCCAGGATAACCGGCCAGGAAAGCGTCAACCAGGGTAACCGGTCAGAAGAGCGACAGCCACAGTGACCTCAGGAAGGGGAAGAAGGCCACCAGGGCCATGGCGGAGGAGACCGCTGCATCAGTTATGGCTATATTCCTCAGGCCACGATCCGTCACAAGCGTCCTTGCTCCTAGTGCAATGCGCATCACCAGCTGCAGGGCGAAGAAGAGGAAGACCCTCATCGACTGGCTGTTCCATTGCAGCGCCTCATCTATCCTGCCCCTGACAATCAGCGAGAATGCATGTGACAGCCCGCATGACGGACAGGGCTCCCCGGTCATTATCTCATGGACACACGGCACAGGATAATTCTCCTCATCAGGGGAATAAAAAAAGGAGTAACCCATTATCAACAGGATTACTCCGGCAAGTATGATATTGATCGAAAAATAGGGCCTGCTGGAGGGATTCAGTCTTACCACTGCCCTTTGGTAGTATCTTTTTCTGCTTCCTTCTTAAGGCTGTCAGGCTTGCCCTCAAGCTCCTGAAGTCTGTCTTTCATCTCATCCTTCTTTGCAGAGGCTTTGACCTCGACAGTTTCTTCGCCATCGTTGATCCGGATGGTTACCTCCTTGTCACCAAACTCTTTCTCTATGTCATCGGTAACCTCCTTTATCACCTTTTCGATATCCGTGGCCCAATTGCCTGACTTATTGGCGATCTTGCCGATAACAAACATTTGTGAGACTGCTATCATAACGGCAATTATCGCGACCACCAGGCCACCTATAAGCACCCCCTGGTTGTTGTTTGGCCTCGACAGGCCTATTATCGACAGTACCAGAGCTATAACTGCCGGTATGATGGCTACCAGGCCGAGGCAGGGCACCACTGCAAGCAGAAAGGCTATTATGGCTGTCACGAGGGCACCGACTCCCAGGCCTGACTGATTGCTGCTTTTTACTTCTTCCATTGGTTTAAGTATTAAATGTTCCTTATTTTCCTTTCAGGATATTCCTTGTATCCTGTTCTAAAGACGTAACCGGAACCTCAATGATGCGTCCCTTCTCTGAATTATTTTTATAAAAAATGAATGTGGGAACTCTTTCTATGCCTAGTTCCATATAATCTTGCAGGGGTGCAACTTTATCGATATCGACACCAATGAACCTTATTTTCTCTTCTGGGAATCCCCACAAGTCAATAATCTTCATGAACCCGGGCACCTCTCTCCTGCTGTCGGGGCACCATGTGCCAAGGACTATGGTGATTGTCATATCGCTGATATCAGCCTCCCGCAGTTCTTCCATGAATGCCTGGTCAGGGTGATAGTCCCTGTAACCGCTCACATACCACGAGGAATGAGGAGGGTTGAAAAATCTTGAAGGCTGGAAGTCGCCCAGCAGCCAGGTGGTGGCATCACGGAAGTCCCACACGTGGCTGGCAGCTTCTTCCTCCTCGTCGGGTTTTCCGGCGAGGGCTGCATTACCGAATGGTGCCACCTCCGGAACAGTGTCAGGCGGAGTCTGCTGCTCAGCGGCTGAAGGGGGTAAAGGCTCAGCCGCACCGGATTTTGATTTCCGGGCGGTGCCGCATCCGGTAATGACTGCCAGGGCGGCGATGATGGTAATTATCTGGATGGTTTTCATACTGTCTGCAAAAGCAAAGATAATATCTGTTTTGCAGTTTTCGACACCGATGTGCCGGGACCGAAAATTGCAGCCACTCCGGAGTCATAGAGGAACTGGTAGTCCTGAGGAGGTATGACACCCCCTGCGATAACCATTATATCTTCACGTCCGAGTTTCTTCAGCTCACTAATCACCTGCGGTATGAGTGTCTTGTGCCCTGCCGCGAGGCTTGAAACGCCCAGTAGATGCACATCGTTCTCCACTGCCTGTCTTGCAGCCTCGGCCGGTGTCTGGAACAGAGGCCCGATATCAACGTCAAACCCGATGTCGGCATAACCTGTGGAGATCACTTTAGCGCCCCGGTCATGACCGTCCTGACCCATCTTGGCAATCATTATACGGGGCTGCCTTCCTGCCCTTGAGGCAAACTCCGCTGCGAGGGCCTTTGCCTCCTCGAAATCAGAGTCTGACTTGTACTCTGATGAATATACTCCTGAAATAGTCCTTATCACTGCTTTATACCTCCCTGCTACTTTTTCACATGCGTATGATATCTCACCCAGGGTTGCTCTCTTCGATGCGGCATCCACTGCCAGCTCAAGGAGGTTCCCCTCTCCTGTCTCGGCAGCGCTGGTGATGGCATCGAGTGCCTTCCTGCATTCCTCTTCATTGCGCGAGGCTCTGAGCTGCTCCAGCCTTCTGATCTGGGAGTCACGGACTGCGCTGTTATCCACTGTCAGGATCTCGAGCGGATCCTCCTTTTCAAGCCTGTACTTATTCAACCCAACTATTGTCTGCGCCCTGGAGTCGATTCGTGCCTGCGCCCTGGCGGCAGCCTCCTCGATCC
Source organism: uncultured Rikenellaceae bacterium (assembly GCA_963770745.1). Classification (GTDB taxonomy): domain Bacteria; phylum Bacteroidota; class Bacteroidia; order Bacteroidales; family VadinHA17; genus SR-FBR-E99. The sequence goes on from CAVYRA010000004.1 coordinate 118,739, forward strand.
TCATCTTGGGTATGCCTGACTCGATGGCTTTGGCCATCCCGCCGAGGCTCTCCACCTCCTGTATCAGTTCCCATGCTTTATGGGCGATCTCATTGGTGAGTGTCTCAACATAGTAAGAACCTGCCCACGGGTCGACCGCCCTGCAGATGCTTGTCTCCTCCTGAAGGAATATCTGGGTGTTGCGCGCTATTCTCGCCGAGAATTCGGTAGGAAGTGCGATTGCTTCGTCGAGGGCGTTGGTATGCAGGCTCTGTGTATGACCCAGGGCTGCAGCCATGGCCTCAATGCATGTCCGTCCCACATTATTGAACGGATCCTGTTCGGTCAGGCTCCACCCGGAGGTCTGGGTATGGGTGCGAAGTGCCAGCGACTTAGGGTTCTTGGGGTTGAATTCACTGACGATCTTTGCCCAGAGCATCCGTGCCGCCCTCATCTTGGCTATCTCCATGAAGAAGTTCAGGCCGCTGGCCCAGAAGAATGAGAGCCGCGGTGCAAAATCGTCAACGTTCATTCCGGAATTCACTCCGGTGCGCAGGTACTCAAGCCCGTCGGCCAGTGTGTATGCCAGCTCAAGGTCAGCCGTTGCGCCTGCCTCCTGCATGTGGTAGCCCGAGATGGAGATGCTGTTGAACCTGGGCATCTTCTCCGAGGTGTACCTGAAGATGTCGGCGATGATCCGCATTGAGAAGGAAGGAGGATAGATGTAGGTGTTGCGCACCATGAACTCCTTGAGTATGTCATTCTGAATTGTTCCCTGCAACTCCTCCAGCTTCGCCCCCTGTTCCAGTCCGGCGACGATGTAGAAAGCCATGACAGGCAGTACCGCCCCATTCATCGTCATGGAGACGGACATCTGGCTGAGGGGAATCTGGTCAAAGAGAATCTTCATGTCAAGCACCGAGTCTACGGCCACGCCTGCCTTGCCCACGTCACCCTGCACCCGCTCATGATCGGAGTCATAACCGCGGTGGGTGGCAAGGTCAAAGGCAACTGAAAGTCCCTTTTGTCCTGCCGCGAGGTTCCTGCGGTAGAAAGCATTGGACTCCTCTGCGGTGGAGAAGCCGGCATACTGCCTGACGGTCCATGGCATCATGGCATACATCGCCGAGTATGGCCCGCGCAAATAGGGTGGCAGGCCCGCAGCATAGTCAAGGTGCTCCATGCCGCGCAGGTCGTCGCGCGAATAGACGCTCTTGAGATGGATACGCTCCGGGGTCTCCCAGAAGGCGATGATGCCGTTCTCTCTCTCCCACTTCTGAATGTTCCTCGAAGGCGCCTTGGCCCTGAAGGGCTCTGTATCCGTGAATTTTGGTCTCTTGCTCATCTCCGATCAGTTTATTCCCAGTACCCTGTTGAACATCTGCAGCGTCTCAAGCACATTCGAGCGAACGCTGATGAAGTGCTCCAACCCTTCAGCCTTAAGAGTCTCCATGGAAGGCGGGTTTCCGGCCACGACCACTACAGCCTTTCCGGCAGTCATTCTGTTTATTTCAGGTGCAACAGCGGGGTATTCGTCATCCGAGCTGCAGATGACGATTATGTCAGCTTTGGCTTCCAGGGCTGCATTGACGCCTTCTGATACCGTCTCAAAGCCGTTGTTGCTCCTCACCTCATAGCCTGCCACGGCGAAGAAGTTGGAGGAGAACTGAGCCCTGGCGCTGCTCATTGCAGGGTTGCCGATGGTAAGCATGAAGGCCAGGGGCCTGTGTTGTGCCCTGTCTGTTGCCAGCCTGAGCTTCTCGAACTCCTCTCCGCCGCGTGAGGGTCTGATGGGAGTCACTTCCGTTTCATGCGGAGGGGTGTTTTCCGGTAAAAGCTTTTCCGTGTCATGGTCCGGTGCCGTCGTCTCCCTGAAGTTGGGATACTGGTTGGTGCCCAGAAGTATCTCGCGTCTTTTTGCAACATCCTCTTTTCGCGATTTTGCCGTTGCCGCGATTCTTTCCTGGATGGTGCCGCTCTGCAGTGCCTTCAGAAAGCCTCCCTCGTTTTCAATCTCGAGGAACAGCTTCCAGGCTTCGCGGGCCATCATCGAGGTAAGCTCCTCGAGGTAGTATGATCCGGCACCCGGGTCAGCCACCTTGTCGAGGTGCGACTCCTCCATCAGCATCAGCTGCTGGTTGCGGGCTATCCTCTCGGAGAACTCGCCGGCGCTGCGGAAGACAGTGTCAAAGGGCTCGACGGTGATCGACTCTGCCCCGCCAAGCACTGCTGACATTGCTTCTGTCTGGGTGCGCAGCATGTTCACATAGGGGTCATAGAGTGTCTTGTTCCACCTGCCTGTGACGGAGTGTATATGCATCTGAGTGGCCTCTTCCGACTTTGGCTCATATCCCTTTACTATTGCAGCCCACAGCATCCTCGCCGCACGCAGTTTGGCTATCTCGGGGAAGAAGTCGGGACCGATGCCGAAGGTGAATTTCATTGCCTGTGCTGCTGTATCGGGTTTGATGCCCCTGGCGGTCAGTGCGGCCATATATTCATTGCCTAGTGCCAGGGTGTAAGCAAGCTCGGCCACGGGTCCTGCACCTGCATTGCTGAAGATGGTGCCGGAGGGTTCAACGCATTTCATGCCCTGTACACTGGCCGACTCTTTTACCAGGTCAGCAAGGTAATCGAGTCCCTGGTCAACGGGTATGCACAGCTTCCCGTTCAGCGCCAGTTTTCCGAGAGGATCGGCGGCAATGCATATTCTAATCTTTTTCGCGTCTGCGCCTGCGGACCCCAGGACTGACTCAACTGCGGCAAAGAGCTCCTTTGCCATACCGGGGGTGATGAAGTTCAGTTCCGCGCTCTCAAGGTGTATTCCGCTGAGCAGCTGAGATATGTTGTCGACAGTGATTGACTGAGGGTCTTCTATCACAAAGCCAATGGAGGAAACACCTCTCATGAGTATGTCGAGGGCTTTAGTGTTTGCAGCCTTATAATCTTTAACGGTGATATCCTGTCTCACCAGCCAGGTGTTGTCAGAAACATGTACTCCCCTCACGAAGGGGTAGTCGCCCGGAAGGAACCCGGTATGGTTGAGCTTGTCGAGGTCCTCCTGTCTGTAAAATGGCATAACCTCAATTCCGTCGCGTGTCTTCCACACCAGCCTCTTCTTAAAGTCGGCCCCCTTCAGGTCGGCCGTGATCTTCTCCATCCATTTTTCTGTGGAGACTGGTGGAAACTTTTCAAATAACCTTTCTTTCTTGTCCATCGGATATGCTGTTCCTGAATGTGTAAATAAAAGGAATGTCAGGCTTTTAAACCATGCTTTTTATCATATGGTCTCAGTGGCTTGCACCGAACTCCATGAGGTATGACTTGATGAACTCATCGAGGTCGCCGTCGAGGACAGCCTGGGCATTGCCGGTCTCGTAACCGGTGCGCAGGTCCTTGACCAGCTTGTAGGGATGGAGAGTATATGAGCGGATCTGCGAGCCCCACTCTATCTTTTTCTTTGCCCCCTCGATCTTTGCTATCTCTTCCTGTCTCTTCCGCAGTTCCATCTCGTAGAGGTGTGATCTGAGCAGGCGGAGGGCGTTCTCCTTGTTCTGTCCCTGTGAGCGCGACTCCTGGTTTTCAATGACGAGGCCTGTGGGTGCGTGGCGGAGGCGCACAGCCGTCTCAACCTTGTTGACGTTCTGACCCCCGGCGCCCGACGAGCGGAATGTCTCCCAGGTGATGTCAGCAGGGTTTATCTCTATCTCTATTTCATCATCAACCAGCGGTGCAACATAAACCGATGCGAATGTCGTCTGTCTTTTCCCCTGGGAGTTGAAGGGTGAAATACGCACCAGGCGGTGCACGCCGTTCTCGCTCTTCAGATACCCGTAGGCATTTTCTCCCTCGAACTCGAGGGTGACTGTTTTGATGCCGGCCTCATCGCCTGGCTGGAAGTATGCTTCGGTGATCTTGTATCCGCTTTGCTCTCCCCACATGAGGTACATCCTCATGAGCATCTCTGCCCAGTCGTTACTCTCCGTGCCGCCGGCGCCGGCGTTGATCTTCAGTACGGCTCCGAACTGGTCCTCCTCACGTCTGAGCATGTTGCGGACCTCAAGTTTCTCAATGGCAGCAAGTGTTTTGTCGTACTGTTGAATGATCTCGGCTTCGGTCGACTCTCCCTCCCTGAAGAAGTCATAGAGGACGATAAGGTCCTCGACGGCGGTGTCGACGGTTGCGAAGGCGTTGGTCCAGCTTTTGACGGAGGAGATCACCCTCATCAGCTCCTCTGCTTTTTTGGGGTCATTCCAGAATCCCGGGGCTTGTGTCAGCTCCTCTTTTTCCTTTATATCTTTCAGTCGGCTGTCGACGTCAAAGATACCTCCTTAACGCATCCCGGCGTTCAACGAGGTCTTTTATCTGGTCATTGGTTATCATGGCATGTTTGTTTGCGGCAAATATACGAAAAAGGCAGTAGGCAATAGGCAGTAGGCAATAGTGAAGTCAGCAATCGGCAGTCCCCAGTCGGCAGTCGTGGAATTATCATTTAGCTCGTAGAGCTTTAAGTATTGTAGAACAAAGGCTGGCATTTAGCACCTATTTTGAATAGTGATTGCCTCTTAGAACTACGTAATGCAGGCTTGAAAGCGCCCAAGACCGGTTTTTGAAGGACACCCTCAATCCGGCACGGCGTTATATTAATCTACCCGTATACCGGCAAATGTACCGGTACCGGTCTCACGGGCAGTACCGGTGGATATTTCAACCTCAACTTTCTCACCTGCAAGGAGTCGCATTGTAACTGACTTAACAGGGACGGTAACCAATGTTCCGATTTCGACAGCCAGTTTTTCATAGAGGGCACCTTCCTTGAAGATGGATCACCTCTCTGGAGCTTCCTGGTTCCGTCTGCGTAATAGGAGACATTGAAGGTGTAAATCCCTGTGGCAGGAGCAGTGAAGACCCCGGTTGCCGGGATCAAATCCTCCCCCGATGCTGAGGTCAGGAGAATCGTAGGTCATGGTCACCTCTGTAAGCTGTGCGGCCGGATCGGAGGAGTCGGTTCTTTGCCCTGAAGGCAACCTCTCCCGGCAACACAACAGAGGTGCTGTTGGTGAGTGAGAGCGTTCTGGTGGCGGGATTATACGACAATTGCTGGTCATCGGTGGCCGGGTCTCCGGGCACACCCTGTGGCCCCGGAGGTCCCTGAGGACCGGGCTCAAGAGATTTGGCGGCATAGAGAGCATAGGGCACAGCCATGAACTGCATCGTGCCCATATCCATGAAGAGGTTCTCAAACTTGACCTCAACCTGCAGGTAATGGTTGGCCGTCGACCAGTCTATCCCTGTAAAAGTGCCGAGGACCGGATCACCCTTCCCTATGATGATGGAGAAAACGCCATACCTCGATGTCGTAATCCCGGTAAATACCTCCTGGTATACAACCGGTCCTGAAGGAGAACCGGTCCTTATCGAGAACCGGACTTCAATATTGGTATTGACCAGCTCATCGCCGTTATTGTCGCGGGCCACCGCCTGGTAGTTAATTCCACCCGGAACAGTCGCCTGCGCCAGGACTGTTTGCGTACCGGTTAAAATTAACACCAGTACCGTCAACACAAGAGAACAGACTCTTTTCATACCCTTCGATTTACAGTTTTTCAACCTTGAATGACCTGTTAATTACACCGTCTGAACTTACTACAGTGGCAATATAAATTCCGTTCCCGAAATGGGAAATATGTATATCATGAAGGTAATCGCCAGGAGTCAGATCTTGTTCCCAGCTATAGAGCAGTGATCCGAGGAGGTTGATGATAGTGATCTTATAGTGCCTTCCGAGAACCCCGTATATCCTCACATAGAACATGTGATTGTTCTGTGCAGTCACCGGGTTCGGGAAGAAATCCACCCCATTCCCCTCGCGTGGGGGAAGTGACTTTTCCGGAATGAACCTCGGCTGCTGAAATCCCTGGGAAAGATTATAGAACGATGGCAGCGATACCTCCACGGCCGCTTCACCTATGGTCTGCTGGTATGTTTTCCCGGTCAGGGTCACAAGGTTGCCCGCCGGCACCAGGACCTGGTGCGACAGGTTGTACGCTTTCTGCGAAAAAGAGAGAGAGCATATCAACACAAGGACAATACCAGTAAACAATCGCTTCATACCACAGGCCAATGTTTAATCCATGCCAAAAGTAACATTTTTTAAATAGAATTGGCTCTCTCGACTATCAGTTTCAGGCTTTTGAGAGGCGCAATCATCCTGAAAACCAGGGCTGCCACCATGCCGGTGATGAACTGCAGAGCCGCTGACGTGAACCATGTCATGCCCGTCATTCTCATCAGCCGGCCGGCAGCGAACGTGATCATGAGCATAAGAAGAAAGAGCAATACCCTCTTTGTGTCAACCATCCTGAACATGGTTTTTTCAACTGCTGCCACGCATGCCAGTGCCACCAGCGTCTGGGTGCAGAGGGCAGCATAGGATGCCCCGGCGGCATGATGAGACAGGGATAAGAATGACGTTCATGATGATGTTCACTGCCATGCCCGACAGGGTTATCACTCCAAGCAGCCTGAAACTCCCCGCCGCTGTCAGCATCGTGCTGAAAAGAAAAACCAGCCCGACAGGCAACAGGGTAATCATGAGCACGGTGAATGCACTTACCGCTCCCGGGGCGGGGGTATGGTAAAGCATCTCAAGTATCTCACCGGGGAAGGTCGCAAGTGTCACTGCTCCCACTCCCAGGGGGGCCAGCAGCATCCTTCCGGCCATGGATGCCAGGGGTTTTATATCGCTGCCTGCAGCCAGCTCCCTTGACATGATTGGCAGGAGGAGGCCACCGAACATCACAGGTATCATGGCAAAGGCATCAAAGAGCCTGAAAGCCTGAGCATAGATGCCCGCCTCCATGGCGCCGTCGGGAAGAAGCCTCTCGATAAGAACGGCATCAATACGCCAGTAGAGTGTCATGGCAAAGACCACTGCAGCATAAGGCAGCCCGGTGACGATGATGCTTCTGAGCACCCTTGCATCCGGCTTAAACCCTGAGACCTCCCCCCTGCGGATCACAATCGCCAGCGCCAGGCACATGACAGCGAAATAGGCGGCTGTCTGAGCGCCGACAAACCACATCACACGGAAGGGCTCCTCCGACACACCTCCCCAGAGAAGGACCGAGCAGATGACGATCATCACCAGTCTGTCGGCCACGGAGAGAAGGCTGTCGAGAAAAAGGAACTGCATTCCGCTTATGCTCGAACGCAGCCACAGTATCATGGAGGCCATCACCTGGTTCAGCATCAGCACAAGCAGCATCGACAGCTGTCCCTCGCGGTAACCCATTGCCAGGGCAACCATGAAGGTGACGAAGAAATATGCTGCTGTCAGAAGAAGGCGAAGGAGGAGTACGTTCCCGAACCAGAGCTTCACCCTGGACGGGTCGGCGGAGACAGCCCTGTTGTTGAAACCTGAGAGTCCCATGTCGAGGAGGAGCGTAAAGAGAACCGAGAAGCTGAAGAGGGAGAAATAGCTGCCGTAAGCCGTCTCTCCCACCACGTTCTGAACGGTACGGTCAATGCCGAGTACCCAGAAGGCCTTGACAAGGATACTCACCGCCAGCAGGAACGCAATATTTACAAGGAATTTTCGCCTCAAGATGATTTTCTGACTTTATCCAAAAAGAACGACAATTTATAAATTAATTGCCACATTTGTAAATTCAGAACCGGCATCAGGATATGATAATTGCCATTAACGCACGCACCCTCAGGGCGGTGCCTCACGACGGTATAGGGTGGTTCACCCTGGAGGTCGTCAGGGGTATTGTCAGTGCCCATCCCGGGCACCGTTTTGTGCTGATAGGCGACAGGAGGTATGAGGCTTTGCCGGTTGAGGGTGCTAATGTAGAATATGTTACGATACCTCTGCGGACGGTTCACCCTGTACTCTGGTACAAATGGCATGAGATTTTTCTGCCGGGTGTGTTGAAGAGGACCGGTGCCGGGCTGTTCATCGCCCCTGACGGGATAATGCCCCTCAGGACGGAGGTGCCGTGTATCCCGGTGATACACGATCTGAATCACGAGCATCGTCCGGGAGACATCCCGTGGAGTGAGCGGGTTTATTACAGTCACTTCTTCCCCCGTTTTGCCCGCCAGGCTGCGAGGGTGGCGACAGTCTCCGGTTTCTCGGCAGATGATATCTCGGAAACTTATGGGATCAGTCGCGACAAAATTGATGTGGTGCCCAACGGGGTAGCCGGAATATTTTCTCCTCCCCTGCCGGGTGAAGCTGAAGCGACACGCAGCGAATACACGGGCGGGAGGCCATACTTTTTATTTGTCAGCAACTTCTCTCCGCGCAAAGAATGTGGAGGCGGTTATCAGTGCGTTCAATCTTTTCAGGAAAGCCGGCAAGGGCGAGCATGTGTTGCTGCTTGCGGGCAGGAGGTTATATCTTACCCGTGAGATAGACAGGGCGGTGAAGTCGTCGCCCTGGAGCAAAGACATACTTTTCACCGGTTCCGTCACGCGTGACGTGCTTCGCAGACTCTACGGCGCGGCGGAGGCGCTTACCTTCGTGCCGTGGTTTGAGGGGTTTGGCATACCGGTGGTAGAGGCACAGCGGTGCGGCACGCCTTGCATCCTCTCTGACAGCTCGTCGCTGCCGGAGGTGAGCGGCGGCGCGGCGCTCTGCGTCAGCCCCGCTGACGCAGGTGCCATAGCGGAGGCTATGGCACGGCTCGTCTCCGACGAGACGCTGCGCCGCCGCCTGGCAGCAGAGGGACACCTCAACTCCCTGAGATATACCTGGGAAAACACAGCCTCCGCCATGTGGAACAGCATCACCAGGGCAATCAAAGAAAGATCATGACGCTCAGACCTTACTTTCTCGACGGCCTCAGGGAGGCGGGCTGCGACGAGGCCGGACGCGGGTGCCTGGCAGGACCGGTATACGCGGCTGCAGTGATCCTGCCGAAGAAGTACCGCAACAGGGAGCTTAACGACTCCAAACAGCTGACACGGCGTCAGCGGGAACGGCTGCGCGAGGAGATAACCTCACATGCCGTGGCATGGAGCATAGCCTCATGCACCAACACTGAGGTAGATTCAATGAACATACTCCGCGCCTCAATTACCGCTATGCACAGGGCTATCGCCGGACTGAACGTGACACCCCTCCTGCTGCTGATAGACGGCAACAGGTTCTATACCTACGGGGAGATCCCGCATCAGACTATAGTCCGCGGTGACGCCACCTTCCTCTCCATCGCCGCAGCATCAGTGCTCGCCAAAACCGAACGCGACCGCTTCATGGAGGAGCTCGATGCCCGGTTCCCGCAGTACGGATGGTGTCATAACATGGGCTACCCGACCCGTGATCACCGGAAAGCTATCGCTGAATACGGCATCACCCCGTGGCACCGGCTCTCTTTCAACCTCCTCGATATGCAGCAGGAACTTCCATTCTTATAAAATGTTAAAATCGCTGTTTATCAGTTTTCTCCGACAAGGATTTTGATATCTTTGGCCCTTCGTAAAATCTAAACCTGCTTATACAATGAGAAAATTTCTATTCATTATTGTTATCCTTGTGACTTTCGCAGCCCCCAGGGCAAAGGCTGACGAGGGAATGTGGCTGTTGCCGCTGATCGAAAAACTGAATATCGGCACCATGACAGAGATGGGACTGAAGCTAACGGCTGAAGACATCTACAGCATTAACCAGGCCAGCCTTAAAGATGCCATCGTCATCTTCGGAGGCGGATGCACCGGTGAAATCGTTTCACCCCACGGCCTCCTGCTTACCAACCATCACTGCGGTTATGGAGCATACAGAGACACAGCTCTGTTGAGCATGATTACCTGAATAACGGATTCTGGGCTATGAAAAACGAAGAGGAGCTGCCAAGCCCCGGCCTCAGCGTCACCTTCCTCAAACGCATTGAAGACGTATCAGAAAGGGTCCTTGCAAAAACCAGCACCGATATGACCGAAGCCGCCCGCCGCGAGGCTGTCATGGCTGAGAGCTCTGCCATTGCTGCCGAAGCAACAAAGGGCAATCACTACAATGCCCGCGTGCAGCCTTTCTACAGCGGTAATCAGTACTTCCTCCTGGTCTATGAGACTTATTCAGACGTCAGGCTTGTAGGAACACCTCCCAACTCAATCGGCAAGTTCGGGCATGACACCGACAACTGGATGTGGCCCCGCCACACCGGCGACTTCAGCGTCTTCAGGGTATATATGAGCCCCGACGGCAAACCGGCACAGTATTCAAAGGATAATGTTCCCCTCAAACCGAAGCACTACCTTCCGGTTTCAATTAAGAACCTGCAGAAGGATGATTTTACCATGGTCATGGGATACCCCGGCGGCACAACACGTTACATGACCTCCTACGAGGTGGACCAGGCGATGAAGATCACCAACGCCAACAGGATCAAGATCCGTGGGATCCGCCAGGAGAACTGGATGAAAGACATGAAGGCTGACCCGAAGGTCAATATACAGTACGCCTCAAAATATTCAGGTTCATCAAACTACTGGAAATTCTCTATCGGCCAGAATGAAGGTCTCTCCCGCCTGCGCACGGCAGAGAAGAAGGCAGCATTTGAGGCCGAATTCATGAATTGGGTGAAGGCTGACCCCGCACGCATCGCAAAATACGGCAATGCCCTTACCCTTATTGAGAACGCAGTAAAAGGAAGAGCTGAGAAATTCAACGCCCAGCAGTACCTCAACGAGGTATTCAGCGGTTCCACTGAACTGATAAGTTTTGCCGGCCAGATGACAATGCTCGAAGAGGCTCTCGCAGGCAATGATGCAGAAAGAACAGCGGGGATGATCGAAAGGCTTAAGAGGAACATCGATAATTTCTACGGCGACTATAACCTGCCGACAGATATTAGAACAACGAAGGCAATGATCAGACTGTACCGGGAGGATATCGATCCAAAATTCCATCCCGATTTCTATGCTCTCATCGATAAGAAGTACAAGGGCAATGTAGATGCATTCGTTGATGCCATGTTTGCCAGGTCAATTTTCTCCTCGCCTGAGATGTTCAAGGCATTTGTTGCCTCTCCAAGCCTTAAGGTACTGCAGAAGGATCCGGCGTATATCGTTGCCAAATCGATCGAAGCAGTAAGATCAACCCTTCAGAAGGATCTTGAAGGGTTCACTGCCGATCTTTCAAAAGGACAGCGCACCTACATGGCAGGTGTGATGGAATACGTGCCCGACAAGACAGAGTACCCCGACGCCAACTCCACGATGAGGCTTTCCTACGGGAAGGTACAGGATTATTATCCGTATGATGCAGTTCACTACAACTGGTTTACCACACTCGACGGAGTGGTGCAGAAGTACAAGGCCGGCGATTATGAGTTCGATCTTCCGCAGCGACTGATTGACCTTAACAGCAAGAAGGAATACGGCCGTTATGCAGCCCCGGAAGGCCATATGCCGGTATGTTTCATCACCAACAACGACATTACCGGAGGTAACTCCGGGAAGTCCTGTTATAAACGGTAACGGTGAACTGATAGGACTGGCCTTTGACGGCAACTGGGAAGCCATGACCGGCGACATAGCGTTTGAGCCGGACCTGCAGAGGTGTATCAACGTTGACATACGTTATGTACTCTGGGTTATAGACATCTACTCAGGTGCCGGCCACCTCCTCAAGGAGATGGATATCAGGCAGTAGGCATCAGGCAGTAGGCAATAGTGATCCAAACATAAAAGAGGGGTGCCGGAGACGGTGCCCCTTTTTTGGTCTTTTGGACTGAAGACTGCCGTCCCGACACTTCGTGTGCGGGTTTGAGTCTCCTCCTGCATCGGAGCCTCAAACTGTGGACTGCTGACTCCCGCTACTGCCTATTGCCTACTCCCTATTGCCTGATTTGACTATCTTTGCAGAAATTTTCCAAATGCAATTCCATTTTCTTGAAATAGTAGCCTGCTTCATGGTCCTGTTTGCCATAATTGACATTCCGGGATCAATACCCATAATCCTGGATATCAAGGCGAAAACCGGCACCATTCACGCCTGGAGGGCAACACTGGTCTCACTGGCTATCTTCCTCGCGTTCCTGATCTTCGGGGCTCCACTCCTCGGCATCTTTGGCATCGATGTGAGCTCCTTTGCCATCGCAGGTTCTTTCATCATCTTCCTCATCGGGATGGAGATGGTTCTCGGCGCCGAGTTCTTTAAACATGACTCCCCGGGAGGTGGAACAATAGTGCCCATAGCATTCCCTCTCATTGCGGGGGCGGGATCAATCACCACCATCCTTTCACTAAGGGCAGAGTATGAAACTATAAACATATTAATAGCTCTTCTGCTGAACATGGTGATCGTCTATACCGTCCTGAAGCTGACTTCAAAAATTGAAAGATTTCTTGGCCCTACCGGATTGCATATACTTAAGAAATTTTTCGGGATCATCCTTATTGCTATTGCCGTCAGACTTTTCCTGAACAACACCGGCATAACTCTACCCTGATGGCTGCTGAGGTAATCAATCTATACCGACGGAGCCTGCAGCGGAAACCCCGGCCCCGGAGGATACGGCGTGGTACTCATCTCCGGGAGGCACCGTAAGGAAATCTCCGAAGGATTCCGGCTAACCACCAACAACCGCATGGAGCTTCTGGCAGCCATAATAGGCCTCGAGGCTCTTAAACGTGACGGCACCGTTGTAAGGCTGTACACTGATTCCCAGTACCTGGTCAACGCCGTCAATAACGGATGGCTATTAAACTGGGAGGCGAAACGGTTTGCCAAAAAGAAAAATCCTGATCTCTGGATTCGTTTTCTTGAGGTCTATCGCCGCCATCAGGTGACACTTATCTGGGTAAAGGGCCATAATAACAATCCTGAGAATGAAAGGTGTGATACGCTGGCCGTTGACGCCTCGAAAGGACCGATCCTTAATGAAGATAAAGGATATATCCCTGACATTGAAGCGATAGGGTTAATATGACACAAAACAAGTTTTGACTTTTGTAAAAAAAATGCAACTTTTGCATAAAATGGGGATAGATGAAAAGTTTTATACATAAAGCAACAGACCTTACTCCTGAAATAATACTGGCACCCGAAGAGAATAAATTTATCATCTCAGGCAAGTCAGCCCCTGAAGATGTGCGCGGACTGTATTACCCGGTACTGGAGTGGATGGAGGAGTTCGCTGGCGGTGTCCGCAAGAGCAGTCCCTACTCCGACACCAATCAACTCCGTTTCCGCCTTGACCTTGAATATTTCAACTCATCCTCGGCAAAGTTCCTTTTCGATATATTTGTTCACCTCAGGGATCTGAACAGCGACGGCATTCCCGTTGACATCGAATGGTATTATGACGAGGAGGACACCGATCTCCGTGAAGCAGGTGAAGATCTTTCGCTTCTCTGTGAACTGCCCTTCAAATACTGTCCCAAAACCAGGGACGGCCGATGAGAGGACCGGCAGAACTATATACTCTGCTTGACCATCTTCAGATACCCTATGAGTATATTGAGCATCCGCCTGTCCCGACTGTGGAGGAGGCAATGAAATACTGGTCGGGCATCGACTCGGGTCACTGCAAGAACATTTTCTTCCGCAATCACAAGGGCGACAGGCATTACCTGGTCATCCTATACTACAATTCGCAGCTTAACATCAAAGAGCTGGAACAGAAGCTGCGACAGGGGAAGCTCTCATTTGCTTCCGACAGGAGGCTCATGCAGTATCTCGGACTGACGCCGGGCTCTGTCTCACCATTCGGACTCATCAATGATCACACACACCACGTCCATCTCTTCATTGAAAAGACCCTTATGAGCCATGAGAGGCTCTCATTCCATCCCAACACCAACACAGCATCGATCATCATCCCCCGTGAGGGACTCTTCAGATTCCTGACCCACACCGGCAATAGCTACGAATTCTTCTAGTATCACTGCTGCCGGCTCAATACTTGATGGCCTACAGCCAAATGGTTCATATATCATTCTGTTCTACAGCACTTTATGGCCTACGGCCAACCAGTCACGACTGATGCCTCTGACTGCCGATCTGACCTACTGCCTATTGCCTATTCCAACTGCCTGACAGACTGCAGGACTGCCACTAGGACTGCTGATCTTGATTATTCCAAATAATTCCGGCCAAATGCAGCATTCTCCACTTCTGCCGGTCTTTATAACGGACTTGCATTTTGGACTTTTAACCTTACCGCCATGAAGAGAATCGCATTCATAACACTTGCGGCACTGCTGTGCACTATGCTGCAGTGCACAGGACACCATACAGAAAAAAAGCTACCAGGCGACTTACACCTCAAACGCTCCTGCAATTGACGGGTCATTGGATGACGATGCCTGGCAGGCCGGCACATGGGCAGGCGACTTCACCCAGTATGAACCTCATAACGGCGCAAAATCTTCTCAGATCACAGAATTCAAGATTCTTTTTGATGACAACAATATTTATGTTGCCATCAAAGCCTATGACTCATATCCTGACAGCATCGTCAGACGTATCTCAAGACGCGATAACGGCGACGGCGATTTCGTTGGCATCTCCTTCGACAGCTACCATGATCGCCAGACCGGTTTCACCTTCCTCACAAACGCAGCGGGGGTAAAAAATGACTTTATGTGGGCCCGGAACGGCCAGATAGAAGACGATACATGGGATCCCGTATGGTTCACCGAGGCAAAACTTTATGACTGGGGATGGGCCGCGGAGATGAGAATACCTCTTACCCAGCTGAGATTCAGGATATCTGACGAAGGCGTCTGGGGTCTTGAGGTATTCCGCCGCCTGTTTCGAAACCAGGAGATGTCCATTTGGCAGTTCATAGACCGGAACGCTTCCGGCCTTGTGCATAATTTCGGGGAGCTGACAGGCCTTACCGGCATCAGGCCGAGAAAACAGGCTGACATCACGCCTTTTGTTGTTGGCAGCCTCGAGACCTTTGAAAACGAAGCCGGCAATCCTTTTGCCACCGGCACTGCATGGAAATATAATGCCGGCCTTGATGCCAAGTTCGGTATCACCAACAATATGACACTTGACGTAACAGTCAATCCTGACTTCGGGCAGGTGGAGGCTGACCCCTCTGAGGTCAACCTCACAGCCTATGAGACATTCTTTGAGGAAAAGAGGCCTTTCTTCATTGAAGGAAACAATATAACCAGCTTCAGGACAGGCATTGGTGACGGGGACCTCGGGTACGACAACCTGTTTTATTCGAGGCGTATAGGACGAAGCCCCCATATCGGGGTCGAAACGGAAGAGAATGAATACGCCAGGGTTCCACGTAATACCCCCATAATAAGCGCATTGAAACTTACCGGCAAGACTCCCGACGGTCTTTCGGTAGGCATATTGGAGGCTGTGACGGCAGAAGGAAAAGCAGAGATTGATTCCCTGGGTGAAAGATCATGGCAGACTGTGGAACCGTTGACCAACTATTTGGTCTCAAGGGTCATGAAAGATTTTGACAGGCGGCAAGACCGTCATTGGAGGAGCATTCACCAATACCCACCGTTTCCTCGACGGTACAGGCATTGACGGCCTCGTACGCAATGCAAACACTGCCGGCCTCGACTTCACACATTACTTCGGTGATGAGCGTACATATTTCGTTTCAGCAACGGCTGCAGGCAGCAACCTGAGCGGAAGCACCGTGGCAATTGAGAACCTCCAGTACTCTCCGGTGCATTATTATCAAAGACCCGATGCAGATTATGTTGAGGTTGACCCGACGCGCACCTCATTGAATGGTTTCGGAGGCAATGTTCAGACCGGTAAGGTGGCTGGCCGCTGGAACTTTATGGCCTTCGGGTATTTTAAGTCCCCCGGCTTCGACCTCAATGATGCTGGTTATCTGCAGAACGCAGATGCTATAATGACGGGCCTATGGTCTGCATATAACTTCGATAAGCCTTTCAGCATCTTCAGACAGATAAGACCCAATGCCAACTTCTGGACAGGGTGGGACTTCGGGGGCACTCATCTCAACACAGGCGGAAACCTGAGTGTTTATGTCCAGTTCAAAAACCTCTGGTGGACCAGCATCGGCGGAAATTATGGAGGTAAAGCGCTTTCAAACACTATCCTGCGCGGTGGACCATCAATGCGCACTCCCTCAAACAGGTCCTTCAACTTCAATACGGGTTCCAACAGCTCAAAAATAATCTACGGCACATTTTGGGCCAATATGGGAAAAGGCGGAGAGGGAGCTTCTGAAAGATGGGGCACAGGTATTAACCTGACGGCCAAACCGGGACAGTCGTTCTCAGTCACTCTCTCACCGTCCTATTCAAAAAATACGAACACCATCCAGTATGTCATCGTATAATTCACATGCCGACCGTTATATTCTCAGCCAGATAGACCAGCAGATTGTCAGCATGTCATTGCGCCTGAATTACAATATTACACCTGACCTTACCATTCAGTACTGGGGGCAGCCTTTCCTGGCGGCAATGGATTACAGCAAATTCAAGGTGGTGACCGATCCGCGGGCAGAAAAATTGTCGGACCGGTATCGTATATTGACAGAGAGCGAGATGGAATTTGATGCCGATGAAAACAGGTACTACGTTGATGAAAATAATGACGGTACCAGTGATTACAGTTTTCGAAATCCTGACAACAACTATGATCAGTTCCTGTCGAATCTGGTGGCGCGCTGGGAGTTCCGTCCGGGATCAACCCTTTACCTCGTATGGTCGCAGACACGCAGTTACTCAGACACCACAGGCTCGTTCTCACTTGAGGAAAACCTCAATAACCTTTATTCTGAGAAGAAACCATATGACGTATTCCTGATAAAATTCACCTACAGGTTCGGGCTACGGTAAGAGGCTGAATGTGCAGGTCCTGAAGAGCGGTGGAATATTTTCCCCGCTCTTTTTGCTGATGCACGTATTAAGACCCGGTGTTGCGGTGTAATTTATTTGTTTACATTTGAATGTCATAAACTACTTGTCTGTAATACTGTTGCCATGAAGAAGATCCTCCTCATGCTGTTGGCTTTTATCCCCCTGATGATAAGCGGCCAGGGTTATGAAAAGAGAATATACAATGCAACCCGCATTACGGCCGCTCCCGTGATCAACGGGGAGCTTGATGATGAAGCATGGCTCCAGGGCGAGTGGGGAGGTGATTTCTGGCAGTATGAACCTTACGAAGGAGCCCCGGTAAAGCAGGAGACAGAGTTCAAGATTTTATATGACGATCATAATATCTACGTCGCGATAAAAGCCTGGGACACAGCTCCCGACAGTATTGTCCAGCGCATGACACGGCGTGACGACACAGACGGTGATGAAGTCATAGTGGCGTTAGACTCATACTTCGACCAGCGCACGGCATTTGGGTTCGGTGTAAGTGCCGCCGGCGTCAAGGGCGACCTTATATGGACCGATGACGGGATGAATGAGGATGAAACCTTCGACCCGATATGGTATGTCAAAACAGGTATCTTCGACTGGGGTTGGGCCGCGGAGATGCGTATTCCCCTTTCCCAGCTGCGTTTCTCCGCCGCGGAAAACCAGGTGTGGGGTCTTGAGATCATCAGACAGATATACCGGCATAATGAAACTGACTTTTGGCAACCCATTGCGAGAAATGCCTCCGGGATGGTTCACAACGCCGGGCTACTTCACGGGCTGAGTAATATCAAACCCCGTAAACTGTTTGATCTTACACCATACGGGGTAGCCAGACTTGAAACCTATGAAGGTGAGGAGGGAAATCCGTGGTACGACGGATCCGATATCAAGGCAAACATAGGCCTCGATGCCAAAATAGGAGTGACAAACAACATGATCCTCAGCCTGTCCGTCAACCCGGATTTCGGGCAGGTGGAGGCTGACCCCTCAGAAGTGAACCTGACGGCATTTGAGACATATTTCAGTGAGAAAAGGCCATTCTTCATCGAGGGTAAAAACATCACCTCCTACAATCTGGGAGTGGGCGGTGGTGATGAAGGCAATGACAACCTCTTCTACTCCAGGAGAATAGGACGAAGCCCACGAATGGGATATACTCCAGGGGACAACGAACTCGCATGGACCCCATCCTTCACACCTATCATCGGATCAGCAAAAATTACCGGCAAATCGGCTGACGGCTGGTCAGTTGGTGCCATTGAGGCAGTGACCTCACGGGTAACCTCAAAGATCCTGAACAGTCAGACGGACGAGACATCATATGTCACTGCTGAGCCTATGGCAAATTTCGCGGTGGGGAGGGTTCAGAAGGACATGAACAGCGGAAACACTATCATCGGGGGGATGATGACCAGCACAATCAGGTCACTCGATGAAAGAACGGAGGACTTTTTCCACAAATCAGCAACAACTGCAGGTATTGATTTTACACAATACTTCAGAGACAAGAATTATATCTTCCAGGTCCGCACCGCCTTCAGCAACGTGACCGGAACGGAGAACGCCATTGCACGCACTCAGAGATCGATAATACATAACTTCCGCAGGCCAGACAGCGAATATACGGAGTATGATCCCACACGCACCTCACTGAGTGGCTTCGGAGGCAACCTGATGGCAGGAAAGATCGGCGGAAACTGGCAGTTCCTCTATCTCTCATCATGGAAGTCGCCCGGCCTTGAACTGAACGATATCGGCTATATGCAGGTGGCAGACCAGTACCTCAGCGTGGGTGTGATAAACTACAATATCTACAAGCCGTTCAGCGTCTTCAACAGCATGTCGTTCGGAACCAATCTCATACACCTGTTGGACTTCGGCGGAAACACTAATGTAATGGCAGTATCACAATCATGGTCAGCACGTTACAAAAATCAGTGGAGCTCTTTCGTATCCGGCCAGCTGAGCAGTCCTGAAACAGACAATCTCATGCTCAGGGGAGGACCGGCAATGAAGATGCCCGGGCAGATTTACATCGGAGGCGGCATCGATTCCGACTGGCGTAAGAAGCTCACGGGCGAGATCGACTTCAGGTTCTACAGGACATTCCAGGATGTGAGTACAAGATACAATCTGAGTTTTGAGTTTGAGTACCGTCCTCTCAACACCCTCACCCTGAGCATAGAGCCGGAATGGAGCAGGACCAGGAATGAGATGCAATACGTCACCACAGCTCAAGCCATGAGCCTGGACCCTATTCCTCAATATCGGTATATCTTTGGAAAAATCGATCAGAAGATCCTCAGCATTTCACTCAGGGCCGATTACAACATTACCCCTGACCTGACCATCCAGTACTGGGGACAACCTTTCTTCGGATCAGGAGACTACAGTGAGTTCAAGCGTATCACTGACCCTGGTGCCAAAGAGTACACCGACAGATACGAGCTCTATGGTTCCGGCAATCTTCAATACGCCATCATGGATAGAACCTATGGGATTGACGAAAACCTTGACTCCTTCGTTGAGTACACATTCAGCAACCCCGACTTCACCGTCAGCGAATTCCTGCATAACCTGGTGGTCCGCTGGGAGTTCCTCCCCGGTTCCACAGC
Organism: uncultured Rikenellaceae bacterium; assembly: GCA_963770745.1. Classification (GTDB taxonomy): domain Bacteria; phylum Bacteroidota; class Bacteroidia; order Bacteroidales; family VadinHA17; genus SR-FBR-E99. The sequence goes on from CAVYRA010000004.1 coordinate 138,178, forward strand.
TTACCTGGTCTGGTCGCAGACACGGGAATACTATACGGATGACGGCATTTTTGACTTCAACTCTCAGGCAGATTATCTCTTCACTGATACCAAGCCACATAACGTCTTTCTTGTGAAATTCTCATACAGGTTCGGGCTGAGATGAAAAAGAGCTGCGAGTGGCCGTCAGGCGATGCCCTTATGATAAGCTATCATGACAATGAATGGGGAGTTCCTGTGCATGACGATATCAGGTGGTTTGAGGCCATCCTGCTTGACGGCGCACAGGCAGGCCTGTCGTGGAGGACCATACTCCACAGACGCGAGGGATATCGCAGGGCATTTGAAGGCTGTGACCCTTCCAGGGTAGCCAGGTATGACGACAAGAAAATCAACGAACTGCTCATGGATGAAGGGATCATCCGTAACAGGCTGAAAATCCGGTCAGCAATAAATAATGCCAGGGCTTTTCTCAGGATACAGGAAGAGTTTGGGTCTTTTGACAAATATATATGGGGTTTTACTAACGGCTCTGTTGTGATTAACCACTGGAAGAGCCTTAATGAGCTGCCTGCACGGACTCCTCTTTCTGACCTTATAAGCAAAGACCTGAAGAAGAGAGGTTTCACCTTTGTGGGATCAACAATAACCTATGCTTTCTTACAGGGTGCAGGTATAGTCAATGACCACCTGGTACACTGCTTCCGGCATCCTTCCAACCAGGGTGCTGTGTGATACAGAGCCATCGATTGCCGGTGCCGGAAGCGTCAGTGCTTTAGTGGTCAACCCGGCGTTTTCATTTAATCCTGAATACAACCGGGATTGAGAAATAGACTGGCACGGGCCGCCCATCCTGCTTCCCGGGCTTCCAGCGAGGCATCCCCGAAATGACCCTTATTGCCTCATTATCAAGCAAAGGATCAACGCTCCTGATAAGTTCCACATCTTTTATGTCACCGGTGGAGCTGACGACAAACCTGAGGATAACGGTTCCCTGTATCCGGTTCATCAGCGCATCTTCCGGGTATCGGACATGATCTATTACATACTGCAGCAGGGCTGACTCGCCTCCGGGGAATGAGGGCATCTCCTTGACAATAATGAACGGTTTCTCCTCAGGCGGAATAACCGGATCAGGATCCACGGAAACGTCAGGCATAATCTCTGTCGCAACTCCATCGACAATTACCGTGGCCAGGTCATCGAATGTCATCAAGGAGTTGGTATTTGCCAGTTCATCAGCTACTATCTCCGGCGGCGCGAACTGCAGCTTCTTCATCATATCAACCGGGAGTGCCGGGGGCTTCGGGGGCTCAGGCGGAGCCTGCAGGTTTGCCAGGTCAGGGTCAGATATGGCAGTGATCATAATTCTCTGCCCCGGAAGATTTTCCGGATGATCTGACGCAAAAAACGGTACAAGAACCATGGAACTGCTGAATATCAGTCCTGCCACTATGGAGATGCTCATCGTTGAGCCATAGCGCCTCCTGAGGTCATAAGCCCCATACTCCTTGTTTCGGTCCCGGAAGATGATGTCATCAAACCCGGGAATCTTTTTTTCATTCCTCTTCATAACGGTAAGTTTAGATTAATGTTGTTAATGAAGAGGCGCCTCTTGCTATATAATCATCAAATATTATACCACAAATGTTAAATATATTTAAATTTCCACTGTGAAAGGTGATTTGCTCCGATGGGGGCATTGGAGGCAGTTAAGAGAGTGCGGCAAAATGTACGGCAGCAGACAGGGTCAGATGAAATTCCTGTCAAGAAACCTCTGGAAATTATCCTTGTACTGGTCGGTGACGGGGATACGGACCTCACCGTAAACAATACGGTTGCGCTCAATAACCCTGACGGTCTCAAGGTTGACAATGTAAGACCTGTGCACTCGCATGAATTTGTCATCAGGGAGCCTTGCCTCCAGTGCCTTCAGGGTGGAGAGCGAGAGAACAGGCTTCTTCTCGCCGTTAAGAAAGATCTTGACATAATCCTTCAGTCCCTCAATGTAATGTATCTCTGAGAAATTAATGCGCCTGATCTTGTAGTCTGACTTGATAAAGAGGAAATCATTCCTCACCTCCAGTTCAGGCAGCTCCTTCCTCTCAAGCTCTATCAGCCTGTCAGCTTTCTGTGCTGCCTTCAGGAACTCGGCATAGCTGAAGGGCTTCAGCAGGTAATCGATGGCGTCAAGCCTGAAGCCCTCAAGAGCATACTTCTCGTAGGCCGTGGTGAAGATGACCTTCGGTCCGCCGCTGATGACCCTGGCCAGCTCGGTGCCTGTCAGGTCAGGCATCTGCACGTCAAGCAGCACCAGGTCAACATCTGATGACCCTATAAATGCCACGGCCTCTACAGGATTGTCGAAAGCACCTGCCATCTCGAGAAAAGGAGTCTTCTCAATGTATCCCCTGACCAGCTGGAGCGCCAGCGGCTCATCATCTATGGCAACAACCCTTATCATCCACCCGGGGGGTTAAGTCCTAATTGTCAGCTCAACACTGAACACCGAATCCCGCTCATCGATAGTCAGTTCATGATGGCCGGAGTAAAGCAATGCGAGTCTCTTCCTGACATTCTCCAGTCCGATGCCCGACGCAGTCTGAGGCCCGCCGGCATTTGCTGAGCTTACGCTGTTCCTGGCAGTAAAGGTGAGTTGATCCTTCTCCTGCCCCAGGGAGATCTCAATGAAGGAGTTACCCTGATAGCTCACACCGTGCTTGAAAGCGTTCTCGATGAACGGAATGAACAGCAGCGGCGGCAGATCAAGATCTTCATACTCCGAAGGCCAGTTGACCGTAAGTCTTACACGATCACTCATCCGGAGCTTCATCAGATCGATATATCCATTCATGAATTCTATCTCATGGCTGAGCTTTGTATTTCCCTGCTCCGATTCGTAGAGCATGTAACGCATCATCTTCGAGAGGCTGAGCACTGCCTCCTGCGCATCTTTCTGATTTATCTCAATGAGCGAATAGATATTGTTCAGGGTGTTGAAGAAGAAGTGGGGACTGACCTGGTTCTTAAGAAGCGCCAGCTCCGAGTTCAGCTTCTCACGCTCAAGCTCCTTGATCTCCTCCTCCTTCCGCAGTGCGCTCTCAGCATACCTTAATCCGACAGCGAACCCTGAGACAAGGAATGAGGTAATGAAGAAGTTGTATAGTGCCATACCTGCTCCCCTGCGCCTGCCACGATCATCACTGTGCGGTGTCCTCTGGTCCTCCTCCCTCATCCGCTCAATGGCCTCCGGGGGCGGGGTGAAGAGCCGTTCATAAAACCTTCCTGAAGCCAATCCCAATATCACTATCAGGGATGCAGCAAGTATAGTGAAGCTGAACCATTTGCCCTTTTCAGCCAGTCGCGGGACCAGCCAGAGGTAATTGACGTAGAACAGAATAAAGAAGACAAGGGTGTTGAACAAAATAATAGTGGTGGTCCGGTTATCTTTGAACAGTCCGCCTGCTATCAGGAACTGAGGCAGTATGAAAAGGATTATCCATCCTGTAGCGTGCAGAAGGAGAGGTAATCCCTTCCTCTTCCTTATCGTTCCTTTAATACTCATACTATTTTCAAAGCTAATGATTCTCCTTCAATTATCATTCATATCTGAGTGCGTCGATCGGGTCCAGCTCAGCTGCCCTCCTCGCGGGGTACCATCCGAAGAAGATACCGATAACCGTACAAACCACAAATGACAGTATCGCCGAGCTCCACATCACGCTGATCGGCCATGAGGTAAGTGCCTCAACAAGTTGTGAAGCTGCAAAGCCGAGCAGGATCCCGACGATACCTCCGAAAACACTTAGCATAATAGATTCAATCAGGAACTGAAGCAGTATATCCATACTCTTGCCACCGAGCGACATTCTCAGCCCTATCTCCCTGGTACGCTCAGTGACCGAGACATACATGATATTCATTATCCCGATGCCACCCACCAGAAGTGATATTCCTGCTATTGCACCCAGGAGGATGGTGAGTATATCAGTCACGGAGGTCATCGTTGTTGAAAGCTCCTCCTGGCTTCTGATCTGAAAATCATTATCCTCATTCTCACGCAGTTTATGGGTACCCCGGAGTACCTCCTCCACCTGTTCCTGTGCCAGCGCCGATTCTTCAGCGCTGCGGGCCGATATCTGTATCGACTGTATATGGGTCTGGGCAAGGATCCTTTTCTGGACAGTGGTATAAGGCGCTATAAGAACATCATCCTGATCCTGCCCGAAGCTGTTCTGCCCCTTTTCCTCCAGCACCCCGATAATTTTGAAAGGGATATTCTTAAAACGTATTGTCTCACCTGTTGGATCAATTCCTTCTCCAAACAGCTCGTCAGCCACAGTGCGTCCTATCAGGCACACCTTCGCAGAACCTTTGGCCTCACTGTCGGTTAAATTGCGACCGCTGACTGCTATCCAGCTTTTTATCTCCAGATACTCCTCATTGCCCCCATATATTGTCGTGGGCCAGTTTGAATTACCGTAGACGGCCTGTCCGCTGCTTCTCACCTCGGGCGACACTGCAATCACTGCATCACACTCCGTTTTAATGGCACTGACGTCATTAACTGTCAGTCGCTGCGAGCTGGCGCTGCCTTGCTGAACGCCTCCCGTACGCATGCTGGAGGGCATTACGAAAAGCATATTCGAGCCCATGCTGGCTATCTGATCCTGTATGCTTTTCTTTGATCCCTGCCCAATGGCAAGCATGGTGATGACTGACGCCACACCGATGATTATCCCAAGCATAGTCAGGAATGAGCGCATCTTATTGCGTTTCAGCGCATTCAGCGCTACTTTCAATAGATTTCCAATATTCATCTTGATCTCTTTTTAATCTTCTTCAACCGGTAACGCATGAAGCACCTCTCCGGCAACGATACGGTTCCTAACCTCTTCCTCCCTTATGATATGCCCGTCGCGGAACACGACGCTGCGTGTCATGCAGCGGGCTATGTCAGGCTCATGCGTCACGAAGACTATAGTCTTGCCTTTGGCGTTCAGATCCTGAAACAACGCCATGATCTCGTATGACGTCCGGCTGTCAAGGTTACCCGTGGCCTCATCAGCCAGGATCACCACGGGGTCATTCACCAGTGAGCGGGCTATGGCCACCCTCTGCTGCTGTCCGCCGGAGAGCTGGTTGGGCATGTGGCTCATCCTGTCAGCCAGCCCTACAGCTTCGAGTGCAGCCATGGCTCTCTCCCTGCGCTCCCCGGCTTTTATTGACGGGTTGTACATGAGCGGCAGCTCCACATTCTCAAGTGCCGAGGTGCGTGAGAGAAGGTTATACGACTGGAAAACGAAGCCTATCTTCAGGTTGCGTATTGCAGCCCTTTCGTTCTTCGACATCCCGGCTACGTTTACTCCGTCGAGGATATATGTTCCTGCCGTTGGCCTGTCAAGGCAGCCTATAATATTCAGCATGGTCGACTTGCCTGAGCCGCTGGCGCCCATGATCGCTACAAACTCGCCCTGGTTGATCATCAGGTCGACTCCCCTCAGGGCATGTACCGTCACCTCCCCCACGTAATAGTCCTTCTTTAATGAGGATATGTCAATAATTGCCTTCATCGTCAGTTGCGTGTAGATGAGTTTGTTCTTGAGCCGGTGGATGTGGTCTGCGTATTTCTTCTTCCGGGAGGCGTAGGCATGAATGGATTTGAAGCCACCTCCTGCTCTTTCTTCTCCTTTGCAGAAGCTATAGTCATCTTTGTGACAACCTCGGCACCTTCTTCCAGCCCGGATTGTACCTCCGCATTGTCACCGTCATTCGATCCGAGTTCTACCCTGACCGGGTGGATTCCCTTCTCATCCTTCACCCAGACCCTTGTGGGAGTTTTAAATCCCTCCGGCGGGGTGAAGCCCTCAGGCAACTGACCACCGGGCATGCCCTGCATCCCCCTGCCAGCTCCTGTGCCAGCGCTTCCGCCGGCTCCTGTGCCTGCCCCTGTGCCGCTCATGCCTCCTGCAGGCCTGCCTGTGCCACCGGGAAAGCCGGCGCCTCCGGTCGTGCCATTCTTATCACTCACCAAAGCCGTCTCCTTGTCCAGCCTGGCAATATAATCAGCCGCTGGGGTGAACTTCGTTGCCTTATAAGGAATGGTGAGCACATCTTTTATCTCCTCCGCATAGATGACAATGTTGGCCGTCATTCCGGGGAGAAGCTTCTTGTCAGGATTGGGGGCATTGATGATAACCGTGTAGGTAACAACATTCGATGTGGTGACCGGCGACAGTCTTATCTGCTCAACGGTGCCTGCGAATTTCTCATCCGGAAAAGCATCGACATCAAACTCTACCCGCTGTCCCTTCCTGATCATCCCGATATCTGATTCGTCTATGTCTGCCTCTACCTGCATCTGAGTAAGGTCCTGGGCTATTGTGAAGATCTCCGGCGTGTTGAAGCTGGCAGCCACCGTCTGGCCTTCGTCAACCGCCCTGTTCATTACCACACCGTCAATAGGCGAATATATTGTAGCATAGCCAAGCTGAACCATGGCCTTGTCATACTGAGCCTGCGAGTTCTTTAGGGTGGCCTTTGATTTCTCCTGGTTATACCTGGCCTGGTCATAATCAGCCTGCGCAATCAGGTTCTTTTCATAAAGAGCCTTGCTCCGCTCATAATTTGAGGCCTGGTATTCCATCTCTGCCTTTGCATTGTCAAGGGTGGCAAGCGACTGTTGTACACCTGACCTCAGGGCGGTCTTGTCAAGCTCTGCAAGGACCTGCCCCTTTTTCACCTGTGAGTTGAAGTCCACATACAGCTTTTCAACAATACCGGAGACCTGCGTACCCACAACCACCGAAGTGATGGCCTCAATGGTGCCAGTGGCGGTCACGGTATTGACTATCGAGCCCATCGTTGCTTTTGAGGTCTCATAAATGTATGCCTTGCTCTTCTTGCAGCTGTGAACGGTCAGCAGCGTTACTGCAACAACCGCCAGCATCCCGCCGCTTATTAAAAATCTTTTGATTTTCATTGATTTATCTTTTTTATTGTTCTTAATTCTTTAAAACGAAAGCGTGACTCCCCTGTAGAAGTCGATGATCTTGTGACTGTAAACAAGCTCGTATTTTGCCTGAAGCATCTTGCTCTCAGCCGTGGTCAGGTTTGTCTTTTGTATCAGGAAGTCTACGGAGTTCATGGCTCCGAGCTTGAACTTCTCCTCGGCCACATTGTATGATTCCAGAGATGCGTCGTGCTGGTTGAGTGCAGCCTCATAACTGATGACAGCCGACTGTGCATCAAGGACAGCCTGCTCAACCTCCTTGCGCAGCTGGTTCTTTGTGTTAAGCTCATCGAGCTCGGCAGTGGTTATGCCAAACCTGGCCCGGGTCACTGACGATTTATTCTGGTTGTTCCTGAAAATGGGTATGGAAACGGATAATCCCACTGAAGGTGAAAATCCGCTCTTTAGCTGTGATCCCATCTCCGCCGCCTGGGTGAATCCCGTGCTCAGTCCGGCGTTCATTGAGACGGATGGATAAAACCCACCCTTAGCCAGTTCAAGGTCCACAACCGAACTCTCGCGGTTTATTTCTGCATTTTTGATCTGGGGCTTAACCTGTAGCGCCTCTTCATATACAGTCGCCGCATCGGCAGGGGGAATAATAGAGATAATGGCATCCATATCCGGCCTGGCAATCTCAAATGATTCATCAACAGGATATTCCATAAGCTGCATCAGTGTCACCTTTGCCATCTTCAGGTTATTGACCGCATTGGCGAGTGTCAGCTCCTCGCTTGCCAGCTGTGTCTTCACCTGGAGGTAGTCGCTGTTGGCAATGGCTCCGAGGCCATACCTTTCTTTTGCCAGGGCCAGTTCTTCACGCGTGGCGTCAGCCTGGTTACGGCTGTTGGCAACCTGTTCCTCTGCGTACAGGACCTGCAGGTAAGCGCTCATTATGTTCAGAGAAACGCTTTCCTTCGTCTCCTCGGTGCTGTACTGAAGACCCTCGTAGTTAAGTTCGGCCTGTCTGATCTCATTCTGTGTCTGAAATCCACTGAAGAGGGTCACCCCGCTGCTGACTGACGCGCTGGTGCGTGCCGAGCCTTCAAACGAGGTCTCACCGCCGGTGCCGGTCACCTGCTGCCATCCCAGGTTCTCGCCCACCGAGGCGCTCAGGCTGGGCCAGCGGTTGTCCATCGCCTGCTGCAGGCTGATCTCTCCCACACTGACAGAGACCTCCGCCTTGCGAACCTGTATGTTTTCATTCAGGGCGTAATCGATGCATTCTGTCAGCGTCCACCTCTTCTCCTGGGCAGAGCCTGTCATAACCGCGAGGGCTATGACTGCCGCGGCAGTTAATAATTTTTTTGTACTCATCCTTTTCATTTCGTGAAACTTGATGAGACAAAACTACAATGGCAAACTCCCGCGAAGAAATTCTTTAGACTGCTATAAGTATTTTACCGACAGAGAGCGATATTATACCGACGGTTATGATGGCGCAATGGGCTTCGCTACATACACTCCCGTCCAGCAAGTTGCTCTGATTGCTGAAATAGTGCCGTTAATTCCCGAACTCAAAAATCAAGTCTTATGGCTATGCCTCCGGGAAAAACACTTACGGACCATTCACTCTCAGGCTTCAAAGGAGCCATTCCTGCTTCCGGATGATATTCACGGAGGTACCTCTCATAATCTTTTATTGCCCTTGTGGGCTGAGTCCATATCTGAGCTTCCGTCACCGCGGTGTTGAGGGCAAAATTCACCAATCCGTCCCATACGGTTCGTTTGAACCCCAGCCATGTGACCAGGCCACTGCCGAGATTCACTGCGCCTGCAAGGGCATGGGTCTTCCAGGACCTCCCCTCCTTCTCCCTTAAAGCCAGTATCTTCAGCAGTTCAGCTGCCTGTGCTTCCGACAAAGATTGTTCTCCTGCGACATAATCGCGATAAGTGGGATAATCTGAATTCGCGTTTTTGGGAACAATGGGTGAGATAAGCTGGCCCAGCGCTCCGAGAAGGGTCGTTGCAGCTCCCAGGGCCATATCCTGCCGTAAGGCCGGGTTCTCAGTTGTGACAGCGACGATTGCCTGACCTGCGGTGGCAGCACTGTACCCGGCAAGCCATCCGTACCACCATATCTGTGCATTCTGCTTGTCCTGCAGGGCCGTCAGCCGGATATCCTGCATTCCTCCTTCAGTAACCGTATCTGCTACCAGATCCTGTCCTCCAAGAGAAATCCCCTGCAGAAGAAAGATGACAGACAAAAAGAGGGTTGCTGATGCTGATCCGAAGTATCTGCTTTTCATGGCTTGTCCTGTTTGTCTGTCCGCTTAAGAGTGCAGATTCCCTGAGTCGGAAAGAAAAAATAAAGCTGATAAGCATCAGTATGATCATCACCAGCAAAGGTGCAGTCATCGACCCTGTCACCGTAGACTTGAAGCTGTCCATACCGAAAATGAATGCTATCCCCGAGATCTGTCCCATGAGCAGAAGAAATCCGTTTGACGTACCTTCGGAAACGGGAAATGTCACCTCGGCGCCATACTGGAATCCGATCGGACCCGAGCTTAGCAGGAAAAATCCAAATGCTCCTGCCGAGAAAAGCAACAAGGCATAGTTTGTAGCGTAGGTTACTCCTGCAAGACCTGCCGTTGCACCCGCCAGGGCAATTATAATAAACGGTATTCTCTTCCTGTATCGGTCTGACAGTAAAGGCATGACAACGGCCCCCACTATTCCCCCAATGATCATAAGACCTCCGGTAATCCCTGCCTGTTCGGCAGAAAAGCCTCTGGGACTCAGGATATTCTCAATCCATGTTGTAACTGAATTGAATACTCCCAACCCGATAAAGAATATTACCATTAGCCACAGAAAATTCTTATTCCTGAAAAGAAGCTTCATTCCGTCAACAGCCAGAGCCCGTTCCTCCTGGTCCGGATGGCACGGAGCCGTGAGTGGCCGCTCCCTGGCGAAGATGAAAAAGATCATAGCGATAACCAGGGAAGTGATCCCGTAGATGTAGAGCATCCCGTCTATTCCGTGACCATTTGCCAGGAAAGGCGTCAGACTTATCCCCGCCAGGATACCGAAATACATGGCCAGGGTGCCCAGTCCCGAGGCTGTTGCTCTCTCCTTCATGGGAAACCATCGTGCTGCAACCTTGGTAATTGAATTCAGAAGAAACGGCTGACCTGTGGCAATTCCTATCTGCGCCAGTAAAAGCAGACTGTAATTATCTGATACAAGCCCCCTCATCATGCCGAAAATGCCGGTAAGCACAACCCCGGTCCCCACTCCTGCGCGGATTCCGTAAGTATCTATTATCCAAGATGCAGGAACAGACACAACCAGGTAAACAATCATAAAACACATGGAAAGAATCCCGATCTTAAGGTCGGAAACACCATAGTACCCCGTTGCATCAATTGTTATGGGTGCAAAAGTGATCCACATTATCTGATTGATTGTTATGGCAAGCATGTACACACTCAGCATAACCCAGCGGTAGCCGTAAACCCTGAATTCTGTTTCCTGCATGATTACTAATCTGTTTGGTGGTCCGGGTTGATTATCCCCTCTCCTGGTTATTGAAATAAGTCAGTAAAAGTAACTTTTCATCAATTCCAAAAATGATTTCATGGTAAATATTTGCCTGATCATCACAATCAGGTCATATTGTTGTTAATTTGTTCCGGATATCAATACTGTCAGCTATGCAACAAGGATTAAGAGTCATTATCACCGGTGCAACCGGAATGGTCGGTGAGGGCGTGCTGCTTGTATGCCTTGAAAACCCGGCTGTCAGCAACGTTCTGATCATCAACAGGAAACCGCTCGGCATCATTCACCCAAAACTGAAGGAGATCATCCACGAGGACTTCCATGATCTCTCTCCGGTGGCTGCACAGCTTGCAGGTTATGACGCCTGCTTCTTCTGCCTTGGGGTATCGTCAGTGGGAATGAAAATGGACAAATATCGCAAAGTGACCTATGACCTGACGATGCATTTCGGAGAAACTGTCAGCAGGATCAACAGCGATATGGTATTCATCTACCTGGCCGGAGCAGGTACTGACGGTACTGAAAAGGGCAAGGTCGAATGGGCCCGTATCAAGGGAAAGACCGAAAACGACTTGAGGAAACTGCCCTTCAAAAGGGTATACGGCTACCGTCCCGGCTTCATCAAACCATATAAGGGGCAGAAGAAAGCCCACGCCTTCTACAACTATATCAACTGGTTTTTTCCTATTGGCAGAAAACTCAGCCCGGATTATTTCAATACCATGGAGGAGCTGGCATTGTCAATGATAAGGGTATCCATGCATGAATACCCGAAGGAGACAGTATACGGAAAAGATATCGCCCTCCTGGCAGCAGAATAAGGATTTCCATGACTCGGGACTCATTGTGATGGCCCGTCAGGCAAAACAAGAGTAGCCTTGAAGCAGGCCAGAATCTTTTGGTCCCATGCAACCGGCAGGCACTGCAGCCGTCCTCCGGACGATTTGCCTCGTGGCTAAATAAAAAATAAAGTACTTCCCTCCGTCCTTAACATGACATTAACCTTACACCCCTGGGTGGTTTCCATGGGGATTTCATAACTTGTGGTGCCAATTAAAATTAAAAAATGAAACCTATTCCGAGAAGAACATTCATCCGGGGCACTGCCCTGGCGGGAGGAGCTCTGTTTTTCCTTCCCGGAATTCAGGGATGCAGGTTCACGGATGGCAAGTCATCCGGGAATTACTTCCTTGGAGAATTCGGGATTGATGAGACCCTCTGCAGCAAACTGCTTGCAAAGGCACTATCACGAGGTGGTGATTTTGCTGATCTCTATTTTGAATACACCGTCTCAAACTATCTTGGCCTTGAGGACGGGAAAGTGAACCAGTCTTACGGTGACATATCACTTGGGGTGGGAATCCGGACCGTCATGGGAGACCAGATCGGATACGGGTACACCCAGGATCTTACAGGTGAGTCAATGATGTCTGCTGCGACAACGGCTGCATCACTGTGTGATATGACAGCAACCGGGGTTGCCTCATCTTTCAGCAGGCTCCAGCCGGGCAACTATTATCCCGTACCTGAAAGCTTCGACGGCATACCTGCCGCCCTGAAGCTTCCAATGCTTCAACAGATAAATGAGAAGTGCTTTTCCGGCTCTCCGGAGATCGTAAAGGTGAACGCCGGATTCCAGAGCACTGTCAAGCGTATTCTCATTGTCTCAAGTGACGGCGTTATTGCGGAGGATATTATCCCCGGCGGCTTCCTCTATTCATCGGTTGTAGCCGAGAGAAACGGCAGGCGTGAACAGTCCTTCTGGAACCTGGGCGGGCGTCGTGACATCTCATTCTATAACGAGGATGTTATAAATGAGGTAGCTTCTAAATCTGTCAGTAATGCCCTGAAGCTGTTTGATGCCATTCAGCCTCCCGCAGGAGAGATGCCAGTGGTGCTTGGACCCGGGATAACCGGTATCCTGCTTCACGAGGCCATCGGACACGGTATGGAAGCCGACTTCAACCGCAAGAAGACTTCAACCTATAGTACGATGCTTGGAAAGAAGGTGGCGGAGCCATTTGTGACTATCGTCGATGACGGAACCAACATGAACCTTGCCGGCAGCCTGAACGTGGATGATGAGGGCACCCCCGGGAAGAAAACCGTACTTGTAGAAAACGGGATACTTACAAGTTACATCCATGACAGGATCTCAGCTAAACACTATGGAATTGAACCCACCGGCAACGGAAGAAGGCAGGACTTCATGAACTACCCTATGCCGCGTATGCGCAATACCTACATGCTGGGCGGTGACGCCTCCATCGAGGATGTGATTAAAGCCGCAGGAAACGGCATTTATGTGGAGGATGTGAGTAACGGGCAGGTAAAGATTGGTGAGGGGGACTTTGCATTCTACGTATCACAGGGTCGGTTGATTGAAAACGGTAAACTCACAGCCCCGATAAAGGATGTGAATATAATGGGCAACGGTCCGAAGATGCTCGCCAATATTACAATGGCCGCAAATGATCTCGAGATGAGCAGAGGCGGAGCCGGACAGTGTGGCAAGAACGGACAGGGAGTACCGGTATCATTCGGTTTGCCGACATGCCTCGTTAAATCGCTGACAGTAGGTGGAACAGAACAGAAAGGAGGAAGGTCATGACTAAAGCAGCTGAAAAACAGATGAGCTTCCCTGAACTGGCCGACTGGGTAATCAGCCGGACATTAAAGGCAGGGGCAAATGACTGCAAGGTCAGCCTCTCCAGGAGACGTGCAGTAGAGATAAATTACCGTGACCGCAAACCGGAAGTGATCAAGGAGGCCACAACACAGGGACTTTATCTTGAGGTGTTCGCCAATAACCGTTATGCGGCACAGTCAACCCCTGACTTCCGCAGCAAGACACTTGAGACCTTTATCACTGACCTGGTAGGAAATGCAGCCATCATGGAAGAGGATCCGTTCCGTACCCTTCCTGAACCGAAGTATTATGAAGGAAGGTCCCAGGCCGATCTGCAGCTTGCTGACCCTGATTACGGCAGTCTTACACCGGAGGAGAGACACTCAATGGCAAAGGCAGTTGAAAATGCATGTCTCGCCAATGGAGGCGACAGGGTTATCTCAGTGGAAGCAGGCGAGTATGATGAGTCTTATGAGGAATTTGTGAAGACGAGCAACGGTCTTGAAGGTTCGTCACGCGGAACCTACTGCAACGTGGGCGCATCAATGACTGCCCAGGATGAGGGGGACCGCCGTCCTGCCGGTTATAACTACATTGGCTGCAGGTATAAAAGCGATCTCCCGCCAATGGAGGTGGTGGGTGCTGAAGCTGCAAGGAGAACCCTTGACCTTATGGGTGGAAAAAAGATAGCCACCACAAAGATCCCTGTAATCCTTGAGAACCGTGGAGCAGGACGGGTGCTGAACGGCCTGGTCGGCCCTATGTCTGCCGGTAATATTCAGCAGAAGAGATCGTTCCTCGCGGAAAAGAAGGGAATGCCAATAGGAAGCAGGTTCCTTTCCGTTATTGATGATCCGTTCATCCCGAGGGGACTGGGTTCAAGATACTATGACAATGATGGCTTCCCGGCCCGGAAACGGACCCTGATCAGTGAAGGGGTACTTAATGAGTTCCTTGTCGACTGGTATTACAGTCGAAAACTTGGTTGGGAGCCAACCTCAGGATCAATGTCCAATATTATTATTCCCCCGGGGACAAGAAGCACCGGTGAGATAATCAAGGACCTCAACCGCTGCATCGTGGTTACCGATTATATAGGGGGCAACTCCAATTCCACAACTGGTGACTTTTCAGTTGGAATAATCGGAAAACTGTATGAAAAGGGAGAATTCGTCCGTAACGTAGCGGAAATGAACATCGCCGACAACCACATGAATTTCTGGAACAGGCTTGTGGAGGTGGCCAATGATCCGTGGATATACAGTCAGTCAAGGTTCCCCAGCCTGGTGATTGATGATGTGGTGGTGGCTGGTATCTGAGAACAGTTTTTTACCGGTAATAATTGCGGGTGAGGAATGATTTTTAAGATTATCCTCACCCGTAAAATTCCCTGCGGCGCTTGCTGAGATCTGACAGGACATCAAGGCAGATGTTGATATCCTGTATTACCTGGAAATCGAACATGCCAAGGCAGACAAAGTCAGCGCCGTTCTCAAAGGCATACCTTATGCCGTCTTCAGGGGTGATAGCCCCGGCCGCAAGCACCTTGAACCCCATTACCGGGATTTTTACCCTGTTGATGAACTCAACTGTGCGGTCAGGGAAGAGGTCAAAAATGTTGTCGTGGAATTTATTGTGATCTGCATACTTCATGCCGTCAACCTCAAACGCTATCCTGTTCTCACGAGGATGAGCAGACCAGTAATTATCGTGATGCATCGCCTTCATGTAGTAATCCGGAATGATCCCCATCTGCTCACAGTAAATGAGTGAATCGATCGTATGTGCTGCGAGTCCTGCTGTATAGCCCTGTGACCTTATTTTCTCAAGCATGGCAGCTATAACCTCGGGTTTTTTATCCCTGACCAGCCAGTCGCACCAGTTACCCTGTACCTGAAGAATGTCCGCACCGTGGTCAATAGCCTGGTTTATCTGTTCATACCAGTCGCCGTTCTCCATGTTGGGAGCGACATGAGAAATAACTTTAAGCTTACTGCCGGTATTCCTCTTATATTTAGCCATGAGGGCGTTGGTCGGAAAACCGATGTTGATTGTATTGATACCAGCATTCTCGCCCAGAATGAGGGTTTCGAAGACCTTTCTTTCGTTGTTGTATGCCTTGAACAGTGAGCTGACATACAGCAGGTCACGTGCATGAGCCCATCCTCCTATCAGGTTTCCTCCCATGATGAGCCTGCTTATCTCGTGGTTTCCAATTTTGCCTTTCGGCAGTGTACCTTTAAGCTCTCCCAGAGCCTGCCGGTTGATCTGAATTGTTGCACCGGAAAGGGCATCAACGCCATACTTTTTATTCGCGCTTACTGCCCCCCATCCCATTAGCCCCAGAAATGGCACTGAGGCCAGATTTCTTATCACCTCACGACGGGAATCCGAGTGAGGTATCTCAGTTTTTGAATCCTTCTTAGCCTTCGCATTCCTTATGAGTGCTTCTAGGCCGTAACCTCTTTCCCTCAGTAAGGCAAGAACCATAAGGGCAGCTGCCTCAATAAAATTCCTGTCAATGATATAGAGGTGTCCCTCTTCGGAACTTAGCAATGAATCGCCGAAAGGCGGATAAGCAAAATAATAGAGCACCAGCAGAACCGCCCCGAAGACCGATGCCGGCCTTGAAAGCAGTCCGGTGACAAGGGCAAAGCCTATGATGATCAGTCCATAAACATTAAGCAGGTCAACAGCCCTCAACAGACCGTCAGATGATGCGAGCCAGTGATAAAACCCTGAAAATGGTCCTGTGGAGTTTGCGAGGTAGGAAAACGCACTCCAATCCTTTAGAATAATCTTCGAAATCCCCTCGTACAGAAAATGCCATCCTATGGCCATTCTCAGTACAGTTACAAAGATCTTCGTATAATCCGTACCTGATGCTTTATTCATATTCTTTAGTGATATGGGAGTATTTGAGGTCTAAAGCAGGATAAATATATCTGTTTTATTATTACTTTGTTGCATCGAAAATTTCTTATCGTAATTGAAAAACAAGAGAGGTCATGTATTACATTCTCTTTTACAAAACGGTTGAAAACTATGTTGGGCTCCGTGCTCCTTTCCGCCCTGATCACCTCGGGCTGGTCGAAGAATTTCATTCTGACGGACGACTGGTGATGGCCGGGGCACTGGCCGAGCCTGCTGACGGCGCTGTGCTGATCTTCAGGGGAGACACCCCGCAGGCTGCACATGATTTCGTCAGCCGCGATCCATATGTGAAGAACGGCCTGATCACAGAATGGTCGGTCAGACCGTGGAATGTGGTGACAGGATGATCTTTATTTGATTATCGTGGATCATGTGGCCACTGAAGGCCAGATGTCAGATGATATTGAAATTGATCCTTAACTGAACTACCTTTGATATTCAATCAACGGAAATTGATTTTTACCTCTCATGGTAAGCACTTAATAACACACACGTATGAAAAACATCTATGACCTTCCCGGCCGCGCAGGGAACATTTTCAGGATTACCCTCCTGCTGGTTTGCCTGGCACCCTTCATTCTCGCCAGCGCGCAGGATCCCTTTATGCAATACCCTGATATACAGGAGAACACCATCGTCTTCGCCAGCGGCGGTGATCTATGGAAAGTCTCCGCTGAAGGCGGCACCGCAACGCGCCTGACATTCAGCGACGGCCGTGAGACCTACCCTGAAATCTCACCAGACGGCAGTCTCGTTGCATTCACCGGGGAGTATGACGGCAATGCCGACGTCTATGTCATGAACATCAACGGAGGAGATATCACCCGCCTGACCTTCCACCCCGGAATGGATGAAGTAATAGGATGGAACAGTACGAAAAACAAGATCATGTTCATATCAGGCCGGCACAGCCCGTCGCGCTATGTGAAGATGTATCTCCTCTCTCCCGACGGCACCGGTCTTGAGGAGATGATCATGTACGATGCCGCCCGCGGGAGCTTCTCGCCCGACGGTAATAAGATAGCCTACAACAAGGACGCACAGGACAATGCCACATGGAAACGCTACAAGGGCGGCAGGGCACAGGAGGTCTATATCTATGACCTTAAAACCGACATCGAGACAAACATCAGCAACTACGACGGCTCCGACAGGATGCCGATGTGGATAGGTGACAAGATCTATTTCAACTCTGACCGCGACAGGGTGCTCAATATCTGGTCATATGACACCGGCAGTGGTAAGATTGAACAGGTAACACGGCATACTGAATTCGATGTCCGGCACCCGGACTATGGCGGTAACAAAATTGTCTACGAACTGGGAGGTGACATCTGGATGCTCGATCTGGCCTCCAACACCACGGCAAAGATCCAGGTAAGCATCCCCAATGACATGGAGGAGACCAGGCCGTTCATGAAGGACATGAGCAGGAATATCACCCGTGCCGACATCTCTCCCTCAGGCAAAAGGGCACTGATCGTTGCACGCGGCGACATTTTCACCCTTCCCGAAAAGGAGGGGCCTGTAAGAAACCTGACAAACTCATCGGGAGCCAGGGACAAGGACGCCGTATGGTCTCCTGACGGGAAATGGATAGCTTACTTCTCAGATAAGACAGGAGAGTATGAACTTTATATCGTCAGTCCTGATGGCAAGGCGGAACCGGTGAAACTTACCTCCCACAGAGATGGATACCGCCATACCCTTAAATGGTCACCTGACAGCAAAAAGATCGGATGGACCGATCAGACCCTTACGCTTTACTTCATTGATGTTGCCACCAAAGCAATTACTAAAGTCGATAAGGAAGAGTATGAAAACGTGGATGTCTCCCTTGACCTGAAATCGATCTTTGACTACTCATGGTCGCCTGACAGCAGGTTCATTGTGTACTCAAGAATGAATGAAGCATATATGTACCAGCTCTATGTCTACAGCCTTGAAAACAAAACAATAAACTCCCTCAGCAACGGTCTTTTCCACGATTTCAATCCTGTCTTCACAAAAGACGGTGAGCATCTGGTATTCATCTCAAACCGCAGGTTCGAGCCAACCTACGACGACCTGGAGTGGGAGATGGTCTACCGGAAGATAGCCGGTATATATGCAATTACCCTTAAGAAAGATGGCAAATCAATCCTTCCATTTAAAAGTGATGAGGAAAAACCCGCTGAAGCGGCCCCCAAAAGCGAGGCACCGGTTACAGTACGCATCGATCTTGATGGTATAACCGCCCGCACCGAGGCGTTGCCCCTCGGAAAAGGCAACTACCGCAACCTTTCGGTAAGCGGGACATCGTTATTCTACCTTAATGGCGACGAAGGAAACTTCAACCGCTTCGAGGTGGCAAACCGAGGTCCGATGACACTCTACTCCTACTCCTTCCAGACGAAGAAGGAGACTTCACTGACCGAAGGTATAGATGATTACAGGCTTTCAGCCGACGGAGGAACCATTGTCTTCACCAAAAGCGGCACCGTATCACTGCTCTCCTCATCGGGAGGAACTCCTACACCCCTTAAATTGTCGGACCTGAAGGTTTGGTACGATCCCGTCAGCGAGTGGAAACAGATATTCAACGAGGCATGGCGCATGGAGCGCGACTATTACTATGAGCCGGGTATGCACGGGCAGGATTGGAATCTCCTGAGAGAGAAGTACGGGAAGCTGGCCGACAGGGCATCATGCCGGCAGGATCTCACCTTCATAATAGGTGAGATGATCGCCGAGCTGAACACATCACACACATATGTGTACGGCGGAGACAGCAAACGGCGCACCGAACCTTTGAACATCGGGATGCTGGGTGCTGACTACAGCATTGACAGCCAGAATAACCTGTACCGTTTTAAAAAGATTTTCATGGAGAAGGACTGGTCGCGCGAAGCATGGCCGCCACTGGCCAAACCGGGCGTTAATATTGCCGGGGGCGACTACCTGCTCAGGGTCAATAATACCGAGGTAAAGGCTGACAGGGAGATCTACAGCTATTTCGTCGGGCTGGCCGGGAAACAGGTTACCCTGACCGTGAACTCAAAACCGTCGCTGACAGGTGCCCGTGAGGTCATTGTAGTGCCAGCAAGCTCTGAAAACAGCTTCCGCTATATGGACTGGCTGGAGTCGAACCGTAAAGCAGTGGACAAGGCTTCCGGTGGAAAGATCGGATATATTTACCTGCCTGATACCTGGAACGGTTCGGCTACCGATTTCCCGAGGTATTTCTACTCTCAGACAAAGAAAGAGGGGCTGATCATTGACGGCCGTTTTAACGGCGGGGGTCTTGATCCCGAGATATTCCTGCAGCGTCTGCAGAAGAAGCCTCATGCCTTCTGGACACGCAGGCAGTCGGCAGACCAGCCCATTCCCCATCTTGCCGTCGATGCGCATATGGCACTGCTTACCAACAGGTATGCCGGATCCGGAGGCGATGAGCTGCCGTATGAGTTCCGCTGGTTCGGCATGGGTCCGATAATCGGCACCCGTACATGGGGCGGACTGGTAGGAGTATCGATGTTCATTGAGCTGATGGACGGTGGGACTCTGACCGCACCCGATTACCGCATCTACAATGAAAAGGGAGAGTGGGTTGTGGAGAACGAAGGCGTGACGCCTGATATCATCATAGATATTGACTCGCGGAAATATGCCGAAGGGTATGACACACAGCTGATGAAGGCCGTTGAGGTGGTGATGAAGAAGATAACCGACGAGCCGCGTCAATGGCCGCAACATAAGCCATACCCGGTTGACAGATAACAGGTAACATGTCAGAGACGCGCAATTCGTGCGTCTCTGTTTCTTTGATGCATTTGTCAGCATTCAGTGGGCTTACTTGCCGGCAGCGTCAATAAGCTGCCTGCCTGCGTGGATGTGTCTGATGCACATCCCTACTTCCCCGCTGCATCAATCAGTTGTCTCCCTGCCGGATCAGAAGGGAATTTTTCAGCAAGCTGCCTGGCATATGTCAGAGCCTTGCTTTTTTGCCCGTGTTCGAGATAGAATGTCGCCAGGGCGTAGATATAGTCATAGTTGCCGGGTTCCCTGGCCAGCGTTTTCAACAGGTACTCCTCTGCCTTCGCGGTGTTACCTATGGCATTCTCCAGCAGCCCCAGGTTGTAAAAAATCCTCGTCTGCTCCGGCATCAGCGCCGCAGCCTTCATGAAGAACTGTCTGCTCTCTTCGTACCTCCCTCGCTCAGCCAGCAGCAGGGCGAGGGATGTGTTTATCTCGCTGATCTCAGGATTCTCACTGAGCACCTGGCGCAGCAGTTTCTCCGCCTCTTCATGCTTGCCCTGCCCTGCATATATTGTGGCCAGGTTCACCTTTGCCATATAGAACAACCCGTCTGTTCTGAGCGCTTCCCTGTAATATTCCGCCGCCTTGTCTGGCTGCCCTGTATTGGCATACATCAATCCGAGGTTAAATAATCCTCCCGGAAAGTCCGACGTATAGGTGTTTATTGCACGGTATTCGTCAAGGGCCGCCCTTCTTGCCTTTCTTGCGGCCGGGCTCAGCTGCGCCTCCTGCACCTCTGAAAGCCTGATGCCTGCCTCGGCGCGGATGCCCTTCACAGGGTCATTCAGCAGAGGCAGCATGAGCTTCTCGTACGAGACGGCATCGGAGGGATTATAACTCATGACAGCCGTATGCCTCACCAGCGATGCCGGGTCTGTCAGCGCCCGCTCGACGGCTCGGTTGCTCTCCGCCGTGTTCAGCCGGCCCAGGAAACTTACCGCCGTGGCCCTGACCATAAGGGGGAACAGCTCATTCTCAGCATATTGAATCAGATCGGGTACCACTTTGTGTTCACCCTTCTCTGCAGCAGCAAAGGTTACACCGTAATGGGGACGCTTTCTCTCACCGTACCACTTCTCAATATAGCTCTGTGACCATGCCGTGGTCTTGTCCTTGTGACAGTCGTTGCAGGCATTTGGTGTGCCGATGCTCTGTGTCAGGTCCGGGCGCGGTATCCTGAAACTATGGTCACGCCTGTAGTCATTGCCCATATAGTATCTGCCCATCATATGACAATTCACACACTGGGCTCCGGTTCCCTCAACATACTCAGGTTCTCCGCGGTTTATCAGCCTGTTGGTGCCGATACTCCCCCGCTGCTCCGGCGTTCCTCTGGCTGATAATTGTCCGCCGCTGGTATTCTCCCCGTATCCCGGTTGCCCCATGCCACTTCCCGGATCCATTTTATGAAAATGATGTAGCGGTGTGTCATAGATATCCGGCCGGTGACACTGGAGGCACAGCCTGTTGTCAGGCTCAATGGTTCTGGCTGAGTGTGAGTCATGACAGTCGCTGCACATCACCTCCTCAGCGAACATCCTGCTCTGGGTGAACGAGCCGAATTCATAATCCTCATCCAGGATCTGGCCGTCAGCATAGTAGATCGGTTGCATCGTCAGGGTCGGGATCATGTAGTTCAGCAGGTCGCTGTTGTCGTCTGCATAATCCCCGAGGATGGCCCGGCGCGAGTGACAGCGGGCGCACACATTGAGCAGCTCCACGTTGCTGAGTCCGCTGGTCCGCACCACCAGGCCTGTATTGACATCCATTGGTCTGGAACCTTCGGGCAAATTCGACCAGGTGATGTGCTCTGACGCGGGACCGTGGCATGCCTCACAGCTGACATCTATCTCCGACCATGTGGTGTTGTAGGTTTTGGTTACCGGATCGTAATTTTTCTTCAGGTTGGTGGAGTGGCAGTCGGCACACATGCCGTTCCAGTTCTGGGCCTGGTTGGTCCAGTACAGCCAGTTGCCGGGGTCAATGTCCTCGTCTACGTACACGGTGTCACCCAGGTGGAACCACTTTCCCTTCTCAGTGTCCCATGCCACCGGCAGGCACTGCAGCCGTCCTCCATCAAACTGCACCAGATACTGCTGCAACGGTGTATATCCGAATGTATAGGCTATCTGAAAATCCTCATTCTCTCCCGTCGGCCCCGGGGTGTTTATATAGAAGCGCCCATCTCTGCGGAACATACGGTGAACCCTGCCCCTCTGCCGGAATTCATGATTGTTGAAGTCACCAAGGACAGTATTGGCAGTGGCGGTGTCCATGGCCAGGTCATGATGCGACCCGATCCAGAGGTCATCCTCTCTCTTATGGCACTCGATGCAGGCATTGCGTCCGACAAAAAAGGGTCCTTCCGTCACCCCGGCATTCTCCTGCTCAAGGGCCGTTCTCGCCAGGTAAAGGGGAAACGCCGCAACAAAAATGACCGTTGCCACGAACCCCGTCTTCTTCCAGGAACCCATCCCTCTGGTTATACCCTTATACGGCATAGGTCATCTGTCTCGGTTCAAACTTTTTCCTTTTTGCCTTCTGTGTGAGGTCTACAGTAACCTTCCCTTCGGCAATTATTACCGGATAATAATCGAGTGGCCTCGGGGCCGGGGAGCTCAGTACAACTCCATGCTGATCAAACGCCGACGAATGGCAGGGGCAGTCAAACTGTCTCCTTGTTTCATCCCAGAGCACCGAACAGCCAAGGTGCGGACATATGATCGAAAGTGCCAGGAACCCGCCGTCATTTTCTCGCACAATGTAAATCCTGTTAATCCTGTCGGGAGTGACTGATCCGGGGGCGAACTCTTCAACATTGCCAATGAACCTGATTGTTGAACCGGGCTTGCTTTTGTTTATCTCTCTGGTTGGTTTGAGCAAACTGAAAAGGAAGAAAAGGAGTTCTGCCGCAGCCACCAGCCCAAGGACCTTCCAGACTTTCTTAAGGAAGTTCCGCCTCCCCTCCTCCGGTGCTCTCCCGGCCGCCGCATTATTTTTGTTCATCTTCATCTTTCTGTATCACAATCAAACCTGCCAGGGCCACATCAGGTTCATTCCCTCTCCCCTGAAGAAAATCCCTGCAAGTGTCAGGATGGTGTATGAAGCAATCATCAGCACAATGACCGACTGTATCAGCTCGGACCGGTTAAGAGTAAGCCTCTCCCGGATGATTTTAATGAACAGCCACATGGTTAAGGCCAGTACCAGGAACGGAATCAATCCTGTTGTTATCAGCGGATGCACAGCAGGCAGCAGCACCTCCGGGTCAGGCAGCAGCTCGCTGAGCCCGATGAACAGAACGGTGAAGAGGGCTCCTGCTGTGAGAGAGAATTTCGCCGATCTGACCCCGCGCTCTGAGAGGAACCATATGCCCTGGTTCGTATCGTCATGTTTTAAGTATGGAAGCCACACCGCTGCCGCCAGCACCGTCACCGGAATCACGACAACGGCAAAGAAGGGATGAAAGTGTATCAGCAGCTCCTGCAGTCCCATGAAGTACCACGGCGCCTTGGCGGGGTTGGGACTGAATGAGGGGTTCGCCCTCTCACGGAGAGGCGCATCAAGGAGGCTGCTGAGAAGGAAGATGGCTGCGAGAAGTGCTATGGCAACAACAAACTCCCGGTTGACAAGGTGGGGCCTTGTGTCTACCATCGGACTATCGCTGTCTCTATCTGACACGATGACACCTCCTGCTTTGCGTATCCTCCAGAAGTGATAACCCATCAGGATTATCATCAGTAACGGTATCACACCTGTGTGAAGATTAAAGAAGTTGGTGAGTGTCGGTTGTCCCACCTCCTTGCCTCCCAGGAGCGTCTCGCGGAGGAGGTCACCAGCGAGGGGTACATATGAGAGGAGGCTGGTGCTGACTGTAACGGCCCAGTATGAGAGCTGGTCCCAGGGCAGCAGGTATCCCGTGAAATTAGACAGTACCACCAGTATCAGCAGGGCCAGGCCGAATATCCATGAGGCATGCCTTGGTTTGCGGTATGCCCCTGTGAAGATGACGCGGAGCATATGCAGGAAGGCTATCCATACCAGGGCTATGGCGCTCCAGTGATGGATGTTGCGGAGCATTTTCCCGAAGAGCAGGCTCTCCTGGAGGTTAAGTATCGAGTTATAGGCATTCTCCGGTGAAGGTTCGTAGTGAAATTTCAGCAGCAGCCCGGTGACCACCTGTATCACAACGAGCAATGCGGCCATTCCGCCAAGCCCGAAGGTAAGGGTAAATCGCAGCGTTGACTCCTTCACCTTCCCGGGGATGAAGGTGGAGGATCAGGCCAAAGGGTTTCTTCTTATGCTTTTCCGTTGCTGGATTTTGTTCCATGGACTTTTCAGGCGGGATGCCATCAAAGCAAAGATAATTTTTTCATACATTCAAAAATTAGCGCGTAGCGCTTCAAGTATTGTAGAGCCGGTATGCCAGAATAGCCCATAGCGCGTAGCGCTTCAGGTATTGTAGAGCCAGTATGCCAGAATAGCCCATAGCGCGTAGCGCTTCAAGTATTGTAGAGCCGGTATGCCAGAATAGCCCATAGCGCGTAGCGCTTCAAGTATTGTAGAGCCGGTATGCCAGAATAGCCCATAGCGCGTAGCGCTTCAAGTATTGTAGAGCCGGTATGCCAGAATAGCCCATAGCGCGTAGCGCTTCAAGTATTGTAGAACAGCGGGCAGCCTGAATTTCTGCGTCACCAACCTCAAAGGAATTTGTCTGGGCGGATTTTTTATATCTTTGCACCTCCCCGGGACGTTAGCTCAGTCGGTTTAGAGCGCTTGCTTCACACGCAAGAGGTCACTGGTTCGAATCCAGTACGTCCCACACTGTAAATGTGTGAGTTAGCATTGTTTTTGTGCCGGTAATAATTGGTCATTTTACAATGAACAAAACTCCATTTCTCTTCATATACAATCTGGCACAATTTGTTTTACTCAAAACTGCGACGCTTGGACTGCGGTTATCAGTAACAGGCAGATACACGAAATCCACTGGCCCACGGTTTACCCGGCTAAACCCGATTGCTTTATTATCTCTGACAAAAACCAGATAGCTATAGAAATCGGTTTGTCTGATATCCTTGATTCTGGATTTGATACGACTGTAATTCTTCAGGTCTCTTAAAACCAATTGCTTTGATACGGGTGCATATGGTTTAATTACTAATATGGAATCCCACCTTGCCTCAATAATGTCACACACATTAACCTGAAAAGTGTCTGTAGAATCAATCTCGATGTTATCCAGAAAGGAATCTAAAGAGTATTCTACAATCGGTTCATTACTGCATTGACCAAATAAGAGAAGGCAGATACTAATGCTGATGATAGAGAAAAATAATCCAGAAGAATCTCGCGGTACAGAAGGCAATTTCATATATCGACCTGTTTGAAATAGTTGAATTATTTGATTTTAAGGTCGTCGGGATTCTGCTTACAATCCCAGATGGAATGAATTAATATTTTATCCGGGAAGTTCTCATAAAAGATTATATACGATTGAATTATAAGGCCGCGCACAGACTCAAAATCCGACTTGTGCCCAATCTTTGGTTGCTTTTCCAGGAGTTTGACAGCCTTTGAAATTTGAGCATAAAGTTTCACTGAATAGGCCTTACTACCATTTCTTTCAGTGTAGTATTGAAGAATATCTGACAGTTTAATTTGAGCTCTTCTAGACCAGACTATCTTGCGTTTAGCCATGCTATGATTTCTTTATCTAGCAACGCATTATCAATTACAAGCCCTTTCTCAACATCTTCACGGGAGGCAATTATTTCGTCCTTTTGTTCAGCCGTCAGATTAAGTATTCCTTCATTTGCTTTTGAATCAAGAATGGTTTTTAATGCCTTCAAAAAACTTGCATCCTCAATTTCTGATATCCTGTGTATGAGTTGCTTCTTTAATTCAATTGTTGTCATGATAGTTCATGCTTTTAACAAAGATAATCAATATTGTATTTACACCAATTTGCCAATAATTATGCCAACTTGCCATACCATCGCAAAGGGAGCAACCCGAACACCGCTAACTCAAGTGTAAAACCCTGAGGTTGTTCTCTGGTACCACTACCTTCAGTAGTTTTTATCAACTACAAGGGCAAAGGAGGCTTTCACGATCTCCCTGCAGTAATCAAAGTTACAAACTGATGTCCGGTCACCGGTGGTGTGATAGGTGCTCTCGATGTCACTCTGATGAAAGAACAGAGCCTTGAAGCCGTTCAGGAAATATGCATAGCTGTCGCTGCGATTATAACTTGTGTTGTCCGAATAGGGCGCCAGGGTGCTGTTGACCGCACACAACTCCGCCGCTTCGTTCCTTAGCGCCTCTGAATTGTCATAGTGAATGATATTGACAAGCCATGGGGTTCCTGAGGGGTCCGCCAGGTAGGATATCATGTCATAATTGATCATCATCGTTATCTTGTTGCCTGCTGCTGCGTCTTTACCGGCCTGGTACAGGCTGCCATGAAGTCCCAGCTCTTCTGCCGCAAAGGCTACGAACCTGATCGTATGCTTCGGCCTGAACCTCTCTTTCCTGATGATGCGGGCTATCTCCATTACTGCAGCCACCCCTGAAGCATTATCATTGGCGCCGGGCGCAAGTGTAAAGGGATCACTGTCCGCTGAATAATTATCATAATGAGCACCCACAATGCTGATGCTGTCTTGCTCCCTGCCATCAATAGATGCAATTACATTGTACTGCCATTTTGAATAGGTTATCGTCCGGAATGTTCTCGTCAGATAGAATGAATCAAGCCTTGCAGAAGGGTAGCCAAACTCAATAAACCGGTTTCTGATCTGTACGGCTACCGCCCTGTTGTTGTCAGCCAGGGCAAACCTCGTACCCAATCCCTCCATCCACCTGACGTATGACTCAAGACTGTCAGCCCTCACCTGCTCAACCACATGCTGAACATATTCCTCCTTTGTCATCTGCGGCTCTTTCTGACAGCCGGTCAAAACGACAAGCATGAGAAAAGCCGGGAGCAGACAGATATATTTCTTCGCCTTTGTATGCATAGTTAGCCCTTAATAGAATGGTCCTGTAAAAGTACCTCTTTTATCCATAAATGAAATTGCCTGACTTGGTTTGGATTTAATTACACGTCTCACTTCACGATTAATTTCATTTCTTTACGGTAGAAACGTCCTGCCAACCCGGTATGAGCATACTTATCAAAAACGGCACAGTTGTCAATTCTGCAGGTTCCTTACCGGCAGATGTACTGACCGAAGAAGGCAGGATCTCCCATATTGGACATGTCACCGGAAATTCAGGTGCAGACTCGGTGATTGATGCAACAGGGATGTACATCCTTCCCGGCAGCGTTGATCCGCATGTGCACATGCACCTTCCTATAGCCGCCGGTTACTCATCGGATGACTTCCTGACCGGAGGCCGTGCAGCACTCTTCGGTGGAACAACCACCTTCATCGATTTTGTGACACCCGACAGGGGGGAATCCCTTCCGCACGCCCTGGAAAAGAGAATGCGCGAGGCCGAAAACTCAATGACCGATTACTCCTTTCATGTCAGTCCGGTTGAATGGAGAAACAGCACCGCGGATGAAATCAATGAATGCATCAGAATGGGGGTTACCTCATTCAAGGTATACATGGCCTACCAAAAGACAATAGGCCTTGACGATGCAGATCTTTTTAAAGTAATGACGGCTGTGGGGAAAGCCGGCGGTATTGTTACCGTGCACTGCGAAGAGGGAGATAAGATTGAAGTCCTAAGGGACAAGTATTACAGCGACAATCATACCAGTCCATACTATCATGCGCTTTCAAGGCCTTCACAGCTTGAAGCAGCCGCCGTGAAAGAGGCCATCGGGCTGGCAGCAAAATCAGACTGTCCGCTCTACATTGTTCATGTCTCATCAGAGGAATCACTGCTGCATATCAGACTGGCCCGTTCGAAAGGACAAACCGTGTATGGAGAGACCTGTCCCCAGTACCTCCTTCTGGACGACGCAAAGTATATTGGAACCTTCGGACAGACCGCTCCGTATGTCATTAGTCCTCCTCTCAGGACAACTTATGACAACAATGCTCTCTGGGAGGCCCTGGCCGACGGAACACTGAGTACCGTTGGCACCGACCACTGTCCATTTACCATGGCACAGAAGAAGGCAGGCCTGGATGACTTCAGAAAGATCCCGGGTGGAGCAGGAGGAGTTGAACACCGGCTGTCTCTGCTATATACATATGGCTTATTAACCAAACGGTTAACTTTTAACCAGATGGTTAACTTAGTCTCCTCCAAACCTTCTGAGATATTTGGTATATCACCTCGAAAAGGAGTATTGATGGAAGGTTCAGATGCTGACATTGTGATTTGGAATCCGGAGCCGGAGAGCATCATCTCGGTGAAGAGTCACCACATGAACTGTGATATCAACATATACGAGGGTATTCACGTAAAGGGCCGGGCGGAGTATGTTATCAGGAGCGGTAAAGTGGTGATTGAAAACGGAAGCCTGGTATCAGGAGTAAGTCCCGGCAAGTTCCTGTTCCGCACTATTTAACAGACGCCGGAAGGCAAATATATTGTCCATTTGATTGACCATGGTTCGCCTGGCAAATGCCTTTCCCCGGCGACTGACCAGGTCACTTCGGGCATACATGTTTTCTGTACGAATGGCCATATTTTTCCAGATAGATACTTGGTCCGGATGCTTGAGTGAGGGCCTGCAAAAGCCTCCGAAGCAGCAGGGATCTATCTCTTGTATTATGTCAGCTCATTCCGACGCGCCTGCGGTTCCGCTGCAATATCTCCGAAAGGATTTCTCCCGGATTCTCAAACCTGTTTGTGAGCATCATGGCTGCTATGACGTATGGCTTAAATCCCGCCTCCCGGTACGTCTCAATCCTGTACCGTTCAAAAGCTGATGCGCTGACCTCTCCCCTTTCGCATGACACACCGCTGATGTCAGCCGGCAGGCAGTGCATGTAAAGGGCACTGCCGTTCCTGGTCAGTTTCAGCTTGTCATCATCAAATTCCCAGTCTTTGAATTTCGCATTATTGGCAAGACATACCTGTTCCAGCTCCTTCAACCCGCTCCTGTCGGCTTTCTGCAGAAGCTCCGTCCTCTGCTGCATGATATGGTATGGCGCCCAGCTTTTGGGATAAACGATATCCGCATCCCTCATTGCCTCCTCCATCGAGTGGCTCACGCGGAACGAGCCTCCGCTGGCAAGTGCGTTCTTCCCGGCCTGTTCCACTATTCCGGGAATCAGATTATATCCCTCAGGATAAGCCAGCTCGATATTCATTCCGAAACGTGACATCAGAGCTATGATACCCTGCGGCACCGACATAGGCTTTCCGTAGCTTGGCGAGTAGGCCCAGCTCATCACCAGCTTCTTTCCTCTCAGGTTTCCGGCTGAACCAAAGACCGACAGAAGGTGCATCAGGTCGGCCATCGACTGTGTGGGATGGTCCATGTCGCACTGCAGGTTCACGATACCCGGACGCACAGGCAGGACACCCTTTTCATATCCCTCGTCAAGGGCAGCGCCTACCTCGCGCATATATTTGTTCCCCTCACCGAGGAAGATGTCATCACGTATCCCGATGAAATCAGACATGAACGATATCATGTTTGCAGTCTCCCGCACTGTCTCGCCGTGGGCTATCTGCGACTTCTCCTCATCAAGATCCTGCACGGCAAGTCCAAGGAGGTTGCTTGCCGAGGCAAAGGAGAATCGAGTGCGGGTGGAGTTATCCCTGAAGTTCGAAATTGCCAGTCCGGAATCAAATACCCTTGGAGAAATGTTAGCCGCACGCATCTCCTTCAGCACCGAGGCAACCTCCAGTACCGTTTCAAGGTCAGCATCGCTCTTCTCCCATGTAAGAAGGAAATCATGTCCGTGCAATGAGGGTCTCAGCTGTTTTATGCCATCAATCCTCGCTTCCAGATCCGCCACTTTCTTGTCCTTGCTCATATTTCACCTTTAACTGTTCAATCTCCTGATGCGTTACCCGGCTATCTCGAAAACCAGGGCTGCATAAAATGCTGAAGCCGCCACAAGATCACTTACCGGTACCTTTTCATCCGGAGCATGAGCCAGCACCTCATTCCCCGGCCCAAAACCGATAGTTGGTATGCCGTATATCCCGCAGGTCATGATACCGTTTGTGGAGAAGGTCCACTTGTCAACCACCGGACTTCTTCCAAAGAGGCCGGTGAAGGCCTTTATTCCACTCTGTACCGCTTCATGTTCTTCCGGCACCGTCCAGGTAGGATAGTATTTGTCCATGCCGTACTCCAATCCCGTATAGGCCTTCTCTGAGTAAGAGAGCAGTTCAACCTTCGCATTCATCCCTTTGACAATCCCCTCTATCTCCTTCACGGCGCTCTCACTGGTCTCTCCTGTCGTCAATCGCCTGTCGAGGTGTATCCGGGCATAGTCTGAAACGGCGCAGAGCGAAGGGCTCTGGGAGATAATTTCCGTAACTGTTATGCTTCCCTTGCCCAGGAAGGCATCCGGGGCAAGTCTATCGTTCAGCTTCTCGATCTCCAGGGCCGCCCGTGAGGCCATGTATATGGCATTCACCCCCCGTTCCGGGGCAGAGCCGTGTGACGACCTGCCGTTGAAATGGACCTGCATTTCCATCCTTCCCCTCTGACCACGGTAAAGTCCCAGGTTCGTGGGTTCGGTCAGGACTACCAGGTCAGGCCTGATCTTATCCTCCTCAATGATATACTTCCAGCACAACCCGTCGCAGTCCTCCTCCATCACGCTGCCGGTAAAATATACAGTAAGGTCCCTGTCAAAACCGAGTTCCTTCAGTATCCTCCCTGCCGTAACAAAGGCTGCCGGGCCGCCCTTCTGGTCAACGGAGCCGCGGCCGTGCAAAAACCCGTCGCGTATCTCTCCGCCAAGCGGGTCAAAGCTCCAGTTTTGCGCAGCGCCAATGTCAACCGTATCCATATGGCCGTCAATAGCCAGTATCTTCTTCCCGTCTCCTATTCTTCCAATGACATTACCCAGTCCAT
Source organism: uncultured Rikenellaceae bacterium (assembly GCA_963770745.1). Lineage (GTDB taxonomy): Bacteria > Bacteroidota > Bacteroidia > Bacteroidales > VadinHA17 > SR-FBR-E99. Next base: position 169,045 of record CAVYRA010000004.1, read on the forward strand.
CGATGAAAACCTCATCAAACCCTGCCTCCTCCATCTGGTGCTTCAGCTCAAGCTGCACATCCTTTTCCCGGGCGGTTAATGATTTGATCTTTACAAGCTTCGAAAGATTGTTTGCCGTGTAATCGCTGTATTTCTCTGAGAGGTCATTGATTTTCTGATAGATATTTTCCATAATACCGGTTTATATGAGGGAAATCAAAGTTATAATAAATCCTGTTTGAATTATATTTGTGCATGGTAACATTCATCCTTAATAACGAGCAGGTCAGCACCGGCAAGCCATCAGGGTCATCGTTGCTCGATTTCATAAGGTATGACATGGGCCTCACAGGCACCAAAACAGGGTGCCGTGAGGGCGACTGCGGAGCTTGCACGGTCCTTGCCGGCACGTTGACCGGCACTACTGTCACCTACAGGAGCGTCGTCTCATGCCTGATGCCGCTCGGCAATGCTCATGGAAAACATATTGTAACCATAGAAGGGATCAACACAGGACATCTGTCCCACGTGCAAAGTGCGCTGGTTGACAATGGAGCCATCCAGTGCGGATTCTGCACCCCCGGCATAGTAATGTCACTTGTTGCTGAAAGCGCTACAGGCAGGAAAACAACAGGGGAATCTGCAATTGAAGCGACAGGCGGCAACATATGCAGGTGCACGGGTTACAAATCGATCGAAAGAGCGGCAGAAGCCATTGCCGCATCACTCACTGACAAGGAAATAACAGGTCCTGTAAGATGGCTTGTTGAGCGGAAACAGCTTCCTGAATACTTCCTGACAATACCTGAAAGACTTGCGGCAATACCCGCAATCCCGGCTACACCGGAAATCCCGAAAATCCCTGAACAACCGGCTTCCCCGGAAATTCGCACCCCGCAACCCCCGCAACCCCCGGAGCCTCCGGAACCCCCAAAACCCCCGGAGCCCCCTGCGCCCCCGGAGGAGCACGGGATGAGGTTAAGAATTGCCGGGGGCACCGACCTTATGGTGCAGAGGCCTGACGCACTTGCGGAATCGGAGATAGTCACATTAAGTGAAAGAAAAGATCTTAAAGGAATAAAGGTCGAAGGCGGAAGATGTATCATCGGTGCCTCAGTGACGATCAGCGAAGCAGGGGAATCTCAAGAACTTAAACAATATATTCCGGAGATATCCGCCTACATCCGGCTCATTGCATCCGAACCCGTAAGGAACATGGCCACCATAGCCGGAAACATTGTCAACGCCTCACCCATAGGAGATATATCAATAATATTGCTGGCACTCAATGCCGATGTGACAATCGAGGGTGCTCAAAAAATCAGGACACTCCCACTGCGTAACCTCTTCCTGGGATACAAAAAGCTTGATCTCTCCCCGGAGGAATTCATAAGGGATGTCTCGTTCGATTATCATCCTGAACCGGCACTGTTCAGCTTTGAGAAGGTAAGCCGCAGAACCCACCTTGACATAGCCGGCGTGAACAGCGCAATACATATCCGCGTGACCGGTGACACCGTTGCTGAATGCCACCTCTCCGCCGGCGGGGTGAGCCCTGTTCCCTTGTATCTGGCAAAAACAGTCGCCTTTCTGACCGGCCGGCCCATCTCCGCAGACATCGTTTTGCAGGCAAACGGGATAATGCAGGAAGAGATTTCTCCCATCAGCGATGCCAGGGGCAGTGCCGGGTACAAGAGGCTGCTCCTGCGCCAGCTTCTTATTGCCCACTTCCTGAAGCTCTTCCCTGAAAGGATAAAACTTAGCATTGACTGGCTATGAGCAACCCGGAGGCAATAAACCACTCAACCGGGAGATCACAGTACCTTGATGACATACCGGTTCTGAAGAACACTCTTTACGGTGTCATCGTCGGCTCCCCCGCAGCTCACGGTAAAATATCTGACGTTGACCTTTCCGGGGCTCTCACCTCACCGGGTGTTCACAGGATCTTTACTCACAGTGATATCACCGGGAAAAACGATATCGGCGGGATTATCTCTGATGAGACCCTCCTTGCTGAGGATGAGGTGCATTACCGCGGCCAGCCCGTAGCCCTGGTTATCGCTGACAATGAACATAATGCAAGGAAAGCGGCGAGGCTGATCAAAATCACTGTCAACGAACTGGAGCCTGTCACTGATCCCCGCATGGCAGCGGAGAAGGGGCATCTGCTCATCCCCTCGCGCACCTTCCGTATGGGTGATGTGGCAGCCACATGGAACGAGTGCGACTATATCGTGGAAGGCAGGGCCGACTGCGGTGCACAGGAGCATCTCTATATCGAGACCCAGGGAGCCTACTCCTACCCGGCCGATAACGGTTCAATCAGGATACACTCATCAACCCAAAGCCCGACGCTCGTGCAGAGGATAGCCGCCAGGGTCCTCGCGCTCCCCATGAACCGTGTGGAGGTGGATGTGGCGCGACTGGGAGGGGCCTTCGGCGGCAAGGAGGACCAGGCCACCTTCGTGGCCGTCATGGCTGCCCTGTCATCATCGCTGCTGCAGCGTCCGGTGAAGATCACCCTCAGCCGCGGTGACGATATGCGAATGACGGGGAAACGTCACCCCTACAGTGCCGACTACCGGATTGGGCTCACAAAGGATTACAGGATAAAGGCCTACAGTGCCGTGATGTACCAGAACGGCGGGGCCGCTGCAGACCTTTCGCCGGCAATCATGGAGCGCACGCTTTTGCACACGACCAATGCCTACTTCATTCCCAACACCGAGGTCACCGTTCACAGCTGCCGGACCAACCTTCCCCCCAACACCGCCTTCAGGGGCTTCGGGGCACCGCAGGGTATGTTCGTGATCGAAGCCGCCATAGCCAAGGCAGCTGAAGAAATGAAGGTCCCGGCCCGCATCATCCAGCAGGCTAACTTCCTTAAAGATAATGATGTGTTCCAGTACGGCCAGGTCGCCCTTGATGTGAACATCGGTAAATGCTTTGAGGAACTCGACAGGGAATTCAGGATTGAGCAGATTGAAAAGGAGATCGCCGATTTCAACAGCAGGAACACGATATACCGTAAGGGCATGGCCCTTATGCCTGTCTGTTTCGGAATTTCCTTCACCAACACATCAATGAACCACGCACGAGCACTGGTTCACATCTACCAGGACGGCAGCATAGGCATCAGCACCGGTGCGGTGGAGATGGGGCAGGGAGTCAACGTTAAGCTGGCACAGGTTGCAGCGGGTGTTTTTTCCATTGATCAGGCAAGAGTAAAGATCGAAACAACAAACACAACCCGGGTGGCGAACACATCGCCCACAGCCGCAAGTTCGGGGGCTGACCTGAACGGAAACGCGTTGCTGATAGCATGTGACAAGCTGAAATACAGGCTCAGGGAGGTTGCCGGACAAATGCTCGGCTGCAGCCCCGGAGAGGTTGTATTGCATGAAGAAAAGATCTTCATGAATGGAACACCAACAGACATAACTTGGGAAAAGCTTGTGCGAGAAGCCTTTCTGGGAAGGGTCTCCCTTACGGAGAGCGGCCACTATGCCACCCCGGTGATCTTCTTTGATAAATCGAAGGAGAAGGGACATCCGTTTGCATATCATGTCTATGGCACTGCGGTTGTCACGGTGGTGCTCGACTGCCTCAGGGGGATTTACAATATCGACAGGGTGCTCATTGTGCACGACTTTGGAAACAGCCTCAATCCGGCCATCGACAGGGGCCAGATGGAGGGCGGCGTCATGCAGGGGATAGGATGGATGACGATGGAGGAGGTGCTCTTCAGCAGCGAAGGAAAGATGCTTACCGACAGCCTCTCGACCTACAAGGTGCCTGATATATACTCCGCCCCCGAAATCCTTGAATTCCGGGCACTGGAGACGGAAGGACCGGGACCGGCCCTCCTGAAATCAAAAGCCATTGGCGAACCGCCGTTCATGTACGGTATCGGAGCATATTTCGCTCTGCACAATGCCATCAGGTCTTTCAACCCCGCATGGAAGCCCGACTTCGATGCACCCCTTACACATGAGAAGATCCTGATGAGATTGTATGACAAAAAATGAAATTAATGTCCGGAAACTTTTCTCCCATCCCCCTGAAGCAATTGCTGAAACTGGTTTTAAAGGAGCTCAGCAATGAAGGCACGATCTTCGGGATACCGGAGGAGCTGTTTTTTGTCCCGGGAAGGAACAGGGCGCTGCGTACAGAAATCTTCGGACATCCTCTCCAATCGCCCGTAGGCGTTGCTGCCGGCCCTCATACACAGATGGCACAGAATATTGTCGCAGCATGGCTGACCGGCGCGCGATACATCGAGCTTAAAACAGTCCAGACTCTTGACGGGATTGAGGTTTCCAAACCCTGCATCGACATGCAGGACGAGGGCTACAACTGCGAGTGGTCTCAGGAGCTGAAGATAAAAGAGAGTTTCGATGAGTACCTTAACGCATGGATAATCATTCACATACTGAACAGAAGGTTCGGATGGGACGAAAACCCCGGAACCGTGTTCAACATGAGTGTCGGATACGACCTCCAGGGTATCATGCAGGAGAATGTGCAGTGGTTCCTTGACACAATGAATGATTGCAGTGATCAGCTGACGGAGAGGCTTGACGAGGTATTGGAAATATATCCTGAGGCAATTGAGATTGGCATCCCTTCACGTATTTCCGACAACATCACCCTTTCTACGATGCACGGATGTCCTCCGGATGAGATAGAATCAATCGCACGGTATCTTATTGCGGAACGGAATCTTCATACTCTTGTCAAGCTGAACCCTACACTTCTTGGGCCGGGGATGCTGAGGGAGGTGCTTAACGGGAAGCTTGGATTTAAAACCGTAGTGCCTGATGAAGCCTTTGAACATGACCTTAAATATGATGATGCCGTAAGGATAATCAGATCACTCGGCTCCCTTGCCGCTGAGAAGGGTCTTCAGTTCGGGCTCAAGCTGACAAACACGCTTGAGTCAGTCAACAACAGGGAGGTATTTGGCAAGGATGTGCCGACGATGTATATGAGCGGGCGTGCTCTTCACCCGATATCCGTTAACCTGGCCCGGAAGCTGCAGGAAGAGTTTCGCGGAGAGCTATTGCTCTCGTTCTCTGCCGGGGCCGATGCCTTTAACATAGCCACTCTCATCTCTTGCGGATTCAGGACAGTCACCGTATGCAGTGACCTGCTCAGGCCGGGGGGCTACATGCGGTTGAGCCAGTACTTCAGCGAGCTAAATGCAGTAGACCTGACTGATCTGAAGGCGAACACGCTGTCCAACCTGGCTTCATACAGCCAGTCCGTAACAGAGTCATCGGCGTACCGCAGGGAATATATCAGGCCCCCTGATATCAAGTCAGGAAGGGAGCTTGACATGTTCGACTGCATAGCGGCGCCATGCATGGACGAATGCGCCACGCGGCAGGATATACCCGATTATCTGTGGCACACCTCACAGGGCGACATTGACAAAGCCTTCGGCGTGATCCTCCGGACCAACCCCTTCCCCTCCGTCACCGGGATGGTTTGCGATCACCTGTGCCAGAGCAAGTGCACCAGGATTAACTATGACGATCCGCTGCAGATAAGGGAAGTGAAACGATTTGTCTCAGGCCACGATGAAATCACCCTGAAGCCGGCACCGGAAAACGGTCTCAGGGCAGCGGTCATCGGAGCCGGGCCGGCAGGACTGTCATGTGCTTACTACCTGAGGATGGCAGGCTTCAGCGTTGACGTATTTGAGGCCAGACCAAAGGCCGGCGGTATGGTACAGTATGCCATTCCCGGCTTCAGGCTGACCGACGATGCGGTGGCTAAAGACATCAGTCGCATTACAAGCCTGGGAGTAAATATCAATTTCAACAGCCCAATCGACAAGCAAAAATTCGTGGCGCTCCGGAACGACTATCCCTTTATATTCATAGGGCCGGGGGCACAGCTCGCAACACCTCTAAACATAGATGGCGCCGGGGCTTCGGGGGTGATCGATCCGCTGCAGTTTCTCTTCAGGGCAAGGGCGGGTACAGAGACAGGCATCGGCAGAAATGTCGTCATCATCGGTGGAGGCAATACCGCCATGGATGCAGCCCGCACGGCACACCGTATCGTTGGCAGGGAGGGCAGCGTGACAGTTGTCTACCGTCGCACCGTGAACGAGATGCCCGCCGACCAGGGAGAGATAAGGGAGGTGATGAAGGAAGGGATAACCATCATGGAACTTACGGCACCGGAGAAGATCGTTGTAAGGGACGGCACGGTTGCAGGACTGACCTGCAGCAGGATGGAGCTGAAAGGCGTTGACGGCAGCGGGAGACCCGCCCCGGTAAAAGTCGACGGAAGCACCTTTGAGCTGGCCTGCGACACCGTAATCCCGGCAATCGGACAGATGACGGACCATGACATCGCCGGGTCGTGATGAGCTCTCAGTCGGCGATAACCCTTACCGTACCCGCATAAAAGGCGTATACACGGGAGGCGATGCCATGCGCGGAGCCTCGACGGCAATAAATGCCATTGGCGACGGCAGGAAAGCTGCCGAACAGATAATGCATGACGCCGGCATCAGCTTCAGTATTACTAAACCGGTACTTAAAAGAGACCTTTCATACAGTGAACTGATGATAAAGAGGGCCGTCAGGATCCATGCCAGACCTCCTGACGAACCCACTGATGAGGAGAGGCGTACATTCAGCCTTCTGAGCCCTGAACAGGATGACAAGACTATGACAGAGGAGGCCGGACGATGTATCTGGTGTGATGAGATATGCAGCATCTGTACGACCGTCTGCCCAAACTTTGCAAACCGCACCTACAGGGTGACACCGTTCAGCCATATGCTGCAGAAGGCCGTGAAAAAAGAGGATGGCACCATTGGATTTGAAGAGGACTCTGTCTTTGAGATCAGGCAGCCATACCAGATACTCCACATTGCCAACTTCTGCAACGAGTGCGGTAACTGCAACACCTTCTGCCCCACCTCGGGAGCTCCCTACCTTGAGAAGCCAAAATTCTGGCTCACCACTGCATCCTTCAATGAAGCCGAAGAGGGTTACTTCCTCTCAGTGCTGAGAGACAGAAAAAACCTTATCCATAAACGCAAGGGAAGCTTCGCAACCCTGACTGAGATCTCTGATAAGTATATCTATGAGACGGATTTCGTCGCGGCAACCTTTGACAGGGAAACTTTCAGGCTGATAGAGGTAATTTTTCTTACTCCCTGCATAAATGAGGCACATTTCCATAAAGCCGCAGAGATGGCTGCTCTCCTGCATGGAGCGGAGTGCCTGCTCCATGCATGACAGAGAACATGGTTTATTAGTGTCATATTGACTATCTTGCACTTAAGATCCGACTAATACCGAGGGATATCATGATTGATCCTATAGATAAGATTACCAGTGAGACAGCGCTGGAGAATGCTGTCAACCGCTTCCGGGAGAAGGGAATTATCCTTCCCACCTTCGAACAACAGAGGCACCCGGAACTCATCCCCGATAAGATAAGGTGGAAGCTGAAGGATGTGGGACTGTGGGATATCAATCCCCTTAACCTGTTCCGCATAACCTGGAAGAATGAGCCTGTAGAAAGGGGCGGCCTCTTTGGCGGGGTCAACTTCATTGAGTTGCCGCGGAAGCTTACGGGAGTGGATGCGCGAATCATCCTCCTTGCCGGCAAATGGTTCCCTACGGGAGCCCACAAGGTAGGGGCGGCATACGGATGTATCACCCCAAGAATTATCACCGGCGGCTTTGACCCCACATGGCAGAAGGCAGTATGGCCCTCGACAGGCAACTACTGCAGGGGCGGCGCCTTTGACTCCAAGCTGATGGGCACCGAATCGGTGGCGATATTGCCGGAGGAGATGAGCAACGAGCGGTTTGCCTGGCTGCGCGATGTTATAGGATCAGAGGTGATCGCCACACCGGGTTGCGAATCGAATGTCAAGGAGATCTACGACAAATGCTGGGAGATACGCAGAACACGCCCCGATTGCATGATCTTCAACCAGTTTGATGAGTTCGGCAACGGTGCCTGGCACTATAACGTAACCGGGCAGGCTATTGAGGAGGTGTATAACACCGTAAAGAATGACCGCAGCACACTGGCCGCCTATATATCGGCCACAGGTTCGGCAGGCACTATAGCCGCCGGTGATTACCTCAGGACAATTGGACCGGGAATTAAGGTGGTGGCCTCCGAGGCACTCCAGTGTCCCACGCTCCTGATGAACGGCTTTGGCGGCCACAGGATTGAAGGCATCGGAGATAAGCACGTGCCATGGATACATAACGTCAGGAACACTGACGTGGTCACCGCCATTGATGATGAGGACTGCATGAGATTACTTCGGCTATTCAATGAGAAAAAGGGAGGAGACTACCTGACAGCGCTGGGTGTCGACAGCAACGTTGTTGGTAACCTCCCGCTGATAGGCATCTCGGGCATTGCTAACCTCCTCTCGGCAATCAAGACAGCAAGGTACTTTGAGATGACGGCTGATGATGTCATCATAACAATAGCCACCGACTCCGCAGAGATGTACGGCTCAAGGATTGAGGAACTGAGGACCCAAAGGGGCGAATATGACTCACTGCAGGCCGTGCGCGACTTCGAACAGTGCCTTATGGGAGCCCGGTGTGACAGCATGAAGGAACTAAACTATAACGACAGGAAGGCGATACATAACCTGAAGTACTATACCTGGGTTGAACAGCAGGGAAAGGATGTTGAAGAGCTTAACCAGCTCTGGTATGACAGGGATGTGTGGAACACCATGTTCCATCAGACAGGACGATGGGATGAGCTGATCAATGAATTCAACGACAGGACTGGACTACTGAAGGAACTCTGAACAGGACCTTGAAGGAGATGGATAAGAGCAAATTCATTTACAGGTGTACCGACTGCGGCAGGGAATACGACAGTGCCGCAACGATGTATCTCTGCCCCTCGTGCAGCTCCGGTCAGCTCCCGGATGCCCCTCCTCGCGGGGTGCTGAAGACACTATATGACTATGATGCAATCCGAAATACAGTTTCCGGCTTCGACGGCCTGAAGGAGAAAGGGTTCATCGATCTTATGCCTGTTGAGAGCCTTGCATCCCTGCCGCCCCTGAGGGTGGGAAACACTCCCTTGTATAATCTCAGGGAGCTTGACGGCAAAAAGTTGCCCTTCCCTCTTTACCTTAAGGATGACTCGCAGAATCCCACCTGGTCATTCAAGGACAGGGCCTCTGCTCTGGTTTCGGCATATGCCGCTGAGAAACAGCTTCGAACCATTATAACAGCCTCCACAGGCAATGCGGGCTCATCCCTTGCGGGCATTTGCGCCTCGCAGCACCAAAGAGCGGTGATAGTCGTTCCCGAAACGGCACCGATGGCCAAGCTGACACAGATCATGATGTACGGCGCAACGCTGGTACCGGTAAAGGGCACCTATGATGAGGCTTTTGACCTGAGCGTGAAGGCCACGGAGACGTTCGGATGGTATAACCGAAACACCGCCTTCAATCCGATTACCGTTGAAGGGAAAAAGACAGCATCGTTTGAACTGTTTGAACAGCTTGGCGGCCAGGTACCTGACAGGATATTCATACCGGCAGGTGACGGCGTGATACTGGCAGGCATTTACAAGGGATTTGAGGATCTCCTACGCCTGGGAATTATTGAAAGAATACCCGTTGTAGTTGCCGTGCAGTCGGAGAAGAGTGACAACCTGGTAAGGAATATTTCCCGGGAAGTATTCAGCATCGTGCCCTCCTCCACAGTGGCAGATTCAATCTCCGTTGACATACCGAGGAACTTCCATATGGCACGTCAGTTCATCATGGAGTACAGCGGAGAGACACTGACTGTCACCGATGATGCCATAATGAATGCTTCAAAGGTGCTGGCCGGGAACACCGGGCTCTTCGCGGAGCCGGCGGCAGCGGCAGCATTTGCCGGATTCCTTTCATACTACAGTGATGGCCGTATCACATCCGGCTCATCCAATGTCGTTCTGCTTACCGGCGGAGGGCTTAAGGACCCGGCGGCAGTCTCCTCACTGATCAGGATGCCCGCGTCGGTTTACCCGACTATAGATAACCTGGAGAGGCTTGTACAATGATCACCTATACCCTGAACGGCCTGCGGAGAAGCTTTGAGGGTGACCCGGAGGAGTCGCTTCTTGATCACCTCAGGATAGAGAACAGGATCACCTCCACAAAAGACGGCTGCTCCGGTCAGGGTGTTTGCGGCGCATGTACCGTGGAGATAAACGGCAGTGCGCGTCTGGCGTGCCGCACAAAGATGAAAAGTCGTCGAAGGAGCTGAGATTGTCACCACCGAAGGACTGCCTGACAGGTTCAGGGAGGTTATCAGCCATAGTTTTGCACATAAGGGCGCCGTGCAGTGCGGCTTCTGCTCCCCGGGGATGATCATGAGGGCGAAGGCTCTCTATAATGTTAATACGAATCCTTCCCGTACTGAAATAATAAAAGCCCTTTCGCCTAACCTGTGCCGTTGTACGGGATATGTGAAGATAGTTGATGCCGTTGCAACGGCATTTGCTGAGCTCAATGGGGAACCTGAGGTTATGCTCAAAGCCTCTGCAGCGGTCGGCGAGCCATACCCCAAATATATGGCCGCAGAAACGGCACTGGGTGCCAGGGATTTCGTTGACGATATGCACTTCGACCGAATGGTCCACGGAGCATTGCGATTCAGCGATCATCCGCGCGCCACGGTTGTAAGCATAGATATTACGGAAGCACGCAAGGCTCCGGGGGTGATCAGGATCTTTACCGCTGCGGATATCCCCGGGGAGCATAAAACAGGACTTATCTTCCGCGACTGGCCCCTGATGGTGGCCGAAGGAGAGACGACACACTGCCTTGGTGATGTTCTGGCCGGAGTCGTGGCTGAGACGGAAGCGATGGCACGGGCTGCGGCACGACTGATAAAGATTGACTACCGGGTACTTGAGGCGGTGACAGATATGCATGAGGCTGCCAGGCCTGACAGTATTGAGGTCCACAGCGGGCGCTCCAACGTGCTCGAGACATGCAGTATCAGTGCCGGAGACGTCGGGAAGGCATTCAGAAGGGCAGCCTGGGTGGCCGGCGGGATATATGAGACCCAGCGCATAGAACATGCCTTTCTCGAGACCGAAACGGCCATAGCCATGCCCGAAGATGACGGCATAAGGCTCTACAGCCAGGGACAGGGTGCATATGTAGACAGAAAAGCTGTCTCGGAGATACTTGGACTGCCCGCGGAAAAGGTAAGGGTGATACAGGTGCAGAACGGCGGCGGCTTCGGCGGCAAGGAGGATATCACAGTCCAGGGCCATGCCTCACTCTTTGCATGGCATCTCAAACGGCCGGTGAGAGTCCATCTGAACAGGGATGAATCGATCATCATGCACCCGAAACGCCATCCCGTATGGATGGAGATAAACCTTGCCTGCGACATCAACGGGAGATTCACGGCCCTCAGGCTTACCGCCCTGGGTGACACCGGCGCCTATGCATCCGTCGGCACCAAGGTAATGGAACGGGTGGTGGGCCACGGCACGGGAGCATACTCAGTGCCTTCAGTTGATATTAAAGCGGTGACGGTCTATACGAACAATATACCCTCCGGCGCCATGCGTGGCTTCGGCGTGCCGCAGGTGACCTTTGCCGTGGAGAGCTGCATAGATGAGCTCTGCCGCATGGGCGGGTTCGACCGGTGGCAGATACGGTTCGACAATGCCCTCGAAGACGGAAAAAGAACAGCAACAGGACAGCTCCTCAGGGGAGTTGGCCTGAAGAAGACATTGCTGGCTGTTAAGGATGCTTTCACCACGGCGAAGTTCGCAGGCATAGCATGCGGCATCAAAAATACCGGGGTTGGGAATGGCATGACCGACGACAGCGACGTGTCGGTGAAGATCGTCTCGGATAAAAAGGTCATCGTCAGTCACGGCTGGAGTGAGATGGGCCAGGGCATACATACCATGGCCGTACAGATATTACACCACGAGACGGGCATCGATCCTGAGGTAATTGAGGTGAAAGTGGACACCGCGGCAGGCCTCCCGACAGGCATGACCACCTCATCGAGAGCTACGGCGCTGATGGGCAACGCCCTCATCGACGCCTCGTCAAGGATCAGAGAAGACCTTAACCAGGGGTCGCTGCAGCAGCTTGCCGGCCGCATTTACCGGGGCAGGTATGTGTGCGACTGGACCTGCAAACCGGGAGAGAAAACAGATGACCCGGCAATCCACTTCGCCTACGGGTACGCCACACAGGTGGCAATACTTGACGATGAAGGTACAGTCACAAAGATCATTGCGGCCCATGATGCCGGAAAGATTATGAACCGGATGCTCTTTGAGGGACAGATAGAAGGGGCCGTGCATATGGGCATGGGCTACGCACTGACGGAAGATCTGCCCATGGAGAACGGCAGGCCGGTGAGCCTCAGGTTCAAAGACCTGGGATTACTGAGGGCGGATGATATGCCGGAGATAGAGGTGATCGGCATCGAAGAGAAAGATCCTGTCGGACCCTACGGCGCAAAAGGCATAGGAGAGATAGGAATGGTCCCGACAGCAGCGGCCATAGCCAACGCCCTCTGCGCATACGATGGAATAAGAAGGACAAAACTACCGCTCAGAAGAGAGAGATAAACCCCAAATCAACAAGTAATGAACCTGCTGCTCAGGAACGCAACATACATCGACTGGAAGACACTCGATTTCAGTAACAAGAATATTATTGTCCGGCCTGGTGATGATACTATTCAGCTCGTCCCCAGGGATGATGATGGGATCGTCTACCCTGACACCGAGGTGATTGATTGTACCGGTAAGCTTGTGACAAAATCTTTTGCCGTGGGCCATCATCATGCATATTCGGCCCTGGCCAGGGGTATGGGCGCACCAAAGAATACCCCCCGTAACTTCCATGAGATCCTTCAGTATGTCTGGTGGACCCTCGACAAGAAACTTGATGCTGAATTAATTGAAATGTCTGCCCTGGTGACAGCCATGGAATGTGCCAGAAACGGTTCTACCTGCGTGATAGACCACCACGCCTCTCCCTTCGCTGTAAGCGGCTCTCTGGGAATCATTGCCCGGGCATTTGAAAAGGTGGGCGTATCACATCTGCTGTGCTACGAGACCTCCGACCGCGACGGAAAAGTCATTGCCGGCGAGGGTCTTGAAGAGACGGAGAGCTGGCTCAGGGATCACCAGGGCCTGGTCGGGCTCCACGCCTCCTTCACGGTGGGTGATGATACCCTCTCGCGGGCTGTTGAACTAATGCGTAAGTCCGGCAGCGGCATTCATATCCATGTTGCCGAGGACAACCATGATCAGGAACAGTCGCTCTCAGAACATGGTAAACGGGTCGTTGAACGACTTTCAGAAGCAGGGGTGCTGGCCTCGGCCAAAAGCATCCTTGTCCACTGCCTCCATCTTGATGACATGGAGAGGGAGCTGATCAGGAATTCGCCGGCATGGGTGGCAGAGAACTGCGAAAGCAACCTCAACAACAGGGTGGGCAATTTCAATGGCGCGGGACTGGGTGATAATATTATGCTGGGCACTGACGGTATGCACAGCGACATGCTTCAGAGCCTCAGGGCGGCATTCTTTGCCGGGCAGGGTCATGATAACATTTCATATGACTCAGCCTACCGGCGGTTCAGGAACGTGCACCGCTACCTGAATGAAAACGGCTTCAAAGGTGACGGTGACAATAACCTGGTTGTCCTGAATTATTCTTCACCCACTCCAGTTACAAAAGAGAATTTCATCGGTCATCTTCTCTTCGGTATATCATCAAGGCACATAACCGACGTCATATCCGCGGGAAGGCTAATCGTAAGGAAGAGGAAGATCACCACTGTGGATGAACAGGCCATCATGAAAGAATCAAGAAAGCAGGCTGAGAGACTGTGGGCTGCCATCCGGTTATAATTAAAATTGACTCAGCCGACTTATGAACGTATCTTTGATGGCCATAATTCCTGAAGCAATGCTGTTTTGAGGATGGAAAATCTGGTGCCGGTTCGACGAAAATATGTTATGGGAGGAAAGATGAAGCTATTCATGGCAGTTCTTTGTGCTTTGACGGCATCGAATCTTTCTTATTCCGGTGTACAAGATATTGCCGCAGCCGAAAAAGCCTTCCCTGAACAGGACACCTTACGGGTAAACAAACCGCGACTCATAGCCGTCATCTCAGGTGCTTCCGCAGCGTACATCGGATCTATGGGTTACTTGCAGTACATATGGTACAAAGACCACGAGCGGGTGCCATTTGAGTTTTATGATGACCTTAAGGGATACAACCAGATAGATAAGTTCGGGCATGTCTATGGAGCCTATATGGAGAGCTACATAGGCTTCCATGCATTGCTGTGGGCTGGAGTACCCAGGACAAAAGCAGCCTTGTACGGCGGCAGCCTTGGCTTCTTTCTGCAGTTGCCTATTGAGATATGGGACGGGATGTATGAAGGATGGGGATTCTCCTGGAGTGATGTTGGGGCCAACGCCATTGGTTCCCTGCTGGTAATAGGTCAGGAACTGGCATTTCATGAACAGATCGTAAAATATAAATTCACTTTCAGTCCCTCTCCCTATGCACCCCTGGCCAACGGATATCTCGGTGAGGGTTTTGACCAGCTGTTTTACGATTACAACGGGCACACTTACTGGCTGAGCATGAGCATTAACCGGATAATTAAAAACGATATCCTTCCGGACTGGGTGTGTCTCTCTGCCGGCTACAGTGCCGGAGGCATGTTCGGTGAATTTGAAAACAGAACATCCTACAGGGGTGTTCCCATACCCGAAACCGAGCGTTACCGTCAGTTCCTCCTATCGCTTGACATTGACTTCGCTAAAATACCCGCCAGGAACAAGAACCTGAAAAAGCTCCTGAACAGCCTGTTCATGATTAAAATTCCCTTCCCGGCTCTTGAAATAAATACAAAGGGAGACTTTAGAGTTCATCCTCTTTACTATTAAAACCGGACAGATCAACTTCTGTCACATCCTGCATTTAAACTGTAAGTCAAGTTCTTATCCTGTGAAGATTTCTGCATGAAGGTTAGCAGGTGGTTAATCAGGCCTGGCCCCGGAGTTTCTCCTCCGGAAGATAAAATAGACAGGAATTCCTGCAACTATCAGGGAAAGACCTATCAGAGCTTCGCGCGGCTGCGTCATTATAGTATTGATAAAGAGGCCTATACAGAAGAGCACGAAAATAGCTGTGATGACAGGGTAACCCGGCACCTTGTAAGGCCTGTGTGTATCAGGCATGCGGCGGCGGAGGATGAAGACACCAGTTGCGGTGGCACCGTAGAAAATGTAAACGGCAAAGATGAGCATATCCGTCAGCTGGTCGAAGGTACCTGACAGCACCAGCACCGATGCCCATATCCCCTGCCAGAGCAATGAGTTCCCGGGTACGTTGTTCCTGTTGAGCTTCCCGATTCCTGAAAAGAAAAGACGGTCGCGTGACATTGCAAAATAGGGCCTGGAACCCGTCAGTATGCTTGCATTGAGGCAGCCCAGTGTGGTAACCAGTATAAGCAGCGAGATGAACAGAACCCCACCTGATCCCCAGAGGCTTCTGATCACTTCAACTGCAGCTATCTGGTTGCCGGCCTCATGAACCTGCACCAGCTCGGGGATGGACATCACACGCATGTATGCCAGGTTGACAAGAAGGTATGCTATGATCACCACAAAGACACCTATCGCAATTCCCTTGGGTATGTTGGCCTTCGCGTCTTTTATCTCCCCTCCGATGAAGCCTACGGAGACCCACCCCTGGTAGGCCCAGAAGGCGGCAAGCATAGCCGTATAGAACGATGAGATGGTGACGGTACCGTTACCCAGCTCCCTGACATTCATGAAGCCGTCGGGTCTGGGAGAATCATTGGTCAGCCCTGCTATGATGATCACAGCCAGTCCCGCGCAAACGATGAAAAATATTGCCTTGCCGGTCCAGGCCCCGCTCCTCAGACCTGACATATTGAGCAGCGTCAGCAGCATGATCACAAGAATGGCTGTAAGCTTGATGCCAAAATCCTGGAACGGAAAGAAAATCCCGCCGATTGTAAAATCATGTAACGAGGGAAGTATTTCGGGAATAGTTATGATGCTGTTGAGTGATTGCGTCAGGACGTATGCCAGTGAGGAAATGGTTGCTGTCTGGATGACTGCAAACAGAGACCATCCATAAAGAAATGAAAAGAAACGATTGTATATTTTCCTCAGATAGACGAAATCACCGCCGGTGTCGGCCAGCATCCCTGCCAGCTCGGCGTTACTGAGCGCGCCGAAGAGGGTTATTATACCTCCCACAAGCCATACCAGGAGTATCCATGACGATGACTGCAGCTCAGCAGCCATCGGGGCGATTTTCTTGAATACTCCCGAACCAATGATATTGGCGATGACAAAAATGATGACATATCCTAATCCGAGTGTTTTGACGAGAGTTCTCTGAGTACTCATGAGGAGACATTATTGAACACGTGAAGATGCTAAATTAAGCAATAGGTTAGTTTATGCGGCGGGGGAAATTATTATCAGGGTAGAAAATCAGCTATCTGTAACTCAAAATAATTCAGTAATTTTATATCGGATTTAATTGTCATGAAAGCGATGAAAAGGATAAAACACTGGCTGCCGTTAATATTAATTGCAGCGTTTATTCTTGCCGGGTGCGAGAAGAAGCCAATACCTGAGGAGGAAGAAGAAGAACAAGCACAGGCAACTGTGCTGATTCAGAAAATAAACGGCTTCATCAAGGAGGCGATGACTGATGTCTATCTATGGTATGATAAAATGCCGGCCATTGACATAAGATATGAAACGGACCCCAAGGTCTATTTTGATAAACTCCTTTACAGTGAAGACAGGTGGTCATATATAACCGATGATATCACTGCTTTTGAAGGAAGTCTCCAGGGAGTTGAAAAAACGTACGGCTACTCTCTTGCATTCGGCAGGTTTGTAGATGGAACGGGTACTCCCACGGGTAATTATTTCGCTATAGTTGAATATGTTTACCCGAATACCCCTGCCTCACAGGCAGGTTTTGCAAGAGGTGACCTTATCATCAGGCTTAACGGCGGCAATATTACTGCGGAGAATTACAGAGACCTGCTGTCAGGTACCTCAATTTCGGTCACCAGGGGGATCCTGACCAGCGAGGGCATTGCAACCGGGGCCACGGTACCCCTCCTGGCTGAAGAGCTGAATCTTGATCCGGTTCTCATGTATAAAGTCATTGATATAGAAGGGCATAAGATCGGGTACCTTATTTATCTGCAGTATATTACCAGCTATAACAGCACCAGCCTCAACCTGGCGCTGCAGTATTTCAAGGATAACCAGATCACCGATCTTGTGCTTGACCTGCGGTACAATCCAGGTGGCTTCACGACGGCCGCCCAGTATCTGACCAGCTCCATTGCACCTCAGAGTGTGGTTGACAACTCAAGCACTCTCGTCACTTATCAATGGAACGACAAGTACCAGGCCTTATGGACCTCCAGCAACAGGCAGGATCAGCTCGGAGTTAATTTTAACCCGGCTGTGCCTGTTAAACTGGGTCTCGGCAAAGTGCATATCCTGACGGGGTATGGCACTGCCAGTGCCTCGGAGCTGACCATTTGCGGGCTTGAACCCTATATGGATGTAATTACTGTCGGTGACACCACCTATGGAAAATATACTGCCTCCTTCACCATCAAACCGGAAGACGTGTACGCCAATGAGGCCTCGTACACTGATTTCAAAAACTGGGGGATACAGCCTATCGTGATCCGATACGCCAATGCTCAGGGTATCACCAACTTCAAGGATGGTTTTGCACCCGATTTTCGTGTAAAGGATGAGTTATTACCCGCCTTACCTCTCGGCGATCTGACAGAGCCCCTTCTGAAGAAGGCTGTTGAAGACATAACCGGCACAATAATTCCTGTCCCGAAAAGGGCTGCATTGCCCTTTGAATACGTCATTGTAGACCGCGGCTTCTCAGAATTTGATAATCAAAAGAGGAATCTGTTTATTGACCGGCCCGGGTTTGCCGGAATTATCCCTGATTAAGGAGGCCCTGTTCACCTGGTAAAATTCCGGCATCCAAATATGGTCTTTTTCTTTTGTCATTACCATTTACCCGTAAATCCAACCCATGAATCAAAGAATCCTTGTTGCGCTTTTACTGTCAGTCGTCATATGCGGACAGTCTGAAATACCGGCTCAGAAAATCAAAGGGAAAGCCGAGGCCTCTGTGCAGTCTCCTTTAGTGGTGCCTGTAATTGTTGATGGCGAAGCACAGAAGATACCTGCCTTTGAGAATCCGGACGACTGGATTCGCGAGGACCTATGGGTGGAGACGGAGTTTGACACCGACGGTGATGGCAGGCGCGACAGGATGCATGTTGATGTCACACGTCCGAAGCAGACAGAGACCGAAGGCCTGAAGCTTCCCGTTGTATATGAATCGAGCCCCTATTTTGCGGGCACCGCCGGCAACAACAGGGAGTACTTCTATGATGTAAGGCATGAGCTCAACACTGTTCCCTCCGGGCACGTCCATCCTCCGCAGATCGAACGCAGGGGTGAACGGCCCGTTATATCGAACTCACAGGTGAAGGCATGGCTGCCGTATGGTTTTATTGTGGTGCACTCGTCGGCACCGGGCACGGGCCTTTCACAGGGATGTCCGACCATCGGCACCAGGATAGAGGCTCTTGCACCCAAGGCGGTGATCGACTGGCTGAACGGAAGGGCAAAAGGATATTCGACTCCCGACGGGAAAGATGAGGTCAAAGCCTACTGGACCACAGGCAAGGTGGGGATGATCGGCACATCGTACAACGGCACCATCCCTTTCGCCGCTGCCACAACGGGTGTTAAAGGCCTCGAGGCAATCATACCTGTGGCACCAAACACCTCATATTATCATTATTACCGTTCCAACGGCCTGGTAAGGAGTCCGGGCGGCTACCTCGGCGAGGATGCCGACGTACTGTATGACTTTATCTTTTCCAATCCTGATAACTGCCATTATTGCGACAGCGTGGTGAGAGACACTGAGATGGCGAAGGGTATCGACCGGGTCACAGGCGACTATAACGAGTTCTGGGCCAAACGTGACCTGATGAACTACATGGAGCCCTTTAAGGCGGCCGTACTGATGGCGCATGCTTTCAACGACTGGAACGTTGTTCCCAGCCACAGTTACCGTTTTATCAAAGTACTGAAGGAGATGGGCCTGCCGGTGCAGATATACTACCATCAGGGTGGCCACGGCGGTGAACCCCCCTTTAAGATGATGAACAGGTGGTTCACACGTTATCTGTTTGGAGTGGAGAACGGCGTGGAGAATGACCCGAAGGCCTGGATCGTCCGCGAGAAGGATGACCGGCTCAAACCCACAGCATATCCTGACTATCCCCATCCCGATGCAGTGCCTGTGACATTCTTCCTCACCCATGGAGCACCTGCAGCAGGCGCCCTGATGACAGAGAAGGGTGCCGCGCAGGGCACTGAGACTATCACTGACAACTTCTCCTTCACCGGTTCCATGCTTGCGCAGGCAGAGTTCACCAGCCACCGTCTCCTTTACCTGACGCCTGTGCTGACCGAGCCTGCACATATTTCAGGGGTGGCGACGGTTAAGGTAAGAGCTGCCTCGAACAAGCCTGCAGTGAATTTATCGGTATGGCTGGTGGCGTTGCCATGGACCACCTCGCGTGAGATCCAGAATGACAGATAACATTATCACCCGCGGATGGGCTGACCTGCAGAATCACCGCTCGCTGACCGAGAGCGAGCCGCTGGTTCCGGGCCAGTACTACGAGATGAGCTTCGAGCTGGAGCCTGACGACCAGATAATACCTGCCGGCAAACAGATAGGCCTGCTGATCTTCTCAAGCGACAAGGAGTTTACCCTTCACCCCATGCCGGGTACCGAGCTGACCGTTGACCTGGACGGAACGGAGGTTACAATACCGATCGTAGGAGGAAAGATAAAATAACCGGCAGTTTTCATCAGGTAAATCTGCCTGGTCATTTTTTATCTGAATTCAGCAAATGGGTGTTGCAGTTTAATTTTCCAACTGCCGCCTTACAGTGACCCCACTGCTTCTGGCAGATTCCCTGTCGCCTTCTGTTATGACGGAGATCTCATAGGTATACAGTTCACCTTCGGAGACGGTCTTGTCAAGGTATTCATCAGAAGTTTTCTGCAAGGTGAAAACAGGTATTGGCTGCATTCCTGCTCGCGACCGGTATACCTTAACCGATACAGCCTTCTCATCCGTGACCTGCCCCCAGCTTATAAGAATACCCTCTTCTGTATTGACAGCCCTGATGATTTCCGGAGCAATAACGGTTGATGCTTCCGGAACATATAACGGAGAAACACTTCCGGCACTCTCGTTACCGTAGAAATCAATCGCCGAGACAGTGTACCGGTATGATTTTCCTGCCACAAGGGTGGTATCCCTGTAATAATTCATGTCATTTCTGAGTGTATCACCGGGTAACAGTGTATAACGCCCGTCCGGATCTTCTCTTCTGAACACCTTGTACCCAAGAAGGACAGGCTCAGTCTCGCGCATGTCATCCCATACCAGTAGTAACCCGCTGCCTGTTTTATTGATGCGCAGGTTCATCGGGCTGCCGACGGTTGCTTTCTTGCCCGGGCTGGCGCTGGCAGTTTCGGAGAAATCGCTTAACTGGTCAACATCGTTTACTGTCCTGACAGCATAGCGGTACACCTCATTGCCCTGCAGGTATCTTGCCGTATCAGCGAAACTGTAAATCTCCGCACCGGCCGGTATCAATCCCGAGACCTGCCCGAATTCAGCAGTCTCATAGATATAGCGGTAGACATAAAATCCTTTGGCATAGGGCTCATAATAGCTCCAGAACACTTTGACTCCACCTTTGATGCTCTCTGCTCCCGTCTCAGCCGGAGGAAGGGGCTTTTCCCCGCTGTTTCTGAACATGGCCGATACTTTTGCCGAGGGAGGACTGTTGCCGTTGGGTCCGTTGCTAATGAGATAATACCAGTAGTTCTCATTGGCCACAGGCACAATATCCGTAAAGGAGGTGTCGCTGGGTGAGAGCCGGGCAATCCTCATGTATCCGTCGTCAAATGAACTGCTCCGGTACACCTCAATGCTCCTCAGGTAACCTGTCTCACTGAATTTCCACGACAACTCCACCTGATGATCCTTTTCCCCGCCCCTGGCATTGAAATAATCAGGCACAGGGTAACTGACACTGCCCAGCGTCCCTGCACTTATCACCTCTGACTCAGGTCCGCTGTTTCCGTAGATATCCAGCGGCCTGATGTAATATTCATACAGGGCCGGATTCTGCACTGCCGTGTCTGAGGCAATAAGATACACCGTATCCTGCGAAATATTGAAACCACGTGTAATATCCAGTCTCTGGTATTCTCCCTTACCGAAGACCCTCCTGTAAACCAGGAAGGAGCTGAGGCTGCTATCTCCGGAAACATACCAGCGAACCACCACCTGCGCCGCGAACTCCTGCCTGCTGCTGAATTGAGGCTTTGGGAGAACTGTTTCAGCAGGAAAGTTCACCCTGTTGCTTGTTCTCTCCCACAGGCGATCTTTGCCGGCCATCTTTACAACCCTGTACCGGTATGTTTTCCCGGCATTACTTCCGGGTCAAAGAAAGCGGTCCCCAGCAGCATGTGCATCAGCGGGAAGTTTTGGATATAGACTGAGTCGGTTGTTCTGCTCCCGGAAGCATAGTCGCGGAGGTATGACAACTCATCATCACCTGGTTTGTCGAGGTTGTCGAACAGCGGAAAATATTTTTCTGCTTCTGTTTTCATTGTTCCCGGATCTCCCCGGTAGGCCGTTGTCCCCAAAGGAACAAAATCACCGTTTCCCTCACTCTTAAGTACCTGGTATTGAAAGCCTGAAGGAATCTCATTCCCAAGGTAGATCCAGATCCCCTTCCCGGTAGCGACTGCAGTTGGCTCGTTCTCCTGTGCATGGGAAGGGCCACACAGCGTGAACATCAGAGTGAAGATGATCAGGAGTTTGATATATGGTCTCTTATACATTCTGTTCCTATTACAAATTGTTAATCATCAGTTACCTGTCAGGTTAGCCTGCCCGCTGCAGTTGCCGAAGCTGAAATCGAGGCTCGTGTTGCCTTTCGAATCGAAGAGCATGTCAAGCTTTACGCTCTTGCTTATTCCTCCTCCGATGCAGCCTGTACAGCATATCCCGTCCCAGCAGGGTGTCGGGAAGCACTGACTGGCTGACCCTCCTATGGTGAAGCTCCCGCAACCTGCCGCCGTGAAAGCTCCCGTGCTGGACTGATATATTCCTGTCGCACCCAGCTCGGCCCTTGCTTCAGCGCTTAGCTTCGTGCAGGTTATTGAGGTGGCCTTGAACCAGGCATGTACAAATGCCATTGCTCCTATTCCGTATTCGTTCCCGCTGCCATCGAAGCCCATCCAGAGACGTCCGTCGAGCCCCGCGGTCAGCCCGAGGCTGGCGCTCATTACACCAAGATCAATCTCAAAATCAGGGATATTTATGATCGGCACATTCTTCTGTCCGGTGAAGAAAAACCCCGAGATACCTGTTCTGAACGCCGAAGGAACTTTCTTGTCATAGGCGAACTGCATCAGTATGCTCACAACATCAGGGGCCATTGCGGGGTAGTCACCTATAAGCATGCCGGCGGCCATGTTGCCTAATCCCGGGGAGGTCAGCTGACCTCCCATCAGGAAATACCATCCCGAAGCATCGACAAGGATATTGGAAGCACCTTTAATCCGGACGGCTCCCACTTGCCTGTCTATATCCATGCTTCCGGTCAGGCGGGCATTCTTGATGTCATAGGTCAGGTTCATACCACTGAAATTACCGGAGATGTTCTTAACCCCCAGACCTTCATTTTCTGCAGTAATGCTGCCGTGAACCGTAAAGGTCTTTGTCAGGTTTGACTGCATCCCGTTAAATCCCGTCATATTGCCGCTGAAGGTGAACTTCGACCAGTCATTGATATTTGGCAGTACCTCCATCCGTCCCTCGATATCCGACAGAGAGGTGGCTCCGGTTCCCAGGGGCATCTTCTGTCCTTTGGGATCCACCTCAAGCCATGCACCGCCTGTCGTACGATGCAGTTTACCCTTCAGGTTGATCCCCTCCTTGTCCTTGATAAAGCCCGAAGCTGTATATCCCGAGGCATCCAGGTTCTGGTCACCCTGGGCGATGCCCGAGACGAATCTCACGCCGCCGGGCCCCTCGAAGCTCACGTTGAACGGATAGAGCCGGAACAGTATCTCCGAAGCAGGTTTTGAGAACCTGATCACACCGGTGCCGGACTCAATGCGCGGGATAGTCAGGTCGATGTTGCAGGCCATCTCGAAATACTTATCCCCACCGGAGAAGGAGATCGGCCTGACCTTAAGTATCTTGTGGAAGATCAGCTCCTGCTGCTGGCCTCCCATGTTGATCTTTTGCTCGCCGTTGCTCAGCAGGGAGAATGCCTGAAACTTCAGCGCAGCACCTGCCTCCATGCCGGGCAAGCCCGTAATGGAGACACCCGGAGCTCCCTCGGTACCCACTATCCTTAGTTCCCAGTGCCCCTTCAGATCGGAACCGGTGCTTGGATTATACCCGAACGAATTGTTCTGCGTCAGAATATTAAGCGGAGTCACACCGGAGAAGGTCAGATCCGACATCTCAAACGACCCGACCTTAAAGTTGTCAGGGGTGATCAGGACACTCTTCACCGGAACGTCAATAAGCCCTGTTTTGATGGTCCCCTGCGGGATTAACACTCCTTTCAGATTCTGCTGCAGCGACCACCCTGTGCTCTGGAAATCCCACTTTTCCAGCTTGAATGACAGCGGCTTTGTGCCCGTCACTGTCTCGATCATTGAGGGCCGAAGTACCAGGTCTCCAAGCGTGATGCTGAGTTTTGACGGAACCATACCGGTGATCTCGTTCGTGCTTATCACCGTTGTGAGTCCTATCCTGTCACCTTCAAGCCATGATGTCTTCCTGTCAGCTTTTGCTGTGAAGTCGAGGAGTTTGAACTGTATATCAGTGCCTCCTGCACCGGCGATTCCCCATTTCTTGGCAGGGTAATCTGCTGCTGTTAGGGTAACGACTGATAACTGGGTGCTTCCGGGCTGACCCGTCAGGTATATGGGAATGTTATCCTGGAAGGAAATATAATTCCCTGAATACTGGAATGATGTTTTCATTATTCCGGCCTTACCCATGATTCTCCCCTTGTTGCTTTCAGAGCTTATTTTCATTACTGTTCCCGATGCCGGAGTTTGCAATACCCCGAATGCCCCGTTCAGCAGCAGCTGCAATTCCTTGATATCAGTATCAAAATCAGTCGTGGCCGGAATGCCCAGGGGCACGCCGGAGGCGGTACTGTTACCGCTCTTCTTGATTTTCAGCTTGGTGAAGGGAATAGTCTGGCTGCTCTCAGTCAGTTTAAAGTTCGGATTGGCCGGCAGGTTGATCAGCGCACCGCTGACAAGGTAGGTGCCGTCAGTTTGCTTCTCCTTCTTTTTAATGTCTGCCTCGAAGCCAAAAATGTTTTCAATGGCAATCTCCTTGTCGTATGCAAGGTCAAAATCAAGCACGTTCTGATCCTGCAGCACGATCTGCTTCGACTTGCTTATTACATTAGGTACGGAATTTGGTTTTGAAGCCCAGACCGTTATCAGCGCAGGCTGTCTCGGCACCCTGGTCAGCGTGTAATTCCCGCTCTTGTCTGTTTTGGTTTCCATACGGTTACCGTTCCCCAGATCAATGTAGACCGTGGCACCTTCAAGAGCTGTTGTAAGCTGCTCATTCCCGATGGATACCTTGCCTGTGATACGGGTGGCCTTTTTAAGCAGGGCTGCCGGGTATACAACCTCAGTCTTAGTGTCATCGACGTTGTTTATGGTGTAGGTGGCACTCTCCAGGTCAGACTCCTCCGGCGGAGTAATATTGAATGTGAATGAGGAGCCGTTGTTCTCGAATTCAAATACGACAGTGCCCCGGGGATCGGTGGTCTGAGTTATCTCAGCACCGGGTATTTTAAGTGTCACCTCTGCATTGGGGACAGCTTTCAGGCTTGTCGTCATGAAAACATTTCCGGGGGGCTTCTCGGCCACTATGAACCGCACCCTCTTTTTCATCTTGTAGACAATATACTGCTTCTGCTCCTGGCCGGTTGACGTTGAGGTGGCTTTTGGCACATCCACGGTATAGGTCTCCTCGGAATAGCCAGCATTCTTTGGTATGATTGTTAATATGCGCTCTTTGCCCGAGGGTGCCTTGATGGAGAAGACCTGTTTCATGCCTGTAGGCATAAACGACTGGGATGCACCCTGCAAGCCTGCTTGCTGGATGGCGCCACCTGTAGTCTGGATTCCCGCTTGCTGGATGGAACCGCCTGTAGCCTGGATACCCGTTGGCTGGGTGCCACCGCCACCTGAATTCGGGAGACCCGACGGCAGGGTACCTCCGCTGCCTGAATTCGGGAGACCCGACGGCAGGGTACCTCCGCCGCCAGACTGGCCATATTCAAACTGGGCAGTGGTGGAGGTAAAGGCAAGGTCATCAACCTGTATATCGGCTGCAACAGCAATACCCTTCTCATCGGTAACATATCCCGTCAGCAATCCGTCAGGCTCGAGAAGGATATCCTCGATTATCTGCTGCCCCCACATCATCTTCCCGTAATGATACGTCTTACCCTTAAATCCTGAAGGGGTACAGAACAGGGACCTGTCCGGGCCGATCACCTGTGTGGGGCCTTCGGTATTGTAATCACCAAGCTCCACATCGAGATTGTCAAACTCAAAATACCCTTTTGCATCGGTCTTCGCTGTGCGCACAAGGACATTATAATCGGAAGATCGCTTGTAATTGCTGAGCACCATCAGCGTCACATTGCTGAGTGGCTTGGTTCCTACCTGCTCAGTCTCGACTTTTCCGGCAATCCGGGGCTTATCGGGATAGAGCTCCATCGTGATCTCGTAAGTTTTTACCTGAAGCTGGCTGTTCCAGGTGATCTCTTCACCGTAAGCCTCGTACTGGGTTGCCGGCATCCCGGGGTCAGTATCGAGATACCTCAGCGAATTGAAGGGAAAATCCTTTTTGTCCTTGTCATAAAGAGGATAAAAAGCCCTTTCCTTCTTCTTGAAAATGTACAGTCCCTTGTCTTTATCGGGCTCGCAAACCACATAGTACCTGTCCTGGTTGTTATCCGGATCGTGTTGTACCAGGTTTCTGAAGGTAAAAGTGCCGTCCTCTCCGGTCAATCCGCTCGTGATGTTTTTGGGATAGACATTGAAGGAGGGCAGGTTTCCCGATATGGGGTAGACCGCTTCATCACGGGGTACGCCTGCCACATTGGTTTTCCTCATAATTACCGTCTTTACCTGGTCGAGAGGTTTGCCCTGTCCTCCGAGAACATCCCAGAACTGTGATGTGGTCCATTCAGCATGAACTTTCAGGTTATAGCTCTTGGCGTAAGATACCAGTGTACCCAGGTCGAGAGCCTGCCAGGGTTCAAGCTTGATATTGATATCAGGACTGCAGTAATACCTGTTTTCAACAAGCAGCCTGAACACCTTGTAGACCTTCCCGGTCATCATGTCGAAAAATTCACCCCCGGCCGATTTCCAGTATGCATCCTCATCCAGAAGGCCAAGATCCTGTGCGGTATTTATGAAGGTAAATGAGAAGCTGCCGTCTGAAGCTGTGGTTGCAGTGGCAAGCACCTTTCCGTGATCGGGAAATACCTCGAGGAACTTCTGATCATCCTTCATGTCATTCATATCAACCGGCATACCGTTGTATGTCTGGTTGTTCATTGTTCCTTTGAGAACATATGACACAATGAGGCTGACCTTGACATTGGCCAATGCCTTCGAGTTCTCCGGACCGACATTGCTGACATTGTACTGAAGACCGTCGCCGACTGCCTGAATGCCTGCCTGTGATTCACTGAACTGGGTTGTCGTCTGCGAAACAGCCGAAGCTGAGAGTGTACCCTTGAATTTATAATTGAGTTTCCCTGTGACTACAGAGACCGGGATCTGACCGGGACCTGTTACGGACTCTAATTTGGCTCCGCCGGCGACTATCTTTTCTGCAGGGGCATCGATTGATATCGAAGGAGGTTCAAAGGGATCCCATTTGAACCAGCATACAGGACTGCGACCGTTGTTTGAGAATTTCGCCTCTGTCTCCCTCTCCTCGGCAATGACCTGCCAGGCGTAAACCCTGCCCTTTTTCAAGGATGGGCTGTGCCGGGCCGTAGTAAAATGAGAACCTCCCCTGCAGTTCTGTCTCGAAGAAGGCAGGTTCTGTTGCCGACAGCATGGCAGCATCAGGATTCTGGGTCGAATCGATCAGTTCTACTATCTTGAGCGTGTACTTTGTCCATGCCGGAGCATTGGTGGCCGGTGTCCAGCTGAAAACAATATTCTGAACCGCCGGCTGGGTTATGTTGGCGCCGCACTGCGGATTGACGGTCATGGGAGGCTCTCCGTAACGGATGTTGAAGAAGTTACTGCAGCCCATCGGTTCGTCCGGCGAGATGAAGGCCCCGTCAGGACCCTTGACCCTGACACAGATCTGGTAGCTCCCCTCTGGAAGTCCGTTTTCTATCAGCTCCTGCATTGGGATGCCCCTGCTGATCAGGTTTTGATATTCAAAATATCCGGAAAGGTCATTGCCGGTGAACTGATTGATCGCATTGGCAGTAATGTTGACCGCAGTACCCAAGTAATCAGGAGCTGTAACCAGGTCAACGCCGTTATTGCCCTTAATGTGGACGACGAGGGTCCCGCTTGCCCTGAAGGGGTATGTGATTGTCACAGTGACCAGATCAGGATAAAGATCAAGCTTTGTCCCGTAAGGCGGCCTTACCATGACATTGACCGTCAGGTCCTGCTGTGAGAAAAGTGCTGTGCCGGACATTCCTGACAGGACCAACACAAGCAGTAAGTATCTGAGGATGTTATATCTGCAATTCATCAGCATCTGTCTTTATCAGAAGGTGTATGTGTAGTCAAAATCGAGCTTGCTTTCATAGTAAGAATTGTAACCTGTAGACAGACGGTTGTTCTTACTATAGTTGTACTTCAGTGCGAAGCGATGGTTTTTGAGAGGTCTGTAACCTAGCTGAACAGAGTATACGTTTGTGGTGCCTGTATCTTCATCCTGCACCTTGTTATTGATGAAGGATAAATAAACCGAGGCGTTCAGCTTGTTCTTGAGGAAAGATTTGCCCAGTCCCGCTGAAGGTCCGTACGCAACTGTTACGACTGTGTCCTGCGCAAAGTGGGTGTATAGGAATGCAGCTGACCCGTTGATGCTGAACGGTATGTAGGTGAGGAAGTAATTGGCAGACAGAATGTTTGTTGAGAACTCGCTGTACTGTGAGGTATTCTCATTCCTGTCGTTAAGCTTCTGGTAATTGTAGTTCACCATCAGGTTATGTGCCAGCTTTTCTCCGGTCAGGTTCAGCGACTGTGTCACTCCTATCTGGCTTGTTGCCTGTGCCACCTCGCTCTGGCGGAGGGTATCGATTGAGAGAAGACCCGATTCCTGTGCCAGCCCGTAGTTTGAATAGAAGGCGCTCAGGTTGTATTGAGGCAACGGTACGTAATTCACCCGTGCAGAGGTGATGGTCCGGCGGGTGCGAAGGTTTTTGTCGTTTTTTAGATTATCGACCTGGGTTCCCAGACTGCCTGCCAGGGTCAGCTTCTTCTCCAAAAGTTTCAGTGTTGGCTCTATGGTGATGTTGCTCAGGTCGGTGGCAAAGTAGTAGGCACCCATGGAGCGAAAATCTGGTTCAACGCGCTGGTACCTCATCATCAGGCTGAACATGTCCGACTGGTATCCGGCGGAGGCTCTGACAGCGTTGCTTGAGGTGGTGGACTCGTGGTTTTGAATGAGAGAGGAGAAAATTTTCGTCATCAGGCCACCTGTGGAATCGGAGACGGCTGTGCGTATATCTTTCGTGTACAGGCTCTGGGCAACCTCAACCTCAATGAGATATTTTTTGGCAATGGTCTGCTTTGTCAGAAAAGATACCACGAGGTTTTCGTCGGGCGTGAGCATGTACTCTGTCGGAACTGTGCCCAGCGAGGTCGAGTCGTCTTTTGCCTTCAGTATGACCAGGCTGAGATTATTGCTTTCACTGCCGTAACCAAGCCTGAGTGCGGTCCCGGTCCTTTTATAGGCAGGGGTTTGCAGTTTGATGTTTTCCGGGTTGTCAAGGTACCTGACAGGCTTCAGCAGTCTTCCCGTTGCGAAGCCCACCTGGAATTTCCCGGGAGTCAGCTCCAGCCCTACTCCCGTTATGGAGTGGCCGGCCAGGGCATAGGTTGACCAGTTGTGTGACCGGTATCCCAGATGCAGCTTAGCCCATTTATAATAAGGACTGACGCCAAACTGGTTGAAGGGTTGCCTGAAGTCTCTCTGCTGTTCACTCAGCCGAATGGAGAAAGGCAGTACTATACCGTACAGCGTGATCACGGGGTTTCCCTGCAGATACCACATGAAGGGCGACCTTGAGGGGTTGTCCCTGTCGGTGTTGTAAAACTGCAGTTTTGCAGTGAGAGAGCCATTGATCCTGAAGGGATCCTGTCCTGACAGAGAGGATATGTCCTGGGAGAAGGCGTGAATGCTTGCTACAAGAAAAAAGAATAAAACAAGCTTTAAACGGCTGTGTCTACTCATGAAAAGGGTTATTCTGTTGTAGAAGTAGTAAACGTAAAACTATTAAAAAAATTGATTTTGTCAATCTTTTTGCAGCGTTTCAGAGACTCATTTCGTATTAGAATATGAAACCGATTTTTCTCGAAGAACAATTGATTTAAAATATCAGATATGAAAAACCTTATCAAATCCGCAGCTTTGCTGGTCGTGATGATGGCTGCCCTGACAGCCTGCAACGACAGAACCACAGAATTTATTACCTATGAGGCCAATGTGCCTGTTTACATGGCATTTGATGAATTCAGGGCCAGTTTTGAGAAGAGTGCACCAATCGAGATCTCGTACCCCGGGAAGATGTACTTTAAGGATGGGTATCTCTTCGTAAATGAGTACGGCAAAGGCATCCACGTCATTGATAACTCAGACCCGGCGAATCCTGAAAAAGTGGCTTTCTACGAGATCATGGGCAACGTCGATATGGCAATAAAAGGCAATATCCTGTTCGCCGACAGCTATATTGACCTGCTGGCTATTGACATAACAGACATAGAAAATCCGGTCGAGATTGACCGCATTGAAAATGTCTTCCCGGAGATCGTTCCGGAGGGTGAACTATGGTATCCATACGCAATGGTAGATAAATCGAAGGGTGTAATCGTTGACTGGGAAGTAAAGAAGATTACTGAGAAGATGGAGGATTATCAATATGGCGGATGGTTATTTCGTGGTGAAATGAACTTCGTAATGAGTGCCGATGCAAGTGTCAAATGGAGCGGGGGCAGCGGCACCGGCGGCTCCATGGCCCGCTTCATGCTGAATGAAGATTACCTGTATGTCATAGCTGTTCCCATCAGGCTAAAGACAGTGGATATTACTTCGCCGGACAATATGGCGGTTATCGACAGTATTGATGTACCGCGCAACATGGAAACTCTTTTCCGCCTCCAGAACAACCTGTTCATTGGAACCACAACCGGGATGCTGATCTTCGACCTTGTCAATCCTAAAAAGCCCTCCCAGATATCATCGTACGACCATATCAGAGCCTGCGACCCGGTAGTGGTTGACGGTCAGTATGCATATGTGACACTTCGCACCGGCAACATGTGCAACAACGGACAGAACCTGCTCGAAGTCATCGATATTTCATCCATTACAAACCCCTACCTTGTGAAATCGTACCCGATGTTCAATCCTCACGGGCTGGGAACGGATGGTAACCTGCTCTTCGTTTGCGATGGTGCTGCAGGACTGAAAATATACAACAAATCCAATCCCCTGGCAATTATAACCAGCCAGATCGCTCACTACCCCGATTTTGACACATACGATGTAATACCGATGAACGGAATTCTGATGCTTGTCGGTAAGGGGGGTATTTACCAGTATGACTACAGCGACCCGGAAAATATAGTCCAGATAAGCCATATAACAATTACGGAAGACTAGACATATGTCAAGACTTACTGCAATTGCGGTTTGTGTTTTGCTTACACTCTCCGCAACAGGTCAGCATCGCAAATATACTGTTGTGCTTAACAATGGTTCCCGGGTTTCGGGAACCATTGTTGGCGATACTGCCGGCTATCTGGATATTAAGGTTTTGACCCCACAGGTCATCAGGATTGGCAAGTCACAGGTATCGTCGGTTGAGGCATTGAAGTATCCGGTAAAAAGGAGCATGAAGACCTCTGGTTATTACGTAAGATTTTCCACCGGCTTCCTGTCAGGAAAAAACGAAAGCGGCAACCAGAGCAGCCTCAGTTTTCATCTTTCAAACGGCTACCAGTTCAAAAATGGTATTGCTGTCGGAATCGGTTCGGGAATGGAAGAGCTGGGAGTGGTTCTTGTACCTCTCTATGCAGATTTAAGATACACACCTCTGAACTCGGGTTTGTCGCCATATATCTGGCTTAAAACCGGTCACGGGTTTGCAATTACGGACCAGGCTGTTTCATATGTCGATGACGCCGCTTCAGCAGACAATGGCCATGAGGGCGGGTTCCTCTTCAATGCCGGGGTAGGCATCTCACTGTTTTACATGGAAGAGAACTGCAATAAACGTAGGTATCGGATACAGGTACCAGAAAGTTACCTTAAACGAGGATCTCTGGTGGTGGGGAAGAAGCTCGGTCAGGCATACTGTAACCGAGTATTACAGACTGGAGTTCCATCTGGGTTTTGTCTTCATGTAAAAGAAGAAATATGAATGTGACAACCATAATATCGTTCGAATTGAGTTATTTCGGGAAAACTTGATTCCTGGCGATATAATGGGTAAAGGAACCTTAGATGGTCATGAATACTCTGATTCGGATCTTGTTAAAGGATGTGCCGGTGGCGACAGACGCTCACAGGAGATCCTTTACAAACGATATTTCTCGTTCGCAATGTCGATCTGCATCAGGTACACCCATGATGAAAATGAAGCCATGGAAATTGTAAACGATAGCTATAT
The DNA here is from genome assembly GCA_963770745.1 of uncultured Rikenellaceae bacterium. Lineage (GTDB taxonomy): Bacteria > Bacteroidota > Bacteroidia > Bacteroidales > VadinHA17 > SR-FBR-E99. The sequence continues at coordinate 201,193 of CAVYRA010000004.1, forward strand.
GAAAGTTCTGGAGGGTTTGTCAGACTACGACTCTTCGCGACCGTTCAGACCCTGGTATGGGAAAGTTCTGGTAAATACGGCTATCGATAACTACAGGAAGAACCTTAAATATAATGATTACCTCTCAATCAATACGATAACAGAAACTGAGGACCGGGAACCGGAAATTGAAGCGGAGCTTTCTGTAAACGATATCCTGACCCTGTACAGGTACCTCCCCGGAAACTACAAGATAACCTTCAACCTCTTCGAGATAGAGGGATATTCACACGAGGAGATTGGCCAGATGATGGGAGTGACTGCTTCCACATCAAGATCGAACCTCGCCAGGGCAAAAAAGATGCTGCGGGAGCTCTATTACAAGCATATTATCTCAGTTAAAAAGGGCCATGAAGCAGTTTGACGACAAATTCAGCCGGAAGGCAAAGGAGGCCTTTGAAAACTATAATGCCGACCATCTCGCAGAGGCAGGATGGAATTCATATACTAAGAAGTATGGGAAGAGACGCTCCCGGGCATTAATTATTCCACTGTGGGCTAAAGTCGCCTCAGTTGCTGCAATACTGACTGTCGTAGTGCTTTTAACAAACCGGATAACCCACAGGAGTGCCGATGAACCCGGTACTCAGTTAGCGCAGGGAAACCGGAGCGGGTTGACAGAGTCTGCAATAAATGAGGTGGATACAACCTCAGTAAACCCTGAAATCACTGCAACAAAGCCTGTAACACCTTCAGCAAGCCCTGTCATCACGAACCCCAGTCAGGCTTCCGGGACGACAGTCAGCAAGGCCGGGCAGATCCGGCAGACAGGCACTGAAAACCCCGGTTACCAGGTCAGTCAGCCTGCCGGACCGATTCTGGCTGAAACCGCTAAGGCTGAAAAATCACCTATACCAAAAACCGGAAAAACTGACGGATTGCTTCAGGCAGAAGCCAATAAGGCTAACGGATCGCATTTAACTGAAAAAGTGCTGGCTGACGGATCACTTTTGAGTGATACCTCTATGGCTGCACGATCGGTTTTATCTGAAACTAAATTGGCTGCCGCGATGTCAGACGGGATGAAACCTCCTGATAATCCGATGAAAATCAGGTTAACTTATGCTGCTGATACACAGTTGAAGCTGACATCCAAAGAGGAGCCTAAGGATTTTCCTGTTCTGCCCCGGGAGAAGATGACGACAACCATTATGGGTGGTTTATCTGGTATGATGGCGAGCATCGACAATACGACATCAATTTCCCAGGGTGTTTCAATCGGCTTTTATGTAGAGCAGCAGCTTACCCGAAGAATCTCGGTTCGCCCCGGGCTGGCGATGGCAAAGCATAATTACGCTATGGAAAACATGTCAGGAGGAAGCACAACAATGGATTACGCTGCGCCGGAACTGAATGGGATGTCAGGCACAACCACTTCCTTTGATGCGGATATGGAAGTAGTGTCATTGGAGGTTCCGGTAAATTTCGTATTCTCAGTATGGAAGCGGGCACGATCAAACTTGTTTGTCTCGACAGGGGCATCGACAGTGGTTTATCTGAACCAGCATATGTCCGGCAATTATAACAATACTTATATAAGAACAACAGTTGACGTCCTATGGTAAAGTATCTTATGATTCAATGACCACCTCCGTAAGAATTGAAAGCGAACAGGAGCCTTTAAACCGTGTCGATTTTCTGGGACTCGCCAACTTTTCCGCAGGGTACTCTTTGCCATTTGGCAAGACAAGTCACTTACTGTTTGAACCGTTTGTTCAGCTGCCGATAAAGGATCTTACGAGCCTGGATCTGCGTATCAGGTATGGCGGCCTCTCCATGAAGATTCAGTTCTGAGGGGCCTGCCCTGAACCATCCCTGCTCCTTCCTATTCTTCCAAGGAGGAAATAGACAGGTATTCCCAGCAGTATAAGGGAGAGACCTATTCCGGCCTCCCTGGGCCGGGTAATAATTGTATTAAAGAAGAGCCCCACGCAGAATAGCACAAAGAGTGCCGGAACAACGGGGTATCCCCATGTTTTGTAAGGTCTGTGGGCATCGGGCATGCGGCGTCTCAGGATGAAGACGCCCGTGGCTGTGGCACCGTAGAAGATGTAGACGGCAAAGATCAGCATGTCAGTCAGCTGGTCAAATGTACCCGAGAGAACCAGGATAGATGCCCATACCCCCTGCCAGAGAAGTGACGCAGAGGGTACATTCCGACTGTTCAGCCTGCCCGTCCCGCGGAAGAAAAGCCCCTGCCGGGCCATGGCATAGTACGGACGGGCGCCGGTCAGTATGCTGGCATTGGTGCAGCCAAGCGTGGAGATGAGTATGAGAAGTGAGATGAACAGCACTCCTCCGTTCCCCCATATGCCCCTGACAGCCTCAATACCGGCTATCTGGTTGCCTGAATTGTTGATCTGCTCAAGCTGAGGGATAGAGAGCAGGGTAAGAAAGGTATAGTTTACAACCAGGTAGACTATAATGACTATGCCTACGCCCGCTATGATGCCCCTCGGAATGTTCCTGTGCGGGTCTTTTACCTCCCCTCCAATGAAACCGACCGACACCCATCCCTGGTATGCCCAGAAGGCGGCAAGCATGGCTGTGTAAAACGAAGAGAGGGTCACAGTGTTGCCAGCCGCCATCTCACTGACTGCCATGGTCCCGGAAGAAGAGCCCCGGCCGCTGGCCAGCCCGGCTATGACAATCACCAGCAACCCCGCCCCTACCACGAGCAGAACGGCCTTGTTAACCCATGCCCCGCTCTTGAGCCCCGACATATTCAGGAAGGTCAGGAACAGTATGAGCAGGATGGTCGTCAGCTTAATCCCGAAATCCTGGAAAGGATAAAACAGTCCGCCAATGGTAAACTGCTGTAATGACGGAAGCAGATCAGGGATGGCTATGATACTGTTGAGCGACTGTGTGAAGACGTAGGCTACGCCTGATATTGCTGCTGTCTGGATTACCGTGAAAAGAGACCATCCATAGAGAAACGAGAAGAAGCGGCCGTATATGGTTCGCAGATAGACATACTCTCCTCCGGTGTCGGCCAGCATGCCGGCAACCTCACCATTGCTCAGTGCCCCGAAGAGGGTTATTAGCCCTGCTGCAAGCCACACCAGCAATATCCAGTTGGATGAGTGCAGCTCGGCAGCCATGGGAGCGATCTTCTTAAAGACACCCGAACCGATGATATTGGAGATAACAATGATTATGACATATCCCAGCCCAAGTGCTCTTGTCAGATCTCTTTTCTCTACCATATCAGAACATACTAATCAGCATGCGCAGATGACAAAAATAAGATTTATGTGGTTCACGGATTAACCAAATGCTTTTTGCAACGCGTCAGCCATTATCTATTAACGAGCAGAGCAATTCATTTAGAATATTCTTATAGGGTCTTCATAAATGTGTCCGGGGGTGTAGGATAGACTGTTTTTTGTTCTCGCCTTCCTCGTTAAATTGGCTGATGTCGGAACACCTGGCCTGCTATCACATCACTTCATGATAACCTTGCGGGGACGATCTAAAGAAGAGCTGAAACCGAGATATCCTCGTCGATACTCTGCCAATGAATGCCGATTCCATTGCCAATAAGTCGCCAGTTTCCAAGCTGTTCCCTGGTGGCCTCCCTCAGTTTGCCCGAAGGCGGATTACTCGCCCCGTTGCACGGGGCTCGTGATCCGCAGGTGGGGAGCCTTTGCAACAAAATCCCTGACCGCTTGTCAGCGGTTCAGCATTTTTTTGATCTACTCCCTCAGTTTGCCCGAAGGCGGATTACTCGCCCCATTGCACGGGGCTCGTGATCCGCAGGTGGGGAGCCTTTGCAACAAAATCCCTGACCGCTTGTCAGCGGTCTGCGGGCTTTTTGTTTTCCGTCCTCCGCTTCGCAAGCGAGCGTCGGCCTGAAAACAAAAATCCCCCCTTCGCTTCGCTCAGGAGGGATTTTGTTGAGGTCGGTGGCGGATTCGAACCGCCGTACCCGGTTTTGCAGACCGATGCCTAGCCACTCGGCCAACCGACCATTATATTCTCAAGACATATACAATTCAAATAACGTTAACTACCGGTGGCGGATTGCTCATCTCACTTCGTTCGACTCGCGAGCTCTCTCGCTTCGCTCGTTCGGTTCGAACCGCCGTACCCGGTTTTGCAGACCGATGCCTAGCCACTCGGCCAACCGACCATTGCGGGTGCAAAAATAATAAATTTTTCATGCATAACCACCCACACCGGTACCAACGTTATTATATATGGAATAGTAGAGACGCTGCAGCTATGTCGCTACTGAAAATATTTCTTTATCATATTCCTGTACCTGGCTTCAGACTGCAATATTTGAAGATCTGGCGAAATCTTTAACCAGAATAAGTTACGATAGCCATCCTTTAGTGACATCTCCAGTTCATTCAGGGCATCATTTATCTTTCCCTGAGCACAATATACTTCTGCAAACTTATCATGAAGAGTAGAGTCAATTTCAATTGTTTTCCGGAGCATGAGGTTCGATGTTTCAAAGTCATTTAGTCGGGCTGCAATAACACTTAATGCACTGTATGTCTTCGGCGAATCCGGCCATTTTACCATCCAATCTTCAGATGCAATCTTTTTGAACTCAACAAAACATTCCCGGGCCTCATGAGGCTTTCGCATAAACTGATAATTCATGCCCATATCGTAATAAGCCGAAGCTTCATTAGGGTTTATCTCCAGTATCTCTCTCAGCATTCCTATAGCCTTATCATAATTCCCCTGAAGACGATATGTATGCGCAAGGCGGTAAAGATTAACAGTGAAATCCGGATCGATCTGACGGGCCTCTTCAAATGCAGCCTCAGCTTTATCAAGGCTATCAATGCTTATCCAGGCTGCACCCAGATTACTGTATCCCCAGGCAGCATCAGGATTATCAGACAACATTTTCCGGGCCCATAAAATCGCAGAATCAGGTTGCCCCAACTTTTCAATATAAATCCATAAAATACCACTGTATGTAAGTGCCAGTTTACGGTTAATGCCAACAGCCGCCTTGTATTCTTTCAGCGCCTCCTCATACTGACCTGAATTCTGATAGTACCAGCCCATATTGTTATGCGCAACCGGATCGTCGGGATACAAATCAGTCCGCATACCGGCATATTTTATAGCTTTCGGGATGTCATTCTCAATATTGGCAGCATGCAGGGCAAGTATTCCGTATTTTTCTCTGTCAGTAAGCCTGTCGACAGATTTAACTGCCTGATTTAGTAATTCGCGGCCTTTGTCATAATCACCGAACTTTTCAATCAGGATATTTCCAAGAGATGCCCTTGCGGAGGTAAAACCGGAATCAACCCGCAACGCCTTTTCATAATAATCTCTTGCGCCTTCAAAATCAAGCAATAAATGACGGTCAATACCCAAAGAAAAAAGCTTAAGCGCTTCCAATGAGGAAGTAGTAACCTGTGACAAAGGTTTATCCTGAATCGATATCTTATATCTTGATTCGCCAAATTGCCTGCGCATTATTTTACTGAGCTTATCTAATGCGGGCAGGATCTCATCCTGATTATCGGCATAAAGGACTTCTGATTTCAGAAGGTTTCCGGTTTTGGTTTCGAGGATTCTTGCTGAAATAGCATATTTGTTTCCTGCTTCACTGATACCAGGAACTATGTATACTGCAGTTCCTTCCCTCGCTGCAATTTCTCTCCCAATTTTTTCATCGATATTAATCAGGTCTTTAGCTTCCATCATTGCCAAAGTCTCAATCATTCTCGACCTGGGAATGACATTCATGTAGCTCGACTGACTGGCTGTGAGTGAAAAAGCAGTATAGAGCGATTTATCAAAAACCGGATTCTGAGTCATGTTTTCAAAGTCGGTTATAACCACCCAGTCGCGGTCGGAGAATGGCAGTGAGCTTCCGCTTGAAAATAGAAAAAAAGATAGAAGAGCCAGAAAAACCACTACTGCAGAGGAGAGGGAATATACCCATGTTCTCCTTTTAACATTAGTTACTCCCGGTGTACTCAATTCACTTTTTACCTCTTCTGCCGAGGTTACTGATTCTCTTTGCAGGCCGGAAATAATCTCGCTTATGGCATTGGCAACTTTGTTTATCTGGTCTCGGTAAGTGGTGTGATTCAGGTTATCATGCGGATTATCTTCCATTGACCTCAGGGGCCTGTTTACACCCGGGGACCTATAAATAAATTCCACCCCCCGGAGCACTCCTCCCAGAATAGTCTCACATTCCTTAATATCAGCAATATCCAGATCATGAATACGTATCGGAAGAATTCTGTTTGCCACATTCCCGTTAGGAAGTGTGACTTTTAGTCCGAACTGATCCGCTGAAGCCTGTTCAACGAATGCCTTAAACTCATGCTCCCAGGCGAACGATTTGGGATCACAATATGTTCGGGAGATGACCGGGATAAAGATCAGGCACTTCAGCTTCTCCGTAAGGGAAGCATTCACATCATGCGTTTCCAGAAGGCCGTCATGAGGATTGATGTCAAAATAAACACTTATCTCTTCCTTAATTGTTGACTCCAGCTCCCCTTTCAGGTTATCTGCAAACTCGGTTACCCATCCATCATGTTTATTGTCCTTCTGGCGGTAGCTGATGAATATGTCATAATTATAACCTTTGATTATGCTTGGCATCTCAGGATTAATTGTTTGAAAATCAAAGGTACATCATGCAGACACCAAAGTCAATTATATTGTTATAAAGTAGTAGAGACGTTGCATGCAACGTCTCTACAGGTGTTATTTAGACTTCTTTTCGTTAATCCATGATTATTTCTTACCCGGCAACGGCGCAACACCGGCCATCTCGCCTATAACATTCACGAGATCACTGCCTCCCGGCACCACAACCTTGGTGTTATGCTGAAGCGCAGTCTCCATTGCCTGCAGCTTTCTGAGAATCTGGGCATTACCGATAAAATACTTCTCTGCAGACTCATTCACCAGCCTTATGAACTCAGCCTCACCCTCGGCCTGAAGGATCTTCGCCTGCTTGGCACCCTCTGCTTCCTTAATCTTCGCCCTCTTCACACCATCAGCCACGGTTTCAGCGGCGGAAGCCATATCTATTGCGGCAATCTTCTCATTCTCAGCCTTGACAACCTTGTTCATCGTCTCCTGCACATCCTTCGGCGGATCGATCTGCTTCAGCTCGGTACGGACGATCTCAATACCCCATCCCTGTGTCTCGGTGTGCAGGGTGTTGTACAACTCGGCGTTGATCTTGCCGCGCTCGCTGTTGGCCGACTTCAGCGTCATGGTTCCAATGATGTTACGCAGTGTGGTTCGTGCGAGGTTGACAATCTGATACCTGAAGTTGGCAACATTATATATCGAACCCTTGACGCTCTCCTCATCAGCCTTAACCCTGAAATATACCTGCGCATCAACACTGGCATTCAGGTTGTCGTTGGTGATGATCTCCTGCGGCTCGGCATCAACCATCTGCTCAGTCACATTGACCCTGTACATCTTGTCGATGATGGGGATGATCCAGTGAAAACCGGGATTGGCAAAATTGTGGTACTTGCCGAGACGTTCAATCAACGCACGGTGCGTGGGCCGTACAATCCTGATACCCCAGAAGAAGATCAGAATTACGGCAACAGCAATAATCCAGTAAGTCATATATTAAGATTTTTTGTGAAGTTAGTTCTAACGAAGTTATATAAAAAAAGACAATTCTTATTGCCCTACAGGCAATATATACTTTGTGATTTTAATATCTACAATTCTTAATGGGCTACGCCCAACAGTCCTCAGTCAGCAGTCCAGGAAGAGACTCAATCCCTGACACTATTGCCTATTGCCTACTGCCTACTGCCTGTTAAGGATCTCCAGGCACATCCTGCTGTTATGATACGGGCATTTCCAGAAGCCGGCCTTATCGTTGTCGCGATTGACGGTGCCATCTGCATTGATGCTCCAGAACCATTCGCCGTTGACGCTGTCAGTGAGCCGGGTCTGTATATATTCAAACGCTCCCGATGCAAGCTCAAGCCAGCTGGTGTCGCCACTGAGCTCCCAGGCATTCAGGAACCCCGCCACCGCCTCCGACTGCACCCACCAGTGCCTGTCGCGGTCAAAGAGCCCTCTGGCATCGTCACGCTCATAAAAAAGGCTGCCATCATCTGCAAGCCCCTCATGTGCCGCTGCGGCTATCCTCAATACCGTTCCCTTAACTCTTTCCTGCTCTCCCAGCGCAGAGGCAGCCTCATGCAGGAGCCACGATGCCTCAATGTCATGACCGTATGACACAATCGTTGAACGGCAATTCCACTTCTCATCAAAGAAGAGCCCCAGATGACCAGTCTCAGCATCCACAATTCTTTCAGTAAAAATGTGCACCAGATTGCCGAGCTGCTTCCCCAGCCGCTCATCGGGCCAGACGCGGTACAGGCTGGTATAAGCTTCGAGGATGTGAAGGTGAGTGTTCATCGTCTTTTTCTCATTCTCATCCTTCTCGCTAAGTCGAAGGTCCGCAAGCTCACCCCATTCGCGGTCAAAGGCCTCAAAATAGCCGTTGAACTCCTTGTCAAAGCTATGCTCCTCTATCAGGTTGAAGAGCTCCACAGCCCGGTCCAGCGCCTCCCCGTTGCCCGAAGCCATATGATACCAGCTGAGGGCATAGATGAAGAAAGCAATTGAGTAGATCTGCTTTTTTGTCTCCAGCGGTTCGCCGCCGGCCGTGAGGCACCAGTATGTCCCGCCGTGCCTGTCGTCAAAGAAGTGCCGGCAGATATAATCATATGCCCGGTGCGCCATCTCCAGGTACACCGGATCCTTTACCGTAAGGTGAGCGGCAGAGAAGCTCCACAGGATCCGTGCATTGAGGATAGCTCCCTTCGGCGCATCCGCAATGACGTTATCGCGGCCGTCTATCCTTCCGAAGAAACCTCCCTGTTTTTCGTCGGGCATTCGCCTGATCCAGTAAGGCATGATGTTGCGGGTCAGCTCCTCCATAGCCCCTGCCCTCATCTCCGCCAGCAGTTGTTCCGGGCTTGGGCGTCATCTCTTCGAGGAACTCCTTATTACGCGTTATGATACGGTTCAATGACTCCACTGATGACGCAGAGCGAAATCCGTCAGGAGGTGTATTGACGCAGTAGTCGATCAGTTTGTCAACAGTCGATACCACCACGTGCATCCGGGTGTCTGACGATGCATAATAGATATAGACCGTGCCGTCGTCATCGGCTATCCAGCCGTTTGAGAAGAGCACGTTCGATACATCTCCGATACGCTCCTCCCCTTCGGGAGCCATGAAGTAACCACCCGGTTCAGCAATCACGAGAGCCGGATCATCAAGTGCGGTCATGTAGAGATAAAGAACATAGCGGAGTCCGGCGGCACAGGCCCTCACGCCGTGTGCCAGGTGAAGCCATCCCTCCGGAGTCTTTATCGGGTGAGGCCCCTCTCCGTTCTTCACCTCCTTGATAGTATGATAATGACGGAAGTTGATGATCTTCTCATCTCCCGGCAGTATTTCTGCACGTGTGATATCCTTCACCAGCGCCCATCCTATCCCCCCACCGCTGCCGGCATCGATGAAGCCATCCTGTGGCCGTGTATAGAGAGCATACACTCCATTGACAAACTCATTATGAAGCACCACGTTGCGCTGCTGACTTGGTGAAACCAGGTCTGGCAGCCGCTCCCAGCTGACCAGGTCGCGGGTGCGTGCTATGCCAGCGGCTGCCACAGCCGACGAAAGGTCGCCGGGCAGAGCCTTAGGGTCTTTCCTCTCAGTGCAGAAAACGCCATAGATCCATCCGTCCTCATGCCGTGTCAGCCTCATGTCATAGACATTGATGTCAGGGTCATCCGTTTCAGGCATGGTGACCGGGCGTTCCCAGAATCGGAAATTGTCAATGCCATTAGGGCTCTCGGCTACAGCGAAGAATGACTTGCGGTCATTACCCTCAACCCTCGCCACCAGCAGATATTTGCCTTTGTGCTTAATGGCGCCGGCGTTGAATGCGGCATTGATGCCGAAGCGTTCCATCAGGTGAGGATTGGTTGCATGGTTAAGATCATACCGCCAGGCAAGCGGTGCATGGCCTCCGGTGAGCACCGGAAATTCGTACCTGTCAAAAATACCGTTGCCAGGTTCTGTTTTTTTGTTTTTTCGTTTGATCAGAGCCTCATGATCCTTGATGAGCCTTTCAAGGCGGAGTGTAAAATCGGTCATATAACGCTAGTTCAGATAAATCCTTACTTATACAGCCCCAGTTCAGTCACATCATTCTGGAAGAGTGTCTCGGGCATATTATGGAAATCGATGAAGTCTTTTTCACTGAGGTGCCCCGGCCATGGCGCATAGAAATGGCCAGGCTTGTTATGGGCATTACGCCAGACCAGAAGGTAGGAGATCTTATGATTTTTCACGGCCGGCCACAGGGTACCGGTCCACCAGGTGGGGTCCGGTATCCCTTCATAACCCGCCTCAGTAAGGGCTGCAATCTTGCCGCGCTCCGCCGCCGCGGCGGTCACTATGCCCATAACCCTGTCAACCTCTCTGACAAACGACTGGTTACCGGCCTCAGGCATCTGGTAATAGTCGAACCCCATCAGATCAACATATCCGTCTCCCGGGTAGCGTTCGAGATACTGCTCCATATTCGATATATCGCCTGAACTTGAGTAGGCGAAGAGGAGGTTATGGAGGTTCTTCTCAACGCAGAGGTAATCAAAGGTGAACCTCCAGAGTGAGACGAACTCATCGTCGGTGCATAGATTCTGTCCCCACCAGAACCAGCTTCCGGTATGCTCGTGCCATGGGCGGAAGATGACCGGGATGGCGACACCGTTCTCATCCCTGAGTGAGCCCAGAAACTCAGCAAGGTTATCAAGCCACCCCTTGAATTTCTCATGGTTTTCTCCGCCGGGGAGAACCGATGCTACCACCCTGTCGGAAGTGACATCCCACGAATCGCCATCGGTCAGAGGGTTATCAACATGCCAGCTGAAGGTTATCACCCCTCCGCGTGCCCAAATCTCCCCGACAAAGACCTTCATATGGTCAAACGGCACCGAATCGAGGTTCACCGGTGCACTGTGTTCGATATCGCCCAGATCCATACCGTAAACGGCCGGCCAGTCTCCTGTTACTCTCCGTACGTCTGATACGCCGTCCGGGTAAATCCACCCTATACCGTAGGAGAGGTCATCCTGGTGCCCGAACATAATCCCCTTTTCCGTCGTGGCCTTGAGCCCGGCCAGCATTTTCACGGTCTCAGGGGTGGCTGCAGGGTCGGCAGTTACGGGTCTCTTCTCCTTTTGAGAAGTACAGGCAGTAAGAAGCATGACGGCGGTGGTCAGCATGATAATTCTTAACATGGTACGGTTATTTTTTAAGTATGTTTGCCAGGTCCCTGTTAAAGGCGGCGATAAGTTCAATTGTAGTATCGGTGTCAAACACCGAGTTCAGTCCCTGCTCCTCCTGCGGCGGATCGCCAAGGTATGCGTCGCCCGGCTGCCAGTGGATCCGGCCCTCAGCAGCTCTCCCCTCTCCCGAGTAAGCCCATATGTTGCATCCAACCAGGGATCCGCGCCTTCCGGCATGGTCAACAACCTGTTCAAAGGCGTTCCTGTAATAGGCATCGCGACTCAGGGTTGGTTCCTCCGGTGAGAAGCCGTGGCTGTCACGCGGCAGGCCGAACTCCTCAAGCACTATGGGCTTGCCGAGTCTCTGAGCCACAACGAAGTGATCATCCATGTACCGGTTCGTCTTCTCAATGGCTGATCCAAGTGTCCCTGCAATGTCTGTGATATCAAGCCAACCCCAGTTCTTCGGCCATATATGCATGGTCAGGTAATCGATATTCGGGTCGGCATGGATGCGCTCGAACAGCTCCATCGACTGCTCGCAGCCATGACGGCCTTCAGTCCCCGTGGTGACAAGGTGATTTTCATCAAGCTCCTGGAGCAATGCCGCAATGCGCCTTATCATAGCCTCGAAGGCGGGGATATTGGCCTCGGAGAAGGCTCTCGGCTCATTGCCTATCTCCCACGTCATGATCACGGGATCATCGGTGTATTTCAAACCCGTATACCTGTTAGTACGACCCACTATGGACCGGATATGATCTTCGAACATGGCAATGCACGGTTCACACGAGTTGAACTGTCCCGAGAAGCTCATGAACTCAGGCCATGTGTTTGGTGGCACATTGGGATATGGGATGGGCCCGTAGCCGTTCCAGTTGAGGTACTGCGAGAAGCCCCCGCTCCAGTCCCATGCATTGTTCAGGTAAAGGACGGCATACATACCTCTCTTCTTCATCTCTGACAGCAGGAAATCGAGCCCGTCAAACAGGTCGTCATTAAATTCGCCCGGCGAAAGGATAAGGGCAGGGGTGACACGGAAAGGCTCATTGTCAGGGCCCTCAGCCCCCACCAGCACCCTCAGGTTATCAATGCCTATACTCTTCATATGGTCAAGCTCCCTGATGAGCCGCTCCCTGTCGCCATATTCTCCCTGGCTGCCCAGGATGGCACCGTACCAGTAATTAACACCGATGTAACAGTAAGGCTCGCCGCCAACCTGGAAAATACCGTCAGTGACGGTTACAAAATCAGTCTTACCGCTCCTTCCGCAGCCGGCAAGGGCCATTATCAGCAACAGCCCCGTCAATACCCTTTTCATAATGCGCTATTATACGATCGTATTCAAAAATAATCAAACAGTCGTTCATTGCTGTAATAACATTCTTTTAAATCATGATACTATAATGCCATCATGCAAAGTTCAGTTGCATTTAACAGGCCGGAAAATGATACTATTTTGCCTTATATACGGACACAACAGATGCCTGAAAATGAATCCGAAAGTCAAATAATTAGTATTAAATGAGTTGGATGTTGCGAAAAACGTAAGGCGAAATGTACAATTTATGCCTCAATTATGTAATTTTGAAGTCCACTCATACTGAACGGAAGAAATGCATGATTCAATTCTTCGAGAGATAACGCCGCTGACGCAGTCAGACTGCTTCACTTATTTCTACAGGGCTAAGTCGGATTTCGACTTCCCTCTGCATTATCACGATGAGATTGAGCTTAACTTCATCCGTAACGCCAGGGGAGCGAAACGGATCATCGGTGATCACATGGATGAGATTGGCGACCTCGAGCTGGCGCTTGTGGGTCCGCACCTGCCTCACGGATGGTTCGGCACAGGATTCGGGAAGAACCAGGTTGAAGAGGTCACCATACAGTTCCACAAGGATTTCTTTGATGATAAGTTCCTCCAGAAGAACCAGCTCATTTTCATTCGAAACATGCTGCGTAGGTCGCTTCGCGGAATACTCTTCTCCGGGGAGACGACCGCACGCCTCGAGCCACGCATCACAGGGCTCGGGAAAAAACAGGGGTTTGATTCGGTGCTGGAGCTGATGAGCATACTCCATGACCTCTCGATCTCAAGGGATTACCGCATTCTGTCAGACTCGGGTTTCAGTGATACCGAAGTGTTCTCATATAACAGCAGGCGCATTGAGAAGGTGATGGAATTCATTCACGGATCCTTTGACAAGCCGATCACCCTTGGTGAAGCAGCAAAGATCGCAAACATGACCGAATCGGCTTTCAGCCGTTTCTTCAAGCTCAGGACAGGCATGACCTTTATTGACTGCGTCACGGAGGTACGCCTGGGCCATGCCTCAAGAATGCTGATTTCCTCAACAAGGACGATAGCAGAGACAGCCTATTCATGCGGCTTCAACAACATCTCCAACTTCAACCGCACCTTCCGCAAGAAGAAGGGATGCACCCCCAGGGAGCTCCGCGAGAGTTATGACGAAGGAACCAGGGTCTTCATCTGACCCTCACGGTGCAGGCCGCACCAGCCAACTCTCCTGATGACGCCTTCAGGGTTATCACCCCTTTTTCCTTTTCCGACTGCACCACCACCAGGCACTTCCCGTTAAAAGCCCTGCGGTAATCAGCCTTGAACGGTTCCATGCTTGTCTGGCTGCCATTATCCACACCGGCAATGAACCCCGGACCCTCAACCGAGAATTCCACCAGGTTGTCTGCATGCGGTACCGTTACGTTGTCCTTGTCCACCACGGTTACGGTAATAAATGAGAGATCCTTCCCGTCAGCATTTATCTCTGACCTGTCAGCTGAAAGGACAATGGCTGCAGGCTTTCCGGCGGTCCTGACCTCACTGCGCATGGTTTCCGTGCCCCCGCTGTAACCTACGGCTGTCAGCGTTCCCGGCTCATGCTGCACACTCCACACCAGGTTAAGGTCATCTTCTCCCTTCGCTTTCCTGCCCAGGGAAACACCGTTAATGAAGAGCTCAACCTCGTCACAGTTTGTATAAGCCCACACATCCACCATCTGTCCCGGATTCCAGTTCCAGTGAGGGAAGAGATGCAGCACGGGCTTGTCAGTCCAGATGCTCTGGTAGAACCAGTAAGCATCTTTCGGGAAGCCGGCAAGGTCAATTATCCCGAAATATGAGCTGCGGGCTGGCCACCAGTAAGGGGTGGGCTCGCCCAGGTAGTCGAAACCGGTCCATATAAACATGCCTGACAGGAAGTCATTGGCTTTCATCAGTCTCCATGCATCGCGATGGGTTGTTCCCCAGGGTGCCGAACAGTTATCATAAGATGAGCATGTAAGGTCGGCGTTGCCGTCCATGAAGGGCTGATCCCATCTTACAGGCCAGCGCCGTACGATATCCGATGGCATGTCATAGCTCCCCCGCGTGGCCAGTGCCGAGTTGGTCTCGGCGCCAATGAACTTCCCGCCCGGAAAGATTACCGGGAAACGTGTCCATAGCGTGTCGCGATAGTTAAATCCCATCAGGTCCAGGGCGCCGGAAGCGATAACCGGATTATGAGGAAGAGGGTCATTGCATGCCGCGGTTACCGGCCTGGTGTCATCAAGGGCCCTTACAATACCTGCCAGCTCAGTTGCAATGGCCTCTCCGCTGCCATCTCTCTGCCACTGTTCCATAACCTCGTTTCCAATGCTCCAGATAAAGACGGAGGGGTGGTTGCGGTCACGCAGTACCATTGCTTCAAGATCCTTTTTATGCCATTCGTCGAAGTCGAGATGGTAGTCATAATCGGTCTTTTTTACCTTCCACATGTCAAACGCCTCATCCATCACAATAAAGCCCATGCGGTCACACAGGTCAAGAAGCTCGGGAGCAGGAGGGTTATGGGCTGTGCGTATGGCATTGCAGCCCATCTCCTTCAGTATCCCGAGCTGGCGCTCTATTGCACGCGTATTGACGGCAGCACCCAGGCAGCCAAGGTCATGATGATTGCATACCCCCAGGATTTTCACCGGCTCACCGTTAAGAATGAATCCTTTTTCGGTGTCAAAGGTAAATGTCCGGATGCCGGTAAGAGTCTCATATTTGTCTGTAAGAGTGTTTCCGGCATATACCTCTGTAACGATGCGGTAGAGGTAAGGCCTTTCAACTGACCAGAGTTCGGGCTCTCTGACGCGAAGCTCCTGCGTCATTGCTGTGGCGGATCCGTTAAGTTTCAAAGGGTCAGTCCCTGAAGATGCCACCCGGCGGTTGTCCTGATCATAAACGACTGTTTCAAGCCTGACGTTGGCCAAAGTGCCTGAACTGTTCTTTACCTGTGTTATAACCCTCAGCATGGCTTCATCAGCGCTCACCTCAGGAGTGGTGACGAATGTTCCCCAGTGGTCTACGGCTATCGTAGCTGTCTTTTCAAGCCATACGTTTCGGTAAATACCTGACCCGGAGTACCATCTCGAGTTTGGTTGCTGCGAGTTGTCAACCTTAACTGCAATGACATTCTCCTCTTCACCGTAGAGTAAATGCGGGGTAAGCTCGTACCTGAATGAGGAGTAACCGTAAGGTCTTCTGCCAAGATGTTTGCCGTTTATCCAGACATCGCTGTTTTTATAGACTCCGTCAAACTCTATGTAGATGAGTTTATCCTTCTCGGAATCGCTTACACTGAATGTCTTGCGGTACCACCCGATGCCACCCGGCAGTGCTCCGCCACCAGGGGAGGCGCGATTGGTATCGCTGAATTCGCCCTCAATGCTCCAGTCGTGAGGAAGGTCAAGGAGCCGCCAGCCACTGTCGTCAAAGCTGCCCTGCCATTGCTCCCCGCCGGCAGAAAGGGAAAATCTCCAGCCTTCATTGAAGCTTGTCCGTTCGCGTGGCTCCGGCTTGGAGCATGCACTGATGACAGCCACCACAAGGAGTGCCAGGGGCACTATGCCCCGAATAGATGTTCTTCCCGACATAACTATAAAGTTTAGGTTACTTTAATCCAAACCTGGTTCTTATCCAATCCATTTTCGCGCGGTAAAAATCCTCCGGGAGGCCATGGCCAGCCTTCGGATAGACAATATACTTCTTCTCAGCGGTGACAAGATTGTATGCGGCAAAATTGATATGGGGCGGACATACCTCATCCATCAGTCCCACACCCATTATCATCGGAGCCTTAATCATATGCGCAAGGTTCTTTATGTCGAAATAGCTGAGGGTGTAAAACACCTGGTCCCACGTCAGCTTCTTCTGATGTTCGACAAGCTCGACGAATTCGTTGCCGGGCCATGTTGCCACCCTGAAATAATCCCTGAAGTCTGAGAGGAAAGGCACCTGCGGCGCGCATACCGCTATCCGGTCATTATTGAGAGCGGCCGCGGCATAAGTGAGTGCGCCGCCCTGGCTGGCTCCCTCGACTGCAATGCGTGACTTGTCGACCTCAGGCCGTGAGAAGAGGAAATCGATCCCCCTGACACAATCCATGTATGCACCCCTGTAGATATACTTCTCCTTGTCGTGGAGGTTGGTGAGGATGTATCCGGGGAAGCCGGGATTGATATCATCCGTGCTGTTGCCGTGGCCGCGGATATTGAGTCCGAAGCCTATGATGTCATCACCGTAATTGACATATGAGGGTACGATGGTTGAGCTGTAGCCCGGCACCTGCATGACAGCAGGATAAGTGCCCGGTTTAACCGGTACCTGGTACCATCCCCTGATAAGGGCATTGCCCAGAGACCGCATCTCCACCAGGTAGACATTCTTCCTGTCAGTGCACAGGCTGTCAACACGTATCATTCTGAACTGAGGGTTAACTGTTGCCAGCTCGGCCTTTGCCCTCTGCCAGAAATCAGCCAAATCAGGTTGCGGATCAGCAGGGGAAACAATCCTTTCCGGTTCGTAGCCGAAATTGAAATTATGCTTCTTGTTGCCCATCTTGCTCCCGAGTGAGAGTATGGCCTTGTAGAAGCCGGGCCGGAGGTCTTTTATCGTGAAGGTAAAGTGCCCTGTACTGTTCTTCTTTACTGCCACATCCTGATACTTCGATGCAAACTCCTCACCGAAGTCAGTGGTTATCTTAAGCGTGAGGGCGCCACGGTATTTCTTCCTGAACTCGCTCTTCACCGTGACCGGTATCTCAACATCGGGTGACCCAATGATGATCATATCCTGTTCTTTGAACTCCGTGCCCAGGGCAAGCAGATCGGGATTTCCCCTGTTGGTCAGCTCCACAGGGCCTCCGTACAGGCCGCCGCCGCCGCCGGCATCGTATACCCTGACGGCGATGGTATTCTTTTTGCCCCACTGCACTATCTCCGGAGGTATCCGGTACGCCCGGGGCACATCATAGGCACCGGAATAATCAGGAGGCATAGTCCCGGTGCTGCCGACTTCGTGCCCGTTGAAAAATGTGACATCGGAGTCATCGATCTTTCCCAGGCTGAGCATCAGTCCGTCATACCTGAAGGCATTCTTCTTCATTGAAGCCGGAACCACCACTTTCACCCTGTACCAGGCAAACCCGTCATACCCCGGGAACCCCTGTGCCTCCCAAAGCTCAAGCGGTGAGATGTCCTTCCACCAGTACTCATTCAGTGCAGAGTCAATGTATCCCGGCTTGTCACCGGTAATGAACTTCCACTCAGCCGGAACAATACTCTGCGCACGGCAGGAACTGATGATGATAAAAGCCGCTGCCGCAAAAAGGAACAATCTCCTTATCATATTATCAATTTTCTATTTCGTTCTGGAATATCCGATGATCCTCCCCTTCTATTAAGGCAGTTTAACCGTTATCTCCACACCCGTGTAGTTTATTGTGACATCGGGAGCCCTGTCAAAATCGAGTTTCACAGCTCTCTTCTCAGAGACCTTTACCACATTGAAAGTCCGGTTCTGCAGCATTCCGGCGAACTCACCCGTTCTGGCGCCTGCCGTCAGGGTATTGTCTGCCTCACTGTAGGTGAATGGAATCAGTGAGTAGGCACCGGTCTCATAATTATAGTTATCGCCCTCATCTTCATAAAGCACAAAGCTGCCGTCAGAGCCCCCATAAACATAGAGCGTGAGAGGGTCAGCGGGTTTCTCTGAGGCATACTGCATCTCAGGCCCGAAGGGAATCACCGATCCCTCCCTGACGAATACCGGCATATAATCATACGGAGCAGCCGCATCAACCACCTCTCCTCCCGCATAGTAACCTCCGGAGCGCATATCATACCAGCCGTAGGCACCGGGCAGGTACACCTTCCTTGAGCGGGCCTTGTATTCAGTGACGGGATTAACCATCAGCGACGGGCCGAACATGTACTGGTCAGTGATATCGAAGACCTTTGTGTCAAGGCTGAAATCCATAGTCAGGCCTCTCATCATAGTGTAATCATTCAGCCACGAGTGTCCGGCCAGGGAGTAGATGTATGGCATGAGTCTGTATCTCAGGTTGTTGTATTCAACCATGGTCTTATAGGCAGGGTGTTTCTCCGGGGCGGTGTTATAGATCTCCCTGAAGGGAAACTCGCCGTGCGACCTGAAGAGGGGAACAAAGGCCCCGTACTGGTGCCAGCGTGTCATGAGTTCGCGCCACTCTTCAAGATCTGCAGCGGACGGATTGTGAAAACGACTCTCTACTGAAAAGCCCCCGATGTCCATTGTCCAATACGGTATGCCTGACATGCAGAAATTGAGTCCGCACGGTATCTGTGCCGCCATATCATGCCACCTTGCGGCAATGTCACCACTCCAGTTGGCAGCCGAATACCTCTGCAGTCCTGCGAAAGCTGACCTCGTCAGGATGAAGACCCTGTTGCCGGGATCTGCAGACTTCTGACCTTCAAAGACACCCTGAGCCTGTACGAGCGCATAGGCATTGAAATACCTGTCGGCAGAGCCGATGGCCGTGGGATGCATGAGTGCCTTTCGCTCATCCATAGGCAGGTTTGAGCATATGTCCGGCTCGGTGGCATCAAGCCACCATGCATCAATGCCTTTGCTGTAGAGCGAGGTGTTTATCTGGTCCCAGAAGGCTTTGCGGGCATCAGGATTGAAGGCATCGTAGAATGTCGAAACATAACCCGATCCAGTCTTTCTGCTCCTTCTCCACGTTACGCTTGTAAAGCCATCCCTTGCTGTTCATGGCCTCGTAGTTTTCAGTACCGACATAGTATTTGGGCCACACCGAGATCATAATTTTTGCGTTCAGATCGGTATGCAGGGTCCTGATCATCGCATCGGGGTCGGGAAAGCGGACTGAATCAAACTGGTGATCGCCCCACTTGTCTATGGGCCAGTACTGCCAGTCGAGCACTATATTGTCAAAAGGTATCCTGCGTCTTCCTGTATTCCTGCACCACGCCCAGCACCTCCTCCTGGGTTGTATAGCGCTGTCGGCTCTGCCAGAATCCCATCGACCACTTCGGCATCACCGGGGCCTTGCCTGTCATGGTGCGGTACCCGCTGATGACCTCATCCATGCTTTCGCCGCTGATGAAGTAATAGTTGATCTGGTCAGCCACCTCCGACCAGAATGATATCCTCTGCTGCTCCTCCTCATCAAGCGGGGTGAGGTATTTAAGGGTTATGATACGACTCGCCGCCGTCAGGAATCCATTCTATCTTAAGTGGATAACGCTTACCCTGTTCAAGGTTCATGGTGAAATAGTTCGAGGAGGCATTCCAGCACTGGCGCCAGCGGTCAAAGATCAGTTTACCGTCAATCCAGAGCTTTGCATAACCCGCAGAACTAAACATGAATTTATGCTCCCCGGATGTGTCTGATTCAAAATCACCTTCCCATGTCACCATTCCTTCGCCGAGGTTAAACCCTTCGGGAAATTTCACAAGGTCAGGGATAAACTGGTAATTGATCTCGGCTTCACTGCGAGATCAGATGAACATTTTTCCCGGTTTTCCGGTCAGCATATACTGCTGCCAGTCCGCCCTCATTACCGTTCTTGTCATAGAGCTTCATTGCGGAGAGCTCGCTCCATTCACGTATGTCACCGAATTTTGTCCTTGAGTTGTTGTCCCACAGGATGCCGTAGTTTTGATTCGAGATTATGAAAGGAACCACGGCCAGGGTGTTGTACTGGAAGAGATCTGCATCCTTGCCTTTCAGGTTCATGAAGGAGGTCTGGTTGGCTCCCAGTCCGTAGAGGGCCTCTTCGGAGCTTGATTCAAACTGCTGCCTGACTACATAACCTCTCTCCCCGCTTATCGTAACCGGTGTGAACGACCTTCCTCCGCCGCTCTGCTCCGCCAGAAAGACTGTACCGTCAGTGTCAGTGAAGACAACCTCGCCGGTCTTCAGGGATATTTCAGCGCTGAGCGATTTGGTGGCGAGGGTAATCTGTCCTTCACCCTTTTCAATTGTGAACTCTGTCTCGCTTGCAGGCTGGGGTATTGTGATAAGACTTACAGTCTGAGGGAACTCACCTGAGGGTACCGATGTTATCCTGATGACCCTGTCATTTATAACCTGCAGCCGTACAGCCTGGCCCGGGAAGTCGGACTTCCCGTCAAGGCGCACCACAACGCCGTCATCCGTTCTCTCGTAAGGTTCGGTGGAACACGACTGGCACATCAGGGCCATAATGCACAGGACCGCCACAAGTGAAACAATTGCTCCGCATCTTCATCATAACCCTCTATTATTTAATTATTAATTTCTTAGTTATCAATTGACTGTCAACGTGAATACCCAGCAGGTAAATTCCCGGTGGCAGTCCTGTATTCAGAATTGTCTCACTGCGGCCGCGCTCTGCCTCATTCCGGAAAACAACACTTCCACGGAGGTCGGAAATCTCCAGGCTCCTGCATTCTCAGGAATGTTCCCGACGGTGAAGGAGCCTGATGACGGGTTAGGGTAAACGATAATCGCATCCTCTGAGCCTGTTGTGTTCCATGGCTGTGACCACGTTATTTATGGTCAGCTCTTTAGTGCCGGGTTCTACAAGAACATAGACAGCCGAAAGAGGAGGAAGAATGATTTTTATCTCCTCGCCAATGACATATCCATTGGCCTTCAAAGTCTCATAGTTTACCGGGCCACCCGCTGCAAGGGTACCTCCGGTTCCGTTGATGAATACCTTCCTTGAGAAGTCCTCTCCTTCCGTACCTGTGAGGGTGTAGGTATAAAACCTCTCTCCCACCTTATAGTCCTTAAGATTAAGACGGACTACCTTGCGCACCCTGGTTGTATTCACCAGCGAGGCACCGATCTGCCCGGAGCTGAACGCCGTTGGGGTGATTACCACGCCGGGGGCTCCGGTGACGGCTGAGTTCAGGAGAACATCTCCGGTATGCCTGCGCATATAGTAAAGATGGAAGAAGGCAGGATGCGGAGTGTAATTTGGTATACCAGGTTCATTATAAGAGAACATTCCGTGATCATTGCCGTTATCCCATCCGTTGGCAAGATCCCAGCGGTTGGCGGCACCGAAGCCTGACCGTATCAGTTCGCCGGTGACAAGCACCGCATGCATGCCGTTGGCGTGGGAGACAGGCTGGTTGGAGCCGACGGCGAAAATATTGTATTCTGTCAGGGCTACAGGCAGTTTAGGTTTCCCGGCTGCTGCCACAGTGTTCCAGACATAGGTTTTGTATCCCTCGGTATTTTTGTAGGAACCAAGTACCGTAGCCACATCAGAATTGCTGTTCCACGGGGTGTAATAGCTGTGGACGGAATAGAAGTCAGCCAGATCGCCGACTTCCGTTGCCACCAGGTTATTCCAGGTGGCATGTGTTCCGGAGGCTTCAACCATCACGACCCCTATCTTAATGTCAACGCCTTTCTCCGCTGCGGCTGCCTTCATTGAGTCAATGAATACCCTGCAGTGCTGACCGTACAGGGTGGGTGTGATATATTCAGGCTGACCATCCTTGTTCAGAGAGCGGTCAATGCGGTACCCTGCCTCCCAGCTGCCGAACACCTCGTTCCCTATCTCCCAGAATTTTGACCGGCCGTTGTCATACCTGACCCATTCGGCTGCCATGTGTGCAGCCTGTGCCACAGGGTTGGTACTTGTCCCGTACCTGGCATAACCGTAATTCACGGTGATTATGCCGGTGACGCCGGTCTTGCTCAGGATACTGTAGAACGAATCGACATGCATCGTCCAGTTCTCCGCTCTCTGGCCGTACCAGGGCCATTCAGTTGCAGTGGAACCGACAAGTGTGGAAGGAATATCGGCAGGTCTCTGGTTCAGGCTGCGGTTCCAGAAGAAGACATCCGATAAGCTTCCCCCGGGACCGCGCAGGACACCCATGTCGCGGTTGGTCATGTTCTTCATCAGGGTCGGGTTATCTGACATTGGTCCTGTCCAGATATTTGCGTTGTCGCCAAAGAGGTACTGAGGGATCTTTGTGAGCGTATCACTAAAGTCGACCGTGACGGCTACCGTCACGGGATCGGTTACAGGCTGAACATCATTATAATCCGGACTTGTTGTAGTCCGCGGCTGCCAGTCAGCCAGGAAGAATCCCTGGGGGTAAATACTATAATCAGGCTCATCACTGATGGGATAATTCTTCAGATCCGGCATCTCATCAAGGGTGATCACATAGTCATGGTTCATCACCTTCTGCCAGTGGGAAAGGGGATTCTTAATGCCATCACGTATAAAACTGCCGTACCATGGCATGAACCACGACCAGTGGGCATTGTCTGCCACAAGGTTGTCAGGATCTGGAACAGGTCCGTTCTCGCTGAGGGTGATAAGCTTGCGGCCGCCAAACTCTATCCTTTATGGCGTTGTAAGTCAGAACCTGCGAGCTGAAGTCTCCGTCGGCCGCATAGATATCCGCCCCGAGAATATCCACATATTCATCACCCGGGTACCATTCCAGGTTATCAGCTGCCGCATCCGTCGTCCAGACCCAGATAAGGTTTTTCAGGCCGTGGTAGTTAACCAGGCGGTCATACATGATCCTCCAAAGGGCCTTGCAGGGCTCAGCTCCCTTTGCTCCCCACCAGAACCATCCGCCGGAGGCTTCGTGAAGAGGCCTGAATAGTACGGGAATACTTTCGTTGTTGAGCTGTTTGAGGTATCCCGCAATGATGTCAATATCGCTGAGCATTGCCTGGTATTCAGATGATGTAGTCTCAGTTATCTTAGAGACATCGAAACCGGTATCCGCAGTATAAAATGCCTCCGTTGCCCGAGACGGGTCGCGCCAGTGCCAGCAGATGGCAACCAGGCCGTTGTTGTTGTACCAGTTTTTAGTTTCATTGATCAGTACCGACTTGTCAAACCAGCTGTAATTGCGGTTGTGGTTCATAAAGTCGAGGCCAATAAGTGCCGGGTATTTACCAGTCTGGGCAAAGAGCCAGTCAGCCTCCTCTTTTGCATTGAGGCTCATGGCGCCCGAGTGAATATTGTGAGTGAAGCTGTCCATGATATAGCTCCAGAGCCTGCGCGTCTCCGTCAGTGGTGAAGGAGTAGAAAGTAGATAGGGAAGCTGTACAGTGATTTCAGGGTCGGTATTGGGTTCGATTCGGATATAATCAAGCAGGAACCAGCCCCAGCTCTTTATGATGGCGATTGTATTGGCACCCTGTTTCAGAGTCGCCCTGCCAAAAGCTGCCTCAGTGAAACCGGTGATGGCGGGAAATGACATCTCGGAAGAACTTCCGTTGATGCTGATAATGTTTTTCTTATCGCCATAAGGCGCTCCGTAACCAACGAATATATCATAGTTGCCTGCCTCTGCCAGCGTAAAGGTAATCACCACCTTATCACCGTCATTATCAAATCCGTTTACATATCCCGTACCGGAGTAACCGGCTGAGGATGTCTCCACCACCGTGCCGGTAAGGGTGCCGTTTTCGGCTTCATACTTTGTGCCCTGGGCAACAGCAAGGACTGAGCTCAGAAGCAGGGAGAGGGCAAAATATGATTTTAGTAAGAACATATTCATCTGTTGCGGATACTAATATGAGAAAAATAACAAAGGGTACCTCAATTTATTTAGTGATAAATGAGATACCCTCTGCATTCAGCTAAACGGTTGATCTAATCAATCACCATTATTTAGGGTCAAAACGCAAATTATCTATCATGACACCCGTGAGGTTATAAGTGCCACCGTTTATCCAGATACCCCAATCGCCTGTGCCATCAATCACCATGCCTGCTGTCAGGACATCAAAAGTCAGTGTAACCCAGTTTCCGTTGGTGGAGGTACCGAAGACATCGCTACCCAGGTTTGGCGCAGTGTCCCAGCCTTTAAGGCAGATACCGGCTGCCACCCCCGGTGCAGGGGTTGTAATACAGACGTCCATTTTAATTACATAATTCTCCGGATGAGCAAGCGGGGGTCTGAGTGCATTGTCCCAGTTCTGTGCCCAGGTCCATTGCCATCCTGAACCTGTCAGTCCGAGCATGGCAGCTGTACCGTCGAATACTACTGAGGGTGAACCGAATGTTACCACTCCGCCCCAGGTCGACTGTGTTGCACCACCGCCATTGAAGTTATTAATCATTATGGTTGCGGGTGTAATCGGGTCGGTACCGCCAATGAATATTGAAGGCAGGAGCCCTTCTTCTCCCTCGTAGGTTATCATTTTGATTTGTCCGTTGCCACTGGCAGCGTTTGTTGGCACGTAAACCTCAACTTTAGTGTCGGTTTTTACGCCATAAGCCGTTGCATATACTTCTCCCGGGAAAACCAGTTCCTTGATCAGTAGCATATTGGTGCCGTTGAGGGTCAGTATCTGTCCGGGAGCAGCCTTTGGTTCTGAGAACGAGGTAAAGTTGGGAAGATTTGTAAGCACAGTGATGTCAATGGCAGATTGTACCGTTGATCCGTTCTTAGCCATCAGGGTGATTTTACCCGTTTTAGCGCCCACAGGAATTGTTACGACCATCTGTGTTCCCGACCTAGTTCCGATTGTCCCCTTAATGGCACCAGTAAAGACCACATCAACAACAAGATCAAGGTCAGTGCCTGTGATTGTGATATCCGTATTCGGTTTCCCTGACGTTGGAGCGAAGGAGGTGAATACCGGATTGATCATTGTCAGGTTGGGTCCGTCAATCTGCTTGTCAGCCCTGGTGTAGAAGCTCACCACGCCTGTCACAGCGTCTTCAGGGGCTGTTACAATTATCTGTGTGGCAGTTCCACCGGCCTTGATCGTACCCTGCTTTTCACCGCCAAAGATCACGTGATCTATCAGGTCAAGATTGGTCCCGGTGACGGTAATATCCTGTCCGTTCTTCAGCGTTACCGGGGTGACGTTGACGGTGGGCACAACCATCATCAGCTCATCGGCCGATGTCACCTCAACTCCTGAAGCAGGTACTATGATAACTTCCCCGTCTTTTGTATCAGCAGGGACAGTGATCACAATCTCTGTGACAGAATGACTTACGAAGTCAGCAGCAGCAATGGTTTTATCGCCTCCCAGCGTGATTGTCTCAACCAGGTCAAGGTCGGTACCTGCAATAGTCAGCTCCGTTCCGGCCTTTACCGGATTAGGGGTCACGGAGGTGAAGGCGGGCAGCTTGACAGTAAGACTGGCTGTTGAATAGACTATGACAGGTTCTTCTGCAGCGTTTGATACTGCAATTTTACCAGTCTGTGCCTCTGCGGGCACCACCAGTTTGATCTCTGTACGGCTGTGGCTGGTGAAATCATCTTCTGCCACAGTCACTCTGTCAGTCAGTATCACCTCTCCCACAAGGTTCAGGTAGTCGCCGGTTATTGTCAGCTCCTCCCCTGCCTTAACTGTTACAGGGGTGAAGCCGGCTATGGATATTGGCTCTGAAAACCCTATCTGTGTTTTGGTTGTGATGTCTCCGTCGGGAGTCTTCAGTATCACATACCCGGGCATGGCTTCCTGAGGTACGGTCAGAGTCAGCAGTGTAGGGGTCTTTAATGTAAAGGTGGTAATTGTGATGTTGTCAGGCAACACCACGGCAGTCACTTTGTCAAGGTTCGCCCCGATGAATTTCAGTTCAGCCCCTCTTGCAATGGGCATGGGCCCGAAGCTTTTGAGGGCTACCTTGGGGTCTTCCTTTTCTTCTCCCTCACAGGAAGTGAGCAGGAAGCCTGCACTGACCACGCACAGCGCGGCGAGAAGCAGTACCCGGTTGCGGAATTTTATTTGAATCTTATACATCGTAAATCGTTTTTCTGTTGAGGTTACTTGGGTACCACACGTATATTATCAATACAAATATGCGGAGCACCATCGGTGCCGTCCAGGCCTCCGTTCCATACGAAGAATGTAAGGCCGCGAAGCATGTCTTTTGTAAGGGCAGTTCCGGAAATCGCACCAACGGGGGTGTATTTGAATTCGCTGAGCGGAACAGTCACCGTTGTCCAGCCTTCGGTTTTATATGATCCGCTATCTTTCCACGGTATCCAGAGCCCTCTCGGGAAATTGGCATCGCCGATATAGCTGTTAGTACCGTTGACTGAGTAAGCTGTAAAGATCATCTGCAAGGCACTCGCTGTCCAGGGCTCAACCACGTAGCATTCAAACTTAATTACTGCATCGGCTATCTCACCTGTATAGAAAGGTACATCTGGCCGGCCGTTTGCAATAGGCCACATGTTAAAGCTGAATGCATCTTCATTCCATGTTGCCCCGGCTTCGCCAGCCATATCGCCCGAGAATCTCACGTAATTACCATCGACAGGTGCGGGGTTTGAACTGCCTATGACGCCTGAACGCCAGCCGCCGGCAGCAGTCAGATCATCAAAGTTCATGACGATGTTCCTGTCATCACGGAACCAGAACGAAGATCGGGTTGTGCCATAAATTGACTTCACTGAGATAGGCCCGACACCGGCGCCAGCAGGAACTGTCACATTGATTTCATTGATAGTAGATCCGGTAATAGTACCCTCCAGGTTGCCCGGGAATATCACCTTTAATGGTGAGCTCGGGTCGTCAATGAAGAAGTTACCCTTCACAACAGCTGTTTCACCATCGCTGACGTACTCGCACAGAAGCGAGCTTACAAAGGGTGCAGGCACATCGACACCGAAGTCGTACTCCAGCTTTTTGACCTTGTCACTGTTGATAAGCGTCAACTTACCTGTTACAGTTGCAGGTATGACATCAGGTATAGTGACGATTATTGATGTCGGGGTTACAAAACTCAGGTTCACGAACGCTTTCTGGTCATTGAACCAAATCTCATCCACATTTTCAAGATCCTGCCCGATAATAGCTATCGTGCTTCCCATAAAAGCATGGTTGACAAGTGAATCGGACTTAAGAGGATCTGTTATTCTAATATAACTGATCTGTGGCGTCATGAATTCTTCCTTTTCCTCACAAGCCTGGAAGAGCATCCCGGTAAGCAGGGCTGCCAGCAGCACTGTGGCTGCAGGCAACTTAGTTATTATTGTTCTTAGATTTTTCATCTTTTTCTCTCATTTTCGTTGACCGAATTAATATCCAATAGTACTGAAGTCAAACTCTACCGGATCTTCCAGGAGATGCTTGTTCATGCTGATATCAACATCGGGGAAGGGAAGGAAGAATTTCGTATCGTCGGTCAGGCTGACCTTGAAGGAATTAAGCGTCACATCCTCCTGATCAATTTCATCACGATAATACTCTTTCAAAGCGCTGTAGGTACCTCTCTCCTGTTGACTGATAAGCTGCTTGGCAAGAGTCGGATTGTAGTAATGCAACCTTACAAGGTCATACCAGTTGTCTCCCTCACATGCGAGTTCTAGCCTGCGTTCATTGAAAATATCCATGAATGTCAGGGAAGTCCTGGCAGGTGCATTGGGTATTCCTCTCTGGCGGACAGCATTAAACAGCCTCAGTGCTTCGGCATCGGTGGTTGATGCATTGTTTCCAAGTACTGCCTCGGCATAGATAAGGTAGATATCAGCCAGACGAATGAGATGGGTGGAGAGGCTCGTAGCCATTCTCAGGGATGCGGAGCCATATTCGGCCTTGTGGTCCTCGGTGTTGCCGACGATGTGTTTCACACAGTTGGCTCCCGTGCCGCATCCGAATGTTGCACCGGCAACGTTGTCCGCATCGTCCCATGTTGCGGTAAAGCCACCCTTGTCCCTCCAGAAGTAGGGATAATAATCGCTGTACATCATCATGGTAGCCTTGCGTCTGGTGTCAGTATTGGTACGCACCTTGTTGCTGGCCGTATCTCCGTATAGACGCTGCAGATCAATTGTCGGACCCACCCATGTGCCCCAGGAGTCTGCAAGCCCGGTAAAGTTGTTGAGGGCAAGGTCAGATTGTTCCGTGTTCTGAGATGTCCACTGGTCTGATGCAACCCAATGCCATGACAGGAGGCTCTCAGGATTGCGGTTTCCGGTGGAGATGCGGAACAGGTTACTGAATACAGGCTCCAGGTTAGCTCCACTTTCGTTGATAACCTTTGCAGCCAGGTCCTTTGCCATGGTAAGGTCTGCCTCATTGCGTGACCCATCCTGACCCCATCCCGACCTGGTGAGATAAACCTTCGAGAGCAGGGCATAAGCCGAGTATTTATCAATGCGGCCTGTGACATTCTGCTCCGGAAGAAGGGTTATGGCCTTGTTAAGGGTACGGATGATATATTCATATACATCCTCCACCCTGTTCCTGTAAAGACTGGTGGCTGTGCCGGCCCCGATGATCTCACTGTTACTGTGGATTATTGGTACGGCACCCCAACAGCGTACAAGGTAGAAATAGGCCATCGACTTCCATACCATTGCTTCGCCTGTCACAGTGTTCTTTGTCTCCTCGCTTACATCAGGTCCTGCTTTGGTGGCAATGTTCTCAATTACAGCGTTGCAATGACCATTGACAAGCCATAGAGAGTTTGAGGCGTCAGCCAACTGGCTGTTGGATGATGTCAGTATAAATGCCTGGTAAACATCATCGGATCCGTAGTAAATATTACCGGCCATTACATCACCTATCTTTACCCAACCCCGCTGAAAGTCATACCAGGGAGCATTGTAGAGTACGTTAGCCGCCTGAAAACACTGCTCATCAGTCTTGTAGAAACTATCAACTGTATATGTGTCTTCAGTCGGCCGGTTCAGAAACTCCTCACAGGCGCCGGCAGTTAACAGTATCACTGCAAGCACCGCTATCTTCTTGAATTTTAATATATTCTTCATGTCCATCGATTTTCTATCATTAAAATGCAAAATTCAGCCCGAAGGTATAGACACGTGCTGCCGGATAACGACCGTTATCAAGGCCGAATACATTATCGTTGGTCTGGCTGGCTCCCACTTCAGGATCCAAACCGGTGTACCTGGTGAGAGTCCACATGTTCTGGAGGTTCACATACACCTTTATATTATCAACACCCAGCCTTCTGACTGCGGCTCCGGGGATATTATACGCCAGGGAGAGGTTTTTTACTCTCAGATATGATCCATCCTCAATGTACCTGTCAGATACCCGTGTGTTCTCATTCGGATCGCCTGCAACAGCACGGGGGACTTCACCACCAGGGTTTGAAACACGGACATTGTCAATGTCATCCCACCAGTTATTTATAGTAGTTCCTGAAGAGTTGACAAAGGGATATGCCTTGTTGGGATCAATAGGTGCGAGCTTGGCACGGTCAACAGCTGTCGATAGCTGGTTTGACCATCCGGAAGTCATCTCTGTCAGAGTCCTGCCAACATAGTTCATCAGCTTGTTGCCGTATGATCCGTTAATGTAAACAGAAAGCTCAAAGCCCTGATATGTAAAGACGTTGTTAAAACCGAAAGTGAATTTTGGCAGAGGCGAACCAAGAGCTGTCCTGTCATACTCATCTATCACGTTATCTGGTTCACCATTGGGTCCCGAGAGATCCGCAAACTTCAGGTCACCCGGCCAGACTGTTGAGCGTTTGAAGTTACCGTCAGCAGGAAAAGCCTTCTGATGAGGACTGTTGAGAATATCATCCTTATCCTGGAATATCCCTACTACCTGATAACCATAGAAGGTATAAAGAGACTGCCCGATTTCTGTTAAGCTGACGAGGTCCGTCCACTGTCCGTAACCTTCTATGTGCGCTGCAGGAGTGCCGGTAAGACCCAGCAGCTTATTCTTGTTGAAGGTGACCTGCAGGTCATTTTCCCATGTGAATTTACCTACAACCGGACGCGTGTTGAGAGAGAACTCAAGCCCCCTGTTCTCTATCTTGCCAAAGTTACCCATCGGGGGGTTGAGGCGTATTGATCCGTTACCGCTTGTTCCCATATAGGAGGGAAGTTGCATATCCATCAGCATAGCTGTCGAGGTCTTGAGATAAGCATCAACGACGAGGTTGATCCTGTTCTGTATGAGCCCCAGGTCAAGTCCCACGTTTATCTGCTCCTGTTTCTCCCATGTGATGTACGGGTTAGCAATATTTGTCTGCCTGAAGCCCATACCGAGATTTGACGGCATTTTCCCGATGGCAGCTCCCCAGCGGTATCCACCAATATCCTGGTTACCTGTCTGACCCCATCCGGCGCGGATCTTGAAGTCACTCACAAAATCCTGATTTTGCATAAACTGCTCCTGTGAAATTCTCCATGAGCCGGAAACTGCATGGAAGGGGGCCCACCTGTTCTTCGGTCCGAAGTTCGATGAACCATCATACCTGAAGGTATAGGTAAGATAGTACCGATCACCGTAAGAGTAATTTGCACGGGCAAAGAATGATGCCATTGCACCGCTGCCGTGGCCTGAACCGATCTGCATGCTCGTTGGCTCGCCAAGGCCGGGCGACTGTATGTCATTGCTTGACAGCCCGCTGCTGGTTCCGCTCAGGTATTCATATTTCCACTCCGATATCTCCTGACCGGCCATCAGTGTTACATCATGATTGCCCAACTCAGTATTATAGGTCAGGTAATTTTTCAACTGCCAGAAAAAATTCTGGTTGTATTGTCTTCTTACATTATTAGTATTGTTTATAAGACTGCCATACTGGTAGGTCGGAGTGAAGTGATAGGCATTCGACCCTCCTAGTTCACCGCCAATCTCTGTCCTGAGGGTCAGTCCCTTGAAGAAAGTCAGATCAGTATAGAAATTAGCGCTCAGAAGGTTTTTCTTGAGGATGTTGGTTTCATCGAGAGCCTTTGCTATGGGGTTTATCACACTGGGTGCTCCTTCATAAAGCAACCCTGCCCAGGTGCCGTCAGGGTTTTTGACCGGCACGTCAGGGGTGGTCCGCATGGCGATACTGATGATGCCCTCGGTACTGTTATTGAGAGCAAGGTGCTCGTTAGTTCTCGAGAACATCACCTTGGCGCCCAGCTTAAGCCAATCCTTCAGGTCAGAGTCAAGGTTTACACGTCCTGAATAACGGTTGAAGTCTGTGCCTATCATCGTTCCGTCCTGTGTGAAATATCCACCGGATACGTAATACTTTATTTTCTGGTCGCCGCCCGAAGCGCTGATCTGATGGCTCATCATGGGAGCGGCTCTGTATAGTTCATTCTGCCAGTCAGTACCTTCTCCCAGTATTGACGGATCCTGAAACTCAATTCTCGGGTCACGCGCTGCTGTCTCTGCCGCCCAGTCAATACTGTACTGTGCAAACTCTCGCAGGTTCATTACATCGAGGCGTGCTACCTGATCCTGAATACCATAGTAACCTTCATAGGTGAACTTCGCCTCACCTGTCCTGCCACCCTTGGTTGTTATCAGTACCACGCCGTTGGCGCCTCGTGAACCATAGATGGCTGTTGCTGAAGCATCCTTGAGTATCTCCATCGTGAGAATGTCGGCAGGGTTGATCCCTGACAGTCCGGAGAATGCCTGCACTGAGCCATTTCCCAGCCTGTCGCCGAGACCAATGTCATGGCCGCTCTGACTCACATTCTGGACCGGTACACCGTCAATCACATAGAGTGGTTCAGATGCATCGGCACGAAGGGAACCCTGCCCCCGGATACGTATTGACATTGCCGAGCCTGGCTGACCCGAGGTGTACACTGCCGTGACACCAGCGGCCCTTCCCTGAAGTGCCTGGTCAAGATTGGCAGTCATGGCCGCGGAAAGCTGTTCCCCGGTAACAGACACCGAGGCGCCTGTCAGTTCGCTCTTGCGCGCGGTACCATAACCTACCACAACAACGGCATCAACCTCCTCGGCTGCCATTGTCATAGTTATAGTCATCGGTCCGGCAGTGATGGGCACCTCCCGGGTATCCATCCCTATGAATGAAACGACCAGCGTAGTGGCATCGGAAGGTACTGTAAACGAGAAATTCCCGCTCAGGTCCGATGCAGTCCCTATTGTCGTACCCTTGACCACAATCGAGGCTCCGGGCAAGGCAGCATTGTTGTCATCCAGAACCCTTCCGGTTACAGTTCTCTGCTGTGCGTAAAGCACTGTGGATGACATAACAGCTGCCAGACAAATAAGAAAAGATAGTCTTAAGAGTTTGTTTTGCATATCTGTACAGTTTTAGGTTTTTAAAGTTACGCGATCTTGGAAGGGTGGTATTGATACTATTTTGCCTCTTTGTTGTAATAATTTGATTACTCCGAGTGTTTCAGGTGCATAAAATGCCTCCGTTGGTGTACTTAGTACACAATGTTCATTTATAATCCCGATCAATCGCGACGCCAATCCTGTTTCATGCAGAAAGCATCAGGCCGAAACAGATCTTATACTCTACATATATAATAATACGCCTCATTTTTATTCCACCCTTGAATTTCCAGGCTGTTTTTTTTTATTTCCCCTGTTGATTGTACTGTTTATTTGCAATATCTTTGAATTCCTACTTTGTACACTAAGTCATTTTAGCTCTTACCAGGTATAATAAAATGATAGCCCACAAGATTGTTCCCAACATTTCGGTCGACTGTGTAGTGTTCGGGTTTGACTTTGAAAAACTCAATGTTCTCCTTGTTGAAAGAGAGCTCAGGGATGAAAAGAGCGGGGAGGTGATCATTCATGACCACACCCTTGCCGGGTATCACATCTTTGAGGATGAAGACCTCGACAGTGCAGCGGGACGGATCCTTAAGGGGCTTACCGGTCTTGACAACATCTTCCTGGAGCAGTTCGGAGCTTTCGGTCAGCTTGACCGCGTCTCCGCTCCAAGGGATAAGACCTGGCTTGATTATATCAACAAGGGATTTGCTGACCGGATAGTCACCGTAGGTTACCTTGCGCTTATCGACAACACCAAAGTCACCCTGAGGCTGAAAGACAGGAACGTCTCATGGTTTCCGGTCTCCATGATCAGGGAGATGGAGCTGGCCTTCGACCATAAATACCTCTTTTATGAGGCTCTTGAAGCCCTTCAGCGTAAGGTGAAGGTCGAACCCATCGCCTTTGAGCTTCTGCCTGATTACTTCACCCTGTCACAGCTTCAGAAACTTTACGAGGCACTCCTCGGAACCTCATTCGACAAACGCAACTTCAGGAAAAAAGTGGCACAGATGCACTATGTAATCCCCCTGAAGAAGAAACAGCAGGGTGTGGCTCACAAGCCGGCACAGTATTACCTCTTCAGCCGCGAGGTGTATGAAAAAACAAGGAAAGGGCGTATCTCCTTTATTATCTGAAACCTATAACTAACCATCATAACCATGAATCTGCATATCATAGACCTAGGCATCGTCCTTCTCTACCTGGTTGCTACCGTCTTCATAGGTAACTGGGTATCAAAACGGGCATCCCGAAACATACAGTCATACTTCCTGGGGGGTAACACCCTGCCATGGTATTTCCTGGGTATCTCCAACGCATCCGGCATGTTTGACATAGCCGGAACCATGCTTCTCGTTTACTGGCTTTCGGTCTACGGCATGAAGAGCCTCTGGATACCCTGGCTGTGGCCTGTATTCAACCAGATCTTCCTGATGGTTTATCTCTCGTCGTGGCTGAGACGCTCCAATGTCATGACCGGAGCCGAATGGATTAAGACGCGCTTCGGTGAAGGCCGGGCAGCAAACCTCTCTCATATTATAGTGGTGCTCTTCGCCATCGTCAGCGTCATAGGATTCCTGTCGTACGGCTTCAAGGGCATAGGCAAGTTCGTTGCGGCCTTCCTTCCTCCTCTTGTTTCCAACCCTGAGTATATCCTGGCGCACCCCCAGATCAACGTTAACCTCTACGCCCTGATCCTCATGGCTATCACTACATTCTACGTGGTCAAGGGCGGTATGTTCAGCGTGGTCATCACCGAGGTGATCCAGTACGGCATACTCACCATCGCCTCAGTTGCCGTGGGTATAATAGCCATAAAACAGATATCCCCGGACGCCCTCAACGCTGTGATCCCCGAGGGGTGGAAGAGCCTGTGGTTCGGGAGGACCATAGGGCTCGACTGGCATGCCATCTCTGCCACCGCCTCGCCAAAGCTCCACACCTTCAATGAGTGGATAAAGACGGACGGGTATGAGCTGTTCGGGCTCTTCTTCGTCATGATGCTCTTCAAGGGCCTCCTTGTCTCCGCTGCCGGCCCGGCACCCAACTATGACATGCAGCGCATCCTCGCAACCAAAAATCCGAAGGAGGCTTCAAAGATGAGCTCTCTGGTGAGCGTGGTGCTTAACCCTACACGCTATTTCATGGTAGCAGGACTGACAATACTGGCCCTGGTGAACTTCGATAAGCTCTATACCGGGTCGCTGACCAACCCCGATTTCGAGAGCATCCTGCCCGAGGTGCTCGCAACCTATGTCCCGGTGGGATTACTGGGGTTCCTGCTGGCAGGCCTCATCGCCGCCTTCATGAGCAATTTCGCCGCCACGGTGAACGCTGCACCGGCATACCTGGTCAACGATATCTACAAGCGCTACATAAATCCCAACGCCAGCGAAAAGACCTATGTCAGAATGAGCTACGCCGCCTCGCTGCTGATAGTGGTTATAGGGATAATCGTCGGGTTCATGGTGACTTCAATCAACGATGTGGTGCTATGGATCACAGCGGCGCTATGGGGCGGTTATACTGCGCCCAACGTTCTGAAGTGGTACTGGTGGCGCTTCAACGGATACGGTTACTTCTGGGGGATGCTCTCAGGAGTGGGGGCCGCGCTGTTTCTGCCGGCACTTAATCTCGACATCCTGCAGAACTGGCCACTGACAGAGAACTTCAGCATGAACGCATTCCCGGTTATCTTCCTCATCTCACTCATTGGAAGCATACTTGGATCACTGCTCACCAAAAAAGAGGATGACGCCACCCTGAAGAAGTTCTACAGGCAGGTGCGTCCGTGGGGATTCTGGAAGCCGGTGGAAAGAATGGTAATGGCAGAAGAGCCATCCTTCAGGGCAAACAGGGACTTCTGGAAGGATATGTTCAACATTGTTGTGGGCATAGTATGGCAGATATCTCTCATGGCTTTCCCGGTGTTCCTGGTCTTACGCGAGTGGACCCCGTTCTACGTTGCTGTCGGGGTTATGATTGTGACTACCATCACTCTGAAATTCACCTGGTGGAATAGACTTAAAGACTAATCGATAACTATGAAATACGGTCACTTTGATGACAACAGAAGGGAGTATGTCATCACGCAGTACAAAACGCCCTACCCGTGGATAAACTATCTCGGCAACAAGGATTTCTTCTCAATCGTCTCGAACACGGCAGGCGGTTACAGCTTCTACCGTGATGCCCGCCTGCGCAGGTTGACCCGGTTCAGGTATAACAACGTGCCTCTTGATGACGGAGGCAAGTATTTCTATATCAATGACAACGGATCAGTGTGGTCTCCGGGATGGAAGCCGGTGAAGGCTGACGTCGATGATTACTCCTGCCGCCACGGGATGGGCTACACGGTTATAGGAGCGGAGAAGGATAATCTCCGGGCGGAGATGCTGTTCTTCGTCCCCCTGGGTGACACCTGCGAAGTGCAGCGCATCACCCTGCGCAACACCGGTAAGATTGCGAAGGGGTTCCGCCTCTTCTCATTCGTCGAGTGGTGCCTGTGGAACGCACTCGAAGACATGACCAACTTCCAGCGCAACTTCTCAACCGGCGAGGTGGAAGTGGAAGATGGCGTCATCTATCACAAGACCGAATACCGGGAACGCCGCAATCACTACGCCTTCTATTCGGTGAACAGTCCCATAGCCGGTTTCGATACCGACAGGGAGGCCTTCCTGGGCATGTACAACGGTTTTGACCGGCCTGATGCAGTCTTCTCGGGCAAGCCACGCAACAGCCTTGCCCACGGCTGGTCACCAGTGGCTTCACACTGCATGGAGATGAAGCTTGAGCCGGGTGAGGAGAAGAGTATCGTCTTCGTTCTTGGATATATTGAGAACCCCGATAAAGAAAAGTTCATCGCACCGAAAGTGATAAACAAGACCAGGGCGAGGGCCATGATCGAAAGGTATGACACGGATGCGAAGGTGGACGCAGTATTCAGGGAGCTGAAGGAGTACTGGGACAGCAAGCTGTCAGTCATCAGCCTTGACCACCCTGACCCGCGTCTATCGCGCATGGTCAATATCTGGAACCCCTACCAGTGCATGGTCACCTATAACATGTCACGCAGCGCATCTTACTTTGAGTCGGGCATTGGGCGCGGGATGGGCTTCCGCGACTCCAACCAGGACCTGGTGGGCTACGTACAGATGATTGCTCCGCAGGCCAGAGAGAGGATCATTGACATAGCCTCCACACAGTTCGATGACGGCAGCGCCTATCACCAGTACCAGCCTCTCACCAAGCGAGGGAATGCAGAGATAGGGGGTAACTTCAATGACGACCCGGTGTGGCTTATTTTCGGAGTGGCAAATTACCTCAAGGAGACAGGCGACTGGTCGATACTCGATGAGACGGTCCCGTTCAACAATGACCCGGAGAACGCCGCGAGCCTCTTTGAGCACCTTAAGCGGTCATTCTGGCACGTCGTGAATCACCTGGGCCCCCACAGCCTGCCGCTGATAGGGCGCGCCGACTGGAACGACTGCCTCAACCTGAACTGCTTCTCGTCGAACCCCGACGAGAGCTTCCAGACCACTGAGAATCAGAAGGGAGGACAGGCAGAGTCGGTCTTCATCGCTGCCATGTTCGTTCTCTACGGTGCTGACTTCGTAACCATTGCCCGGAAGAGAGGCGAGAATGTCATGGCGGAGGAGGCGCAGAGGCACATAGGCGAGATGGTGAAAGCCATTGACAGCCACGGCTGGGACGGAGAGTGGTTCCTGCGCGCCTATGACTTCTACGGAAGGAAGGTGGGCAGCAGGGAGTGCGACGAGGGAAAGATTTTCATCGAGTCACAGGGCATGTGCGTCATGGCTGGCATCGGTCTGGAGGACGGCAGGGCGCTGAAAGCGCTGGCCTCCGTCAACAAGCACCTGGCATGCGAGTATGGAATTGTCCTTAATAACCCGGCATTTACGAAGTACTACATAGAGCTGGGAGAAATCTCCAGCTACCCTGAAGGGTACAAGGAAAATGCCGGCATCTTCTGCCATAACAATCCCTGGGTCATCATCTCTGAGACAATGACGGGAAACGGTCACAGGGCCTTCGACTATTACAGCCGCATCACTCCCTCATACCTCGAGGATATAAGTGACCTGCACAAAACCGAACCTTACGTCTATTCGCAGATGATAGCTGGCAAGGATGCCTTCCGCCCGGGTGAGGCCAAGAACAGCTGGTTGACCGGTACAGCATCATGGTGCCTCTATGCGGTCACCCAGTATATCATTGGCATCAGGCCTGAGTATGACGGCCTGCTGATCGATCCATGCATCCCGCCCGAATGGAACGGATTCACTGTCAGTCGTAAATTCAGGGGAGCGATTTATAATATTGAGATCACAAACCCGGAGCATAAATCAAAAGGCGTCTGGGAGATTACTGTCGACGGGAAGAAGGTTGATTCCTCTCTTATCCCCGTGTTCCCGGCAGGGACAGAACATCATGTCAAAGTAACAATGTAAAGCTATGAGATGCCTTTCATCCATTTTCGCATTTTCCGCACTTGCAGTGCTGACAACAGCAGGCTGCGGCAATGCAGTACAGAAAAAGTCGAGGCTTGAGGCTGCGGCCGAAACCGAAATGATACTGGTCAATCAGGTTGGATATCTGCCTGATGCCCAAAAGGTGGCTCTGATCCGTTCCGAAGCGGAGGAGTTTGAGATCATTGATGCAGTGACAGGCAAAATCGTTTTTAGCGCAAAAACCGGCGAACCAGGTTACTGGGAGATGTCAGGCGACACGGTCCGTGCTGCGGATTTCTCTGCGTTGACTGCACCGGGAACATACCGGCTATGCCTTGCGGGAACAGAAAGTTGTTCCGGTGATTTCCGTATCGCCTCTGATGTTTATACTGAGATTGCCAAAGCCTCTGTGAAATCATTTTACCTGAACCGTTCCGGTATTGAGATCGAAGAGAAATTTGGTACAAAATGGGCGCGACCCGCCGGCCATCCTGACACAGTCGTGATGGTCCACAGCTCTGCGGCCTCACGCAGCAGGCCTGAGGGAACAGTCATTTCAAGCCCCGGGGGTTGGTATGATGCAGGCGACTACAACAAGTACATCGTCAACAGCAGCATCACCAACTACACCCTGCTGCTCTTTTACCAGCTCTACCCCGAGTACTGCAGATCGCTAAGTCTTGATATCCCCGAGAGTGGCAATGAGATCGCCGATGTCGTTGATGAGCTGCTCTATAACCTCAGGTGGTATCTTACCATGCAGGACCCGGCTGATGGCGGGGTCTATCACAAGCTGACAAACAAGGAGTTCTTTGGCTTCGATATGCCCCACCAGGCAACAGCGCCCCGTTACGTGGTTCAGAAGAGTACCGCCGCGGCGCTTGATTTTGCAGCCTTGACTGCCATGGCCGGCCGGGTGTTTGCCGGCGATCCTTCTGACGAGCTGCAAGCATTGTCTGCAGTATGCCTTGATGCCTCTGCGAAGGCAATGAAATGGGCCGAGACTAACCCTGGCGTGATTTATAATCAGCCCAAGGATATTTCGACCGGCGCTTACGGTGATGATAACCTCTCTGACGAGCTCTTCTGGGCCAGGGCAGAGCGGGCACTGTCAACCGGGGCACTTCCCGGTCCTGATTTTCTGTCAGGCATCAGTGCCGAAACTCCCACATGGAACCAGTCGGCCACCCTGGGGTTGGTTTCTCTGGCGCTTGCTGAGGGCGAATCTTTCAGTGAACTGAGGAAGGCCGCAGCAGACCTCATCGTGGCCTATGCAGATGAGCTCATCGGAAAATCCGCATCCTCGCCGTACCGCATCAGCCTCGACTGGTTTGCATGGGGAAGCACCTCTGATGTGGCCAACCAGGCTATGCTCAAGATCGTTGCCATGAAACTTACCGGTGACAAGAAGTACCTGCCTTCCCTCCAGGCTGATGTCAACTGGCTCCTCGGGACTAACCCCACCGGTTACTGTTTTGTGACCGGTTTCGGGACTCTCTCGCCGATGAACATCCATCACAGGCCGTCAGGGGCGGACGGGGTTCCGGAGCCCTATCCCGGATTCCTTGTCGGCGGGCCCAACACGGTGGTGCTGACCGACTGCCCGCCAACGGTTAACCGTTCCACCTTCCCGGCAAAATCGTACACCGACAGTGAGTGCAGCTACTCCACCAATGAGATAGCCATTAACTGGAATGCGCCGCTGGTATTTGTGCTTGGCGCAATGGACAACATGAGGCCTTGATTTATTTCGTGCCCGGATCAATGGAGAGCATGAGGCCTTAACTGAATTTTTGCCCGGCGCCATGGATAGTATGAGGCCCTGACTGAAATTAAACAAGTAAAGGCTTTCCCTGGCTGAACCAGACGAGGAAAAGATTAATTTTAGGCACGCACTTAAAATTAATCCGATAATGAGCACCAGGAGAGCATTTATTAAACAGGGCGGGCTGACCGCAGGCGGACTGGCCACCGCCACGGCATTGGGCGCCGGTATGCTGCCGAACCAGGACAGGAATTCCGGCAGACTGGGAGGAATGAAAGGCATCAGGATCACTAAGATGTTCGCTGATCCCATCAACTATGAGATGGATCCCTTTCCGATCGCCCTTGGCGTGATGACGCGTCTCGACAATGCCCTGGTAACAATTGTTCTTGAGAACGGTATTGAGGGCTATGGAGAAGCCGCACCAATAATGACAATCAATGGGGAGAACCAGCAAACCATCCTCGGTACCCTTAACAGCTGCATGGAATTTATTGTCGGCCAGGATATAAATAATTACAGGTCAATAGCCTACACCCTCAAAACTGCCTTCTGGGCCCAGTCGGCCGCCA
The DNA here is from genome assembly GCA_963770745.1 of uncultured Rikenellaceae bacterium. Taxonomy (GTDB): domain Bacteria; phylum Bacteroidota; class Bacteroidia; order Bacteroidales; family VadinHA17; genus SR-FBR-E99. The sequence goes on from CAVYRA010000004.1 coordinate 241,640, forward strand.
GGTGCGCCATCGAAATGGCTCTTCTTGACGCTTACACAAAAGCCCTGGAAATTCCCTTTTACCGTTTCCTGGGAGGAACTGAAACCAGGATAGAAACCGACTATACAATCGCGATAGTCTCTGCTGAAGAGGCAAAGAAACAGGCGATTAAACTTGCATCAGAGGGTTTCAGGGTAATAAAGACCAAAGTGGGGACTAACCTGAAGGATGACATTGACAGGGTGCTTGCAATTAAAGACGGTGCCCCTGAATGCGGGATGCTTATTGATGCCAACCAGGGCTACAACCCAAAGACAGCCCTGAGATTCATCAATGAGGTCGTGAACCATGGCATTTACCCGGTAATGTTTGAGCAGCCGGTCCTGAAAAGTGACCTGGCCGGGATGAAATATGTAAGGGACAACACCGAGGTCATGGTTGGCGCCGATGAATCTGTATTCACGCGTGCCGATGCCATCAATGTGGTGCGAACGGGCTGCGCTGATGCCATTAACATCAAGCTGATGAAGTCGTGCATCATAGAGTCACTTGATATTGCTGCCGTTGCACGGAGCGCCAATCTCAAGCTCATGATCGGCTGCATGGTTGAGACGAACCTGGGCCTGGGATGCGCAGTTCATTTTGCCGCCGGTGTGGGAGGTTTCGACTTCATTGACCTTGACCCCTCCTTTGATGCCTCAGAGTGCCCGGTCAAAGGGGGCCCTGTTTACCAGGCCCCTTACTGGACCATCGGGCAGGGCAGCGGTTTGGGATTCAGCAAATGGAAATGAATTTTCGAGTGACGATTTTCGAGTGACGATTTAATTAAAATTCGCAAATCGCAAATCGCAAATCGCAAATCCTTAGATCTTTACGGACTTTACGGACTTTTTAAATAATCCCCCAGCGCCGCCACATACTCCGCAAATTTCTTTCTTCCAAGGTCGGTGATGCTGCATATCGTCTGCGGATAGCTCTCGCCGAAACTCTTGCTGACTGATATGTATCCTGCATCCTTTAGTTTACCTATCTGCACGCTGAGGTTGCCCGCTGTCGCTTCGGTCTTCTCGCGCAAATAGGTAAAATCAGCCCTGTCGACACTAATTAGGATTGACATGATGGCCAGTCGGAGCTGCGAATGCAGCAGCGGGTCAAGCTCCCTGAACGGTGTCATGGCTGCCCTTATTTCTGAGTAAATAACCGGGAATCAGATAACCTGTGATCATAGCCACCGGCATAGCCAGTCCGGATACTGTCTGCCCGCCGAAATGAGCCACCAGCGCCAGCACCCAGAAGGAGACGGCACCCCACATCAGTGGCCTGAACCTTAGTACTGCCCCGGAGATTAACAGAGGCATTGCAGCCAGAAGCAGCATATATTTGCCTATGCTGCCCGTCTCCATCGGGTAGACAATAAAAAATATTACCGAAGAGACGAGAAACGACATCCAGGTCCAGACATATATGGATGTTCCGTATGTGAATACCTTCTCTCTCTTCCCCCTGACAAATCCGTAGATCATCGAGACAAATACCCCGGGGATGACAAGCAGCCAGACATACCAGGAATTGTGCCAGTCTGTCAGCCTCCAGAGGAGAAACTCCGAGAGGCTGCATGCAAATATCAGCCATCCCCAGAAAAGCAGGTGAAAACTGCTCTGCGTGATGCTTACCCTTGTCTTGTTGATCATTTCAGTAATGACCCTGAGGCTCTCCTCCCCTGTCATTAATTTTTCTTCGTTTTCCATGGCTTTTACTAATTTTACATTAAGTGTTGCAAAAAATATCTGCTACAAATATAAACCAGTTTATATTATAAACCTAATTATTTTATAAATATTTTCTATTCGTCGTATTAATTTCGTATACTATTGATTATCTGATTGATATAAACTTAACAAGTAATTGCCATGGGACTGATCAGAATTGAGGATATGGAGTTTTATGCTTTTCACGGCCATTATCGCGAGGAGCAGATAGTAGGCAATCACTTCCTGGTTGATGTGACTATTGAGACTGACACTGACAAAGCGGGGAAGAGTGATGAACTGCGTGATACCCTGAATTACCAGACGGCATATCTTGTAGTTAAGAGGGAGATGGAAACAACCTCCAACCTCCTGGAGCATATTGCCACCCGTATTCTTGATGCACTCTACAAAGAGCTGGCGGGCATTAATAAAGCAACGGTAAAGGTTTCCAAGTTAAATCCCGTGATGGGGGGCCGCATTGGCAGGGTAAGTTTGGAACTGACCAGGTAGGTATGCCGCGCCCCCGCTTTCGGCAGGAGCCCGAAAGCTGTTGCATCGCGCACCGGTCCCCTCGTCTCCCGGATTGCTTAAGACTGCTGTGGCGGATTCGAGCCTCGTAATCCTTCACCAGGCACCGGCTGCCGGATTGGGTGTCAACCTCTTCATAAGTCAGAAAGCCCACTACTGCCGGATTGGCCCTCGTCAGCCTCTTCAATAAATTGACCTCTCCATGCACTGCGTCCCCTTTTATCTCCTATTTTTGTAGTCTCATTTTAGCAACTGATGAAAGAGTCCGAAGAGATAATAAAACCTGAATCACAGCATTTTATAGAGCAAGCTATTGAAAAGGATCTGAGCGAGGGAAAGAATGGCGGCCGTGTGCATACCCGTTTCCCGCCCGAGCCCAACGGTTATCTTCATATAGGTCACGCCAAGGCGATCTGTCTTGATTTCGGGATGGCCCAGAAGTACGGCGGCAAGTGCAACCTTCGCTTCGATGACACCAATCCTACCAAAGAGGATGTCGAATACGTCGATTCCATTAAGGAGGACATCCAGTGGCTGGGATTCACCTGGGAGGACCGGGAATACTATGCTTCAGACTATTTCGGCAAGCTGTGGGACTTTGCCGTGGCGCTCATCAAACGGGGCCTGGCTTATGTTGATGACCAGAGCGCCGAGACAATATCGGACCAGAAAGGCACCACCACCCAGCCCGGTATGGCCAGTCCTTATCGCGACCGCACGGTTGAAGAGAACCTCGATCTCTTCTATCGCATGAACGAGGGTGAGTATGATGAGGGCAGTCGTGTGCTCAGGGCACGCATTGACATGGCCTCCCCGAACATGCATATGCGTGACCCCATTATATACCGCATACTTAAGACCGCTCATCACCGCACCGGCACAAAGTGGAAGGTCTATCCGATGTACGACTTCGCGCACGGGCAGAGTGATTACTTCGAGGGTATAACTCACTCTCTCTGCACACTGGAGTTCGAGGTGCACAGGCCGCTGTACGACTGGTTCATCGATCAGCTTAAGAACGATGATTACCGTCCGCGACAGATAGAATTCAACCGGCTCAACCTCACTTATACCGTGATGAGCAAGCGCAAGCTGCTTGAGCTGGTTAAGGACGGCGTGGTGAAGGGCTGGGATGACCCGCGCATGCCAACGCTGTGCGGACTTCGGCGAAGGGGATATACCCCGGAGTCGATCAGGCGTTTTGTTGACCTGATAGGTTACACCAAGGTCGAGGCCATAAATGATGTCTCCCTTCTGGAGTATGCCATCAGGGAAGACCTGAATAAGAGGGCCCCGCGGGTCTTCGGTGTGCTTAATCCCCTTAAGGTCATCATCACCAACTACCCTGAAGGCACAACCGAGAATATGGAGATAATCAATAATCCCGAGGATGAGACACAGGGAACACGACTTGTTCCTTTCAGCAGTGAGGTTTATATTGAGCAGGAGGACTTCATGGAGAATCCTCCCCACAAGTTCTTCCGTCTTGCCCCCGGGCAGGAGGTGCGGCTCAAGGGAGCCTATATCGTCAAATGTACCGGTTTGAAAAAGAACGACGCGGGTGAGATTGTGGAGGTGCACTGCACCTATGATCCGGCGACGCGCAGTGGCGGACCGGAATCGGACCGCAAGGTCAAGGGCACGCTGCACTGGGTGTCGGCGGCACATGCACTGGATGCCGAGGTCAGGCTGTACGACAGGCTCTTCAATGATGAAGATCCCTCCGGTCACAAGGATATCGATGCAAGGGAGTTTCTTAATCCGGATTCACTGACCGTGCTCACCGGCTGCAAGGTAGAGCCATCACTCTCTGATGTGAAGCCACTGGATAAATTCCAGTTCCAGAGGGCGGGTTACTTCTGTGTCGATTACGACAGCCAACCCGGGAAGCTTGTTTTCAATCGTACCGTGGGACTGAAGGACACCTGGGCAAAGCAAAATAAGTAACTCACAGACCTTCAGGCCGCAAGACCAGGACCAAGCGTTAATAAATGACCCGGTGGGTCATTTTAGCGCAGGGGCCAGCTCGCAGGGCAGACGGAGCGAAGCGACAGACTTCTGACCTTCAGGCTTTAGACTTTCAGACCTCTAAATGGCACACTTTTTGCGCCATTCTCAGGTAATTGCTTTGTTTTTTTTCACCTAAACCGAAGAAACATGAAAACAATTGTCAGATCATTTTCATTGATCCTGCTTGTTGCGTTTGCATTTTCTTCCTGTGAAAAAAACTCCGACACAAGCAAAGGAACCGCTAAATTTTCAATCGCTTCAATTGAACAATCCAGCCAGTTAAAATCAGCCTGGGCAGACACCGCCCTGGTTTCGTACCATTTGCTGGTATCTGTTGAAGACTCTGATGGCTCTTCTGTCCTTACTGATCATCTTGTCCCGGTCTATCTTTTCGGGCCGGGGTACATCAGTGAGGAGCTCGAAATGAATGAAGGAGACTACCGCCTTACAGAGTTTATGCTTATTGACCCCTCGGGCGAGGTAATCGCCGCAACCCCTGTTGAAGGGTCGCCTCTCGCCTATCTCGTAAAAAATCCGCTGCCAATGGATTTCAGTATCAGGGGCGGCACTGCCACGATTGTCTCTCCGGAGCTGCTGGCGGTAGGCGATCATACTCCGGGTGACTTCGGGTACATCAGTTTCGGCGGACAGATAATCAAGCCCCTTGATTTTTATACTGTCTGCATCATTGACAATCCTCTGAGCATGGCGCCTTTTCAACCACCGGTCACCGCCGATCTTACCGTCTTTGCCGGCAACGACTGGCGTTACCGTTTCAGTCTCAAAGCCTCAGTGAATCATCTGATCATAAGAGGAGGGTACCAATTCTACACCTTCCTGCTGGAAAAAGAGGGTTACCTGCCACAGAAGTTTGAATTCACCGCACGAGAACTGAAGGCAACAACGGAGACCAGTCCCCTCATGCTTAAGATCCCGTATGACAGCAACCAGTGGAAAGTTCTGGTATTACAGCCCGGTCCTGAAGCAGGAAAGGATGCCATGATAACGAATCTTGATCCGGGAAAGAACATGGGTGATCACAGGTATTTTGAAGCCACTTTCATTTCAGAACCCATACTTACGGTGATGCGTTCCAATGAAAGTCTGATCTCCTTTGACATGAATGCTTTGCCCAAGTCAGCCACCATAAAGAAGGTAATCCTCAACCTCTGGTATGACCTTCCGTTGCCATGGGACAGCACCATTTTCTATCCGGCCGGAGGCGGAGACATCCGGTGGAGCGGAGGAGTCCTGCAGAAGATTACAGAACCCTGGGAGGAGAATAAGGTGACATGGAATGAGCAGCCTGAGACGACTGAAGCCAACCAGGTCTATATTTCGCCTTTCGTACTGAACACCAATATGATCACGGTTGATGTCACGAAGCTGTATGTACAGGACCCGGCATTGGATGCTCCCGACATCCCTGGTTACGGGATGTTTTTCAGGCTCTGGCCGCAGGAGTGGGTTCCGGGGTTCCGGTTTGCCTCGAGTGATTTCCCCGAGGCAAGGATGAGGCCGAAGCTTACAATATACTATTCATTGCCTTAGGGTACGACCATTTTGCAAGGATGTCAAGAGCGCCGGCCAGTGCCGGTGCTCTTTGTTTTATTAAGCTGCAGGCGTCTTAAAAATGCAGCTGATACCTTAATAAATTGAAAAATTTATATATTTGCACCCTCATATAACTGTCCCGTGGTGTAATTGGCAACACGTCTGATTCTGGATCAGAAGAGTTCAGGTTCGAGACCTGACGGGACAACCAGATAATCAACCACTTACGAGATTTCTTGTAAGTGGTTTTCTAATTCTTGCTAGGTTCTTGCTAGGTTTTGAGGGATTTTTCAGATTATTGATGTAAAATTCTTTAAAGGTCGGTGGTGGTTAACACCATTTTTTCATAATGACTTTGACCTTTCAAATCTAGACTACCAGACACTGACACTCCCTGATAAATAAATTTTTGTAATTAGCCCGACTTTAGTTTAATTTTGATAATTAATCAAATAGACTCCAGATGTCAAGCATCATTGAAGGCTATAATTACGACATTTTCATCAGCTACCGTCAGAAAGACAACAAATATGACGGATGGGTAACCGAGTTTGTTGACAACCTAAAACGGGAACTCGAAGCAACCTTTAAAGAGGATGTCAGTGTTTATTTTGATATTAACCCACATGACGGACTATTAGAAACACACGATGTAGATGCTTCGCTTAAGGAGAAATTAAAGTGTCTGATTTTTATACCTGTCATCTCTCAAACCTATTGTGATTCAAAAAGTTTTGCCTGGCAGCATGAGTTTTGTGATTTTAATAAATTAGCTAAGGAAGATCATTTTGGAAGAGACATAAAACTAACCAGTGGAAATATCGCAAGCAGAATATTGCCTGTTAAGATCCATGATCTTGATCCGGAAGATAAAACTCTTCTTGAAAATGAACTGGGAAGTGTACTAAGGAGTATAGAGTTCATTTATAAATCAGCAGGAGTTAACCGGCCTTTAAGAGCCAATGAGGATCACCCACAGGACAATCTCAATAAAACTTACTATCGCGATCAGGTTAATAAAATCGCCAATGCCATAAAGGAAATCATTGGCAGTTTGAAGAACCCTTCACCATCAATTGGTATACCTACCAGGAAAGATACCTTTAATATTTCTAAAAGCGACTCAAAGCCATTTGAATCCATTGCAGTTTTGGCTTTTGCCAATATGACCGGCGATCCCGAACAGGAGTTCTTCAGCGATGGGATCAGTGAGGAGATCATTAATATGCTGGCTCAGGTGCCCGGATTGAAAGTTGCCGGACGCACTTCGGCATTTAGCTTCAAAGGGAAGAATCAAGACTTACGAATCATAGGAGAGCAACTGAATGTGGATTATATCCTGGAAGGCAGTGTAAGGAAATCTGGTAAGAAAATACGCATCACCGCACAGCTTATTAAAGTTGCTGATGGTTATCACCTGTGGTCTGAAAAATATGACAAGGAACTGGAAGATATTTTTGATATTCAGGATGAGATTACCTTAGCAATCCTCAGTGCCATTAAAATAAAATTATTCGTAGTAGCGCAGGAAGCTGTCCTTAAAAGGTATACAGATAACCCCGAAGCTTATCAGCTATATCTTCAGGGGCGGTTTTATATCAATAAATTTACTGGGGCGGATAGCCTTAATAAGGCGATTGATTATTTCAAGGCTACAATAAAAATAGAACCTGACTATGCATTAGCCTATGCCGGCATTGCATACAGCTATGAATTGTTATGGCTCATGAATTATCTCCTACCAGAAGAGAGCCTGCCACAAATGAAGCAGGCTATACAACATTCCTTACGGTTAGATGATTCAATTGCAGAAAGCCATTCTGTAATGGGCGCTATAAAAATGTATTATGAATGGGATTTCGAGGTGGCAACTATTGAATTCAAAAAAGCTATCGAACTGAAACCCAACTTCGCTGAGGCACATGAGCGCTATGCCACTTGCATGGCTCTTTTTGACAATTTTACAGAAGCGAAAAAACATGCATCAATCGCATATATCCTCGATCCTTATTCTTTATTAAATACATTTAATGTAGCAGTTGTATATTGGATGGCGGGAGATGGTGAAAAAGAACTTGAATATGGAAGGAGGTTAGTTGAATTGGAACCAAATTTCTATGGCGGTCATGCTCATGTTGGAGGTGGTTTACAGCTATTAAAGAAATATGAAGAAGCAGTTCTTGAAATTGAAATGGCTGTTCATCAAAATTATGACTCATTTACCTTACGTATTCTGGGGCAATTGTATGGACATATGGGAGAAAAAGTTAAAGCACAAGAAATTATTAAGAAAATTGAAAAGCTGAATTGCAGTCAATCGCCAAGCAATTATGATATTGGCGTTGTTTGTATGGCAGTTGGCGAGTTTGATAATGCATTTCAATATTTTGAAAAGGCATTAGAAATGCATGAAGGAAAATTGATATATATTAAAGCTAATATGCAGTATTTTCCGGAATTTATTAAAGACCCACGAACAAAGCAATTACTAGAAAAAATAGGATTGCCCAATCAAATGATAATTCAGTAAATAAGATTGTACTAAAAACATGATCAATGTCTACTTTAATGCCCGATTTTGAGAACGACATCCTCATCAGTTACCGCCAGAAAGAAAACAAATCCGACAGGTCGATGGTGATTTCCTCCATGTTTAAAATCTCTAATCATTTCCACCACCAAGAGTCAAAGATCAGATATGTCAATCTTGATCCTGTCAAAAAATCTTGCTAGGTTTCTTGCTAGGTTTTGGGGATAAATGATATGAAATGGTAGAAATATAAAGGTTTTGTCATTACACATTAGTATTGACATTCAATGTGTTAAGGTTAATTCTTTATAATTCAATTTAATTCTGGATCAGAAGAGTTCAGGTTCGAGACCTGACGGAACAACCACTGCCGGCAATTTTAGCCGGTTTTTTATTATGCGACGGAAGGGCGAGAAGCTGCGAGCACGGCGAGCAGTCCCGATAGCTTGAGCGCAGCGAGAGCGTATCGGGAAGCCCTGCTGTGCCCAGGGAATCCGCCAGAAGGCGGAGAAGCGGGGACGGAGCAACTGCGCCCTCCATAGCTTTGGCGAAGGAGGGTCCTTTTCAGAATTCGGTGGTATTTACTGCATACGCCGGATAATCTGACCACATTGCGCCGGAGTAAATTGACCACATCAGAGTTGGTCTTTTAAAGAGAGCTTTCTCACGGTAAAAAGTGGTTAAACAAATTTATCTTTTTTAGTTCATTATTTCCAAATTTTTCTGTTTTTCCCTGGTCTTTCGCAGAGACTCTCCCCGGAGTTCTATCCGGTGTGCATCATGTACGATCCGATCGAGGATGGCATCGGCCACTGTTTTTTCTCCGATTACCTCATGCCAGCAGTTAACCGGCAGCTGTGATGTTATTATCATTGAGGCTCTTTTATGACGGTCTTCGACTATTTCCATCAGGGCCGAGCGGTTGGCGCTGTCAATGGGCAGAAGTCCGAAGTCATCTATTATGAGCAGATCCTGACGCTCTATCTTTGATATTTCTTTCAGATAGGATCCGTCAGCCTTGCCCATCTTAAGCCTTGAGAAGAGCTTTCCAAGATTGGCATAATAGACTTTAAAGCCGAGGGTACAGGCCTGATGCCCGATGGCAGTGGCAATGTAACTTTTACCTATCCCGGTGCTGCCTGTAATTATAATGTTCTCATGTTTGCTGATGAAGCCGCATTCGGCAAAGCGCAACAGCTGTCCCCGGTCCAGGTTGCGGTCAGCTGGTAATCGATGCTTTCAATTGAAGACTGGTATCGGAACCTGGCATTACGCAGCCTTCTCTCAAGGTTACGGTTCTGACGGTCATCCCACTCTGCTTCAACAAGCATACCTATCAGCTCATCAGCAGATAGAGCAAGCAGTTTCTCATTCTCAAGACTTGTTTCATAGGTTCTTGCCATCCCCCACAGGTTTAGTTTTTTAATCTTTTCAAGTGTCTCTTTTGTCATCGTTTGGATTGTATTTATTTGGATTGTTACTGATAGTATTTCTCTCCCCGGATGTTTTCATGATCCGGGATATCGGCAGTGATCTCCGCATAGGTGATCATATCATATTTGTTCTCAAGGATTGTTTTAATGGCCCCATAGGAGTAGTTTTCATATTCAATGGCTCTGCGACATGCATTGATAAGTCTTTCTCTGCCAACCTTACGCTCAAAGCCCAGAACACCCTGACAGGCCTTGTACGCCTGCTCGGGATGGGACTTACTGTCCATGAGACCTGTAATGAACGCTTTCACTGAAGGATCAATAGACTCTCCCCACTTAATAAATCTATCCGGGTTCCACTCGGTGAGATACCTGTGTGTGCTTGCCAGGTGGTCGGGGTTGGTTGTGTAGCCATAGGCCTTGCGGTCTCGTTTGTGTGTGGCTATCAGAACATAATTATAATAGATCTCCACCTGGGTGGCGGAGTACATGACCTTGACCTTCTTGCCGATATATCCATAAGGTACGCTGTAGTAGTGTTTATCCTCCTTAAGGCAGGTGTGGCCGTTTACCGATACTGTAGAGTATTGCTGACGCTTAAACTCGTATGGCAGAACAGGAAGCGGAGTGAGTACCGGTCTTTCTATATCTTCAAAAAGGTCCCTGCGGCTGTAGGGGCGGCCCGTCAGCCTGATGGTATTATACTGCTCTAACGACACCCGCAGGGCTGCGTTCAACTCTTCAAGGCTGTGGTAGGTCATGCGGTCAAGGACAGAGTAAATGCGACGGTAGGCGATCCTGACGGCCCCTTCAACCAATGACTTGTCCTTTGGCTTATAGCTTCTTGCCGGCAGGATGGTGGTGCTGTAGTGAAGGGCAAAGTTCTCAAAGGCCTGATTGAGTGTGGGCTCATACAGGGAACTCTTGGTAACTGCACTCTTGAGGTTATCCGGGACTATAGCCCTTGGAACGCCACCGTAATAAACCAGGGCATGGATACAACAGGTGATAAAGTCTTCCTTGCATTGACTGTGCACAGCTTCAATATAAGTCAGTTGACTGGCTCCAAGCACAGCAATAAAAACCTCGACTTCGGTTATCTCCCCGGTCTCCCAGTCAACAACATGAAGCTTCTCGCCGGCAAAGTCAATGTACATCTTATCACCGGCAATATGCTCGATATGCATTACCGGCCTGCTGCGCTTTAACCACTGATGGTAATAATGTTTGAACTGAGACAACTTGTAACCATCCGGATGTGCGGTAATGTATCTGTCCATAGTATCTGTCTGGTAATGCCACGGCGCTTGAGTTCTTTTTCAATAACAGGGAACATTGCCTCAAGGGTCTTGTACTTATCACCTGGCTCAGGCTTCAGGCTCTCGCCAAACAACTCATCAAGGCTCTTATCGCTGAGCATCTCAATGTCTTTTATGCTCAGGCCAAGCCCATGATATATCCTGAGGTATTTCTTTAATGTATTGCGCGACACTCCGGTCAGGGTGCTGATCTTCAGCTTTTTTTCTCCCTGGGAGTAAAGTCGCAAAATCTGTCTTAGCTTACTCATGTCTGTCCTTTTATTGGCCATAGTCCCGCTGTTAATCGTTAGTAAAACAGCAAAGATCATGGCTCCTTTCTAAACATGAGAAGAGCTCTTTAAAAAGTGGTCAGTTTGCTCCGGCGCGAGGTGGTCAATTTGGCCCGGCGCGGGGTGGTCAGTTTAAACCGGCGTCAGGTGGTCAATTTGACCGTTTTTTGCAATTTGGGGATCATGAAAACCATTTACTCAACACTGATTTTATATACGTTAAAACCTTAAAAATAGGCAATTTTTGTGACGGCAGGGCGTGAAGCTGCGAGCAAAGCGGTGGGACTTGCGCTCGTTGTAGTAAAGAGTAACCGGGATGCAGGTGATATTTTACTGAAAGTAAGCTCGCCGGGGATGGCGGATGCTGTACTGAATATCAAAACAAATACATTGAAAAACCTCTAAAACGCGATTCCAAATTAATCGCGGAAGCCATGGTTCACGGTCACTGCGAAGAAATCTCCGGAATAAATTGACCGCTTAAGGCCAAAAAAAAGCGGGTTGAAACCCGCCTTTTTAAACCTGATTTTATCGTTTATTTTTTGTTGTCAACCGTTAAGTCCTTCAATGCTTTTCCAAGTTCATCCATGTCATGATTAAATTCACGCTTAAATGTTTCCCAATTGCTTTGACTCTTCTCATATTCTATTAACCTTGTCCTCATTTCCTTGTTTTGAAGTTCCAGATTAGCAATCTTTTTTGCGTAAAGCTCATCAAATGTTTCTCCCGGTTTTTTCATTTTTACATTCAGTTCAGTAATCCTGATTTCATTATCCCTGATTTTAATTTCAGACTCACTCTTGAAAGTTGCCCACTCTTCAGCGGTTGCCAATTCCTGACCTATTGCATTTGCGTCCTTCTGCGCTTCATTCAAATCTTGTCTGGCATCCTGCACTTTAGCCTGGGCAGCATCTTGCTTTTGAACCGATGACTGGCAGCTTGTAAAGATTGTTCCTGCCATAAGAGTTATTGTTACCGATAGAATAAAAATTGTCCTTTTCATTATATTTTGATATTACATTGTGAATGAATTTTCACTTGACAAATGTCGGAACCTCTGACCCGATAAGTGTTGCACAACTTTTAAAAAGAGTTACATCATTCACACATCTCCCAAAGGACCTCGACTATTATTCTTGAGATTTTTGAAGCTTGAAGAAGTGAGTCATGTCATTTTTTTAAATAGTGGCAGACTCTGATTAAAAAATGCATCACAATTGAAAATGCGTGAATTATGTAAATCTTTTATATAGTAGTGTAAAATTTGCTGTAAGCATGTGCCTAAATTTATGCCCAACCTCATTGATAAAAACAAAAAGTAAATAATATACAATGGAATTACTTACAAAAGAATTGGTACAGGAGCTTATGGCAGCAGGTCAGGCGCCTTGTCTTTCCATATATATGCCTACGCACCGGACACATCCTGAAAATCTTCAGGACTTAATTCTCTTTAAAAATCTTGTCAGGCAAATGAAGGAATCACTGTTGCAAAAATATTCAGCCGGTGAGGTACAAAAACATCTTGAGCCTTTAGAAACTCTGGCTGACGACAATGATACCTGGAGTCACACATTTGACGGTCTGGCTGTTTTTAGTGCAACAGGCTTATTCAAAGTTGTCGGTGTACATAAACCGTTTGAGGAACTGGCATTAGTGGCTGACAGTTTTCATACCAAGCCGCTGCGGCAATACTTGCAATCTCGTGACCATTTTCACGTTTTGGGTTTAACAATGCAAGATATCCGGCTTTTTGAAGGCCACCGTCACACACTCACTGAAGTTGACCTCACTGCTGATACTCCAAAAACCATAACTGAAGCGCTTGGTTATGAATTGACGGACAAGCATACAACTGTTGCATCTTATGGTGGTTCCGGGGGAGAGAGTGCGCCAATGCACCATGGTCATGGTGGCAGAAAAGACGAAGCTGAAAAAGATACTGAACGGTTTTTTCGTGTCGTAGCGAATACGATTTACGAACAATACTCGAAACCTTCAGGCTGGCCGCTTATACTTGCGGCTTTGACCGAACACCAAAGCCTTTTCCAAAAGGTAAATAAAAACCCATTATTACTGCCCAATGGAATTGAAATTAACCCTTCATCAGTATCACCAGATAAATTGGCAAATATGGCCTGGGAAATAATGGAACCAGAATATAACCTGAAGCTTGATAATCTGGTTGCCAATTTTGAGCAGGCACGGGCAAATGGAAAAGGAAGTGATGATTACAAGGAAGTCGCTGTGGCGGCAGTTGAGGGACGGGTTGATACGCTTATTGTAGAAGCCGACCGGATAATCCCTGTCAGGATCACAAATCTTGTAACGGGTAATACACAGAAAAAAGATATGAAAAATCCTAGAGTAGATGACCTGCTCGACGATATGGGCGAACTGGTAATGAAGATGGGTGGAGAGGTGATGGTTCTTCCAGCCGGTAAGATGCCTTCTGATACAGGGCTGGCAGCAATATTTCGTTATTAATTAAATGGGGGAAAAATGCAAATACAAATAAATACAGATAAAAATGTAACTGCAAGCGAAGGTATTATAGCTTCGTCAACATCTTTAATATCAGGAGAACTAAGCAGATACAAACATCAGATAACAAGGGTGGAAGTTCATTTCTCGGATGAAGATGGCAATAAAGACGGGGTCAATGATAAACGCTGCATGGTGGAAGCCAGACTTGCAGGTATGCAACCAATCGCAGTTACCAACCAGGCAAATACCCATGAACAGGCTTTATTTGGCGCCATAGACAAACTGAAAACTTCTTTGGAAAAAATAACCGGACGTTTGAAAGATCAATAAGAGGGAAAAAGTAAATACGGTTGTCACCAGCGCAGCCGTTGACCCAGACCCACTTTTGGCTTGAATTCATTGAAGCAGTCCGAGGCTCAACAAAATCAGCGGCAGGGTGATAACACTCAGAATGGTTGAAACGAAGACGTTCGCTGTTGCTATATCATCATCCTTCCCGAGGATGTTCACCATGATCACAACATTCACCATGCAGGGCATGGCCGCCTGCATCACCACTACATTCAGAACCTCCCTCCGGAGCAGATCCGGAAAGAAATAATTCGTCAGGGCAAAAATCCCAATGAGCATGAAAGGAACAACCAGCAGCCTGTTGACTGATAACAGGTACACATTTCTGTTGCCCAGCATCTTTTTGCCATCAGCATAATAAAGCATCGCCCCGATATATATCATTGAAAGATAGGTGGTAGTGCTGCCCAGGGCACCTACCGAATCGAGTATGATCGGCGGCAGCTTGACTGAAACAAGAAACAATACAAAACCGGACAGTATAGCTATAGTATTGATATTTAATAACTTCAACAGGTTGCTTTTTAAACTGAATTTGCTTCCCGGCATCACCACGGCCACCCCGACAGTCCACATGAGAATGTTTGAAACAAGTACGAAGAGACTGGCGTAGAGCAGACCTTCCCTCCCAAACTGCGATGAGATCAGGGGAAGTCCCAGGTATATTATGTTGCCCAGCATGCTGTGAAGCCTGAATATTGCCTCGTGGCTTCCCCTGAGGCCGAACAGCTTCGCAGTGACCACTCCCATTAGCAGCATGAACAGGAGAACGAAGAGTGAAAGCAGAAGTGCCTGCATACTGCTCGAGAGAAGCTCCGGTGTCAGGTCAATCTTGCTGAAGTTGGTGAACAGCAGGGAGGGAAGGGTCACATAAAAAATGATTTTTGCCAGTACATCCTTTGATGCCGAAGTGATCACCTTTGCCCGGGAGGCTATGATCCCGACCAGAACCAGGATTGCCAGCACTGCAATCTGCCTTATAACCACTTCCAATGCCATACAAATGATAATTTAAGTACCGTGCCAGGGACCATCATCACCGAAGTATTAAGCCTGACCTAAATCTCCTTGCACCCGGTTTATAAAAGTCCGAATTTATAATTTTTATTGCTGATTTGGCCTTCCTGCGGAAATATAGCCTGAGTTCATCATTGGCAGAAGGGATAAAATATCCCCATCTGCCCTTATATTTGTTCCATCCGTAATACTTACTTCGAGGAGATGGACGGCAACAGGAGATGCTGACCAAAGAACACATAAATATAAGACAGTTTACCCGATTGAAATTAATCACTCATCCATACCGAAACATGAAAAGTCTCAAACTGTTTTCAGCCACTGCACTGCTTGTCAGCGCAATGTTTTATTTCATGCCAGAGGCACAGGCACAGCTCTCCATGCTGCAGCCAGAAAAGCACTTCGGGTTTCTGCCAGGTTCAGATTACAATCTGTTCACATACGAAGAACTGACAGACTATCTCATGAAGCTTGACAAAGCCTCTCCGATGGTCAGCATGGAAGAGATAGGAACCAGCCCGATGGGCAGAAAGATGTATATTGTTTTCATCTCATCTGAGAAGAATATAAAGAACCTGCCGGCACTCCGTGATATAAACAGAGAGCTGGCGCTTAACCCTACTCTGTCTGAGGCTCGCAGGAAAGAGTACCTGGCTGACGGTAAGGTCTTCTTCCTTGCCACCCTCTCAATGCACTCATCAGAGGTAGCCCCGTCACAGGCCGCGCCTCTCATTGCATACCAGCTGGTCACAACTACCGATCCCCTGATAAAAAAGTACCTTGATGATGTCGTTTATATGATGGTGCCCAACCATAACCCTGACGGTATGGATCTCATTGTTGAGAACTATAAGAGATACAGGGGCACACAGTATGAGGGAGCGTCGCTGCCGCAGGTCTATCACAAATATGTCGGCCACGATAACAACCGCGACTTCATCAGCCTCACTCAGGAGGACACGAAGGCCATATCACGCATCACCAGCCTCGACTGGTTTCCGCAGGTGATGGTTGAAAAGCACCAGATGGGCTCAACGGGAATCCGCTATTTTGTTCCGCCGGCGCATGATCCCATTGCCGAGAATGTTGACGGCGAGTTATGGTCCTGGACTGGCGTCTTCGGAACCAATATGCTGCGTGACCTTACGGGCGCTGGACTCACGGGTGTGGGACAGAAGACCATTTTCGACATGTACTGGCCCGGCTCAACAGAGACCTGTATCTGGAAGAACGTTATCGGCATGCTCACTGAAGCAGCCAGCGTGCGCGAGGCATCACCTATTTATATCGAGCCCAATGAGCTGCAGGCCAGCGGGAAGGGACTCTCGGAGTATGACAAGAGCATCAACTTTCCTGTGCCCTGGCAGGGCGGATGGTGGCGTCTGGGTGACATCGTCAGGCTTGAGATCGAATCGACCCTTTCTGTCATTAAGACAGCATCCCTGCACCGGAGTGACATCCTCCGCTTCAGGAATGACATCTGCCGCAGAGAGGTGGAGAGAGGCCGCAGCGAGCCGCCTTACTATTATGTGGTGCCGGCCGGGCAGACCGACCAGAGCGAGCTTATCCGTTTCGTCAACCTGATGAGGGAGCATGGTGTCAACGGATACCGGCTCACGGCAGATCACACCCTTGACGGTATCAACCTTAAATCCGGCGACTTTGTCTATCCGCTGGCCCAGCCTTTCAGGGCTTTTGTTAAGGAGGTGCTCGAGAAGCAGGAGTTCCCTGTAAGACACTACAGCCCCGGAGGAGAGGTGATAAGACCGTACGATGTGACAAGCTGGTCACTGCCTCTTCACAGGGGACTGAAAACATACGAGATCACCACACGTGATCAGGCATTTGAAGGCAAGATCAAACTGCTTGACGAAGAGTATGCTCCCCTGGCGAAGAGTTACCGGCTCCCGGCAGTCTTCCCTGTGACCAGTAACGGCAGCTTCATGGCTGCCTTCATGGCTGCCGAAAAAGGCATGAAAGTAAGTCGTCTGAACCAGGAAGTACAGATTGAAGGCAAAATGCTTGGTAAAGGCAGTTTTGTGATCAGTGGAAGTGATGCGTCAGCACTGGCCGCCATAGCAAAAGAGGCAAGTACAGAGCCGGTATTTGCCGGCGGGGCAGGTACCCTGCCTGCTACAGAGGTAACAATCCCCCGTATTGCACTCGTGGAGACATATTTCAGTGACATGGACGCCGGATGGACACGATACCTCTTTGACTCCTACAGCCTGCCCTATAAGATAATCCGTCCGGGCGAATTCGCTGAGGCAGACCTCGCAGGAGAGTTTGACATTATCATCTTCCCAAACTCACAGAAGAATATTCTCATGACCGGCAAGCCCGGCTCCGACGGCGGAGCATACATGAGCAGCTATCACCCTGACTACCAGAAGGGAATGGGCAAGAAGGGGTTTGAAAAGCTCATGCTCTTCATAAACAACGGAGGGATTATCATATCGTGGGGACAGTCGACTGATCTGTTCACCGGCCTGCTGGAGATGACGGTTGATGACACAACGCGGGAATTCACTCTGCCTTTTGCCAATACGGCCGACCAGGCAAGAAGGGATGGTCTCAGCATTCCGGGATCTCTTGTACGCCTCGAGCTGAAGGGAGATCATCCCCTTACTTACGGCATGCCGCCATCGACAGGCGTCTTTTACAGGGGCAACCCCCTCTTCTCAACCACCGTTCCCAGGTTCGACATGGACCGGAGGGTCATCGGACATTTCCCCGAAAAGGAGATTCTGCTCAGCGGTTACTGCGAGAAGGAGGAGCTCTTGTCGAACCGGCCGGCAATGATATGGCTCAGGAAAGGCAAGGGGCAGCTTGTGCTCTACAGTTTCAACCCGCAGTTCAGGGCCTCAACACAGGGAGCATATAAGCTGCTCTTCAACGCCCTGTTCCTGCCTCGGGCTGAATAACAATAAAATTTCACTCTATAAAACAGATATTCAGTTATATACGTTTCACTTCAGCCCTTGTATCAACGCAAACCGGTAAAGAACAATCAAATCAGCCTCCAGGGTTTCCTGTAGTCGTAATGCAGGAGCTTTGCTGCTGCACCGTCTGCATCGTCAACAAATGTCTCAGATGAGGGATCCCACCTGATGGTTCTTCCCAGCTCAACTGCAATATTGCCCAGTGTGCAAACTGTACAGCTGCTGTGGCCGGTCTCAACCGGCACAACCGGGTCTGTACGTTTCCGGACCGCTTCGATAAAGTCGGTCAGGTGCGGTATCTTCGTTTCATAGGGCCCTTCGTCAGCGGAAGCGGCAGGTGGCGGTGGTACAAGCTCCGGGTCGGACGAGGCAAAATGCTCCCTGGAAATCTCCAGCCATCCACTGTCGCCATTGAATCTGACCCCCTTGGTCCTCTTTTCGTTAAAGGGTTCAGAGGTCATGACAACGCCACTGGCATATTTCCATGTAATAAATTCTGAACCGTCGCCGATGGGCGAAATCTCCACCGGGCCGTTCCCGTCCATTCCCAAGCCCCACTGGGCCACGTCGAACATATGTGCACCCCAGTCGGTTGTGAAGCCACCGCCAATCTCCTTGTACCATCGCCAACCTCCCCAGAATTTCTCATCTACTGGCGGATCAAGCGAAATCGGAGGATTCAGCTCTTTATTGTAATGAATGTTTGCCGGCAGTGGCCCGAGCCAGAGATCCCAGTTGAGATCCGCCGGAATCGGCTCTTCAGGAAGGTTATATGGTATCGGGGGAGCGCCCACATAGGCATTTATTGTTGTGACAGCGCCGATGGCACCTGTCTGAACAAGCCTGACTGCATGCTGGAAATTCGGGTCGGAACGCTGCTGGCTGCCCACACCCAGAACCTTTCCTGTTTCACGGACAGTGGCGCGCAGCTGCTGGCCTTCATAAATGGTAAAGGTCATAGGCTTCTCAAGATAGACATCCTTGCCTGCCTTCAGCGCAGCTATGGAGATCATTGCATGAGCATGATCCGGAACGGCAATGACAACAGCGTCAATATCCTTTCTTTCAAGCAGGTCATCATACTTTTCAAACGATGCCGCCTTTATCTTTTTACCGGCTCCGGCATAATATTCATTGACACGGTTCTCGAACCGTTTCCGTTTTATGCCGTACACATCACAGCCGGCCAGCACCTCAACATCAGGTATACGCATGAAGCCATCAAGCAGGTACATGGCCTGCTGGCCCAGACCAATGAAGCCCAGCCTGATTAGGCCGGTTGTTTTACTGCCCTGCCCAGTCCTGCCGCAGCTGAGGGTTGGTATGATCATAACTCCGGCAAAACCGGCCGCAGACGACCCAATAAAATGCCTTCTTGAAATAGTTTTCCTATTTTTGTTCATCTGAATTAATTTTA
This sequence comes from uncultured Rikenellaceae bacterium, assembly GCA_963770745.1. Classification (GTDB taxonomy): domain Bacteria; phylum Bacteroidota; class Bacteroidia; order Bacteroidales; family VadinHA17; genus SR-FBR-E99. Next base: position 261,227 of record CAVYRA010000004.1, read on the forward strand.
TACTAAGTAAAATATAAAAGAACAGAAAACCAAATCGGTACCCCCAGATGAAAATCCTGATAATAGAAGATGAACCCAGGGTAGCCTCATTTATAAAGGAAGGGCTTGAAGAGAAGAGTTATGAGACTGAGGTGGCTTACGACGGGCTGTCAGGAGAAAAAGCGTCTATGGCTCCCGGCATTGACCTGGTGATCCTCGACCTGATTATCCCGGGGAAAAGCGGAATTGAAGTATGTAAAAGCATCAAATCAGTTAATCCGGATCTTCCTGTCCTGATGCTGACTGCACTTGGAACGACGGCTGACAAGGTTACCGGGTTTGATGCCGGTGCTGACGATTATCTCGTCAAACCTTTTGATTTCCCCGAACTCCTTGCTAGGATCAAAGCATTGCTTAAAAGAAAAACCCCCTCATCGCAGCAGCCTGAATCACTGAAGGTGGCGGATCTTGAACTTGATCTCCTCAGAAAGGTAGCAATACGTGGAGGCCGTGTGATTGAACTTACTGCCAAGGAATTTGCACTTCTTGAGTACTTTATGCGTAACAGGGGGAGAGTCCTCTCTCGCGTTGACATATCGGAGAAGGTCTGGGAGATAACCTATAATACAGGCACCAATGTCGTGGAGGTCTATGTCAATATCCTCCGTAACAAGATCGACAGGGATTTTGAGCCAAAACTGATACACACCAGGATAGGCCTGGGCTATATATTTACTGACCTGTAATGAAAATCCGACAGAAACTGACACTGCAGTTCTTCCTGATGGCAGGAATAATAATGGTCCTGTTCTCCCTGACCGTATATTACTTATCGGCCAGGTACAGGCGTGACGATTTCTTCCAGAGGCTGGAGAGCAGGGCTAACAGCACCGCCAGGCTGCTGATTGAGGTGGAGGAGATTGATGCGGAGTTGTTAAGGAAGATTGAAGAGGACAACCCGGTCAGCCTTCCGGATGAAAAAATTATTATACTCGATAACAACAATAATGTTGTCTATACCACTGATTCGCGCAATGTTATACTTTATAATGAGGTTCTCCTCGACAGGATAAGGATCTACGGCAAAGTCAGGACACGCAGTGGAAGGTATGAACTGATGGGCGTACTTTTTTCCGAAGAAGAAGACAGGTTTGTGGTTCTGTCTGCCGCCAGGGATATCTTTGGTTTTGATAAACAGAAAAACCTCAGAATGGTTCTCCTGCTTCTTAACGGCATTTTTCTGCTGCTTTATTATCCTGCGGGGTGGCTCCTGGCAGCCAGGGCATTTTCTCCCATCTCGAGGGTTGTTGAGAGGGTTGAGGATATATCAATTACAAGTCTTAATCTGCGGCTCGAAGTGGGTAACGGGAAGGATGAACTGGCCCACCTGGCCCACACATTCAACCTGATGCTTGAAAGACTCGAGACTGCTTTCGTTGTTCAGAAGGACTTTATCTCAAACGCATCGCACGAACTCCGCACCCCGCTAACGGCCATCACCGGACAGCTTGACGTTCTTCTTATGAAAAAGCGCTCAACAGAAGAATACCGTGATGCAACCGTTGCAGTACTTGAAGATATTAAGAACCTCAACAGGCTCATAGACAGGCTACTGCTGATGGCGCACGCAAGTTCAGAAAGTGCAAAAACCGGTTTCCGCGAGGTCAGGATTGATGAGATCCTCTGGCAGTCGCGTGATGAGCTGCTGAAATATGAAAACGGATATACTGTTAACATATCCCTTGATGAAACCATCTCTGACATGGATAACATGGTGGTCATGGGTGATGACCAGCTTCTACGGTCAGCAGTAACAAACATAATGGAAAACGGATGCAAATACTCTCCAGACAAATCAGTTGACGCAGATCTTAGTTTCTCGGGCAGCAGGCTGTCTATCAAATTTAAAGACAGGGGGCCAGGCATCTCCGAGGCTGACATTGGCAGAATATTTGAACCGTTTTTCCGAGGTGGGATTCCCGGTAAGGTCAAGGGTCACGGAATTGGCCTGTCACTGGCCAAAAAGATCATCGAGATACACCAGGGAGATATTGCTGTTGTCTCAAATACTGGCATTGGCACGGAAATAACCGTAACCCTTCCATCGGCCCCACCCAGACAAATGTAAAGCAGATTCTACCCGGGCAGGGGTCAATCGGGAGCCACCCAGGTAAAACCCAGACCATTCCCACCCGGTCCGCTTAGAAGCCCAACCTCCCTGCCGGATTTTAATCGGAATTTAATGTGGATTTAATTTCATCTTTATCCCACTGCCATATCTTGCGGACCTGTTAGCCTGAGAAGGAGAGGTTCTGCCTTCATTGGTGAGAGTACAAAGAACATCCCGGTCGTAAGCCGGGGAAAATGAAATAGTATCTGTTATTCAAAATTCTGTTTTTTAATTCTGTAGGAGGTGTGGGGTGCTGCACCTCTTTTTTTTACTCCCACCCTCCGGGCACACTCCGAGCTGTCTTGCCTGCTGCCTCCCACTCCCTAAGCCATAGCAGCCTTCCTTTTTAAGCCCGAATTAACCTCTTTTTAATCCCGGCTTAATATTGATTTAATCCGAAATATATACCATTGTGACAAATAAATCAGGATCCATGAAAAAAATGCATTCCCTGGCAGTAATTCCCCTTATTGCATTATTGTCAAGCAGCTGTGCAACGGTTTACAGATGCGGTGATATAAGACCTGCCAACCAACCAATTACCTGGAGCAAACGACTGAAGACTGTGGTTAATGAGAGAGACAAGCTCTGCATAAACCTTGCCGCCAGGGAGAAAGATAACGCGGAACTGAAGAATAACCTGACAGATCTTACGGAACGGAAGAGAGAGCTTGACGGACAGTTTGCCAGCCTTACAGGCAGATACGATGAGCTGGAGACCACGTACAACAACCTCATAGACGAAAAACTGTCACAGGCAGAACAGTTCAACAGAACCCTTAAAGCAAAGTCAGACGAGCTCACAGGTAAGGAGATACTGCTCTCCGAAAGAGAGAGAGCATTGCTGGAGATGCAGAAAGTAGTTGCCAGGCAGGATTCCATCACCAGGCAATTGAACAACACGCTGAGAAATGCACTGCTTGGATTTAATTCCGATGAACTCTCGGTGGAAATCAAGAACGGAAAGGTATATGTCTCAATGTCAGACAAGTTGCTCTTTAAATCGGGAAGTTCCACTGTTGAGGAAAAAGGCCGCGATGCCCTGAGCCTGCTGGGGGACGTGCTGAACAAAAACATGGATATCGATATCCTTGTGGAGGGGCATACTGACAATGTCCCCATTAAAACCGCCATATACAAGGATAACTGGGATCTCAGTGTCGCAAGGGCCACTTCAATAGTGAGAATCCTGACCAGTGATTATAAGGTTGCCCCGGCACGCATGACAGCATCAGGCAAAGGAGAGTACTTTCCACGGGCAAGCAATGATACGACTGAGGGAAGGGCCCGGAACAGGAGGACTGAAATCATCCTTTCGCCAAAGCTTGACGAGCTGATGCAACTGCTGGCGAAATAGCTGAACTGATTTGACATTTGAAAGTAGGAAAGTGCTGCACTGAAGTTACTACCCTGATAACAGGTATCAGGATGCAACTGAATAACAGGTGGCTTCAGCGCCCTGTTCCTGCCCTGGACTGAAAGAACAGCTAAAATCATTTGCCGTGATAAATGGCCGGGGGCAAAAAGCCGGGCACCTAGGCTGCCGGCTTGTTTTTCTGGGTGTGAAAATAGGTAAGTCCGTTCAGCTCCATCATACCAACAAGCTCCAGGCCAACCTCCTTGAGGAGACTTGTAACGGCTCTCTTGGTCAGGTACCTGTTTGTCTTCGAGTCAATGAAGCTGTACATCCTGTTAATGAAGGGGATCCTCGACTCAATGCCGTTCTCATAGGCTTCAGCCTTTTCCGACTCCTGCCTGGGGAGGTTGTTGTATTTATCCGAAAAACCGTTCTGCGACCTGTTGTCTACAAAACAACCAATGAAATTACTGTTGTTGGGAAGAAGCTCCTTAATCTGTTTGAGAAAATCCCGTATCTCCCTTACATGGTTAAGCTGCCTCAGGGTAATGACCGTCTGTATTCCCCTCATATCCTCGGCATCATAGAAATAGTGATGCGATGAAGGAATGACCAGCATACCTGACTCCCTTATCAGGCCGAGGCGGTCAAGGTAGTCTATCAGGCTCTGACGTACTTCAATATCAAGCTCATCAAAAAGATGCATAAGCCCGCTGTCCCTTAATGACAATTTCCTCGGGCTTACCTTGATGATGGACTGGTCTTTGGTTAGGTCTGAATTCAAGCCGATCACTACTTTATCTGTTATCTTTTTAATTTCCTTCCTCACGCAATTTCTGTGCCATTATCCATAAACTATATCCTGTACACGGAAATTTACATATCGAAGATATTAACTGTTTATAATAACAACAAAGCTATTTTGATGTTCACATGACACTCTTTGACTAACGGGCCAAAAACGAAGATATGCAAATAAAAAATACAAGTCAAGTAAATCGATCAGGGGGTTTCCAGCCAGGACCCGGGAAGTTTCATAATCCCTCCGGCGGAGCGCCAGAGACCTGCTAAAGGCTTATATATCAGCGTTTAATGTTGAATTCCCTGTAGCCAGCGGGTGGATGCTCAGTTACCCTGGCAGAATCGACAAATCCGACCCCCGGTCCCTTTCTGCACCAGGCGGCAAAGCCTGCCAGTTGCTCCCTGGTTCCCTCGGCTTCTATCGAGACGCTTCCGTCAGGCAGATTCTTCACGTAACCGGTAATATCCCTTGCCCATGCCTCGCGTGCGGCACTCCAACGGAAGCCCACTCCCTGAACCATCCCGGTGACATGAATCCTGTAAAGAATTTTATCTTCCGCTCCCATTTGGCCTGACAGTTTTGAACGGATGAGAGTTAATTTAGAATTTCACCTCCAATTTAAGTTAAATTTACACATTTTCCGACTGGATCTTTTCACAGCCGGACAGGTTCAATTAATTGAGATGATGATCCGTTTAAAAAACAGGAGCAACCAGCGCGGATGAGAAAGAGGTGGAAAATAATAATTGCAGTGTCCGGTGTAATAGTCTTCATCCCCCTGTTTTTCATCTTCTCTGTCTACGCGGGCATACTGGGCAGACTGCCGGGCAAGAAGGAGCTCCTTAACTATAAGAACACTTCTGCTTCCGTCGTTCTGTCGGCTGAGGGGGAGCTTATCGGCAAATTCTTTTTCGAAAACAGGACTGAGGTCTCTTCGGCACAGATACCCCGCCACCTGGCCCAGGCTCTTGTGGCGACCGAGGATGCCCGTTTCTACGAACATTCCGGTATCGATTCGAAATCGCTCTTCAGGGTCTTTTTCAAAACTATCCTCTTTAACGACAGTAGCTCAGGAGGCGGAAGCACCATCACCCAGCAGCTGGCGAAGAACATGTACGGCCGGAAAGACTACCTCATCCTCACGCTATTTCTGAACAAGACCAGGGAGGCACTACTGGCAAGGAGAATTGAAAAAGTCTATTCCAAGCATGAGATACTGACCCTCTACCTGAACACCGTCTCTTTCGGTGAAAACCTGTATGGAACAGAGGCCGCATCACAAAGGTATTTCAGCAAAAAGACAACTGATCTAAATATTGAGGAGGCAGCCGTCCTTGTAGGTATGCTTAAGGCGAACACCTCCTTTAACCCGCGTCTTTATCCTGTCAACGCCCTGAACAGGAGGAACGTGGTCTTCAGTCAGATGGAGAAATACGGTTATCTTGATAAAATTCTGGCCGATTCCCTCTCTCTCCTGCCGCTTAATCTAAATTACAACAAGACCGATCTTGCTGGTCCGGCCGATTATTTCATGGTCAGGGTCAGAAGCGAGGCAGACCGCATCCTCAGTGAGCTCACCACACATCGCGAAGGTGGCTGGGATATTGAAAGGGACGGACTTATAATAAACACCACACTGAGCCTCACGTTGCAACAGTCGGCGAGCCAGGCCTTCGCGACACACCTGGCGAAGATGCAGAAAAGGCTTGATGACCAGTACCGCACCTCATCGGGCAAGAGGGCCCTGAAAGAGGTCCCTGACAGCCTCAGGCAGATGATGACCACCCTGCACGCAGGACTGCTTGCCATTGATCCGCAGACCGGTGCCGTGAGGGCCTGGGCCGGAGGAATCGACTTCCGTTTACAGCCATATGACCAGATACTGGCGCGGAGACAACTGGCATCGGTCTTCAAGCCTTTCATTTTTGCGGCAGCCCTGGAAGATGGAATGGATCCATGCCGGTACCTCGACAATGACTCTGTGACACTGTCCGGGTTCAACGACTGGAGTCCTGAGAACTACAACCACTCATACGGGGGCAAGTATTCTCTTGCCGGGGCCCTGGCTCAGTCCATGAATATCCCCACCTTCAGCCTCTACATGCTGATCGGTTTTAACCAGGTTGACAAGCTGTGGAAAAAGATGGGTTTTTCGTTTCCCCTGGTCGATACGCCATCACTGGCCATGGGTACAGCCGAGGCGAGCATCCTCGAGGTTGCCCGGGCCTATGCCTCATTCGCCAATGGCGGACTTCTGGTCACACCCCGCTATATTGAATCGATCATGGCCCCTGACGGCAGGCTTCTGTGGCAGAACCCTCCTGCTGCCGATGGAGAGCGGGTATTGTCAGATAGATCAGCCCTTCTCATGGGTGCAATGCTGCAGAAGGCCATCAGGGAGGGAACAGGCTCTTCAGTGTACAGTGTCTATGGTGTGAAAATTCCTCTCGCCGGGAAGACGGGCACTTCACAGAACTATGCTGACGCATGGTTTGCAGCCTTTAACCCCGGCCTTGTGATCGTCAGCAGGGTGGGAGCCTCCTCTCCCGCAATCCACTTCAACAGCGGCAGCAACGGCTCAGGCAGTGCCCTTGCCCTGCCGCTCGTGGCCCTGACACTGAAGAAGGCAGAGACAGACCGTGAACTGATGCAGATGATCAACATACCCTTCCCGGTGCTCCCGCCTGAGCTTGCCGGGACACTTGACTGCCCCGACTTCAGGGATAAGACCTTCTTTGACCGGCTTATCGATATCTTCAGGGAGGATGAGATAGATTATGAAAAAGCCCGCAAACGCAGACGCCCGTTCCGGATCAGGATCATCCGGAGATGAATTCATCAAAACTTCATCTGCATTCTGTTTCTTGCGTCGTCAGAGTGCAAACCATAAAACATACAGAAAATGAAAAGAATTGTATTTATCGTGACCGCAGCCGCATTCCTCATGGGTATGGGAGCATGCAACGAGACCGGAAATCCGGGTGATGGAGACGGAAAAGTAGTTATAAAGGTAACTGACGCCCCGTTTGATATCAGCGCCATAGAATCTGCCACCGTTACAATCACCAGGGTCGAAATCAAAAAGGTGGGCGACGGCATAAGTGACGGCAACGCTTTCGTAACCCTTTCTGAAGATACCGTTACCATTGACCTTATAGATCTCAGGAACGGGATTACCGAAACACTCCTTGAAATGGATATCCCGGCAGGGGAATATGACATGGTAAGGCTCTATGTTGATGAGGCCGGACTTAAACTAAGGGATTATGATGATCCTTACAGTGTGAAGGTCCCGAGCGGAAAACAGACAGGAATAAAAATCAAGATATATCCATACCTGACGGTTGCCGAAGGACTCACCTCCGAACTGCTTCTTGACGTAGACCTCTCACGCTCATTCGTTCTGAGAGGCAACATGCTCAACAACAACGGATTCATATTCAAGCCGGTAATCAGGGCGGCTAACCTGACTACTGCAGGACGCATTGAGGGAATGGTGACGGATACGGCCGACGTGAAGGTAAAGGAAGCCACCATCTGGCTGGAGCAGGATACCGTTGTGGCCACCGCCTTTGCCGACACCCTGGGATTCTATGCAATCATCGGAATTCCTGCAGGCACCTATTCAATCGCGGCCACCAAAGATGGGTATGATACCGTCCGTTTTGACGGGGTGAATATCGTTGCGGGTAACAAAACAGTCAGAAACTTTGAGCTGACAAAAAAATAACCCTCTGATTTGGTTTAAGATGAGCTGAATAAAGGCCGTGCTTCAAAGCGCGGCCTTTGTTTTTGATCTGAAAATTTGCTAAATTTGGATGTTATCCCTGAAAAGGCACCGGCAAAACCCTGCGGTCATTGAAACTATTAATCAAGACAACAAATGAAAAGAAAGAGAATCCTGTTGAATGCCGCGTTGCTGGCAGGAGCGCTGCTGGTAGTCATCTCCTGCGCGGTTAACCCCGTCACCGGGAAGAGGCAGCTCATGCTTATGTCTGAAGCCCAGGAGGTTGCTCTCGGCATCTCCTATGATCCCCAGGTCCTTTCAACCTTCGGAGTGTATGATGACCCCGAGCTGCAGGCATTCGTTCAGGCCAGGGGCACTGAGATGGGTAAGATCTCGCATCGTCCGAACCTTGAGTATCATGTAAAGGTAGTGGACTCCCCGGTGGTGAATGCCTTTGCCGTGCCCGGCGGTTTCATTTACCTTACCCGGGGAATTCTTGCCCAGTTTAATAATGAAGCTGAGCTGATGGGAGTTATCGGCCATGAGATGGGCCATATTACGGCTCGTCACTCCGTCAGCCAGATGTCAAGACAGCAGCTTGGGACATTGCTTCTGATAGGCGGCATGATAGCCTCCGAGAAGTTCGCCAATTATGCCCAGTATGCCATGCAGGGCATGGAGCTGCTCTTTCTCAGCTTCAGCCGTGACAACGAACGTGAAGCGGATGCCCTCGGTTCTGAGTATGCCACAAAGATGGCATTTGACGCGACCAAGATGGCCGACTTCTTTCAGGTGCTCAACAAGATGAATATGGCCTCATCGCAGGGCGGTGTTCCAACCTTCCTCTCAACCCATCCTGATCCGGGTGACCGCCAAAATGCAGTCCTCCGAGACTCCAAGGCATGGCAGGACAGTCTGGACCTGCCGTTATACAAGATTAACGGCGACTCATACCTGAAGCTTATTGACGGTATAATTTACGGGGAGGACCCCAAACAGGGCTATACCGATGACAATACCTTCTTTCATCCTGAGCTGAAGTTTAAGTTTTCATATCCGGTTGGCTGGACTCTTACCAATGCACCCACACATGTTACCGTCCAGCCTGCTGACGGCAAGGCACTGATACTCTTTACCCTCTCAAACCAGAGGTCGCTGCAGGCAGCTGCAGACTCAACCATAGCACAGTACGGACTGCAACTGCAGCGGACAGAGAGAAGGACCGTCAATGGCATGCCTGCAATAGTAGCCCTTTCGAAGCAGGAGGGTAAGAACGAGTCAACAGGTGCCGTCAGTGTCACTGCCGTACTCTCCTACATCATTGAATATGGACAGTTGTACTATGTGTTCCACAGTGTGGCAGCCGAAGCCGACTTCCAGAATTATGCCACTATCATGGAATCATCGATGAAGACATTTGCCAAACTGACAGATTCTTACAGGCTGAATGTCAAGCCTAAAAAAGTCAATGTGGAGACGGTTCAACGTACCGGAACCCTGGCCAGTATATTCGCATCCTACGGCGTCAGCCAGGAGATGATGAATGAACTGGCGCTGTTGAATAACATGGACCTCAATGACCAGGTAAAGGCAGGAAAACTCATAAAAATTGTATCAGAATAATTCCTCAGAAATTGGCAGAAACTTACTACAGTAAAACAATTCTCCAGGCCTGGATGCAAAAATACAGGCTGATGGTGAAATACCTCGTGACAGCCCTTGCTGTGCTTTTTCTCCTGGTCACCTCACTTTTCCAGATCGGGCCTGAAGAGGTTGGCATCATTACCCGCTTCGGCAAGTATGTACGAAAGGTGGAGCCGGGGCTGAACCTTAAAATCCCGGTCATTGAACGTCTCTATAAGGTTGCAGTCGAACGGCAGCAGAAGGAGGAGTTTGGTTTCCGTACAACCCAGCCCGGGATAAAGTCGGAATATACCAAGGTGGGCACGGCAGATGAATCCCTCATGCTCACCGGTGATCTTAACCTTGCTGACGTCGAATGGATAGTTCAGTACCGGATTGAAGATCCGTTCAGCTATCTTTTCAGGGTCAGGGAGCCGGTGACAACGCTCAGGGACATATCTGAAGCATCAATGCGCGAGATAGTCGGCGACCGCACGGTCAACGAAGTGCTGACGGTCGGAAGAGCTGAAATCGCCATGAGCGTACACCAGAAAGTCCAGTCATTATGTACGGAATATTCCCTCGGGATAAGGATTGAGCAGGTAGTACTCCAGGATGTCAACCCTCCTGACCCCGTCAAGGATGCCTTCAATGATGTCAACCAGGCCCAGCAGGAGAGAGAGACTCTTATAAACCAGGCACGGTCTGAATACAACAAGGTTATCCCCAAGGCAAAGGGTCAGGCCGAAGAGACCATTCAGCGCGCAGAAGGTTATGCCACCGAGAGGGTGAACAATGCACTTGGCGAATCTGCACGATTCAATGCCCTCTACTTCGAATATGTCAAGGCTCCCGAAGTGACCAAGAGAAGAATTTATCTTGAGACCATGGAGGAGGTTATCCCCAAGCTGGGACATAAGATCATTACCGATGAAAGCGGGAACAACGTGTTGCCCCTTCTGCAGATGCAACTCACCTCAAACAAGTAACAGATGTCCCCGAAAAACACCAGAACAATAGTAGTGGTCTCCATACTGGCAGTTGCGCTCCTGCTTATTCTTGAATGCGTTTATATGGTCAGGGAGACGGAACAGGTAGTGATAACACAGTTTGGCAAACCTGTCGGAAAGCCCAAAACTACGCCTGGACTGAAGGTGAAGGCGCCTTTCATTCAGAAAACCAATTATTTCGAAAAGCGTTACATGGAATGGGATGGTGATCCCAACCAGGTTCCTACCAAGGATAAGAAATTCATCTTCGTTGATGCCTACGCACGCTGGCAGATAACAGATCCCCTTCAGTTCTTCAAGAGACTGACAGATGAGAGAGGAGCCCAGTCGAGGCTGGCAGATATCCTCGATGGTGAGACGCGTGATTACATAGCAGGACATAACCTGGAGGAGATAGTGCGTTCGGTAAACAGGACCCCGACCTCATCAGGACTGATAGGCGAAGAGGCAGGTGATACCCTCTCTGACATTGAGACCGGAAGACTTGCGATTGAAAAGATGATACTGATCTCTTCCAATGACAAGGTAAAGGACCTGGGGATAGTGATACTTGATGTCAGGATCAAGCGGCTGAACTATGTTGAGGAGGTGCGGACACAGATATATGAGAGGATGAAGAGCGAGCGCTTCCGTATTGCCGAACGCTTCAGGTCGGAAGGCCAGGGTGAAGCCTCGAAGATAAACGGAGAGAAGGAACGTGACCTGAAGACCATACAGTCGGAAGCCTTCCGCACGGCGGAAGAGATTCGCGGCCGTGCCGATGCCAGGGCGGCAGCCATCTATGCCAGCGCCTATGACAAGTCATCCTCCTCAAGAAGCCTGTACGGCTTCATGAAGTCGATGGAGGCCTTTCGCATGACCTTTGACTCTACAACTACGGTTATTCTGTCAACCGACAGCGAACTTTACAGATACCTGGTCGATTTTAACTAGGCACACCGACCTGCTGCCCTGAGAATTTTAAGCTGACCGGTACCTTCCATGTCCATGGATAGGCATTGTTGGTCAACACCTGGCTTCCGTATATCAAAACAGGCTTGGTAAATGACTGTTCCAGACTTATATTAGTCCTGAAAACATTCGTGAGCGGTTGTAAAACCATCACACCAGGAACAGAAATGAAGTCATATTATCAGATAACAGCGGAAGAGATAGGAATTGTCCTTCTCCGGAAAAGAAAGATTGCCAAAGCACTTCGCAGGTGGTTGCGTGAAAAAGGTTTGTCCTACGAGTACAATTTTTACATCCAATAATCTTTCAGGTACAGGTTCTGTTAAATTTTCCGGAGTAAAAAGGGGGTGCCTCAAATGGCACCCTCTTCATTTTTGTAAATACAGACTTTCGGCCTGCTTCCCTTTGGCGTATTATAGAAAAGGCCGCAGTCTAAGACTGCAGCCCCTGTTTTGTGATATTTGCATGTGGCACCCGCTTTATCCCCTGTCAGGGAAGAGCCTGCGCCACCAGTAATATTTCTTTATTCTTGCCATAATCTGATTGCGTGCAAAAATGCACACATTTTCCATTACAACGAAAGAATTGTCATTTTATTTTTTTAGCAGATCGCGTATTTCCTTCAGAAGAACAACCTCTTCGCTCGGGGAGGAGGAGGAGGAGCGGCCGGAGCAACTTCTTCCTTCTTCTTTAGACTGTTCATGGCTTTAATCACCATGAAAATACAGAAGGCGACGATCAGAAAGTCAATTATGTTCTGAATGAACATTCCGTAATTGATTGAGACTTCGCTGACGGCGGGTTGAACTACGGTGGCTCCTTCCATCACGGCATCCGTGCCCTTCTGCAGGATAGCCTTCAGGTTCGTGAAATCGACCTTTCCGAGCAGCATGCCCAGCGGCGGCATAAGCACGTCATTCACAAGTGATGTGATGATCTTGCCGAAGGCGACGCCGATAATGATACCAACGGCCATGTCGAGCATGTTGCCCTTGACGGCAAACTCCTTGAATTCTTTTACTATTCCCATAATCTAAAGGTTTTTGGTTAGATAAGACAATCAGGTTTACATGACTCAAATATACAAAAATGAACCATAACATTACTTGTTGGTTTAATGATAAGCCGACCATTGTATTAGTAGCTTAACTTGAAATTTTTAACTATCTTACAGGTTCTTTTTACGAAAAGCATACAATTTTTAAAAGTTTAATTATAAACCAATTTAATTTAAGATCATGGCAGTACTAAAAGTTATTGAACTCCTTGCATCATCACCCGTAAGCTGGGAAGATGCAACCGCCTCTGCCGTTAAGACGGCAGGCAAGACAGTAAAGGAAATACGTTCCGTATACGTAAAGGATCAGAGCGCGGTAGTGGTCAAGAACAAGATCACTGAATACCGTGTTGTTGTAAAAGTCTCTTTTGAAGTAGTATAATCAAAGCACACAAATCATGGGATTAATCTCATTCATTAAAAACGCAGGTGCCAAGGTCTTCAAGTCGGAAGAAAAGCGTGAAGCAGAAAAGGCAAATCTCATCATGGAACATATCAGAAAGTTCGGTTTCGATGTCAGTGCAGTCAAGGTGACCGTTGATGATGAGAAGGTAATTCTTCAGGGAAAGGTTGACACGCTCGAAAACAAAAACAAAATCATTGTAACGGCCGGAAATGTCAACGGAATTTCTGTTGTTGAAGATCACCTGCTTGTCATTGCGCCGTCACCAGTTACACCTCCTGCGCCGGAGAAGCAGTTTTACACGGTGAAGAAAGGCGACTATCTCTCCAAGATCGCAAAGGAGGTTTACGGTGATGCAAAGAAATACCCGATCATCTTTGAAGCCAACAAACCGATGCTTAAAGATCCCGATCTCATTTATCCGGGACAGGTTCTGGTGATACCGCCGCTGAAATAACGCAATAATATCAATTTTTCAGGGTTATTAAAGCAGAGGAGGAGCTGAGGCTTCCCTCTGCTTTTGTTATCAAACAAAGCCTTTGAGTTTTTTATTATATTTGCCCGCGTGAAAAGCATAAGGTCTATATCGCCCTTCATATCAGTGGTACTGGTGATGCTGATAATGTCAGGCAGTTTTGGGTATACCCTTATCCGTCATGCCTGCCAGCACTGCGGAACTGATGAGATCATTGCCACTGTTTCCGGCAGCCTCGATGAGGACAATTGCTGCTGCACGCATGATACCGTAGCTTTAAAGCCCAACCCAGGTGCCGGCGCAATCACAGCTGCTGAAAGTTGCTGCCCGAACGAGGAGGGGAATCACCGCCATAGTTTCAGTAAAATGGCCATTTCTGACGACTGCTGCTCGCATCAGGCCGAAAGGGTTGTTACCGGCGAACTGGTGCGATCACAAGTGCAGAATGAAATTATGCCATATCTCCTGGCCGCAACCATTGTTGCCGTAATCCATGACAATTATCAAAAGCGCCCCCGTCTCAACTTCGATGACAATCTTATTATCTGCGGGCGCGATCTGACAACTTTGCATTGCCAGATAATCTCCTAGACCGTTCATAGGAACAGCAATTTGTCCGGACATGTATATTCATGTCCTCCTCGACCTTTTGCCAATTCAATGCCGTGACGCTCATAAAAGCGCAGCGCACGCAGTAAGCAATTTGATTTCAGAAATTTTTTCCTATGCAACAGTTAATTTTCATTATAATGATGATCATCCCGGCCTCTCTCCTTGGACAGGGGAAGATAGAGGGCAAGGTTATGATTGCAGGCGGAGACGGTGCTGCTGACACCGCAAGCCTTCCCGGTGCAAACGTCATCTGGGCAGGAACTGCCACAGGCACATCAACCAACACCGCCGGCTACTTCAGCCTCAGGAAAATAAGAGGAAACGATCTGCTGGTTGCAAGCTTTGTCGGCTTCACGTCTGACACTGTCAGAATTGCACCCGGTGACGACTATGTTGAATTTGTTCTCCATGAAAACAGCATGATAGGCGAGGTTACTGTCATCGGTCGCGCCACCGGCGCGCATATCGACAGGCAGGCAACCATTGCCACTGTAAACATAACAGCAGCAGAGCTGTGCAAGGCGGCCTGCTGCAACCTCTCTGAGAGCTTTGTCACCAACCCGTCGGTTGATGTCAACTATGCCGATGCGGCCACCGGGGCAAAACAGATACAGCTGCTCGGCCTCGCCGGATCTTACGTCCAGATACTCACCGAAAATATCCCCACCGTTTACGGGCTTGGAGCAGCTTACGGACTGAGTTATGTTCCAGGTCCGTGGATGGAGTCTATCCAGATCTCCAAAGGCACCTCCTCGGTACGCAACGGGAATGAGTCGATCACCGGCCAGATCAATGTCGAATACAAGAAACCGGCTGCCGGCGAATTGGTGTTTGTCAACGGTTTCGTAAGCGATGCAGGCAGATTCGAGTCCAACGTAAATGCTTCGGTGAAGCTCAACGAGTACTGGAGCACTATGATACTCGGCCACGGCGAGACACAGTCAGGGGCCAGCGACCACAACGGCGACGGATTCCGTGATGAACCGGACGTAAGACAGTACAGCTTCATGAATCGATGGGACTATCTGAGCCCACAGCTTACCTTCAGGGCAGGTGTCAAATATATGAAGGAAGAGAGGCTCGGCGGGCAGTTTGACTACAGACGAAGCAATCCCAATACATGGGACAACGGATACGGGATAAATATCAGCACTGAACGCGGTGAGGCCTTCACCAAGCTCGGGGGTATGATGGGTCCCGGCGACAATATGTCGCTGGGCTGGATTCAGAGCATGACCTACCACGAGATGAACTCGTGGATGGGCTATAAACAATATGACGCAGTACAGAAGAGCTATTACACCAACCTCCTGTACCAGTACTTCCCGGCCGATAAACATACCATCGATGCGGGCGTCAGCTACCGTTTTGACCATTATGACGAGATGAGCCTGGTATATGATGAGCTGCTCAATCTGATCAGCTTCAATCCCTGGCGTGAGACCGTTGAGTCGGTCCCGGGAACCTTTCTTCAGTACACATACACTGATTCGGCAAAAGTGACCCTCCTTGCCGGGGTGAGATATGATTTCTACCGGAACCACGGCGCGAAGTTCACCCCTCGTATTCACCTTCGTTACGAGTTAACCCCGAAGCTGACACTCAGGGCATCTGCGGGCAAGGGTTTCAGGACTGTCCACGTAAGGGCAGAGAACCTGTATTACCTTGCCAGCAGCAGGTCAATAATCATAGCAGATGACCTTGAAATTGAAGAGGCCTGGAACGCCGGCATTAACCTGACGGGGTATATCCCGCTGGGAGAACGCGAGCTGAGACTGACAGGGGAAGCATACAGAACAAGCTTCGTCAAGCAGATCGTGACCGATCTCGACTTCAGGGTCGACCAGGTGCTCTTTTACAACCTCGATGGTCCGTCGTGGTCAAACGTCATACAGCTGGAGGCTCAGGTGCAACCGGTGACCGGGCTTGATATAACCGCCGCCTGGCGCTGGAATGATGTCCGCCAGACCATCGGCGGCGAGCTCCGTGAGAAGCCGCTTTCATCACGGTACAAGGGACTGCTGACTGCCTCTTACACGACAAGAATGAGAAAGTGGCAGGTCGACTACACTCTGCAGTACAACGGACCGGGAAGAATTCCTTCGACAATGACAAATCCGGAGCCTTACATGAGGCATGATCACTTCACCGCCTATCCGGTTATGAATGCCCAGTTAACAAAGTACTTTAAGAAGTGGAGCATTTACGTTGGTGCAGAAAACATTACCGGTTCAAGGCAGCATGATGCCATTATCAGCGCAGAAGATCCTTTTGGCGAATACTTCGATGCCACCATGATCTGGGGACCGGTGCACGGCCGGAAGCTGTATGCCGGGTTCAGGTTTGCCCTCGACCGTCCGGAGAACTAACAATCATTAAAAATCCAATACAATGCAAAGAAACCTCATCATCACCACAGTTCTGTTTTTCCTCTTCTCATCAGTATCACTGTCAGGCCAGGAAAAGAATAAAAAGGAACTCGCAACAGTAAAATTCGAAACGAGCATTGACTGCGACCACTGCGTCAGTACGATCATGAAAAACGTCCCCTTTGAAAAGGGAGTGAAGGATGTGAAGTGTGATCTCACCACAAAAGAGGTTACTATTCAGTATCAGAAGGACAAGAACAAACCTGAGCAGCTGAAGAGGTCAATTGAAAAGCTGGGATTTACGGCAAAGGAGGTAAAGGAAAAGGAGACCTCCGGGGGAAAATAAATCGATATCTTTATATCGATATCAATCCCCTATGAAAATCCTACGACTTTTTCCGTCCATTGCCGCCCTGGTTTTCTTCGCCATCCTGACCGGCTGTAACACTAAGGCACCCACATCTAAAGCATTGCCCCGCAGCACTCCCGAGGCCGGGGGCGTATCCTCCCAAGCCCTGATCACTTTTCTTGACTCGGTGGCTGCCGGCAGGCATGAGTTTCACAGTATAATGATCGTGCGCCACGGCAAGGTGATAGCCGAGGGTTGGTGGGATCCCTACAATCCTGAACTGAGGCATACACTCTACTCGACCAGCAAGAGCTTCACCTCCACCGCCGTCGGCTTTGCCGTGAGCGAGAAGCTGCTGAGCGTAGACGAAAAGGTGGTCTCATTCTTTCCTGACCAGCTGCCGGACACCGTATCTCCCTTCCTGGCTGAAATGACGGTAAAAGATCTTCTTACCATGTCAGCCGGACAGTCACCTGATCCCACGGGGGCGATCACCTCCACATCAAAAGAGTGGGTCAGGAGTTTCCTGGCCGTACCGGTACTGAAGGAGCCGGGAACAGAGTTTCTCTATAACTCCATGGCCACATTCATGCTCTCGGCCATAGTGCAGAAGGTTACAGGTGAAAAGATTGCCGATTATCTCCGGCCGAGGCTCTTTGAACCGCTTGGCATTGAGGGATATGACTGGGAAGAGTCGCCCGAGGGCATCAACTCCGGAGGTTGGGGACTGAGGATTAAAACAGAGGATATGGCGAAATTCGGGCAGCTCTACCTTCAGAAGGGCTCATGGAACGGTACTCAGATAATTCCTGCCGCATGGGTGGAAGAGGCCACAACCTTCAAGATTGACCAGGCACCTGAAGCACCTTCGGAGATAAAGGAGAAAAGCGACTGGACACAGGGTTACTGCTACCAGTTCTGGCGCTCACGCAACAACGCCTACAGGGCTGACGGAGCTTTCGGACAGTATATCATAGTGATGCCCGATCAGGATGCCGTTGTAGCCATTACGGCCGAATCACCGGATATGCAGGATGAGATCAACCTGGTATGGGATCACATCCTTCCGGCCATGAAGGACGAGGCACTGCCCGTTAACAGTGAGGCGGCTGACAGGCTGAAGGAGAGACTTGCATCACTGGCCCTTCCTAAACCTGAAAAGCAAACTGAACCGGCAATAGTGTCCCTCCTGTCGGGAAAGGTCTTCAGGCTTGAAGAAAACAACCAGAAGATAAAAACTATAAACTTACTTTTTGAGGGTGATACCTGTCTTTTGTCACTGGTTACAGATGATCACTCATACAAAATACCATTTGGCAGTGGAGAATGGGTCACTTCTGAAACGGACCTCGCCGGCCCATCGCTTATCAGACGGCCGGGAGTGGTATCTGTAAACAGGGTTGCAGGGTCATACGGCTGGAGGGATGAAGGCACCCTGGAGCTCATATTGAGATACATCGAGAGCCCTCATCATATAAAGATAACATGCAGTTTTGAAGGAGACACTGTGGTGGTGCAATCTCATCTCAGCAACCCTCCCGGGTATGATCTTAAGCCTATAAACGGGATTCTGGTAAAATAACTGATCTCCGGCTACTTTTCAGAAGTAATCCCCGCCAGTTCCCTGATCACCACCGAGGAACAGACAATACCGAAGGCGGCAGGCATATAGGACATCGTTCCCACACTGGAGGCTTTGTTGCTCTCGTCGGATCCGCGTACAATGAGATCCTTGTCAACAACCTCCGGACTGTAGACGGCTGTGAAGCCCTCATGTACGCCCAGCTTATGAAGTTTCTTGCGAAGCATCCGGGCCAGGTTGCAGAAGTTGGTTTCGGAGATGTCTGCTACCCTGATGGCCGTAGGGTCATACTTGCCGCCCGCACCCATTGAGCTGACAATCTTAAGGTTTAGCCTTAATGAATGATATACGAGGAATACCTTGGGCGAGAGCGTGTCAATGGCATCCACCACATAATCGTATTTATCCTCTTCCAGGATATCAATCATCCGCTGGTCACGGATGAACTCCGGAATGACCTTCAGCTTCAGGGCGGGATTTATATCGAGGAGCCGCTCTCCCATCACCTCGGCCTTCTTTCGTCCCGTTGTGGAAGTCAGTGCAGGCAGCTGCCTGTTTTTATTGGCCGCAGTCACGGTATCGCCGTCTATAATGGTCATTGCTCCAATGCCGGCGCGGCATATCATCTCTGCAGCCCAGGATCCCACCCCGCCCAGTCCTGCGACAAGCACATGGGATTCCATCAGTTTCTGCAGGGCCTCTTTACCAAGAAGCATCTCCGTGCGTGAAAGCCACTGTTCCATCAGGCTCCGAAATTGAAAAGTGAATTGAAATTTCTCTTTATGAGGCCGGCAGCAGTCTCTTCATCATACCCGGCCGTCACGGCAAACAGCCTGTAGACATCCGCTATCGACTCACCGGTGTCATCCGTCTCAAGAAGGATTCTGTCATGGCTTACCATCTCCAGTACCTCCGCGGTGATACCCTTCTTCCCCAGAGAAAACCAGAATCCGTCGCCGGAAAGAGAGGCCGCCAGCTTTACGTTTCCCCTGAAACCGTGAATGACCCATGGTCTCTCCGGGTTCATCTCACTGTGAGCACGGCGCAACTCCTCCCAGCCCCTGACACAATGGATCACCATCGGTTTGTCCATCTCGCGGGCTGTTGTTGCCTGAAACAGAAAGAGGTTGTACTGCAGCTCCATGCCAGGTCCCTTCAGGCGGTCGAAACCGGCTTCCCCTATCATGACAACATGAGGATGGGCGGCCGTGAGCAGAAGCTCTGTCCGGAGCTGTTGCGCATTTTCTTCCGTAAGCTGCCATGGATGAATGCCTGCCGAGAAGAGTGTGTTCGGCGGAAAGTCAGCCGGTACATCCTCCCCTGCCATAAGATTCATGATGGTGATTGTATCTCCTCCTCCTCCGTACTGGTGAGAATGAAAGTCAATGTATCTTATTTCCCTCCCGGGATTCATGACAGTGCCGGCAACAGTCTGCGGATACCGTTTTCAAGTCGGCGGAGAGTCTCTTCCCTTCCGGTGAGTTCAACGATATCAAAGAGATGAGGCCCCCTTGATGCCCCCACCATCAGGAGCCTGAAGAGGTTGAGGATGGTTCCGGTATTGTAAGGGCTTCCGGCTATCCACTCCTTGACGGTTCTTTCAAGGTTTTCAGATGTAAATGACTCTGCACCGGCGACCACATCAAGAAGTTCGTTCATCTGGATGTGAGAGTCGGCATTCCACCGTTTCCTTACAACCTCCGGGTCATAGCTCTCGGGGGCGACGAAGAAGAAGTCAGCCTCATGCCATAGATCCTTTACAAATCCCGCCCTCTCCTTCACCAGTGAAATGATTTTTTTAAGTGTCTCAGGTTCGGGATTGAAACCTTTTTCGTTGACAAATGGCATGAAGAGGGCAGCCAGCTCATCATCGCTCTTCATGTGAAAATACCTTGTATTGAACCACTTTGCCTTATCAGGGTCGAACCGTGATCCCGACTTGCCCACCCTGTCGATTGAGAAAGCTGCAATAAGTTCTTCCATTGAGAATATCTCCTGCTCAGTGCCGGGATTCCAGCCCAGCAGTGCAAGCATGTTGACGAATGCCTCAGGGAAATAGCCTTCCTCACGGTATCCCGAAGCCGTCTCCCCATAGGGCCAGTAGAGCGGGAAAACCGGGAATCCCATCTTGTCGCCGTCGCGCTTGCTCAGTTTGCCTTTTCCCGTTGGTTTGAGAAGGAGGGGCAGGTGTGCGAATAACGGCGCATCCCATCCGAAGCTCCTGTATAGCATTACGTGCAGCGGCAGTGAAGGCAGCCACTCTTCTCCCCTGATGACATGTGTGATCTCCATCAGATGGTCATCAACTATGTTTGCAAGGTGATATGTAGGCATACCATCTGACTTGTACAGCACCTTGTCATCAAGTGTCGATGTGTTCACCACAATCTCTCCCCTGATCAGGTCGGCGAAATGAATATCCTCACTGTCCGGCATGCGGTATCTCACAACGTACTGCTCACCTGCAGCCAGCCTGCCGCTGACCTCCTCTGCTGCAAGGGTTAGTGAGTTGCACATGTTCATCCTTGAGACGCAGCCGTAGTTGAAGGTCTCACCGCGCGACTCATAATCATGTCTCAGCTTATCCAGCTCCTCGGGTGAGTCGAAGGCATAATAGGCGTCGCCCCTGCTGATCAGCTCGTCGGCATAGCGATGATATACCTCTTTGCGGTCACTCTGGCGGTAGGGCGCGAAGGGGCCTCCCTCCCTCACTCCTTCGTCAACTTTTATTCCTGCCCATGCCAGGGAGTCCATTATATACTCCTCGGCACCCTCAACCAGCCGTGCCTGGTCAGTGTCCTCGATGCGCAGGATGAATGTTCCCCCGTGATGCCTGGCGAACAAATAGTTATAGAGTGCCGTGCGCACTCCCCCGATATGAAGCGGTCCGGTGGGACTGGGGGCAAAGCGCACCCTTGGTTTTTGGTCTGTCATGTCTATGGCCTTTACTTTATCTGGAATTCTTTGCCTTGAGGTAACGTGCAGAAAGCCCGCAGGTACAATGCCCGGCAAAGATAAATATTATGTGGTGACGGGCAATTTGCCTTCAGGTCTCACGTCAAAAATCATATTTTTTAAGTCTATTTTGTATTACATTTACGACATAACGTTTTAATCATCAGCCATAATGAATAAGATGAAAGCACTTGTCAAGGCTAAGGCTTCCAAAGGGTTATGGATGCAGGATGTGCCGGTTCCCGAGCCAGGATACAATGATGTCATCATAAAGGTAAAGAAGTCGGCAATATGCGGCACCGACCTGCATATCTACGAGTGGAATGAATGGGCACAGAAAACCATCAAAGTGCCTATGACAATCGGCCACGAGTACATGGGTTTTGTTGAAAAGGCCGGTCCGGGCGTCACAAATGTAAAGGTCGGCGACAGGGTCACCGGCGAAGGGCACCTCTTCTGCGGCACATGCCGCAACTGCCGGAGGGGCAGGGAGCATGTGTGCGAGAACACCGTCGGGATAGGTGTTCACATCGACGGCTCTTTTGCGGAATATGTAAAGGTTCCCGCGCGCAACGTGGTGTTGCTCGACCACCGAATCCCCGATGAGTGGGCAGCCATCATGGACCCGTTTGGCAATGCCACCCATACTGCGCTGGCATTTCCGCTGCTCGGTGAGGATGTGCTGATCACCGGGTCGGGACTGATAGGCAGCATGGCTGTTGCCATTGCCAGGTTCGCCGGCGCCCGTCATGTGGTGGCAACCGATCTTAGCGAGTACCGCCTTGAGCTGGCAAGAAAGATGGGTGCAACTATGGTTGTCAATCCGAAAAAGGGGGAGAAGATCCGGGATGTACTTGAACCCCTTAACATGAAGGGTTTTGATGTTGGTCTTGAAATGTCAGGATCACCACTGGCATTCCGCGAGATGATAGAAAACATGTACAACGGATCCAACATTGCACTTCTGGGCATCCTGCCCTCGAATTTCGAGGTGCCCTGGAGTGACATAATATTCAAGGCGCTTACACTGAAAGGAATATATGGCCGTGAGATGTGGGAGACATGGTATAAGATGCAGATGATGATCATCGGCGGCATCAATCTCGATCCGATCATAACCCACCGTTTCCATATTGATGACTTCCAGAAAGGATTTGACATTATGGAAGAGGGTAACTGCGGCAAGGTCATCCTGAGCTGGGAGTAATAGTCGAAAGTCCTTAAAGTCAGGCCTGATAAAAACCCTCTCCTGACTTTCGACTTTCGACTTTATGGACTTTCGACTTTATAATTGCATGGCTATAACTGCTATTCTATAAATTCTTTTTATCTTGATGTCATTGTGTAGACCTATCCATGACATCCATGCCTGAACATCCTGCCTACGAAGAACTGACCACCGGCTTCAGCTGGTCCATTGCTGAAAAAGAACTCGAATACACCCCCGGAGATATCATAAACATAGGGTGGCATTGCTCCGACAGGATATGCCAGAAGGGGCACGCCAACAAAATGGCCCTCTATTACGAGGGATTCGGTGGCACGGCAAAGAGTTACACATTCAATGACATCCGGCTTGCCGGAAACACTATCGGGACTTTCCTCCGCAACCTGGGAATCACCGAGGGAGACAGAGTCTGCCTCTTTATGGACAGAATACCTGAATTGTATCTTTCGTTCCTGGGAATACTGAAGATCGGGGCCATCGCTCAGCCTCTCTTTTCAGCATTCGGAGACGAATCTCTTTTTGTGAGGCTTGACAATGCGGGGACAAGGGCTGTCATAACCCAGAAGAAACACCTCTCCAAGGTCAGGAAGATCCGATCAACCCTTCCAAACCTGGAATTTGTGATCATTGTTGACAACGTAAAACCCTCAGAACTCCAACCCGGAGAAATTCTCTTCAGCCTTGAAAATGCTGAGCCTGTAGAGAAATTCGAGATCTCCCCCACACGGGCTGAAACCCATTCGTTGCTTCATTACACCTCCGGCACAACAGGCCAGCCCAAGGGGGTAAAGCATGTCCATTACTCCATAATGTCTCAGTACCTGACCACAAAATGGGTTCTTGACCTGCGTGATGATGACATCTACTGGTGCACCGCCGACCCCGGCTGGGTGACCGGCACTTCCTACGGAATAATCGGTCCGTGGAGCCTCGGAGTGACGCAGTGTGTCCTTGATAGCGGCTTTTCCGCCCAGGCATGGTACAGGTTCATAGAGAAATACAGGGTAACTGTCTGGTACTCCGCCCCAACTGCCATCAGGTCACTTATGAAAGCCGGCGATGACATTGTGAAGGAGTTTGACCTCTCCTCCCTCCGTCACCTGGCAAGCGTCGGTGAGCCGCTTAATTCGGAAGCGGTGATATGGTCAGGAAGGGTGTTCGGAAGAATGTTCCATGATACATTCTGGCAGACGGAAACCGGATCGATAATGATCACCAACTTCCCGGGAATGAAAATAAAGCCCGGCTCAATGGGCAGGACCTTCCCGGGAATTACCGGAGCTGTGCTTGACCCCGTCACCTTCACTCCTATTGAAGAGCCAGGCAAGGCAGGGCTGATAGCATTCAGGCCGGGCTGGCCCTCCATGATGAGAACATACTGGAGGAATGAGGAAAAATACAGCGAAAAATTCGTTAACGGATGGTATCTGTCGGGCGACAGGTCAAGCATCGATAATGAAGGTTACTACTGGTTCATCGGTCGTGATGATGATGTAATAAACACCGGAGGACACCTGGTGAGCCCGTTTGAAGTTGAATCGGCACTGCTGGAGCATCCTGCAGTAGGTGAATCTGCCGTCACTTCAAAACCTGATGATATAAACATGGAGGTGGTAAAAGCCTTTATAACCCTGAAACCCGGCTTTACGGCCGATCCTGATCTTGAACTGGAGATAATGAACTTCATCCGCAAGAGACTCTCTCCCCTGGCAATGCCCCAGGCGGTGGAGTTCATGGAGAGCCTCCCCAAGACACGCAGCGGCAAGATCATGAGAAGAGTGCTGCATGCCCGGGAATGGGGCGAGGAGATCGGTGACATATCAACCCTGGAAAATGATTAAGATATTGGCAGATAATAATTATAAACTTCAAAATGAAAATGTTATGGAAGAGAATAGTCTGAATGAGATGAAGGAACTGATCCGGAACTATGTTATCAGGGAGTACATTGATGATGATGACGCCACGATAACTTATGATTCCCCTCTCATATCGAGCGGTTATGTTGATTCGTTTTCTATGGTGTCACTTCTCGTTTTCCTGGAGAATAAATTCAAGATCAAAATTCCCCCAAGCAAAGCCACACCTGAAGCTTTTGACAGCGTAAACAACATTGTGGCACTGGTAAATCAGTACTTAAACAAATAAATCGCCTCCATCATGAGTTACTCTGAAAAAACAAGGAACCTGTATCTGTCGCAGCTGGCAGATATCAGGAGCGCAGGCATATTCAAGGAGGAGCGGTTCATTCACAGTTCACAGGCCGCCGATATCGAGGTTGAATTTCCTTCAGGCTCAGACCTGAAGAAGGTCATCAATATGTGTTCGAACAACTACCTCGGCCTTTCAAGCCACCCCGATGTCATCAGGGCTGCTCATGAAGGTCTTGAGACAAGAGGTTACGGAATGTCCTCTGTCCGTTTTATCTGCGGCACCCAGGATATACACAGGGAACTGGAGAACAAGGTGACTGAATTCCTGGGCACTGAGGATACTATCCTGTTCCCCTCATGCATGGATGCCAATGCAGGTGTTTTTGAAGCGATACTCACCAGCGAGGACATAATGATATCTGACAGGCTGGTACATGCCTCACTCATAGATGGCATGAGACTCTGCAGCGCACAGCATGACACCTTCAAGCACTCAAGTATGGAGCACCTTGAGGAGAAGCTCCTGCTTCACTCTGACAAACGGCTTAAGCTTGTGATCACTGACGGGGTCTTCTCCATGGACGGCGACACGGCCCGGCTCGACGAGATGGTCCGCCTGTGCGAGAAATACGACGCCCTGCTGCTGGTGGATGACTCCCATGCTACAGGTTTCATAGGCAAAACAGGACGCGGCACTCATGAATTATGCAATGTCATGGGTAAGATTGACATCATCACCACTACCTTCGGCAAAGCCATGGGCGGAGCATCGGGAGGCTGCGTCTCGGGAAGGAAAGAGATAGTGGATATGTGCAGGCAGAAGGCTCGCCCCTATCTCTTCTCAAACACCATTGCTCCCGTGATTGTATCAGGAGTTCTGAAGGTTTTTGATATCCTTTCGGGCAGCACGGAACGGCGCGACAAGCTGGAGAAGAACGCCGCCTTCTGGAGGGCAGGCCTGACAGATGCGGGGTTTATCCTTAAGGAGGGGAATACTCCTATTGTTCCGGTCATGCTCTTCAACGCGAAGCTTTCCCAGGACTTCTCAAGGGAGCTGTTCAGCGAGGGGATTTATGCAATTGGCTTCTTCTTCCCCGTTGTACCCAACGGACAGGCAAGGATCCGGACCCAGATATCCGCCGGACATGAGATGCACCACCTCGAGGCTGCCCTTGAGAAATTCATAAAAGTGGGTAAGAAACTGGGCATACTGGGCCTTAAGAAAGATGAGATAATTGAAAAGTTCGGGATGTAAAATCCACGGTTGAATAATCTCATCTCTTCATAAATATTCCTTCCCCGGAGATGATTATCATCATGGAATAGTCACTGCAAAACACCATCTTTGCATCCGTTTTAAGTGATTATTCACGACGATGTACAATCAATACCACGATTATCTCAGATCCCAGATCAGTGAGATAAAGGAAGCAGGGCTATATAAGAAGGAACGGGTCATTGTCTCACCCC
Source organism: uncultured Rikenellaceae bacterium (assembly GCA_963770745.1). Classification (GTDB taxonomy): domain Bacteria; phylum Bacteroidota; class Bacteroidia; order Bacteroidales; family VadinHA17; genus SR-FBR-E99. The sequence continues at coordinate 287,499 of CAVYRA010000004.1, forward strand.
AGGGTGCAGAGATAACACTTGACACCGGGCAGCGGGTGCTTAATTTCTGTGCCAACAACTATCTGGGTCTTTCCGCCAGCAAACAGCTTGTTGAGGCCGCAAAGGTGGCTCTTGACACACACGGCTACGGCATGTCATCAGTACGCTTCATATGCGGAACCGGCGATCTCCATAAAGAGCTGGAGCAAAAGCTTGCTGATTTTTTCGGAACCGAAGACACTATTTTATATGCTGCCTGTTTTGATGCCAACGGTGGTGTGTTTGAGCCCCTTCTGACAAGCGAGGATGCCATTATATCCGACTCCCTCAATCACGCTTCAATCATTGACGGGGTGCGTCTCTGCAAGGCACAGCGCTACCGCTATGAAAATGCAGACATGGAGGACCTTGAGACCCAACTGCAGCTGGCACAGGAACAGCGCTTCAGGCTGATAGTCACTGACGGCGTCTTCTCAATGGACGGCAACGTGGCGCCGCTTGACAAAATCTATGAGCTGGCAAACAAATACAATGCAATGGTCATGGTAGATGAGTGCCACTCCGCCGGTGTGGTCGGAGATACGGGCCGCGGCGTTACAGAACTCTATAACCTCAGGGGAAAGATCGAGATCATCACCGGCACCCTGGGAAAAGCCTTCGGAGGAGCCATTGGCGGATTCACCACGGGCAAGAAGGAGATCATCGAGATGCTTCGCCAGCGCTCCAGGCCATATCTCTTCTCAAACGCCATCCCGCCGCTCGTTGCCGCTGCAGGCATCAGGATGCTGGAGATGATGACAGAGACCAACGAGCTGCAGGATAAGCTCCATTTCAACACTAAATATTTCATGGACCGGATGCTGAAGGCAGGCTTCGACATCAAGCCCACCCGTTCAGCAATTTGTGCCGTCATGCTATATGACGCCAAACTGTCCCAGGAAATGGCAGCCAGACTGCTCACCGAAGGCATATATGTCACCGGCTTCTATTACCCCGTCGTACCCAAAGGGCAGGCACGCATCAGGGTGCAGCTCTCGGCAGCACACGAGCCGGAGCATCTTGACAAGGCCATTGCTGCCTTCACCAAAGTAGGAAAAGAGCTACGCGTATTAAAATAATGATGCTTCTTTGGCGCTCCCATTATTAATATAGTATCAACAGAGAAAAAAAGTTGAAAAAATTAATCCCTTTTGTTTGGACGTTAAAAAATGTTTATACTTTTGTCACTTCAATTTGAGTTTATGAACCATATTTCACTATTTATTATTGTCCTCATTCTTATTATCGCTACGAGCGCATGATCGGGGAGTAATATATAGCTAAGAATAATAATACACGAAAGCTTCCCGGAAAACCGGGAGGCTTTTTTTTTAATATGTCTGCAATGAAAAGAGAACTCAGGAGCCTGAGAACGATGAACGGACGAACCATGGCCGGGGCAAGGAGCCTCTGGAGGGCAAACGGCATGAAGGAGGAACAGTTCGGGAAGCCCGTGATAGCAATTGTCAATTCATTCTCGCAGTTCGTGCCGGGCCATGTGCACCTGCATGAAGTGGGGCAGGCCATAAAGAAGGAGATTGAAGGCCTGGGCATGTTTGCCGCTGAGTTCAATACCATAGCCATTGATGACGGCATAGCCATGGGACACGCCGGGATGCTCTATTCTCTCCCCTCGCGCGAGCTTATTGCCGACAGTGTCGAGTATGTCTGCAATGCCCATTGTGCTGACGCCATGATCTGCATAAGCAACTGCGACAAGATCACTCCCGGAATGCTTATGGCTGCAATGCGGCTCAACATACCGTCACTGTTCGTCTCCGGAGGCCCGATGGAGGCCGGCAGGGCGGGCGCAAAAGCCGTAGACCTGATCGATGCCATGGTAGCTGCCGCTGATGACCGGGTCACTGACGAAGCCCTCCTTGAGATCGAACGGTCAGCCTGTCCCACCTGCGGCTCCTGTTCGGGCATGTTCACCGCCAATTCAATGAACTGCCTGACGGAGGCACTCGGACTGGCACTGCCAGGCAACGGTACCGTGCTGGCCACTCACCGGAACAGGGTAACGATGTTCACCGGGGCCGCCCGGCTGATAGCTGATATGGCAAAGAGATACTACGAAGCAGGAGACGAATCCGTCCTTCCCCGATCAGTAGCCACCAGGTCAGCCTTCATCAATGCCATGTCACTCGATATTGCAATGGGGGGCTCCACCAATACCGTCCTCCACCTCCTCGCCATTGCCCATGAGGCCGGTGTTGATTTTTCAATGAAAGACATGGATGAACTCTCGCGCAGGATACCAAACATATGCAGGGTCTCTCCATCATCATCGTTTCACATTGAGGATATAAACCGTGCGGGTGGGGTGTTCGCCATCCTCGGTGAACTTGATCGTGCCGGTCTGCTCGACCGTTCTGTCGGAAGAGTTGACTATCGTACCCTGGGACAGGCAATAGACGAATGGGATATTATGAGCCCCACCGCCCTGCCGCAGGCTCATCAGCTCTTTCTGAGCGCCCCGGGAGGGGTGCGTAACACGCAGGGAGGCACTGCGTCGCAACTGTACCCTTCACACGACAGAGACAGAGTCAACGGGGCGATCAGAGATGTCAGTCATCCCTATAGCGCTGACGGAGGTCTTGCTGTTCTCTACGGTAACCTGGCGCCGGACGGATGCATTGTGAAAATTGCCGGTATCGACAGCTCAATGTTCAGCTTCAGCGGCAGGGCGGTGACCTTTGACTCCCAGGAGGAAGCTGTAACCGGAATACTGACCGGGAAAGTGAAAGCGGACGATGTTGTGGTGATACGGTATGAGGGTCCGCGCGGCGGACCGGGCATGCAGGAGATGCTCTACCCTACCTCCTACCTTAAATCAAAGGGACTTGATAAGAAATGTGCGCTCATAACCGACGGTCGCTTCTCGGGAGGCACGGCAGGACTGTCGGTAGGGCATGTCTCCCCCGAGGCTGCGGCAGGAGGAGCTATCGCCCTGATAAATGACGGAGATATTATAGACATCGACATCCCCGGGAGACGAATTAGCCTTGCCGTCACCGACACAATACTGGAGGAGAGGCGTCGCAGGGAAGACAAAAAGGGAGACAGTGCCTTCCGCCCGGAAGGAAGAGAAAGAACCATACCAACATCACTGAAGGCATATGCTGCTCATGTCAGCTCGGCTGACAGGGGAGCTGTGCGGATGATTTAACAACTGAAGATATTTTATGAAGGAAAAGAAAAAAACAACCGATACACAGGATAATGACGCCGACGAATCACAGGTCTCCGGAGCTGAGGCACTCCTTAAGTCTCTGATAGAAGAGGGTGTTGATACAATATTCGGTTATCCCGGAGGAGCAATCATGCCTGTCTATGACAAGCTGCTTGATTACAGTGACAGGCTCCGTCATATATTGACCCGTCACGAGCAGGGAGCTGCTCACGCAGCACAGGCTTATGCCATGGTAACGGGCAGACCGGGGGTATGTTTCGCCACATCAGGACCGGGAGCAACAAACCTCGTGACAGGAATAGCCAATGCCTTCCTCGACTCCGTGCCGGTGGTATTCATTACGGCACAGGTGACATCAGGACTTATAGGCACAGACGCTTTTCAGGAGACTGATATCCTCGGTATCTCAATGCCTGTGACAAAGTGGAATGCCCAGGTCAAGAAGGCACAGGATATTCCTGACGCTATCGCACGGGCCTTTTACATTGCCAGGTCAGGCCGGCCGGGCCCCGTACTGGTAGATATTTCGAAAGATGCCCAGTTTGAGACCTTAAATTATAGCTACCGGAAATGCACTTATATAAGAAGTTACAATCCGGTGATCCCTCTTCACATAAGGGATATCGAATCGGCGGCTGTCATGATCAATCATGCGGAAAAACCCCTTATCCTGGCAGGCCACGGGGTTATCCTCTCAGGTGCCGCTGATGAACTGAGAGCACTGGCAGAAAAGGGAGGTATCCCCGTTGCCGCAACCCTGCTCGGTCTGCCCGCTTTCCCGCATAAACACAGGCTCTTCGCAGGAATGCTGGGGATGCATGGCAACTATGCCCCCAATGTCCTCACCAACCAGGCTGACCTCATTATAGCAGTAGGCATGCGCTTCGATGACAGGGTCACAGGCAACCTCAAAAAATATGCACCTGATGCCAGGATAATTCACATTGAGATAGATAAGGCGGAAATCAACAAGAATGTGAGGGTCGACCTCGAGATTAACAATGATGCGCGGGAAGTCCTTACAGCTCTCACTCCCCTTGTGCGTGAGAGCAGCCGGGAGAAATGGATCAGGGAGTTCCGGATCCTCGACCGGGTGGAATATGAAAAGGTGATCAGGCCGGAGACAGAGCCGGGTGAAGGTGAGATCCGGATGGGTGAGGTAGTGAAGACAGTCTCGGACATGACAGACGGCGATGCAGTCATTGTCACTGACGTGGGACAGCATCAGATGGCAGTGGCACGCTACTACCGCTTCAGCGAGAAGAGCACCCTGGTGACATCAGGCGGGATGGGCACCATGGGATTCGGCCTCCCGGCATCGCTGGGAGCAGCATCAGGAAACCCCGGCAAACCGGTTGTTGCCTTTATTGGCGACGGCGGCTTTCAGATGACGGTACAGGAGCTGGGCACCATAATGCAGTATCAGATCCCCGTCAAAATAATACTCCTCAATAACAGCTTCCTGGGCATGGTCCGGCAGTGGCAACAGATGTTCTTCAACGGAAGGTACGCCTCCACTGAAATGGCAAACCCTGATTTCGTGGCACTGGCCGGCGCCTACGGCATCAATGCCCACAGAGTAACGCGCCGCGAGGAGCTCGGCACGGCTGTCAGGGCAATGCTCGCTGCCGAAGGCCCATACCTGATGGAGGTGGTCATTAGCAGAGAAGCAAATATCCTTCCAATGGTCGAACCCGGGGCATCAGTCTCAGAAGTAACACTAACATACAGATAATCATTATGCAACAGGAATATACAATATCACTCTTTACTGAGGATCATATAGGAATTCTCAGCCGTATAACGCTTATCCTTACACGGAGGCAGATAAACATAGAAAGCATTACTGCCTCGGAATCTGCCGTCAAAGGTGTTCAGATGCTTACCATGGTCGTCACCACTACCCCTGACATGGTGAATAAGGTGGCAAGGCAGATTGAAAAACTGGTCGATGTCATCAAGGTATTCGTGCACACTTCACCAGAGATAATCTGCCAGGAGATAGCGCTGTACAAAGTCACCACCAGGGGACTGATGTCAGGCAGTACGATTGGCGATCTCGTGCGGAAACATCATGCCCGCATACTTGAAGTGACGCCCGAATATATCGTTGTCGAGAAGAGCGGCAACAAGACGGAGATAACCGATCTGCTTGCCGTTCTTGAACCCTGCGGGGTTCTTCAGTTCGTCAGGTCGGGAAGGATAGCAGTAACAAGACAGGTCAAGGAGCTGAATGCTTACCTTAAAGAGATGGAGGAGGCTGAAAGAGGCAGACAAGAACCGCATGAAGTATATAATTAACTGAATAACAATAATCTAACATAGACAATTATGGCACAGATCGATTTTGGAGGAGTAACTGAAACTGTTGTTACAAGGGAGGAGTTTCCGCTCTCAAAAGCACGCGAAGTTTTGAAGAATGAAGTTGTCTCCGTCATAGGGTACGGGGTTCAGGGACCGGCACAGGCAATGAATATGAGAGACAACGGCATCAATGTGATTATCGGACAGGCGCCTGAATTCAAAAATGACTGGGACAGGGCGGTGGCTGACGGTTTTGTTCCCGGCAGCACCCTCTTTGGCATAGAGGAGGCGGCAGAAAGAGGAACTGTTATCCAGTACCTCGTCTCCGATGCAGCCCAGCGGACACTTTGGCCCCGCATCAAGCCATACCTTACCGCAGGCAAGGCGCTCTACTTCTCACACGGTTTCTCCGTCACCTACAAGGAGCACACCGGTGTTGTGCCTCCCTCTGATGTTGACGTCATTCTCTGTGCTCCGAAAGGTTCAGGAACCAGCGTCAGGCGCAACTTTCTCGCCGGGGCAGGCATCAACTCAAGCTTCTCCGTCTTCCGTGATTATACCGGCAGGGCTGAAGAACGCGTAATTGCATTAGGCATCGCCATTGGCTCAGGATACCTCTTCCCCACCACTTTTGAGAAGGAGGTATTCAGTGATCTGACCGGCGAGAGGGGCGTTCTCATGGGCGCCCTCGAGGGCATCATGGAGGCGCAGTACCAGGTGCTGCGCGATAACGGGCATACACCATCAGAAGCTTTTAACGAAACCGTTGAAGAGCTGACACAGAGCCTTATACGACTTGTAGACGAGAAGGGTATGGACTGGATGTATGCCAACTGCAGCGCCACGGCGCAACGCGGTGCGCTCGACTGGAAGCCGAAGTTCAGGGAAGCCACCCTGCCCGTCTTCAGGGATCTGTATGAAAAAGTCAGCTCAGGGGAAGAGTGTGTCAGGGTGCTCAGCTCAACAGGTTCAGCCGACTACCGCGAACGACTGGATGCGGAGCTGAGGGAGATGGGCGGATCAGAGCTCTGGAGAACAGGAGCCGCCGTGAGAAAACTGAGACCTCAGAAGTAACAATCACTAATTATAGACTATGGAAAACAACAGGGTAATAATTTTTGATACAACCCTCCGTGACGGTGAGCAGGTGCCAGGCTGCCAGCTCAATACGGTTGAGAAGATTGAGGTCGCCAGGGCTCTCGAGGCACTGGGAGTAGACGTGATCGAGGCAGGGTTCCCCGTTTCGAGTCCGGGCGACTTCAGGTCGGTGGTAGAAATCTCAAAGGCAGTCCGTAACCCGGTCATCTGCGCCCTCACAAGAGCAGTGAAAAAAGACATTGAGGTGGCGGCCGAGGCACTCAAGTTTGCTGAGAGAAAACGGATCCATACAGGTATCGGTACATCTCCCTACCATATTCAGTACAAGATCCGGACCACTCCCGAAGAGATAATCAAAAGGGCCGTCGATGCCGTTAAGTACGCCAGGAAATTTGTTGACGACGTGGAATTCTACGCCGAAGATGCCGGCAGGAGCGAAAACGCCTATCTCGCCAGGGTGATCGAGGCTGTAATAAAAGCAGGTGCAACCGTGGTGAACATACCTGACACAACAGGTTATTGCCTGCCGGAGGAATACGGCGCCAAAATCAGGTACCTCATGGAAAATGTCCCGAATATTGACAGGGCAGTCGTCTCAACCCACTGCCACAATGACCTTGGAATGGCCACCGCCAACACCATGATGGGCATCATCAACGGAGCCCGCCAGGCGGAGGTGACCGTAAATGGCATCGGCGAGAGGGCAGGCAATACCTCACTTGAAGAGATAGCAATGATCATAAAGAGTCATCATGACCTGAACCTCTCCACAGGCATCAACCCGAAGCTGATATTCAGCACCAGCAGGCTGGTCTCAACACTGATGAGCATGCCCGTGCAGGCCAACAAGGCCATCGTGGGCAGAAATGCCTTTGCTCATTCGTCAGGGATACACCAGGACGGCGTTCTCAAAAACCGTGAAAACTATGAGATCATTGACCCTAAGGAGGTGGGCATAAGGGAATCATCAATCATTCTCACAGCCCGCAGCGGCAGGGCAGCTCTTAATCACAGGCTTGATCTGCTGGGCATTAAGCTGGGAAAGGAGGAGCTTGACGAGATCTACCACCGCTTCCTTCTACTAGCAGACAAAAAAAAGGAGATCAATGACGAAGATATTAAGATCCTGTCAGGGGAGGTCTTCCGTGGTGAGAAGAGGCTTAAGCTGGAGTCGCTGCAGGTGCTCTGCGGTAATTCGGTCACTCCGGTGGCTACCGTAGGCATTAGGATCAACGGAGAGGTGCATACCTCCACTGCCCCCGGGAACGGTCCCATTGATGCGTCTTTTACCGCCGTCAAACACCTGATCCATGAGAATGTACACCTCGAGGAGTTCCTGATTCAGGCAATCACACGGGGAAGCGATGACATAGGCAAGGTGCATATACAGGTGGAACAAAACGGTAAGATCTTTCACGGCTTCTCTGCCAACACGGATATAATTACTGCCTCAGTTGAGGCATTCATTGATGCTGTTTCAAGGATCGACAATGGAACCACGGACACTGTTTGACAAGATCTGGGATGCACACGTCGTGAAGTCTGTTGAGGACGGTCCTGATGTTCTCTATATTGACCGGCACTACATCCATGAGGTCACCAGTCCCCAGGCCTTCCTGGGCCTTCAGCAGCGGGGTGGGGTCTTCAGGCCGGAAAGGACCACGGCCGTGGCAGATCATAACATACCCACCACAGATCAGCATCTTCCGATAAGGGATGCCGTCTCACGGGCACAGGTGGAGACCCTTGCTGAAAACTGCGATGCCAGCGGCATTGAGTACTTCGGCATAGGCCATCCCAATAACGGTATTGTCCATGTCACTGGTCCCGAGCTGGGATATACACTTCCGGGTATGACTATAGTATGCGGCGACAGTCACACATCAACCCACGGAGCATTCGGCACCGTAGCATTCGGTATCGGCACAAGCGAGGTGGAGATGGTGCTGGCATCACAGTGCATCCTTCAGACCAGGCCGGCACGGATGAGGATCACCGTCAACGGATCACTCCGGAAGGGAGTGACCTCCAAGGACCTGATACTCTATATCATCTCCTCCATATCCACCGGAGGAGCAACGGGATACTTCGTGGAATATGCCGGTGAAGCCATCTCCCGGCTGACGATGGAATCACGGATGACTGTGTGCAACATGAGCATCGAGATGGGCGCGCGCGGAGGCCTTATCGCACCTGATGAGATCACCTTTGGCTACCTCACCGGAATACCCTCCTTCAACAGTAATCCTGAAGCCGGACACATGCTTGAAAAGTGGTTCTCGCTGCGCAGTGACCCGGGAGCGTTCTTTGACAAAGAGCTTGAGTTTGATGCATCATCAGTACCGCCAATGATCACCTGGGGTACAAACCCCGCAATGGGCATGGCTGTTGATGGAGTAATACCTGCTGAAGACCGGCTCAGATCAGGCGGAAACGACTCCTACCAGAAAGCACTTGATTACATGGGCTTTAAACCGACGATGAAGCTCCTTGGTCATCCGATAGATTACGTCTTTCTCGGCAGCTGTACCAACGGCCGTATTGAGGATCTCAGGGCTTTTGCCTCCATTGTGGAGGGAAGAAAGAAAGCACCTGGCGTAAATGTGCTCATCGTACCCGGATCACAGCAGGTTGCACGGCAGGCAGAAAAGGAAGGGCTTACAGAAGTGCTCAGAAGAGCCGGGTTTGAGATGAGACAACCCGGATGCTCCTCCTGCCTCGCCATGAATGATGACAAGATACCCCCCGGCAAATATGCGGTCTCAACCTCGAACCGCAACTTCGAGGGAAGACAGGGACCGGGGGCAAGAACCATCCTCGCGGGACCGCTGACAGCTGCTGCGGCAGCGTTGACAGGAAGGATAACAGATCCCAGAGAGTTGATCAGGTTTAGTGATTGATTAATCGCAACAAACAATGGAAAGAGAGAAATTTACCATACTGGAATCAACATGTGTCCCCCTGCCCCTGGCAAATATCGACACCGATCAGATCATCCCGGCAAGGTTTCTGAATGCCACGACAAAGGAAGGGTTCGGGAAGAATCTCTTCCGTGACTGGAGATATGACAAGGAGGGAAAGATGAAAGATGAATTCGTTCTCAACAATCCGGCATTCAAGGGTAATATTCTTGTTACGGGCAGTAACTTCGGATGCGGCTCAAGCAGGGAACATGCCGTCTGGGCTATAGCTGACCATGGCTTCAGGGCAGTGGTTTCAGACTCCTTCGCGGATATTTTCTGCAACAATGCCCTGAATAACGGCCTCCTGCCGGTGGTGATACCTGCAGAAACGCTTGGCAGACTTATGGAGCTGATAATCAGGAAACCGGCAACCAGAGTGCAGATTGACCTTGAAAAGCAGCTGCTTTCATCGGAAGAGGCAGGCATATCAGTCAGTTTCGCAATTAATGCCTTTAAGAAGGAGTGTCTGTTAAAGGGTCTTGACAACATAGACTATCTGCTCGGCATCAGGGATGAGATAACGGAATTTGAAAAGAGACAGGCGCTGTGAGAATTGAGATACTTGATACAACCCTCAGGGACGGTGAACAGACGCAGGGCGTCTCATATTCACCGCTCGAGAAGCTGCATATTGCCACTATGCTCCTCAAAGACCTCAGGGTCGATCGCATTGAGGTGGCATCAGCACGCGTCTCCGCAGGCGAGCAGGAGGCTGTGCGGCTGATAACGCGATGGGCAGAACAGAACAGCATGCTTGATAAGATAGAGGTGCTCGGTTTTGTCGACGGCGACACCTCACTCAGTTGGATCAGAGATGCCGGAGGAATGGTTGTCAACCTGCTCTGTAAGGGGTCATTGCGCCATCTTGAAAAACAACTGAGAAAAACCCCCGGGGAACATCTTGAAGATATCAGGAACATCGTGAGACTGGCAGGGGAAATGGGGATGCAGGCCAATGTCTACCTTGAAGACTGGTCAAACGGTATGATCAGTTCTGAGGAATATGTGCTCTTCATGATTGACTCACTCAGTACTGAAAACATAAAACGGTTTATGCTTCCTGATACCCTTGGCATCCTGAATCCCGACCAGACTTACCGTTTCTGCAGGCAGATGACTGAGAGGTATCCATCACTCCACTTTGATTTTCATTCTCATAATGACTATGACCTGGCCGTGGCAAATGTCTACTCAGCTGTTACCGCCGGCATCAATGGAGTGCACACCACGGTCAACGGCCTTGGAGAGAGAGCCGGTAACGCCCCGCTCTCAAGTGTTATCGGACTGCTCAATGATCACCTCGGGGCCGTGACTGCTGTAAATGAGTACGAAATCACAAGGGTCAGCCGTCTGGTGGAAACATTCAGCGGTATAAGGATACCAGTAAATAAGCCGGTCATCGGGGCCAACGTCTTTACTCAGACGTCAGGAATCCACGCCGACGGTGACAACAAGGACAACCTTTATTGCAGCAACCTCCGGCCGGAACGGTTCGGCAGAAAAAGAACCTACGCTCTCGGCAAACAGTCAGGCAATGCAACGATAAGAAAAAACCTGGAGGAGTTCGGGCTGGAACTTGATCGGGAATCGCTGAGTAAAGTAACACAGAGGGTTATCGAACTGGGCGATAAGAAAGAGAACGTCACAACAGAAGATCTTCCATTCATAATCGCCGATGTTCTCGGTACAAACCGGATAAACTTTAATGTCTTCATAAAAAATTATTCTCTCTCACTCTCCTACGGGCTTAAGACCTTTTGCAAGCGTAAAGATCGAGATCGACGGCAGTCTCTATGAAGAGACATCGTCAGGTGACGGACAGTATGACGCCTTCATGAAAGCCATCAGAAAAATATATGACAGCCTTGGAAGGGGATTCCCGGTTCTTACAGATTACCTCGTCACAATTCCACCCGGAGGAAGGACGGATGCGCTTGTTGAAACAGTCATTTCGTGGAGTTACGGAAGCATGAATTTCAAGACAAAAGGATTGGATGCAGATCAGACTGAGTCGGCAATAAAAGCTACCGAAAAGATGCTAAATATAATCGGCAATCATGATTACAGCAAAAAAATCAACACATTAACAGAAGCAACAAATGGATTTTAAAATAGCAGTACTGCCGGGTGACGGGATAGGTCCTGAGATTATTGAACAGGCCGTTAAAACAATGGATGCGGTTGGCAAAAAATTCAACCATTCATTTAATTATAAATATGCTCTCGTTGGTGCAGCAGCCATTGACAAAACGGGTTCACCCCTTCCTGATGACACCCTCATTAAGTGCAAAGCCTCTGATGCGGTTTTGTTCGGTGCCATCGGTGACCCGAAATATGATAATGATCCGTCAGCAAAAGTAAGACCGGAACAGGGGCTCCTTGCCATGCGCAGGGAACTGGGGCTGTATGCAAATGTGAGACCGGTAACAACATACCCTTCATTACTTGATAAATCGCCTCTGAAAAGAGAGATATCTTGATGGAGTTGATATTTTAATGGTAAGAGAACTGACAGGCGGTATCTACTTCGGAAAACCTCAGGGCAGGTCTGAAGACGGAAAAACAGCATACGATTCATGTGTCTACAGTAAATTTGAGATTGAACGTGTCGTCAGGCTTGCCTGTGAATATGCCCTTAAGCGAAAAGGAAAGGTCACCGTAGTCGACAAGGCAAATGTACTGGCAACCTCAAGATTGTGGCGTGAAACATCAAAAGAGATCGTTCATGATTACCCTGAAATAGAAATGGACTTTTTGTTCGTCGACAATGCTGCCATGCAGTTAATCCAGAATCCGCTAAGGTTTGATGTTATTGTCACCGAAAATATGTTTGGTGATATTCTGTCCGATGAGGCAAGCGTGATCACAGGCTCTCTGGGACTTCTGCCGTCAGCCTCAATCGGATCCTCAACATCCGTCTTTGAACCTGTACACGGATCCTATCCCCAGGCAGCAGGCAAGAACATCGCCAATCCCCTCGGCACAATCCTGTCGGCAGCAATGCTTCTCCAAACAGGACTTAACCTCACCAGGGAATCAGATGCCCTGAAGAAAGCAGCCGAAAAATCTCTTGAAGCCGGGATGGTAACAGAAGATCTTGACAGAAGTAACCCCTGTTCAACCTCAAAGCTTGGCGACTGGATCTCAGAATATATTTTACACCATTGAACCCACGGAACACAAAATATAATGGATAGTCAGATATATGTAGCCATTCAGGGCGAAAAGGGCAGCTTTCACGAGGTGGCGGCAAATGACTATTTCAGAAATGAAAGAATTATTCTGGTGCCATGCTCAACATTCGATGAAACTGTTAATTCGGTGCTTCAAGGCAGAGCTGAGTATGCTGTTATGGCAATAGAGAATGCCCGCACAGGAAGCATACTTTACAATTATAACCTTATCAGGGAGTCGCGACTTAAGATACTTGGCGAGATAAGACTCAGGATCAGGCAGAATCTCATGGCACTTCCCGGAACAACAATTGGCTCATTAAGTGAGATCAGATCTCATCCCATCGCCCTCGCCCAGTGCATGGAATTTCTTAATGCTCTGAAAGGACTGACATTGATCGAGACCGATGACACTGCCGGTTCTGCCAGGATTATAAGTGAACTGAAACTTGCCAGGACAGGCACTATCGCATCAGCCAGTGCAGCTGATATATATGGTCTTGAAATTCTTGCCGGGGGCATAGAAACATATAAAAAGAACTATACGAAGTTTCACATTATAGGTAATGAATCTGTAATGCCAACTATGGGAGATAAAGCGTCGGTATGTTTTGCCACGGGCCACAAACCCGGATCACTTGCCAGGGTTCTGCTGATACTTGCCGACATGGATATCAATCTTTCAAAGATACAGTCTGTTCCCCGGTTAAACGGGAACTGGGAGTATATGTTCTATGTTGATCTTGAACTGAGTACTGTTTCAAAAATGGACCATATAGTCGAAGCACTTGAAGAACATACAATGAACCTGGAGATACTTGGGATCTATAATAAGGATAACAATCTGTACGAAAGTTAAAAAACAGGAAAAACAGATACTTTAATATTACTGTCATGTTTGTGCTGTGATCAAATAATTGCTATTTTTGTACCGAATCAATAAAAAATGTTTTTGAACAAACTACATCATCATCATTATCATACTTGCTCTCAGGCGAGATGAAAATGATGTGTGGTGACACCTGAATAATCATAAACCCGTCTGAGCAGATCAGGCGGGTTTTTTGTTGCTGCACGGTCTGCTCAGTAAAACAGAAAAGTTAAATGAGCATACTTAAAATTGCAATCCAGAAGAGCGGAAGACTGAGTGAGAGCTCCCGCAAACTGTTTGAAGAGTGCGGCATCAAGATCACCAATGGCTCAGGCAGCCTGAAAGTCATCGCCGGCAATTTCCCCGTTGAGATACTCCTTCTTCGTGATGACGACATCCCCCAGTACGTTGAGCAGCAGGTTGCTGACATCGGGATAGTGGGTGAAAACACAGTCTATGAAAAGCGCAAGGATGTGGATGTGCTTGAACAACTCGGATTTGCCGGCTGCCGTCTCAGCCTGGCCATCCCGAAGGATGAGGCCTACCCGGGACCGGAATTTTTCAACAATAAAAAGGTAGCTACAAGCTATCCGGTTCTGCTGAAAGAGTATTTCGCCGAAAGAAAAATCAATGCTGCAATTGAGGAGCTGAGCGGCAGTGTGGAAATAGCTCCGGGCATAGGTCTGGCCGATGCAATCTGTGATATCGTCAGCTCCGGCAGCACCCTGCTGACCAATGGCCTGCGCGAGGTGGAGACTATCATGAAGAGCCAGGCGGTCATCATAGGAAACAGGAAGATCAGCGGTGAAAAGAAAAAGATACTTGAGAAGCTGCTCTTCCGCATCAGGGCAGTAAAGAACGCCAGGGAGAACAAGTACATACTGCTCAACGCCCCTGAAGAGGCGGTGGCGGATATCTGCCGTATACTTCCGGGCATGAAGAGCCCGACAATACTGCCTCTGGCCGAAAAGGGATGGTGCAGCCTCCATTCCGTGGTGAAGGAGGATGAGTTCTGGGAGAGGATCGACCAGCTCAGGGCAGCAGGGGCTGAGGGCATACTGGTGATACCCATTGAAAAAATGATACGGTGATGAACACACTATTTTATCCCGGGCAGGCTGACATCAGCGCTGCCTTGTTAAGACCGTCGGGAGGCAACGCAGATATTGACGGCAGTGTACGGGAAGTGCTTGCCAGAGTCAAAACTGAGGGTGATGCTGCCCTGCGTGAATACTCAAAAAAGTTTGACGGATATGCCCCTGCATCATTCAGGGTAAATGAGGATTCACTCCGCGAGGCTGAGAAAAGTGTACCCCCGGAGCTCAGGGATGCAATGCGTGAAGCTATTTCCAATATCACGGCATTTCACTCCTGCGCAGCTGCAAACTTCCGGGCCGGTGATTACAGCAGACGGTGTGAAGTGCTGGAGCCGCGATGTGGCTATCGGGAAGGTGGGGCTTTATATCCCCGGAGGAACGGCACCGCTTTTCTCAACCGTTCTGATGCTGGCCATACCCAGCTCGCCTGGCCGGATGCCGCGATATCATCATGTGCACCCCTCCCGGCAGAGACGGCAAGGTCAGTCCTTTAATCCTTTATGCAGCCTCGCTGGCCGGCGTGAACAGCATCTACATGGTCGGAGGCGCACAGGCAATAGCAGCCATGGCATACGGCACAGAGTCAATACCCTCAGTGTATAAAATATTCGGGCCGGGAAACAGGTATGTGACCAGGGCCAAGGAGCTTGTGCAACTTGAGGGAACACCGATAGACATGCCGGCCGGACCCAGTGAGGTGCTGGTCATTGCAGATGGTAACGCTATCCCCGCCTTTGTGGCGGCAGACCTGCTTTCGCAGGCGGAACATGGCGCCGACAGCCAGGTTCTCATGCTCACCGACAGCAGAATAATGATGGAACAGGTTAAGATCGAGCTTGATAAACAGGCAGCACTGCTCCAGAGAAACAGCTTCGCCCTGCAGTCGCTTGAAAACAGCTCACTGATACTGCTTGATAGCATTGATGAGTGCCTGAAGATGAGCAACCGTTACGCACCCGAACATCTGATCCTCGCCACCTCCGACCCATATCTCCATGCCGCCGCAGTGGTAAACGCCGGATCAGTGTTCCTGGGGAATTTCAGCAGCGAAAGTACAGGCGACTATATGACCGGGCCCAATCATACACTCCCCACCGGTGGTTATGCAAAGAGCTATAGTGGCCTGTCAACCGGCAGTTTCATGAAGAGGATTTTCTTCCAGGAGGTGACTGAGCGTGGCATAATGAATATTGGCCCCGCAACGGAGCTTATGGCCGGGGCTGAAATGCTCGGGGGACACAGGAATGCTGTGTCAGTAAGACTAAAATATATTAACGATGAACAGAACAGATCAACTGATAAGGCCTAACGTAAGGGCGCTGGTACCATACTCATCTGCCAGGGATGAATACGAAGGAAAAGAAGGTATCTTCCTCGATGCCAATGAAAGTCCATTCGGCCCGCTACAACAGGTATCCCGATCCCCGGCAGAGGGAACTCAGGGCTGCCCTCAGCAGCCTCAGGGGAATAGCTGAAGAAAATATTTTCCTTGGCAACGGAAGCGATGAGGTGATTGATCTCTGCTACAGGATTTTTTGTAACCCGGGAACCGACAGGGCCCTGATATTTCCGCCAACATACGGGATGTACCAGGTCTCGGCCGCAGTGAATGACGTTGAGGTTATTAAAATTCCCCTCGATGAAAACTTCGATATTGATATCTCCCGGAAGTTATACCGCTGCTTGAAGATGAGCGCCTGAAACTGATCTTTATCTGCTCACCGAACAACCCGACTGGCAACTGCATGGACTCCGGCACAATTGAGTTCATTATCCGTAATTTCCGCGGTATTGTGGTGCTTGACGAGGCTTATGCCGACTTCAGCGGGAAACCTTCATTCATTGAAAAAATCGGGCTCTATGACAACCTTATCGTTATGCAGACCTTCAGCAAGGCCATGGGCATGGCGGCGGCAAGGATAGGGATGGCTTTCGCGTCACCCGATATTCTGAAGTACTTCTTCCGTATGAAGCCTCCGTACAATATCAGCACCCTTAACCAGGAGGCTGCCCTGCAGAGACTGAGAGATTTCAGACCCATCGCCGTTCAGACAGATACCCTGATAGCCGAACGCAGGAGACTTGCAGAAAAACTGGTAAAGATTCCGGTAGTTGAAAAGGTCTGGCCTTCTGACGCAAACTTCCTGCTGGTGAGAGTTAAAGATGCAGACTATATCTATAACAAACTGATAGAGAATAATATAATCGTCAGGAACAGAAGCCGTGAGGTAAGTGGATGCCTGCGCATAACAGCAGGGACCAGGAGCGAGAACGACAGGCTTACAGATGAACTGAACAAAATAAGGCTATAAAGCTCACATGGCTACAAACACAAACATTTATGAATAAAATTCCCGGGCATGTGGGTTCTCCCACCTATGCGGGAACCTTTAAAATATAAATTATATACGGATGAAAAAGGTGTTATTTATTGACAGGGATGGTACCATACTGAAAGAGCCGCCTGATAAGCAGATTGACAGGCTGGAGAAACTTGAATTCATGCCGGGGGTCATCGGCGCGCTGTCAGCTGTTGCCCGGGAAACAGATTTTGAACTCGTCATGGTCACAAACCAGGATGGTCTCGGCACACCGGCATTCCCCGAAGATGAGTTCCTTCCCCCTCACAATAAGATGCTCTCCATACTTGAAGGTGAAGGAGTAAAATTCGCGGCACAGTTTATTGACCGCTCCTTCGAAGAAGATAACTCCCCTTACCGCAAGCCCGGGACGGCAATGCTGACCCAATACCTTGCACAGGGAGTTGACCTCGCCTCATCATACGTCATAGGTGACCGCCTGACTGATATCGAACTGGCACGGAACCTTGGGTGCAGGTCGATATACGTCAGCAGTGAAAAAAACGATGAGGCAGCCCTGTGTACCCGCGACTGGGATGAAATACGCAGGTTCCTGAAAAAGCTCCCCAGAAGAGCGGCCGTAACCAGAAAGACCAGCGAGACAATGATTGAGGCTGAGATCACCCTCGACGGCACGGGCAGAAGCAATATTACCACCGGCATAGGCTTCCTTGATCATATGCTTGACCAGCTGGCCCGTCATGGCAGCATCGATATCAGCCTGAAGGCAACGGGAGACCTCGTAGTTGATGAGCACCATCTTGTTGAAGACGTGGCGATAGTCCTCGGAGAGGCCTTTAACATTGCATTGGGCAGTAAGAAAGGTATCGGACGGTATGGCTTCACCCTCCCGATGGATGACTCGCTGGCACAGGTGACACTCGACTTCGGGGGGAGACCCTGGCTGACATGGGATGCAGCCTACAGGTCAGAAAGGGTGGGTAACATCCCGTCTGAAATGTTTTCACACTTCTTCAGATCATTCAGCGACAGTGCAAAATGCAACATACATGTTCACGCAGCAGGCGAAAATGAGCACCATAAGACCGAGGCCATCTTCAAGGCATTTGCCAGGGCTGTGAGGATGGCTGTTACAGCAACGGATAACGGAATCCTTCCATCAACAAAGGGACAGTTATGATAGCGATACTGAAATATAACTCCGGAAATATTATGTCAGTCCGGGTGGCCCTGAAGAGACTAGGACATGATGCGGTTATCACTGACGACCCCGATGTCATCAGCCGGGCAGAGAAGGTAATTATACCGGGCGTCGGTGAAGCAGGATCAGCAATGAAACATCTCAGGGAGAGGGATCTTGACAGGGTAATCGTTTCACTGAAGCAGCCTGTTCTGGGCATATGCCTCGGGTTGCAGCTCATGTGCAAGTTCTCGGATGAGAACAATACCCAATGCCTGGGGATATTTGATGCCGTTGTCAGAAAATTCCCGGCCGGAGCAAAGGTACCCCACATGGGATGGAATGATTTTGTCAGATTGAGTGACGATCCGCTGCTGAAAGGAATAAATCTTTCGGATGATGTATATTATGTCCACAGTTATTATACCGGAGTAAACGAATTTACCACTGCCGTTTGCGATTACGGACTGCCATTCTCAGCGGCAATGCGCAGAGACAATTTCTTTGCCACACAGTTTCATCCTGAAAAATCAGCCGCGACAGGAGCCCGCATACTTCAAAACTTTCTGAAATTATGAGAATAATTGCGGCCATAGATATAATTGACGGCGCATGCGTCAGGCTGACCCAGGGCGACTATTCAAGGAAAACCGTCTACGGCAGTGATCCTCTTGATGTGGCACGGGAGCTGGAGGCGCACGGAATAAAATACCTCCACCTGGTTGATCTTGACGGAGCGCGGGAAGGGAAAATCAGGAATCACGGGGTGCTGGAGGCCATTGCGGGCAATACCGGACTGAAGGTGGACTTCAGCGGTGGCATAAGATCGGATGACGATCTGCGCACTGCATTCAGTTGCGGAGCCTCACAGGTCACCTGCGGGAGCATAGCCCTGACCCAACCGGACCTTTTTCTGCAGTGGCTGGCGGAATACGGTCCTGAAAGGATCATCCTCGGCGCCGACTTCAGGCAAAGGAAGGTGGCTACCGGAGGATGGCTCACCGGATCTGATACTGACATATTAAGCTTCCTGGAGAAATACAGGTCGGAAGGCGTTGTCTACGCAATGTGCACTGACATTGAAAGGGACGGGATGCTGGACGGACCTTCAGTTGACATTTACAGGGAGATAGTTGAGATTGAGGGCCTATCACTGATTGCAAGCGGAGGTATAACCTCGGCAGCAGACATCATGACTCTCAGGGAGACAGGATGTGAAGGCGCCATCATTGGCAAGGCAATATATGAAGGCAAAATATCACTTAAGAGAACTGGCTGAGCTATGCTGAAAAAAAGAATCATACCGTGCCTTGACATAAGGGATGGACGTACCGTCAAAGGGGTAAGCTTCGTCAATCTGAGGGATGCCGGCGACCCTGTGGAACTGGCCGGAGTGTACGCTGACCAGGCTGCGGACGAGATCGTATTCCTCGATATAACGGCAACACATGAGAAGAGAAAGACGCTGGCACACCTGGTTGAAAAGATTGCCAATGCCATAAACATCCCCTTCACCGTCGGGGGAGGCATCAGCACCCGGGACGATGTGTCGGTTCTCATCAGCTCCGGGGCTGACAAGGTGAGTGTCAACACCGCTGCTGTACTGGAACCCCGGCTGATAACAAGGCTGGCGGAGAGCTTTGGCAGCCAGTGTATTGTTGTTGCAATTGATGCGCAACTTATTGACGGTGAATGGTTGGTGTGCATCAACGGCGGCAGGAGCGTGACCACGATCAGGGCACTGCAATGGGCAGAAGAGGCTGAGCAGCGGGGCGCCGGGGAGATACTCCTCACCTCCGTCAACAGCGACGGCACAAAAGAGGGTTTCTCAACAGATATAACCTCTGCCGTAAGCGACAGGGTGAATATCCCCGTCATTGCCTCCGGCGGAGCAGGTACTATGGAACACTTCAAAAAAGTCTTTGAAGAGACCTCATGCAGCGCTGCCCTGGCGGCTTCCGTATTTCACTTCGGAGAGATACTGATACCCGATCTTAAAAGATACCTTCAGGAAAATAATATAAACGTAAGATTATGAAACCTCCATGTATTTGCATACATAAACACAATAATATAATAATCAACTACATGGAGGTTCCATCATACCTTTAAAAATAAATTATTATATGATGAATATCAATTTTGACAAGGATAACGGCCTGGTTCCTGCCGTGATACAGGACAACACTACGATGCAGGTGCTGATGGTCGGCTACATGAATGAGGAGGCCTACCTGAAGACTGTAAATGAAGGAAGGGTTACATTCTTCAGCCGCAGCAGGCAGAGACTGTGGACCAAGGGAGAGACCTCCGGAAACTTCCTCACCGTGAAAGAGATACTTCCTGACTGTGACAATGATGCCCTGCTGATCAGGGTCGTGCCGGCCGGACCGGTATGCCACGTGGGAACATATTCGTGCTTCGGCGAGATGGAGGCCAAGGGCTTTATTTACAGCCTGGAGAAGATCATCAGTGAAAGGATAGATGAAGATGCTTCTGATTCATATACAAACAAACTCTTCAGGAAGGGTATTAATAAGATCGCACAGAAGGTGGGTGAGGAAGCTGTTGAACTGATTATTGAAGCAAAGGATGATGACATTGACCTGTTCAGAAATGAGGCTGCCGACCTGCTCTATCACCTGCTGGTACTCCTCAGGGCCAAGTCAACAGATTTTTCGGAGATTGAAGCAGTTTTGGCAGAAAGGCATAAATCAAAATAAAAGTTAAATCTGCATGGCGGATAAAAAAAATATATCTGCCGGACGTTGCGGTTTGGAATTTTCATTATGTTTGCACTGATGAAGAAATTCACGTTATATATCTGGCGCTGGTGCAGCTCATAGGATGAAGCTGTGAATCACGTCATTATATAACTTATCAAGGATAATTATTTAAAGAGGCGCGCTGATCACAGCGCGCCTTTTGTATTGTATAACCTTAAACTAAAGGAACACATGGAAAAGATTACAAAGTTTTTACTGTCTGAGAACGAGATGCCGCGACAATGGTATAACATCGTGGCTGACATGCCTAACAAGCCTTTGCCGCCACTGCACCCCGGCACCGGAAAGCCAGCGGGGCCGGAAGACCTGGCAGCTATCTTCCCGATGGAGCTGATAAAGCAGGAGGTCTCAGCCGAGAGATACATTGACATCCCCGAAGAGGTATTTGACCTCTACAGAACCTATCGTCCCTCTCCTCTTTTCAGGGCTCGTAACCTTGAGAAGACGCTGGGCACCAAAAGCAGAATCTATTACAAGTATGAGGGAGGTAACTATTCCGGTTCACACAAGGCCAACACCGCCATACCGCAGGCATACTACAACAAGCTGGAGGGTGTGCGCCGGATGACTACTGAGACGGGTGCCGGCCAGTGGGGCAGTGCGATGAGCTTTGCATGCAACCATTTCGGGCTTGAGCTCCTTGTCTTCATGGTCAAGGTCAGCTACCACCAGAAGCCGGGCCGTAAGCTGATGATGAATGCCTACAACGCAAAGGTGGTCCCCTCGCCCAGCACGATGACCGCAGCAGGACGAAAGGTACTTGAGGCCTTCCCCGATTCCCCCGGCAGCCTGGGCATAGCCATCTCTGAGGCCATCGAGATAGCATTGCAGGATCCATATACCAAATACTCGCTTGGAAGCGTGCTGAACCATGTGTCTCTTCACCAGACCATTATTGGTCAGGAAGCGCTGATACAGATGGAGAAGGCGAATGATTACCCCGATGTTGTCATCGGCTGTTTCGGCGGAGGTTCAAACTTCTCCGGTATATCATTCCCCTTCCTTCGCGAAAACATGGTTAACGGCAAAAAGACAAGGTTCGTAGCTGTTGAGCCTGCCTCCTGCCCCAAGCTGACTAAAGGGAAATTCACCTACGATTTTGGTGATCAGTCGGGCATGACACCCCTGCTCCCCATGTACACCCTTGGACACAATTTCATTCCTGACAAGATCCATGCAGGCGGCCTGAGGTATCACGGGGCTGGCGTGCTCGTGAGCCAATTGCGCAAGGACGGTTTTGTGGAAGCAAAATCCAAGTTCCAGCGTGAATGCTTTGAAGGAGCCATTCTCTTTGCCCGCACTGAAGGGATATTGCCTGCGCCGGAGTCGTCATACGCCATCGCCGGCGCCCTTGATGAGGCAAGGAGGGCCGACCTGGAGGGGGTGTCGAAAACGATACTGTTCAACCTGAGCGGCCACGGTCATTTTGACATTACCGCTTATGAGAAGTATTTCGAGGGCAATCTTCCCGATCATGAGGCCACGGCAGAGGAGATTGATCTGTCTCTGTGCAAACTCAGCCATTCCTGTCTTCTAATGAGGACTTCACTATTGCCTATTGCCTACTGCCTATTGCCTGATTCTGCCTGGTGACTGCAGACTAAAAAGAGGGGGCCCAGCGCCCCCTCCTTCTTTCAATCTGATATGGGATTAATTAAAATGATCAGCTGCATTTTGATGCCCCGCAGTCGGTGCAACGGAGGCATCCCTCCTGGTATACCACTGAGGTCGATCCGCAGTTCTCGCACTTGCCCTTGGCTTTGGTGCCGTTGGGAATATAACGCTTAAGTGAACGTTCAACCCCGTTCTTCCATGTGTTGATCGACTCGTTGTCGAGCTTCATTGATGAGACCAGCTCAACCACATCCTTGGCGGGCATGCCGTATCGCAGGACACCTGAGATGAGGCGGGCATAGTTCCAGAACTCGGGCTTGAACATATGCGACAGTCCGCCGAGGGTGTTCTTGTATCCGTACTTGTCAGTATACTGGAAGTCATAGCGCGTATTACCAGCATCATCCTTGGTCTTGATGATCCTTCCCTTGACGATGGTCTTGGGAATAGGAAACATCTCATCATCCTGCAGGCCGGTGAAGATCTCATAAGGCACGCCGTCTTTCAGCCCGACGAACGCGATCCACTTTTCCTCGTTGTTCTGGAACCGTATCACGTCGGCTTCAAGCACCTTCGGACGCAACGGCGACCAGTCGTTCTTCTTCTCATCCTTGTTGTTTGAGACAAGCACTCCGGCCCTTGACCCGTCGCGGTATACCGTTGCACCCTTGCATCCCTCCTTCCAGGCAGTGAGGTACAATTCCGAAACAAGTTCCTCCTTCGCTTCGGCGGGCAGGTTGATAGTAACGCTGATGGAGTGATCAACCCATTTCTGTATGGCTCCCTGCATCCTCACCTTGGCTACCCAGTCAACATCATTGGCGGTGGCCTTGTAATAAGGAGATTTTTCGACGATGGAGTTTATCATCTCCTCCGACATTTCCCTGACCTCCTCGTACTTGTACCCGTTCACCCTCATCCAGTCGATGAACTTGTGATGGAACACCACGAACTCTTCCCAGTGGTCTCCCACCTCATCGGTGAAGGTTACCTTCACGTCCTGATCATTGGGATTGACCTTGCGGCGGCGCTTGTAGAAGGGCATGAAGACCGGCTCGATGCCGGAGGTGGTCTGGCTCATCAGGCTGGTGGAGCCTGTCGGTGCTATTGTAAGCAGGGCTATGTTGCGTCTGCCGTTCTTCTCCATCTCAGCAACCATCTCAGGATCAGCCTCCCGCAGGCGGTTGATGAATGGATTGTTTTTCTCCCTCTCGCTGCTGTAAATCGGGAACTGGCCCCTCTCTGCAGCCATCTCCGTTGATGCCCTGTATGCCTCTATGGCCAGGGTACGGTGTACGTTCACTGCAAAGTCCGTTGCCTCGTCAGTGCCATAGCGGAGCCCGAGTGCGGCCAGCATGTCACCCTCGGCAGTGATGCCGATGCCTGTGCGTCTGCCCTCACCGGTCTTGTGCCTGATGTTCTCCCACATGTTGCGTTCAACACGCTTCAGTTCCGGATCTTCGGGGTCAGCGTTTATCTTGGCGATGATGGCATCAATCTTCTCCTGCTCAAGGTCTATGATGTCATCCATGATGCGCTGCGAGAGGTGCACATGTTTTTTGAAAAGGTCATAATCGAATGAGGCCTGCGCAGTAAAGGGATCATTCACATATGCGAACAGGTTGATTGCTATGAGCCTGCAGCTGTCATACGGACAAAGAGGTATCTCGCCGCATGGGTTGGTAGAAACAGTCTCATATCCGAGATCAGCGTAGCAGTCAGGAACACTCTCGTTCCTGATGGTGTCCCAGAAGAGAACACCGGGCTCGGCCGATTTCCAGGCGTTATGTACAATCTTGTTCCAGAGCTTGCGGGCGTCAATCTCTTTTGAGTACTTTGGTTTCTCCGCCTTTATGGGGTATTGCTGGCGGAAGCTCTTCCCCTCAACAACCGCCTGCATGAACTCGTCGGTGATCTTCACCGAGACGTTTGCTCCCGTCACCTTTCCGGCTTCCAGCTTGGCATCGATAAAGCTCTCGGCATCAGGGTGCTTGATGGAGATGGAGAGCATCAGGGCACCCCTGCGGCCGTCCTGTGCCACCTCGCGGGTTGAGTTTGAGTAGCGCTCCATGAAAGGCACCACACCGGTGGAGGTTAGGGCGCTGTTGAGCACCGGCGATCCTTTGGGGCGGATGTGGGAGAGGTCATGGCCGACGCCTCCGCGCCGTTTCATGAGTTGCACCTGCTCCTGGTCTATCTTCATGATGCCGCCGTACGAATCGGAGTCGCCCTTGTTTCCTATCACAAAGCAGTTTGAAAGCGAGGCTATCTGGTATTCATTGCCAATGCCGGTCATCGGTCCGCCCTGCGGGATGATGTATTTAAAGTCCCTGAATGCCTCGTAGATGGCCTCTGCCGGCAGCGGGTTGGGATATTTCTGCTCAATGCGGTATATCTCCGCAGCAAGACGGCGGTGCATGTCATCCGGTGTCTTCTCATAGAGATTGCCGAAAGAATCCTTGAGAGCGTATTTGCTTGCCCATACTTTAGCCGCAAGGTCATCTCCGCCGAAATATTCGCGGGTGGCCTTTATGGCTTCGTCATACGCATAAGTCTTTTTGCCGTTGTTACCTGGCAGCTTGACCTTTTTATCCATAGCCTCCGCTTCCTTCCTGGATTTTTTCTCCTCTTTTATTCCCAACTCCTTTTCGTTAGAGGCGACGGGGGCCGTATGGACAAGTGAATCTCCCATTGATCGTAAAAAAATATTAAAGTTTGAAAATAAGTTAGTTAGTCTACCTTCTGCTGTGACAAACCTGCTTTGCTAAAATAGACAAGCATGTCAGAGGAGACAAGAATAAAAGTTCTCTTTTATCAACAGACATATTAACTTTTTAAACCGTACGGTTCAAAAAAAAGAGGCCGGTTTCCCGGCCTCTGTAATAATCTAATATTCTGAACTTTAGAAGATAAGCCGAACGCCAAGTAAGCAACCCCATGTGCTTGAGGTGCTTAAGCTCCTGGTGACAGTTGTCTTGGTTTCGAAATCCGCCACAGAATTGGCATTGAGCCTGAATGTAGGCTGGTTGGTGGCGTTGCCCCTTGAGACAACGGTCAGCGGACGTACATTCTCATAGCTTGCGAGCGGGTGATAGTCCCATGTGCCCCAGCTGTCGTTGATCATATTGCCGGCGTTGAGAATGTCAAGACTAACCTGGAGGGTATACTTGCGGTCAGTTCCGAAGTTGGTAAATATATCCTGCAGTATCTTGGCATCAAACCTGTGCATCCATCCGCGTACATCTCCATATCTTTCAGCATAATCACCCAGACGTGTCTGGAGGTAATCATGCTCATTGATATAGCTCCAGAATGCTGCAGCCTGGTCAGCAGCTACCATGGTAGTTCCACCGGTAGGAGTATAGTCTACAAAGGTGATTTCGGTGGCGCTGCCCGGAACATACATAATGTCTGATGAAACACCGTCGCCATTCAGGTCATTTGAATATGTATAGGTCCATCTTCCCATCTGGAAGCCCTGGTAAACAAGTGAGAATGTCGTGGCAAAATGCCTGGCATACTCAATCTTGTATGAAACGTTACCAATTAATCTGTGAGGCGTTGAGAAGTTGGAGTAGCTGAGTCCGGGGTCATTCAGGCTGCCGACGGATGTGTTTGAAGAGTAAGCCGAGTAGGCTGAAGATCCGGGGTTGGCGCTGATGTCCCTGGCCTGGGAATAAGTATATGCAAACATACCCGAGAGACCCTTGCTGAAGTTCTTGGTAAGCATGGCGGTCAGAGAATACTGGTAACCCTCCTTTGTATTCACCAGTTCAGTGGCAGCGCTAACGCCGCTGTTAACCTTGGCGATAGTACTGTTTGACCAGAAAACACGGTTGTCAGGGCCTGCCAGAACACCTGTCGGTGCTGCAAGATTGATGTTTATCTGCTGAACGGCATTGATATCCTTTGAATAGATGGCTTCGCCGGTGAAGATCATGTTCCAGGGAAGCTCAACATCAAATGCAAGGTTTGAACGCCAGATCTGGGGAAACTTGAAATCCTTGCTGACCTGTGTCAGGGATGCGTTGTTAGGAAGAGAGCCGGGTGTGGTCGGGAAGAGAGTTGGATTGCTTGCAAGGAAATCCTTGTAGTCAGGATTGAACTCCAGACCGGCCAGGTTTACGTTGCCCGGGCCCCAGCCAATCTCAGGTGACTGGATGGTACCGGAGTTGGTGGGCTGGTTGGTGAACCAGACGAATGGAAGCATACCTGTGAACAGGCCTGTTCCGCCACGGACCTGAAGTGAGCGATCTCCGTTGACATCCCAGTTGAACCCGAGTCTTGGTGATACAACCAGTTTACTTTCAGGCCATGCGCCTACGTCCATTTTCTTCCCGTCAATGAATGTGAGGGCTGCAATTGCAGGATTGTTGGTTAATTCATCAAGATAGAGCGGGAGCTCAAGACGCACTCCGTAGGTAAGCTTGAACTGAGGAGCTACCTGCCACTCATCCTGGCCGTATACAGCCGCAAACCCGAAGGTTGCAGTTGCTCCCGGAGCATCTACGCCGTTGTAGCCGTAGGTAATACCAAACCCTGTCGGGTCAGCACCGTTGATGAAGTCATCGACCGATCCGTAGCGATAATATGAGGTACCTTCACGTATGTATGAGTTACGGAAGAAGAGACGGTCAAAGGAGACACCTGCGGTAACAGTATGCCTTTCCAGGTTGAATGTTGTGTTATTGGTAATGGTGAGCGTCTTGTTGGTGACATCATTGTTGAAGGTGAAGAGCTCATAACCGAACGACATATACTGGTCACCACCTTCCCAGATGTCGACGAACGGGAAGATGTCAGAGTTGCTGGTACGTGTATCCTGAATAAAGGTGTAGCTGGCCAGGAATTTGTTGGCGATCTTCGGTGCAAAGGTGCTGTTAAGTTCGCCTGTCATCGAGCGTACCGTATTCTTGAAACCATAGAATGCATTTGAGAATGCCAAAGACTGGCTGCTGATACGACCTGAGTTCCGCGTATTGTTTGGTGGACCGCTGTTGAAGTTGGTAGTCTGGTCGGAGGTGCCCATAACGTCATTGTACCTGAGCGTCAGCCTGTGATTCTTGCTGATGTTCCAGTCCATACGTGCAAGAATCTTGGTATTCTTGTTCTTGAAAGGATCGAAATCCTTGTACTTGCCCGGGTCATAATCATAGGTATTGAGAAGGTGGTTTCTCACCCGGACCATGTCTGCTTCGGTTGTCCTTGAAATCATCAGATCAGCATTTGACACACCGTCAGTGCTGGGCCTCCACGTTACGCCGGGAATTGACTCTGTGCCATATTCACCGCTGAGAAAGAAGAAGAGTTTATTCTCAATGATCGGGCCGCCGATGCGACCACCGATGTTGAGGGAGCTTCTCTCCCTGGCGCCCTGTACTTCACGGCCATCAACGGTATTTCCGGTGAATGTTTCCGGACGGAAATAGGAATATACCGATCCCTTGAAGGTGTTGTCACCGCTGCGGGTGACTGCATTGATGCTTGCACCGGTGAACTGTGACTGGCGGACATCATAGGGTGCTATGCTTACCGATATCTCCTCGATGGCATCGAGAGCGATAGGCTGAGCTTCCCCACCTGGCAGCGGATTGCTGCTGAGACCGAAGTTGTTGTTGAACGCGGCACCGTCGATGGTGATTGTGTTGTAACGTCCGTCGCGGCCTCCGAATGAATTACCCTGCGCCTGCGGTGTGAATTTGGCAAAGTCGGCAATACTCCTGCTGATGGTCGGCATGTTGACCAGGTCGCGTCCGCTGACGTTTGTCTGGGTGCCCGAACGTTCCGAGCTGAGAATTGAGTTCCTTAGACCTGAAGTCACCACAACCTCCTGAAGAGAGGTTGTTGTCTCGGTGAGCTGACCGTTCTGAATATAGGTCTCGCCCAATTTGAGATAAACGTCAGTATAGGTGCTGGTTGAATAGCCAACGAAGGAGACATCAACCTTGTACGGACCGCCGACACGCATGTTCTGGATCCTGTAGTTACCGGAATTGTCGCAAAAGGTAGCATATTGTGTTCCCGACGGAACATGAAGTGCAACAACAGTGGCACCGCCCAGAGATTCGCCTCTGGAGTCAGTAACCTTACCACTTAGGGTAGAAGTTGTCACCTGTGCCATCAGGGCCGACGACCCTATGAACAGAGACAACAGAATGAATGTGAACTTTAGTTTTCGCATAATTTAAGTTGAGTTAGAAAGTTTATTGTTGTTGTTCTTTTTATAATATTGAATTACAATTGGTTAAGATCAGGCTTCGTTCGCTCCGGGGGAGAGGGTTAAATTACATTTACGGGCAGAATTAGAGGATAATGGGATTTTGTAATTATTAACAACTTTTTAACGTGTTTTCAATATGTTATCAGTCAGTCATTTCACGAATATCTTCTCATACACCCTGTCTGTAGCACCTTTATTATCAGATATATACAAGGCGCAAGCTGCTCCCGCAGCAGTAAGTGCCGCATTGTCAGAGAGATAGTTATTAACAGTGGCAGAGAAAGTTTCAAAACTGTCAAAAGTGACAGCTCCTCCCCTGTCCGTCAGGTCACCTGCCTCACGGAACTTGCCGTGATTCGGGCCGAAAAGCACAGGTATCCCCCAGCATGCCGGCTCAAGTATATTGTGTATCCCCTTCCCGAAGCCTCCGCCAACGGCTGCCATGGCTGCATAACGGTATACTGAAGAGAGCATGCCGATGTTGTCAATGATCATCACGCGGGCAGATCCGTCAGCCGGGTCAAAGGAAGAATAACGAACCGAGCCGGCTGTTATCTTACGCTCAATACGCTGCAGATGAGCCTCATCAACCTCATGAGGAGCGATGATCCACTTCATGACCAGGGGATGTTCATTTATATACCTTATTATAATATCTTCATCCGGCTCCCAGCTTGATCCGGCAACAAACAGCTGCTCCCCGCCCCTGAATTTTCCGATCGCCGGCAGATCCCTGGCTGCCTCGGCAATCTGGCTTACCCTGTCGAACCTGGTATCACCCGTGACACTGTATCTCTCAAAGCCAATGTCGTTGAGAAGCCGGCCCGACTGCTCATCCTGAACGAAGATATGGGTAAACACCGAAAAGATCTCCCTGGTGAACCAGCCGTACCAACGGAAGAAATACTGTGTGGGCCTGAAAATCCCTGAGATCATGTAAGTCGGGATTTTCCGCTTCCTGAGGGCACTCAGGTAGTTGTACCAGAACTCGTATTTCACTATCAATACCAGATCGGGCTCTGTCATGTCGAGGAAAGACCTCACATTGACCGGGATGTCGGATGGGAGATACATTATTACATCTGCTCCAGGGTAATCTTTTCTGACCTCATAGCCTGACGGGGAAAAGAACGTAAGCACAACCTTCCAGCCGGGCTGCTCCCTCCGGATCTTCTCAATCACCGGCCTGCCCTGTTCAAATTCGCCGAGCGAGGCACAGTGCATCCATACAACCTTTTTGCCATCCTTGCTGAAAGTTTTGAGCCTTCCCCGCCATCCCTGCCTGCCTTTCACCCATTTGCGCGCCTTGCCGCTGAACAGTGAGCCGATGCCCGCCATAAAGCCATAAAATACAATAATGCCCGTATAAATGGTTTTCATTCCTCCGTTTTGGAGCCCCAAAGGTAATAAACTCATAATTTTGTATGAATTAAATTTTTATTACAATGGTACGCCTGATCGCCCTGTTCATTTCAATTGTGCTGCAGATAGTCGCTGCCGGCATAGCGCTGAGATTTATGAAGATAACCAGGTACAGACTCTCATGGATCCTTCTCTCAACCTCCTTTGTACTGATGGCCGTACGCACTCTGATACAGCTGATTGAATACTTCCAGGGCAAGCCGTCATTCGAGCTGATGATGGTGGACGAGTGGATGAATGTGCTGATCTCGGTAATGATAATAACCGGGGTTATCCTGATCAGGGAACTCTTTTACTCCCTTAAGCGGGCCGAAATCGACAGGGCCAGGTCAGAGCGCCGGCTTCTGAATGCGGTCATCAACACTGAGGAAACCGAGAAAAAGAGGTTCGCCAAAGACCTTCACGACGGACTCGGGCCGCTTCTCTCAACGGTGAAGATGTCTCTCTCGGCACTGAACACAAGAGTCACCGACCCGGTGGGAATTGAAATCCTTAACAACACCAACCATGTGGTGAATGAAGCCCTGAGCACAATAAGGGAGATATCCAACAACATGAGTCCTCATGTACTCGCCAACCTTGGCGTGGCCAGCGCCATCAGTACATTTGCCGCAAAGGTCAATTCAACCCGGAGTGTAAACATCGAGTTCAGAACAAACATGGAGGGCGAAAGATTTGACACCGACAAGGAGGTGGTTGTCTACAGGGCCGCCTGTGAGCTGATCAACAACGGAATGAAACACTCCGGCGCCTCAAAGATAGAGATGGACCTGCGGCGACATCAAAAAATCATTACCTTGCAGTATCTTGATAACGGCCGGGGTTTTGACATGGAGAGACTATCGTCGGAGGAGATGACAGGGATGGGCATACCGAATATCGAGACCAGGGTGAGATCGGTCGACGGGGTCTTTGTACTGGAGAGCTCACAGGGAAAGGGAACCAGCGCCCTGATCAGGGTGGACCAGTGAGATCAGGCAGTAGGCAATAGGCAATAGGCAATAGGCAGTAGGCAGTAGGCAGTAGGCAGTAGTGGATAATTGCCCGTAGGGCATAAAGTATTGTAGAACTGTAGGTTATATTTTATTTATTTCCTCGTAGAGGATATACTATTGTAGAGACAATGGAAAAAATCAGGATCGCCCTGGCTGATGACCATCAGCTCTTTCGAAACGGATTGAAGATCCTTCTCGGAGCCTATGAGGATTTCGATGTGGTTGCCGAAGCATCCAACGGCGCTGAACTGCTGAGGATACTCGGGGCCTGCCCCGCAGATATCGTCCTCATGGATATAAGCATGCCGGAGATGGACGGTGCGGCAGCAACAGCGCAGCTCACACGCCAGGCTCCGGACACAAAAGTCATTGCGCTCTCAATGTACGGCGAGGAGGAGTATTACTACCGTATGGTTGACGCAGGGGCTAAGGGATTCATCCTCAAGGACTCAGATATCTCCGACGTGCATGACGCGATCATCGCTGTGCACAGGGGCGGAAACTACTTCTCACAGGAACTGCTTTACCACGTCATTAAAAGGATCAAGAACAGGGAACAGGAGGAAAAGAGCTCAAGCCTCTCAAAGCGCGAGAAGGAAATCCTGCTCAAGATATGCGAAGGACTGTCGAACCACGAGATCGCTGACACACTGTTCATCAGCAAGCGCACTGTAGACAAGCACAGGGCGAACCTGCTGGCTAAAACCGGATCGAAAAACACAGCGAGCCTTATCCTCTACGCCATAAAAAACCGGCTCATTGAAGTCTGAAATGAGCGACAGAACCTCAGAAAAACCGGCTCATTGAAGTCTGAAATGAGCGACAGAGCCTCACTGGGCCGCAGGGGCGAAGAACTGGCTGCCGCTTACCTCATGAAGAACGGCTACACGATACGCGACCGGAACTGGAGGTCGGGAAAGACTGAGATTGACATCATCGCCGAAAACAATGCCTTCATAGTATTTGTGGAGGTCAAGACCCGGTCGGCTGACTTCCAGGTCCATCCGGCAGAGGCGGTCAATGTGCCCAAGCAGAGAACCATAATCAATGCGGCTTCCAACTACATAAACCGAAACGGGCTGGTGAAAGAGGCCAGGTTTGACATAATAACCGTTATCACCAGGGGAGCAGGCATGGAGATTGACCACATTGAGAACGCATACTATCCTACTGTCTGATGCTTCAACCGGTTATCAAGCCTGCTCAAAAACATTTCCGGGTTCAGATTATTTGAATATTTTTGATCTTTCAGCAAAACCGATTAAAAAAATTACATATGAAGAGGACTATCTACACTTTGGTTGCAATGGCGCTCGTGATTGCCCCGATGCATGCACAGAAGGCCAAAAAACAGGAGGAGGCCAAACCTGAAGGCTACAAATTCACCACAGTTGTCTCATTGCCTGCCACGCCTGTTAAAAATCAATCCGCCACCGGTACCTGCTGGTGTTTCGCTACAACCTCATTCATGGAGTCGGAACTGATCCGTATGGGAAAAGGAGAGTATGACCTCGCAGAGATGTTCATCGTAAATGAAACTTATAAAAACAGGATTAAGGACAATTACCTCCGCCAGGGTAAGGGCAATCTGGGCGAGGGAAGCCTCTCTCCGTCATGGATGAGGGTCTTCATCGAGGAGGGTGTGGTGCCTCAGGAGGCATATCCCGGCATCAGCTACGACTCCCCGGTGCACAACCACCGTGAACTGCAGTCATATATCGATGTTGTGACAACCGTGCCGGTCAAAATGAAGCGTCTCAGCAAGGAGTCGGATGAGGTGGTCAATGCCATACTCGACATCTACCTTGGTGAGCAGCCGGAATCGTTCACATACAAAGGCCTTACCTACACCCCGAAGACATTTGCAGCCAGCCTGGGCCTGAATATGGATGATTATGTACACATAACGTCATTCTCCCATTTCCCCTTCTATACCGAAGGTCTCCTCGAGGTGCCTGACAACTGGGAGATGAACCGCTTTCACAATGTCCCGCTTGACGAGCTCATCCAGATCATGGATTACGCTCTTAACAACGGATTCACCGTTAACTGGGACGGCGATGTAAGCGAAAGGGGATTCTCCCATGCCAACGGCGTGGCCGTCAATCCTGATATATCTAAAATGGATCTCCCTGCGATGACAGACCGTGCCCGGTTTGAAGGCGCCCAGGCAGACCGCACACCCATTCCCGGAACCTTCGATAAACCTAACCCTGAAATTGATGTAACACAGGAGATCCGCCAGAAAGGGTACGAAACCTTTGTCACCACCGATGACCACCTGATGCACCTGACAGGCATCGTGAAGGACCAGAACGGCACGAAATACTATATCACCAAGAATTCATGGGGAACTGACAGGAACCCTCACGGCGGTTATCTGAACATGTCTGAGAGCTTCGTCAGGGCCAAGACCATCTACATCATGGTGCACAAGGACGCCGTTCCGGCCGCTATAAAAACCAAACTGGGAATCTGACGATACAGACAATACTATATGCCCTACAGGCAATAGTATCGTCTCATCATCTTGATCTACCATACCATATGCCCTCCGGGCAAATTCTCACTATTGCCTATTGCCTACTGCCTACTGCCTGATATGATTGCCTAATTCACAAGCAGATTACATCCCCTGATATCGGCTTCGTCAAACCGGCCCTGGACCTCGAAGAGGCCGCCGTGATGAATACGGCCGAGATCAGCCGTGGCAATAAAGGAACATGAGTAAATGTTTGCCAGGTCAATGACGCTTATGCCTCCCGCAGCGCCAGCCCTTGCGGAATGAGACGCCGGGTCATGGCTGTCGCGTATCAGCACCTTCATCCATGGCGGAGTCATGAAGAGCCCCTCACCCTTTGAATACGCCTGGCTCAACAGTTCCGTCATTCCATACTCTGAATGAACAGAAGGCACCCCGAAGGCACTGAGGAGTATCTCATGGAGCTCCTCGCGGACCATCTCACGCCGCCTCCCCTTCATACCGCCAGTCTCCATGATGATCACATCACTGTAATCGCCTGGATCGTTCTCCGCAAGGTCAAGCAGTGCAAAGGTCACCCCTATGAGCAGAACCTTAAACCCGGCAGCCCGTGCTTTTTCAATGGAACGGAGCAGCCCGGCATGATCACCGAGGAAGAAACCCCCGTTGTCATTGCCCGAAAGTGCCATCAGCCTGCTGACCATATAAATCAGTGACGAGCCCTCCCTCTCGAGGTATGAAGGCAGTAATCCCATTATGGCATAGTGCGACGGATCACCGTAGAAGATTCTGAAGGCACGCTCCAGGCTATCATCATATAACGCCAGGCTCTTTACCATGTGCCGGCTCTGCCTCATCCCGGCCGTACCGCTGCTGAGAAAGATTCTTTCAGGCTCTCCCCCTCCTGTCATCACGACATGATCCCTGAAGAAGGAGACAGGCATGAACGGTATGGAAAAAATATCAACAACACCGTCAATGTCAATACCCAGAAGATTAATATACTCCCTGTAAACAGGGCATCGCGCAGCCTGAAAACGAAAGATCTCCAGAGCCACCTTCTCAAATGACTGAGCGTCGGTTACTTTGAAGATCTCTTCAGTCAATGGTGACTTCATAATCGCTACGGGAATGTCGCCGTTCCGTCAGGCTGATACCCCCACTCAAACCTGCAGGTTGCCAGTAGTGCCGGAGTGGCGGTGATGGATACACTTATGATCCTCAGCCTGGCGTATTTATTATCGCGTGTTCTGACCACCCAGACCTGGTTAGCTTTCAGCGGAGCCGCAAGATCGATCCAGGAGACGGTGCCTATACTCTTAAGCCCGTCGAAGGCGTTCCTTGCCTCTCCTTCCGACGCATATTCTCCAACAAGCGCAAATGGAGGGTTGAGGGTGTTGGCACTCATGAATGGTACTACAGGGCCGCCACTGGTGACAGGGCCTGCCTGCACTGTGATGTCAGCCCTGTACTGATCGGGAAGCGTCGGGACCGCCCCGGCCTCGTCAAAAGAGAGTCCAAGCGCGTAATAATAAGAATCGGCCTCATACAACTCACTTGTCAGGGTGATCGTCCCTGAATTCTTCTGTTCATCCCCTCCACACCCCGTAAACAGGAGCATGACTGTCAGTGCCGGTATGAGCCAATGCTTCATTATTCTCCTCTTATGGCAGTGATGCCGGGCAGCTTCTTGCCCTCCATGTATTCAAGCATGGCCCCACCGCCGGTCGACACGTAGCTGATCCGGTCAGCAAGACCCATAATGTTGACTGCCGCCACGGAGTCGCCACCGCCGACAAGCGAGAAGGCACCCGCGTCTGTGGCCTCAGCCACTGCATTGGCAATACCCTTGGTACCGTCATCGAACTGGGCCATCTCAAAAACCCCCATCGGGCCGTTCCACAGGATGGTTTTGGAATTGCTGATCACCTTCGAAAAGAGCTCTATACTCTCCTCCCCGATATCGAGTCCCATCCACCCGTCGTTAACATCGTCAATGGCCGAGATGTAGACGTTGGCCTCCGGATCAAACCTGTCGGCGTTGACGCTGTCGATGGGGAAGATCAGGTTCACCCCCTTTTCCCTGGCCTTTTCAATGATGTCCTTGGCCATCTCCAGCCTGTCGTCCTCGCATAGTGAGTTGCCTATCCTGCCTCCCATGACCTTCATGAAGGTATATGTCATGCCTCCCCCGATGATGAGGTTGTCAACCAGGTCAAGCAGGTTCTCGATGACTGCTATCTTGTCAGAGACCTTTGCACCGCCCATTATAGCCGTAAAGGGTTTCTCCGAGCTTCTGAGCACCTTGTCCATCGCCTTCAGTTCGCTGTTGATAAGGAACCCGAACATCCTCTTGTCCTCAGGAAAGAAGTCAGCTATGACAGCTGTTGTGGCGTGAGCCCGGTGAGCTGTTCCAAAGGCGTCATTGACATATATGTCGGCATATGTTGACAGCTTCTTCGCCATCTCCTTCTGCTTCACCTTCAGTGCCGCCTTGGCAGCCTTCTTCTCCTCATCGGTGGCCGTCTCCGGGAGGATCGGCTTGCCCTCCTCCTCAGGATAGAACCTGACGTTCTCAAGCATCATAACCTCTCCGGGCTTCAGGGCTGCAGCCATGGCAACTGCCTCATCACCAAGCGCGTCCGGGGCAAAGGCGACCTTCATGCCAAGCAGATTCTCGAGAACCGGCAACACCGGCTTGAGGGAATATTTTTCCATGACCCCCTCGGGACGGCCGAGGTGTGACATCAGTATCACCGATCCGCCGTCACCTGCAATCTTCTTTATGGTCCTGAGCGCACCTCGGATGCGGTTATCGTCAGTGACCTCACGGGTCTTCTTGTCGAGCGGAACGTTGAAATCGACCCTGACAATAGCTTTAAGGCCTTTAAAATTGAAGTCGTCAATAAGTTTCATAAAATTTCATATTAATTGTTTACGATTCATTTCTATCATGCAAAAATAATAAGTTAATGGCTATCTCGGAAAACCCCGCTCAATAATGAGGGTTTATTTAAAATGTAAACAAATGCCGGCCATGTTTGTTAAGTAAATAGTAAACAAAAAATGTGTCACTTTGAGGTGAAACCATGAAGCTTTAACAACATTAAAGGTGACCGGATACAATCAGCGGCAAAACAGGCCAAATTATTAACTAACAAATTATTCATTCAATATGGCAAAGATCACATTAAAAGGCAATCCCGTCAATTCATACGGTGAACTGCCTGCAAAAGGCACCAGGGCTCCTGGTTTCAGACTTGTAAAATCAGATCTCGGAGAGCTGACGCTTGAAGAGTTGAAAGGCAAGAAAGTAATTCTTAATATTTCACCCAGCCTCGACACCGGGATATGTGCCACCGCCCTCCGCAAGTTCAACCAGCTGGCAGCAGGTATGGACAATACCGTGGTACTGGCCATTACAAAGGACCTCCCTTTTGCTCATGGCCGCTTCTGTTCAACGGAAGGAATAACCAATGTGACCACCCTGTCAGGCTTCCGTGACAGCGCTTTTGGCAAGGACTATGGAATCGGGATTATTGACGGCGGGTTTGCCGGACTCTATGCCCGGAGCATCGTGATTATTGACGAGCAGGGAGTTGTAAAATATACCCAGCTGGTCCCCGAGATCGCACAGGAACCTGATTATGACAGTGTTCTTGCAGCTCTCTGATCAGGGTCTTTCACTTTATTTTTACTATTTTTGCTCTCCGTCAACGGCAGGGCAGGATGAACTTTTCGCAGATACCAGGACAAAAGGCAGTAATTGACAGGCTGAGAAGCTCCGTAGCGGAGAACCGTGTCAGTCATGCACTTCTTTTCTATGGGCCGGAGGGCAGCGGCAAGTTCGCAATAGCCCTTTCATTTGCACGATACATAAGCTGTGAAAGCCGGACCGCGGAAGATGCCTGCGGCGTCTGTCCCTCATGCGTTAAATATGACAAGCTGATCCATCCCGACCTCCACTTTGTCTTCCCGGTAATAAAGAAAAAGGCCGGCACCGAATCGGTGAGTGATACCTTTATTGCACAGTGGCGTGCCATGGTTCTCAGGTCACCCTGGTTCTCGCTGAGCACCTGGACTGAAGCGATGGAGGTGGCCAATGAACAGGCGCTGATTCCCGTTGCCGAAGCTGCGGAGATAATACGCAAGCTCAGTCTCAAATCGTTTGAGTCCGACTTCAAGATCATGATCATCTGGCTCCCTGAGAAGATGAATGCCGAAACAGCCAACAAGCTTCTCAAGATGATTGAGGAGCCCCCAGCAAGAACACTCTTTATCCTTGTCTCCGAGGAGGATGACAGGCTGTTGCCCACAATAACCTCAAGGTGTCAGCATATCCGTATCCCCGCCATCTCATCGGACGATCTGAGCGCTCACCTTGAGAAAACTACCGGTTTGGGCCCGGTGCGTTCATCGGAGATAGCCTCCATTGCCAACGGGAACATGGTCAGAGCCATGGAGCTGGCCCGTGAGGATGATAATACAACCGTACACCTCGACCGTTTTACACGACTGATGCGCACAGCCTATACCCGTGACATACAGTCGCTCGTGACATGGTCCGAGGAGACGGCCGCGCTGGGAAGGGAGAGACAAAAGAGCTTCCTCTCCTACGCCCTGAGAATGATTCGTGAGAACTTTATATTGAATTTCGGGGGTAAGGAAAATAAACTTGTCCATCTGACACAGAGCGAAGACGACTTCTCGCAGAAGTTTCATCCGTTCATCAATGAGAATAACATCAATGCCCTTAACAGGGAGTTCAACCTTGCCTTTGCACACGTCGAGAGCAACGGCAACACCAAAATGATATTCCTCGATCTGGCGCTGAAGACATTGAGACTTATCAGGTAACTGAAGGGAATCACTTGATAATAGCGCATTTATTCCTAATTTTGCATGCGCTCTCCGGTTAAAGGATCTTCGGACCCCGCATCCGGCACATATAACCTGACGTCATGACACACGAAGATATACAGGTACAGGGAGGCGATGAGCCTTCACCACCTGAAATAAAAAAACACCCCGGAGCAAACAAGCTGAATGAATACAACTGGCTTGCCGGGCTGCCTTTCGACCCCAGATACAATGAGATAATCGAAGTACGGTTCAAAAACACGCGCAAGGGTTTTTACCGTAATGTGAACGGGCTGAAGCTTGAGATTGATGACGTCGTCGCCGTGGAGGCATCGCCCGGCCATGACATCGGATACGTCTCCATGACCGGATTCCTTGTCATGGAGCAGCTGAAGAAGATGAAGGTAAGGCCGGTAGTTGACGAAATGAAGAAGGTCTACAGGAAAGCCAGACCGGTCGACCTGCAGAAGTGGGAAGAGGCAAAGAAGCTTGAGGAACACACCATGCTCAGGTCAAGGAAGATAGCCGAGAACCTGGGTCTGGCAATGAAGATAGGCGATGTAGAGTACCAGGGCGACAAGACCAAGGCGATCTTCTACTACCTTGCCGATGAGAGGGTTGACTTCCGCCAGCTGATCAAGGTACTTGCCGACGAGTTTCACATCAGGATAGAGATGAGGCAGATAGGGGCCCGCCAGGAGGCAGGCCGGATAGGCGGCATAGGCACCTGCGGACGCGAGCTCTGCTGCTCAACCCATGTGACTAATTTCATGTCTGTAACAACATCACATGCCCGCTATCAGGACCTGTCACTTAACCCCCAGAAGCTGGCCGGACAGTGCGGTAAGCTGAAGTGCTGCCTCAGCTATGAGCTCGACTGTTACATAGACGCACAGAAAGACTACCCCTCGAAAGAGATAACCCTCGAACTGGCAGGAGGAACAGCCCACTTCATGAAGATGGAGGTCCATACCGGTATCTACTGGTACTCTTCAGACCCACGCATGGCTGTCAACCTTACACCAGTGCCGGTAGCCCGGGTTCGCGAGATCATACAGCTCAACAGGAAAGGGATCAAGCCGGATAACCTGCTGGCGACCCCGGCAAACAATGCAATCGGAAAAGGGAACGACCTGCTGTTGCAGAACAGCGGACTGACACGGTTCGAAACAAAAAGCAACCAGCGCGAAGGCAAGGGCAGAAACAAACCATATCACCGGAGAAATGAGAAGAGGCAGAAGTAGCATAATTGTTGCCGGCATCATGCTGGCAGTCATCACCCTCGCATGTGACAGGAACACCCTCTTCTCAGACAACTACAGGCTTGATGACAGGCAGTGGAGCATGTACGACCCTGCAAGATTTAACTGTACAATCGGCGATACAGTCAGAACATATAACATTGACCTCTCGGTACGGACATCAACCGACTACCCCTACCGTAACATGTATCTCTTCGTTGTCACCACCTTCCCGTCAGGCACCACCGTCACTGACACCCTTCAAGCCATGGTTACCGATGAAAAGGGCAGGTGGCTCGGCAGAGGGGCAGGAGACCTCCGGGAACTGGCCATCCCTTATAAGTCAAATGTCTTCTTTCCCGAACAGGGCGAATACTACTTCAGCATCGAACACGGCATGCGTGACACTCTCCTGAATGGGGTCTATGACATGGCAATGAGGATATCCCGGAAAGAGGTCAGGGGCAGATAATAAAGGCTTTGGGAAAGAACAAACTGGCACGGTGGACTGAGATGAAAGGCTTCGACCATGTGATCGAACCTTCATTTGAAGAGGCTTTCAGAAATGATCATCTGCTTAAGGGAAAGTGGCGAAGCGACTGGTTTGGCAACGACCATCCTATTGTTCTTGAACTGGGCTGCGGCAAAGGCGAATACACCGTCGGGCTGGCCGGTAAATATCCTGACAGGAATTTCATCGGCATAGACATCAAGGGAGCCAGGATGTGGAGAGGAGCAAAGGAATTACACCAGAGACAGATGCCAAATGCCGCCTTCCTGCGTACCCGTATTGAGTTTACCGGCTCCTTTTTTGCTCCCGGCGAGGTTGATGAAATATGGATTACATTCCCTGACCCCCAGCCCAAGAGGGTTAGAGAAAAAAAGAGGCTGCCGGCACCCTTTTTCCTGAACCTCTACAGGCAGTACCTGAAGGATAACGGCATCATTCACCTGAAGACAGACAGCAGGGAGCTGTATGACTATACCCTCTCTGTGGTACATGCCAACCAACTGGAGATCATTACGTCAGTGACGGATCTATATGCAGAGATGCCGGATGACCCGATGCTTTCCATTAGAACATTCTATGAAGAGATCTTCCTTAAGCAGGGAGTCCCTATCACATACCTGTCATTCAGACTTCCTGATGAAAAAGAGATCATCAATCCCCGCGGCTGACAACGAAGGCTTCTTCAGCCGCGTTTATGATGTCACCCGGCTGATACCCCGCGGACGTATAACGTCATACGGCGCCATAGCCAGGTACCTGGGCACCGCACGATCGGCCAGGATGGTAGGCTGGGCACTCAACTCCTCACACTCGCTGCCCGGACTCATCCCCGCTCACCGGGTGGTAAACCGCAACGGGATGCTAACCGGTAAACATCACTTCGGCAACTCATCGACCATGCAGCAACTGCTTGAAAACGAAGGATTCACGGTAAGTGAAAATGTGGTCCTCGAGTTCAGGGAGAGGTTCTGGGATCCGGCAGTTGAACTCTGATAAGCCTGATGTGTTAATCAAAGTAAGAAGGCAGTAGGCAGTAGGCAATAGGCAATAGTAAAGTCCTCAGTCCACAGTCTTCAGTCAGCAGTCTTTCAAGGCAATAGGCAATAGGCAGTAGTTTAAAAATTGCGCGTAGCGCATATAGTATTGTAGATTAAATAGTTATACAAATAATCTATTCCTCGTAGAGGATTAATTATTGTAGTGAAGTCACATAATCATAATTAAATGCCATGTATAAAAAAGAAAACATTTTAAAAGCCCTGAAGATGGTCACTCATCCTGAAAAAGGAAGTGACATCGTCACCCTCGGCATGGTGGGAGATATATCTGTTACGGAAAAAGGAATAGCCATAGTACTCGTCCCGGAAAAGTCAAATGACCCCTTCCTCACATCGATCAAGAGCAACTGTGTCAGGGCCGTAAAGGAGGTGCTGGGGCCTGACGCCGTCATCTCTTCTATTGAGGTCAGGCCAAAGATCGTGGTTGAAAAGACGGTCCCTCCCAAAAGAGACATCCTCCCCGGGGTGAAGAACATTATTGCCATTTCATCGGGCAAGGGCGGTGTCGGTAAGTCAACCGTTGCCGTCAACCTGGCGGTGGCGCTGGCACGCAAGGGTTATGCCACCGGACTCCTTGACGCTGACATCTTCGGTCCCTCGGTGCCGAGAATGTTCAATGCGGAGACCTACCGTCCCGACGTGCGCAATGAAAACGGCAGTGACCTCATCATCCCGATGACAAAGTATGGTGTCAGGATTCTTTCCATCGGATTCTTCGTCAAAGGCAGCGAGGCTGTCATCTGGCGCGGCCCTATGGCAAGCAGTTTTCTCAAGCAGCTCATCACCCAGGGCGACTGGGGTGAGCTTGATTACCTCATCTTCGATCTGCCTCCCGGAACAAGCGACATCCATCTCACACTGGTTCAGGAGGTGCCTGTCACAGGAGCGATAGTGGTGACTACTCCCCAGGAGGTGGCGCTGGCTGACGCCCGTAAAGGGATAGCCATGTTCCGCAGTGAAGCCATCAATGTGCCGGTGCTTGGTCTGGTTGAGAACATGTCGTTCTTCGTTGCTCCCGAGCTGCCAGGCCGGAGATACTATATCTTCGGCAAGGAGGGCGGCAGCAGGCTCGCCGCCGAGAGCGGCACCGAACTGCTGGGTCAGATACCCATCGTCGAGAGCATCTGCGACGGCGGCGACACGGGCACACCGGCAGCGCTGAATGACAACGAAACAGGTCTCGCCTTCATGAACCTTGCCGACGCCATCATCAGCCAGGTTGAGAAGCGCAACGCGGAGATGGCTCCGACAAAGAGAGTGGAGATGAAATGAGCCTGCTGCCGCCCCG
The DNA here is from genome assembly GCA_963770745.1 of uncultured Rikenellaceae bacterium. Taxonomy (GTDB): domain Bacteria; phylum Bacteroidota; class Bacteroidia; order Bacteroidales; family VadinHA17; genus SR-FBR-E99. The sequence continues at coordinate 330,197 of CAVYRA010000004.1, forward strand.
GGCATCAGCACCCCATTTATGGCCTCTTTTTCTTAACTTTGAATACTATTACCGCACCTCTTCAGTTATAGAGTATAAACCGTCATTATTTGAGATTACGGCATAAAGAATTCATTGCAGCGGTGAGCATCCTGCTCACCCTGATTCTTGCCGGTTGTTCCGTGGAAAAGAACACCGGCGCGAGCCGTTTTTACAACTCGCTGATCTCCAAGTATAACATCTTTTTCAACGGGAACGAAGCCTATAAGGCCGGGGTGAAGAAAGTACAATCATCGCACCGTGATGATTACAGTACCCTCATCCCGGTGTTCGAGTATTCCTCCGACGAGTCGGCCCGGGCAGCCTCTCCGGATATGGAGCGGGCCATACAGAAGGCCTCTAAGGTGATCTCGCTCCACTCCATCACCGCCAAACCGTCCGAAAAGGGGCGCAGGGGCGGCAATGCACGGAGTGATGAGTTTTATAACAGGCGTGAGTACAATGAGTGGGTCGACGACGCTTATTTACTGATGGCCAAAGCGCAGTTTTACGAGAAGAATTTCATGGCAGCAAGGTCATCCCTGTCATATGCCGTGAGTATTACCACTGACACTGACCTGAAGACAGAGGCGGGCATATGGATGGCCCGCATCCAGACCGAGGAAGGGAATTACAGCGAGGCATCACGACTGCTTCAGGAGATTAGTGACCCGGACAACCTTTCGGGGGCACTCAGGGCCATGTACTACTCGACGCGGGCTGACATCCTGTTGCGGCAGAAACGGTTCGGAGATGCCATGGAACCGCTGACCAAAGCCGTGGATTTCACGGGAGACAAGGACACAAAAGTGCGTCTGACCTATCTCCTGGCCCAGGTATGCAAGGCAGCCGGCGAAAATGCGCTCTCCACCCGCTGGTTCAGCCAGGTGATGCGCATGAACCCTTCATACGAACTGGAGTTCAACGCAGGCATAAACCTTGCCGGAGTCGCCGACATATCGCAAGGTGACGTTGATGACCTCAGAAAATCACTGCGCAGGATGCTGCGTGACTCAAAGAATAAGGACTACCTTGACCAGATCTATTTTGCCCTCGGTGAGCTGGAAAAGAGGATGGGCAACACTGACGAGGCCCTCAGGCTCTGGTCGCAGTCAGCCGCCAGCACTACGGTCAACACCCGCCAGAAGGCCCGTTCATACCTCGCGCTGGGCGAACATTATTATGCCCTTCCGGAATACATGACGGCATCACTCTATTATGACAGCATCGCCTCCCTGGTTGATAACCGGTTCCCCGATTATACCAGTATCAGCCGCAGGGCCTCAGACCTTGGCGAGTATGCCGGCTTCCACAATGTGGTTGTAACCGAGGACAGCCTGCGCAGGGTGGCCGGGATGAGCGCCGCCGAGCGTGACGCACTTATTGCCGGAATCATTCGTTCCTATGAGGAGGCACAGACAAAAGCCCGGACAGGTGAAGGTAGTGACAGGTACAACATGGGCCAATACTATGAGAATGAGCAGCGATACCGCGGAGCCATCTCCGCAGAGGGAGGATGGTATTTCTACAACCAGACTGCTCTCACATTCGGCCGTACAGAGTTCAAACGCCGCTGGGGCGACAGAAGGCTTGAAGACAACTGGCGCAGGGCGAACAAGGCACGCGCCGCATTCAGCAACAGCTCTGCCTCAGAAAACGGTGAGGAGCGAAAGCAGAGCGACAGTGCCGGCGTCGACCCGCAGAGGACCAAAGAGTATTACCTGCGCAATCTTCCGCTGTCAGACTCGCTTATGAGAAGCTCCGCAAATGCAAGCGCTGCAGCACTGCTGGGAGAGGGAAAAACACTGGCATCAAGAATGGCTGATACCCTTGCCGCTGCCAGTTCGTTCGAGGAGGCCTCGCGCACGGGCAGTGATGATAATATCAAGGCTGAGGCCCTGTATGAACTCTACCGCCTGCTCCGCACCTATGACCCTGCACGTGCCGATAGACGCAGGGCTGACCTGCTGGCTTCATTCCCCGGTTCTGAGTTTGCCCGGATACTTTCCGACCCTGACTATGTAACAAAACACCGGGAGATGGCAGCGAGGGCTTCAAGGAGCTATGAGACGGCATACCAGGCTTTCACTGAAGGACGATACTCAGAGACGCAGGCCATCGCCAACGAGGCTGTGAAGCTCTTCGCCGGCGAAGAGCTTGTACCCAAATTCATGCTCCTTGATGCCATGGCCACAGGCGCCCTGTCAGGAGAGATGGCATACAAGGAAAAACTTGACTCACTGGTGGCCAGGTTCCCCTCCACCCCGGAAGGACAACGGGCCGCAGAGATAAACGACTTCCTCAGGAAGGAGATCCCGGCCATAAAGATTGCTGAGGATACCCGCATCGCTGAGGAACTGTATGATGCTGACATGCTGCAACCGCATTATGTCATTATCGTTGCCCGAAATTTCCAGGCAAACATGAACCAGATGGTATTTGACCTCATCAACTATAACCTTGACAATTTTGCCGATAAAAACTATACCACGGAGGGCACTGTCGTTGACCTTGGGTATATACTGATCGCAACCGGACCCTTCACTAATGCCGGTGAGGCTGCCGCATGGCTCAGCGCATTCAATCCGGCGGAAAGCATCAGGGGAGCAGCCGATGCCGCCCTGACGCCTTACCTCATCAGCCGCGACAACCTGTCAAAGCTCAGGGAAAACAAGAATATTGACAGGTACAGCATCTTCTACGCGAAGGAGTATAATAACAACCGGTGACATGAGGGGAAGCAAATGAGACAGGTAAGGATATTGTGGGTCGATGACGAGGTTGGGGTGCTCCGCTCTCATATCCTCTTCCTTAAAGAGAAGGGTTTCGAGACCGATACATGCCAGTCAGGTAATGATGCTATTAACATGATCGTCGACAAACCCTATGACATCATATTCCTCGACGAGTACATGCCCGGACTGAGCGGAATAGAGACGCTCCGCCGCATCAAGGCCATCAGGCCTTCGATCCCGGTGGTGATGATAACCAAGAGCGAGGAGGAGGATATAATGGAGGCAGCAATAGGCTCCCAGATAGCCGATTATCTTATCAAGCCTGTCAAACCGCAGCAGATACTGCTCACCCTCAAGCGCATCCTCGATACCGGAGATATAGTCACACGCCAGACAACCACTGTCTTCAGGGAAGAGTTCGGATCAATAGCCGATATGATCTCTTCCGCATCAAACTTCGGGCAGTGGAGCGATCTGTACCGCAGGCTCACCTTCTGGCAGTCCGAACTGATAAGGTCATCTGACACCGGCATGAGGGAGGTGCTGCGCATGCAGGAGTCGGATGCCAACAGGGCATTTGCAAAATACATTTCCAATAATTACCTGCGGTGGATCTCTGCCGAGGCATCAGACAGGCCTCTCATCTCACCTGCAGTGATGTCAAAACGGATCTTCCCCCTTATCGGGAAAGAATCACCGCTCTTTTTCATCGTCGTTGACAACATGCGCCTCGACCAGTGGCAGACCATTGCCGCTGACCTGAGCCATGTCATGCGCACCGTCTCCGAAGAGCTCTACCTGAGCATCCTCCCCACCACGACGCAGTATTCGCGCAACTCACTCTTTGCAGGGTTGATGCCTGCCGCCATCGGTGAGCTCATGCCGGAATACTGGATAGGAGACAATGAAGACGAGGGCAAGAACCTCAACGAGGAGAAGCTGCTGGCGAAAAACCTTCAGAGGGCAGGTCTGGGCTGCAGGTGGACTTACAACAAGATCATCTCTGACGCCGATGGAAGAAGCCTGAATGATAAAATACCACAGCTCCTGGCAAATGATTTTAATGTCGTGGTTTATAACTTCGTTGACATGCTGAGCCATGCCCGGACAGATGTTGGCGTTATCCGTGACATGACCGGTGATGAAGCCGGATGGCTATCGCTTACTCACTCGTGGTTCATCCACTCCCCGCTGCTCGAACTCCTCAGGCAGGTATCTGCAAAGGGAGCACGGGTGGTGATCACTACCGACCATGGCTCGGTGAAGGTACAGAAGCCCGTCAAGGTGGTGGGTGACAGGCAGACATCAATGAACCTGCGCTACAAGACCGGAAGGAACCTTGATTACAATGCCCGCGACCTGTTTGAGATAACAGCACCGGCAAAGGCGGGACTGCCAATGACCAACATCACCTCGAGATATATCTTCGCCTGCGCCAATGACTTCCTGGTCTATCCGAACAACTACAACCATATAGTCTCATACTACCGTGACTCATTTCAGCACGGGGGCGTCTCCCTCCAGGAGATGATGCTGCCCCTTGTGATGCTCGAGCCGGTATAAAAGCTATTTTTGCCGCATGAAGATCGTGATAACGGACAAAAGCCGGCTGCGCGAGGCGGCGAGACACTTCCTCAGGGATACGGCAGGCAAAAGGATATTCGCCTTCTACGGGCAGATGGGGTCAGGCAAAACCACCTTCATTAAGGCTTTATGTCATGAGATGGGCGTCGCAGACACCGTCACCAGCCCCACCTTCACCCTCATCAATGAATACAGGCGCCCCGGTGACCTCCCGGTCTTTCACTTCGATTTCTACAGGATAAAAAAAATCTCCGAGGTGCTCGATTTCGGCATCGAGGAGTACTTTGATTCTGCCTCTCCGTGTTTCATGGAATGGCCGGAACTCATAGAACCGCTGCTGCCGTCAGAAACACTCAGGCTGTCAATAACTGTCATGGAAGACGGAAGACGGGTCATCGAAACCATAGACCCCATCCAGGGATAGCGGCAGCAGAACCACTGAAAAACATGTACCCCATCCAGGGATGGCGACAGCAGAACCCCCGAAGGTATCAGCCGTGATTATCACTACACTCTTAATTATCATGTGCCTTTTGTATTCTCTCCGATTAAAATCTTAAATTTGATCTGCTGATAATTATCTTCCGTTTAACCTCTTAAAATGAAGCCTAATGAATGAACCGTCAAGAAGCGCGTTCATGCCGCGGGAAGAGCTGATTGAGAAAGCCGTGAGCAGGCGGCGTATGTCTTTTGGAATGCCGCATGACTTTCATGATGATGAGAAGCGGATTGCACTCACCCCCGAAGCAGTAAAGATCCTCACCGATGCGGGCCACGAAGTCTTCATGGAGACAGGCGCCGGTGCCAATGCGGGCTTTTCAGACATGGAGTACAGTGACAACGGAGCCATTGTTGCCGACACTTCGCAACAGATATACAGCTGTGACATCGTCGTTAAGATTGCCCCGTTTACCGATAAGGAGGCCTCAATGCTCAGGGGAGGGCAGATAGTCATCTCGTTCATGAATGCCGCCACCATGGGAGAGGAGACGCTGTCGCTGATGATGCGGAAGCGTGTCACCGCTCTGGCAAGTGAAAGGATAAAAGACAGCGATGGCATGTTCCCCGTTGTTGAGTCGATGAGCGAGATAAGCGGTATCACATCGGTTCTCCTGGCTTCTGAATACCTGAGCACCACCTCGGGAGGCAAGGGCGTGATGCTTGGAGGGGTGACCGGGGTGACACCGACGGAGGTGATAATAATCGGAGCCAACACAGCCGGTGAATTTGCTGCCCGTGCTGCACTGGGCCTGGGAGCCATCGTCAGGGTGTTCGACACCTCGGTGCACCGCCTGCGCGATTTCCAGAATATGCTCGGACAGCGGCTCTATACATCCACCTTCCACCCGCAGGTGCTGAAAAAAGCCCTTAAATCGGCCGACGTGCTGATAGGAGCTCTCTCAACGGATATCCTGATGCCATGGTTCTATGTGACCGAAGAGATGGTCCAGGGGATGAAACGCGGTTCTGTCATCGTTGACCTCAGCGTTGATACGGGAGGATGCGTCGAGACGGCTGAGCCCAGGGCAATAAAGGATCCTATCTACGAGAAGCACGGAGTGATACACTATTCAGCGTGGAACCTCCCCTCACGCGTTCCCAAGACAGCCTCCATAGCGCTGAGCAACGTCTTCAGGCCGCTGATGCAGGAGATAGCCGACGCGGGCGGCATAACCCCGATGCTCAAGTTCAACAACGGACTGCGTGACGGAGTCTATATCTATAACGGCATCCTCACCAACGAGGTGCTGGGCCAGAAGTTCGGGATACTGTCAAAGGATATCAACCTGCTGCTTGCAGCCTTCTGAATAAGAGGCAGTGAGTCAGTAGGCAGTAGTGTTGGCAAAGTTAGGCAGTAAGAATTAAGGCATTGAGGAATGCAATATACATGGCAGTGTTGGTAATCATCAATAAGCTATGGCAACAGGCGGCAGATTAATGCCAGCTCAGGACAGCCTCCCTGCCCGACTGGCTGATCTGCGCAGCGCGGCCGAGGTACAGCGCCCTGTTGTCACTTATATGCCCGGCCGGGAAATTAAAAAGCACCGGATAACCGTAACCGCCGACAACATTCATAACCACCTCCTCAACCGTCTGGTTGAAGACATGCTCTCCCTCGGTGATACTCTCCATCCCTCCGACCACCAGGGCAGAGAGGCTTTTCAACATCCCCGTCATACGCATCGCCGTGAGCATGCGGTCAAGATGATAGAACTTCTCCCCGATCTCCTCGATGAAAAGTATCGCCCCCTCGGTGTCAGGCTGGGCCGCCGTTCCGTTCAGGCTGTATATCAGTGATATGTTTCCGCCTGTAACCGGCCCGGTGACGGCAAATGCCGCCTCATGCGCGGCGGTCCATCTCACGGGCTCCGCCTCGCCCTTAAGTGCCCTGACCATGGTCTCATAACAAAGAGGGGAGCATTCAGGAACGGAGTAGTTCAGGGGCATCTCAGCATGAAGCGAAGCGATACCGCATACCGTATTGAGCCACAGGTGCAGCGAGGTGATGTCGCTGTAACCCACATACCACTTGGGGTGCCTCTTCAGCACAGAAAAATCTATCCTGTCTACAATCCTTGACATGCCGTAACCTCCCCTGGAGCACAGTATTGCCTTCACTTCGCGATCATCAGTTGCCTTCTGCAGATCAAGAAGCCTCTCATCGTCGCTCCCCGAAAAAGGCCCGCTTCTGGTGAATACATGCTCACCCAGTGTCACCCTGAATCCTGACTTTTCAAGCATCTTCACGGCCTTAAGCACAGGATCCTGATCAATATGACTTGCCGGGGTGACAATGGTGATCAGGTCTCCCTCATCAAGATATGGCGGAATAACAAGAGCTTTCATGAGCGGTCTTTTGAGTTGGAACTACCAAATGTAGCCAATTTATGACAGAAATCCGGCCGCCGTGGTGAAGAGCCGGTCGAAAGTCCGGTCAACCTCGTAAGACCTGTCTCCGGCGAGCACCGGAAATGGATTTTCATGTGTAAAGGGATATTGGGGAGACCATATCTCCACGTCAGCGCCCTGCAGCGTGGCCGACACGGCCTCTGCAGGTATCACCCTGTCGCCGGTAAAAGTTATGGCCTTGAGCTTTCCTCCGGTATTAGTGAACGGAGCACCTGCAACATCCTTCAGCCTGCTGAGCGAGGTCATGGCATAGAAAGCCTCTCCCTCAGCTGTGCCATTCAGTATCTGCATGAACAGGTCGCCATCCGAGCTCAACTTATCGTCCGGCCACTCGAGATAGAATTTCACGAGTCTTTCGAAAGCCCTGCTGTCCATGATCAGCTTCGAGGTGCCGTTCATAAGGCCGAATGCACTGCCTCCGCAGAAAAGGAACATACGGCTCTCCGCCGGCATCAGCGATGGCCCTGACAGCATCATCACCTGTGTTGCCAGGGCCCCAATCGAATAGGCGAATATGTCAACAGGACCACCACCCGGCAGATGCGGGTGAGAGCCCTCCCTGACGGTGGCGGTCAGTCCGGCCAGGTCCCTCAGGGTCTGATACCCTGAAAGGAGGAAGCGCTGTGGAGATGATGACATGCGGGTGCTCAGGGCCACGTTGACGAATGTTGAAAGCTGTGTGTCAGGAAGCAGTGTTGTCCGCGCCGTCACCAGCGGCGTCATCAGGTGCCTGTCAATCCAGCTGCGTGGCGAACGGTTCATATGATAGGCACTCGGGAAGAGTATTACGGGCCTGCCGGTATCAGTTGCCAGCCTCATGCCCCACTGCATGTACTTGTTCCAGCTGCGCTCATTGAGGCCGTGAAGGAGTATAATGGCGCCTCTGCCGGCGCTGCCGTCAGGAATAATGAGGTAATAACGGAAATCATCATTCGAATGCTCCAGCTCCTTCGATCTGAACAGAGAACGGAAGACAGATGCAACATTATTTATGTCAGGGTAGCGGTAACTGCCTGACGAATGAAACACCTCGCTCACAATCCTTATGCCGGTGCCCGGGACTAAGCCTTCCGCCACTCCCCCCCTGAAGTATGCCGCAAATTCCTTCTCCTGCCCGGTGTATCCCATGATTAACTTTTCTGCAAAAAAAACAGATCCGGACGGGGTCACAAAATAAGAGGTGCTCCCTCCACTCCCGGGGGCCGTAACCCTGTCAGCAGGGGTAAAAAGAGCCCCTGAGGGGTGAAATCCGACATCTGATTTTCACCCGAAACCCTTACTTCGCCAAAAGTGTTAATTTTGTTCCTGAAAGCCGTGTGATGAACATCGACCTGAATTACAGACTGCCGCGATACTTTACGGAAAAGGGCAACATCGTTACGACAATCCTGTTTACCGCAGGCTTTGCGTTGCTCTTCCTTAACATATACACTCCCTTCGGGGTGACCACATGGTTCGAGGTCTCAAAGCCGTCGCTCTTCCTTTATGCCAGCGGGGTTATCCTTGCCGGTGTGCTGGTAGTCGCCGTCAGCAGGGTGATCATGTACCACTCCGTCCGCCGGGGCCTGCAGCTGAGAGTATGGCACTACCTGGTCTGGGTTGCGGCGGAGATAGTGTCAATGGCCCTTTTTTTCACTCTCTTTGAGGTCGTGATACTTGATGATACCCGTACCTTCCCTGAGCTTCTCGCAAGGTCAGTGCGTCACACCTCTCTCACCCTGGTTCTTCCCTATATCATACTCTGGCTATGGTTCTCGTGGAATGACAGCAAGCTCAAGCTTTCCGGGATAAGGGAACAGGCAGAGGGTCCGGGCCAGAAGCCGATGATCCCCCTCCGTGATGAAAAGGGTGTGCTGAGGATGTCTCTCAAACGCTCAGATATACTCTACATGCAGGGAAGTGACAACTACGTCACCGTCTGGTACCAGGCACAGCATAAGATTACCAAGTTCATGCTCCGCAATACACTGAAATCCATGGAGGATGAGCTTAAACAGGAATCCATCATCCGTTGCCACCGCTCCTACCTGGTGAATGTTGAAAAGGTCAAACTGATCCGCAGGGAAAAGGAGGGGCTGGCGCTTGAGCTTGACAGCCTCCCTCCCACAATAGTACCTGTTTCAAGGACATATATGCATGAAGTGCTCACTGCCTTCGGCCAGGAGGGGTGATCGCCGGCAGGGCTCTTCTCCAAAATCATTATATTTGCCGGATTAACCACAGCAACATCCTGTCACAGATGAAGAAGTACAAGCGTCACCTTATCACATCGGCCCTGCCGTATGCCAACGGACCCATACACATCGGTCACCTGGCAGGGGTTTATGTGCCGTCAGACATCTATACCCGTTACCTGAGGATGCGCGGCGAGGATGTCATCTCCATCTGCGGGTCAGACGAACATGGAGTGCCCATCACCCTCAAGGCACGGAAAGAGGGCATAACACCGCAGGAGGTGGTTGACCGCTATCATGAACTCAACAAGAAAGCCTTCAGCGACTTCGGAATATCATTTGACATCTATTCACGCACATCCAATAAAATACATTACGAGACTGCCTCTCAATTCTTCCGCAAGCTTTATGACCAGGGGGAATTCATTGAGAAGACCGCCAGCCAGTACTATGACGAGGAGGCTGGTTGCTTCCTGGCAGACAGGTATATCACCGGCACCTGTCCTCATTGCTCCAATGAGAATGCTTACGGCGACCAGTGCGAGAAGTGCGGCACATCACTCAGTCCGACCGACCTTATTAACCCCCGTTCAACCATCAGCGGCAGTGCGCCGGTGATGCGTGACACCCTGCACTGGTACCTGCCTCTCGATAAATATGAGCCCTGGTTAAGAAAATGGATCCTCGACGAGCATACCGAGTGGAAGAGCAACGTTTACGGCCAGTGCAAGTCGTGGCTCGACCAGGGGCTGCAGCCCAGGGCTGTAAGCCGCGACCTCGACTGGGGCGTGCCCGTACCCGTAGAAGGTGCTGAAGGAAAGGTGCTCTACGTATGGTTTGACGCTCCCATAGGATATATCTCCGCAACCAGGGAGCTGACCCCCGACTGGGAGAAATACTGGAAAGACCCTGAGACACGCATGATCCATTTTATCGGCAAGGACAACATCGTCTTTCACTGTATCATCTTCCCTGCAATGCTCAAGGCGGAGGGAAGCTATATCCTCCCTGACAATGTGCCTGCCAATGAATTCCTGAACCTCGAGTCGGACAAGATCTCTACGTCACGGAACTGGGCGGTCTGGCTGCATGAATACCTCATTGACTTTCCGGGGAAGCAGGACTCACTGCGGTATGCCCTCTGCGCCAGCGCCCCGGAGACCAAAGACAACGACTTTACCTGGAAGGAGTTCCAGGCACGGAACAATAACGAGCTTGTTGCCATCCTCGGTAACTTCGTGAACCGTACACTGGTTCTGACCAATAACTATTACAAGGGTGTGGTGCCTTCACCGGGTGCAATGACTGATTATGACACTGCCACGGTGAGCTCGATCACTACATGCAGGGAGAACGTCGAAAGCAACCTTGAAGAATTCAGGTTCCGGCAGGCGCTGGCCGAAGCAATGAACCTGGCGCGCCTCGGCAACAAATACCTTGCAGATACGGAACCCTGGAAGGTTGTAAAAACCGATCCTGACCGCGTAAAAACAATAATGTACATCTCACTGCAGATAACTGCCAACCTTGCCATCCTGCTTGAACCTTTCCTTCCCTTCTCGATGGATAAGCTGAGGGGCTGGCTGGGAATCACAGGCCTCAGCTGGGATGCTGCCGGCAGGTCTGACCTTCTCGAGCCCGGGCACAAGGTCTCTTCCGGCGAGCTGATGTTCAGCAAGGTGGAGGATGAAGAGATTGAGAGACAGGTGAAAAAGCTTCTTGACACCAAAAAGGCGAATGCGGCTGAGGGCGCTGTGGTCATTCCTCAGAAGGAGGACGTCAGCTTCGAAGAGTTCACTCGCATGGATATCCGCACTGCAACGATTCTTGAGGCTGAGAAGGTCCCCAAGACCGCAAAGCTCATAAAGCTGAAGGTTGACACGGGTGTTGATGTGCGCACCATCGTATCGGGCATAGCCGAACACTTCACTGCGGAGGAGCTGCCAGGCAAGAGTATCTCGGTCATTGTCAACCTGGCGCCGCGGACCATCAAGGGTATCGAATCGAAGGGGATGGTTTTGCTCGCCGAGGATGATAGCGGCAAGCTGGTCTTTGTGGTTCCGGAGACGTCAATAAAAAACGGAAGCACCGTTAAATAAGTCGAAAGTCCTTAAAGTCTGAAGAATTTGCGATTTGCGATTGTCGATTGTCGATTGTAATGGCCTGACCTGAACCACTACTGCCAATTGCCTCAGGAATTTGCGATTGTCGATTGTAATGGCCTGACCTGAACCACTACTGCCTACTGCCTACTGCCTGAAATGACCTGAAGACTTCACTATTGCCTATTGCCTATTCCCTACTCCCTGCTTTTATACACCCATGCGCCCGAATATTCCTTCCTGACCTTATCAAGCACAACCCTGGCTTCGTCAAGCGTCGGGAATGACTGTGCGCTGACTCGCAGGAAGCCGTCAGGTCCTCCGGCTACTTCCGGGTCGAAGCCCTGCCTGCGCAGGCGCTCAACCATTGTAAGCGCATTATCCTCACCCTGGAAGCTGCCGATAATCAGCAGGTACCGATATTCCTCCACCACAACAGCCTGTGACGGACGGCTGACGCTCTGCCTGACGGGTGCCTGACTGACAGCAGGGGCTTGCAGAACAGGGTTCTCACTGACAGCAGGGGCCTGCTGATCAGGTCTCTCGCTGACTATAGGGTCAGATACCGCTGGTTTTTCCGCATCAGGGCGGCCTGCAACGTCAGTATTTTCAATGCCCGGGCGATCAGCAGGAACAGGCACTTCAGTAAGGGATTCCTCCGTAATTATTGCAGTCCTGCCCGCGTCAATCTGAGCACGGTTAAACTCAAGCTCAGCCCTGGCAAGCGGATTGAGGGTTGATTCCTCTATATTGCTCTTGAAAAGATGGTCATTGAATGGCACAAGTGCCAGGGCCACCATGATTGGTATTATCACTGCGGCCCTCGTAAGCAGGCTCCTTACCGAAGGCTGGTTCACGGAAGGTTCGCGGCGTTTCTCGAGAGCCATCTTTCTGACGTCATATCCTTTCACCGGCTGACGGTGATAGGCGCTCAGGCCGTACGATGAGAGAAGGTAATTGACCGTGGTGTCGGGGTCAAAGATTATTGCTCCCTCATAATTGAGAGAGAAGGTGCCAAGATGATCTATCGGCACCGGGTTGCCGGCCATGATTTTCCTTCTGAGGTCGTCAGCCCATTCCAGGACAATATCGCGGGCTTCACCGTAACCGGTGCCGAGTGCTGATGAAATGTGACCTATCAGCAGCCCGTCATTACCTGTAAGATGCCGGTTGAATGTTATCTTCCTTGAGGGAGGTTGAAAGAGCCCTTCCCTGCGGTCTGTCCGTGCGGGGAAGAAGTTCCCGATAAACGCGCCAAACCCCGGAATAATGACACAATCGTGTCTGAAAAGCATCTCCCTGATGTAACCGCTGATATCCCTCGCCATGTATAAGCAATAATGAACAAAGATAAAAAGAAACCTGATTTGAGAACGGGAAAAAAGGTTAAAATAAATTCCATTATCTTCGCAGTAGAGAGACAGAAAAATCGATGAAAAAGATTGAGATGGTTGACCTCCGTACACAGTATGAGAGGCTTAAGGCAGACATTGACAGTGCCATTTCGGACGTCATCAGCTCAACAGCATTCATCAAGGGTCCCGATGTTCGTCTTTTTGAGGAGGAGCTTCAGCGATACCTGGGTGTACGCAATGTCATTGCGTGCGCCAACGGCACCGATGCCCTGCAGATAGCCATGATGGCCCTCGGCCTCAGGCCCGGTGATGAAGTGATAACCACGAACTTCACATTCATTGCGACGGTTGAGGTGATTGAGCTCCTCGGGCTGAAGCTTGTCCTGGTTGATCCTGACCCCGGCACCTTCAACATCAGCGTTGAGGCAATAGAAAAGGCAATCACACCCCGGACCAGGGCGATAGTGCCCGTGCATCTCTTCGGCCAGTGTGCCGATATGGAGCCTCTCATGGATCTTGCCCGCCGTCACGGCATACATATCATTGAGGACGCGGCACAGGCTACGGGAGCTGAATACCGCTTCAGTGACGGCACAGTGAAAAAGGCCGGGGCAATGGGCATCATAGGCTGTACCTCGTTCTTTCCCTCCAAGAATCTCGGCTGTTACGGCGACGGCGGTGCACTCTTCACCGACGATGACGGGCTGGCAGAGCTTATAAGGAGCATAACGAACCACGGGATGAAGGTCAGGTATTACCATGACACCATAGGCGTCAACTCACGACTTGACACCATCCAGGCAGGCATCCTGAGGGTCAAGCTCCGCCATCTTGACGCCTTCAACGAAGCACGGCAGAAGGCGGCCGCCCATTATGACAGGGAGCTGTCAGAGGTGAAGGGCATAACCATCCCCGTGCGTGCAGCAAACTCATCACATATATTTCACCAGTATACCCTCCGCGTCGATGGCGGCGAGAGGAACAGGCTCCGTGAGTGTCTTGAGAATGAAGGGGTGCCTTCAATGATATACTACCCGGTTCCGCTGCATATGCAGAAAGCCTATGCCCACCTGGGTTACAGGGCAGATGACTTCCCGGTAACCGCCCGGCTCACCGGCGAGGTGCTGTCACTCCCCATGCACACCGAGCTTGACGACGAACAGCTAACCTGGATCACCGGATGCATCAGGTCAAAATTCAACTGAAAAGATGATGGAAAGAGAGTTTTCTGCACACGGTACGGCCGTGATCGACGAGGGGTGCACAATAGGAAAAGGAACAAAAATATGGCACTTCAGCCATATCATGAAGGAGGCGGTGATAGGAGAGAACTGCAACATCGGCCAGAACGTCGTTGTCTCACCAGGTGTCATCCTGGGAAATAATGTAAAGGTTCAGAACAATGTCTCCATATATACAGGAGTTATATGTGAGGATGATGTTTTTCTCGGACCCTCCATGGTATTTACAAACATAAGCAACCCCCGCAGCGCCGTCATCAGGCGCGACCAGTACGTCACCACCATGGTAAGGCGCGGAGCCTCCATCGGCGCCAACGCTACCATAGTGTGCGGCAATGAGATAGGTGAATATTCACTCATCGGGGCCGGCGCGGTGATAACCAAAAATGTAAAGCCCTTTGCACTTGTGGTAGGAAACCCGGGCCGCCAGACCGGATGGGTCTCCGAATACGGACACAAACTTGCCTTCAACAGTGATGGCATGGCCGTCTGCCCTGAGAGCGGACAGAAATACCTGCTTGCTGATGAAAGGGTGAAAAAAATTGCACAGTAATCTTATGCCTTCATAATAACTTCTGATGAATAAAACACCTAAAAATTTCGGGCTTATAGGTATTGCCGGTTATATAGCCGAACGACATCTTAAAGCCATTAAAGAGACCGGCAACCGGCTGCTGGCAAGCCTCGACAGGTTTGACTGCGTGGGAAAGATTGACAGCTACTTCCCCGAGAGTGATTTTTTCGTTGAGTTCGAGAGGTTCGACAGGCATATAGACAAACTTAAAAGAAGTGGCGTACAACTTGATTACGTCAGCATCTGCTCACCGAATTACCTTCATGACTCTCACATCAGGTTTGCACTCAGGCACCAGGCTGATGCAATCTGCGAGAAGCCCGTGGTGCTCAATCCGTGGAACATAGACGCACTGCAGGAGATAGAAAAGGAGACCGGGCGGAGGATCTATAACATCCTGCAGCTCAGGTACCACCCGGTGATCATAGAGCTGCGCAACAGAATCGCAGCCTCATCTCGCGGGAAAAAACACGACATAGACCTTTCATATGTCACCAGCCGTGGTCACTGGTACGATATATCATGGAAGGGTGACGTAAACAAATCGGGCGGCATAGCCACCAACATCGGCGTTCACTTCTTTGACATGCTGGGATGGATCTTCGGCCCGGTGGTATCAAACAGGGTGCACCTGCTGGAAAAACACAAGGCCTCCGGTTTCCTCGAGCTCGAAAGAGCACGCGTCAGATGGTTCCTGAGCATCGACTTCAACGACCTCCCCGCTACAGTAAAGGAAAAAGGAACGAGAACATACCGGAACATCACCGTTGACGGAGAGGAACTTGAATTCTCGGAAGGATTCACCGATCTCCACACCGTCACCTACCAGGAAATCCTGAAAGGACACGGATACGGGCTCGAAGACGCCCGGCAGAGCATCGAGACCGTTTACCAGATACGCAACTCTGCTCTATCAGTATTAACAGGAGAATATCATCCTCTAATAAAAAAATAATATGTACAATAAACTTTTAAACAAGGAGACAAAACTCTCTCTTATCGGCCTCGGGTATGTAGGTCTTCCCATTGCACTTGAATTCGCCCGGAAAATTAAGGTAGTGGGCTTTGACATCAGGCCTGACCGTGTGGAACTGATGAAAAAAGGCATAGACCCGAGCAATGAGCTTGAACACGAAGCATTCGAAGGCACTGATATTAAATATACCTCTGATCCGGAAGATCTCAGGGAAGCATCATTCCATATCATTGCAGTCCCCACACCCGTAACCAAACATAACCTTCCTGACCTCACTCCCGTCCTGAAAGCATCGGAAACGGTAGGAAGAATTCTGAAAAAGGGAGATTACGTGGTCTATGAATCGACCGTCTACCCGGGATGCACGGAAGAGGACTGCGTACCCGTGCTCGAGAGGTTCTCAGGGCTTAAGTTTCCGGACGATTTCAAGGTCGGGTTCTCGCCTGAACGCATCAATCCGGGCGACAGGAACCACACCCTTACCAAGATCGTCAAGGTAACCAGCGGTTGTGACCCTGAGTCGGCAGAGAACATAGCGAAGATCTACGAACTCATAATTGAGGCCGGAGTGCACCGGGCATCGTCGATAAAGGTTGCCGAGGCTGCCAAGATCATCGAGAACACCCAGCGCGACATCAACATCGCTTTCATGAATGAACTCTCAATCATATTCAACCGTATGGGCATCAACACCTACGAGGTGCTTGAAGCTGCCGGAACCAAATGGAACTTCCTGAAGTTCTACCCCGGCCTGGTGGGTGGTCACTGCATAGGCGTAGACCCGTATTATCTCTCCTTTAAGGCCAAGTCGATGGGTTACCATCCCCAGATGATAGACTCAGGAAGGTTCACCAATGACAGCATGGGCGCCTACGCCGGCAAGGAGACGGTGAAGAAGATCATCGCAGCCCACAAGAGTCCTGACAGGTCAAGAGTGCTGATCATGGGAATGACCTTCAAGGAGGATGTAACGGACATCCGCAACTCCAAGGTGATAGATGTGGTTCATGAGCTGCGCGACTTCGGCGTTGAGGTTGACGTCATCGATCCGGGAGCATCACCCGAAGAGGTGAAGCATGAGTACGGCATCGACCTGAAAGAGAAGCCTGAAGGTAAATATGACGCCATCATAGTAGCTGTCGCACACAGGGAATACTCAGGCCTGGATGAACAGTTCTTCCTTGACCTCCTCAATGAGAGGGGTATACTGGTAGACCTGAAAGGACTCTACAGAAATAAAATGAGGTGGCTGACATACTGGAGTCTGTAATGAAAAAGAAGGTTCTGGTCACCGGCGGTACGGGCTATATCGGATCACACACGGTTGTGGAGCTGATAGCTGAAGGTTTTGATGTGGTGATCACTGATAACCTGTACAACTCAGACATCACCGTGCTTGACGGCATCCATGCCATCACCGGGGTTACCCCGAAATTCTACGACTATGATATCTGTGACGTCACGAAGCTCAATGAGGTCTTCGCCGCCGAGGGCAGGATAGATGCCATTATCCACTTCGCTGCATACAAGGCGGTGGGCGAGTCTGTCAGAAAACCCCTTGACTATTACCGGAACAACCTGACCTCGCTCATCAACCTCCTCGGCATGATGGAGCGGCATAATACGCCGGTGATGGTCTTCTCGTCATCATGCACTGTGTACGGTCAGCCCGATCTGCTGCCCGTTACAGAGGCATCACCCGTAAAGGAGGCAGCCTCACCCTACGGTTATACCAAGCAGGCCGGCGAGATAATCATCCGTGACACCATGGCCTCAAGGCCATCGCACAGAGCCGTATCACTCAGATACTTCAATCCGATAGGAGCCCATCATACTGTCCAAATCGGCGAACTGCCGCGCGGAGTGCCTGAGAACCTGGTTCCCTATATAACCCAGACAGCCGTAGGCCTTCGTGATGAACTGAAGGTGTTCGGCAATGACTATGACACCCCTGACGGATCATGCATACGCGATTACCTCCATGTGGTCGACCTCGCCAGGGCTCATGTTGTGGCACTGCGAAGGCTCCTTGACGGTGAGAATAAAACGAACTACGAAGTCTTTAACCTAGGCACCGGAACTGGAGTCTCTGTCTTCGAGGCCATTGCGGCATTCGAGAGGGCTACGGGGGTAAAACTGAATTATACAGTGACCGGACGAAGGGAAGGAGACATTGAAAAGATATGGGCCGACCCCTCCCTGGCCAACAGGGAGCTTAAATGGAAAACGGAAATATCGCTTGACGAAGCCATGGAGACAGCATGGCGCTGGGAGAACAGACTAAAGGAGAAAAGATCATGAAAAGGATTATACTTGTTACAGGAGCTGCCGGCTTCATAGGCTCACACGTCGTCAGACGACTGGTCAGGAGATACCCTGACTACACCATTGTCAACGCTGACAAGCTGACCTATGCCGGGAACCTCGGCAACCTCACCGACATTGAAAAAGCCCCCAACTATCACTTCCGCCGGGTTGACATAGTTGACAAACAGGCAGTAAACGACCTCTTCAGCGAGTTCAGGTTCGACGGTGTCATCCACCTTGCAGCCGAGTCTCATGTCGACAGATCGATCAGTTCCCCTGATGAGTTCATCTATACAAACATCATCGGTACCGTCAACCTGCTGACGGCATTCCGTAATGCCGAAACCGGCAGCGAGGCGAGGAAACTCTTTTACCACATATCAACCGATGAGGTTTACGGCTCGCTTGAGCACGGGGGCCTCTTCACCGAACAGACAGCATATGATCCCCGGAGCCCCTATTCAGCCTCCAAGGCAAGCTCCGATCACATGGTGAGGGCCTTCGGGAACACATACCGAATGCCATATGTGATTTCAAACTGCTCGAACAACTACGGTCCCAACCAGTTCCCGGAGAAGCTGATCCCTCTTATGATCAATAACATCAAACTGATGAAACCCATCCCGGTCTACGGTAAGGGAGAAAACATCAGAGACTGGCTTTACGTTGAGGACCATGCCACGGCCATTGACCTGATCTTCCATGAAGGGAGACAGGGGGAAACCTATAATATCGGGGGTGACAATGAGTGGAAAAACATTGACCTCGTGCGTCTCATGTGCACCGTCATGGACAAAAAGCTGGGAAGGGCCGAAGGAAGCTCTGAAAAGCTGATAACCTATGTCACTGACCGTGCAGGCCATGACCTCAGGTACGCCATTGACAGCAGCAAGCTGCAGAAGGAGCTCGGCTGGAGACCGTCAGTAACATTTGAACAGGGACTGGAGATGACCGTAGATTGGTACCTTGCGAACGAGAAGTGGCTCGAAACGGTGATCTCGGGAGCCTATTCGAAGTATTACGGGGAGATGTACGGCAACAGATAAGAGGCAGTCCTCAGTCAGCAGTCAATTCAGGCAGTAGGCAGTAGGCAGTAGGCACTAGTGTTGACAATGATAGCCCGTAGGGCTTAAAGTATTGTAGGACTGCAATACTATATGCCCTACAGGCAATTGTTTGGGGGTCGTAATGCGAGCTACCATACTTTATGCGCTACGCGCAATGATTCGCCGTAGGCGATCAAGTATTGTAGGACAGGCGATTACATGAAGATGGTTGGTCATAGACCATCAAGTATTGTCTCGTCTCAGCCGCGCAATTAATTCATCACCCAGTTCCGACTTGATCTTAATATGATCAAGAATGGCCAGCACGACGCTGTTCTTTTCGAAATCGCCCCTTACCTGCTCGAAATCGCGCTTCTTCACCTCATCATCACCGTCAATGCCGAAGCCTGTCATCGATGAGAGGGCGAACTCCTTGCGGGCATCTTCATACAGCAACCTGTCAAGATCCACCACACTCTTCTTCCACCTTTCGACAATATCAATTATATCACCCGCCGTAAGCTCTTCATTGGGCTTTCCGGTCTCGCGGGGCAGCCTTTCGTAAATCCAGGCCCATTCCATGTCATAATAATGCTTGTGGATCTGCTCGAATTGCCTGTTGACGGCATCGGCGTTTTTCATCTCCTTATTCTCGATGGAGGTGAGCAGCTCCTCAATCGACCTCAGCGGGGCAATGAGTCCCGACATGTCAATCCAGTCGCCGGTGCCCTTGTCGTGTTCCGGTTTCAGTCTTTTCCTGATATCGGCATCCGTTTTGAGATCAATCCCTTCCAGCCTTTTGATCACGGAATTGCCAATGAACTTGTCAATACCCATCTGGTATAGGATTATGCCCCGTTCGGCGGCAGAGGTCTTCATTCTCATCCTGTCAAAGGAGATAAAAGGCTGGTCAGGGTTCTCCATGAGCAGTTTGTGCAGTAGCTCCCTGCCATTCATCATTTTGCCTACTGTGAACGGGCTCAGGAGGTTATAGTTAATCTGGTCAAGCTTCTTCGGGTCTTTGCGCATATCGCGCTTCGGCCATTTCTGAGCGTCACGGATAGTCCCCACGCTGCGGAGGTTAATTCCCGGGATCAGCTGTGATTCGTAATTCACCTCTGTCAGGTAAGAGAATGGAAACTGCGTGGTATCGACGTTATGGTAGTGCCTGCCGACGACCAGGGTAAACGGCCCGATGCGTGACGGCCACAGCACGTATGAGTCGGAGGTGGTCTTTGACCCTCTCTCCATTATACCCTGGTGTATCGGACCAAGCTTGTACATGTGGTTGCTCTGGTTTGATCCGCTGCCGGCGTTCATGAATGAGAAGATTCCTGCAATCAGCAGGGTCGATTTGTGGTGTGTTACCGTGAACGGGCCGGCGAATATTGAACATGCCTCGCCGTGATATCCTCCGCAGTTTGAAAAGAAGAGTGAGTTCTCCGCAGAATACTGCTTTGAGAGGGTGCAGCCCTGGCCAATGAAGCACTTGTCAATTACGGCAGCATCATTCACCTTTGATCCTGAGCAGATTATGAAGTGATCCATGATCACGTCATTGCCTATAAAGACCGGGTCTTTGTAAGAGCTGTTCACAGACCCTTCCGCCAGCCTTGAGACGTCTTCGATGACTGCCCCGTAACCTATCTTCACGTTTTTAATGGTGCCACACCCTGCGATGTAACACCCTGCGCCTATCTCGCCCCGGTCCGACTTAACGCTCTCGGTGTAATCGGCAATGAGTTTTTCTATCACCTCAATGGCAACAGGCCTGTGCCTGTAGAGGGTGATGATATATGCCATGTGAGAGGTCAGGCGGTCCCATATTGGCACCTCCCTGCCTCCACTCTCATTGAGGACAGCCACGCGGGTTCCGTTCCCGAATGAGGTGCGCCCTTCGGTGGAGATATGGCCGCAGTTCCTTATCACCACACCTTCCCCAATGTCATAATTGGCGATGAAGCCTGTGATGTCAGTTATTGTAACATTGTCAGCAATGGTGCAGTTGTGTATATGCGCGTTCCTGATCCCGTGAGGCAGCGGCAGGCCGCATCTCTCACGTGCCACTCCGTTGAAAAAGCCAAGCCTGACTATCCCTGAAAAAGTGACATTCTGTATCCTTTCGGCATTGAAGGGGTCTTTGACAAAGACACTCTCCCATGAATTGCTCCGGCAACCTGCAGCTTCGAGGCCGCGGATCTCTCCGATACTCAGACTTCTGTAACCGTCAGCCATATTACTCAGCTTTTAATTATTCAACAGTGACTGATTTTGCCAGGTTACGCGGCTGATCGACGTCACACCCGCGAAGAACGGCAATATGATAAGACAGGAGCTGAAGCGGTATCACCGCCAGCACCGGGGCGAAGACCGAAATCGTCTCCGGCACCTCCAGCACGTGATCGGCCATGCGGCTGATCACCTGGTCACCCTCGGTGACAACAGCTATGACCTGACCCTTTCGGGCCTTGACCTCCTGGATGTTACTCACAATCTTGTCATAGGAGTTTTCCTTTGTGGCCACCACCACCACGGGCATGTGTTCATCAATAAGGGCTATGGGACCGTGCTTCATCTCTGCCGCCGGGTATCCCTCGGCGTGGATATAAGAGATCTCCTTGAGCTTCAGGGCTCCTTCCATGGCCACCGGATAGAGCAACCCCCTGCCCAGGTACAGGGCATTGGTAGAGTCCTTGTAAATCTGAGCCAGCGCCAGCGCCTGGTCATTAACCTTAAGTGCCGCCTCGATCTTTGCCGGAAGGCCTGTGAGCTCTCCTATCAGACCGCGGTAACGGGCTTCGTCAATCAATCCCTTGCGGTAACCTATCTCGAATGAGATCATCGCCAGCGTCACCACCTGGGTGGTGAATGCCTTTGTTGATGCAACCCCTATCTCAGGGCCTGCATGAGTGAAGATGCCGGCATTGGTCTCACGTGAAATGGATGATCCCACCACGTTGCATATGCCAAGCACCAGGGCTCCGCGTTCCTTTGCCAGGCGTATTGCCGCCAGCGTGTCGGCTGTCTCGCCGCTCTGGCTGATGGCCAGGACAATGTCACCCTTCTTGATCACAGGGTCACGGTATCTGAACTCGGAGGCATACTCAACCTCAACGGGTATACGGCAGTACTCCTCTATGATGTATTCGCCCACCAGCCCGGCGTGCCATGATGTGCCACACGCAACAATCATTATCCTGTCTGCGGAGGCTATGGTGTCAAACACATTGTGGAGGCCCCCCAGCATGAGCCCCGACTGATTCGGCAGCACCCTGCCCCTGAAGGTGTCATGAATGGCGCGCGGCTGTTCAAAGATCTCCTTGAGCATGAAATGAGGGAAGCCCTCCTTGTCTATCTCTCCGATCTTCAGGTCAACATCCTTTACCTCAGGCTCAACTCTCTTGTTTCTGATAGCCTTGAGCACCATCTCATCCTTCCGTATGACCGCGAGGTCATCATCATTGAGATATATCACACGCTGGGTATGCTCAACTATGGGAGTGGCATCTGATGCAATAAAGTTCTCGCCGTCACCAACGCCTATCACCAGCGGTGAACCCAGCCTGGCGGCAAACAGCTTTTCCGGCTCATCGCGGCAGTAGACAGCGATACCGTATGTACCTTCCACCTTGTTCAGTGCCATGATGATAGCCTGTTCGGCAGAGAGATCGCCTTCAAGATAGAGATGCTCAATGAGGTTGGCCAGCACCTCAGTGTCAGTCTGGCTTGTGAATGTCACTTCACGGCTCTCAAGATGCTTCTTTATCCGCCCGTAGTTCTCTATGATACCGTTATGCACCACAATGAAATGTCCCCTGCATGAGACCTGCGGATGGGCGTTTATCTCGTTGGGTTCCCCATGGGTGGCCCAACGGGTGTGACCAATGGCAATTGAACCGTCGAAATCCTTGCTGGCTACCATCTCCTCAAGGTCACGAACCCTGCCTGCACACTTGAAGATCTCCGTCCTCTCACCGTTGCTTATGGCAATACCTGCAGAGTCATAACCCCTGTATTCCAGCCTCTTGAGTCCGTTTATGACTATATCACGGGCAGGTCGGGAACCGATGTAACCTACAATTCCACACATAGTGAATTATTAACTTTTAGTTAATCAATATATTGTGTACGCAAACTCGAGTTTGAAGGCAGGATTGTTTCCGTTAGCCTTGAAGATGACGTTTTTTGCGGCAGAGAGGGGAAAGAACAGTTCCACTGAAGGATCGTCGATTTCTCCTTCCAGATATTGCTGCACAAAAGAGGTTATGTTGAAGATGTAGCTTTTCTTATCTTTATTGTAGGTGCCGTCCATAAAGCTCAGGCCGTGTACCAGGTCAGGGATTGCCACCTCCTTGCCTTCACTGTTGCGGTACCTTACAAGTATCTGGGCAGGCATGTCCTTTTCAAGATAGGTGTCCCCGTCGATGTGCACGGGAGCGATGATCCTCGCCTTGTTGACCGCCATTCTCGCTGTGCCCCTGAATGCTTCAAGTGACGGCATGTCAAGCCGTGTATAGATGCCGTAGAAAGTCTGCAGGTATGCGGCTGTATCAAGCACCATGTCATTGACATGTGTTATCAGCTTTTCAGGCTCTGCGGTAGTACGGTCATGCGTGAACCTGTTGTAATTCACCGCCCGTTCGGTTGCCACGAAGGAATAATAGCGGACAATGGTATCTGCAGCGTGGTAGTAAATGGTGATCGCCAGCGGATTATCTGCCGCAGTCAGAGTCATCAGAACAGGGTTGGTTTCACTCCTGATGCCGAAATAGAGCCCCTTGAAAAACTCCTTGTAGAACTTCGATGCGGGTCTGAACATTGCGGTGTCTCTGAACAGGTGTTCTGCCACCGAGTTGTCAATTCTTACAGAGTAGGAGGAATCTTTCTTCAGGACCGGCATCGGGTACTCTCCCAGAAACTTGATTGTATCAGGGTCCTGTCCCGTATAATATATATCGGGGTCAGTCAGCTCCGTTCCGGTCTCGTAGAGTCTGATGTAGTGAACGGCGGCAGTATCGCCGGAGATTGATGACGGTATGAATCTCAGGAAAACCGAGTCAATGTTGATGACCGATTTGCGGAGCGAGTCAAGAAGCCTGAGCTGGGTCACGAAATCACTGTGTGTATCCCCGAAATAGGTATCATAAATGCCGCCGGCTATCATCTTGGTGCTGTCTGATGACACCAGATTCTCATTGTACATAGTATAGGCCCTGACCTTTACCGTATCAGTGGAATATATTGAAATGAAGTCCTCATCAGGCAGCAGGCCTTTTCCGATATTTACCGGATCCTCGTCGCACGAGGCCAGCATCACTGATAAAGCGATGAAGAGAAAAGTTGAATATTTAAGAAGGCCGGTAACAAGACCGTTTTGGTTCCTATTTCTTTGTTTCAAGTAAGAGCTTGTCATAAAAATCATTGTAAACATCAATATAATTCTCATCCCCCTGGTATTCCAGCAGAGGTTTGCCCATGCCGGAGACCTGTTTCCGGACCTGTTCGTCAATCTTATCGCTCGCAAGAATTATGCCATCAGAGTTTTCTGCAGCAAGCTTTGTCAGGCTCAGGAAATCAACGCTGTTTTTGATGGCGGTCAGGGCGACGCTGTCGATGCCGTCAGCTTCAAGTTTATCAGACAACGAAGATTTCAACGGCTTTTTGAAACCGTTACTGTAAACAGAATAGACCAATTTCAGCTTGCTGAACACGGGGTCATCGGAGTAGAGCTTGCGAAGGTAAAGCGGAACGAGTGCTGCGAGCCATCCGTGGCAGTGTACAATGTCAGGGCTCCACCGAAGCTTCCTTACAGTCTCGATAACCCCCCTGGCAAAGAAGATAGCCCTTTCATCATTATCATCGTACTCATTTCCCGAGGCATCAGCGACGGTATGCTTGCGCTGGAAGTAGTCATCATTGTCAATGAAATAGACCTGCATGCGGGCAGACTGAATTGATGCCACCTTGATGATGAGAGGGTGATCGGTGTCATCAATGATCAGGTTCATCCCCGAAAGACGGATGACCTCATGAAGCTGATTCCTTCTCTCATTGATTGAACCATATCGGGGCATGAATGTCCGGATCTCCTTCCCCCTCTCCTGAATGCCCTGCGGCAGATCACGGCTTATCTTTGAAAGCTTTGTCTCACCAAGATAAGGCATTATCTCCTGCGAAACAAACAATACCCTTCTGCTTTCCATTAAAACCTCCCGATGTACCTTAATTTTAATAAAGTGCAAAGATAATAAAAAAAATACAATTAATTTCCAAGCTTAATTACAACAGGTTACTGACAAAATGGTGTTATTTTGCATTACCGGACCAGGTGCAAATCCGGTACCGTATAAGGTGTGTCAGTAAAAAGTCATACAATGAAGGTATTTACAACTGCCAAAGAGGTAAGGGAGCACTACAGGATTTGCGTACTGCGGCTCCCGGGGTTTATACCTACCATGGGCGCTCTGCATGAGGGCCATCTCACGCTTGTTGAGGCCGCTGTAAAGAGCTGCCGGATGGTTGCCGTGAGCATCTTCGTCAACCCCACCCAGTTCAATGACCCGGATGACCTCCTGAAATATCCCCGCAACCTTGAGGCTGACCTCCGGATGCTCTCGGGTCTGCTCAGGGAAAACGATTTTGTGTTTGCCCCGCCTGTTGAGGAGGTCTACCCGGAGCCTGACACACGAGTGTTTGATTTCGGAGGTATCGAAAGGGTGATGGAGGGGTTGCACAGACCCGGTCACTTTAACGGCGTTGCCCAGGTGGTCTCAAGACTCTTTGACATCATAAGGCCATCAGTCGCATTCTTCGGGCAGAAGGATTTCCAGCAGCTGACCATAATAAGGGAGCTTGCACGCCGTGACTTTCCAAAGACTGAGATCGTAGCATGCCCCATAGTAAGGGAGAAGGACGGGCTGGCAATGAGCAGCCGGAACAGGCGACTGCTGCCACAGCACCGGGAACGGGCCGGCGAAATATACAGGACCCTCATCGCGGCAGCAGCAATGGCCTCAGACTATGAAACGTCAGAGATAAAGGATTTCGTCGCTGACAGGATAAACATGATCCCCGACTTCCGGCTTGAATATTTTGAAATCGTGGAGAATGATACTCTTATTCCCGTCAGGGCAGCCATAGAAATGTCACCTGATAAGACATACTACGGCTGCATCGCTCTCTTTGCCGGAGAGGTCAGGCTGATTGACAATATAGAGATCAGGTTGCGCTGAAGAAAAGGATACTTATCTTTGCAGCATCAAACATCATTCATCCATTACCATTATGATGATAGAAATTCTCAAATCGAAAATACATAACGTCTCCGTCACCGGGGCGGACCTGAATTACGTGGGCAGTGTGACCATCGATGAAGATCTCATGGATGCAGCAGGCCTGTTTGAACATGAGAAGGTCCATGTGCTGAACAGAAATAACGGCGACAGACTTGAGACATATGTGATAAAAGGCCGGAGAGGATCGGGAGAGATCTGTCTCAACGGTCCCGCTGCAAGAAGAGCCGCAATCGGAGACGTGATAATCATCATGTCTTATGCCATGGTCGATCTGACGGAAGCACGGACATTCACCCCGCATATTATTGTACCCGATACAGCCACCAATAAACTTGTCTGAAATTGAATAAGGGGCTGAAGAATACCATTCAGGCCATTGTCTTCCTTGCACTGGCCATTTTTCTGCTGTGGCTCTCCTTCAGGGACATTGATCTCGGGAAGCTCTGGGCAGTGCTTCGAAAGGCACATTACTGGTGGCTCCTGCCGGCTATCGCATTCTCTATGATCAGCTTTTTCATCAGGGCCCGCCGCTGGACACTGCTCATTGAGCCCATGGGCTACAAGCCGGGCCTCATGAATGCCTACCATGCCGTTGTTACAGGTTATTTCGCCAACATGATTTTCCCGAGGCTGGGAGAGGTCTCCAAATGTGCGGCGCTGGGCAAGAAGGAAAATATTCCCTTTGACAGGCTCGTGGGTACGATGCTGATTGAACGCACTATTGACATCCTTTCAGTTTTGATGATCCTTGGCGCGACCCTGATTGCAGGCGGCACCGCAACCGGCAGTTTCCTGACGGAGAACATATTTATGCCGGCTGAACAGAAACTCTCATCCTCCCTCGGATCAGCCAGACTGATAACGGTCATTGTGGCTTTTCTCGCCGTCACGGCCGCATTGATGTTTTTCATGCTCCGGAAACGGCTCTCCGGCTATCCTTTATTCGGCAGGCTATACTCATTCACCGACGGCCTGATTGACGGTCTCAAATCCATTGCAAAACTAAGGCGGAAGTGGGAGTTTATAATTTTGACAGTCCTGCTCTGGATATCTTATTTCTTCATGTCATTTTTCCCGCTTCTCTGCCTCGATTCCACGGCTAACCTGGGTTTCGGAGGTGCGATGTTCGTCCTGGTCATAGGCAGCTTCGGGATGGCCGCCCCGGTACAAAGCGGACTGGGAGCCTATCACTGGATAGTGTCACGCGGGATGCTGGTGGCATACGCCATACCGCTTGAAGAGGGACTTGCCTATGCCACCCTCGAGCATGAGTCGCAGATGATACTCATCGCCATCACGGGCGCCATCTCTCTCTTTGTAATGTTCGGAAGAAAAGGAGGGAAGGTTTTGTCGTCAGTGATCACTGAAAAAAAGCTCTGAGAAGAAGCTTTTCGTACATTTGTCTGTTGCATAATCCTTTTCTCCATGGCAAAGAATAAGACTGTATATGTGTGCCAGAACTGTGGCGCCGAGTCACCCAAGTGGATTGGCCACTGTCCGGCATGCAAGGAGTGGAACACCTACCGTGAGGAACTTGTGACCCTCTCATCATCCTCCTCAGTGGTTAAGGATGCTCCAAGGAGGAAGCCCGAGCTGCTTTCAGGCATTGAGGTAAACGAGAATGACCGTATCACTGCCGGGATAGGCGAGGTGGACCGCATCCTGGGCGGAGGCATGGTAAAGGGCTCCCTGATACTCATGGGCGGTGAGCCGGGCATCGGCAAATCGACCCTGGCACTGCAGATAGCCCTGGCCGTCAGCGGAAGGAAAGTGCTCTATGTTTCCGGTGAGGAGAGCGAGGGACAGGTCAAGCTTCGGGCAAAGAGACTGGAAGGCAGAAATGACAACTGCTTCATATATAACGAGACTGACCTGGAGAGCGTCATAGCACAGGCAGGAGCCATGGGCCCCGGACTGCTCATCATAGATTCAATACAGACTCTCAGCTCTTCCCTGCTAGAATCCTCCGCAGGGTCAGTGTCACAGGTCAGGGAGTGCGCGGCGATGCTGCTGCGCTACGCAAAGGAGTCGGGCGTGCCGGTGATACTGATTGGCCACATCACCAAGGACGGTACTCTTGCAGGGCCCAAGGTGCTTGAACATATTGTTGACGTGGTGCTTCAGTTTGAGGGTGACGGCAACTATGTGTTCCGTATACTGAGGCCCGTGAAAAACCGCTTCGGCTCAACGGCAGAGATTGGCATCTTCGAGATGGCATCAAACGGGTTGCGCGAGATAACAGACCCGTCAGAGCTCTTCATCCGCCGTGACCGCGACCCGGCAAGCGGAGTATGCATCGCCGCCACGGTAGACGGGCTGAGACCCTTCATGATAGAGACACAGGCACTGGTGAGCAGCGCCGTCTACGGAACCCCGCAGAGAAGCTCCACCGGATTTGATACGCGTCGGCTGAACATGCTGCTGGCAGTGCTCGAGAAGAGAGCCGGCTTCCGCCTGGGCGTAAAAGATGTCTTCCTTAACATTGCCGGAGGACTAAAAGTAAGTGACCCTGCCATTGACCTGGCAGTGGTGAGCGCGGTGCTCTCATCAAACCTTGACGCACCCGTCAGCCAGCATACCACTTTCGCCGGCGAGGTGGGACTCTCAGGGGAGATCAGGCCGGTGGCAAGAATCGAACAGCGCATCATGGAGGCATCCAGGATGGGGTTTGAAAATATAGTGGTATCGGGATATCACAGAAGTATCAGGGAACAGGCCGGAATAAAAATATCAAAGGTTAACAAGGTTGAGGGGCTCGTCAGACTGCTCTTCTCATGACCCATCATCAGACGGCTCTTCTCATGACGCATCATCAGGCGGCTCTTCTCATGACGCATCATCAGGCGGCTCTTCTCTGAAGCATCGTCAGGCGGCTCTTCTCATGAGAAAGCTGTCAGCTTCAATACCTTCAGACCTTTTCAGGCAGCAGGCAGCAGGCAATAGGCAGTAGTGAAGAATTAAGAATCAGATACTCAGACTGCAAGACTACAAGACCGCAGGACAGAGCGAAGCGACAGACCTTCAGACCTTCAGACCTTTCTAGTACTCACGCTGCCTGTAGGGACCGCTCCGCTCCTGTCGCCTCACGTTGTCACAGTCAAGCGGCACGTTGAAACCGGCGGGCGCCTCGAACTGTGACTGAGCCACAGACGCAAATGTACTGTCGGCCAACAGTTTCTGAACGAACAGCCCGAAGACCGGGAGTGCCATGTTGGACCCCTGCCCCAGTGACAGATCCTCAAAGTGAATGGCCTGATCCTCCCATCCTGTCCATACCCCTGCAACAAGATCAGGCATTACACCCATGTACCACCCGTTGGAGTGATTCTGTGTGGTTCCCGTCTTTCCTCCCATCTGGTTGGTGAGCCTGTAGGTGCCCCTCAGCCTGAGACCTGTTCCCGAATTTACAACACCCTGAAGAAGAGAGGTCATCAGATAGGCGTCATCTTCACTTATCACCTCGTCAATATATGGGGTAAAGGAGGAAATCACGTTGCCGTTGCGGTCTTCAATGCGTGTCACATAGAGCGGACGGGTATAGACCCCCTTGTTCGTGAAGGTACCGTAAGCGCCTACCATCTCCTCCAGGCAGAGGTCTGAGGTACCGAGGAAAATTGAGTATACCGGATCAATGAAGCTCCTTATGCCCATGCGGTGCATCAGGTCAACAACCGTCTGTGGCGAAAACTGCTTCATCAGCCAGGCTGAGATGTAGTTCTCACTCTGCGCCAGGCCCCATTTAAGAGTAACCATCTTCCCGTGATACTCCTCCGGGCCTGAGCTCCTGGGTATCCAGGTAGTGTCATTGACCTCAAACGACCTGGCTATGTTCTCAACCTCGTAGCAGGGCGTATAGCCGTCCTGCATCGCCAGGGTGTAGAGGAAGGGCTTGATGGTTGATCCTACCTGTTTCTTTTGCTGGGTAACCGCATCATACTTGAAATACCTGAAGTCAGGGCCTCCGACATAGGCTTTTACATGGCCCGTATGGGGATCCATTGCCATGAATGACGACCTGACAAAGAACTTGTAGTACCTTATGGAATCGAGTGGCGTCATTACCGTGTCACGCTCCCCCTCCCAGGAAAAGAGCTTCATAGGTATAGGAGTATTGAAGGCCAGGGTGATGGAATCTTCCTGTATCCCGGCACGCCTCATGGCCTGGTATCGGTCGCTCTGACGCACTGACCTGTCAATGAGCTGCTTCACCTGTGCAGCGTTGAGGTCATTGGAGTAGGGCGGGTTCCTGTTAGTCTTTGCCCTTTTGTTGAATACCGGCTGAAGATTTTGCGAAAGATGCTGAACCAGCGCCTCTTCAGCATACGTTTGCATCTTTGAGTTCAGCGTGGTATAGATCCTCAGTCCGTCACGGTATAAATTGTAATTCGTGCCGTCAGGCTTCATGTTCTTGCGGCACCATCCGTAAAGCGGGTCGTTCTGCCAGCGCCACATTGCATCATTGTACTGGTCGTCAGAATAAAACATTTTCCGTTCGGGCTCGTACTTGATCATGGTGCTGCGGATATACTCCCTGTAATAGGTTGCCGGGCCGGTGTTGTGGCTGTCTTCGCGCAGGTCAAGCACCAGCGGCAGCACCTTGACGGAGTCTGCCACCTCACGCGGCAGGTAACCGTAACGTTCCATCTGCGATATCACCACGTTTCGCCTCCTGAGAGCCGTCTCCGCATTCCGCAGCGGATTGTAGGCCACGGAATTCTTGAGCATGCCGACAAGCATGGCCGACTGCTCGATGTTCAGTGAATCGGGGGTGGTGTTGAAGTAGATGCGGGCTGCAGAGTTGATGCCAACGGCATTATATATAAAGTCGAAGACATTCAGGTACATCGTGATGATCTCTTCCTTGGTATAGCTCTTCTCGAGCTTCACCGCCGTCTGCCACTCCTTGAACTTGGTCACCGTCAGTCTTGCACCGCGTACTATGGCAGGATCATTCGAGAGATCCCTTGGCAGGAAGAGGTTCTTGGCCAGCTGCTGGGTGATGGTGCTGCCGCCGCCTGTCTCCTTTCCTAAAATTATTGTCTTGACCAGAACCCTGGCCAGTCCCCTGAAATCAATGCCTGAATGCCTGTGGAACCTGATGTCCTCGGTGGCAATAAGCGCGTCAACAACATATGGCGAAATATCTTCATATTCCGTCCATGTTCGGTTCTGGCTCTGCAGATAGAATTTGCCAAGCAGTACATTATCTTCCGAATATACCTCTGCTGCCAGGTTGCTGGCGGGGTTCTCAACCTCCTCGAACGAGGGGATGGGGCCAAGCCTGTTGGCCGAAATAAGGATGAACAGTGCCAGCACAAAAACAACTGGCAGAGATATTATCACCCAGAACCAGATTATGCTTTTCCGGAATTTTTTATCTCTCATGATACCCTCATAATATGGGCGCTAATTTAACGATTTATACAGAATCTTCTTCAATAATTTTGAAGTTAGTGCCGTTAATCGCTTACTTTGCCCTGTTTTTAAAAAAAGTCGGATGACAGAAAATCTGGTAATAGTTAAATCTCCTGCAAAAGCAAAAACGATAGAAAAATTCCTCGGAAAGGATTTTACGGTTGTCTCAAGCTTCGGGCATATTCGTGATCTTGAAAAGAAAGGCCTCGGAGTCGAAGTTGATAAAGGGTTTGTGCCGGTATATGAGGTACCCGAGGAGAAGAAGAAGGTGGTTAACGAGCTTCGCAAGCTGGCCGGGCAGGCTAAGACAGTATGGATCGCCTCCGACGAGGACCGTGAGGGGGAAGCCATAGCGTGGCACCTTATAGCCGTCCTGGGCCTTGATCCATCTTCGACGCGCCGCATAGTATTCCACGAGATAACGAAAGAGGCCATCACCCGGGCTGTGGAGTCACCGCGCCAGGTTGACATGAACCTGGTCAACGCCCAGCAGGCACGTCGTATCCTTGACAGGCTGGTGGGATTCGAGATCTCTCCCGTTCTCTGGAAAAAAGTGCAGCCTTCGCTCTCGGCAGGCAGGGTGCAGTCGGTGGCAGTACGCCTCCTGGTAGACCGTGAACGTGAGATAATCAGCTTCGTCTCTGACTCCGCCTACAGGGTGACGGGGTCATTCAGCGGGCAGAACAGTGAGGGCTCTGATCTCCTCCTCAGGGCTGAGTGCCCTAAAAAATTCAGCACTGAGGCTGAGGCTAAAAAATTCCTGGAGACATGTAACGGATCCTCGTTCACCGTTGAGAACATTGTGGTCAAGCCGGGCACCCGCTCACCTGCCCCGCCCTTCACCACCTCCACCCTGCAGCAGGAGGCCTACCGAAAGCTGGGCTTCTCCGTGGCACAGACAATGTCAGTGGCGCAGAAGCTCTATGAGGCAGGGAAGATCACATACATGAGGACTGACTCCACGAACCTGTCAACGCTGGCGCTCAACACCGCCAGGGAGATGATCACGGGGGAATTTGGCGCCAGGTACTCGCGTACAAGACAGTTCAAGACCCATTCAAAGGGAGCACAGGAGGCTCATGAAGCCATCAGGCCTGCCTATTTTGACAGGAAGGAGACAACCGGTGGCGTCAATGAGAGGAAACTCTATGAGCTCATCTGGCGAAGGGCGATAGCCTCTCAGATGGCTGACGCCGAGATGGAGAAGACAACAATCACAATCGGCATATCATCATCACCGTTCACTTTCACTGCAACCGGCGAAGTGATACTGTTCGACGGGTTCCTGAAGGTTTACACCGAATCAACTGACAACAACTCAGGGGATGATGAAAAATCGATTCTCCCCCGTGTTGACAAGGGTATGACCCTCATCCCGGGTACCATCACCGCCCTGCAGCGTTTCACATCGCCCCCTCCCCGTTACACGGAGGCAAGCCTGGTGAAGAAACTCGAGGAGCTGGGTATAGGAAGACCGTCAACCTATGCACCCATTATCTCTACCATACAGTCGCGTGGGTATGTTTCCCGTGAGGACAGGCCCGGAGAAAAAAGGACTGTAGCACAGTTAGCCCTCACAAAGGGGAAAATCACCCGGACAGAAAAGACTGAGATTGCAGGTAAAGAGAAGTCGAAGCTCTTCCCCCGCGACATCGGAATGATCGTCAATGACTTCCTTATTGCCAACTTCCCGGATATCCTCGACTACAACTTCACCGCCGGTGTGGAGAAAGAGTTTGACGAGATAGCCTCCGGAGAGCTTGAGTGGGACAGGATGATCTCGGGATTTTACAGCCCGTTCCATAAGACGGTTGACGAATCTCTCTCCAACAAAGCCCGAATGACCGGGTCACGCCTGCTGGGAACAGACCCGGCAACGGGGCTGCCTGTCTCAGTCAGGATGAGCCGGTTCGGGCCTGTGGTACAGCTTGGTGAGGCCTCCCCGGATAAAAAGCCGCGTTTTTCTAACCTCAGGAGTGACCAGCTCCTTGAGACAATAACCCTTGACGAGGCCATGGCTCTCTTTGCGCTGCCAAGAGTGGCGGGCACCTTTGAAGGGAGCGAGATGACCGTGGGTGTCGGCAAGTTCGGGCCATACGTAAAACACGGGGGCAAGTTCTACTCCCTGAAGAAAGGAACGGATGATCCGTACACCATCACTGAAGAGCGGGCCACGGAGCTGATTAAAGAGAAGAGGGAGGGAGACAGCAAGAAGGTGATCAGCGAATTCGGCGATATCAGTGTGCTGAATGGCAGGTACGGGCCCTATATCGTGCATGACAAAACCAACTACCGTATCCCCAAAGGGACCGACCCCCAGAAGCTGACGAGGGAGGAGTGCCTGGTGATAATCGAAAAAAGCAGCAAAACAAAAAGCACCAGGGGCGGAAAGAAGAAGTGACCTTATATAATATGATCGACCTGAACCAGTATCTTGATCCTGTTTGTCTCGACAAGCCTGAGGCAGAGCCCCTGAAAGGATCCGCTGCCTTCTCCCACAACGTGGCGGTCAATACCGGCAATGCTCCGCTTGATGACCTGAGCAGTTTCGCCATCGCCCTTGTCGGGGTGCCTGATGACCGTTCTTCGTCGAACGCAGGAGCATCACATGCACCTGACGCCATACGCCGGAGCCTCTACTCCTTCTCCCGCCTGCCGGGGAAGCTGAAGATCGCCGATCTCGGTAACCTCAAGCCCGGCACCTCTTTTGAAGACACCCTTGCCGGGCTGCGTGACGTGTTGATCCAGCTTATGGCGCAGGACATCGTTCCCGTGGTCATAGGCGGCACCAGCGCGCTGATGCCGGCGATAGACCGCTGCCTCTCCTCGCTGAAGCAGGACTGGTCACTTGTATCGGTTGATTCAAGGCTCGATTTCACGGCAGAGAAACGGCCGGCAGACTCACTCAACTGGATGAATGACCTGATCTACCGCAGCAGCAGTTACCTGTCGCACCTCGCAGCCATAGGGCACCAGACCTATCTCACTGATCAGCAGGTGGTGAACAGATTCAAACGCAGGCACTATGAGATGATGAGAATCGGAGAGGTACGCGCGGCCGTGCATGAGACGGAACC
This sequence comes from uncultured Rikenellaceae bacterium, assembly GCA_963770745.1. GTDB lineage: Bacteria > Bacteroidota > Bacteroidia > Bacteroidales > VadinHA17 > SR-FBR-E99. The sequence continues at coordinate 365,006 of CAVYRA010000004.1, forward strand.
ACTCTTCCGCGATGCCACTGCAGCGGTGTTCGACATAGGCTCGGTACGTCAGTCGGATGCCCCCGGCACCTTCCTCCCCTCAGCCAACGGCTTCTACGGAGAGGAGATCTGCCTGCTTTCCAGGTATGCCGGACTGTCAGATAATCTGAAGATACTCGCAGTCATGGAGGTCAATCCCATGCTTGACACCCGCTCACAGACCTCCCATCTTGCGGCACAGCTGATATGGTTCTTTCTCGAGGGTTTCTCACAGAAACAGTATGAGATTTCATACCTTGGCGACCAGATGAGCAGCCGCTTCACACGTTACCATGTGACCCTCAGCGATCTGGAAGGCGCGGCCATCTTCATCAAGAGCATAATCACAGAGCGCTGGTGGATTGAGATACGTGACAACGCGGGTGAGCCCCACTACCTTGCCTGCTCATATGAGGACTACCTTATGGCCAACCGTGACCAGGTACCCGGTCGCTGGACCAGCGCCATGGTCAGGTACGGAAACTAAAAGATGCTTCAATTTGGCTCCTTGCATATTTTTTATTTATTTTGATCGTTATCTTTGAGGGGGCACAAACGCTCCTTGAACATGAAGAAAGTCAGGACAGTCATCCTAGCATTAATCATCCCGGTAAGCGTGGTCTTTGGTCAACAGGACCCGGTGGTGAGCCATTACATGTTCAACACCCAGACCTATAATCCCGCATTCTCCGGAATGAGCGGCATGATAACGGCCACAGCCCTTACACGGCAGCAGTGGGTAGGCTTCCCCGGAGCCCCCTCCACAATGATATTCAATGTCAACACTCCTTTCAGCCTGTTTGGCCTGAGAAGCGGTGCAGGCCTGCTGGTAGAGGCCGACAAGTACGGATTCAGCAATGATATTGAACTGAACCTCTCTTATTCGGCTCTCATCCCGGCAGGAAGCGGAACACTGGGCGCAGGCTTCAGTGTGGGGTTGCTGAACAAGACACTCGCACCCGAGTGGTTCATCCCCTCGGGAACAAGCCATACCCCGCCCTCCGGCGACCCGCTCATCCCTGAAAATGATAAATCTTTCCTTGCCTTTGACATCTCCGCCGGCGTCTTTTACCAGGGACTTAATTATTACGCCGGCCTATCGGTTACTCACCTGAACCAGCCTAAAATAAAATATTCTGAAACAGCCACTTATGTGAGCCGCGAATACTACCTTACCGCTGGCTACTTCTTCCAGCTGCCCAACCCTTCCCTTGAGCTCATACCATCTGTTTTTATCGTTAATGACGGTGCCACAACACAATATTTAGCAACAGGCATGGTTAGATACAATAAAAAGATATGGGGTGGCGTTTCTTACAGGATAAGTGACGCAATAACAGGTTTTGCAGGAGTAGAATTGTATAACGGTCTAAAGATTGGATATGGATATGACTTCCCGATATCGGAGATCAGAAAAGGAACCAGCGGATCACATGAATTCATGGTTTCATACAGTTTTGACCTCGGCCTGGGAAGAAGCGTCACTAAATATAAAAGTATTCGTTTCCTGTAAGAGACGGGAAAAAGTGAACAATTTGCATTCTTAAATTTATGAGTATATGAAACCCTCATGTTATACATACATTAACAGAAATAAAGCTGAGAATCCTTACATGAGGGTTCCGTGTGACCTTAAAAAAATAAAATTTTCGCACATGAAAAAGGTAACCCTTTTAGCTCTTACGATAATCTTTTTCCTGGGTAGCTGCTCCTCCTATGAATCGGGCGAGCTGACAGGCGTCCAGGGAAGGAAGAAATTCTATGAGCCGGAGCCGTTTGAAATGGCATTCATCCCTGCAGGTTCCTATCAGATGGGGCCGAGTGACCAGGATCCCCTTCGTGCCATGAACAGCCTCTCCAAGACAGTGACTGTGGAAGCATTCTGGATGGACCAGACAGAGATCACCAACAATAAGTACCGCCAGTTTACATACTGGGTACGTGACTCTCTCCTCAGGACCAAACTGGGTGAGGAAGGCATTGAGGGGTACGAATTCTTCAGGACTGATGAGGAGGGCAATGTCCTCGAACCCAATGTCCTGAACTGGGATGAGGAGATCGACTACCGCGATGAGAATGTGCTGGCAGTCCTCGAGAACCTCTATTATCCGCCTGAAGAAAGATTCAATGCTAACAAGCAGTGGGACACCCGGCTTCTCAACTACTCATATTTCTGGGTTGACTACAAGCAGGCAGCCAAGGCAAGATACAATTACAAGGAGCAGAAGTATGAAGGACAGGTCACTGACCTTGAAGGAAATACCACCGACGTGGTCGACCGCTCATCGTTCATCATGCACCATGTTGTCAATATCTATCCTGATACCCTTGCATGGATCAGGGACTTTACCTATTCATTCAATGAGCCCTGGGCGACACTCTATTTCTGGCACCCGGGTTATGACGACTATCCCGTTGTGGGTGTGTCATGGGTACAGGCCCGCGCTTTCAGCGTATGGCGTACCAACTTCATGAATGATCATCTGCGTGCCCAGGGTATTGCCGATGTGCATAACTACCGCCTCCCGCTGGAGACCGAATGGGAATATGCTGCACGCGGCGGACTCGATCTTTCAATGTACCCGTGGGGAGGCCCCTACACACGCAACTACCAGGGCTGCTTCCTGGCTAACTTCAAGCCTCTGCGCGGTAACTACATCGACGACGGAGCCGTATATACCATCAAGGTCGCTTCCTTTGAACCCAATGAGTACGGACTGTTTGACATGGCAGGCAACGTCTCCGAATGGACATCATGCGCCTACCACCCCTCAGCTTATGTCTTCACCCATGACCTGAACCCCGATTATGAATACAACGCACGCCCCGAGGATCCCCCGGTGCTCAAGCGCAAAGTCATCAGAGGAGGCTCATGGAAGGATATTGCACTTTTTATGCAGAATTCAACAAGGGATTATGAATACCAGGACTCAACAAAGTCATTTGTCGGGTTCCGTAATGTGAGAACTTATATAGGAGTCAATAACTAATACTGTTTAACCTAAAAATTAATTATATGGGCCTTTCGGAATTTGTTCATACCAGTAAGTGGAAAGCTTTCATGTCCAAACTGTACGGCTGGGGTGCCTCGGTCGTAATCATCGGTGCTCTCTTTAAAATCCAGCACTACCCCTACGCAGGTTTGCTCCTCTCTATCGGTCTTATCACAGAGGCGATCATCTTCTTCTTCTCTGCTTTTGAGCCGTTGAAGGAGGAACCAGACTGGAAAATGGTCTACCCGCAGCTTGACCCCAATTACTCCGGTGAGGAGATTGGCTTCGCATCTGTTGGCGGCGGTGGTGGCGGCGGCGGCGCAGGCCTGTCACAGTTCGACAGGATGCTGGCTGATGCAGGCATCACCCCGGATGTCTTTGACAGACTGAGCTCGGGACTGAAGAAGCTCACGGAGACAACGGCCAACTTCAATGCCATGGGCGACCTGGCTGCAACTACCAATGAGTATGCCAGCACCATCAGGAAAGCAAATGAATCACTCATGAACCTCTCCGAGTCGGCTAAACAGACCGCAAGATCAATGACTGACTCCAGCCCTATCTACCATTCTCTTGGTGAAACATCGAAGACCATTGAGACAGGCGGAAAGAGCTACCATGAGAAACTGGAGGCCCTCAACAAGAACCTCTCGGCACTCAATGCCGCTTATGAGCTGCAGCTGAGAGGCACCAATGACCATGTCAAAAGCACCGATGTCATCTATAAGGGTATGGAAGGCCTTATGAAAGACCTTACCGGCTCAGCCGATGACACGAAGAAATACCGCGAACAGGTTGCCAAACTGAATGAAAACCTCAGTTCCCTGAACAATGTGTATGGCAACATGCTTGCAGCCATGAACGTGAAGTAATGTCAAGTACATCAAAATATCTGCTAACACCTAAACTATCCGCAAATGTCTAAGGGAAAAGAAACCCCGCGGCAAAAGATGATCGGTATGATGTACCTCATACTGACAGCAATGCTTGCGCTTAACGTTTCAAAGGAGGCCGTCGAAGCTTTTAAGAAAGTTGACCTTAGCTTGACGAAGACCACCGCCAACTATATCAAAAAGAATGATATTACCTATGCAGCTTTTGATGTGGCGGCGGCTGAGAACCCTGAGAAAGCGGGAGCATGGAAGACAAAGGCCTATGAGGTCAAGGCCCGCGCCGATGAAGCGTATAATTATATCCAGGATCTGAAAGTAGAGATCATCACTACGGCTGAAGGCCCGGAAGCGGAGGCACTCCTCCCCGACAACCAGATTGACATAACAAAGGTCAAGAAGATTGACGAAAACAATATCCCTTCGGAGATACTCATAGGAGCCAACCAGGCCGGCAAGGGAAATGACCTGAAGGCGCTGCTGGAAGATTATCGCGGTTTCCTCGTGGAGACCCTCGATGGAAAGGATATTTCTGCTGAACACTCAATACTTGATATTCTCAACACTGATGATCCCGAGAACCTGAGCAAGACAGGCAACGGAGAACTGGGTGAATGCCAATTTCCAGACAATGCCGCTGGTGGCTGTGATAACCATACTGTCGAAGATGCAGGTCGACGTCCGCAACGCCGAGACCGATGTGCTCAACTTCCTCTATACGCAGATTGACGCCGGCTCATTAAGGTTCAACAAGATCATCCCGACAGTCATCCCCGTCTCAACCTATGTCATGCAGGGTAATGAATACGAGGCCCGTGTATTCGTAGCTGCAACTGACACAACCCAGGATATGGAGATATTCGTGGGTCCCTATACCTCACAGACACAACCCTGACGGATACTGTTACATACGAGCCGGGCAAGTCAGTCCACAAAGCTTCCTATCGATGAGTCAGGTGTGGGTGTCTACAGGGTGAGACCCAGGTCAACAGGTGAGAAATCATGGGGTGGTGTCATCAGGATGAAAGCTCCGGACGGCGCAATCCGCACGTACAAGTTCGATTCGAAGTATTCCGTAGGCATGCCCAACGTGGTAGTGTCACCCACAGCTATGAACGTCTTCTACCAGGGTATCCAGAACCCGGTTGACATATCAGTGCCTGGCGTGGGATCAGACAAGCTGACCGTGCGCATGACAAACGGCGATATCAAGAGGGGTAAATACAAGGACTACCGCGGTGAATATATAGCTGAGCCCAGAACAGTAGGCCAGGTTGCGCAGGTGATAGTATCCGCCAACATCAACGGCAAGGTGCAGACCTTCCCGCCCGTGGAGTTCAGGGTAAGAAGACTTCCTGACCCCGAGGCAAGGTTCGCCAATATGAAAGAGGGTAACGTGCTCAGAAGCGTCGCAGCTGCACAGCAGGTTGTGACCGCAGTCCTCGAGAACTTTGAGTTCGACCTTACCTATACAGTCACAGGCTTCACAGTCTCTGTCAACGACAAGGGCTTTGAGATCACGGCTGAATCAAACAACAACAGGCTTACCGACAAGCAGAAGGGCCTCATAGGCAACCTTCGCGCCGGACAGAAACTCATAATAGAAAAGATAAAGGCAGTTGGACCCGACGGAAGAACAAGGGACCTCAACCCTATCATTCTTAAGATTAACTAATGCAAGAAATACACACCATGAACAGGAGAATACTGGCAGGCCTTATCGGCCTCCTGATCTGTACAGCCTCAATGGCCCAGTCGTTCGGAGACATCTATTCAAAACAGATGCCCGACAACCAGAAGATCAATTATACCTACCTGGGAGAATCAGATGTCATCTGGTCAAAAAGACTCTACCGTATAATTGACCTGAGAGAGAAGATGAACCTGAACCTCTTCTATCCTTCACTCAGATATGACGCTGCCAACAACCGCTTCGCGTCGGAGATGTCGGACGGAAGAATGAACTTCTCGGGGATCCTGCTCAATGAGATCCTCTCAGGCAGGGTGGTTGCCACAGACGGTGATGCCATGACAGTGCCCACAACCTACAATGACATTGCTGCCAAGATGAACCGCGATACCCTGACCATAACCGTCATCAATGCAGACGGCCGCGAGCAGGACTCAACCGTGACAAACATGGAGAACCCCTCTGACATCAAACAGCTGATGCTGCTTGAGGAGTGGTTCTTTGACAAGAAGCATTCACGGCTTGACGTGCGCATCATCGGCATATGCCCCATCTACATGGGATATGACCAGATCACCTCGAGGCTCGTGAAGAGACGCCTCTTCTGGATCAGGTACGAAGATGTAAGACAGGCGCTCGCCAGCAGCGAGGCATTCAACTCCAACAATGACGCTCAGCGCATCTCATTTGAGGACCTGATGCTGCAGCGCAGGTTTAACGGATACATCGTTGCCGAGTCAAACGTCTATGATGACAGATCTATCAACCAGTATAAGATGGGCCCAGCCCAGATCTTCGAGGCCGAAAGGATCAAGAATGAGATATTCAATTTTGAACAGGATCTCTGGGAATACTAGGTGAGCGAGTGAAAACATGGAGGGTGTCTCAAATCAGAAATTGAGACACCCTTTTTTATTTCAGTCGGCAGTCAGGACTGAAGACTGCGGACTGCCGATAGCCAACTGATAATCCATGGCTAAATCCTCAATACTGCCTATTGCCTACTGCCTTTGAAGACTGCCGACTAAAGATACTGGTCTCCCGTTGCCTTTCCTACTTCATCAAGATAACGCTTGATATTTTGCTCCTGCTCACGCGAGACTATCAGCAGCACGTCGCCGCTGTCAATGATTATGTAGTCATCAAGACCCTGTATCACCGCAATCTTTCCCTTGGGAAGGCTGATTATGTTCCCTTCGGAATTATAGGTCAGCGCCTTCGCATTAAGGACGGCATTGTCATTCCGGTCGAGATCGGAATGCTGGTACAGCGAACTCCATGTCCCGAGGTCTGACCAGCCAAGGTCAGTGCATATGACAAATACATTGTCAGCCTTCTCCATTATCCCGTAGTCAACCGAGATGCTGCTGCACTGAGCATACGCGTGCTTTATGAACTCCTTTTCGGCCGGGGTGCTGAACTTCTCCTTCCCTTCAAGGAAAGAATGGTAGATATCAGGCAGGTGCCTGTCAAAGGCAGCAAGGACTGAAGCGGCCCTCCAGATAAAGATGCCGCTGTTCCAGTAAAAGTCACCGCTCTCAAGGAAAAGCTTCGCCATCTTAAGCTCAGGCTTCTCGGTGAAGGCCTTAACCTTGTGCAGGTTGCCGAAACCGCTTACCGGCTGGTCAAGATTGGCCTGAATATATCCATAGCCTGTCTCGGGCCTGTCAGGCCTGATACCCAGTGTCAGGAGAGCATCATTCTCAGAGGCGAACCTGAAGGCCTCATTCATGACCTTCATAAACTCATCCTCCTTCTTGATCAGATGATCTGCCGGAGTCACCGCAATCACTGCTTCCGGATTCTCAGCCATTATCCTGAAGATACCGTACGCAATGCAGGGTGCGGTGTTCCGGCGCAGGGGCTCAGCCAGCACATGCTCGCTGTCAATCCCGAGCTGCTCAACCACCATCTCGCTGCTGTCCTCGCTGGTCACAACATATATGTTTTCGGCGGGACAGATCCCCTGAAATCGCCTGTAGGTCATCTGAATGAGAGTCTCACCCGTTCCGAGGATGTCAAGAAACTGTTTTGCTCTCTCCTTCCTGCTCAGCGGCCAGAATCGGCTTCCGACACCACCGGCCATGATCAGCAAATAGCGGTTTTTCATGATATTTTGATATATATTATATACGACTATTACAAATATATAAATTCCCGCCCACGATAACCGTAATGGTTACGGGTGCGGTGAATAATTGTTAAATTTGACAAAACTTTCAACATGTTCAGTTTTCTGTCAGGCTTTGGTTCATACTGGATGTTACTGGGCAGGGTCTTCGCCAGACCCGAGAAGCATGTCATCTACTACAGGCAGACCATGAAGGAGTTTGTGAGCCTCGGACTAAGGTCCATGGGCATTGTTATAATCATCTCCTTCTTCATGGGCGCGGTCATCACGCTGCAGACCGCCTACAATACCGAAAACCCTATCTACCCTACCTACCTGATCGGGCTCGGAGCACGGGACTCTATCCTTCTCGAGTTCTCTTCAACAATCGTAGCGCTGATACTGGCCGGCAAAGTGGGCTCCAATATCGCATCGGAGATAGGTACCATGAGAGTCACCGAACAGATTGACGCCCTCGAACTGATGGGGATCAATTCGGCCTCATACATCATCCTCCCAAAGGTGGTAGCCACAGTCCTCTTCAACCCCTTCCTCACACTGATAAGCATCATCACCGGTATCGGGGGCGGATGGATCGCCGGAACCGCTGCCGGGGTGGTAACCTCAGAAAATTATATCTATGGCATACAGTATGCCTTTATTCCCTATTACATCACATACGCACTGATAAAGACCGTCATCTTTGCATTCATAATCACAACTGTCTCGGCATACCAGGGATACATCGTGGAGGGCGGCTCCCTCGAGGTAGGACGCGCCAGCACAAAGGCCGTCGTCTACAGCAGCGTCACCATACTCCTTTTCAATGTCATCCTTACCCAGCTCCTGCTGTCATGATCAGAGCTGAAAACATAACGAAGAGCTTTGCCGGTCGTGAGGTTATCAGGGATATTTCAGCTGTGTTTGAACCCGGAAAGACAAACCTCATTATAGGCAAAAGCGGTTCCGGCAAGACCGTCTTCCTCAAATGCCTGGTAGGACTGCTGGAGGTTGACGAGGGTAAGATCTATTACAATGACGTACTCTTTACCGGCCTTGACTTCAAGGCAATGAAGGAGATCAGGAAGGATATGGGAATGCTCTTCCAGGGAAGCGCACTCTTCGACTCAATGACCGTTGAGGAGAATGTCAGGTTCCCGCTTGACATGTTTACCCGTATGTCTTATGAGGAAAAACTTGAGAGGGTCAACTTCTGTCTCGACAGAGTGCACATCGTCAACTCCAACCATCTTTTCCCGACCGAGCTGTCAGGCGGAATGAAGAAACGTGTTGCAATAGCCAGGGCAATAGTCCTCAAGCCGCGATACCTGTTCTGCGACGAACCCAACTCGGGCCTTGACCCCAAAACATCAATAGTGATTGATGAGCTGATCAGGGAGATAACCATTGAACTGAACATGACCACCATCGTAAATACGCACGACATGAACTCGGTGATGGAGAACGGGGAAAAGATCATCTTCATAGAAGAGGGCGAAAAGTGCTGGGAAGGGAATAAGAATGAGATCCTCAAGTCAGACTGCAAGATGCTGAATGACTTCGTCTTTGCCAATGCACTCGCAAGGCAGCTGAAGGAGTCCTCAAAATAAGATTAAAACTCGGAAAGGCTCTTTTCCTTCTCCCTGTTGCCGAAGACAAAATTCACACCCATCCTGGCATGCACGGTGCTCCAGTTCTCCGGAAGCCTGTAGCTCTCAGTGCCGCTGACAACTTCATTCCACCGGAGTGGGATATTGTCAATAAGAGCAAACATCTGAAAAAATCCTCCCCTCAGCGCCAGACCGAACCCCAGGTTGTCATAGCGCCTGTTGGCAATGGTATAGGCAATGGTGGTGGAAAGTGCATTGCCCAGGTTGAGGTTGCCTGAGAGAGTCAAAGCCTCATGGACCTGCTTTCCCTTGAAACGGGTCTGGGAAAGCAGCCCTGCGGTGAAGAACTTCACCGGGGTGAAACTGAACCCTGCGGTGAAACTTGATGGCAGATATGTGGTATGGGAACCAGGCGATTCGTTCAGATCAATGGCTGTCTGCAGCGAGTCGGTGGCCCAGTTCATCAGATCACCGAAATCAAGGCTCTCATCATATACATCCTGAAGGGTAAGCCCGCTGAACTCAAAGGTTTTGTTGAAATATATCTCCGACCTGTCTCTCTTCCACTTTATAAACCCTACATCAGTAAGAGCGGCAGAGACGGCGAACATATCATTGAACCTGTACTCTGCTCCTACCTCAATGCCAAAGCCCGGATTGGCAAAACCAAGGGCGTAGGCGATATAGTCATTCCCCTCTGCAAAGCGATCCTCATCAAACCTGACATTATCAATCACCCCATCTGTCGCATCCCTGGTGAAGGTCACCGGAGCGCTGACATTCAGCGAGACATCTGCATCAACAGTATGGGTAAAGTCATCATTGACGGTAAGCGTCATGCCGTTGTTGGTGAGATGGCCTGACACCACTCCCGACAGCATCATCACCCTTGCCCCTATCCTCAGCTTCTCGGTTATATTCTTCGATGCGCCCAGTCCTATCTCATGGTAGTACTTTGCATCAGCCCTCAATGATGAGAGGTCAATGTTCCGTCCGATAAAGCTCTCATTTCCCTCAATGCCCAGCCTGATAAGGTCTCCCGGCAGGACGAAGTTGGCGTCGGCTCGCGCTTTTATGTCAAAGCTTATCCTCAGATCATTCTTTACGGTGAAGGCCAGACCGAAGAGCTGCACGACGGCCTGCGGTTCAATTGAGTTGTTGTTGCCAAGGCCTGCAAGGAACCTGTTAAGATCTTCCCCCGGATTCAGAATGGTAAAAGTGCTGTCTGAGATGACTCCGCTGTTGAACATGTCTGATAAACTCAGAAAATTGTTATCAACCCTGACTGATATGTCTGAAATCCCGGGCAACCCGACATATACCCTGCCTGATGGCTTCAGCGCAGGATTGAGGGTGGTCCTCTGCGGGAGATTCATATAATACAGAACATGGCTGGTCTGTGCCTTTACATTGATTAATGCAGCTGCAGTCAGCAGCAGTAGCAGTATGATTGTTTTCCTTTGCATGGTTATGAGTTATTTTGATCCTGAAGTGAGTTCGTAGTTATAGAGGAAGGTGTCATTTTCACCAATCAGAAGGTTCCATGAGCTCTTATTGACCATCCTCCCGATAGTATACCATGGCCCGGCCCTGTGAGGGAATCCCTGAGCGGACCCGCCGTTCTTTCCGATCAGATGCAGCATCTGCCTGCTGTTGTCGATGACTGCTGTCCTTTTCTCTGTCGGCCCGAGGCTGAAGACTGCAGGACCGGTGAGCTGCTCAGAATCAAAGGAGTAGGAGTATGTCTCGTTCCCGCTGCTGTCATATGCCCTCAGCATGCCGTGGTCAAGATAGAGGATGTCAATGCTTCCGTCGCCGTCAAGATCGGAGAACTCGGTACTGTGTCCGGCGGAGAAAGTGCTTATCGTGTCTCTCGTCACCGTGCCGTCAAAGAAGAGACGCACCAGAGTCCCGTCAGGATCGGTGAAGATGATTGCCTGTTCATCACCTCCCGTCAGCCTGGCCGTCGACCCCGGAGCCTTTTTCAGGGGCTCCTGGTGGGCAACCCTTATGTTCCCGGTACGGTCAAGCACGTACACGGCCTGATCATCAGCCACGAAGAGATAGTCTTTTCCCCTGACCCTGAAGAACGATACCGGGTCATTGACCCTGCCACGGGTGGCGAAGAGATTCCACCCTCTCACGGGCGTCCCTGACCTCTCATATGCATATATCTTTTTGTCCTCTCCCGCGATGAAGAGCCTGTAATCCCTGTTGTTCTCATAGTCGAACACGGCAAGGGTGTTTGATGCCGGGGACCTCATCTTTACAGGATATTTGTCCACGTAATTGCCGTTACGGTCAATGAGATGCAAATAATTCTTCCCTGCAAAGAGAAGCTGGTACTTGCCGTTCCTGTAATAGTCTATCATGAAGATGTCACCGGTGATCCTCTCCCTTATGGCCGCCTTCCACAGGGTCTTGCCTGATGCGCTTATCAGGTAAATATTGTTCTTCTGATCCTGGATGAAGATCTCAGTTGCTCCGGTATTATGATTCAGGAAGAAAAACGGTTTTACAGAAGGATCGGCATCAAGCTTCACCTTCCACAGAAGCTTCAGGGCTGACGATGCTGAGGTATCAGCTGCTGCCGTGCCGGGTGCGGCGAAATCCACGGCCCTGGCCCGGTCAGGTTGCCTCTCTCTGTCGCTGTACCGTACCGAGAGACTTGTATAGATCATTCCGTTGCTTGGGGTGAGGCTCAGTCCAACCCCTCCTATTCCCGAGAGTGAACCGGCATTCAGCCCGGCCCTCGCTTCCGGTGTAAGCACTCTGTTAAGAAGGGAACTGAGCACGCTTCCCGAAGAATAAAAGAGATATGAGCTCTTTGTCGGCATCGTCTTTTCCATCTCCCTGAATTCCGGGTCATTGATCAGTGTATTTTCACTGTCTGACTCTCTCTTCACTAATGCCAGTGCCTCAGGAGATCCTGAGAATATCATATATGATCTGGCGAACGTCACCCATTCGTCATCGGGGCTGGTGCCGGCCGCTCCTGACAGTATCGAAGCCACGCCTGTGAAAGGCATCTTGTAGAGAAACTCCTCCTCACCGTCGGCGCCGCGGGCCGATGCCACAAAATGACTCTCCCGCAGTCCCATTGACCGGTATTTGGCAGTGAGTCTTTCCATTAACACCTTCTCAGCTGACTGGCGGTCAGTCATCCTGAAGACCCGTATCCTCGCCTCTCCTGTGCCGGCCGGCACACGGGCATCAGTCACTTCTGTACCTGTAAAGGGGCTTAGTATCAGAGCCAGGTCGGTGGCATTTATTGAGGCTGGGTCTGTTGCCGTCTCGCCACTCAGCGAAGCCCTTTGCATGACGGTCCTGTAGCTGACCGTACCCTGTGGCAGCAATTCATGCACGGCGCACTCGGCAGGAGCTACATTCCGCAGGCGGTCAGCCCCCATACCTGCACCGGCGGTAGTGAGGAATCCGCTGATGAACAGCCCCTCCTCTGCAGCCTTGAGGTCACCGCCACCGGCAATGGCCACTGAAGCTATCGCGGAAATTTCACCGGGATCGATAAATGATTTCAGAAATCCGGGCAGGTTCCTGAAGAGGATAAATACGTTGTCGGCATCTTTTCCCGAGGCATTGACCACAGGTGCAAAGCCCTGCTGATGTCGTATGTCAGAGCCCGCGCTCTTGTTATCGAGTGCAGATGAAAGCAGGTTCTCAGATGTGGATATGATCAGGATGCCTGAAGTGAGAGCGATGCTTACAGGAGTCCGGCTGTTGCCTTTCCCATAGATGACGGTGTAAGTCCTGGTCCCTCCCAGCTCCCTTGTCTCCGTCACCTCCGCACCTGACTGTCTGCACAGGCTCGCCAGGCGCCTGGGGGTCAATGATGTACCTCCGCTCATGACAACCAGCGGTGTGACGCGACCCTGGCCTGTCATATGAAATGAGATGATGACCCTCCTGCCGCTGATCATGCCGCGTACCTCGGGCCCCCCGGTGATGCTGTCAACAGCAGAGGCCGATCGTATCAGTGAGGCAGCCCACCTCATCCCCGAAAGCCTTGACATGATACCGGCCGGATCAGCGGTACGGGTCAGAAGCTCCGGGAAATCATCGGTCTCTGCTATGAAGAAAGCATCCGACGGTACTGCAACCCACGGATCAACAACCACCACCTGCTTATCCTTCCTTATAAAAAAGGCAGCTACGGCCAGTGCTGCAGCAAACAAACCCACCAGTATGATTCCGGTTTTCTTATGCACTATCTTGCAGATGCTATAGGTTCTCAAAAATATAAAATATTAATTTGCCCCGGCAAAAGAGTTTGACCAGTGTTTCCGGGAAAAATGTCGTAAAACACGCTCTCTGCTGCCATTTATGGAATGCTTTTTGTGCTTCTGTCACCGTTCTTAACTTTTGACTAATGAAGAAATTTTCGTTTCTGCTGTTTTTTTTATTGCCGGTTCTGACGCTTTGCGCACAGACTGTAACCGTATTTTCAGCAGAAGACGGCAAACCCGTTGCCGACGTGGCCGTATATAATGAGGCCCGTACCCAGTTCAGCTATACCAGTCCTGCCGGCAAAGCCAGCCTCTCGGGGTTCAGGGCGGGACAGCCGGTCTTTTTTCAGCACTTCTCCTTCGAGAGGGTCTCACTCACCCCCGAAGAACTCAGGGAGGCCGGGTGGGTTGTCAGGCTTGAGACAAAGACCTTTGAGGTCGAAGAATTTATCGTAACGGCTAACAGGTGGGAACAGAAGTCCGATGAGGTGCCGAACCACATAAGCACCATTGCCCTTCCTTCAGTCAGGATACAGAACCCTCAGACAGCAGCTGACCTTGTCTCCCTTGGAGGCGATGTCTTCGTGCAGAAAAGCCAGCTGGGAGGCGGCAGCCCCATGCTGCGGGGATTTGCAACAAACAGGGTGCTTATTAATATTGACGGCGTCAGGTTAAACAATGCCATATACCGCGAGGGAAACATCCAGAACGTAATCTCCCTTGACCCTTCAATGATTGAACGCACCGAGATAATCTTCGGTCCCGGAGCCACCATGTACGGCAGCGATGCACTTGGCGGGGTGATGGACTTCCACACCAAGAGGGCGCTGTTCTCCACGGGCGATTCCCTGTATGTAAAGGCAGAGGCAATGGCAAGGTACTCAACAGCCGCCGGGGAACAGACATACCATGCTGATGTCAATGTCGGGGGCCGAAGGGTTGCTCTCCTCTCCTCAGTGACCTGGTCTGATTACGGAGACCTGGTCATGGGATCGAGAACGCACCCCGAATACCTGCGCAATGAATACCAGACCCGTATAGCCGGCAAAGACACGGTGGTGATGAATGAAAATCCCCGCAAACAGGTTGCCTCAGGCTACTCTCAGCTTAACCTGATGAACAAGGTGCGCTTCAAGGCGGGAAAAGACTTCGACATCGACATTTCCCACCATTACTCTCATCTCTCTGATGTGCCCCGGTATGACAGGCTGATACAGGTAAGGAACAGCACACTCAGGTACGGCGACTGGTACTACGGACCACAGGTATGGATGATGACCAACTCAACGGTCAGCTATAATAAGCAGTCGGCAGCATTTGACGAAGCGCGACTGACGGTTGCGAGACAGGATTACCGTGAGAGCAGGCATGACAGGAAGATAAATGACGTCAGCCTCAATCAGCAGACGGAAAAGGTGGGAATATGGTCTGTCAACCTCGACTTCGACAAGAAGCCGGAGAAAAACAACAACCTGATCTATTACGGGGTTGATTATGTCAGGAACAATATCCGCAGTGAGGCTGATGTAAAGAATATAAGCACAGGCGAGACCGTCGCTGCCGGTTCACGTTATCCCAATGGCAGTAATATCTATAACAGTTTTTCGCTTTACGGCGGTTATAAACTCAACCTTGGCAGCAAGTTCACAGTCAGCACCGGGGCGAGGTTCAACTTCGTTTCACTCAGTTCGACCATCGCTGACAATTCATTTTACAATTTCCCCTTCACCTCCTTCAGCTCGGCCAACAGTGCCGTGACGGGTGCTGCCGGCGCCGTCTACCGGCCTGACGGGCTGACTGAGCTGACGGTCAACCTTTCAACCGGGTTCAGGGCCCCTAACCTCGATGACCTCGGGAAGGTGTTTGAGTCTGCCCCGGGCGTAATCGTGGTGCCCAATCCTGACCTCAAACCTGAATACCTCTATAATATTGACCTGGGTGCCAAAAGAGAGATTGGCAAAACACTTCTCGCGGAGGCCTCACTTTTTTACTCTTACCTTGATAACGCCATGGTGCGCCGTGAGTTCCTCTTCAACGGAGAGCCAACCATCGAGTACCAGGGAGAAGAGAGCGATGTCTATGCCATGGTCAACGCCGGTTATGCGATTATTTACGGCGCGCAGATGAAGGCAGAACTGAGACCCTCATCCTTTCTCAGGATAAAATCAGCTCTGACACTCACCGGCGGTCATGACAACGACAGGGAGCCGCTGAGGCATATTCCCCCGGTCTTCGGAACAACACACTTTATCTTTGAAAGATCATTCCTCAAGACAGACCTCTATTTCGTCTATAACGGAAGCATCACCTATGACAGGCTTGCTCCCAGTGAGAGAGACAAAGCCTATATGTACGCCACCGACGCTGACGGTAACCCCTGGTCACCCGGGTGGTTCACACTCAACTTAAAGACATTCTTCAATATAAGCAACAGGGTCGACCTGACTGCGGGTGTGGAGAACATTCTTGATCTGCGCTACAGGCCATATTCATCGGGCATCGCCGCTCCGGGAATTAACTTCATCTTCTCAGCCAGGGTCAGGATCTGACAAAAGAGTTCACCCTTTGGTTTTCCAAAATGATTGCTTAAATTTCAGCCACGTTTGGATATCAGAGGGACATGGCCGGCATTTATCATCTTACTGAAGTAAAAAGCAAAAAGGAGATCAGGGAGTTTCATGATCTGCCGGCTGTTATCAATAAGGGTGACGGCAAGTGGATAAAACCGCTCTTCAGGGATGTGGAGTCAGTCTTCAATCCGTCGGTTAACAGTCTTTTCCGGAACGGTGATGCAATCAGATGGCTGCTCAGAGACAGCTCCGGAAAGTGTGTCGGCAGGGTGGCTGCCTTTTACAGCAAAAAGATCGCGAATGCCGATCAGAAGCTGGTGGGAGGAATGGGTTTCTTTGAATGCATCAATGATCACGATGCCGCAGCAGTGCTGTTCGACGCCTGCCGCAACTGGCTGGCAGGAAACGGTATGATGACGATGGAGGGTCCCGAGAACTTCGGGGATCGGGATCGCTGGTGGGGCTTGCTCGTGGATGGCTTCCTGCCCCCCAACTACTGCATGCCCTATAACCCCCCTTACTACAGGGAGCTGTTTGAAAAATACGGCTTCAGGAACTACTTCGAGCAATACACCTACTATACCCCCGTCACTGACAGGAACCTCGACGAGGTGATCAGGACCAAGGCCGAACGTATCTTCAACAATCCCGACTACACCTTCAGGTACATGAAGACGTCAGAGGCGAATGAGATTGCCCGCAACTTCATGATTGTCTTCAACAAGGGCTGGGCACGCTTCCCGGGGGTAAAGACCATAAGCGAGAGGCATGCCAGGCTGATCTTCAAAAGCTTCAGGCAGATCCATGACGAGAAGCTCCTCTGGTTCGGTTTCTATAAGGATGAGCCGGTATGTTTCTTCATCATGCTTCCCGAAGTCAACCAGATTGTCAGGCACCTGAACGGCAAGATGAACAACGTGGGAAGACTGAAATTCCTTTGGTACAGGCATGTCAGGCGCGAACTGACGAAAGCATTCGGTCTCATCTTCGGGATTGTGCCAGAACATCAGCGCAAGGGGGTGGAAGGGGCCCTCATAATGTCTTTTGCGAAGTTTGCGCTGTCTGAGAAGTTTCCGTATAAAGAACTTGAGTTCAACTGGATAGGCGATTTCAACCCCTCAATGATGCATCTTGCTTGACCAGATAGGCGCCAAAGTCATCAAGACCCATATAACCTACCGCTATCCCTTCGACAGTGGTGCCCCGTTCGAGCGTGCCACCATCGTGAATGCATAACTGAAGATTGTCAGAACGGCCTGTAGCCGATTATCTCCCGCACCTCCTTTATTGTCAGAACGGCCTGTAGCCGATTATCTCCCGCACCTCCTTTATGGTTGCTGAGGCGCTGGCCCTCGCCTTTTCGGCCCCCTGAGCAACGACCCTGCCCAGGTAGACGGGGTCATTGATAATCTCATTGATACGGAGCCTGATAGGCTCAGTGACCCTGATGATATCCTCGGCAAGCTGCTTCTTCATGTCGCCGTACCTGATCACGCACCTGGAATGCTGGTCACGGAACTGCTTCACCGTTGAAGGCTCAGAAACCACATCCATTAATGCAAAGAGATTCTTCACCGGCTCTGAAGGTTCGGAGTTATCTTTCTCCGGACCTGCATCCGTCACCGCCCTCATCACCTTCCTGCGTATCTCCGCCGGCGTATCGGCCAGGAAGATGCCGTTGCCCTCGCTCTTGCCCATCTTACCCGTCCCGTCAAGCCCCGGGATCTTTATCAGCTGTTTGCCGAAGTTGTACGCGTCAGGCTCAGGGAAATAATCGACACCGTACATAGTGTTGAAGCGGCGTGCAAAACGGCGCGTCATCTCAAGATGCTGCTCCTGGTCCTTCCCTACGGGAACCTTGTGAGCCTTGTGAATGATGATGTCGGCAGCCATCAGCACCGGATAGGTGAGCAGCCCGGCATTGATGTTGTCAGGATGCTGCCTTATCTTCTCCTTGAAAGAGGTGGTGCGCTCCAGCTCTCCCACGTATGCGTTCATGTTCATCAGCAGGTAGAGCTCGGCAACCTCCGGGACATCACTCTGCACATACACCGTGGCCTTCTCAGGGTCGATGCCCACAGCCAGGTATTCCGCCAGCACCTGGCGGATGTTCTCGTGAATGTCATCCGGATGCGGATGCGTGGTGAGTGAGTGATAATCTGCCACAAAAAAATAACAGTTGTTCTCATCCTGCATCCTCAGAAAATTTTTCAGGGCCCCGAAATAATTGCCCAGGTGAAGATTGCCCGTTGATCTTATGCCGCTTACTACTGTATCCATCAGGAATATTTTATCCGCGACAAAAATAGGGATAAATAACGAATATGCCGCCCCGCCTCTCTTTAAGACTGGCACATCAGAAGCCCGGAGCCGCCATCTTTCACGCGTCGCCGCCTGAGGGTTACTGTACCATCTTTGGGCTGCCACCGCCCGGGGGCTGCCGCATCATCTTTGGGCTGCCACCGCCGAGGGGCTGCCGCATCATCTTTGGGCTGCCACCGCCTCGGGGGCTGCCGCATCATCTTTGGGCTGCCACCGCCCGGGGGCTGCCGCATCATCTTTGGGCCGTCAGCGCCCCTGTCGCCTGCCACTGCAACAATTTTTGTATTTTTGCCGGGTAAATCACCCATCATGGAATCAACACGGCAGAAGAAAGTTGCACGACTGGTGCAGAAGGAGCTTGCAGAGATAATAATGCATCACGGCGGCGAACTGGCACCCGGGAAGATGATCTCCGTGACAACGGTTCGCGTCAGCCCCGACCTCTCGCTGGCAAAGACATATGTCAGCATCTTTCCGTCTGACGGATCTGCAACGGTCCTTGAATCATTGCGCAACACCGTGCCGCGACTGAGGTACGAGCTCGGACAGAAGGTGCGCAACCAGCTGCGGATCGTCCCGGAGATAGCCTTCTTCCTCGATGACAGCAATGACTATATTGACAAGATCACTAACCTCCTCAAGGAATAAGGCCGATGCACTATGACCCTATAAAAGAGCTCCTCGGGAAGCAGTTCAACCGCCACCCGTTGTTGCGGAAGCTCTTTTACCGCCTGCTTAATATCCTGCTCCTCCGTTCATGGCACGTCAGAAAGGCCCTGAAGAGGCTGGGTACAACCATCCCCTCCTCAGCCCCTGTGCTGGATGCCGGGATGGGCTTCGGGCAATACACATGGTGGATGGCCTCGAGGTTCCCCGGCTGGACCATCACCGCAGCCGACATCAAGAGTGACCAGGTGGCTGACTGCAATGCCTTCTTCAAAAGCTCAGGGATGGGAGACAGGGTGCATGCCGTCGAAGCCGACCTGGTAACATGGAACGGCGGAGGCAGTTATGACCTGATCCTCTGCGTTGATGTGATGGAACATATACTGGAAGACCGCAGGGTCTTCTCCTCATTCAACTCAATGATGAACCCCGGAGGATACCTTGTCATCTCCACCCCCTCCGACATGGGCGGATCGGATGTGCATTCCGATGACGACACATCTTTCATCGGGGAACATGTGCGCGACGGGTACGGCAGCGAAGATATCACGGAGAAGCTTACCACGGCAGGATTCGCAGAGGTGTCGGTATCTTACACCTACGGCACGCCCGGCAGCATCGCATGGCGGCTCTCAATGAAATATCCAGTCATAATGCTTTCAGCCTCAAAGCTATTCTTCATTCTCCTTCCTTTGTGGTATCTTGTCGTCATGCCCTTCGTCCTGGTGCTGAATTTTATCGATCTGCATGCCAGGCATGAAAGGGGAACCGGATTGCTTGTCATAGCACGAAACGGAAGATGAAGCTCTCGCTTTACATAGCAAAAAGATACCTGTTCGCGAAGAAATCGCGCAACGCCATCAATGTCATCTCATCCATCTCCGTGGCAGGTGTGGCGGTGGTCACCATGGCGCTGATAACCATCCTGTCAGTATTCAACGGCCTGGAGGAGATGGTGAAGAGCATCTTCAGCACATCAGACCCGGAGATAAAGATCTCGCCGGTGATGGGAAAAGTGTTCACCCCTGACACCCTGGTACTTCATCAGCTTTCAGCCATAGAAGGCGTTAATGTTTACGCCGAGGTCCTTGAGGAGAATGCCCTTCTGAGGTATGATGAACAGCAGTTCATAGCCACCGTCAAGGGGGTCTCGCTCAACTACACTGACGTCACCGATCTTGACACCGCCATGTGGGACGGCGAATTTATGCTGCAGGCGGAGAACGGAAGGCCATATGCCGTTGTCGGGCTTGGCGTGGCAAACCATCTGGGAATGAGACTTAACTTCATCTCTCCCCTGGCAATCTATATCCCTGACCGCAAAGCCAGGATAAGGGCCAATCCGGGTAATGAATTCACCAGGAAATATATCTATCTCTCCGGGATCTTTGCGGTGGAACAGGAGTTTGATTCCAAATATGTCTTCCTCCCTCTTGATTTCACCAGGGAATTGCTTGACTATACCACTGAGGTCAGCTCCATTGAAGTAAGGATGAAGAGCGGAGCGGATGAACGCAGGACACAGAAAGCCATCAGGGAGCTTATGGGTGACCGGTTCCTGGTGCAGAACAGGTATGAACAGCAGGAAATGTTCTACAAGGTGATGAAGGCGGAGAGGCTTGCCATCTTTGTCATCCTGACCTTTATCCTGGTAATTGCCTCGTTCAATATTATCGGATCGCTCACCATGCTCATAATAGAAAAGGAGAGGGACATCAATATCCTGAAGAGCCTGGGTGCTGACAACAGGCTTATTAAACGTATCTTCATCTATGAGGGATGGATGATCTCCATCATCGGCACCGTCCTCGGTCTGCTCCTGGGCTTCATGCTCTGCGCAGCCCAGGAGCACTTCGGCATTGTGAGGCTGGCCGGCGAATCACTGCTCATTGACGCCTATCCCGTCAGGATGCAGTTTATTGACTTTGTCACGGTGGCAGCCACGGTGGCAGCCATCGGCTACGGTGCGGCATGGTACCCGGTCCACTATCTCTCGCGAAAATATCTGAGGGAGAACAACAGAGAAAAGCAATGAGCACAAGGAGATTGATATACGTCGTCACCCTGGCACTGGCACTGGCATCATGCGGCAATCAGGGCGATAATAAACCCGGCAGTAAAATGCTCATTCCCGATGATAAGCTGGTGGCTATTCTTACCGACACCTACCTCACCACAGGCATGATGGACCTCCCCTACATGAGGGAGACCTACGCTCAGCGCGACTCCATCCTGAACTACACCGATGTCATCAGCAGCCACGGTTACACCCTCGCGCAGCTGAATGCAACCATGAGGTACTATTTTACCGATAAGCCAAAGAAACTGGCAAGGATATATGACAAGGTCACCGGCAACCTGCTGGAGATGGAGACCATGATAATGATCGAGCAGGGGGCTGCCGAAATCGCAGCAGTTGAGAATCTGTGGATGGGAAAGGCAAGCTACCGCTTCCCTGAGGACTTCACCCGTGATCCGATATGGTTTGATATGCCGGCAGTGAAGAAAGGTGTATATGTTCTGTCAGCAGATATCCGTCTCTTCGAAGATGATAAAAGCCGAAACCCTCGAGTGACGGTCTACTTCAGCTATACTGACAGCGCCGGGATCGAAATACGGGATTACTGGGAGGAGTTTGCCCTGAACAAGGACGGAGAGTTTCAGAATGTGACACTGAGTCATGAGCTTGACACCATCAGGGGCACACGCCTCAGGGGCTGGCTCCTGAACCACGACAATCAGCCGGGGCAATGGGAAAAACATGCCCGTATAGCAAACATCAGCCTGCGGGTTGACACGGTCATATTGCAAAAGTGACAATGAGAAGGATCTCGGCTCAATATGTCTTCACTTCGGCCGGTAAACCCCTCAGGAGAGCTGTTGTTACTGTTTCCGGCGACGGAGCCATTGTTGAAGTTGAAGACACCGGAGGTGAACTGAAGGAGAGCTCCGGAACAGAATTCTACAACGGCATCCTGATGCCCGGGCTGATCAACTGTCACTCGCACCTCGAGCTCTCGCACATGCGAAATGCCATTCCGCGGGGAGAAGGACTTGCCTCGTTTATTTCCCGTATGCGTGAGCGGCGCGGGGACGGACGCGGGGACGGGAGCGGGAGCGGGAGCCGGGCCCGGGACCACTCACGGGGAGGTTGAAGCAGCAGCGCACAGGGCCGACAGGGAGATGCGTGACGGAGGGGTTGTGGCATGCGGCGACATAAGCAATGAGTCCGTTTCATTTGATGTTAAGAGCAGGAGCTCTATACGCTACCTTACCTTTGTCGAAGTCTTTGGCACGGATACCCTCCAGGCCGATGCCCGCATGAAAGGTGCGCTGACGGTGGCTGGGGCTGCCGTGGAATCAGGGCTGCCGGCATACATTACCCCCCATGCCGTCTATTCACTGTCGGATCGTCTCTCCACCCTGGTACGTGAACAAATCACTCCCGGATCAGTCATATCACTTCACTTCCTCGAGTCGGACGATGAGCGTAAGATGTCGTCTGATCATGTTGAGACAGCACTTGAGCTTTCCCATCTTGCCTCCCGTCTCATCCTCGTGCACAACACCGTGATCACGAGGCCGGAGGCTGAGAGGCTGGCCCGCGAAGAAAACACATGGTTCTGTCTCTGTCCGTCATCGAACTTGCACATAACGGGCGCAATGCCTCCGGTGACGCTTCTCCGCGAGGTCACTGACCGTATCATTGCCGGTACCGACAGCCTCGCTTCCAATGACCGCCTTGACATGCTGGCCGAGCTGAGGCTGCTGCATGAAGCAGCACCCGGCATACCCCTCGATGAGATCATCAGGTGGGGGACCATCAACGGCGCCAGGGCACTGAAGATGTCAGACACTCTCGGATCAATTGAACCGGGGAAAAAGCCAGGTCTCCTGCTCATTGAAAATGCTGACCTGGTCAACCTGCGTCTGCTGCCCGGAAGCCGGGTGCGCAGATTATTGTAAATTTGAAGCCTTAATCCCGGACATCAATGCCTACATTCCTCTTTGACAGCATAGTTTTCGGACCGGTACGCAGCCGCAGGCTTGGAGTGTCGCTTGGTATCAACCTCCTGCCCGTCAGCCGCAAGGTATGCTCCTTCAACTGCATCTACTGTGAATGCGGATGGACCTCCGCAGGCAGCGCCGGATCAGCATCCTTGCCCTCCCGGTCAGCCGTGTATGAGGCCCTGAGAATCAAGCTGTCAGAGATGAAACAGCAGAACAAGGCTCCCGATGTCATAACCTACGCCGGCAACGGAGAGCCTACACTGCACCCTGATTTTTCTTCAATCATCGATGACTCCGTCGCCCTGCGCAATGAATTTTTCCCTGAAGCAAAGGTGTCAGTGCTCTCCAACGGATCTACGCTTCACCGCAGGAGCGTGCGCGAGGCCCTGAAGAGGGTCGACATGAATATCCTGAAGCTCGATTCTGCCCTTTCCGATACTGTAGCGAGACTCAACCAGCCACGAGGCAAGGTCTCCCTTGCACGGTTTGAAAAATATGTAAAGGATTTTGAAGGGAAGTTCATCATTCAGACCCTCTTTGTAAGAGGTGAATGCAATGGGCAGCCCGTTGATAACACCACTCCGGAAGAGCTGGATGCCTGGCTTGAGGCCGTCAGCCGTCTCCGGCCTCAGTCAGTCATGATCTATACCATCGCCCGCGATACACCCCTGGGTAACAACCTGAGGAAGGTGCCCGGGTCAGAGCTTAATGCTATTGCAGCCAGGGTGCAGGCACTGGGGATCGGTACATCCGTTTCAGGATAACCGTCATGAGCGGCACGACGATACTCATCAGCCCCCTGAACTGGGGCTTCGGTCATGCCGGGCGGATGATACCCCTTGCCCTGGAACTGAAAAAGAGAGGCAGCGATGTTGTCTTCGGGGCAGATGCACATATCCTGCCGCTGATAGAACAGGAGCTGCCAGGAATCAGGCTGATTGAAATACCCGGAATGCACATCAGGTATTCCCGGTTCCTCCCGCAGTATCTCTGCATCTTCCTGCAGCTGCCTGTGGTGGTTATATCTTCCATTCGTGAGCACTTCGCTCTCAGAACGATTGTGAGAGAAATTAAGCCCTCAGTCATCATATCCGATAACCGTTTCGGTCTTTTTCATCCCCGCATCTTTTCAGTCTATGTCACACACCAGCTGCGCATCCCTTTCCCGCATTCACTGCGGTTCATGGAGCCTTTTACCGCGTGGCTCCACCGGAAGGTCATCAACAGGTACGACCTCTGCCTGGTGCCTGACTACCCGGGACCGGTGAACCTCTCGGGAAGGCTTTCTCACGGACTGAAGCATCCGGGGAATGTTCACTATATGGGACCCCTCTCGAGGTTCAGAACGGTTGCACCGGCAGGTGCTGCAATCACCCCGCGCCATCCATACTGCTGCCTTATCCTCTCAGGCCCGGAGCCGCAGCTTACCATGCTTCTTGAGAAAGTGGCCGCGGCGCTCCACGGCATTCAGCTCTGCGTGCTGAGCGCTGCCCCGGTGAAGATGATTCCCGGTAACGATCCGCTCCTGACCTTCATAATCAAGCCTGGTTCCGGCACCATGCGGCAGCTTATTGAAGACAGCTCGCTGGTCATCACCAGGGCAGGATACACCTCCGTCATGGAACTGGCATCACTGGGGAAGGGCGCGGTGCTGATACCCACCCCCGGGCAACCGGAGCAGGAATACCTTGGTGATTGGCTCAACGGGCATCACGGTCTCATAACGGTTAAGCAGCAAAATATCGGGAGCCTTCGTGCTCTGGTTGAGAGGTTTATGGAAGGTACTGTACTGACTGAAATACCTTCCCCGCAGTTGTCTGACGGAACCGGTCTTTTTGAGCAGGCAATAAGTCTTCTACTTGAGCAGAAAAAACAGTGACAGCGCCATCACCGCTGCCCCGGCCAGCATTCCTGTCCACACCTCTGACGGGGAGTGGTCACCCAGCCAGATCCTTGATGACAAAACTGCACCGCCAACCAAAACCACTGTGGTCAGCTGCCACACCGTATTTATATCATAGAACACAACCATGAATATTATAAGTACCAGCAGTCCTCCAATGCCGGCAGCATGCAGTGACAGCCTGTAAAAGGTGGTGATCAGAAGGGTGATGAGAGTGACAACGGTTATTGAAATGAAGTAGGCCCTGAAAAGGTTCGGCACCTGCATCCTGAGAAGAAGCCAGGCGGTGAGGGTATACATCACCAGCGCGAAGGTCAGCAGCATGACCCTCTCATTGCGGTCACGCACATTGAATGTGGTGATAGCTCCCCTGACCCGGAGGACAGCTGTCAGACCCAGGGGGAGGAGGACGTTGTTGGTCAGCACCATCAAAAAAATCAGCATCTTCAGCCTCGACGGAATGAAGGAGAGCAGGGTGGGAGAGCTGTATATGATCAGCAACCCGTACAGCGGGATGAACAGCGGATGAAATATCACGGAAAGTACCTCTGCCGTTTTCGTCTGCCAGCCCTTTTCTGCCCTGGTCATTTTATCTCCTTCCTCATCCTGGCAACAGGAATATTCAGTTGTTCACGGTATTTTGCCACCGTACGTCGTGCTATCTGGTAACCTTTTTCCTGGAGTATCTCGGTCAGCTTCTCGTCGGTCAGCGGCCGGCGCTTATCCTCGTTGCTGAGACACTCCCGTAGTATCCTCTTTATCTCCCGTGTCGAGACCTCGTCACCGGAATCGGTCTGCATGCCCTCGGAGAAAAAGAACTTCAGGGGATAGATGCCGAAGTGCGTCTGTATATACTTGCTGTTGGCCACGCGCGATATGGTGGAGATGTCTAACCCCGTCATCTCTGCCACATCCTTGAGGATCATAGGCCTGAGCCTGGTGTCATCACCCTCCAGGAAGTACTCTTTCTGATATTCCAGGATGGCATTCATGGTCAGCAGGAGGGTGTTCTGGCGCTGCCTGATGGCATCAATGAACCATTTCGCGGAATCAAGCTTCTGCTTCACGAACATGATTGCGTCACGGTTCTGCTTGCCCGCCGCCTTGTCACGGCTGTATGACTCGAGCATCTCGCTGTAACCCCGGCTGATCTTCAGCTCCGGTATGTTGCGGTTGTTCAGGCTCAGCTCGAGCCCGATGTCTGACTGCTCAAGGATAAAATCGGGTATGATGTGCTGTGCCGACTTACTGTAGGGGTCGCTGACGGTGCCGCCCGGCTTGGGATTCAGCTTCAGTACCTCGTCAACAATACCCTTCATATCCTCTTCGCTGATCATCATCTTTGACATTATCTTTTCGTAGTGCCTCCTCGAAAACTCTTCAAAGTAATCACTAATGACGGTTTTAGCCAGGCTCACATTGCGCACCGACTGATCCTTTCTCTCCAGCTGCAGCAGCAGGCACTCGCGGAGATCGCGGGCTCCCACGCCGGCCGGATCAAGGTCCTGTATGATTTTCAGGATTGCGTTCAGCTCATCCGCATCCGTGGTTATGTTCTGCAGAAAGGCCAGGTCATCAACCATGTTCTCCACTTCGCGGCGGAGATAACCGTCATCATCTATGTTGCCAATGATGTATTCACCCAGGATATCCTCCCTCTCGGTGTCTGATCTGAGGTTGAACTGGACGGTCAGGTTCTCATGGAATGATGATCCCGAGGCATAGGGTATCTCATCCCTTCTGTCCTCATCTTTGGATGTGTTGTTTACCTGGAGGCGGTAGTCGGGGATATCCTCATCATTGAGGTAATCATCAAGTGCAAATTCCTCCTGGTCGCGCTCCTCCTGTTCAAAGTCGACCTCCTCCTCTTCCTCTCCCTGAACATCATCCTCATCAGGACCCTCCTCCAGGGCAGGGTTCTCCTCCAGCTCCTTCTTGATGCGCTGCTCAAGCTGCATGGCAGGCACCTCCAGCAGCTTGATCATCTGGATCTGCTGCGGGGAAAGCTTCTGGAGCAGTTTCTGCTGTAGTTTCTGGTCGAGCATACCGCCTGCCGTTCAGTGGTTAAAACTCCGCATTCCGCGGTGTGCGCGGGAACGGGATCACATCACGTATGTTCGACATCCCGGTCATGAAGAGAATGAGCCTCTCAAAGCCGAGGCCGAATCCAGAGTGAGGTGCCGTGCCGAACCTCCTGGTGTCAAGGTACCACCAGAGATCCTTCACGGGCAGGTTGAGCTCCTCAATCCTGGCTGTCAGCTTATCCAGCTCCTCCTCCCTCTGTGAACCGCCTATGATCTCACCAATTCCAGGGAACAGCACATCCATGGCCCTGACAGTCAGACCATCATCGTTCTGCTTCATGTAGAAGGCCTTGATGGTTTTGGGGTAGTCGGTGAGTATAACAGGACGTTTGAAGTGAGTCTCAACAAGATAACGCTCGTGCTCTGCCTGGAGGTCGCGCCCCCAGCCAACAGCATACTCCCACTTGCGGTCTGCAGCCTCGAGGATCTTTATCGCCTCCGTGTAAGGCAGCCTGACGAAATCGTTGGTGAGGACGAACTCCAGCCTCTCAATGAGGCCGGTGTCAATCATCTTGTTCAGGAACTCAAGATCCTCACGGCAGTTGTCAAGAGCATATTTTATAAGATACTTGAGGAAATCCTCGGCCAGGTCCATGTTGTCATTCAGGTCCCAGAAAGCCATCTCCGGCTCAATCATCCAGAACTCCGCAAGGTGACGCGGTGTGTTTGAGTTCTCGGCACGGAAGGTGGGACCGAAGGTATATATCTCTCCCAGCGCCAGGGCACCGAGCTCTCCCTCGAGCTGACCGCTGACGGTCAGGTTGGTAGGCTTGCCGAAGAAATCGGCTTCATAATCGACTGGCACCATCCTTTGTGCGGGGCGGATCATTCAGGTCGAAGGTGGTGACGTGGAACATCTCACCCGCCCCCTCGGCGTCGCTGCCGGTGATGATGGGAGTATGCAGGTAAAAGAAACCCCTGTCATTGTAATACTTGTGTATGGCGAAAGACATGGCATGCCTTATGCGCATCACCGCGCCGAAGGTGTTGGTACGGAAACGCAGATGAGCTATCTCCCTCAGGAACTCCATCGAGTGTCCCTTCTTCTGAAGAGGATAGCTGTCAGGATCACACTTTGCCGTACAGAGTCAGCTCCGTTGCAAGTATCTCAACATTCTGTCCCTTGCCCTGCGATGGCTCCAGTGTTCCCGTCACCCCTATGCTGGCACCCGTGGTTATATCCTTCAGCAGATCGGCCGCGAAAGCGCTCAGGTCAATGACTATCTGGATGTTGTTTATGGTTGAACCGTCATTGAGTGCGACAAATGCCACATTCTTGATCTCTCTCTTTGTCCTGACCCATCCCTTTACAAGCACCTTCTCCCCGGTCGCCGGATTTACCAGCAGCTCCTTTACTCTTTTCCTCTTCATAAAACAATCAAACCGTTATGCTCACAAAAATAGCATTTTGTTCCTCTTGCCGTAACGGACATGTAACAAATGGCATTGTTTTTGTGCACAAAAGCAATTTTTCATCTGGTGGCAGCGTTTCCCATAGGAGGATTAGGTTTTTGAATTATCACCGAAAAAGGGTAAATTTACTTTCAAACTGAAAACGCGTACATTATGGAAGTCGACAGCAAGATAATTGTAGTACCATGGGATTTTACTCCGGTAACGGATTATGCATTGCAGCATGCCATTAAGATATCACGCATGACTCACAATGACGTTTGCCTGCTGCATATTGTTGACAAGATCATCTCCGAGGGTGGCATCAAGGCCAAGCAGGCTGCTATGAACAATAAGGGAAGCGAAGTTGAGCGCAACTTCGGTGTCAAGGTAAAAACACATGTTCAGCGCGGCACCATCTTCAAAAGTATACCCGAGTTCGTCAATGACCGCAGCGCATCACTGGTGGTGATGGGAACGCACGGCATGAGCGGCATGCAGAAGATCACCGGCAGCTGGGCACTGAAGGTGATAGCCAAATCGAAGGTACCGTATATTGTGGTTCAGGCACCACCGGCTGACCAGGAGAGGTATCATGATATCGTCTGCCCCATCGACTGGCGGGCAGAGGAGAAGGAGAAGCTCTCAATGGCTATCTTCATGGGCAAATACTTTGATTCAAAGGTCCATGTCCTGAAGGCAACCCGGAAGGATGAGTCGCTTGCCAAGAAGGCCAACCTGAACCTCAACTATACGGTGAGAATGCTCATACAGAACAATATAGAGTATGACATCAAGGAGGTGCCCTCAGACAAGCTGGCCGAGAAGACCATCGAGATAGCCCAGGAGCTTAAGGCAGACCTCATCCTTATCATGACCACCAAGGACATCACATTTGCAGATTACGTCATTGGGGCGAAGGAGCAGGAGATTATCGCCAACAGCTCAAAGATTCCCGTCTGCTGTGTGAACCCGTCCTCGGCGTTTGCCAACCTCGGGCAGTTCATGTATGGGTAGAGCAGGCAATAGGCAATAGGCAATAGGCAATATTTAAAAATTGCGCGTAGCGCATAAAGTATTGTAGAATTGTCGGTTATAAGCTTTATTTATTCCTCGTAGAGGATTAATTATTGTAGGCAGTTGTGAAGTCCTCAGTCAAAATCGCAAATTCTAATCGACAATCGAAAATCGAAAATCGACAATTCTAATCGTCAATTCTTCAATGTCCATAATAGTCAGTAATGTAACGAAGAGCTATGGTCACCAGAAAGCCCTGGACGACGTTTCATTCACCATTCCTGCCGGCGAGATAGTTGGTTTCATCGGCCCCAACGGCGCCGGGAAGTCGACCATGATGAAGATCATCACCGGTTTCTTCTCCGCCGATTCGGGCAGCGTGTCGGTCTGCGGCCTCACCGCCGGACCTGGCGCCACGGAGATGAAGCGGCTCATAGGTTACCTGCCTGAAAACAACCCTCTTTACACTGATATGTATGTCCGGGAGTACCTCGGATATGTTGCTGACATTTACCGGATGGGCAACAGGAGCCGTGAAGCCGTGAACTCCGTCATTGAGCGCACAGGACTGACCCCTGAGCAGGGCAAGAAGATAGGCGCCCTCTCCAAGGGATACCGGCAGCGGGTGGGGCTGGCGCAGGCGCTGATCCATGACCCGCAGGTGCTGATACTCGACGAGGCCACCACCGGCCTCGACCCCAACCAGATAGTAGAGATACGCAACCTCATCTCCGAGGCCGGCCGAGAGAAGACGGTCATGCTCTCAACGCATATCATGCAGGAGGTGGAGGCCATCTGCAGCCGCGTCATCATCATTGACCACGGCCGTATCGTAGCCGACGGCCCCATTGACGAGATCTCCTCCCTCGCCGGCGCCCGCCTCGAGGAAACCTTCCGCCAGCTCACCGGCAATCGATAGGTGCCCGATCTGGCAGAAGTCCTCAGTCCTCAGTCAATCAGTAATTTACACTACTGCCTATTGCCTACTGCCTATTGCCTACCGCCTGAGCGTGACTTGCGACTGAGCTTATTGCCTCTCCAGCCACCTCGACAGGAAGAGATCATAAACAGAATTATATGTCCCGCTGCTATCACTCTCCTCATAAATCATCTCCTTAGCCAGCAGCGCATCAATCGCTCTCTTCGTTCCGGCCGGCGTGCCAAGGGAATACCTGCTCAGGAATTCACCCGACTGAGCTCTGTATACCTTACCCTCCTTTGCAACAGCCACCAGTACCTGCCACTGATTTGCCGTTAGCAGGTGGCGGTATTGCAGGAAAGTCTTCTCCTGCTCTTCAAGAATTTCACCGCAGATAGCTTTCGCAGATTGAATATCAATCTCCCTGCCTCCGTAACTAAACAGGGTATTACAAACTGACTGTGTATAATAGGTATGCCTGCGGGTCCAGCCGAGAACAAAAGCAATCGCCTCCGGAGATATCTTTCTCTTATATTCTGTAAACTTCTCAGCAATAAACCGGCTGTAACTTTCTGTGGATATCACCGGCAGGCTCATAATCCTTGTGCTGGCAAAGAACGGTCTCTTTGAGCTGTGAAAAATCTCATTCATCATATGCTTGTTGCTTCCACTGAAAATAAAATGAATATTGGTCAGTGGCTGAATCATAGTCCTGAGCATGGCTTCCGCATTTCCATCCTCATATGAAGAAATTACCTGGAACTCATCAAAGGCAAGGTAGACATCGGTTCCAATCTCATCCAGAAACTTAAGCAGAGCTGCGAGAGTAACCTCATATTCCGAAACATCTGAGTATTCAAACCTGACCCCTGGCGCTCCGGTCAGAGGATCATACGTTATTACCGGCCTCAATCCCTTAAGGAAAGAAAGAAAACGGTTGCCTGTCCGCTTTTTCCTCGGGAGCACATTCATCGAGGCTGTCGCCAGTTGCTTCGTAAGATCCTTTATGCTTCGGGTAGGATAGAGGTCTACATACAGGCAAACCGATTGCTTATTACTTATTATTTCATTAAATACATGATGTATCAGTGCGGTTTTACCCATTCTTCGAAGAGAAATTAAGGTTATGTTCAAACCCCCCATCAGATTCTTCGAAAGTCTTTCAGTTTCTTTCTCTCTGTCGCAAAACGTCTCTGGTCCATGATATCCGACCACCGGAAAAGGATTCTTTAGTTTCATTACAACTCATTTTCTTTCCAAATATAAGCAATTTTAATACATAATGTATCATACATTTTGTATCATACATTTTGTTGGATGAATTTCACTGGTATCTGCCCCACCAGGAGTACACCATCTATAAATTCTACAATACTTTAACCGCTACGCGGTAAGGGAAATGTGAGCTCCATCAGATCTACCATACTATAACCGCTACGCGGTAGGAGACTGAGGACTGAAGACCGAGGACTGAAGACTGAAGACTTCACTATTGCCTATGCCTCCCTGCAAACTGGCTCCTTGCTAAAAAAATCCACCGGATTTTTTCTTAACGCTCGGCCCTCTACTGCCTATTGCCTATTGCCCTTTTAATATTATCTTTGTGCCGTTATACGACGGTGGACAGATTTGCGCTGATTGCAACCACGGAAAAAAATGCTAAAACGGTTTTCACGCCGCTGCTTTTCAACAATCCGTCCCTGCCTTTGTTAAACTTAAAAAATTAACAGATGAGCTATTTATTTACTTCTGAATCCGTTTCCGAAGGCCACCCTGACAAGGTCGCCGACCAGATCTCCGACGCACTGGTTGACAACTTCCTGGCATGGGACCCCGACTCGAAAGTCGCATGCGAAACCCTCGTTACCACCGGACAGGTGGTCGTGGCAGGCGAAGTTAAAACCAAAACCTATATCGACGTACAGACCATCATCCGCGAGGTAATCAACAAAATAGGGTATACTAAGGCCGAGTACATGTTCGACGGCAACTCCTGCGGCATTTTCTCGTCAATCCATGAACAGTCGCCCGACATCAACCAGGGCGTCGTCCGCAAGAAGAAAGAGGATCAGGGTGCCGGCGACCAGGGAATGATGTTCGGCTATGCCGTCAATGAAACTAAAAACTTTCTCCCGCTCTCACTTGACCTGGCACACGAGCTGGTTTACCAGCTCGCTGAGATACGCCGCGAAGGCAAGGTTATGAAATACCTCAGGCCCGACTCAAAGTCGCAGGTCACCATCGAATACAACGAGGACGGCACACCGAAAAGGATCCATACAATTGTCGTGTCTACACAGCATGACGACTTCGACAAGGATGAGAAGAAGATGCTGGAGACAATCAAAAAGGATGTCATCAACATCCTTGTCCCCCGGGTGAAGGCTCAGTTCAATGCTAAGGAACAGAAACTGTTTGACGGCAAAATAAAATACCACGTCAACCCGACCGGCAAGTTCGTAATCGGCGGGCCTCACGGCGACAGCGGCCTCACGGGACGCAAGATCATCGTCGACACCTACGGAGGTCGCGGCGCTCACGGCGGCGGCGCCTTCTCAGGCAAGGACCCCTCGAAGGTCGACCGCTCGGCAGCATACGCCGCACGCCACATAGCAAAGAATATGGTCGCCGCCGGCGTCGCACGCGAGATGCTGGTGCAGGTATCATACGCCATCGGCGTGGCTGAACCGGTAGGCATCT
Organism: uncultured Rikenellaceae bacterium; assembly: GCA_963770745.1. GTDB lineage: Bacteria > Bacteroidota > Bacteroidia > Bacteroidales > VadinHA17 > SR-FBR-E99. Next base: position 398,145 of record CAVYRA010000004.1, read on the forward strand.
TCGTCAATACCTTCGGTACGTCAAATGTCAGGATGAAAGACGGCGAGATCGCAAAAATTATCGACAAAATGTTCGATCTGCGTCCGGCCATGATAGAGAAGGAATACGGTCTCCGCAAACCGATTTACAGTGAGACCGCAGCTTACGGGCATATGGGCCGCGAGCCCAAGACCGTGGAAAAGACATTCAGATCATTCAACGGCAAACCCGATAAAAAGATTGTAGTTGACCTCTTCAAGTGGGAGGAGCTGAACAAGGTAAATGCCATCAAAAAGGCTTTCGGCCTCTAAAGGAGAATCCTGACAGCTGCCACCGGGCGGAATATCGGCATCTAAAACGAGGCTTTTACAATACGGGCAATGTTATCCGATCTGCCGAGGGTATAGTAATGTATCCCCGGCACTTCGTTTTTAAGGAGGTCACGGCTCTGCACAGCGGACCACTCAATACCCACCTCCCTCGCCTCCTCGTCGGACCGGCACTTTGAGAGCTCATGCACCAGCTCCTCTGGCATGTCTATATGGAACGTCTGGGGCAGCAGGTTCACGTCGGTCATCGCAGAGACCGGCTTGATGCCCGGGATCAACGGCACTGTGACACCCATGGCCCGCAACGCTTCACGGAAAGCATAGAACTTCCTGTTGTCGAAGAACATCTGGGTGACAATATAACAGGCGCCTGCATCCACCTTGCGCTTCAGGTTGACCATGTCACTCTTCAGGTTGGGAGCCTCGAAATGCTTCTCCGGATAACCGGCCACACCGATGCAGAATGATGTTGCAGCGGTGTTCTTCAGATCCGGATCGAGATAGTGCCCCCGGTTCATGTCGGTGATCTGCTGCACCAGCTCATTTGTGTTCTTATGACCTCCGGGGTCAGGGATGAAGACGCGACTGCCCTTCGGGGGGTCTCCCCTTAGTGCCAGCACATCATTGATACCCAGGAAGTTCATCTCAATCAGTGCATTCTCCGTCTCCTCCTTTGAGAAACCGCCGCAGAGGATATGAGGTACCACATTCACATTGTACTTGTACTTCACCGCAGCAGCCAGGGCAATGGTGCCCGGACGCTTGCGGGTGGTGCGCTTCTCCAGCAGACCGTCGGATCTCTCCGTCAGCACCACCTCGTTGCGGTGAGAGGTGAAGTTGATGTATGCAGGTGCGTACTCGAGCAGCCCTTCTATGGTGTGATAAGTCCGCTCAATGCTGTGCCCCTTCAGCGGCGGCAGCAGCTCAAATGTGAAAAGCGGCTTCTTTGAGTCGTTTATAAGGTCAATTACAGTAGCTCCGTTCATATGATAAATCTAAAGATTCGGGGCCAGCCATCTCGCCGCCTCCTCAACCGTCATGCCGCACCGTGCTGCATAATCTTCAAGCTGGTCACGGCCTATCGTGCCCACATTGAAATATGATGAACCTGGTGAAGCAAAAATATATCCGCACACCGATGAAACAGGTACCATGACAAAACTCTCCGTCAGGGTAACGCCTATCGTCTCCGTGGCCCTGAGCAGGTCAAAGATCACCTGTTTGCCGGTATGGTCGGGGCAGGCGGGATAACCCGGCGCAGGCCTGATTCCCTGGTATTTCACCTTGAACAGCTCCGCTGCCGTAAGTGCTTCTCCGGGAGCATAGGCCCAGTGCCTGACGCGTATCTCGCGGTGCAGCCATTCGGCGGCGGCCTCTGCAAAACGGTCGGCAAGGATCCTGAACATAATAGTATGGTAATCGTCGCCGGCGATTCCTTCAGGCAGTTGCTCCACCGGCTTCACGGTCACCACAAACGCCCCGGCATGATCACCCTTTTCGGCTACGAAGTCCGAGAGACAGAGGTTCCGGTGCCCCGGATCCTTCTCCTCCTGGTTGCGCAGGAAGCGGAACCATGCCTCTTCGCTTCCGTTACCGGGAAGCAGCTTTACATCATCACCGTGACGCTCCGCCGCGAAGATGCCCGATAGCGCCTCCGCAACCATCAGCTCCTCATCTATGATCCTTTCAATCATGACAAGTGCATCATCGTAGAGCTTCCTGGCCTCGGTGCCCTTCACCGGGTCATTGAATATGTCAGGATATTTGCCGTTTATCTTCCATGCAAAGAAGAAGAAGGTCCAGTCGATGTAATCAACAAGCTCCCTGATGCTTACCGGCCCTGAATTGATCACTCCCGTCATTACGGGCGCCGGTGACGGCATATCACTCCTGAACCCATTCCTTCTCGCAGCCTCAAGCGTTACCAGCTTCTTAACCCTCCTTGAGGCCTCATGTTCCTTACGGAGCTTCTCATATTTATCCTTCAGCGTCACCGCCAGCGATCCGCCGGCTGCCATCAGTCCCGACATGACAGGAACCGCCCTGGAGGCATCCTTTACATATACCGCGCTGAATGAATACACAGGGGCAATCCTGACAGCAGTGTGAATCTCCGAGGTGGTCGCCCCGCCAATCAGCAGGGGGGTCTTCATACCGCGCTCCTCCATTAGTGAGGCGACATGAACCATCTCTTCAAGCGATGGTGTGATCAGTCCCGACAGCCCGATGAAGTCAACCTTCTCTCTCTCGGCAGTGTCAAGGATTGTGGCGGCGGGAACCATCACTCCCAGGTCGATGACCTCATAGTTGTTACACGAAAGTATTACACCAACAATATTCTTTCCAATATCATGCACATCGCCCTTCACCGTTGCCAGCAGCACCTTTCCTGCCGACGATGCCTCGCCCGTCTTCATCTCTGCCTCAATATAAGGGGTGAGGCGTGCCACGGCCTTCTTCATCACCCTGGCGCTCTTCACCACCTGCGGCAGGAACATGCGTCCCGACCCGAACAGGTCGCCCACCTCGTTCATGCCGTCCATCAGCGGACCTTCAATGACCCTCAGTGCCCTCTCATACTGCGGCCGCGCCTCCTCAACATCGTCCTCAATGAAGGTGTCGATGCCGTTCACCAGCGCATGCTTTATGCGGCTGACGACGTCACCGTCACGCCACTCATGGTGTTTTGTGGTCTCCTCCTGCTTCCCAATCTTCATGCCCGATGCATACTGCAGGAGCCTGTCGGTGGCGTCCTTCCTTCGGTTAAGTACCACATCCTCAGTCAGCTGCAACAGGCCCGGCTCAACGGAAGTATAGACCTTCAGCAGGCCGGGATTGACGATCCCCATATCCATGCCGGACCTGATGGCATGATAGAGGAAGACCGCGTGCATCGCCTCCCTGACAGGGTCATTGCCCCGGAAGGAGAACGAGAGGTTGCTCACCCCTCCGCTCACCCTGGTAAAAGGAAGGTTTGCCTTGATATACTCCGTGGCCTTAATGTAATCGACAGCATAGTTATTATGCTCCTCGATGCCGGTGGCGATGGCCAGTACGTTCGGATCAATGAAAATATCTTCCGGGGGGAAGCCCGCCTCTTTCGTCAGCAGCCTGTAAGAGCGGTCTGCCACCTCTTTTCTTCTCTCAAAGGTGTCAGCCTGCCCGCGTTCATCGAAGAGCATGACCACGGCTGCTGCGCCGTAGCGGCGCACCAGCCGCGCCTTCTTCAGGAAATCCTCCTCGCCCTCCTTGAGGCTTATCGAGTTGACCACCGGCTTACCCTGTATGCATCTGAGCCCTGCCTCCAGCACCTCCCACTTCGAAGAGTCTACCATAATGGGCAACTTTGCTATGTCAGGCTCACTCATCAGCAGGTTTATGAAACGCGTCATGGCAGCCGCGCCGTCGATCATGGCATCATCCATGCATATATCTATCACCTGCGCGCCGCTCTCCACCTGGTCGCGCGCAACGTCAAGGGCAGCCGCGAAGTTGCCCTCGCGTATCAGACGTGCGAATTTGATTGAGCCGGCGACGTTGGTGCGCTCGCCTATGTTGACGAAGTTGGTTTCAGGCCTTATCACCAGCGGCTCCAGCCCTGCCAGGGCAGTGATATGCTTTCTTTCAGGAAGCGCCCGTGGCGCCCGGCCCTCTGCCAGCGATGCTATGACCCTGATGTGGTCAGGTGTTGTGCCGCAGCATCCGCCGATGATATTCACCCAGCCGTTCTGAAGGAAACTGTTGATGATGTTGCCCATATAATCGGCCGACTGGTCATACTCGGCGAACTGGTTCGGCAGGCCGGCGTTGGGATGCGCCGACACAAAGAATGGTGCCTTTGCCGACAGCTCCTCTATGAATGGCCTGAGCTGCTCTGCTCCCAGTGCGCAGTTCAGCCCGATGCTGAGGAGCGGGAAATGCGACATGGTAATAAGGAACGCCTCGAGGGTCTGGCCCGTGAGTGTGCGTCCGCTGGCATCGGTGATCGTCCCGGATACCATGACAGGCAGGTCAATGCCCTTCTCCTCAAAAACCCCGCTGATGGCAAAGAGCGCAGCCTTGGCGTTCAGGCCGTCGAAGACCGTCTCAACAAGCAGAAGATCAGCCCCGCCCTCTATCAGCCCGCGCACCTGTTCCCCATAAGCCTCAGCCAGGTCCGTGAAGGTGACGGTACGGGCTCCGGGGTCACTCACATCAGGTGACATCGAGGCGGTACGGTTGGTGGGGCCCACCGAGCCTGCCACCCATGCCTTCCGTCCTGTCTCTGCCGTGTATGCTTCAACAGCCTCACACGCCAGCTTCGCGGCAGCAACGTTCATATCATAAACAAGTGACTCCATGCCGTAGTCGGCCATGGATATCCGGTTGGCATTGAAGGTGTTGGTGCTGATGATGTCAGCGCCGGCCATCAGGTAATCGAGATGGATGCTGCGGATGATCTCCGCCTGCGTTAGAGAAAGCAGGTCGTTGTTCCCCTTCAGCGACTTCGGGTGTGTGGCGAACTTTGTGCCACGATACTGCTCCTCGGTCAGCCGGTGACGCTGTATCATCGTGCCCATGGCGCCGTCAAGGACGAGTATTTTTTCCCTGAGGATTTTACTGATATCTGCCTTCAACTCCTTTATATTTTGATTTGCAAAAGTACTTCAGGAACCCTGAATATCAAAACGTATCTGATGAGATCAGAATCTGCGCCTGATGGCATTCCATATTTTTATCAGCGCCACAGCGAGGCTTCCAATGAAATATGGCATGCGCCGGGGACTGATCATTACCGTCTTATTGTCTTCCGTCACCTTCTTCACCAGGCCGGCTACATCTGCTGACGATATCCACGTATCATATATTAATCCTGTGTCTCCCCGTGTACGGATGAAATTCATGAACTGGCCTCTCCGGTAATCCGTGACCCGGTGAACAACGAATCCGCCGTCACGTCTGAGTGCCACCACCATCTCCTTTGCCAGTGGTATCTGAGGATTAAACGGTGTTATTACAATTCGGTCACCCGGTCTGATAGCGGGCCACATGCTGTAGCCGCCGGCAGTAATCGTAACGGGGCTCTTTTCTGCAAGGATGGCAGATGCTGTCTCAGCAGCCGTGACTGCATTGTCCGACTCCCGGGCAATGAGATAATCACGTATCACTCCGACAGGCAGAAATGAGAGCCGGCTCACCCTGACTGAGGATACCAGGTCCTCGACTGCCGCTGCCAGGCGTGACGCTGCGTCCCTGTGGCGGTTCTGCTGCACGCAGTTTGACAGTACCATCGCTACTGCTTCTGCCCCGGTGACGGGTGTTGAAACATTCGCCCGGCCATGCGTGATGCCCCACAGGTGATCAACAGCGGCGCTCCGTGGTTCATCATTGCGGTAGACAGGGGTGCTGTGCATCACCCAGCCATTTCCTGCTCTTCTCAGGATAAGCCTGTCGTCATGAATCACCCTGTCTCCGGCCCGGTCAAAGATTCCTGCCATGGTAGTCTTGCCACTGCCGGACCGCCCCGTGAAAATCCATCCGCGGCCTTCGCATATCACGCCCGATCCGTGTATCATTATGTCGCCGGATGCCGATGATAAAAAGTACAGCAGCAGCCCGTCAAGCGGATAAGGGAGGGGATTGACATCAGAACCCTGGGTGCTGTCATGACGGCTGTCAGGGAGCGGATAAGGGAGGGGATTGACATCAGAACCCTGGCTGTCAGCGAAGATCTGCCAGGTCATTTTGCCGTTCGGCATGACAAGGACAGGATTACAGCCCGGATCCTTTAGATAAACTTTTGCATAGGTAATATCTCCCCGGGTCAGTATCTCCCAGAATGGTTCGCCTGTATCGCGAAGCCCTTCAGGAGTCTCTTCCATCAGCCGGGCATCAAACACCTTCACGGCATCAGCCGGAATTGCCGCCCTTCCCGGGAATACATCAACCGTCAGCTCCGGCTCGAGGGCCCCTGCTGTCTCTTTTCCGGCTGCCGCATCCTTCCGCACAGACGTCATGAAAGCGCTGAATCGCTCATCAGGCCGGAGAGTGATGCCATCCCCGGACTGCAGGCGAATCATCCTGCCGGCTATGATAAGATCAACAGTCACCGCTCCCTGAAATGAAGGAATTCCTGTACCTCCCCGAAGAAACCGAGAATGTCCTTTTCTGCAACATCCTGCTCAACATCGAACTCTTCTGCCACCTTCGACGTTATATCACTGATGGCAAGTTCGCCGTCTATCAGCTCCCAGATAAATGCACCGGTCTCAGTAAGCCTGTAAAGCGAATCCATATCGGCAATATTGTCCGTAAGGGGGATCAGCAGAAATTCGTCTTTGATCCTGCGGAAAACCACATCAGGTGAATGAGAAGGTATCGAGGAGAGTGATATCATTTATTTATAATCAACTCAAAGATAGCCAATTTCAGCCTATCTTTGAAAAAGCAAAATCAAGCTTGAAATGGCAAGAAAGAAACAGGAGAAAAAACCTGGCATAGACCAGAAGAGTCTCATTGAACTCATCACAAAGGCGATGGCCAAAAATCCGAGGCAGCCTATGAACTACAAGCAGATAGCTGCCCGGCTCAAAATAGAGGAAAGCGAAGAGAAAAAGGCTCTCTCGGATGCGCTCCTCCGGATGAAGAAAGAGGGAATGACCGAAGAGAGGAACCACGGCAAATATATTCTGAAGTCTGTCGGAGGATATGTGACCGGCACCATCGACCTTACCAAATTCGGTTATGCATTCGTGGTCTCCGAAGAATCCGAAGACGATGTCTTCATTGCTGCCCGCAACCTCAACACCGCCCTTCACGGCGACAAGGTGAAGGTCATCCTCCATGCACGTCACAAGGGCAAGAGGCCCGAGGGAGAGGTGGTTGAGATCATCAGCCGCTCGCGGGCAACATTCGTTGGCACCATAGAAATGGCAAAACAGTTTGCCTTCCTGATGCCCGACAATAAGAATATGCCCTTCGATCTCTTTATCCCCCTTGCAAAGCTTAACGGGGCCAAACAGGGGCAGAAGGCCGTGGCAAGGCTGGTGGAATGGGATCAGCGTTCGCGGAACCCCGTTGGTGAGATAATTGAGGTTTTGGGCAATCCGGGTGAAAACGACACGGAAATGCACGCGATACTCGCCGAGTTTGGCCTCCCCAACAGGTTCGATCCCGAGATCGAAACTGCAGCTGAAAAGATCCCGGCTGAGATCACCCCTGAGGAGATTGCGGCACGCCGCGACTTCCGCGAGGTGCCGACTTTCACCATCGACCCCGAGGATGCCAAGGACTTTGATGATGCACTCTCGCTGAGACGATTGCCTGACGGGAATATGGAGGTTGGCGTGCATATTGCCGATGTGACGCATTACGTCAGAACAGGGTCGGTAATTGAGAAGGAAGCGCAGGAACGCGCCACCTCGGTCTACCTTGTTGACCGTACCATACCGATGCTCCCGGAACGGCTTTCCAACCATATATGCTCACTCGGTCCCGATGAGGACAAACTCACCTATTCAGCCGTCTTCGAGCTCGACAGTAAAGCCAATGTGGTTAAGGAGTGGTTCGGGCGGACTATCATCAGGTCAGACAGGCGCTTCTCATATTCCGGGGCTCAGATGGTCATCGACACCGGCGAAGGCGACATGAAGGAACAGCTCCTGACCCTTAACAGCATGGCACAGACGCTTCGCAGCCGGCGGTTCGCCTCCGGCTCCTTTGCCTTCGAACGGCTCGAGGTCAAGTTTAACCTTAGCGAGAAGGGAGTGCCCCTGGGGATACTCTTCCGCGAGTTCGGGACGGCAAACCAGCTCATAGAGGAGTTCATGCTGCTGGCCAACAGGCGCGTCGCGGAGTACGTCGGCAAAAAGATGAGCGGGAAGACCTTCGTCTACCGTATCCATGACAAACCCGATCCTGAGAAACTGAGCTCATTCAGCTACTTCATCAAACGGTTCGGCTATGAGCTTGACACCGAAAATGTGAAAGGGCTTCCCGCAGCCATGAACAAACTCATGGACAATGTCTCAGGGAAAAAGGAGCAGAATATTATCGAGACCCTCGCCCTGCGCTCGATGGCCAAGGCGATCTATTCCACAGACAACATAGGTCACTACGGCCTTGCCTTCAGTCATTACACCCACTTCACCTCGCCCATCAGACGTTATCCGGATATGATGGTACACCGCCTCCTGACAAAATACCTCGAAGGACAGCCTGCACGCGACAAGGACAAGTACGCAAAGTTGTGCGAGTACTCGTCAAAGCGTGAGAGGCTGGCTACAGACGCCGAACGGGCCTCTATCAAGTACAAGCAGGTGGAGTTCATGAGTGACAAGATCGGAAAGGTGTTCGAAGGAGTCATCTCGGGAGTGACGGAATGGGGTATCTATGTCGAAATCATCGAGAACCAGTGCGAGGGAATGATCGCCATCAGGGAGTTGCAGGATGACTACTTTGAATATGACGAGGTGAACTACAGCATCAAAGGCCGGCAATCGGGCAAGGTTTACATGCTTGGTGACAAGATCAATGTGGAGGTGGCAAAAGCCGATCTGCAGAAGAGACAGCTCGATTACCGTCTGGCCTGATCGCTCTCAATAAGTTCCAGGAGCCTGGCGAGGGCCTCGGCCTCCGGGATATTCTTCAGCACGGCCTCTGTGCCGCGGTAGATGTGCACCTTCCCCTCTGCGGCGCCCACATAGCCGTAGTCGGCCCCGGCCATCTCACCCGGACCGTTGACTATGCAACCCATCACTGCTATCTTCATGCCGGTCAGATGTGACGTGCCGGCTTTCACCCTGCGCACCGCCTCCTCAAGATTGAATTTCGTACGGCCGCATGTGGGACATGAGATATACCTTGTGCGTGTTATGCGTGCCTCAGTGGCCTGGAGGATGGAGAAAGCAAGCCGGCGGAGAGCCTCTCCCTGTACTGCTCCACTGTTGTTTATGCATAAGCCGGCGGGCTGACGTGCAATGAAGAACCTCCCCAGCAGCGCAGCCGCATCAATGGCAAGTTTCCCGGGGTCGTCCTCGCTGAAGACGGGATTCAGGACTGCGTTGTAAGCCTGCAGGTATTGGCAGCGCTTCAGCTCATCGGCTGCCATCGTCAGCACCTCGGTCTCATGCATGCCTCCCTGCTCATCGATAAAGATTCCGTCCTGCTCCTCTGAAATACCGACCTCCTGCTCATTAGGGATACTGCCCTGTTTTTCCTTTGGGATAATGACCTTTTTTTCATCCGGGAGACTGATCACCTTTTCGGAATAAACCTGGGGGTGGTAACGCTCTCCCGCCTTCCTTTGCGGTAGCGGGGCCGATGGTGCCTTCACCCTCCCTGCCGGGCCCGCCACGGCGCTGATGATCTGCCTGGCAACAGGTATCTCTTTCTCCGGTGCCTCGGAGAGCGAGACCCTTATGGTGTCACCGATGCCCTCCGTGAGCAGGGTGCCGATACCGGCTGCCGAGATGATCCTTCCGTCTTCGCCCTCACCGGCCTCGGTGATGCCCAGATGAACCGGGAAACGCATTCCATCTTCAGCCATCATCCTGACGAGAAGACGGTTTGACTCAACCATCACGCGGGTGTCTGACGACTTCATCGAGACCACCAGGTTGCGGAAACCCTCATCCCTGAAGATCCACAGGAACTCTATTGCCGAGATGACCATCCCCTCCGGCGTGTTGCCATACCGTGTCATGATGCGGTCAGAGAGCGAGCCATGGTTCACCCCGATGCGAACGGCGGTACCGTTCTCAGAGCATATGCGTATCAGTGGCAACAGCCGCTCCCTGATGCGTTCCAGCTCAGCCATATATTCATTTTCAGTCAGCTCCTGTCTGATGAATGAAGCCCTCTTGTCGGCATAGTTGCCGGGATTGATGCGCACCTTCTCAACGAGGCGTGCCGCCACTTCTGCCGCTGCAGGATTAAAGTGTATGTCGGCGCAGAGCGGCGTATCAAAGCCTGCGTTTCGCAGTTCTCTTTTAATGTTTGCGAGGTTCTCCGCCTCCCTGACCCCCTGTGCCGTCAGCCTCACCAGCTCACCTCCGGCTTCGATGATACGGATGCACTGGCCGACGCTTCCCGCAGTGTCAAGGGTATCTGTATTGGTCATGCTCTGAACACGCACCGGGAGATCTCCTCCCATGGTCAGGCTGCCGATCTTAATAACCTCTGATCTGTAGGGAATCACCGTCACACCGTTATCTCCCAGTCATAACCATCCTTGCGGTCCTTCACCGTGATGCCGAGCTCGCTCAGCCGGTCGCGGATGCGGTCCGAGACGCTCCACTCCTTCCTGGCCTTGGCCTCCTGCCTCATGTCGAGCAGCAGTGTCAGCACCCCGGCAAGTTTGTCATTTCCCACAGCTTCCTCTGCCCTGAGGCCGAAGAGCTCATGAACGAATATCCTGAAAAGCTCCTTAAGCGAAGCAATGTCAGCCGCTGTCAGCCGCTCTTTGCCGTCATTCACCAGGTTGATGATCCTGACGGCATCAAATAGCTGGGCTATCGCTACCGGCGTGTTCAGGTCGTCACTCATGGCTTCATAACACTTTTTGGTGATGCTGCCTATGTCTGTGGTCGATGCGTCAGAGGGAGTGAGGTTCGCCAGGGTGCGCTCTGCCGTGAGCAGCTTCTGCAGTCCCAGTGATGCCGCCAGCAGAGCCTCATTGCTGAAGTCCAGTGTGCTGCGGTAGTGCGCCTGAAGCATGAAGAAACGGATGGTCATCGGTGAGTAGGCCTGAACAAGCAGCTTATGGGTGCCGGAGAACATCTCCCCGAGGGTGATGAAGTTGCCGAGCGATCTCGCCATCTTCTGGCCGTTGATGGTGACCATGTTGTTATGAACCCAGTAACGCACCGGCTGGTGACCCTGCGCTGCCGTGCTCTGGGCAATCTCGCACTCGTGGTGGGGGAAGATCAGGTCCATGCCGCCGCCATGGATGTCAAAGGTTTCACCAAGATATTTGGTGCTCATCACCGAGCATTCGAGGTGCCATCCGGGGAAACCGTCGCTCCACGGCGAGGGCCATCTCATGATATGACCGGGAGAGGCTTTTTTCCACAGGGCGAAGTCAAACTGGCCGCGCTTCTCATCCTGCCCCTCCAGTGGGCGGCTGTTGGCACGCATATCCTCAAGCACCCTTCCCGAAAGGATGCCATAATTATGCTCACTGTCATACTTCTCAACATCGAAATATACCGAACCGTTCGATTCGTAAGCATACCCGCTTTGGATGAGTTTTTCGGCCAGCAGCTGCTGCTCAATGATATGCCCTGTGGCCCGGGGTTCTATCGACGGGGCCAGGGTGTTGAGCTTATCCATTGCCGCATGATAGTTGTTCATGTACTTCTGGACTATCTCCATCGGCTCCATGTTCTCCTGCCGGGCACGGCGGCTGATCTTGTCCTCTCCGGAGTCATCAACCTCATTCTCCAGGTGACCGACATCCGTTATATTGCGTACATACCGCACCTTATAATCCAGATGCATGAGGTACCTGTAGAGCAGGTCAAAGGTCACGGCAGGGCGGGCATGACCCAGATGCACCTCACTGTAGACAGTCGGGCCGCAGACATACATGCCGACGAAGGGAGGAGCCAGCGGCTCAAACAGTTCTTTCCTGCGCGTAAGGGTGTTATACAGATAGAGTGCACTTTTCATCTCATCGGCTCTTTGTGCAAAAGTAATGCTTTTGAAGTAAAGGCGCGGAACAGTCAGAGCAGAAAACTGCCCCGGACCTTTTCAGGCCGGGGCAGCAAAGCGACGATAATGCAATCTATCCCGCCGGAAGAGACGAATCATGCAGCGAGACGCGCCAGTGAAGCGCCTTTTCCCCTTTGAGCGCTATTCAACCGTAGACTTCAGACGGGTAGTTTCCATTCTGTCGCATTTTAATTAGTGACTGACAATAAGCCTTACATGACATTGACTATTAACAAAAGGTGACTAAAGTAAAATTAAAAAAATATTTTCTCAATTAGCAAATAAATTGAGAGAAATTTTAGTAAAATTTTGATTTTAGTATTATTTGTCCCGTTTTATGGCGCTTTCGGGCCTAAAAATCCAAATCAGCTTCCCGAGCCTGTGCGGATAATGCAGCATTGCGGAGAGGGTTGACTGGCATCCGTACCTTCGCTTCATGAAATCAACCGACGGGAAAACATCGCCGGCAATGAATATCAGTTTCTTCCTGAATCCCTTCATGGAATTCAGGTTCCTGGTAAACATTTCGTGCTGACTCTCCGGAGTGATCAGCCCCGGGTACATCAGGTCATGCATGAACCGGTCGGCTTTTCTCTGCTCCTCACCGGGCAGGGCTCTCAGCATTTCTACGGGCAGGGCTTGCATCTCTGCGGGCAGGTTCTTCATCTCACCGGACTGGGACGCCATCTCCCCGGACCCGGCTGTCATCTCTGCGGGAACCTCAAGGCCCCATGCCTGCTCCATGACGGTCATAACCACCCGGACTTCAGACGAAATGCCGGCCTGTTCCGCTGCGGTCATCAGGTCTTTGTTGATGATCACGCTTCCGTGCTTCTTAAGGAGAAGGTATATGTCTGTATACAGGCGAAGCTGAAACTCTCCCTTGACCTCGTGCTTGTAAATATGGCTTACCAGTCCGAGGAAGGCTGTCACCGGAGGCAGCACATGGAAAGTCTTTCCTCCCACTGAGATTTCCTCCGCCTCACTGATGGCAGTGCTGACCATCTCCTCACCCTCTGTCCCGAAGAGGCGGTAATGGAGATCAACCGATATCCCTCCCCGGTGCATCTCGGGCAGGTGGTTGCCCAGGTCAAGTGATATGTGCCTGTATAACCACGACTTCATGGGCATCGATGCAAAACCGGCACCGGCGAGTATATCCTTTGCTTTCAGCGCATCACCCGGTGCCACAAGCAGATCTGCATCACTCATCTGCCGGAGTCCCCTCGAGCCGTAAACCGTATGCTCCAGGGCAAGTCCCTTGAGCAGAAGAACCCTTATCCCTTTATTCTCAAGAATATCAACCACCTCAGCAGCAGCATTGGTGATGTATGCCACCCTGGCGATAGACTTGAACCGCAATCCTTCAAGAATTATCTTTTCGGGTTCCGGCACATGTCCGTCAAGCAAAAGATCGCACATGTTCTGCCATACGAGTGCTGCCACACCATGCCTGACAGCCAGGTCAGTGAACAGCTTCCATAAGCCGAAAGATTTGCATTCCTCCCTTAACCGGAGCTTTTCCTCAACCGTGAATTCAACCCTGCTCAACAGAAGGAGCAGGCTGGCTGCCTTCGCCCGGTTAATATCATCAGTGCCCGTCAGGTGACTTCCGGCGGTCTGCTCCCGGTTGTTGCCCGTAACTATTTCAGCCTTAGGGGAGGCTGCCCTCTCACGGCTGTCGCCTGGCGTACACTCTGTCATATCGCCAGATGCCCTCTTCCGGTTATCGCTGCCAAGCCTCTCCCTGCTTTTGTCGGCAGGATCCCCGGGTGTATCGGTTGCTTCCATCACCTGTACATCGATTTCTGCCTGGTGAACATCGAGAAATACCTGCCGCGGGCCGTCATCAGCTCCTCATGAGTCCCCGATTCTGCTATCCGGCCACTGTCGAGGACAATGATCCGGTCAGCCTCCCTGACGTTTGAAAGCCTGTGACTGATGAAGATGCAGGTCCTCCCTGCAGTGATCTTACCCAGATCAGAGAATATTTCATATTCTGAGTCGGCATCAAGCGACGATGACGGTTCATCAAGGATCAGCACCGGTGCCTCGCGGTAAATGGCCCTGGCAATGGCAATCTTCTGCCACTCGCCCCAGCTGAGCTCACGCCCCCCCTCTGTATGATGACCGAGGAGGGTCTCATAACCCTCCGGGAGGTTTTCAAGCAGTCCGGCCAGCCCCGCCCTGGTGATGGCATCACTGAGACGCTGTGGATCTTCATTTCCTTCTGCCGCGCCCAAACGGATATTGTCACCGGCGCTCAGGAAATAAAGCATAAAGTTCTGGAAAACCACTGAAAACAGCTGCCGGTATCCGGCAGGATCGATTGCATCAATGTTGCTGCCGTTGAGCATGATACGGCCGCTGTCAGGATCATAAAGCCTGCACAGAAGCTTGACCAGCGTGGTCTTGCCCGATCCGTTCGGCCCCACAACAGCCACCTTTTCGCCCCTGGCTATCTTCAGGCTTATATCCCGCAACGCCGGTCCCGATGCCCCCGGATAGGTGAAGTTTATATTTTCCACAGTGATATCGCTGAATAAGGACGGGTCAGGCCCCTTCTCCCCGCCTGTCATATCGCCCTGCATATCAAGGAACCCGAACAGGTCCTGCAGAAAGAGGCTGTTCTCCGCCAGTCCCGAGTAACCTGTGACCGCATCGCGCAGGTATACCAGTGCCTGCCTGAAGGCAACCACATACATTGCCAGTTCGCCAGCAGTGATGGACGATCTCAGGTAAGAGGTGGTAGCATAAACAAGCACACCGGCAAAGGCCGCCATCTTTATAACTGAAGCAACGCTGTCAGGGATGATGCTCTTTCCGGCATCAGTAATCTCAGGCTCCCGTGAGGCGCTGAAGTGTTTGCGGAACAGTCTCTCAAAATAGCCCCCCAGATCAAAGAGCCTCACCTCCCTCGCCGGCTTCTCTCCCGTCAGGAGCCAGCTGAAGTATGACGCCTGACGGTTGTCCTCAGTGGTTCTCTTTCTTGTGCGGTAGAGCCTTGCGGAATAGCGCGACCTGATCAGGAGAACCGGGATGAATACAACTACCAGCACTGCCAGAGGGATAATGCCAAAGGTCCTCAGTACATATCCCATCGCAATGAATGAGACCACCCCGCGCATCAGAAGGACCAGGTCATTGACCATCGCCGCGGGCCTCCACGAGATGTCGTTTGCGGCTCTCGCAAGCCTGTCATGAAAGAGAGGGTCCTCAAAGAACTTTAAACCGAGGTTGTTGGCATGGCTGTGTATCAGTGATGAAATATGCCCCTCAACCAGGTATGAGTGTCTCTTTGCCAGGTAGTGCCCGGCATACGACAGCAGGTCGTCGGCAAGCAGTACCATCGCCATGGCCAGTATGAGCCAGGTGAACCCGGCTGGTGATGAGGCTTCTGTCGATGAGACCGCGGCCTCGCCTGCGGTACCTGTTATAGCGTCAACAAAAAATCTTATCAGAAAAAGTGCAACCAGGGGAAGAAATGACCTGACAATGAGAATTATAAGGCTTGCCGCCGTCTCCGTGCGGGAGCTTTTCATAAGAATCGTGAGTGACCGTGATATGATCTTCCGCTGCAGCTTCATCTTAACAGTGATATTCACAAAGATAGCAAGAAGAGCTATTCATAACTCCTATGCAATTGTTCTTAATTGACCGGCACAGCTATTGACGGAGAGGAGAGAATTCTTACTTTTGCAACAATTTCGGATTCTATCAGTTATATAAGAAAATACAGGGCTATCTATTTAAGGATGAAAACAGGACAACTTGCAAGGCTTGGCATAAAGGGGGGCTTTTTGTTCACCTGTATGTCCTTACTGTCATTATTGCCGTTATCAGGGCAGTTGGTAGGAGACGGCTCTATGGCAAATCCGTATAGCGGTTTTCTGGCAGGTAATTTTACCATTTCCGGAACGAAGTACTTCAACGGAAACATATACGTTGACAATGAGGTACTTACTGTCAGCCCCGGGGCAACACTCATAGCTGTCCAGAACAGAGCATCCATCTTTGTTACCGGCACCGGCCGGATAATGGCTGTCGGAACAGGGTCAAGCCCGATCCTCTTCACATGCGACATCGACAAAGATGGCATCAATGCTGAGCCCGGCGAATACTGGGGGAACATCAACATAAATTCATCCGGCACCAGCCAGGTGACGTACAGTACTTTTGAGAATGGCAGAAAAGATTTCTTCAAGTTTGGACTGCTCGGCGGAGGACTGCGTCTGGCATCATCAGCTGTGACTGTTACAAACTCCACCTTCCGCAACTGTGTTGCCGAAAGGGGAGGGGCCATCGCTGTCTCAACGGGGCCACACCCTCCATCTCTGCCTGTACCTTCCTGAATAACAGTGCTATTATACAGGGAGGCGCCATCTATACCGAAGCAGGTTCATCACCTCTCATAGAGAACTCCCTCTTCAATGGTAACAGCTCCGGATCGCCAACCCTCATGGGAGGAGCGGTGGCATCCCTCTCCGCAGCACCAAAAATAGTTAACTCCACCATTGTAAACAGCTCATCGTCCGCCGGCGACGGAACATCACTTTATCTTGAGAACTCCCCGGCAGCAATCGTTGTCAACACCGTTATCTGGGGCGGTGCGAACCATGTGCGACTGAACGGCACCCCGTCGTCCGTACTGGAATACAATGCCATAGAGGGCGCTTCATATGCCGGTAACCTTACTCTCAACAGCGTGAACAGTGCCGCTGACGGACCCAATTTCATCGATCCCGCCGCAGGCAACTTCAACATCGCATTTACCTCCCCGTTGCGCGACAGCGGTGCAGAAACCTATCCGGGCATAACCATCCCGACGCGTGACATCGTCAATTCATCACGTATCCATATTACCGACAGGGGAGCCTGGGAGATGATATACAGCCGCTGGAACGGTAGCTTCAGCACATCATGGGGTTATCCCAAGAACTGGGATGGAACCTTTCCTCCGGGAGACAGGAATGTTGTCGTTCCTGCCGGACTGGCAAACTACCCGGTTAATGTTCCCGGCCCTGCCTTCACATTGAATGCCGGCCTGAGGATGATCGTCGAGCCCGGGGCCAGGGTGACCTTCACATCACTTACAAATAATGGCACCGTTGAGCTCCGTGCAGACGAGACCGCCATGGCGTCGGTTATCACTAACAGCTACTCAGGCGCCGGAGGTAATATTCACGTCGGCCTTTACCTTAAGGGGGCACCCCCGGACATCGATATATGGCATTATATAGCAGCCCCGGTCACTGTCTCAAAGACAGTGTTCACGGATATCGAACCTGACTTTCTTTGTAGCTATGATGAAAGCAAGGTGCTTACAGATGTTGTTGAGGGATGGCAGTGGCATGACGGATATGGAGGAACAACACCCTTCTCCAACCTTGAAGCCAAAAAAGGATACGATGTCCTTGTCATACAAGACACAGTTATGGTTTACAGGAACCTCAAGGCGCTGACCACCTCCCTTGGCCGGTTTGACCTTCCCTTCAGCGGTTCGGGAGGAGACACTACAATCTATGGTTATTCGCTGCTGGGGAACTCTCTCACCTGCGGAATAAACTGGGATATGGTTACCGTTTCCGACGCTAACGTAAGAAATGCCTATTACCTCCAGACAGAAAATGGCGAAGCATCATACGTCAACGGAGTGGGTACCAACGGAGCCACGGCACATCTGCCGCCGTTGCAAGGCTTCTTTGTCAGGACACGTGCAACGGGAACCTACATCACAATTCCCGATAACGCCAGGGAACACAACGCCACAGCCAGATATAAATCAAACATCATTCTGCCGCTCCTGAGGCTTGCACTCACTTCTGCTGTATCGCAGGATGAGATGGTCGTCAGGTTTGAACCGGCCGCAACAATGGATTTCGACATCGAATACGATGCCGGCAAGATCCTCAATCCAGTGGTAAAAACTGCGAAGCTATACTCTGTAACAGGGGGAGAGCAGTATTCCATCAACTCCATCCCCTGGCCTGAGAAAAAGACAGTAATCCCGCTTGTGGTAATCATACCTGAAGCTGGAACATTCAGTATCAAAAGGAGCCAGGTGCCTGCCGGAGGAAACTGCACTATCGTGCTTACTGACCGCATGACAGGCAAAAAGGTTGATCTCCTGGCGTATTCTGAATACTCCTTCTCCGCCCCTGAAGGAACGATCACTGACCGGTTCACGCTGACAATATCACCTGTTGAAAAGTCAGCCGTGACAGAAAATGAGCCCGAACCGATTGTCAGCTCACTTAAAATTTACTCCTCTTCCGGAATGGTATACGTTCTGCCTCAGGGGCCTGACTGGGATGGCATCAGCGGAAAAGTAAGGATCTTCGATATAACCGGCAGGATGCTTGTTGCCGAAAATAACGAGCGTTTCAACTCCGGGGAGCTGAAAGAGTATTATATGTCATCTGCAGGGGGCCTTCTTATAGTTGAGGTCACGGTCGGACAAAAAAGATATCTTGAAAAGGTAGTATTAACCAAATAACCAGCACAATAAAGACTGAACATTACAGGTTAATATATGTTTAGGGGGGAATAAATCAAATGCCTTATATTTGGGGCGCAATATCAGTCAGTCAATGAAAAGGAAGAAGAGAAGATATGTCAGGCCAGCGGTGATCCGCATAGAGCTTGACAACTCTATCTCCCTTGTCATGATGACATCAGCGCCTCCTCACCCTCCAAGAAGAAATAACAGCAAGAGTGACCCTTCCAGCCCCTTCTCCTCGCCCTTCTCAGACAAGCCATTCAGTTGATATACATACAGAGGCGCCCACACCGGGCGCCTTTGCTATAATCACCCGGTTCTGCGACAAGCAGTGCTGTATTTATAAAGACATACACACCCGCACCGGGCGCCTTTGCTATACTATGTCCTTTCCGCGGGTAGCAGTGCTCTTATCATAAAGACATACACACTGCACCGGGCGCGTTCGTCATATTCAACCGTTTTCACGACTTACCGTGCAGTGATATAAAGGCAGAGGCGCCCGGTGGGGCGCCTCTGCCATAGTTATTCCCATTGACATGCTATCAATGGAGCAGCGTGATGTCTCCTGCCTTCTTGAACGGTCTGCCATTGGCATACTTGCCCTCCACGAGCCATACATAGACTCCCTGCTGGCAGAGCTTGCCCTTGTAATAGCCGTTCCATGGCCTGTTGATGTCGAAGGTCTCGAAGATAAGCGTACCCCACCTGTTGAAGATCTGCATATGGTATTCAAGCACGGTCTCCCTGATCGGCGGGAAGAAGAACATATCCATCTCTTCACCGCTGTTGGGCAGCTCATCAATCTCTATCGGACCGTCAGGGCTGGGCTTGAAGACCGTGGCAAAGACCAGGTCTCCGAAAGGCTCAACAGTGACTCCGGGCGACTTAATGTAGGTGTCATAACACCCGTTCGCAGAGTAGGCATGAAGGGTTATGTCATAGATTCCCTCGGTGGTGTACCTGTGGAACGGATCGCGCACATGCGACGTATCACCGTCACCAAACTCCCAGATAAAGCTCGATCCACCGTCAGAGAGGTTGAACATCCTCACCTGCTCATCATTGACATATACCTTCGGCGGCGAGACATCAAAGTAGGCCCTGGGTGACGGATAGACATTGACTATCCTTGACCTGGAGGCATTCCCGCCCGGACCGGTGACATACAGTGTGATCTGGTATGTGCCCGGCTGTACATAGGTGTATGTCGGATTGGCAGCATTGGACGTGTAACCGTCACCAAAGTCCCAGTAGTATGTTGTGGCATACAGCGAGGTGTTGTTTGGTGAAATGCTCCATGGATTACAGCCTGACGGTATCGAGTCAAAAGCCGCTATCGGCGGTGTGGGAAGAACCCTGACCGTCTGAGTCACCATCTCCGTGCAGACACCGTTGCTGACCGTCAGGTTCACGTTGTAGTCGCCCGGGGCGGCATAGGTATGAACCGGTGACTCCGCCGGCGATGTATTGCCGTCAGCGAAGTTCCAGAGCCAGTTCCATGTGCCCGGGTTCGTGTTGTTCGTGAAGGTGACTGTGGCAGCCGGGAATATCTGCGATGCCGGCGCGGCAACAAATGCTGGTACCGGCTTCGGATAAACTACCAGCGGCACCGTCGTCTCACTGATGCAGCCGAAGAACGATTCGGTCCGCAGCGTGACGTTGTAAGTCACCGGGGCAGTGGTGGCATTGTAGTATATATGGTTGACGACATTCGAACCGGTTGCAACGTTACCGTCCCCGTAGGTCCAGTAGTAATTCAGGGCGGTGGGCACGGTCGAGAAGGTGACGTTTTCGCCGGAACAGATGGTGTCATCACTCATTATGAAGTCAGAGAGTATCTCAGGAAAGACAGTTATGTTGTTCTCCATCGATGATACACATCCGTTTGCCGAGGTGACCTCCAGCCTGACCGTATAGAATGCCAGGGCAGATCCAAGGTTCGGATATGCATGCGTCGGACTGATCACTGTCGAAGTCTGAGAGTCGCCAAAGTTCCAGAGGACTGAAACATAACCTGCAGACCCGTTGGTGAAGCTGACCGTCAGAGGCTGACATCCAGAAGTATTATCTACCGTGAACATGGCAACAGGCTTCTCAACCTCGATCACCAGGGTGTCAAGTCCTGTGCATCCCTTACTGTCGGTCACCTGGTATGTCAACCTGTAATAGCCGGCCATAGAGGTGTTGAACACAGGATTCTCGATGTTGAACTGGCTCAGCGGACCGATATCGCCGAACCATCTGTGGTTCGTGTATACCAGCGATCCTCCTGCAGGATTACCGTGCAGTTGTGTGGGCACGCCACCGCATACAAGCAACGTATCAACAGGCGCTATCTGTGCCGTCGGCCATGCGTTGACCGTCAGCAGTGCTTCGCGGGTGTAGTAAAGCCCGCACGGACCTGTGATCTCGAGCCTGAAGAGCCAGCCGTTCATCGCGGTGGTGGCGCTCATAACCACCAGCTGCGGTGTCTGGGTGCCCTGGTAGAGAGCTCCGTCACTCAGGGTATTCCAGCCTGAGCCTTCATTGACCTGCCATACCGTGGTCTCACCCGCTCCGGTGTTGAACACCTGCGAGAAGAACGTGGCGCCGGTCTGGTCACAAACCTCGGCATCAGCCGGCTGGGTTATGATCGAAGGCTCCATGTAGACTCTGAGAGGTGCGAACGAACTCGTGACAGGAGGCAGACATGTGCCTGACACAACCACCCTCACCAGGTAACCGTTCATCGAGAGATTAAGGTTATTTATGGTAAGGTTAGGTGTGGCGGTTCCGGAATAGGTGGCATTATCCGTCACATTGACGAACCCTGCCCCGCTGTTGACCTGCCACTGGTAGGTAATGCTTGTGCCCGTGGCAACAACGCTGAACGTTGCACTTCCTGCCGGACAACCTCTGAACTCATCGGGATGGTCAGATATCTCCGGAGCTGTGTAAACTGTCAGAACAGCCTCGTTTGAAATGAGGTCAGCCGAACAGTCGCCACTGATGACTACCCTGTAACGGGTACCGTCCATGGTTCTCTGCGGACCGAAGACCATGAGAGTCGGGCTCTGGACACCGAGGTACAACCCTGTATTAGTCATATTGATCCAGTTCGTCCCGTCAAAGGTCTGCCACTGGTAACTCAGGTTGGCACCGTCGGCAAGAGCGGTGAAGCTGGCCGTCATGAACTCGCAGATGGCCGCGCTGGCCGGGTGCGTGTTGATGATGGTCTCAATCGAGACATCAAGTTGTACAGTCTGCGAAATTGCCTTCGGCACACATGTCCCTGTAACCTCGACACGGTAACGGTAGTTATCGTAAGTCCTTGGGACATTCGTCAGCGTCAGCGTGTTCGAGGTGGCGCCTCCATAGACGCCGCCGTTGCTTAACGCAGTGAACCCTGATCCGGTATCGACGAACCACTGGTAAGTGATGGCTGTACCCTGTGCGACAACCGTGAATGATGTATTGGTGTTCTCACAGATCGAAGAGGCAACGGGCTGCGCAAGTATCTCCGGGGCGGTGTTGACCGTCAGGAGAGCAGCAGAAGAGGTGTCAGGCGGCAGGCATGTCCCGGATATTATCACCCTGAACATATCCCCGCTCATCGTCCTGTGCGTGCCGTTCACCTTCAGGTTCATCGTTGAGACGCCGAAGTAGGTCGATGTCTCCGTCAGGTTGTTCCATGTCGTTCCGCCGTTAATGCTGCGCTGCCATCTGTATGTAGCACCGGTGGTGACGCCTGCATCGACGATGAAGTCGGCAATGGCATACTCACAGATGGTCACATCATCAGGCTGATCGGTTATCTCAGGCAGCTCATTGACTGTCAGGAATGCCGGCAGCGAGGTGATGGATGACCCGCAGGTGCTGCTGACAACGGCACGGTAAGCAGTGTTGTTGTCGGCAGTGGCAGCCGCCGCAATGGTGTAAGTTGCGGTAGTGGCACCCGCCAGAGGTGTCCATGTCATTCCGCCGTCGCTGCTGATCTCCCACTGGTATGAAGGATTGGTAGTCAGACCGGCATTGACCGTAAAGACTGCCGGCTGTCCCTCACAGAGGGTAAGGCTGGCCGGATGCTGTGTTATCTCGGCCTGACGGGTGACGGTGAGTGTTACAGGTATTGATTCTATATAAGGTATACAACTACCTGATACCCTAACCATATACTGGTAACCCGACATCATCTCCAGAACACTCACCACCGTAAGAGTGGCGGTGTTGGCTCCCTGGTAGCGGGCCCCTGTTGCAGGTGTCCATCCGCTGCCGGAATTGACGTACCACTGGTACAAAGGATTGGTGGTGACACCCGCATTAACGGTGAAGATTGCATCCTCACCCGAGCAGAGGGTCACATCCACCGGCTGGGTGATGATCTCAGGCTTCTCACTGACGGTAAGGGTCACCGTTGCTGATGTGACCGGAACCGGACAGTCGCCTGAGATAACAGCCTGGTAACGGTTCCCGTTCATTGCGGAAACCGCAGTGAAAGTAAGAGTTGCTGCTGTCTCACCTGGCATCAGGGTCATACCTGATCCTGTATCAACGTACCACTGGTAAAGCGGATTGGTGGTCAGGCCCGCATCGGTGACAAACGTTGCAACATCATCCTCGCAGACGGTCACATTGACCGGCTCAAGTACGATCTCCGGAACAACCTTGACATCAATGGTGGCCGAACCGGTAAGGTCAGCATGCGGAGCGGAAACAACGCATCCGTTGTTGTCCGTCACTGATGATATGGTGTAGGTGGTCGTTACAAGCGGGTTAACTGTAATCGGGCTTCCGCTGAGGTAATTGACAACCGTAGTACCGTCGCTCAGCACAACCGTGAAGGGCGATTCACCCACGGTGACAGTTACTGTAAGGGTTGCGGCATCGCCCGGGCAGACAAATCCTGCACCGGCTATCGAAGCCACAGGCAGAGGATTGACTGTCACGATCACCGGGTTGCTGTACTCCGGTGCACATGCTGCCGAGTTGACGCGGCGACGGAAATGTGTCGTCTGCATTATGCCGGCAGGAGGATCGTATGAGGCTGTGGTTGCTCCCGGAACGTTGCTCCAGGTGGCGCCGCCGTCAAGGCTGCGCTCCCACTGCATCAGTATCACGGCCGGACCGCCGGCAGGTGCCGTCACCTCATTTAACGGTAACGGATTGCCAAGATAACAGACCTCCTGGGTGCCGTCAATGGTACCCGGGGTGAGCTGCAGAGGCTGCGTGATGATGATGGAAGCCTGCGTGCTGCAGCCGTTGGCATCAACGACTCCTGCCGTGATGGTGCCGGCAGCAGCGCCGGTGAACGATAGCTGCGTCGCGGTGATAGTCACGGCGGCACCGGTGTCGTCACTCACAACGCTCAGGATATAAGGCGAGGTGCCCCCTGAGACAGTGAATGAGCCGGTGGCAGTCGCGTCACCGAAACATGCAAGCACCACATCCGGAGTCCTGCCAAGAGTCAGCACGGCCGGCTCAAGCAGAACAACGGTGGTGACTGATGTACAGTTGTTGGCATCGGTGACCGTGACGTTGTACGTCCCGGCAGCCAGGCCGCTGATATCCTGAACCGTCGAGGTAAATCCTGAAGGACCGGTCCATGCGTACACATATGGAAGCTCTCCTCCGCTGACCCCGAGGTCTATTGCACCGTCAGATGCACCGTTGCAGGTTATGTTGTAACCTCCGGCATAAACGACGGGAGTGGTGGTGAGCACAATCGGCGGATTGACCGTGATGGTCACCTGGTCAGAAGCGGTACAACCGTTCCTGTCAGTGATGGTCACAGTGTAGATTGTCGTAACCGCAGGCTTGGCCGTCGGACTGGCTACATTGGTGTAGTTGAGACCCGCGGCAGGCGACCAGAGATAGGTGTAGTCTCCCGAAAGGAAGAGCTCACCGCCGGCGCCGACAGCTGTAAGGTTTGCCACCGAAGTGGGGCATGCACCAATGATATAGTCATCAGCGCTGGCTGTCACCGTCAGCGGCGGAGCCACGTTGACCTGCACCTGTGCGGTGGTAGTACAACCGTTGGAATCGGTCACAAGAACGGTATAGAGCGTTGAGACTGCCGGCTTGGCCGTCGGATTGGCCCTGGTGGCATCATCAAGCGTGCCTGCATTGTCCCACAGGTATGTGTACCCCCCTTCGCCGCCGCTGACAGTGGTACTCAGACGAGCAACGGATGTCGGGCAAGTGCCTATCGGGTCATCATCAACGGCTGCTGCGGCCACGAGTGGCGGTGCAATGTTGATGGTCACGTTTGCCGTGACTGTACAGCCGTTGGCATCGGTGACGGTTACCGTGTAGGTGGTGTTGACAGGCGGTTTTGCAACCGGACTCTTGATTGCGGCATCATTGAGCGATGCAGCAGGAGCCCAGCTGTAAACATACGGCAGCTCACCTCCCGTGACATTCACGTCAAGGGTTGTGGTGGAAACCGGACAGTCACCTATCAGGTAGTCCGTCGCCGTTGCATTGGCAGCAAGCGGAGGACGAACCTCAATGGTGATGGTATTTACAGCTGTACAGCCGTTGGCATCAGTGACGGTGACAGTGTAGGTCGTCGTTGATGCCGGCTTGGCAACCGGGTTGGGAATATTGGTTGCACTCAGTCCTGCCGAGGGCGCCCAGCTCCAGAGATAACCTCCTCCGGCAAGCTCCTCACCGCCAAGGGCCGTGGCAGTAAGCTGCGCCACGGAGGTCGGACAGGTGCTGAGTATGTTGTCGTCGGCAATGGCCGATACTACCAGGTCAGGCTGAACGGTGATGGTTATTGCATCAGTGGCCTGGCAACCGTTGGCGTCAGTGACGGTGACAGTGTAGGTCGTCGTCACGGCCGGCTTGGCAACAGGATTGCTGACATTGGGGTTGTTGAGCCCGAGAACGGGCGACCAGCTGTAGGTATAACCCGGTTCGCCGCCGGTGACGGTAACACCCAGATTGGATCTTGAAGTCGGACAGGTGCCTATGATAAGATCATCAGCAGTGGCCGTGGCAACAAGGGCTGGAAGAACATTAACCGTGACAGTCGCCGTTGTGGTGCATCCGTTGTTGTCAGTCACCGTCACAGTATAGGTGGTTGTGACGGCCGGCTTGGCAACGGGATTCTTGATCAGAGGATCACTAAGGCCTGCCGCAGGCGCCCAGCTGTAGGTGTAACCTGGCTCGCCTCCCGTGACGATCACATCGAGGGTGCTCGTTGAGGTCGGACAGGTGCCTATGTTCGGGTCACTGGCTGTGGCTGTGGCTGAGAGCGCCGGTGCAACTGTTATTGTCAGTGAGGCCGTAGCTGTACATCCGTTGACATCAGTGACAAGCACCGTGTAGGAGGTTGTCACTGCAGGCTTGGCAACAGGATTTGCAATGCCGGCGTTTGAAAGTCCGGTGGCGGGTGACCACAGGTAAGTATAACCCGGTTCGCCTCCTCCGGCAACAGCTGTGAGCTGTGCGTCGGACGACGGGCAGGTACCTATATTGTAATCGTCAGCCGAGACGGTGACATTCAGCACCGGGGCAACAACTATCGTCACACTGGCGGTGGTCTGACATCCATTTGCGTCAGTCACGGTGACTGTATAGGTTGTGGTGGCAGCCGGCTTGGCGGTCGGAGTCTTGCTGTTCGGATCACTCAGCCCTGCTACGGGTGACCACAGGTAGGTATACCCGGGTTCTCCGCCGCTGGCAGTGACATCGAGATGTGATACAGATGTCGGACAGGTGCCTATCGTCAGGTCATCAGCCGTAGCAATTGCAGTAAGATCAGGTGCCACTGTGATGGTCACGGCAGCCGTGGCCGTACAGCCGTTGTTGTCTGTTACCGTGACGGTGTAGGTGGTGGTGACAAGAGGCTTGGCAAGAGGCGACTGCAG
Source organism: uncultured Rikenellaceae bacterium (assembly GCA_963770745.1). Lineage (GTDB taxonomy): Bacteria > Bacteroidota > Bacteroidia > Bacteroidales > VadinHA17 > SR-FBR-E99. The sequence continues at coordinate 424,499 of CAVYRA010000004.1, forward strand.
GGCAGGATTGTCAAGTCCTGCTGCGGGCAGCCAGCTGTAGGTGTAACCCGGCTCTCCCCCGATAGCTACGGCATTGAGTGTGCTCGTCGAGGTCGGACAGGTGCCTATCAGCAGGTCGGTGGCCGAAGCAGTTACAGTCAGTGCGGGAACAACCGTAATGGTGATGTCCCTTGAGATGGTACAGCCGTTCTGGTCTGTCACAGTCAGGGTATAGGTCGTCGTTGCCACCGGCTTGGCTGTCGGGTTGGGATCAATGGCGCTGCTTAGTCCTGCTGCGGGTGTCCAGAGGTAGGTGTACCCCGGTTCGCCGCCGCCGGCAGTGGAGGTGATATGTGCCTCCGAGGTCGGGCAGGTGCCTATCGAGCTGTCATCAACAGCCAGCGTGAGCGTCAGGGCAGGCCTGACGGTGATGGTGATTACATCCGTGGCCTGGCATCCGTTGGCGTCTGTCACGGTGACGGTATAGGTCGTGGTGACGGCCGGCTTGGCTGTCGGGGTCTGGATGTTGCTGTCATCAAGTCCTGTCAGCGGTGTCCACTTGTAGGTGTAACCGGCCTCGCCGCCGACGACTGTCGCATTAAGGTGCGAGACGGAGGTGGGGCAGGTGCCAATGAACAGGTCATCAGCGCTGGCAGTGACAGTGAGGGCAGGAGCGACGTTGACAACAATGGTTGTCTGGTCGGTGCAGCCGTTGGCATCGGTCACAGTCACAGTGTACGTGGTGGTGACTGCCGGCTTGGCTGTCGGGTTAGCCCTCGCGGGATCATCAAGCGTAGCCGCGTTGTCCCACAGGTATGTATACCCTCCTTCACCGCCGGTGGCCGTGGCGCTGAGGTGAGCAACCGAAGAGGGACAGAGTCCTATCAGGTTGTCATCAACGGTAGCGGTCACATCAAGCGCGGGAGCGACATTGATTGTCACGTTTGCGGTTGCGGTGCATCCGTTGGCGTCGGTGACAGTCACGGTGTAGGTAGTCGTGGCTGCCGGTTTAGCAACGGGATTCTGAATGTTTGCAGGCGTCAGTCCGGCAACGGGCAGCCAGCTGAAGCTGTAGGGAGCTTCGCCGCCGTTGACGTTGACGTTCAGCTGTGCCACCGAAGTGGGACAGGTACCTATAAGATTGTCGTCAGCAAATGCCACAGCCGTAAGAACGGGAGCCACATTGACGGTGACAGAGCTTGTTTTGATACAGCCGTTGGCGTCGGTGACGGTGACTGTGTAGGTTGTCGTTGAGGCAGGAGTTGCAACCGGATTGGCAATATTGGCTGCACTGAGGCCTGCTGAAGGCGACCAGCTGTAGAGATACCCGCCGGCTGGCATAACGCCGCCCGAAACGACCGTATTAAGCTGTGCGTTCGAGCAGGTGCCGATGAGGTTGTCATTTGCCGATGGCGGTGACAACCAGCGCCGTCGGCTGCGTCAGTGTCCAGGAGCCTGTTGTCTGACAGCCGTTGGCGTCGGTGACGGTGACGTCATATGTTCCTGCAGTCAGTCCGCTCTGGTTCTGGGCGCCCGGTGTCAGCCCGCTGCCACCGCCCGAAGCGGTCCATGCATACAGGTAAGGCGGTGTGCCTCCGTTGACGGTAGTTATAATCATACCGTTGTTACCACCGAAACAAAGAATGTTGGTGGTGACGGCAGAGAGGTTCAGGGCGGGCGGCTGAGTAACATTGATTGTAGATTCTGCCGTACAGCCGTTTGCATCTGTAACCCTGACCGTTATGGTTCCTGCTCCGGCATTGGTTACTGTAACCGAAGCCGGGCCGTAGGTCAGTGTTGCTCCCGAATTGTTGAATACTTCCGTAAACCCATACGGCAATGTGCCTCCGGCAGCCGTGAAACTTCCGGCACCGGTTGTTGCACCGTTGCATTGCAGCGCAATATCTCCCGATTTCGAGAGTGTGAGCACCGCCGGTTGCGTCAGGGTAGTGTTACCGGAAGCGGTACATCCCTTGCTGTCGGTAACCGTTACGGCGTAATAGCCGGCCTGCAATCCTGAGATATCCTCAGTGCCTGCCGTGAAGCCGCCAGGACCGGTCCATGCAAAGCTGAACGGTGCCGTCCCTGCAGCAACCGTAAGATTGATCACCCCGCTGTTGTCTCCGAAGCACGAGAGATTTGTTCCCGAAAGAGTAAGCACCAGCGCTGGATTTATCGTAATGACGGCGGCTCCGAGGGGTGTCCCCACACAGCCGTTGTTGTCATTCATTGAGGTAACGGTGTAGGTTGTGGGTACTGCCGGTGAGACCGTGGCAGTATAGACCATGGCTGCATGATTCGTAACCGTCACGGGGGTGATGCCGTCAGTATAAATAAAGGTATATGGCATTGCCCCTGTAAGTGAAATGGTCAGCACGGCCGAGCCTCCTGCACACATTTCCGTTGTCCCGCTGATAGTCGCCGTGGGGACGGGGAAATGGGTAACTATGGCATTGCCGATACCGGGCCCTGTACAGTTATTTGCGTCAGTGACACTGACGATTGTATAGTTTCCTGACAGGTTTGCATTAAGTGTATATGGAGAGGCAGCAATATTTAGAGGTGCCTGTGAGACTCCGTTGATTGCATATACAACTGTCCAGGGCGCCAGACCTGTAAGCGAAATATTCAATGGCTGTGTCCCCTCAACGCAAATCGTGCCGCTGTTGCTGATTACCGCTGAAGGCAACGGTAACACACTTACTGAAAGCGGAGTATGATCCGTAATACATCCTGCAGCATTGGTCTCTCTGACAAGAATGTTTCCGCTGACGGTACCGAATGTCACTGTTACTGAGGCTCCGGATGGATTACCAATGATGGCAGCGCCCGTTGGCACGGTCCAGAAATATGTTGACCCAACACTATTCGGAACGCTGTAAACTGCGGTTTCGAGCGCACATACGGAATTATCACCTGTTATCGGAGAAACGGGTGAAGGAGCCATTACGGTAACAGGGAATGTACCGGCAACGCCTGAGCATCCGTAACTGTTTGTCTCAGAGACGGTAATTATGCCTGCGCCTGCCACAGCTGCGGCATTTATTATAATGGCATTGGAGTTAAAGTCCAGCACTTTGATACCGACAGATGCAGGAACAGTCCAGGTGTAAGATGAACCGGGAGTGAGGGGGACAGTGTAAACTATATTCGTCTCTCCCACACACAGTTTGTCTCTGCCTGAAATAACCGGTACAGGAGGTTCCGGATTGACATTTACAACAACACTCTGGGTGTAGCTGCATCCGTTTGCCGTTAAGGTATATACATAAGTGACTGCGATAGGATTCGGGGTACTGTTATTCAGGACTTCATTCGGATTGTCATTTCCCGAAGTTGGCCCTGCGGGGGTGATGCCTGCCACTGCTGCCCGCGTCCAGCTGAAAGTCGCACCCGCTGTGGCGCTGGTCGGTGTGTAACTGAACGCCGTGCTGCTGCAGATTGGCAATGGCGTCAGCGAGCTTGAGAGAATGGGGGTGGGATTGACCACTACAATGACATTCTGACTGCTTGTACATCCTGCTGCGCTGAGTAAATAGGTATAGGTGACAGCCAACGGAACTGAAGTGAGGTTGGTCAGTGTCTCATTTGGATTATCTGTTCCCGTTGTAGGTCCGGCCGGAGTAATTCCTACAACATTCGCACGCGTCCAGCTGAACGTCACACCCGCTGTGGCGCTCGTCGGTGTGTAGCTGAATACAGTGCCGCTGCAGATGGCCGGGGGTGTAAGGGTGCTCGAAAGCACAGGCCCGGGATTGACAATTAGTACAACGTCCTGTGTAATTGTGCATCCGAGAGCCGATATAGTGTATGCATATGTAACAGTTATGGGCGCTGATGTTGTGTTTGTGAGCGTCTCCATCGGATTATTCGTGCCTGAAACAGGACCCGCAGGTAATATACCCGGAATGTTGGCCCTTGTCCAGTTGAACGTTGTTCCGACAGTCGCGCTCGTAGGCGTATAGTTAAAAACATTGCCGCTACAGATATCCGGGGGCGTAAGTGAACTTGACAGAACTGGTCCGGGATTTACGGTAACAGTAACATTCTGTGTGTTGGTACAGCCATTGGCCGTCAGAGTATATATATAGGTAACAATGATAGGCGCTGCCGTCGTATTGGTCAGTGTTTCATTCGGATTGTCGTTGCCCGAGGTCGGTCCGACAGGTGTAATACCTGCTACCGTCGCCCGCGTCCAGCTGAAGGTAGTTCCCCCAGTGGCACTCGTCGGCGTGTAGCTGAACGCCGTGCCGCTGCAGATCGCAGGCGGCGTAAGGCTGCTCGATAGTGTCGGTCGCGGGTTGACCGTAACCGTTACGTTCTGCGTGTTGGTACAGCCATTGGCCGTCAGAGTATATACATAGGTCACTACGATCGGCGCTGCCGTCGTATTGGTCAGTGTTTCGTTCGGATTATCGTTACCCGAGGTCGGACCGACAGGTGTAATACCTGCTACCGTCGCCCGCGTCCAGCTGAAGGTAGTTCCCCCGGTGGCACTCGTCGGCGTGTAGCTGAACGCCGTGCCGCTGCAGATCGCAGGCGGCGTAAGGCTGCTCGATAGTGTCGGTCGCGGGTTGACCGTAACCGTTACGTTCTGCGTATTGGTACAGCCATTGGCCGTCAGTGTATATACATAGGTCACTACGATCGGCGCTGCCGTCGTATTGGTAAGTGTTTCATTCGGATTACCGTTACCCGAGGTCGGACCGACAGGTGTAATACCTGCTACCGTCGCCCGCGTCCAGCTGAAGGTAGTTCCCCCGGTGGCACTCGTCGGCGTGTAGCTGAACGCCGTGCCGCTGCAGATCGCAGGCGGCGTCAGGCTGCTCGATAGTGTCGGTCGCGGGTTGACCGTGACCGTTACGTTCTGCGTGTTGGTACAGCCATTGGCCGTCAGAGTATATACATAGGTCACTACGATCGGCGCTGCCGTCGTATTGGTCAGTGTTTCATTCGGATTGTCGTTACCCGAGGTCGGTCCGACAGGTGTAATACCTGCTACCGTCGCCCGCGTCCAGCTGAAGGTAGTTCCCCCGGTGGCACTCGTCGGCGTGTAGCTGAACGCCGTGCCGCTGCAGATCGCAGGCGGCGTAAGGCTGCTCGATAGTGTCGGTCGCGGGTTGACCGTAACCGTTACGTTCTGCGTGTTGGTACAGCCATTGGCCGTCAGAGTATATACATAGGTAACTATGATCGGCGCTGCCGTCGTATTGGTAAGTGTTTCATTCGGATTACCGTTGCCCGAGGTCGGACCGACAGGTGTAATACCTGCTACCGTCGCCCGCGTCCAGCTGAAGGTAGTTCCCCCGGTGGCACTCGTCGGCGTGTAGCTGAACGCCGTGCCGCTGCAGATCGCAGGCGGCGTAAGGCTGCTCGATAGTGTCGGTCGCGGGTTGACCGTAACCGTTACGTTCTGCGTATTGGTACAGCCATTGGCCGTCAGAGTATATACATAGGTAACTACGATCGGCGCTGCCGTCGTATTCGTCAGTGTCTCATTCGGATTGTCGTTACCCGAGGTCGGACCGACAGGTGTAATACCTGCTACCGTCGCCCGCGTCCAGCTGAAGGTAGTTCCCCCGGTGGCACTCGTCGGAGTGTAGCTGAACGCCGTGCCGCTGCAGATCGCAGGAGGCGTCAGGCTGCTCGATAGTGTCGGTCGCGGGTTGACCGTGACCGGTTACGTTCTGCGTGTTGGTACAGCCATTGGCCGTAAGTGTATAAACATAGGTCACAACGATCGGCGCTGCCGTCGTATTGGTCAGTGTTTCATTCGGATTACCGTTGCCCGAGGTGGGTCCGACAGGTGTAATACCGGCTACCGTCGCCCGCGTCCAGCTGAAGGTAGTTCCCACAGTGGCGCTCGTAGGCGTGTAACTGAACGCCGTGCCGCTGCAGATCGCAGGAGGCGTCAGACTGCTCGAAAGCGACGGACTCGGATTCACATTTATTACATAGGAGATGGGAAGACCCGGGACAGGAGTAGTACAGTCATCCGTAATGGAGGTAACAACAATTGTATAGACGTTGACGGCAAGAACTCCCAGATCTACGTGGGTGCCGCTGGTGTAGCCATTAATTGTATTGGGAGTGCCGTTGATGGTGTAATTAAGGGTATAAGGCCATGCACCACCGGTAATATCAACCTTGAACCAGCTCGATCCTCCGACACAAACATCGCCGCTGCCGCTAATGACTGCACCGGTCGGACTTGACCCAATGGCAATGGTCATATTGTCGGAAGCAGTTCCGCAGGGTCCTGCCGGATCATTGGTTGTAAGGGTCAGGGTTACGGTTCCGGCAGTCCTCTCGGCCGCTGATGGAGTATAAACGGCATTCAGGGCATTGGCATTCGGAACAAAACTTCCGGTACCGCCCGACCAGGTGGCAGATATCGCGGAACCTCCAATGCTCCCGGCAAGAGTAGCCGAGGCAAGGGCACAAATTGACTGGTCAGGACCGGCATTAACTGTTGCGGCAGGAAATATTGTCACTAACAGGGCATCGCTGGCCAGGGGACACGGTCCGGCAGGATCATTCGTTGTGAGAGTGAGAGTCACTGTTCCCGCACTGATATCCGCCGCACTCGGCGTATAGGTTGTGCTTAGGGCGGTGGCATTGGCAAAGGATCCCGTTCCTGAAGATGACCAGGTGGATGAGGTTGCGCCTCCTCCCCTGGTACCTGTAAGACTTACAGTGGAAATGGAGCATATATTCTGGTCAACACCTGCGTTGACTGTTGCCGCAGGACTGATAGTCAGCACCATTGCATCTGACAAGGCTGAGCAGGGTCCGACAGGATCGTTTGTTGTAAGAGTCAGGGTGACAGTACCTGCAGTAATGTCTGCAGCGCTGGGAGTGTAGGTGGTTACAGGATTGCCGGCAGCAGCAAATGACCCTGATCCACTGGTTGACCAGGTAGAAGAAGAGGCACCTCCGCCTATGGTTCCGGTAAGATTTATAAGGGCTGTAGTTGAACAGATGTTCTGGTCTGCGCCGGCATTGACTGTCGCCACCGGGGATATTGTGACCACAAGGGCGTCACTTACCGCCGGACAGGGGCCCGCCGGATCATTAGTCGTCAGTGTGAGGGTAACAGTGCCGGCGGTTTTGTCGGCAGCACTGAATGTATAGGTAGTGGAAAGACTGGAGGGCGAGGCAAAGGTTCCTGTGCCCGAGGTAGTCCAGGTTGATGAGGTTGCGGAACCGCCTCGTGTACCGGTAACAGTTATTGAATTGGTAGTTGAACAAACCGATTGGTCTGCTCCGGCGTTAACGGTAGCCGGCTTTCCGATCAGCACTGACACTGCAGCAGAAAGCGGACTGGGACAAAGGGTGGGCGCCACTCCATATGTTCTGACAGTATAATTCCCGCTCTGGGCTATGGCATTAAGTACAATTGTGCTTGAAGTTGCACCGCCTACGGGGGTTCCATTACGGTACCACTGGTAGGATGATGAGCGGGCGGTGTATGGGGATCCGCTGTCAGCGTAATTGTACTCGATCCGTCAAAACAAAAGTCAGCGCCGGTTTTTGTAATTGTCGGTGTGTTTGGGATCGGATTAATTGTCAGTACGATATCCTCTGCCGGACCCGGACAATTTCCTGTAGATCCTGAAATCTCCCTGACATAATATGTATAAGTTCCGACTGCAGACACCGGGGGAGTGTATGTGGTTCCGGTAGCAACCTCAAGGGTCAGGGCAGCATCATCATACCAGTGAAGCACACCGGGATTTGGTGCACCGTTCCTGACTGCAGTGAGTGTGGTAGATCCACCGAAACAGATTGCAACGTCAGGGGCAGTAGGAAGAGGAGGCGATGCAATCAGGCGAAGTCTCGAAAAGTCAGTTACAGCATCAAGGTATGTGTAAAGGGATTGCCAGCATCGTATGCGTTGCAGGGGCCCCAGTTACGCAGGGTAACATCGAATATATCCCCGGCCTGATCATTGATAAAATCACCCGTATGATAAATAGGATATGTTTCTGCCATGGGTGTGACAAGAGTCCTGGTAAAAAAGTCCCAGTTATACTTTAATCACAGGACCTTCAAAAAAACCGGAGGGTGTCGTGTAACCGGCCCGTTGGGGGTACCGTCAGGATTAACATGCCATGTCCCGCTAATCGGAACACCGTTATTATCGGTGACCTGCACCATCGTGCCAAAAACATCTATGAACACATTAGGAATACCTGCACCGACATGGGTACCGTAAACATACTGTACATGACGGGATAGATGTTGGGCAGATCCGGTTCAACAGGCAGCTGACAGTCAAAAACAGTCGCATCGGTAAAAGTGAAATGCAGCTATATCGTCGCCGACACAGAAAAGCGTCCGCGGATCATCAACGGGCGGATCAATCCCCAGCTCACCGGTACCCACCGGAGGAGTACCGTTATCGCTTTTGTAGTTGGGAAGCTGAATAACGATCTGATTGACTGTAACATAAAGATTGGGTTGCAATGTCCCGGTATTGTACAGATACGGATAGATTGATACATCCCAGGTACAGTTGCGTGTGTTGTCAGGGTATCCTGCATAAGGTTCCTGAGCCCTGAAAGTGCCTGAGCCAGCTCCGCCTACTTCAGCATAAAACCCCAGGGTGCGGGGAAAGGCATTGGGATATTCCCACTGTATCCAGACTTTGGGCAAGAGAATAATGGATACTGTTCCTGTACCTGCGGCTCATCACGATATTGGACTCAACCTGAACGCCTACAACCGGCGCACATATATCCACCGGGGCAATTTCACCGTACAATCCGTTGGAGAAATCTGCTGAGGTGGCAATATAATTGTTTACAGCCTGAACATTTGTGAATATTCGGCTCGACCCCACCGGTAAGGGACAGGGTGCCAACCGCCGTAGTATAAGAAACCAGCACACTGTTCCTGTTGGCATAGGAAATGCCGGATGAGAGGACTATTCTTAAAAAGTTGCCTGCGGATGTCGGGCTTCCGACCATGGGAACCGGCACCCCGCCTACAGTAATGGTCCAACCGGCCGATGTGCCGGGAAGTCACTGCTCTGTCGAACTCAAGAATAAGGGTTACCTGAGCTTCGTCAGTGAAAGTTATCGGATACAGGTTGGATGCGGCACCGGGGGTATCAGATATGATTGGCCTAAAACAGCATTCATGGAAATGAATGCAAGGAACATCGTAGAAAATACCTGAGCTGTTTCATTTTGAATGGCATCTTAATCCTAGGACCTTGTTCTTTCATGACGGAGAATTTTTCTTTACTGTACGGGTGAAATAATCTAAGTTTAAGACTCTCGACCAAACGAAAAGGTTGCACCGGTAATTCCAAAAACTCTAAAAATCAAAGTTTGTTTACTAGAGGAGCAACCTTTACAACAGTAAAATGTTAACATGAGTGAATAAGTTATTGATTCATTAGCCGTCCGGAAACCGATCTTATGTGTAAATTTAATGGTGCGGATCACTGTCTTGATCTGATTTTTCAGGCTTTGAAAGACAAGTTCATACGTCCAGGGCAGCGACTTGTCCGTCCACCGCTGGGGATGAGTGTTTATGATCACTTTTTGTGGTAGGATTCTCGTTCTCCGCCAAGCCTGATCAGGTCAGTGGTACTGTGAATCTGTTTACGGCCCTGAAGGCGATCCCCTCAGGCGTCATACACATCAGGCTCCCCGAACAGGTCGGGTCATCCATTCGGCATAGGATCTCCTTCCTGGCTCAGGCATGGGAAGTGCCTCCTGTCACGGATATTTGACTTCTCACCGTCCCATCGGCGACCCGTATCAGTAAGATACAGCAACATCAGAAACATCAATGTCAAAATAGGGCTCGCAGACAATGCCGTTTTCCTGGTAGTCATAATACTTCCAAAGCAACCGGTTATCAATGGCAGAAAGAGGGCTGCCATGCATCGATATTACTTTCACACGGTAAGACTTCCTGCAGATACGCGAGGTTTGCCCGGAATCTTTCATAGGCTGCCTGGCATGTCTTCTCACTTAACCCCCGGCTCTTTTGTGAGTTATTACAGACTGCTGAAAGATCCTCATAGTGATATGCAACCTCATGGCCCATATCCGCTAACCTCCCTGATGAACAGAATAATGATCTGCAATATGCCGATCCTGAAATGGTAACTTGCCTTTATTCCGGAAGCAGCTTCCATTTCCGCGAGTAAAAGGGCATACCTTGGTCTTCTGTCAACATCATGCCTCAGAACAATAAAACGGTCGGGTCTTCCGAGTGAGCTCACCGAACCCGTAAAACCGGGGGAAATTATCTTTTAATGCCTCAAGCAGTCTTTTGTATGTCTTTAATGTAAAATCCATCCCCACCCGAAGTTTTTCAGTCTTGTTTTTTTTCGTGCATACCGCCGGTTTCTGTCCTGCGGATAATCCTCAATAAACCTGACAAGGAAGTCAGTCGGATCAACTGAAATCTTCAGGAACCGCTCCCTCCTGGTGGCCCAAAGTTGCTTTAGTCCATTTATAGCCAGCACGGATTCTGTTTTAGCTAACATGCTGTCAAATTCATCAGGCTGAAAGGCATAACACAGGTCATACTTTTTCTCAAGCATGTTTGGTACGGAAAGCTTGTGAGCAAAAGAGTTGCATTTAAGAGCCGGAGTACCCAGAATTGCTGCCTCTGATGTCATGGTCTGGCTGTCTCCGACAAACATCGTGGCATAATAAATAAGATGATGAATGAACTCGGGTGGAATTTTAAGCTGCCATTGCTGAAGCTCAGGTTCAATCTCGTGCTCAGTTGTTATAAAGACCTTGCCGGAATTCTCCAGTAGCTTAACGATCCTTAGTTTTTGTTCCATGGATAACCATTTTCCGCCAATGTCGTGATAAGCCCTGCCGGAGACAAACCGCAGGATAAAATACGGTGATGAGGTATCTATTCCTGCCAACACAGGAATTGATGGATCAGGCTTAAAATATTCAGGGTGAAGATAAAAGAGCTCATGAGTGCCTGCATATACAACATCACGTGAATGAGTACGCTGGTGAGCCAGGGCATCAGGCGACAGGACAGTATCGGCAAAAGGATGGGCAAATAAAGAAAAGAGGCGCACGGCCTCAGCATCATCGTCGTCAAGAATTATTGACTTCATCCTGTGAACAGCTGATACCTGCGCCACGGTGATTGAGGAGCCTATGGCGATATCAATATTATAATCCCGGCTATTTCCCACAGACGGTAATTAAACCTTATCTGCGACAGCCCTTTCATCACCACCGAATTAAACTTTCGGCCGAGCGAAAGCCAGGGAATACCGTAAGCATCAAGCAACTGCTGCGCAGAGGGTATCTCTTTTACAGTCACTGTCACCCGATGCCCCCTCGATTGAAGGATCCTGATTGCATTCCTGAACAGGTGTACCTGCCCCGGATGCCCTATGTCAAACAGTAAATTCATTATACTCTGTTCTGGCAGTTATCTCCCTGATCAGTCTTCCTATTATGGTAGTACCGGCATAAACCTGTTCGCCTTCCCTGACTAAAATTTCACTATTGCGCGGGATGATCATGTCAAGCTGTGAACCCCATCTGATCTTCCCGATTATCTGCCCCCTGGACATTCTATCTCCCACAGTTGCGTTGATTATACAACGACTTACTCCGCGTGCTGCAATCTGCACAATTCCGGACCTGACACCGTCTTCACGGTCAATGACGACCGTGTTCCTTTCATTTGTCAGGGTCGAGGAAGGAGTATTCAGCCCTATCGCTGTGCCGGGAGTATGCTGGATAAAAGTGATTCTGCCGTCAATGGGAGACCGGTTCATGTGAACATCAAATAGCGTCATGGCAATGCCGACGAGATAGCAAGGCTGCTTCAGCATGTCTGTCTTCGTTATCTCACTGATATTGGCAACACGCATTTTTTTTACGGTGACAGGCGTCTGATTGATTTCAAGCTCCTTGATATAAATAATGCGCCCGTCAGCAGAAGAGACAATGTCATCCGGTCCCCCTGGAATTACCTTTTCGGATTCCGGAAAAACCGGTATAGAAAAGAGAAGAATGAAAAGCAAAAGGATGATGACACCGCAGATAAACGGGACAACAACCCAGAAGGGTACGGAAACCGTATAGAAAAGTATCAGTGTCAATATTGCCCCGGGCAAACCCCAGCAGCAGATTGTCCGTGTACAGGTACCTTCTGTTGAATCCTCCTTTTGCCACCCAGAAAATAAAGAGGGCGGAAGACATTAAAAAGCACGATAAAACAATTACCAGTTGTTGCATAGGTCAGGTATTTTTTAGTTCAACCTCTCTTGGGGCAATATAAAAAGACATGAACATTAATGCCGCTGACGGTACAGGGTCTCCGGAGAAAGACCGCCCTGACCCTCTTGCCCCTAACTGACCTCAGATATTCCCGGACGCTAAGCTTCCCGGCAAAAAGAGCCTTCAGACTGAACCAGCTGTCAGTAAGCCAGTTGATCCACTTTACACCGGCAATGTAACTGTCCGGGAATGTAATATCCAGTCCATTGACAAACCGGTAGGTAATCAGCGCATAGTTTACTCCGCAGGCTTTTGCCAACCCAACCCACAGCCAGGTACGGGCATTCATCTCAATCAGTTTGTAACAGCCGTCTTCCGGATCACGCAAGAATTCAATCTCACAAACACCGGTATAATTCAGCCCCTTGAGCAATCTGGCAGAGATGTCAAGGCACTCATCGCTCTCAATGCTCTCGGCAAGCGTAGCTGTCCCGAATGTCCAGGGATGCTCTCTAAGCTTCTGCCCAGTCCAGTGACACTTTATCTCGCCTTCAATACTGAATGCCGTGAAGGAGACGGTTCTGTTAGACCCGGTGAACGGTATCACGGACTGGGTGAGCGAGCTTGCGGTATCATGCTTCTCTTCAATCAATGTGAGTTGTGCGCCCAGTTCCTCAGCATTGTTTGCAAGCAGCGCCTTCGCCTTCATGGATTTGTAGAACGAAAGGCCAAATCTGCCCCGGGTTATCACCGGGTATCTCAATTTACTGGCACCGGCTTCACCGGGACTCTTAAAATAGCGGGTCGGGGGGATTTTTATGTCCAGCTCCTCAGCGAGATCAAGCAGGTTTTTTTTATCATATATCCTGTTGATGATCTCAGGCCCCGGGGTGACGAGTTTATAAATGCTCTCCAGCCTGTCATGATTCCGAGAAATGGTATGAACGGCATGGTCATTGGAGGGCAACAGGAGCCATCCATGCAAGCCTTCCCTCACACCCAGGTCAGCCAGGAACAGGCAAAATCATCAGTATCAAAATCGGGTGAAGAATAGAACATTTTACAGTACCTTGAATACCTTGCTATGCAGTTATTCCTGTCAACGACTATAACCGGAATACCGGCTTCACCCAGTGACCTTGCATTGGAGAGTCCCTGAACATGGCCTTCAATAATGACTGCGCCGGTGATCGTATTCCTGATTTTTTCCATCTTTGCTTTACCCCCCCGGATTTCAGTTATCTGCAAGGTTCCCGCTGTCGGATACAACTGTGCGGTATATTTCTGACAGTCTGCTGTTTACAGATTTGGCATCAAGCCCCAGTTCCATGATCCTTTCCCTTCCAGCCAGTTCAACCTCCTGATCCAACGCCATGGAAAGCTTCCCTGCAATATCATCCCGATCATATGATGTTATATAATATCCCTGCAGGCCCCGGGTGTTGGTACGGACATCGCCCACATCAGTGCTTACTACAGCCAGGTTGCAGGCCATCGCCTCCTTCACGGTATTCACCGAACCCTCCCAGGCAGAAGTAAGCAACAGGACATCTGCCGCATTGTAATACCAGGGCATCATGTCATGATCGGCATGATGGACGGGAAGGAGCATTGCGTCATCCCGTTCCATCCTGCTGAACGAATCCGAAGCAAGGTTAAAATTTTTTTCCGGTCTGTCAGGATCTGCTGCAAACAACACTATCTTTTTTATCCGGGAGGCCAAGATGTCTCCTGGCTTCAGCCCTGTCAAGCGGACGGAACATGTCAGTATCAACTCCGTTTGGAAGCACGGTCAGGCTGCGGATCCCGATTCTCGTCTTTATCGCTTCCGTTTTGACCAGCACCGCGTCCCGCCGGCACCTGCAAAAGAGCCTCAGAGAGGCAGCATGAGTGATTGCCAAGCACATCACCGCCCATCAGTGCACAATCATCTATGTCTTCCGGCCGGGGAAGCTGCAATGGCTGTCAGACCATAATGGGCATGCACAATATCAAAACCGCCGTTAAGGATCTGCTTTCTTCAAACTGGTATATTCTTCAGGTAACCCCAAAACCCCTTGCCGGTGATGCAAAAGTATTCAACGTCCAGACCCTCATTCCTTAACGACTCTCCCTGCATTACTGCGTGCTTGAGGGGCTTCGCCCTGTCGTCCGGTGTTGCCGTACGCGACGGATTATTGCCACTTCAAACGAAAAGGATCTTCAACTGCTGCCTGGCATTAATGATCAATCATCTTCAGGGCATGTTCGAGCCTCAGATCATAAGATGCGTTCGAGGCGAACTCACCTGCTTTGAATGCCCACGCTCCATCCTTAAATCGGTATCGTCCGGGACTGAATTTACCAGCATCTGGTATGGATCGGACTGTCCGAAGTAGCACTGGATCTCGTTCACAAGGTATCGTCCTTCATGGTCAAACAGGTCTATGGCGACGCAGTGAAAGACCGGTTCGTTCAGTCATCTCCCGGATGAAATCAGGCAGCATGACCGGCACCTCATCATAAGCCTTTATGAGAGTGCCGCTCGATTTGTTGTTACGGGATCTTTTTATGGGCAAAATAAGAGCTCCCTATTCGTACACACCTCCATTCATAAAAGTGGGGAATGAACTCCTGGAGACTACAAAACCCTTTTGCGGGTTAAAATAAGTCGTCTTGTATTCGAGCATCCGCTTCGCAAAGAAACCTCTCGCAGTAATTGCCTTCCCGACTTTCTTCCAGAGGGAACCCTTGTTCAGTTTTGGGCCGGTCTGGTATTTATCCCCGGCCCGAAGGCTTTCCTGACATACTCTGATGCGGCCCTTCTGTCCCTGATCTAAGTCACACCGTTGCCTGAAGCCCCGATATTGGTCTTTGCCACCACGGAAATATTTCACGGCTCTCAAGAAATCTTACAGCTTCCCCGGATGAATAGAAAACGTGTGTTTCCGGATGCGGGACAGAATTTGCCTTCAGCCAGTCGCGGAGAAACCGTTTGTTCGTAGACCAGCACCTCATCAAGCGACGGGTATACCGGGACCCCTGCATTTTATGGAGGATGTATGTCCGCTCGTCGTACAGTCAGGTCCCCCGGGGTCCGACCTGGTAGGCCGAGAAGAACAAGGTCGAATTGTTTCTCCCTGAACCTGTCAAACCATTCTGAAGAGGTCAGATGAAGCACCGTCCAGGCTATCTCATCACTTCTCCGGCTGCATGCCTCAACCCACTGATCATGATCATCGGCTGATTCATTCCTGAAAAGTGCAAATCTCCATTTTCATCGTATCAATTCCTGTTCCAGCATATTGAACATAACAATATTGGAAAATTTATGAAGCTGACGCTCAGCAGTCAAGGGGGTGATGCAATCAGAGCCTCCAGCGCTTTTTCAGTGTCAAAATAATCATTTATCATATACCGTCGGTCCCCCGCCTTCTCCAGCCATCCAGTCAGAAACGACCTGTAAGTGTCTCCGTAAGCAAATGAAGGCGGATATTTTTTCGATCAGAGACATACCGGAATCCCTTCAGCGGCATCGATCAGGGGCCCCATCAGGTATTCACGCGTGTTGTATGTTCCTCTCTTCCCGAAGGTACCGAGATCCAGTCCGGGATACAAAAGATGCTGTAACTGCATGCTGAGCGAATAAAGACCGTGACGCTTCAGCAGGTTCCTACTGCTGTTGTCCTTATGTAAAAAACGGAACGGCTTCTGAAGAGCATCTCCAGAAAATCGATGTCAAGAAAATAGGATAGGGATAGTCCCAGTAACCCGCCGACAGGTGTACATCCTGTGAATGGTGAGGTATGCCGATCTCAAAAATGCCGTAGAAAGCCTGCATCTTCTCGGATAAACCAGTTACCATGCTCCTCATCCTCTGAAAAACGCTCGCTGATCTGAATCGGCAATGCTTGTTACTCCTGAAGTGGTCGCCCAACCTGGAGGGCAGATCGCTGATGCTTCCCGTCTTCCATATCTCCTTCAGGAAATCCGTGAAGATCAGGTCGTCAGAGATCCCCGCAGGAGCTCTCCGCCAAGGTATCCCGTGTAGAAGGCGGCATCACTGCCGGTACTTTAGATGCAATGCATAGTTGCGGTGGCTCCTGTGAATATTTATCTCCGGGTTCAGGTCCGCAACAATCCTGGAAGCTTCATCCTCAAACGACTCCCTGGTACCAGGAGGCTCAATGATCATATTCTCTCATTCCTGATGCTCTGCTAAAATTGCGGCATAAAACTGGAATCACGTGAGCCTTTGTTGCCAGTACGTCAATCCGGTGGGCTTCTGTCCGTCGCCAAGCAATGCTGCCAGATGGGCCGCTGTCCTTCCCGCCTGTAAGGGTGATGATGGCGGATTCCGGCTTTCAAAAAACCGGCGGAAGCCGGAGATGAGTGTTTTGAACAACTTCGCAAAATCCTCAATCGCGGGCTCCGGATCATCAACACCATAACACGTAAGGTCATCAGGCTACGAAGTATTTGCTGTGGGTGGCCTTCCCTCACTTATGCTGAGGAGTCACCCCATGTCGTCTTAAATATGTCCCTGACAGGGTGTATGAAGAGGCACACGGTTAAAAAGCGACTGCATGCCGAGTGATGCAGCATCAAACTCCGGCTTAAGCCCGGTTATGATCAGGCGTCTTACCGACCCGGGGAGACAAGCCGCTCTTCCCGGGACAAGGCAGCCCTGTGCAGGGGCCTGACTGTCGGTGGAATACTCATCCTTCCCGCTGATAATGATGATGCAAATTCATTCATGTGATCGGTGTAATGACCGTCCGTATCTTTCATAGAGTGATGCCACCAGCCGGCTCTGATCAGGTGATCCGTAAGCATCGGTTTTGTCTGCTGCGCGGGATAACGTAACCCCTGATAAACACAGAGGTCTCACCGTACACTCTCACCTCCGCCCCGTCATAAAAGAGTGTGTAATGTCCGTACTCAAATCAGTGCGACAGCCCGACTGACAATTCCCGGACACCTCCCTGCGTGACGGGGCAGAGCAGAAAACCGTCCGTAATTTTAACCCTGGCTGTCATCGGAAAAGCTTCCTTATCTTTTTTATGTCGCCCACCTGAAAAAGCCTTTTAGAGGATTCAAGATCCAAAAGTATTCGTAAACCCTGTAAAGCACATTCTCATGAAACTTTATCGCACTCCTGACGATCACACTTTTGCGTCTCAGGTCGTTCAGGACCGTAAGCCTCCTGTTACGGGCCGCGATATTCTTCTTCCCCCTGACAGTGACGTTCCCTTCTCCTCATGTGTCGGTATTGCCTCCTTAATCCCGCAATTCTCATCCAGAATAAAAACTGCTGAGTTTTTTGTCTTCCGGAACAACGCGTAACTCCTACCGTTTCTGATGAAATCACCGAAAGTCAGGCCACCGAGAACGTAAAATATATGTGATGATCTGTAAGGCTCATAAGCCTGAAGGGTATGCAAATGATGCCCCATGATCAGGTCAGCCCCGGCATCTGCCAGCACTCTGGCGGCATCGCTCTGCCACTCATCATGATAGAATGAATAATCGTTCCCCCAGTGAATGCTCACTATTACAATATCAGCCTGTGGCCTGAGAACGCTTATCTCCCTTGTTGCCGCAGCCGGATCAAAGATGTTCAGGAAGATGTCGGTAAAGAATGAGCTCTTGGGTTTGTGGAGCGATGAACATAGGCAGCAAAGGCCACCCTGACGCCGGCAAGCTGAAAGATCACCGGACCGGCCTGTTTTGCCGTGAGCCCTGCCCCGGCGTGGTAGATACCAGCTTCATCCAGAAGCCTGACAGTCTTTGGAAGACGATCTAGTCGCAATCGAGGATGTGATTGTTTGCCAGGGAGACACAGACTACATTTAACATCTTCAGGATGTCCCTTGTAACACTGGCATCCGAAAAAAGATGCGCCGTCTTGCCCACGTTCGTATCCTCAGATACAACAGGCGTCTCCAGATTGGCAATGAGACCGTCGGTCTTCTCCAGTAATGATGTCAGCCATGCGAACCTGCGGCTGCTATTCTCATGATCAGTGCTGATCAGGCCGTTCAGGGCAATATCACCGGCAAGGCAAAATTCATTCTGTAGCCCCGTTTGTACTCACTTTTAACTGGAGAGCAGACCTCTTCTTATCTTGCAGATAACCCCTCATGACACGAAGAATGGCGCCCCAGATCAGGAATATCAGGCTCCGTAGCTCAATGGCATAGATGGTACCGGCGACCGAAAGCACCAGTTGGGCTCAAGCAGCACCCAGAATAGTGCATTCAGCTCTCTGAACAGGATGTGGTGGCGCAATGCCCTGTAAAATCTGTTCTTCTCTCTTAAAAGTCTGACAAACATGTAAAACCACAACAAAAACCCAATTAGTCCGGAACCGTTGAGCATTATCATATAATCAGTGTGCAGCATTCTCTTGCTGTTAAAGAACAGACGGTCGTTAAATACCTCGGATCCGATTAGTTTATGGTGGAATGATCCGGAATACCATGTACTCATAACCGCCTTATCTCGCTTATCCTTCCTTCCGTTTCTATTGTCTCCTCGGTAAGTTCAACTCTTTCGCCCCGGGCTTCAAACCGCACCTGAAATAAACTTACCAATTTCGGAAAAGCAGGAATAATCGACAAGTCCCAGTCGACCAGTATTAACGTTGCCCTTATCAGCAAGGTGACTCTTTGCTTGGCAAGCAGATATGTTATTATCCCAGCTACAGCAGAGATCAGTACTGATCGCTTTATTCCCATAATAGCTACTAGAAAGCCGATAAGGTAAATCGCCAGCACGGTTTTGCGGTATTTCTTGACAAACAGCATTGTTACGGGAAACATAAAAACCAGGATCAGAATATTCTTTGTAATATTTACACGGCCAGCCCCGAATAAAATGTCTGATCGAGATAATCAGACGTTCCCAGGTCGAATATATTAGCGATGGCAATGTTCAGGAGGTGGAGGAGAAGGATCACAAAAAGTACCCGGAGCAAAATCTCCAGCTTCCTGATGGAGTTAATGTAGTAGTATCCAATAGGCAGCATCATCACCCCAAGGAAAAACTTCAGGAAACAGGTTGCCCGACAGCAATCTGTCTGTAGAGAAAAGCGCCAGGATCATGTAATAGACTAGATAGAGTATAATGAACCTGTATAAGCCCTCATTGGGCACGGTCACTATGAAATAAACTGCAAATACTCCTATTATCAGGGCACGCAGGTTGCCGGTATTAAAGATGTCTGAACTGAAATATTCCGAGGTGTTCGAAGCAATGGCATTAATCAGCGGAATGGCAAGTACAAAATAAAACTGCCATGAATATTTCACTGTCTTAACCATTAACGACTTCGGTCAATATCTGTTTGTACTGCTGTGACCTGGCTTTCCATGAAAATTCTTCCGGAGGCCACGTGATTAATGAATGTGATACCGCTGTCCATGATCTTTCTTATCGCCCCGACAATCATCTCAGCCTTGTTTGGCGTCAATACTATATGACCGGCGCCATGTAATACCTCAAGTGCAGGCGACTGCCCCCGGTCAGCAGTGCAAAGCACCGGACGGTTAATCATGGATATCTCAAATACCTTGCCCGGTGTCTGAATGCCGTAGGCATTGTCAATAACACAACTGCATCGGCATCCAGGTAAACATTTATCAGATCGCTGTGTGCAACCTGTCCTCTGAAATTATATGGTGTGCCGCTGACCCGGTATTTAGGAACTCACTGTTATATGAGCCGTACATATCCAGCCTCACCTCTTTGGCCTGATTGATTCATTGAGCAATGAGATGGCCTTGTACAGTTCATGATGGCTCCCTCAACCCCTGGTATAACTGCCCTGCATATACAAGGCTGAAATATTTCCTTTCACCTGATCTGGCATATTCGTCTGATTCGCTCCTGACAGCCGAAATATATGATTCGCTGACACCGTAAGGGATGATGCTCACCTGCTCCGGGCGGAGGTTCTTATATGTTCTGAGATAGTGATCACGTGTTATCGTGTTGGTGACAATGAGCCTGTCAATGTCCTTCAGGTACCTCTTTTCAAAAGTGCGGGCCAACAGATCTTTAATGAACCCGTTCTTTGAATTTTTGTAAAACGGATCTCCAACATCAAGAATGATCCCGGCCCCTGTCTTCCGCCTCAGAGCCCTTATACTGAGCATCACCGTAAATGGAAATGCGCTGAGGACAACCACACCAAACTTATGTTCCCTTGTCAGCCTTAAAGCCTCCCGCCTTATCCTTCCTCCCTCCGTAATGACGCTGTCAGGGAAAAGCAGGGTCCTGGCCACCCTGGTGATTACAGATTTCAGTTTCCCCGGTTTCGCGCGAACACCGGGCATTGTCCCTGCCATAGTGCCCTCCCGGTTGAATAGTCTGCCAGGCAATGAATACTCCAGTGAGTGGATGGTAAGCCCGTCTTCATGCCTCACTCCTCCCTGCCCGTGTGTCAGTTCAAGGACATGAACGTCAAGAATGAACTCAGAAAGCTTAATATCTCTCTGAAGCGGATTGGCTCAGCACCTGTTATTGAGAAAGACCTTACTACAAACAGGACCCCTTTACCGGACACACTATCATAGTTTTTTAACAAATGTAGTCATCAGAGCTTTCCCGTCACCTGTGACAACCAGGTAATACGACCCGGGCTTAAGAGCTGAAATATCAACCGTTTCAGACTGGCTGCCGGCAATTTTTCTTTGCATCAGAGAGCCCGTGTGACTGTATATGCTTATTCACTGTGCACAGCCTGTCCTTCCGGCAATACGACAGTCAGCTCATATGATGCGGGATTCGGATAAACCTTCAGCACGCCATCACCAAAACTGTCGTCATTGCCCTTCGAACCATCAGAATAATCTTCCGGGAAGAGGCACTCACATGTACCAAGCAATGCTCCCATGTTTAAAAGCCTTACGGCAATCCTTACATATACCATCCTGGTCACTCCGTTATAACACACAGGTACTATCTTGTCTTTCATTAGAGAGCGGTGATAAACGCTCTTGCCGGTCAGTACCCATTCATTGTCCGTCCAGGTCTCCGTGAGATATCCTGACAAATCGTTGAACCTGTCATATGAATATATCTGCCTGTTCAGGTTGACAGTCCGTAAGTGCCCGTCTCAGGGAAATACTTAAGCGTCTGCCTCACCCTGGTGGCTGTCCTGTCCTGATCGTTATACGTGAAAAGCTCAACCCAGAAAATGACATTGTCAGCAATACGTTGTTCATTCCTCTCAATAAGCCGGCCCTGGTCATCGTATATGTAGTTCTTGTATGAAAAATCCGTCCACACATCAGGCGAATACATCATCTGTCTCAGATAAGTGACCACGGTCATATCCTCTTCATAGTTATACCAGTGTTGCTGATACGGTACCCATGATCCTTCACGATATGATGAAAACAGGTCTCGCTCCGGGTAACCATCTTCATCATAGAAGTAATCGGTCCGGGAACTGTTGATATATTCGGAATAATTCCAGACCTGAAGTATATAATTGACCTTCAATCCATTATCACTATAGGAGTAATCCTGCCTGTTGACACGATTCCTGGAAGGAAGTGACAGCCTTTCAACAACCTGGATCAATTCCGCTGCATCAGCCGTATATATGAAAACATCCACGGGAGTGTATGTGTCTGTCTGCCCCACCCTGACATAGTTCACAACCGAATCCAGTTTCTGTAATATGACAGGCTCACAATCCAAATCCACTTGTCCGGCTGCTGGCAGAGCCATAACCAGACACAGTGATATAATGATTTCCCTTCTCATTTTCTGAATGTTGTATTTCAATCTTATACGAACCGGGAGGGATTTTGTTCTTTGATTCAACTCCTTTTTATTGGCCTTTCACGCCGTTGAAGTTTCTTAACCACACCAACGGCCCGGCTGTAGAGCATAAAAAACCGGTAATCCACCCTTGCAGCTCTGTAAATGATGCGGTTCACCGGCCTGAAGAGATAAAATTCTGTCGTTCTGAATATCTCACTGTCGAAATACTCCCTGTACTCCCTCCACCTGCCTGTATTGATGGCTGTGATCATATGGTTGCGGATCCCCGAAAAGAAGTTATCCATCGGTATCCTGACCCCGCTCTCCTTAGACAGGCCGCTCATCTGCCGGGCCATGAAGTGAAGATCGTCAATATGCACCGGCGAGATGCCTGATGTTGTGATGGAACCCTCAACCTTGACGTAATTGTAAACCAGCCTGTCAGTATACATGACCCTGTCCGATCCCAGGTATGCACCCGCAGTGAAGATCAGGTCCTCATACTTACGTCCTTCTATGAAGGTGAGGCCTCTGTCGGCAATCATCTGCCGTCTGAAGAGATGTGACCACGCTGAAACAAAAGGCTGTTTACCGTACCTGGCTACATAACTGGTCAGATAACTCCGTCCGTCTGACACCTCCGACTCCCAGCCCGAATCAGGAAACATTAAGTTGCTGATTCCGTCTCTCACAACGTTCACCCTGAAATCGATAATATCAAGATTGTGGCGTGAACACAAGTCGTACAAATGGCCCAGTACATTCTCCTCCAGGTAGTCATCACCGTCAACAAACATAAGATACTCGCCCTCCGCCACCCGCATTCCACTGTTTCTCGCATTGCTGAGTCCGCGGTTCGGCTGACTGATGATCTTAATATCCCGGCCACCTGAAGCATACGCCTCCGCTATCGCGAGACTTTCATCCGTGCTGCCATCATTGACACACACTACCTCGTCGTCATCCAGGTCCTGCCTTATAACAGAATCGAGGCATCTCCCAAGATAGTCCGCCGCATTGAAGAAAGGAATAATTATGCTGATCTTGTATCGGCTTTTCATACGGTATCATGTTTTGTCCCGGCCTGACTTGCCCTTCACAGAATCCCCGACAATCGCGGTACCCTCTCGGTAATAATATTCCTTATCTCAATGTAGCCCTTCAGCCTTAATGACTTGCCAAGTGTCAACGTCAACACTGACAACGCCAGAAATCTGGAGCACAAGAATAACATAGTGTGGAAGACCGGGAATGAATTTTATCATAAATACACCCACCGAAACCACGAGAGCACTCAGAAACGAAGGCAGAATGTCGCCCAGTTGCTCCCTGGCCGGATAGGCGATCAGCCTGCCGGAGTAATAGCTGTTCAGGAAATATGAAGCCAGGGAATGAAGCACCATTCCTACAAGAAGCATCCTGATACCCAGAAAGATACCAATCATAATAACCGGAACCGCCAACAGCTTCTTTACAACCTCCAGTTTAAGCAACAGGTCTGACCTCCCCTTTATGTTCAGGATATTCATATTGAGGGCATGCAGTGGATACAATGCCGCCGCAAGGCACAGGAGCTGAAGGATACTCCACGGAAGGAAGCCATTTAACACCTATAAGTGTGATTATCAATGACTCCGCAATAGCGGCCATCCCCAGCATCACGAAAAAGGTAAGGAACATGGTGGCCATGATAAGCTTCCTGTACCCTGCCTTCAGTCTTGCATTTTCATCCTGGACCAGACTCAGCACCGGATAACTGACCCGCTGTACCGTCCTGGTCGAGATTGTGTGAGACCAGGCGACTGAACTGGTCGGCCCGGGTATAATATCCCGAGCTGGGCAGCGGCAAAAGAACTTACCGATAATGAGCAGGTAAATATTGCTGTAGACAGTGTCAATCAGTCCCGTCAGGAGCAGCTTCGACCCGAATGAGAAGAGCGACCTGAATGAGTCGCGGCTGAATACTAAAGACGGTGTCCACCTGATTGATATCCACAGCATTATTGCCTGCATCGTGCTTCTGATTACACTTCTCCATACAAGGCTCCAGACCCCGAATCCCTTCAGTGCCATTATTATGGCCGACTGCACCCGAAACCAGCGCAGATACGAGATTGATCTTCATCTGCTTTCTGAAATCAATCTTCCTCGTCAGCCGGGTCCGCTGAGTGATGCAGATTGCGTTGATAAGTATGATGAGACCGAGAACCCTGGCGATGTCAGTCAGCTCCGGGCTGCCCGTAAAACCTGCGATTGCAGGGGCGCCAGCAGATAAAAAACCGGGAAAAGACAACTATGCTGGCCAGCAGGTTGAAAGAAAAAGACAGTGGAGAAATCAGAGTCGGTGGCATCCTTCTTCCTGATCAGCGCCTGCCCGAAACCGCTGTCAACCAGACTCTGACTTATGGCCAGAAAACTGTGATCATGCCAACCAGGCCGAATTCCTCCGGCGACAGAATCCTCGCAAGGATCAGGCCGACGATAAACTGCGTCAACCTGGGTGGCCATGCTGTCGGAAAAACTCCAGAAAATCCCGGTGACAGCCTTTTCCTTTAATCCTTTTCCGGCCAATTGCTGCTCATTATGATATAACAACCCCTGCTGGGTGACACGTTTCCCCTTCAGATTTTATAATCCTCCGGTCCGTCAGTCACACTGCGGATGAGTGTCCAACGTACTGTATGTGTGATTTTTCGGCCGATTCCGGCCGAAATTGTTGATGCAATAAACACAAAGATAAAAAAGAACCTTTCACTTGACCGGTCAATAACTTAGAGGTTATCAACATACCATTCAACTGCACGCTTCAGTCCCTCCGGAAAGAGTATATGCGGCTTGTAGCCGAGCAGCCTCACCGCCTTGCCTACACTGGCCATGCTGTGCGGTATGTCGCCTGCCCTGGTCGGTCCGTGCTTCGGCTCCACCTTGCCTATTTTGGGATTGATCTCCGCGAGATAACTCCTGAGCATGGCAGTCATCTCGTTCAGATTTACTGCGTCGCCGCAGGCAACATTATAAGTCTGGTTCAGTGCGGCGGGATTCTCAACCGTGGCGGCAAGGTTGTTGGCAAGCACCACGTTGTCTATATAGGTGAAGTCGCGAGAGTTGCTTCCGTCACCGTTGATGACGGGCGACTCATACTTCATAAATGACTGTGTGAATTTCGGGATTACGGCTGCATATGGCCCCTCCGGATCCTGCCTCCTGCCGTAGACATTGAAATAACGCAGGCCGATGGTCTCCATATCGTAAAGACTCCCGAAGATACGGGCATATTCCTCGTTTACCAGCTTGGTGACGGCATAGGGCGAAAGCACCTTCCCGGTGCGCTCCTCAACCTTGGGAAGCTCGGTGGAGTCGCCGTAAACAGAAGAGCTCGAGGCATATACAAACCGCTTTATGCCCGCGTCACGGGTTGCGATGATCATATTCAGGAAGCCGTTGATGTTGACGGCGTTGGTGGTGGCGGGATCGGCAATACTGCGCGGAACACTGCCCAGGGCAGCCTGGTGCAAAACCACATCTACCCCCTTCACCGCATTTTTGCATACTTCCGTGTCACGTATGTCGCCATCGATGAGTTTGAAACGGGGATTGCCCGTAAGGTCACTTATATTCTCCCTCTTTCCCGTTGCGAAGTTGTCGAGGCAAACCACCTCATTGTCGCGCTCCAGCAGATCATGACACAGTGATGATCCGATGAACCCTGCCCCGCCCGTCACCAGCACGCGCTTTCCTGTAATTAAATTCATTCTGCTAAAATTTCATCAAAGGTACTAAAAAGTCGAAAGTCTTAGAAATCGAAAGTCACACTACTGCCTATTGCCTGCTATCTACTGCCGACTGAAGACTGCGGACTGAAGTTCAAGACCTTCGGACCTTAAAGACTATTCTACTTAAACACGATCGATACCCTCACATCCTCCTCTGTGGCCTGACCGCCACGTATGGCCGGTGCCCACTTCGGCCCCTCGCGGATGAGCCGGAAGGCCTCACGGGTGAAGAGATCACCCGCCGTTCGTTCTGCTTTCATATCATATACGGTACTGTCAGCCCTGACCCTGAATGTAACAACAATAACCTGTCGTTCAACCGGATCAACCCCCTCGGGGTACCTGATGTTACGCGCCATCCACTCCCTGTACTCCTCCCAGCCGCCTATGGGCGAGGCCTCTCTGTCGGGCATGACCCCACCCGGCATGGCAGCTGACTTCGCTTTGGCTGCATTATCCGATCTGAGTCCGGCCTTCTGCATCATCGGAAAAGCCTCAACGATCACCTCCTCCGCCATGGGCTCCTCGTGAGCCTCCACCACAACCACTTCGCTGACCTCTTCGGCAACAACCTCCTTTTTGGCATACTCGGCAACTGCAAGAAGCTCTTCTGCTTCTTCATCTGCCGCCAGAATGGAAACGGCTGCAGGCGCACCTGCCGTCTTTCCGCCGGGCCGAAGCCTTAGCATCAGTGGAAAGGACATCACCGCGCGCGCGGGATTCCATCTCCGAAATACCTGATAACCCACTTTTTGTCTCAATCGGCACGGCCATGGCAATCATCACAGTATCGGTCTTTGCATCCTCAGCCATCGCAATCAGTGAAGAGTCAGCCATTGCCTCCTCAGCCCTTGCAAGATCATTCAGCCCGGTGCTTCTGTCGCGGAAGATCGATATATAAAGCGCCGACGCCACCAGCAGTATCACCATCGCTGCCGCAGCCGGCAGCCATATCATCCGCGGCTTCCGGAGCCTCCTCTCCATCCTTCCCCTCAGTTCACGGAGATCCGCCTCAGCCTCCTCCCGGCTCAGCCTCCCCAACCCTTCCGACGCCTCCTCCTCGAAAGCATCCTTCGGTATGATCAACCTCTTATCCTTTTCCTTATCCTTCATCTCAACATTGTCTTGTTCCACCCAATTACTTAAACCTTTTTCTTTGCCTCACTACTGCCTATTGCCTACTGCCTACTGCCTGATGAAACCTTTACCCTTTCTGCAGGCATAGTCTCAGATTCCTCTTTCCGTTCTGTATATACGACTTTACCTTATTCTCTGCCATCCCCAGTCTCCCGGCAATCTGCCTGTACCCGAGCCCCTCATAATAGAACAGCTGAATACAACTCCTCTGCTCCTCCGTTAGTCTCTCTATACACTCCTCCAGCCTCTTCATGTCAATGCCCTCATCATTTTCCATAGGATGCATCACCGCCTCCTTTTCCATAAAAAATGTCGGGTCGCTGAGCATCGTCTCCATGCGGACCGACTCGCTCTTCCTGCTCCGGAGCAGCATCAGGCAGTGGTTCTTCGTCACCACATAGAGCCATGTCCTGAAATTCAGGATCTCCTCACCCGGAACCGTCGTCACCAGCTTCTCGAAGATATTCATCACCTCATCCTTTGACGCCTCTCTATCCTCCAGGTACTTCAGGCAGACACCGTATACAAGGTGCATGTACCTCTCGTACAACAGCCCCAGAAGCGCCACGTCGCCCTCATCCCTGAATCGCTTCAGCAACTCCCCGTCACTCTCCCTCGTCTCCTTTTTCCTCAGAAATATCAGCGGCATGCAATCCCTGTTCAGCAGTTGTCAATTATAAGATAAAGATACTATTTCCTGATTTTTCCGGAGATTTTATGGAATTGTCCGTTTCGCTGCATCCTTATCTCAGAAACTTTAATCACAAACATCATGAAACTTGCATGGCAGGAAATCAAAAAAGGATATGATTATAACCTTCATGCAAGTTCCATTTGACCAATAAACTAAATCTTAAACAAATGAAAACAATCGTATCAATTATTGCATTTATGCTTCTCACCTCCATGGGACCGCAGTCGCAGGTCACCATAAAGGGAAGGGTGACCGATCTCAGCGACCTCCCTCTCAGCGGGGTGAAGGTCATGGTTAAGGAAACGAACAACAGCACTCTGACCGGTCCCGATGGCACATATGTCATCACCCCCGGATCCGGGGCAAGGACACTGGTCTTTACCCTGAAGGGGATGAAGCCGCTCGAGGAGTCCATTGCGGGCCGCACCGTCATCAATGTCAGGATGGAATCGGAAAAGACCTCAAGGCAGGAGACTAAAACGAAGGAGCCGGTTGCCGAACAGATTCTGGCCTGCGAAGAGGAGTATGTTGTCATGGAAATGGCCGACGCTGTCACACGCGACAGTCGTACTGCAAAACATGCCGGATACCCTGGTGCAAGCTATGCCAAGGCCTCCTGGCCCCAGCCGCAGCCGTCCCCCGACCAGAACACCGAATCATACGCCGGACTGGCTGAGAACGGGTACAAGGATCCGCTCAAAGATCCTTACTCTACCTTCTCCATCGATGTCGACAACGCCTCGTATTCAAATGTACGGCGTTTCATCAACCTGGGCCAGAAGGTACCGGCCGATGCCGTGCGCGTGGAGGAGATGATCAACTATTTCAAATACGATTACCCGAAGGCCACCGGCGAACATCCCTTCTCTGTCTACACCGAGGCCGGCATCTGCCCGTGGAATAAAAACCGCTATCTCCTTCACATCGGACTCCGGGGCAAGGATATAGATAAGGACGAGCTGCCTCCTTCAAACCTCGTCTTCCTGATAGATGTTTCAGGATCAATGAATTATCCCAACAAGCTCCCGTTGCTGAAATCTGCATTCGGACTCCTTGTCAGTGAGCTGCGTGCGCAGGACCGCGTCGCCATCGTCGTCTACGCCGGTGCGGCAGGAGTGGTTCTTGAATCAACCCCCGGAAACAATAAGGAGGCCATCATGCAGGCGCTCGACAACCTCCAGGCAGGAGGCTCCACAGCCGGCGGCGCCGGACTGATGCTGGCATACAAAATTGCTGAAAAGAACTTCATCAAAGGGGGAAACAACCGGATCATCCTGGCTACCGACGGCGACTTCAATGTAGGTGTTTCGGATAACGCCTCCATGGAGAAGCTGGTGGAGGAGAAGAGAGGACTGGGTGTCTATATGACCGTCCTGGGATTCGGCATGGGCAACATCAAGGACGACAAGATGGAGATCATCGCCGACAAGGGCAACGGCAACTATGCCTATATCGATAACATCCAGGAGGCACGGCGCGTGCTGGTAAAAGAGTTCGGCGGGACACTCTTCACCATCGCAAAGGATGTGAAATTCCAGGTCGAATTCAACCCGGCATACGTGAAGTCATACCGTCTTGTGGGTTACGAGAACAGGATTCTTGCCGATGAGGATTTCAATGACGATACTAAGGATGCCGGCGAGATGGGAGCGGGGCATACGGTCACGGCTCTCTATGAGATCGTTCCGGCAGGATCGGATGAAACGGGTTTCCCCATCGTTGACCCTCTGCGCTATCAGTCGGGCAGGGACGACAGGGAGATGCACCCTCCCCTGAAGGATACCCCGCGCGAGCTGTGCAACATCAAGCTTCGATATAAGGATCCGGACGCGCTGACCAGCAAGGTATTCAGCAAAACGGTCAGTCCCGACATAAAAAAGGCCGGTGAAACCACCGACCGTTACCGCTTCTCTGCCGCCGTGGCAGCCTTCGGCATGATCCTGCGCGACAGCAAATACCGCGGCACCGCAACGCTCTCAGACGTCATCACCCTCGCCTCCGGCGCCCGCGGCTCAGACCCCGACGGCTACCGCGCAGAGTTCATACGCCTCGTACAAAGTACCAGGTAACAACAGCTTGTGACGCAGATTTTAAACTGGGTTGCACTGTCTTTGATATCAGAAAGCAGTGTAACTCAGTTTTTTGTATTACACCGTATCTGTAAATTCCCTGGTCGCCAATCGAAATTCGCAAATCGCAAATCGCAAATTCTCAGACTTATTCCAGGTCGTCCGCGTACGTCTTCTTCCGGTAGAACTTCGAGATGTCGAAATAGACATCCTTCTTTGATCCGTCCTGTGTCTGGATTGTGACAACGTCATAGGGATTCCCGTTGTTATCTACAACCATCTGGCTAAGGATTGAGGCATCCTTGAAGGTGCGGTCGATATAGAGGTACTCAGCCCTCACCGATCCCACTATCACTGCCTTGTCAAACGTCGATCCGTCGCGTCCGCCCGATGCATCAATCGATGTTGCGGCGCATCCGGCCATCATCACCGCCAGCACCACCGTCATTAAAATAATTGCTGCCTTTTTCATGTTTTGTTTTTAATATTTCTCTACAATACTATAAGCTCTACAAGCTATTTTTTCATTTTTGCATTTACTACTACAGTACTGTAACCGCTACGCGGTAACGTAGCCCGTAGGGCTTCAGGTATTGTAGAAAATCAGCATAAAAATATAACATTCCCTGTAGGGGATCAATTATAAATTATTCAAATACCAACTATACATCTTCCCCGCACCATCCTTCAACGACGTACCATGCCGGAAACCCAACCCATGCAACTTCGTTGAGTCCAGAAACTTCCTCGGCGTCCCGTCCGGCTTGCTGTGATCAAACACCAGCTCACCACTGAACCCCGTTGTCTCCTTCAATAACAAAGCAAGGTCCCTTATTGTTATTTCCTCTCCCGTACCGATGTTAATATGCGTGTTGCGTATCTCTTTGGCTCCCTCCGGCACCAGGTCCCTGAACGATACCTTCTCCATGATATATACCGTCGCATCGGCCATGTCACCGCTGTACATGAACTCCCTGAAGGGTTTCCCCGTTCCCCAGACCGTAACTGAAATTTGCGATTTGCGATTTGCGATTTGCGATTTCTCGCTGCTGTGGATACCTTGTCTTTCCAACAGGCTAACGATCTCCTCCTCCGGTTCATGACCATCGAAACCGTCAACCGGTCTCCGCTTCAGGTCAGCACGATACCCTCCATATCGCCGTTTTCGAGCAGTTTCCCGAGATGGATGCGCCGCATCAGTGAAGGCATCACATGACCGCCGGTGAGGTTGAAGTTGTCATTCGGACCGTAGAGGTTGGTCGGCATGACGGCAATGAAGTCGGTGCCGTAACGCAGGTTGTATGCCTCGCACATCTTCAGTCCTGCAATCTTGGCTATTGCATAGGGCTCATTGGTATACTCCAGAGGTGATGTGAGCAGGTGCTCCTCCTTCATCGGCTGGGGACAGTCGCGCGGGTAGATGCAGCTGCTTCCGAGGAAGACCAGCTTCTTCACCCCATTCAGGTATGCCGCATGGACTACGTTGGCCTCTATCATCAGGTTCTCATAGATGAACTCCGCCCTGAGGGTGTTGTTGGCCATGATACCGCCGACCTTTGCCGCAGCAAGTATCACCGCCTCGGGCTTCTCCTGCGCGAAGAATGCCTCCGTGTCAGCCTGGCACCGCAGGTCCAGCTCCTCGAAGGTACGCCCGACGATATTCGTATAACCCTTCCTCTTCAGCGCCTCCGTGATCGCCGTCCCCACCAGGCCGCTATGCCCCGCCACGTATATTTTGGAATCCTTTTGCAACATCTACAATACTTTAACTCCTACGGAGTAATAAATCTATTCCTAACCTCTTCGTCTACAATACTCTAAGCTCTACGAGCTATTTTCCAAACCCCACTATTGCCTACTGCCTACTGCCTATTGCCTTTTTAATGCCTACTCGAAATAGTTCGGTGTATAGAATCCCCCCTTCTTAAGATAAACCTCCTTCTTCACCAGCTTCACATCTCCCTGCATCATATCCGTTATCAGCGCCGCGAGGTCATACCTGCGGCTCCCATCCCAGCTTCGTGCGTGCCTTCGTCGCATCACCTATCAGCAGATCCACCTCGGTAGGACGGAAATATGATTTGTCCACACCCACTATCTCTTTCTTCTCCCTCATCCTGACCCTTATGCCTTCAAGATACTCCGCTCCCACAAAATTAATGAAGCGCTTCTCATTCATGTTCACAATATAACCCTTCTCATCTATCCCCTCTCCCTTGAATGCCAGCTCAAGTCCCAGCTCTCGCCGCCGCCTTCGTGATGAATTCGCGTATGGTCGTGGTCACTCCCGTGGCTATCACATAATCCGACGGTTCATCCTGCTGCAGTATCAGGTACATCGCCCTGATATAATCCTTCGCATGGCCCCAGTCGCGCTTGCCCGACAGGTTCCCCATATACATCTTCTCCTGCACGCCCATGGCAATGCGACTCAGCGCGCGGGTCACCTTCCTCGTGACAAATGTCTCACCCCTGATGGGCGACTCATGGTTGAACAGGATACCGTTGCTGGCGTGCATGCCGTATGCCTCGCGGTAGTTGACGGTAATCCAGTAGGCGTACAGCTTGGCTGCGCCGTAGGGTGAGCGCGGATAAAACGGTGTCGTCTCCTTCTGCGGCACCTCCTGAACAAGTCCGAACAGCTCTGAGGTAGATGCCTGGTAGATCCTCGACTTCTTCGCCAGTCCCAGCAGCCGAACCGCCTCCAGCAGCCGCAACGTACCTATGCCGTCAGCGTTGGCGGTATACTCAGGTGTGTCGAAGCTCACCTTCACATGGCTCATGGCCGCGAGGTTGTAGATCTCATCAGGCTGCACCTCCTGCACGATGCGGGTGATGTTCATCGAGTCGGTCATGTCGCCGTAGTGCAGTATGAAGTTGCGGTGCTCCAGGTGCGGATCCTGGTATATATGATCAATTCTCTCGGTGTTGAACATCGAGGCGCGGCGTTTGATGCCATGGACGATGTAATCCTTCTTCAGGAGGTACTCGCTCAGGTAGGCGCCGTCCTGCCCGGTAACACCGGTTATAAGTGCTGTTTTAGACATAAACTTCTTTTTGTAAAAATACGAAAAATATCCTGCTCCACTATTGCCTACTGCCTACTTGCCAACTGCCTTTAAGCCTTAACTATACCGTACGCTCTCTCCTGATGCGGATCTTGTATCGCATTCTCAATCGGCCTCTCAGAGACCAGCACCAGGTATCCTCCGCCGCCGGCGCCGGCAAGCTTCCAGCCCAGGGCGCTCTCCCGGTATATCTCTATTGTGTCACGCACCGTCCTGCTCTTCATCAGCGGGAACATCGCCACCTGGGCATCAAACGAGGCCCTGAACGCCCGGCCGAATTTTTGCAGGTCCCTTGCCAGGAGCGCATCCCACACATCATCGGCCGCCCTGGCCAGTGCCTGCGCCCCCTCGACTGAAATGTCCGTCTCATCCAGCACATTGAAGTTACCCTCCCTGGGAGGCAGAGTGATGAACCAGAGATGTTCCTCTATCCAGTCCAGTATCTGCGGGTCATTCACCGGGGTGATCTTCCCGGGCCAGTACTCACCGGAAGCGTAGTCAAGCCGGTTAAGGCCTGGAAAGACTATGCCGATGGCATCCTGCGAACCGCTTACATAACTCGTACCCGGCGGGTTCTCCACGCAGAACAGCGTATGGGCGAGCACCTGCGGGTCACCGTCGGGGATGTCTGTCTGCCACAGTTGAATGGCTTTCCTGCGCGTGCTGCCCGACATGCCGCTGCGGTCGTTGAACTCTATGTCCGGCTCAATGGATATCGTGATCACGGCGCCGGGCCAGTACTTCGAGACGAAGGGCTGGTCGAGCCACCCTCCGCCCAGGTCAAGCCGGTAGGGTATGCGGCACTCGCTTCGCAGCGCCGTCGTGGAACGCGGCGGCAGTCCCGATACAGGCACACGCCGGCTCACCACCAGCTCTATCCCCAGCTCGTCGCATAGCTTCTTCTTATCAGGAGTATACCCCTCCTCGTTGACAAAGAATATGTCGGGCTTAATCTCCCGCAGCTCTTCCTCGAAATCGAGCAGGCCGGATCCCCTGTTGATCCAGGCCTCCTTCACGACCTTCAGCGAGTTAATCATATATAGCCTCTCGCGCTCACCGTTGACGGTGCGCCGGCCCTTGAGCTCGCTGATGGTGCGGTCTGACCCTATCCCCACGTACAGGTCGCCGTGCGTCGCCGCCTCCTCGAAGAAGGCCACATGACCCGAGTGGAGCATGTCAAAACACCCGCTTACAAATACTTTCTTTCGCATATACAATTCTTTATGCACTAAGCGTAATAATTTGCGACTGCCGATTGCCGACTGCTGACTGAAGACTGGACTATTGCCTATTGCCTACTGCCTTATTAACTCCCGTTTAAGTACTTCCGCTATACGCAAACGGCCATCCTCATCTATATTGGACCCGCTGGGCAGGCAGAGGCCGTTGTTGAAGAGCGCCTCGGAGGTACCATTGACATATGACGGACACCCGGCGAAGACCGGCTGCAGGTGCATCGGCTTCCAGAGGGGGCGCGACTCTATTCTCGCCTCCTCAAACGCAAGGCGAAGCTTCTCGCGATCAGTGCCGGCCTTCTCAGGATCTATGACAATGCAGGTGAGCCAGTAGTTTGAATAGAAATCCTCCGACGGTTCCGACTGGAAGGTCACTCCCGCAACATCCTTCAGCAACTCGCGGTACCAGGCGTTGAACTCGCGGTGTTGCCTGACCCGCAGGTCAAGCACCTCGAGCTGTCCACGGCCAACACCTGCCACCACATTACTCATCCGGTAGTTGTATCCTATCTCGCTGTGCTGGTAGTGCGGCGCCGGATCACGCGCCTGCGTGGCCAGGAACCGCGCCCGTTCAATCATGGCAGCATCATCGCTTATCAGCGCCCCGCCTCCGCTGGTGGTGATGATCTTGTTGCCATTGAATGACAAAATTCCAAACCGGCTGTTGCAGCCTACTCTCTTTCCCATATACTCTGATCCCAGCGCCTCTGCGGCATCCTCCACCACCGGTATCCCGTATTTATCGGCCACCGCCATGATCTCCTTCATCTTCGCCGGCATCCCGTACAGATGCGCCACCACAATCGCCTTGATCCTTTCGACTTTCGACTTTCGACTTTCGACTTGAATTGCTTTTTCAAGCAATTCCGGATCCATATTCCACGTATCAGCTTCACTGTCCACCAATACCGGTGTCGCCCCCAGGTAAGCTATCGGGTTGACCGTCGCCGAGAAGGTGAATGATGTCCCTATGACATAATCGCCGGGCTTGACCCCTAACAATATCAGCGAAAGGTGTATGGCAGCCGTCCCGGAAGACAAAGCTGCAACATGCTTCGCCCCAACGGTAGCGCACAGCTCACTCTCGAAAGCATCAACATTCGGCCCCAGCGGAGCCACCCAGTTCGAGTCAAACGCCTCCTGAACGTACTTCATCTCGCCGCCACCCATGTGCGGACTGCACAGATAAATCTTTTTCACCTATGTTTATTTTTGGTTGTGACCGAAAACACGATTATGTTTTCAAAGTATACTATTTATGTCTTGTCTTCCGATAACTGCCATTATTTCAACTATATCAATATTTAATCTGTAATAAATACTGTCAGACCCGCAAACACAGCGCCTATATCCTTTTTTAATGTAATCTACAGATTTAAATGAAAATGGTCTTTGGGCAATGATATCAAAATATTCAAAAAACGTATCAAAGTATTTGTCGGCTTGTGACATTCCGAACTTTTCAACCCCGTAATGATGGATTCTTATCAAATCTTCTTTGGCCTCATTACTTAATCTATATTTAGCCATTAAGTAAGGACTTTGATTGATTTAAAATCTGTTCTTTGGTACTGTCAGTAAATCCACTTCTTTCAGATTTATCCAGCTTAGCTCTAATCCAGTCAATTTGAGCCTGTTGTTTTCTGGCTTGTCTGATCAGATCATTGATGAGTTCACTTTTGCTTGAATATTCCTGATTATCCAATTGTGCTTTTAACCACTCATCATTTGGTTTGGTAAACGAAATACTTTGCCTTGCCATTTCAATAAATTTTGATGCAAATTTACATCAAATATGAACCAGATGCAAATTTCTCCGATATTGTTGCCAACTGCATCTATAACCACTTATTGATTATTTATGCAGTTACATTGCAAAATAACTTCTCGACGGCGACATTCTTTATCTGACTAGACATCTCTCTCCCCTCTGTTATTATTCGATTACGATCGCAAATAATTATGTTTCTCACCCAATGCCCATTTATAGAATGGAAGGACATTGACCGTCTGATCTCCGAAAGTAAAAATATCTTCCTGGTTATGAGTAATTATTAACCCTCTGTTCATTTTGAAGAATTCCATGGCCTCCCTGATGCCTGCCATTTCTCTTTCTAAGCTGTCACTGCCGAGATCCATGCAAACCTGAATGAGTGCTAACGGCTTCCCTTTTTCACAAACTATGAAATCACATTCCTTTTTTTGTTTGAAGTAAAATATCTCCTGGTGCAATCGACGAAGCTGAAGGAAAACCATATTCTCCAGCATGCGCCCATCATCCCTTGTGAATGCGCGTGAGTTGGTTCTGACCAGTCCGGTATCTATCGCATAGACTTTTCTGGCATTGACCATCTGAACTTTCTGCGAATAACTGAATATCGGTACAAAAAAGAATAGATAGGCATCACTGAAATATGAAATATAATCCATGATACTGGAGGAGGAGCCAATATCGAACATTTTCTTCAGACTGTTGCCTGTAACAGGCTTGCCGATATTGGAAATCAGCCATACGGCCAGTTGTTGCAAGCTGGATGTATTCCTGATGCCATACCTGACAGCCACATCCCGTATTATTATATCCTGAAAAACACGCATAAGCACTTCCGGCTCTTCTGTCTTCAGCATTTCGGGAAAACCACCCATCCGCATATAACTGTCTGCTGATTCCGGTCCCTGTTTTTCATCTGTAAATGCAAGGTACTCGGCATAAGAGAAAGGAAACAGCTCCCTCGTTATGTGTCGTCCTGTCAGCTTGGTTCCAAGCTCAATGCTTAGCATCTTTGCATTTGATCCGGTTATGAATACTCTGTAACCTTCATCAAGCGCAAAACGGACAAAATTCTCCCATTTATCTATTATCTGTATCTCATCAAACAAAAATATCTCAGTTTCTCTATCACGTGAGATTTTGTGCAGTCTGTTGAAATCTGTCAGATCAAAACCTGCCAGTCTTGGATCTTCAAAATTGACATAAATTGTATTCCCCTGCAATGATTTGTTGATCTGCTGCATCAGGGTACTTTTGCCACATCTTCTTACACCGGTAATAATAAGAGCAAATTTCCTAAGTCTTTCATAGGATTTCATTACCCTTTCAAGCCCCGTCTCAAGCTGATCAAATCGTTCTTTCTGAGAATTTATTACCTGCTCTATTGTACTCTGTGTAAGCACTGTCTAATTCTTTTCGTTTGTAAAGTTAACTATCTTTCGTTAGTAACGCAAACTTTCGGGCTGATATTTTCCAAGCCTGCTATTTCAGGATTCGTTTCTTGCGATCCTGATGACAAAGTCAGGATGGGAGGTAATTTCAGATCTTTATCACCTCATCAAACCACCTCACCACTGACTCGCGGTGAGTCACGAACACGATCGTTATCTTCTCCTTCAGCCGTGCCAGCACCTCCATCACCGTGGCCTCGTTCTCCGCATCGAGCGACGATGTGGCCTCGTCGAGCAGCAGCACCGACGGCCGGCGGAGCAATACGCGCGCCAGCGCCATCCGCTGGCACTCACCGCCGGAGAATGCAGTATGATAGTTTACGATGAAGGCATCCAGCCCCTTCCTGAACCGTCTTCACCAGGTGCGCCGCGTTGACCTGCTCCAGCACCGACATGATCTCCTCATCACTGACCCCGCCTCCACTGACCTGATCGCCGCCACCACCACTACCCGATCGCCGGCCCGCCCCGGCTATTACTATCCCTTCCGCCGCTGTCCCACACCAGGTTCTCACGCAGTGTGCCGTCGATGAAGAACGGATCCTGCGGAAGGTAGCCCAGACCCGCCTTCCATCCCGGCAAAAGCTCCTCATCCAGTGGCATCCCGTCAATCAACATCCTCCCGGCCTCAGGCTTCTGCAACCCCGCAATAAGATCTATCAGGGTTGTTTTGCCGCGCCCCGACTGCCCCACGATCCCGGTGATTGAACGCGCCCTGATCACCGCGCTGAACCCGTCAAACAGCTTCTCCCCGTCCGGGATAAGCAAAGGCTGACTTCCTCAAGCTTTATCTCCCTCTTCAGCTCCACGGGAGCATGAACTGCATTCCCCTGGTCCCGCAGGTCAGGCAGATCCTCATCGAGCTGCAGCACCAGCTTCACCGATGCCACATTTGACACTATCATATTCATGTCAGTGCTCAGGGCGGTGATCTGCGGGAAGATGCGCGAAAAGAGCAGTATCAGTATGACGAATGATGCCATGGGCACCGTTCCCGACCTGAACCCGAACCAGACGATGCCCACCAGCACCACCAGGCCCGCTATGCGCTGTATCAGCTGGGGCAGCGACCAGTTTCTCTGCATCCTGTATTCCATGTCGAGCAGCGAGGTGCTGGCCTCGTCGAAACGGTTGTAATAGAAATCCTCCGAGCTGTGCACCTTGGCTATCTTCACCGTCTGCCAGAAGTCGTCTATGTACTTCAGCAGCCTGTTGTAGGAATCGACATATCCCTGGCCCAGGCGGAATGCCCTGAGCAGGAATCTCCGCAGGAGCATGAAGAGCAGCGAGTCCGACGGCAATGATTATCAGCGTGAATCCTGCAGAGACCAGCATGGCATAGACCGTATATGCCGCCGTCATTATCAGCGTCGTCAGCAGCCTCAGGTAAAAGAAGTAGTAGTTTGCCAGGTTAGGAACCTCGCGTGTCAGCACCTGGAGGTGGTTGGTCTTGCTGCGACTGTTCAGCAGCTGCCAGTCGGCCATGATGATCTTCCTGAAGAGCCTGCGGCGAAGGGTGTAGATGAATGTCTGCTGGTACCGGGCGTCGAGGATCGATTTCCAGTACTGCATCAGTGCGCTGAGGGTCAGCAGCACCGTGTATACCAGCAGGATGCTTCCGATTGTGAGGTTTATACCCGCACTCTCCGCAAGGTTATTGATGAACGAGGGCAATGCCCTCAGGCTCCTCTCCGGCGCCAATGCTGAGCAGCTGCAGCAGGGGTATCAGCATCACAATGGAGAACCCCGACATCACCCCAAGCAGCAGTGTCAGCACGAATATCAGCACCAGCTTCCAGGGCTCGTGCTCCCGCAGCAGTCTAAACGTCTTAACTATAAAAGATAATGGCGCATTGATTTGTGTGATGCGAATGGCTAATTACGGAATGTTTATAAATGTTCCTGCTCGTAGCAGGAAGCCAGTATCCGTCAGTCCGGCGGACGAAGACCGCGACTATCCGTCAATCTGTAATGATTACTCTATAGTACCAGCTACCTTCCTCGTAGTTACCTTTTTTCCGTCAGTCACCTTGACCAGGACAACTCCCATGCAGACCAGTTGGCAGATCAACGGTATTCAGTTCACCGTCAGTCAGGACGGTCTTAGAGAAGTTTGCGGCCGTTCATGTCATAGATCTCGCACAGGGCACTCTTCACTGACCACACCCTTTATGATCAGCCGTGCCGTTGGAAACCCAGATGCGCAGGTCAGTCCAACTCGTCCGGCAGCTGCTCTATACCCGTCGGTGTATTTGCCGAGGCCAGCAGGTAGAACCGTCCGGTGCCGTAGCTATCGGCAGGCAGTGTCACGGTATAGCTCTTCAGGCTCAGGTCGGTGAAGATGCCTGCCGTGCGGTCCTCAAGCCAGAACCTTCGTCCGCCTACCGGCACTGTGGTTGCGGAGAATGTCACCTCGCCTCCGGCCTTGAAATCGATCCCTACAGGTATGCGCAGTGTGTCAGCACCGCCTGAGGGAAGTGCCTGACGGGTGTAGTTAACCCCGTTATCGCCAAGGGCAAGGGTTGTGTATATCTCAATATCCTGTCCCGATTTGAAGAGCCCGATGTCATAGCCCGGGTCAACACCAGTGGTCATATTCTCATTATAGACCACCGTGGTAATCACCTCTCCTGCCGGGTGAGCAACCTTAAGCTGCAGCCCCGGCCAGCGGTTGTCAACAGCACCGGATTTCAGCATTGCCGTGCGCGTGCTGTGCTCCTGCATCGCCCGTGGTGAAGGTGAACTCCGAGTTGTCATTCATGGCCAGCACGAAGAAACCCTGTCCGGCCTGGACGTGTGTCTCATTCAAGCTCCAGCCCGGAGGGCCATCCGGTACGAGTTGGCAAGGTAATAGTATCTCCGTGCCGTGCCGTCAAACAGGTATAGCGCCACGTAGTTCGGGTCAAACTGGCTGAGCGAAGGTGTTGCGTTGTAGTTGGCAGCGATAAAGTCATCAACTGAAATTGCTGACGGATATGGGTTACCCAGCAGGTTCCATCCCCTGCCTCCCAAATTGGTAAGGCTTCTGCCGGCAGCATATGTCCTGTCAAAATAACTGTCACCGGGACCAATGGCATCGGCATAGGGTGATGATGCACCTACGGATATGTTACTACTGACAATCGGGCCGGTAAATGCTATCACCCCGTCGCTGGCATCCTCCTGTCTGATATTATATGCGTGTCCCGGCAGGGCAGAGGTTATGGTCGTTGTGGTCCAGGCGCCTGTGAGTTCTCGACCATTGATAGACCGTACTTATCTTCCCTGTATTGGTCGTCAGAGTTGCTGCCCACCGGTGGCGCAACAAGGTGAAAGTCGCTCCCTGCAACTGAACCGGTTTTTAGTTGCCGGTTATAGGTAATATTTCCGGTGCTTGTTCCTGTCACAATGAGTGACCCGCTCGAAGCCAGGGTTGAACCAATTGTTAGTTGTCCGTCGTTGATCAGGTCGCCGATTTATTGTCAGACCGGCGCCCGGCAAGATTGAAAGGCTGCCATCAACACTAACACTAAATGAGCTGTTAAGAAGTGGTATGTTAGCAGAGGGCTGTATTTCTGTTATAGTCCAATCCCCCGGCACCCCGGCAGTCCAGTTGCCAGGCTTTGCCCAGTCGCTGTCTACGGCGCCGGTCCATTGCGTGTTCAGTCCACTCTCGGCTCCCACTACGGCCACCGGATCAGCCCCCGCCCACTTGCGTACACGGGTCCAGTCGACCAGCACCCTGTTTCCGTTGCCGTAAGACATGAGAAACATTGGTAAATTACCTGATGGCACTCCCGCAATAACAGTTTCAACGGGTGTATTATCAATCTGGAAGCCTGCCGTCAATGGGCTCTCCTGGCGAAAGAGCCTGAAAGTATGCCAGTCATCATCAGCCGGTTGATTCATATTTACCACCGTAGTTGCAGATCCTGCTTGAGCGTTGCGCTGCCAGTTGGTGATCGAAGGGAAGTCATCAACAATCCTGATGTTGTTAAGAAAATCAGTACCGGAAGCAAACCCAATCTCCATTATAAGGTTTTGGGTGCCCTGATCCGGATGACTTGCCCTTGTCTCTCCAATATATCCCGTATTTCCGCCGGCATAAGCCAGGCTGAATGGTGTAGTACCGTTAATCCTGACATAACCGGTACTGCCGGTAAGGGTAAGAACGCCACCTGCCACTGAAGCCTGGGTAGAAACACCGTTAGCCATACTCCATTTGTTCATGTCGAGCCCCGATCCGTCAAATGCATCAAAGAAATCAAAGACCTCGTCCGGATCGTTTAATTTAGTACCAGGTGACACATCCTGCATTACGGGCTGTGTTGCGATGCACATCCGATAAACACCTGATGATTCACCACCGGTGTATGAGAAAACATACTCATCACCTATCCTGGTGACTGCTCCTCTGAAAGTGTTGTACTCGGTACCCCGGGCAACCAGTATACCCTGTTTTGTGAATGTTTCCCAGTCGGTTGTCGTTGCCAGTGCTGTCTGCCAGGGGGAACTGCTCGTTGGACTTACCGTGTAGCCTATGTAAGATGTACCCTCATATTCATACACCCATGGGTCGGCAACCGTTCCGGCATCAAATGATCCGGCCGGTCCGAATGGAATACATAGCCCATCCGGTGCTTCAGGATCGTCACTGTTGAATTTTGTATACGGGCCAAGCATATTATCAGCTTCAGCATAGCCCACCTGCTCAACCGCACCTCCCGCATCACCCATATACACAAGGATCCATTTACCGTCACTGCGCCTGAAAATATAAGGCTCATCAACGCGATAAGCCTCCCAGGCTTCTGTGGACTGAAGAATCGTTTGTTTATTCCCGTAAGGACCGGTGATTGAGGCAGACGACTGTACTACGACAGTATACGGAGGAGCAATAGCACGGTCAGAATAAAAAATATACCACATACCCTCATGCCAGATAATGTGAGGAGCGTTACCGCTGGCAATAACTGACCCGTTGTTCCAGTTCCATGCATCGGGATTTGTGGGATCATCTGACCAGACAAGGCCAATACTGTTACTGCGGTAGTTGGCGAAGACCATCCAGTAATGCGATGTCACCGGATCATAAACAATATTTTCTGCAAGCAGGCCTCTTCCGGGATCTGTGATGTAAGGATCACCTATAGGCACAATAGGATTTTCAGCTGCTTTGAGAAATGGTCCTGCGGGAGGAGTCTCCACAAGGATTGGAGGGTCAACTTGCGGATCACTGTTACCGCAATAGATATATACTGCTGCTCCTGCCTGCGGCAGAACAGGAATCTTGATCCAGATAATGCCATTCTGACCAGCTTGATCCCATGACTCTATCCAGTACGGAATGGGGGTAATTCCGTCACCTGCCGTAAACCGGATATCACTGCCATCACTCAGGGCTTTTGAGAAATCAAAATTTGTGCCTGTAAGTCTTATCTCTACCTGGAAATCTACCAGATCAACTCCTGCCGGATTCGGTACCGTGACCGGCCTTCTGTAAGACCAGTCGTTATTGAACCAGGCCTGTGAATAACTAAACTGTGATGTTATCAGGCCTATAATGATACTGAACAGGAGGTTCAGAAAATGGCTTCTAAATGGGAGTAGGGCTTTCATGAATGACTCGTTATTGATTGTTTACCACGATGCTTAGGGCAACAACGTAATTTCCAATCATATTAGCAGTTTACCTGTCTAAAGTATAAATGTAAACCAGCGTCAGAATATTACAAAAGAAATATGACGAACAAAACCGAATCATTGATGAACATACGGCAAAGGCAATCAGTCGCGGTAAGCCTGCAGTACCATTAGAAAAAATGAACAAGGTTTCAGTCCACTGGAGTAACGGACTGAAACCTTGCGATTATTTTCTTAATGTCAGGTTTTCAAGCCTATAGAATTGCCACTTTTCGGGTTATAGTCCTGGCACCGTCGGTTACCCTTACCATAAAGACTCCATGAAGTCCCAATGGCAGGTCAATTGTATTTAAATCCCCGTTATTCAGCTGACGCGTTACTACCAGCTTGCCCTGCACGCTGAAAATCTCACACTTTGCCTTATCGCTGATATCGCCCTTAATAATGACCCTGTTATCAGCAGTCCATATACGTACACCCGGCATGTCAGCATCCGGCAACTTAATAGCGGTAGGGGTATTAGCAGAAGCAACAATAAAGAACCTGCCGGTGCCGTATGTCTTGGCAGGAAGGGTTACAGTATAACTCTTGGTTGTCAGGTCAGTAAAGATTCCCGTGAGCTTATCATGAAGCCAAAACCT
>CAVYRA010000005.1:0-133534 GCA_963770745.1 uncultured Rikenellaceae bacterium
CCCTGGTGAATTTTGTTATAGGATGATACTAACAAAACATTTAATTGAGAAGTTATGAAACGGAAGAAATTTGTTTTAATAGCTCTTGCCATTCTGCCATTGACTTCTTTTGCGAAACTAACTTCCAAAATCATGACAAGAACAAATAAAGGTTTTAAAGTAAATTCAGGGGAAGCAAGGTATGGCACACACTATAAAATGAAGGGGGTTACTTTAAATGTTTTAGATATTAAAATTTCATCCAAAGACACAGATGGTGACCTGGCTGTCTTTGAACAAAATGGCTTCACACCAAAAGGAGGCCCTCCCTTACATATTCATCTCTATCAGGATGAGTTTTTTTATATAATTGAAGGTGAATATCTTTTTCAGGTTGCTGATGAAAAATATCAGATGAAGACGGGTGATACTATTTTTCTGCCAAGAAACGTGCAACATGCTTTTGTACAATTAACAGAAAAGGGCAAAGTGATTGTTTCATATATGCCAGCCGGAAAAATGGAAGAATTCTTTAAAACTACTGACGCATGGACTTCTCCCCCAACAATAAAAGAAATTGAAAAAACTTTTGCAGATCATGACATGAAAGTTGTTGGGCCTCCTTTGAAGGCAGAGTATGAAATTTAATAATAAAAAGCACGAGCGCACAACACGTAATAATAAATTTGAAAGCCAAATCCTGAAAATGAGAGATTACAATGTCTTGAATGAAATCGAGAGCTTAATTGAGCAAACGGAGATAAAACAAAATGGATATTCCATTTTTTATTATGCAACGGGAGATAAAGAAAAGGAATTAGTTGTATTTCTTCATCCGGCATTCGCTGACCACCGATGCTTTGATAAGCAGATAGATTCTTTTGCAAAGGAATTTCGTGTTGTAACGATTGATATGCTTGGACACGGATTGTCTGAAGTTGAAAAAGCAAAGGATAAAATTGATCATACTATTCACCATATTGACACTATTCTAAAAAATGAAGGATATAGAAA
Source organism: uncultured Rikenellaceae bacterium (assembly GCA_963770745.1). GTDB lineage: Bacteria > Bacteroidota > Bacteroidia > Bacteroidales > VadinHA17 > SR-FBR-E99. The sequence continues at coordinate 994 of CAVYRA010000005.1, forward strand.
AGCGCATTTTGTAGGAGTATCAATGGGAGCATTGATTGCTCAATACTATTCTTTGCACTATCCTGATAAGGTTCAGTCAATGACAATTTTAGGCGGATATGATATAAATGCAAACAATAAGGAGATTTCGAATGCGCAGCGGTCAGAAAATATCAAATGGATTTTCAAAGCTCTGTTCTCTATGAATTCTTTCAGACGATATGTATCATCGGTTTCTGTATCCAACCAGATGAACAAGCTCGTTTTTATGAAATGGCAAGTCTATTCACGAGAAAGTCATTTATTTGTATGTCAGGACTGGGGAATATTCTAAAACAGAGAGATAATATTACCAGAAACTATCCATTATTGATACTAAGCGGCGATAAGGATATTGAATTGGCAAAGAGAATGAGTAAAAAGTGGCACGACAGCGAACCAACCAGTAAATTTCAAATGATTGAAAATGCCGGACACTGTGCCAATATGGATGATCCAGACAAATTTAATAGAATTGTGATGAGTTTTATTAAACAAAGCAATTCCTAATATTTGCTTGTTCAATAGGCAGATGGGAGAGCAATTCGGGTCTCAATTACGCAAACACTTCCCTGACAAAAACATGCAGGTTCTCCTCTGTTTTAATCGCCATTTCGGGGCTATGCAGGTGCACATGTATTTCTGCAATATAGTTGCCTGCCTCGTCCCTGGTAATTTTCAATTTAAGGCTGTCGTCAGATACAATCCAGGGCATTTCGAGAATGCGGATTTTGAGCATGTTTTGAATTTTTTCAGGAGGATAAGCCGATGATATTTTGAGCCTGATAAGCTGCTCGACCCAATTGCCGGTATCGGCTGGTTTTACAATTTTCTGACTGGTAAGAAGACTGTACGGGATTTTAACCAGCTCACCTTCGCTGGTAACAATTCCCATTGAGCGGTAACCGAGTTTTTTTATGGTTCCCGAAACTTCTGCAGTCCTGATTTGCTGTCCGGTTTCGAAGGCATTTTCAGCCTTCAGTATAATTCCTGAAATGAAATCGCGCAGAAAATACCATCCAAACAGACCGACCATCAGAATAATCAAACTTCCGGTCAGAACAGGATAAGCTACCATCCCGATAAATAACTGTTCGAAAGCCCAAAATGCAAAGGCAAACCAGAGGAGCATTTGTACCACCGGAAAAACCTTAAGGAATATTTTCCTGATTTTCCGTTTTCCCGTGAGGACACGAAAATAGGTAGAGACAAAGCGCAATATAAGATAGAGCGCGATCGCAACTGCAAATACTTCAATATATATCATAACAGTTCAAGGCTTTTTAGTTTTTTTACGAGCGGAATTTCCAACGCCGGGTTCAAACAATATACTTCAGGAAACTTCTCTGTCAGAATTCCCTTTTGCATCAGGATGCGCACTGTCTTTTCAGTACTTACAACATCGTTTTGAAGTATTGCTGAAAGGCTTTTTACAGAGAACCGGCGGTGAAGGATAAATTGCAGGATGTAAAAAATTTCATCCTGTGGAAGGTCTTCGTTAAAAGTGATTTCTTTCCCGAAAGGCTTTTCCATATAAAGTGTATTGCCCGATATTTTACGAATCCCTGCAAGCCAGAGATTGATGGTATACCCGGGGTTTCCACCCGACAAATTAAAGAAGCGGTTGAACAGCCGCACATATTCCCAGTTCGACAGGGCCTTTTCGTGCTTTTTATCCATTATAAATTTCATCCCACCAGCCTGATGTCTCAGCATTATGAGGTCTTTCAGCTCGTGTGAATCAAACGGTTGGCAAAATACAAGGTCGAGTGCCCAGGTGTTTATGGAGCTTAATTGATTGATGATTTTCAGTGCATATTGATTTACATTAATGATAAACAGCACTTTGTGCCCATATTGCTGCATCAGCAAAATTATTTTTTCGACTACCTGTGTACCGAAAGGTTTCCGTTCCCACCAAAGCTCCAGATCGTTGATTACATATGACACTTTTATCCGGAAGCAATTCCATACTGTATGGCAAATTATCCTGTCCATCAAGGGCTTTTAGCAAGGTTTGCTCAAAAAGGCCGACATCAGCTATACTTTCGCGGGGAGCCCTGACGTTGAAAATGTTTTGTTTTTCGAAGTGAAGGTTTGCCAGATGCTTGCTAAGGCTCGATTTACCGGAACTTCGTTCGCCGCTGATGATAAGCAATCCGGAAGTTCCGGTCAAAAAGCGTTGTATGGCCTTGCTCCCCTTTTCAATTTCATCTTCCATCCCAACCCAAAAATCATCACCAATGGTAGAGCTGCCCGAAAATACATTGGAATAGTAAAATGGCAATTTCAGCATAAGCGCTTTGTCGGGTGATATTTTTTCAAGCATCCGGGTAAAAGGTTCAACGGGGAAAAGTGCCGCTTTCGCGCGCGATTGTTCCATGCGGTTGGCCCACAATAAACCTTTGCTATGCCGGTAAAGCAGATTCACCAATTGGTTAATTACCTTTTCGTTGACTGATTTTTTAATTTGTTTTAACCTGCTAAACAACCGGCGCTTACCCGTTGTCCTTATTTTTTCCTTCAGACTTCCTGATGTTTTAATAATGATGGCGGCAGTCAAAGGTTCAAAAGCATTTTTTAATCCTGAATCAAAACTTTGGCGCAACTGCTTATAAAGTACCGTAAGTTTATCTTCCTCATTTTTAATATTTCGCACTAAATTTTCAAGCAAAGCTTTCTGCTGTTCCTGAATTTGTTCAGTCCCTATCTCTCCCGGATGAGTGTTTTCCCTGTTTTCGAGATGAAAATTGGCCATCCTGATTAAATTCTTCAGGGTTGAAACCGAAAGCGACAATTGTTGTCCGATATTAATTGATTGTTTCCTGATTTGATCGTTTAGTTCGTTACTGATATAATAATCAGCCGTTTTTCGCACCGAAACAACCATCTCGCTAATGTTTTCAAGCTTATCAAACTGAATATCTTCCAGCAGTTTCTCTCCTGAAATTTCAATACTTTCAGGAAGCTGTCCCACGGAAACCTGAATTTCTTTAAACAAGGTGTTGAAAGGAACATCAAATGGCGGTACTGATATTGACTTTTGATTGAAAAATTCTTTCTGATCATATTTCTTATCGCCCATTTCCCTGATGGCTGTTGATCTTAGCTTCAAATACTTTCAACTTTTCATTTATACTTCGTTCAATAATCAGAATAATTTCCTGATATGCTTTCTCAATTTTTGTGGTTAGCTGGTTTTTAAGCGAGTAAAATATGAAATCGAGAAAAGTTTTATTGACATGATTAACCATAAAATGGATCCACAAATCGGGAAATTCAGCAACTGAATTTTCAAGTTTAACTTTCTTTTTATTGAAAAGTTTAAATCTTCGGCTTAATAAATTTGCCTGCGGACTTTCAATAATCTGGCTGAAGCTTTCAAGGTCTCCGGTAAGTTCATCGAGCAATTTATGGCTTTGATGATAAAAAAATACCTGATTTTCTGATTTCAGATTTAAAACCAGAGCATACATTTCTTCTCTTTTAATATCTATTTCGCTGTTGGCCAAGTTTCCCTGAAAGCGCTTTCTCAATCGCCAAGCAGGTTTCTGTTTAAAAGTTCTTTTATGCCTGAAAAAGCTTTTAAACTTTGAATTATATAATTCTCGTAAAACTGCCTGATGTATTTGAGCCTTTTATAGTAAAGAAAATAGCTTGCTGCAGGGTGCAGATTAATTGTAACACTAATCTTTTTTCCTGAAATACTGGTCCAGCCAATTTTTACAGCCCGGTTTATCTGCCTGAACAGATTAACAGTTCTCAGTTCCCTGAAATCATTTTTGTCAAATTTTAACCGGATATGTTCAGGAAGATCGTGCACCGAATTGCCTGTTGCAGCAATGTAACTGATGTAATTCCTTTGTGCAGAATTTCCAGCTCATCTTTCAGAATATTGTCTTTGAAATTTGCCAGCTCTTTTTGGGCCTGAAAGGAAAAATCATTCAGGATTTTCAATTGTTCCCAATGCTTTTCCTTATCATTTTCAAGCTCATTAACCTGTATCAATTTCTTTATTGATTTGTCAACAAGGCTTGATAATTGATCGAGATAATTATCACGGCTTTCCCGAATAGCAAAAAAAGTAGTATCAATCAGCAAACGGGCATGCTTATCAAGAACTTCTGCCAGATTATAAACGGTATTGTAAACAATGCTGGTTTTTGAAAGCTGAAGATTCTTCAGAATAGGTTCAAATGCATTCTATCATCATCTATCAACGGTGATTTGTACTTTCAGGAGTAACAGATTTTGAAATCACGTTTACCTCCTCAAAACTTGTTGATGCATGAATTAAAAGGCACGATTTCAGGCTTTCCGTCAAATTGTTGGCATGGGCCACAATGTCTTCCAGTTTTTTCATCGGTTAACCCGGGAATTTCAGCAAGGGTCAGGTCAGTATCTTTCGACTCAGAGCGGATCACTTCGTTTTCAGGTAATTTATCGGGATTGGCAATCACTTTTATGCTTGCCCTGATCCGGTAACTATCAACCATCTGCCCAAGAATGGCATAATATCTATCTGTATTTTTACTTTCAGGGTTAATGGCCAAAATTCTTATTTCAGCATGTCTCCATTTTGGCGTAACTGTTATGAAACGAATCAGATGCAGGGCAAGCGCGAGGTTCCGCCCTTCCCCACTCCACCAAAAGTCAATTCTTTTGTGATTCCCGAAACCATTCTTTTTATCATAACTCAAAAAAGCAAGGTTGTAATCCAGTTTGTTAAGGGTATACAGCAGGTCTTCCCATTTTTTCGGATTAGTTATGTTTTTCGACCAGCCCATCAGGATTGTATTTGGCTCGAAACCGGAAAAACCATAAATCCGGCTGATCATCGCCATGCCTTCGTACACATTGCGGCAATTATGCTTTCGGGTAATAATATTGACATGTTCGCCAAAAGTTTCCACACTCACCCTTGCTGTTTTATCAAACAACAAGTCTTCGTCAGGATTTTCAACCAGTTCAAAATTGGTGAAGATACCCAGTTTCCCTACCAGCGCTTTTCCGATTTCAATAAGGTACGGCCGGTTGCCTGAACCTCCGCTAAACAGGATAACATTCGGTCGCCAGTTGCGCGTATTGAATCTGACTTTTAGCGAGTTTCAACAAACCTGTTTTCACCAGCGATAACCAGATACTCGACCGGGTATCTCCTGATTGCAGCTTAAGCTCTTTATTTTTCAGGTAAAAGAAAAGTGCCAGCAATACTACCGTGGCAACACCCAAGGCCATAATATCCAATTGGATCATCACAATTATACAGGCAAGCGCACCAATAATGCTAACAATACGCGGAATTTTAAACGATGGCCTGAAATCGCTGCTTGCCCAGCTTTCAACAGTATATGTAATGTTCAGAAAACCATAAGTAATGATGAAAAAGATGGTAACAATGCGGGCAATGGTGTTCAAATCACCAATGAGAATGCCTGCCTGTGCAATGATGAATGTAAGTAAAAGTGCATTTCGCGGTTCGTTTGATGCGCCAAATCCTTTGCTGAAAAAGAAAGGAGCGATTCTGTCTTTTGCAACTGCCTGCATAATGCGCGGCGCACCCATAATACTTCCAAGAGCCGATGAAAGTGTTGCGCCGAGAATTCCGGCAATTACCAATTGTGGTATCCATGAAATCTTGAAAAGGACGTTGGTATCGTTGACCAGCAATGTACTATTTACAGTATATGATAAGAAAACTGCCAATCCGATATATACTGCCAGCCCAACCAGAATAGCAGAAATAGTTCCGAGCGGTATGTCTTTTCGGGCATCTTTCAGATCGCCCGACATAGAAACACCTGCCTCAAACCCGGTTACGGCCGGAAAGAAAATGGCAAACAGGGTAATCCAGGGAAGAGCTGATGGTATCTCATCCAACTGGGAAACAACAGGCGGAAAGTCATGCTTGCCAAGGAATACAGACAACAGCGAAAGCGACATAATCGTGAGAATGATGTACTGTGTTTTAATGGCCAGCGAAGTGCTGATAAAAGTAAGGATGGTGACCAGAAAAAGAATGACAGATCCCGCAATACGAATGGTAGTCAAATTTACTTCAAAGCCGAAATATCCGAGAAATACCTCCGCGAAACCGATAAGGTACAAACTCACACTGAACGATAACCCGACAAAAAGCGCCCAGCCCAGCGTTCCTCCTATGGGAAGGCCAAGACTTCGTGAAATGATGTAGTAAGTTCCACCGGTTTCCACCTTTTTGTCGGTGGCTATGGATGCCACGCTAAGTCCCGTACTTGCTGAAATAATATGCGCTACAAAAATGATTCCCAGTGTAGCCAAAAGTCCTGCCTGCCCAACTATCCATGGCAACCGAAGGTACATGATAACACCCAGCAGTGTGAGGATCGAAGGTGTAAAAACCCCACCAAATGCACCAAATTTTTTAGCTTTAGCCATGTAGTTAACTATTAATTTTCAATTTTATCCACTACTTTTTCAAATCCCGACTTCAAATGAATGTCCCGCTGACGGAAAGGAATTTCCACATTGATTCCGTAATTGAAAGTTTTAATAATATGAGTACAATTTACTGCATACTTTCCAACTATATGCACATTTATCGGAAAAGGGTGGAAAACTCCCCATGATAATCATATGACTAATCAGGGTATTTTATCTCCCTGAGGATTCTTTTCACATCAGGCAGGTCCACGTATTTTTTGAATGCCTGGTCTACAAAGCGCCAATCGATACTGAGTATATTTTTTCATGTCCAGGGATAGCCATTGTTGGTCAACACCTGGCTTCAGTATATCAAAACAAGCTTGGCCAATGACTGTTCCGAACTAAAATTTGTCCTTAAACAAGTCGTGAGCGGTGGACAAAGTGGTTTATAAATGCCCACTACTGAATCCAAATTATTCTTATCTTTAATTGGAACCCCATATCATGTATTTCAACTGAGAATGAATATGATTCAGGAAGAAAACCTCTTAATTGTCAGATTTTAAAAATTAGTTATATGCAGACTAAAAAAGAGATCGCGGAAATTATCTATTATGATTTTGGTGAGGTAACAGATGTTAGTTTTTACATTAATGGCTTTTTGTCTAACCAAAAAAAATATAACTATAAGTTGGGAATTAAAAGAGAAAAACCATTTTTTCTAAAGCAATCCTCCCCAAGTGAAGAATGGTACAAATTTGTATTTCGATTGGGAATATTTGAATTTAAAAATGGAAATAATAACTTTTTCTTCTGCACAGATTGGTGTGACCATTCATCCAACTATATGAATGAAGGGTATCTTATTCCAGTACTGGAAACAGTGAAATACTATTTTAAAGCAAACTATAACGCGAATGCTATTGACAACGATCTTGAAATAAAGAAGTTTAAGGATAAGATTATTCCAATTGGCCTGAGTTTTCCTTTACATCTTGAAAACATGATCAAATTCATGCCTCGGATTTTTCCTGGTAAAAACAATAACTGGACATTTAAAGAATCCAAGGAACGTATTAATCTTATGTTCAGAAAGCCAAGATTAAGCTATTTAAAACGTCTTCGTAAAACAGAAACTGACCTCGACATATTTTTTGTACTGCCTTATTATCCAACTCAAAAAGTATTAAATGAATTTCGCTTTGAAGTGATGAAGGCACTTCATAAGCGAATTAAGACAAATGCGATTATCGGGTTTGCTCCAACGCAGAAATTACCGGAGAATCATCAGTACTTTGAACAACCGGTATATGAAATGCGTGATTATTATCGTCATCTGGCCAGATCAAAAGTCGCAATTTATGTCAGGGGGCCTCACGATGGTCTTTCTTCGAAGCTGGGACAACTTTTAGCCCTGGGGAAACCAATAATTGGTCAGACTATTCATAACAACAAGGAATTATATTATCAAAACCCATTCTTCAATGAACAATTTGCTTATGACGAACCTGAAGAAATTGCCAGGCATGTGCAGGAGTTACTGCAGAACCCTGAAAAAGCAGCATTATTTGCAAAAGCTAATGCAAATTCTTTTGATACAAGATTTTCACCTGAGGTAACAGTATCAGAGATTATTGAAAAATTATTCGACTAATATTTAATAATATAATTGAGAGAATTTACAGGTACTTTACTAAATTAATCTGTTGAAATATACTGATCAGGGAGGATACATATGTTTGGCTTATTAGATCAACTTAAGAAAGTAAAATCTCCAATAAAGATTGGGATCGTAGGTATCGGTTCCATGGGTAGAGGAATGGTGCTTCAATCTTCACTTACCCCTGGTATTGAGTGCTCTGCAATTGCCAGCAGTAAACTGGACAGAACGATTGAGGTTGCAAAACAGTTTAATTACAACTATAAGATAGTTAACAATCTTTCTGAAATGAATGAAGCAATTCAGAAAGGGCAGCTTGCGGTATGTGAAGATGGAGATTTAATAGCCTGTTGCGAACAAATTGATGTTTTTATTGAAGCCACCAGTTCAATAGTTGGAGGAGGGCTCTATGGCGAAAAGGCTCTGGACCATAATCAACATCTGATAATGATGAACTATGAAGCAGATTTGATGTACGGGAGTTATTTAATGTCAAAAGCCCGGAGAAATAACCTGGGTTATACGGTTTGTGATGGCGATCAGCCGGCGGTGATTAAACGTATTATAGATGAAGTTGAGTTTATGGGGTTTAAAACTGTGATGGCAGGAAATATGAAAGGATTCCTGGATCGACATGTGACCCCTTACTCCATGAAAGGAGAAGCTGAAAAACGTGATCTGGATCCGAAAATGTGCTGCATCTTATTACTGACGGCACAAAATTATGTATTGAAATGGCTGTAATGGCAAATGGAATTGACGGTTACACAGCAACTCCGGGGATGTTTGGACCGAAAATGTCCAGTATTCATGAAATATTTGACCACTTTGATTTTCAACAAATCTGGAATGGAAAAAATCCAATGGTTGATTATGTGCTTGATGCTAAACCAAGAGGCGGTGTCTTCGTAATAGGATATACTGATCATCCTTATCAAAAAAGTACTCTGAACTGGTTACCCCCGGATATGGGCCCCGGGCCATTTTATCTGTTTTATCGTCCCTATCACCTGTGTCATTTCGAATTTGCCGCAACCGTTGCCGAAGTGGTCCTTAACAAAAGAGCGGTTCTAAAACCCGATTTTGGTTTTAAAACGAATGTATATGCTTATGCAAAGAAGGATCTTAAAAAGGGTGAAACCCTGGACGGCCTGGGTGGTTTTGGCAGTTATGGTTTAATAGAAAACTGCTCAGACAATAAGTTGAAAGCCGGTTTGCCAATTTGCCTTGCTGAGGACGTTAAATTGAAACGGGATCTCCATAAAGATGAAAAAATTTATCTTGAAGACATTGAATACGATGAGAACAGTGATGGATTTGCTCTTTTTTCAAAATCATTACAGGCACAGTCAGGTTCTTAATTGATAAAACTTCCGCAACAACTTCAAGAACGTGGATGTTTTACTCGTGCCCCGGCTTGCCAGCGGTCAGTAAACCGGTGAGATCCACTCTTCCGGGGACTCATATTTACTCTTCGCGGCCCAGCGGATACCGCGCTTAAGTATTTCAAATGCTTCCGGTACCAGCATATCATCTGCTACATGACCGAGTGAGGAATAAAAGACACGCCCCTTTCCGTACATTTTCTTCCATACTACCGGAATAGTACAGCCGTCAGACCAGAAATCATGGTCACCTGAGAAAGTTGTGGTAGCAAGCACTCTGACATTTGGATCAATATGCATGTAATACTGTTCGCTGCGCATCTTAAAATCGGATAATCCCCTGGTTACCGGATCATCAGCGGGCGCAATATTCACTGTATAATCGATGACCCCGCCGGGATGCGCCACCCATTGACCTCCCACCATATACTGATAAGCAGGATTGTTCCTGAATGAATCTGCAAGTCCGCCATGCCATCCTGCTATGCCGGCACCGTTCCTTACTGCTTCAAGTAACCCGGATTCCTGGTCAGCGGTTATTTCTGCCATTGTATAAGCCTGGATTATCAGGTCGACTGTCACCATAAATTCCTTATTCGTGTATATATCAAGGGACGAGCATGTATCGACCGAGGCTCCTTCTGACATCAGCCAGGGGACAAGAATATTTACATACTTGCCGGGTTCATGGCCATCCCAGCCGCCAAAAACTATAAGTACTTTTTTACCTTTCAACTCAGGCGCTGACTGTGCCACTGAACAGCTAAACGATATAAGTAATAACGTGAAAACAAGAATAACATGTTTCATTAGTAATGGTTTGGCTATTATACTTTCTAAATGTATGTCTTTCTCTGGAATTAACCGAAATTGTGCGTAGAAGATTTAAATCTCAGCCCGGCTTAATAAAGAGATCCGAATAACCATGCGGGCAATTTGTTCCCTACGCCGGTCTCGATGTTGTCAGCGGCAATCAGGTATTCTTGCAGATGCCTGACCTGATTTCCGGACTGGCCTTTTCCGCCCGCTTCAATTGTCAATCCATCTGCAAAAAAGTCTCCCTCTGGCGGAGAACTCACACTTATACCGGCGTTTTATCAAGTGGTTCAGGATAAGTGTTTCCCTGACAGTGCCAATATCCGGTTTTCGGTCAGGGCAAATGACAGGTTGCTGTTTTCCGGGAATATCTTGTCGGGTTTCTGAAGCGTGGAGCTACTCTTACCTTTAAATATGTCGATTGTATACAACAAATATTCCACTGATATGTATTATGTATTCGACAAAATATAGAATCCATTATTAAAATCACCCACACGACTCACCCTCAAGGGTGATTTCTTTTTGATGGGTGTACCCTACATTTGTTAAGAATTTAAATCAAACGAAATATAAAAGGCAAACCCCAAAAAATAACCGGTCCAAAATAATGAGTTATGAATAATAATGTACGTTTTCCTTTCCGTTTTTTCCTGATGACATTTTTGTGGTCATGGATAATTTGGACTCCTCTCATTCTGGCCAGTCTTAAAATCATTCCGGTTCCAGGGAAACTATTATCAATCGTGACAATACCTGTAATTATGATTGGTGTTTATGGGCCGCTCGCTGGAGCGCTTTTTGCATTACATAAGGAAAAAGGCAAGGGTTCCGGGAAAATTTATCTCAGGAGTTTTCTGGATTTTCGTTTGGGATGGAAAGCCTATGTTTTTCCCATATTAATTTTCGGAGGCAGTACATTTATTGCCTGGTTTTTACCTGAATTGTTCGGGGAAGAACGATTACCAATGTTATTACCTTCAGTATGGTTATTTGGTCCTTATTTATTAATCATGATCCTTCTGGGCGGAGGTCAGGAAGAATTTGGATGGAGGGGTTATGCTCTTCCTATTCTTGAAAGTAAATTCGGAATATGGTTAGCAAACATGATTTTAGGGATCATACATGCTTTCTGGCATCTCCCCTTATGGTTCATAACAGGAACAAGTCAAACCTATATGAAATTCGGGGGTTTTGTTCTCCTTATAGTTGGATATTCCTTCATTCTTTCATGGATTCGAAAAATCTCAGGCAACAGACCATTTTCAGGACTATATGCCCATGGTCTTGCGAATGCCTTTATTCCCTTAATGCCAACAATCATTATGCAAAAAAACGTACCTCAGCCCCACTTTTGGATATGGGGAAGCCTGACATTTGCAATCGGTATTATAATTACCTTCATGCGTGATAAAAAGGCATAAACAATTATCATATTATCAGACCACTAATCATATCTCCCATTAATTGAGCATGGTATGATGTTTTCTTTGCACTTAATAATTAAAAAAAACTATTATGAAAGCAATTGTACACACAAAGTACGGTCCACCGGATGAACTTCAGCTTACAGAGGTGGAAAACCCGGTTCCAGGGGATAATGAAGTGTTGATAAAAATACATGCGACAACAGTAACAACTACGGATTGCAATGCCCGTAACTTCACATTTGTCCCAAAATCGTTTATGTTTTTCGCACGAATGATGTTTGGTTTCAAAAAGCCGAGAATAAAAATTCTTGGGATTGATTTAGCAGGAGAAATTGAAGCCATCGGGGAAAATGTAAAGCTATTTAAGGCAGGTGATCAGGTCTTTGGATCACCAGGAACCAAATTTGGTGGTCATGCAGAGTATTGCTGTGTTCCTGAAAACGGAGCACTGGCTATCAAACCTGCTGATATGACCTGGGAAGAATCTGCCTCTATTTCATTAGCAGGAAGTACTGCATTGTTTTTTATAAGAGATCTGGCAAAAATTCAATCCGGACAAAAAATTCTTATCCATGGCGCTTCAGGAGCAATAGGTACTTATGCCGTTCAGCTTGCCAAATACTACGGTGCAGAAGTTACAGGTGTATGCAGTGCCTCTAATGCAGAAATGGTGAAATCTCTGGGAGCGGATAAGGTAATTGATTATACTAAAGAGGATTTTTCAAAGAGCCTTGAGAGATATGATTTTGTATTCAGTGTTGTAGGCAAGACTACTTTCTCACAATGTAAGGGCATTTTAAAACCAAAAGGAGTCTATCTTGAAAACTGGATGGAAACTAAGGATTTTTTGAAAGTGCTGTGGACATCAATAACCGGTGGAAAGAAAATTAAGGGGGGAGTATCAGCAGAGACAGCTGAAAAACTGAATTTTCTGAAAGAGCTTATTGTATCAGGAAAGTTAGTACCGGTTATTGACAGGGTCTATCCATTGGAAAGGACAGCTGAGGCTTTTCAGTATGTCGAACAAGGCCATAAGAAAGGTAATGTAATTATTACTACTGCACTAATTTAAAAAATGAAAATAGCAGTAATCGGAACCGGAGGTGTGGGAGGGTATTTCGGTGGAAAGCTGGCTAAAGCCGGATATGATGTTACATTTCTTGCACGGGGAGAACATATGTTGGCAATTCAACAAAAGGGGCTGACAGTTAAAAGTATACTTGGCGATTTTACAATTGATAATGTAAAAGTTACCGACAGAATAGCTGCCATTGGCTTATCAGACCTTGTAATCCTTGGTGTAAAAGCATGGCAGGTAAGTGATATTTCAAAAGAGTTGTTAACCATTATTAAAAAAGATACAACAGTATTACCCCTGCAAAATGGTGTAATGGCAGCAGAGGAACTGAGAGAGAATATAAATCAGGAAAACATCGTCGGCGGATTATGCCGGATAATAAGTAAAATTGAAGCCCCGGGAGTAATTAACCACTTTGGGGTGGAACCATCAATCCTTTTCGGTGAGTTGGATAATGCAGGAACAGAAAGGATCGATCTGATTAAGGCCATGTTTGATAAAGCCGGGATCAGTTCAAAAATCTCAGAGGATATCACTGCCGATCTGTGGAAAAAGTTCATTGGGATATGTGTCGGCGGTTTATTGGCTGTTACAAAAACAACTTACGGTGAATTAAGAGAGTTAATGGAGACCAGGCAGTTAATGATTGAATTGCTGAATGAAATATATCTGCTGTCACAAAAAATCGGAATAAAAATAGAACCCGGGTTTGTGGGGAAAACTATTTCAGTAATCGATTCCTTTCCCTACGGATCAACATCATCACTGACTCGGGATGTATTGGAAGGGAGGCCATCTGAAATTGAATACCAAAATGGTGCAGTAGTCAGGCTTGGAGAAAAATATGGAGTTGACACCCCGGTCAACAGATTTGTGTATACCAGCATCCTTCCAATGGAGATGAAAGCAAGGAAGAAAATTACTTAATACAATGAAGAAGATCTATCCGGGAGTCTAATTCAGTTCTATACTGCGTGGAATGGTCTGAATAATTATCTAAGGGGGCACACAGAAATCACCTGTATCAATTTAGGGTCAGTCGATCCGGGATATTAAAATATCCGCAAACTGCTGATTTTCATTAAGAAAAACATTTGTGTGATAAATAAATTTCTTAATTTCACGCATGCTTTTGACAAAACTGCATATTCCTCCTGCCGGAAATAATGTAGTTCACCGATCCGTGCTATTTGAAAAACTGAACTCCGGCCTGAGCAGAAAGCTGATACTGGTATCTGCTCCTGCCGGCTATGGCAAAACAACTCTGATAAGCGATTGGATCAGTCAGAACAAAATTTCTGCAGCATGGCTCTCGCTGGACAATGGCGATAATGATCCTGCAGTTTTTTTAAGCTATATAATTTCAGGGATTCAAAGTATTCATAAAGAAATCGGACAAAGTGCCCTGCGACTTTTAAACTCACCCGCATCACCATCTGTCGAATCAATTACCAGCCTGTTAATCAACGAAGTACTCAACATCAATCAAAACATTGTACTGGTACTCGACGATTTTCATATGATCACCAGCAGCGAGGTATTAAAACTGGTGACTTACGTATTAGAACATATCCCAGGTAATATTCATATTGTAATCCTGACCCGTTCTGACCCGGCTCTGGCTGTTTCAAAGCTAAGGAGTCAGTATCAGCTGGTTGACTTACGATTGTCTGATCTTAGTTTTTCGGCAAATGATATTTTTGTTTTGTTCAATAAGAAATTTAAACTGGGATTATCGGATGATGAAGTCCTTTCTCTGGAGACAAAAACAGAAGGTTGGATTGCCGGACTGCAACTGGCAGCTATATCAATGCAGGTCAGTGAAGATATCTCAGGCTTCATTCATAACCTGAAGGGCGGCAACCGTTATATAATGGATTACCTGATTGAGGAGGTGTTAAAGACACAAACAGATGACATCAGAGAGTTTTTACTTCAAACCTCAATACTGGAACAGATGTCTGCCTCTCTCTGCAATGCTGTTTTAAACAGGAATGATAGCCAGTTGATCCTCGAAACCCTGGAAAGAGATAACATGTTTGTAATACCTCTCGATGAGGAGAGAAAGTGGTACAGATACCATCACCTCTTCGCCGAGCTATTAAAACAGCGGCTTAAATTAGGAGAAAAAGAAACTATTATTGACCTTCATAATAAGGCAATTGAGTGGTTTAAGAAGAATTCAATGCCGCTATTAGCAATTAGACATGCAATAGCTATTCAAAATCATGAAAAAAGCATACAACTGATTGGTAGTTTGGTTGAAGAAATGTGGGAGAAAGGGCATCATGTAGCGATTTTGAACTATGGAAACATATTGCCAGAAGAGTTGATAAAGAAAAACACAAACTTTTGTCTATATTATGCATGGGTTTTGATCATTTCAGGCCAGGTTCAGAAAGGAGCAACCTTTTTAAATGATGCCGAAACATTTTTTGACAGCAATTGGGATAATAATATTCTGAACAACAGCAGCTCTGATAAAAAGAATTTATGGGGAAAAATTACAGTTGCTTCTGCATATTTACATTCCCAATTAAATAATCCTGCAAAGGCAATTGAATATTTTAAAACTGCACTTGACAACCTGGGAACTGAAGAATCATTATGGCTGGGATGGGGATGGTTTGCATTTGGCATGGCTCAATTTAGTCTGGGTGATCTGCCACAAAGTATAAATGCCTTCAATGAAGCTTTCAAATATGGCAAACAATCGCATAACATACATCTGATCTCTACTGTTGCGCAACGGTTGTCAGATTGCGAACAACAGCTTGGGCATTATCGCTCAGCTTATGAGAAATGTTCAGAATTTATTACATATATGAATGAGAATGGATATTCTGACATTGTCAACTCGGATTGGTCCTTTGCCGGGTTACACGTCATCATTGGCAATACTCTTTATATGTGGGGCAACATTGATGAAGCATATGAATCTGCGCAGATAGCTTACAAGATGTACAAAGAAAGTAAGGATATTATGCTTGGAATATCAGTACTCCTGCTCAATTCTATGGTATTGAGTACACGGGGTGAAAAAAAGGAATCAGAACTGATGATTCTTGAAGCGGAAAAGCTTTGCGAGAACAATCAACTTTGGCCTTATCTGTATTATATGTTACAATCTTTAAAATTGATGTTTTATCTTAAAATGAATCAAGAAGAAAAGGCAAAATTAATTGTCAACAAATTAAAACTTAGCCCAACAGATAAAATTGATCACCTAAATGAGACAATATACCTGGCATATGCCTATCATCTTATTACACAGGGACAAAATAAAGAAGCGGGTAGCATACTTTTCCAATTGCATGATATAACCTATACCAGCAAAAGAGTAGAAAGATTAATTGCCGTAAAAATAATTTATGCAATTCATTATAAATTGACAAACGACTTCGATAAAGCATACGAGAAGCTGATCGATGCATTAGAACATGCTGCACCAGAGAACCTGGTTATGTTTTTTATACATAACATCATTGATATTGAAGATTTGCTCACAGTAATCTTTAAGAAGCCGGCTTTTATCGAAAAAATACCGCCTCAATTTATAGAAAGCATTAAGATTGCTATTGAAAAGCATCATAAAGCATTGAATATGTGTCGCATAGAGGTATTAAGTATTAGGGAGATAGAGGTAGTCAAGTACATTGCTAATAATCTGTCAAATCAAGAAATTGCGGATAAACTTTTTATTTCGTTAAATACCGTTAAAACACATTTAAAGAATATATTTCTGAAACTGGAAGTTGACAGCCGGTTAAAAGCTGTTTCTAAGGCAAAAGATATAGACCTGATTTAGTTTAGTTATAACTTATCGTTTCAAAATCACTCCATCAAATCACCCTTGAGGGTGATTTTATTTTGACGGAGGTCCCCGACTTTTGTATAGGCATTCAATCAATAAGAATATGAAAGGAAAGACAATAATCAAAATTCAGGGACATCTTAATGAAGAATGGAAAGAATGCTTTGAGGGAATGGAGATTGGTTACGAAGGAAACAATACATTTCTGACAGGAATTCTGAAGGATGAAGCACATATGCATGGAGTTTTGAATAACATAAGGGATTATAACCTCATACTAATTTCGATAAATCCGGAGGAAGGATTTCATATTGAATTGTGATTATCTTCAAATGTAAAACTTAAAAAATGAACCCAAACAAAATGAAAGCAGTTGTATGCCCGAAATACGGTCCGCCAGAGGTTCTACAGCTCAAAGAAGTGGAGAAACCTTCTCCGACAGATGACGAGGTACTTATTAAAATATATGCAACAGCTGTAACAGCAAGCGACATCTTCATCCGGGGTTCCCAGATACCTGTTAAATATTGGATTCTTATGCGATTGGCGATAGGATTGACAAAACCAAGAAAGTCAATAATCGGATTGGTGCTGGCTGGAGAAATTGAATCGACAGGCAAAAATGTAAAGCGATTTAAAACAGGTGACCAGGTGTATGGGCTTACCGGGTTCGGACTTGGTGCTTATGCTGAATACAAATGCATGAAAGAGACAGACTCTACGTATGGGTGTTTGGCTATTAAACCAGATAACATATCCTGTGAAGAAGCGACTGTGGCAGCCTATGGTGGTCTTCTGGCATTTCAATATATGGAAAAGGGAAATATCCGGCCCGGACAGGAAGTGCTTATTTATGGAGCTTCCGGAACAACAGGAACAACTGCAATCCAATTTGCCAGGTACCTGGGGGCGAAAGTTACTGCTGTATGCAGTACGGCAAATTTAGAATTGGTGAAATCGCTGGGGGCTGATAAGGTAATTGATTACACCAGAGAGGATACACTAAGCCCGGGAATGAAATACGATTTTATTCTTGACGCGGTTGGAAAAGGAAAATCTTCAAAATTAAAAGAGGTATGCAAAAATGCACTCACTGCGGGAGGGATATATGTATCCATTGATGATGGAAGCCTGATGTTAGATTCTAACCGGCTTGCTTTTATCAAAGAGTTGGTTGAAACCGGACATATTAAACCAGTCATCGACAGAATATATCCATTAGAAAACATTGTCGAAGCACATTCCTATGTGGGCAAAGGACACAAAAAGGGAGGCGTGGTAATAACTGTAGGTCATAATAGCAAATAATAGGAATATAAAATTTACTCAATGAGAAGAGATAGGAAAATCTCCGTAAAGCAAGCCGAAGGCATGAAAAATATATTTATTTCTTTAATGATACTTTTTTCCGGAGTGATTGCTGCTCAGGAGTGTAAAATTGATTTGCACTCATTGGCGCAACCGGATGTCAATATGCTTCAGTTAAATAAGTTTGGGCAGAGTGGATTATTTAAGATAGTCTTACCCGAGGGTTTTGATACTATATCCAACGGAGACATTATTGATCAGCTGTCACAGTGGTTTTTAAATCAGAACTCCAGGATCGATATAGTAAATGTTAACGATGTAAAAAAGTTGGAAGATAGTTGTCATTACCTGATTATCGGGTTAGCCGGTAAATTAAAAGATCTTTCAATTTTTGATCTGCCCCTAAAGTTTGACAATAACAAATGTTCTCTCGGACCAATTTTGTTAACAGATTATGATGACGCAATAGCAATAATCAACGAGAGTGCACAATGTTCAGCCGTAATTGGTAATACATATACAGCATTAAGAAATATATCCTTTGGACGTTTCCTGGGAGTGTATGATTATTATATTCTCATAAATAGTAAAATGAGCTATCTGGGTAATCTAAATGAAAATGAATTTTTATCCGATAGTCTGGTGGATTTAGCACTTATAAGAAAGGAAAACTACACTCAAAAAATTGACAATAAATATATAGAAGCCTGTTTTTCCTGTAAATACGAATCGATAAGTCAGTTTCAAGGTTCAATTGATGATTTAATAGATTCGTTTGATGAGTTTTGCAGGCTTTATAAAGTAGCGCATCCGTCTCAAAAACTCAAATTCTTTATTCACCGTGATCAATTAGAGATAAATATAGTCAGCGGTGACCCAAAACCTGGTACTACAGGTGGATTGGTGATTGACAGTCTGATTCATACAGTAGGAATTGATAAAGAGTTGTTATTACATGAAGGGGTTCATTATATATTTAATTGCAATTCGAGTAGTCCAAATGCTTTTTTTAACGAAGGCATTCCAATGTCTTTTGCATTATTTCAACATCCTGAGCGAATTGCGAATGATTGTAAATTAATTCAGGGCAATTTAGAAATAACAGATTTAATAACCGGGAATACAGAATTCTGGAAGGGGCCATATAAAGACGGCCAATGTTTATCATACCCTATATCTGGCCTGTTTATCAAATTCTTAATTGATAAATATGGTATTGATAAGTTAAAGAGAGTTTATCAATTTCCAAATATAACTGAAGGCTTTAAGACTGTTTATAATGTGGAACTCCCTGTAATAGTAAAAGAATGGGGAAATTCCATACTGAGAAATATTGAATAATTATTGTGCCCAACCGGAACTTATCCAATGATTTAGAGCTCTCTGCCAGAAATGAACGACTAACTTATATCAAAACGAATTAAATCAAACTATCATGAAAAAATCAATTTTTTTATTAATCGTTACAGCCATCCTCTTACAAAGTTGCGCTAAGGTATTCTACACTCCAGATGCCAGGTACATTGCAGGTTCTCATAAAGTAATAGCCATTGTACCTCCAAGAGTATCGATTGCTCCAAGCAAAAAAGTTGATGCTGCCGCACTGATTGAACAACAAAAAACAGAATCAATCAATTTCCAACGGGAAATGTATAGCTGGATGCTAAAAAGAAAAATGCAGGGGAATATCTTCGTTGATATCCAGGATGTTGAAACTACCAATGCATTACTGTCTGATGCAGGAGATGTGGGATTGTTGACACCTGCCGACTTAACAAGAGTACTGAATGTAGACGGGATCCTGACTTCCAATTACTCGCTTTCAAAACCAATATCAGAGGGTGGTGCCATTGCATTGGCCGTTCTTGCAGGATGGTGGGCACCGACAAACGAGGCAGTTGTTTCTCTGTCAATCCACGATAGCGGCTCAGGAAAGATGATCTGGAATTATGACCACAAGCTTTCATCAACTTTGGGTACTCCGGCCAGATTGGTTGATGAACTCATGCGGCAGGCAAGCAGAAAGATGCCATATTTTGTGAGCCCGGGTAGTTATTGAATATGGTCGGATCAATCTGACAACTAGTTTGCGATTTTTAAGCTTGATCAGTTACAGTTTTGAAGGTATTAATATGAAAGAAAATTCAAAATGGCTCTTATATAATCTGACAGTTGCATTCGCCTTATACTGGGCAGGAAATTTATTCTTGTGGTTTCCCTGGAGTATTAATGCAAATCTTGGGATCGGATTAATGTTGACAATTATGCCTTTGTTTTGGGGAATTGGAATATACCATTGTTTAATCAGGTATAAAGGTGAAAAAGTTCTAACCGGAGTGATTATTAATTCGATAATTATTCTGGTTAGTGCAGTTGTTTCTGACTACATATTTTTTGGATTAATTCGTGGAGCAATGGACGATCTGTATCAGCCTGCCACATTTTATGGATATGGATTTTTGATAATAATGCCATTTTTAGAATTCGTGTTTTTCAAGAAGATAATTATCAAAAAAAGACGTCCATTAACCGCTAATGATTTTATTTCATATGGGGCAATTGGACTGTTCTCTCTTCTAATTTTAATAGCGGTCATTAAATTTGATATAAAAACTTAAAACATCTATAAATTACTTCTAATTGCTTAAATCTTAATAATATGGTTATGAATACAAATGATATAGATATTTTTCTGATAAATATGTTTGCTGCATTGGTCGTGTTTGTCGGGTTACTTATTTTTACTTTACGAGGCCGTTCACAGAGGCCGGTTTTCAGAATATTGATATTAGCATTAATTGTTGTTGTTTGCGGAATGTCATTTGCAAGAATTACTTATGGAATGGGAGTTCCCTGGTGGATATTTTATGGACTTCCTGCATTGACAACATTTGTGCTTCCGCCACTGGTATTGCGCATGTCTAAACGTGAATTACTGCTCTATGTGCCTTTGGCAATACTGATGTCTCCTGTTATCCATATATTCTTTTCTTTTTTCTTTGGTTGGCATGATTATATGCCACTTTTTTATGTGCCATGGTGGCATGAGTTATTATAAGATTAAATCAATATATTTCTTACTTTCACATATGCTTCTTACCAAACTGCATATTCCTCCTGCCGGAAATAATGTAGTTCACCGATCCGTGCTATTTGAAAAACTGAACTCCGGCCTGAGCAGAAAGCTGATACTGGTATCTGCTCCAGCCGGCTATGGTAAAACAACACTGATAAGCGATTGGATCAGTCAGAACAAAATTCCTGCAGCATGGCTCTCCCTGGACAATGGCGATAATGACCCTGCAGTTTTTTTAAGCTATATAATTTCAGGGATTCAAAGTATTCATAAAGAAATCGGACAAAGTGCCCTGCGACTTTTAAACTCACCCGCATCACCATCTGTCGAATCAATTACCAGCCTGTTAATCAACGAAGTACTCAACATCAATCAAAACATTGTACTGGTACTCGACGATTTTCATATGATCACCAGCAGCGAGGTATTAAAACTGGTGACTTACGTATTAGAACATCTCCCCGGTAATATTCATGTTGTAATCCTGACCCGTTCTGACCCGGCTCTGGCTGTTTCAAAGCTAAGGAGTCAGCATCAGCTGGTTGAGTTACGTTCATCAGACCTTAGTTTTTCAGCGAATGATATTTCCATATTGTTCAACAAAAGACTGAAATTAGGCCTGTCTGTTGATGACGTTTACTCTCTGGAATCCAAAACCGAAGGCTGGATCGCAGGGCTGCAGCTGACAGCCCTGTCAATGCAGGGCCGCGAAGATATTTCCGGATTTATCAAGGACTTAAAAGGAGATAATCGATACATCATGGATTATCTGATGGAAGAGGTGTTAAAGACACAAACGGATGAAATCAAGGAATTCCTGCTGCAGACTTCAATACTCGAGCAGATGTCTGCTCCTTTATGCAATGCTGTTCTGAAAAGAAATGACAGCCAGTTAATTCTTGAAACTCTGGAACGGAGTAATATGTTTGTTATCCCTTTAAATACAGAAAGGACGTGGTACAGATATCATCATCTCTTTGCAGATTTATTAAAACAAAGACTATTGCTTAAATCTGATTCGCGACCGGAAAAGTTACTTAATAAAGCCTGTGATTGGTTTGAGCAGAACGGCATGTTTGAATTTGCGTTAAAGCATGCTTTAGTAATTAAAAATTACGAAAAGAGTATTCAGATACTTGGAGAGATAGTGGAGAGCATGTGGGAAAACGGAATGCACACTTCTATTTTGAAATATTGTGATTTAATCCCTGATCATCTGGTTAAAAAGAATCCAACCTTGTGTTTATATTTTTCATGGATACTCATCACCACTGGTCAGGTTCAGAAAGCAGAACCATTTTTAACCAGCGCCGAAAATAGGACCAAAGAGATTATTAATGATCCTCATTCATCGGAAGATGATGTAAATTCCAACAATAAACTGTTAAGCAAGATATCTGTTGCATCTGCTTATTTGCATACGTTCACAATGTCTTCAGAGAAGGTATTGGATTATGCCCGAACAGCCCTGAAATTCCTCTCGGATGAAGATTCATTATGGTTGGGCTGGATTTGGCATTCTGTCGGGATGGCAGAAATGTCAAAAGGAAACCTGAAAGAAGTGGCAAAAACATTTCAAAAATCACTGGAGTATAGTAAGAAATCCAACAATCTATACCTTATATCTGAGATTGCGTATGAAATAGCCTATTATGAAATGAGGCACGGCCATTACAAGGCAGCTTATAAGCATTGTTCTGAACTTTTGAAATTCATGAAGGAAAGCGGGTATTCGGAAATAGCAAAAGCAGAATGGACTTATACCGGGTTGATTACTATGATGGCAGTTATACAATGTATCTGGACCGACCTTGATTCAGCCCTGGAGAATGTAAAAACGGCGTATAACTTAAGTAAGAATGAGAAAAATATAGGTCACAGGATCAAGGTATTACTGGCTTCTTCCTATGTTTTATATGCACGTGACGACAAAACAGGAGCCATAGCCAGATTAAATGAGCTGCAGGAAACATTGAAACAATTCAAAGGCTCTCATCATGTTACTGATACTTATGTGGGTTGGAGGATAAGAATATTCATTGATTCAGATCAGATTGACAATGCCATTGAATTTGTAAAGGAGAGCGGCTTAGGATTGAATCAAAAGATAAGCTATAAAGAGGAATTCTCCTATATCAATTATATCAGGTTGTTGCTTGCTCAAAATCAGTATAGTGAAGCAGAAGCAATGCTTTCAGAATTATATTCTCTTGCTCTATCAGATAATAGAATCGAATCATTGGTTTATTTAAAAATCTCCTATGCTGTCATGTATAGTATGACAGGTGAACGGCAGAAAGCTATCAGCAGCTTGATTGAAGCAATGGAATATGCAGCAGATGAAGATCTCCTGATATTTTTTCTGTTTGACCTGAATTATACCAATGATTTATTGGAGGAGGTATATAGAATACAAACTGCCGGCAAAGCCGGAATTCCTGATAGATTTATTCAAAAGCTCAGGCAGGCTGTTGAAGCAAAGAAGAGGCGTACAAAAAGCCCTTCAGTAACAGTATTAAGCACACGCGAACTGACCACACTGGAACTTATAGCTGAAAACCTTGTGAACCAGGACATTGCTGACAGAATGTTTGTTTCAATTAATACCATAAAAACACATCTGAAAAACATCTTTCTGAAACTTGAGGTAGACAGCCGCACTGGTGCCGTTACCAAAGCAAAAGAATTGGGATTATTATAGGACCTCACATCTCTTTCAAATAAAAATCACCCGCCTAAATCACCCGCCAGGGTGATTTTTTTTATCCGGGCATCCCCGACCTTTGTTGAGAGCTTAAGCAATGGGAATATGAAAGGTAAAATCAGAATAATAATTCAGGGACATCTTGATAAGCAGTGGAAGAAGAGCTTTGATGGCATGAAAATCAGTTATGAAGAAGGCAATACCATCCTTTCAGGAATTATAAAGGACGAGGCTCATTTACATGGCATCCTGAATTTCATAAGGGATTTAAACATAAAACTGATATCAGTTAACCCGGCTAATGACAAGTAGGATTATACGATTATTAATTAATAATGCATACTAGAATGAAAAAGCTAATTTCAACAACATTAATGATTGCCTTGTTCGCAACACTGGCGTTCAGTCAATCCACCGCCAAACCAGCAAGAGGTACTAATAAGAACACAGCTCCTGACTTCAAATTCTCAGTGGGCACTACATATCTGACGTTCCTCAATTTTGGTCCGGAACTAAAAAATACACACCATTACGAGTTTCATTTTGGATATAAACTGACTCCTAAAGACAAAATTGGGATCAAAGTGGCCACCTGGAAGCTATTCGCACCTATGGGCATACAATTATGGGATCCGCTTTTTCAGGATGAAAGCGAATTCTACCCGGGTAAACTCCAGGAAAGGGGCATAGGTGTTACTTATCAGCGTATTCTGTGGAAAGGATTATTCGCAGCAGCAGAAATTTACCCGTTATGGAAAACATATCTGGACGAAAATAATGAAGAGACAGGGAGCGGCTTTAAACTATATACTTCTTATCATCTTGGCTACCATATAGGCTTGTTTAAAAACAGAATGTATCTCGAGCCTCAGGTTCACTGCAATTATTGGCCAATTGACAGCGACGGTCCGCAGAGCTTTGAAGAAAAAGAGAGTAAATGGAGCAATTATTTCCTCTTTGAACCCAATTTGTATCTCGGGGTCAATTTCTGAAAATCAACAAATCTGATAATTCGCATTCCGGAGTAAATAACCGGCAATAAACTCAATCAGTACAGTCATGAAAATTGAAACAATTAAGACTAAGGGTTTTGCCATTTCTCTCATCGCATTCCCGGTAATGCTGCTAACAGGGTTCTTAATGCACCCCAATCTCCTTAGATTCGAACCACTTCAAAATGTTGAACAACTGGTTGGAAGATTTCACAACCAACCTGTTTATCACTTAGGTCATTTGATTGTAATGTTTACTGTCCCGTTAATAATGATAGCGATGATCAGCATCATGAACGTATTGCAGGGTAATGGCAGGAAGCTTGGATTTTGGGGTGGTATTATAGCTTTATTTGGAGCATTCATTCTGGCTGTGGACAAAGGGGCCTTATGTCTTGTCCTGTCTGCGTTCGACACTCTGCCTGAAGCCGAATTTCAGGAGTTCGTTCCTTTTCTGAGCGTTCTCGTAAACAAAGCCGGGTTGCTCTGGGTGGTCTGGCTGCTGCCATTATTACCTGTC
Organism: uncultured Rikenellaceae bacterium; assembly: GCA_963770745.1. Lineage (GTDB taxonomy): Bacteria > Bacteroidota > Bacteroidia > Bacteroidales > VadinHA17 > SR-FBR-E99. Next base: position 26,200 of record CAVYRA010000005.1, read on the forward strand.
GGGGCATCCATACAGGCACTGGGGCTTTTAAAGGAGAAATACATTAGCAGGTGGCAAACCGTATGCATTATTTCCGGGCTATTATTGCTGAACAATCCGGATATTGAGTTCATTAGCAGTATTGGTGCCCTGCTGATGTGTGCCGGGTACATTCCATGGGGAGTAAGGATTCTCCAGGGCAGGATGAAATGTACTTCAACTGCCTGCCCGATTTATGAGACACGAATAAGAAGTGATTTTAAATGCAAACAACCATGCGGATAGTTATAAAATCCGTAAATTGAATACAACAACCTGTAATTTGGCTTTTACAAGTTCTTCAATAATGACTTACTTTGTATTTGAAAAGATGAAAAAAATAATCAGATTCGGAGAAAATGTAGAGGGTATAATATCCCGGTTTTAAACGAGCGGGAAATTCGGGCGGCGCAGGAATACTGTTCTTAGCCACATTCACCTCATTGATGTTCATTCTGTTTAGAGGAAAACTTTATGCCCATTAAGTATGTGATAACCCTCTTCCTCACGGATTTTATAATCAGGGTTTTCATCAATCCCAAATTCTCGCCAACATTGATACTCGGACGATTGATTGTTCGAAATCAAACACCTGAATATGTGGGTGCGCCAGCGAAGAAGTTTGCCTGGATAATCGGCGTGGTACTGGCAGCTGCCATGTTTGTCTTTTTTATAATTGTAAATGCCTACAGCCCGATAACAGGTATTATCTGTCTGATTTGCCTTATATTCCTGTTCTTTGAATCGGCTTTCGGAATTTGCCTGGGATGTAAGTTTTATCCCCTCTTCTTTAAAGATAAAGTACAATATTGCCCGGGCGAGGTTTGTGATACAAAAAACAGACAGGATATTCAAAAAACATCGAAAACCCAGTCGCTGATTCTGATTGCATTTACAGCATTCACTTTTTTTCTCGGCTATCTGTTTAACGATAATTTCAGTGAGAAACCTTACGCTCTGTTTGGTGATAAGATTACTGAGCAACTACAAATAAAAAGCGTGAATAGGAACTGTCCGGAATAAGTTTAATGGACACATGAGATTCCGGACAAGGCATAAATTGTTTAAAATTAGAGGAGGAACAGAAATGAAGGTATTAATTACCGGTGCCACGAATGGAATGGGGAAAGGAGTGGCTAAAGTTTTGGCAGGAATTGATAACCAAAATCATGAAATCATCCTGCTGGGCAGATCACAACAACTTGGTGAGGCTGCAATCAGAGAGCTTGAGAGCTCCACCATGAATAAAAAGATATCATTTGTTCTATGTGACCTCGCAAGGTTAAGTGATGTCCGTAGTGCAATAATCGAGATTAAAAGTAAACCTAAGTACCTGGATTGTATCTTCATTAATGCAGGTTTGGGTTATGCGGCAAAACTTGTAGAAACTGAAGATGGAATGAATAAGAAATCATGAAGATGAAAAAAACTGCTTTGTTGTTTTTTGTTTGCCTTGTTCAAATATCCTTATTTGCCCAGGATGATGTTTCAATTGGAAAGTACAGGAAATTTCAATCAGGGATACTTGGAGGAGAGGTGACATACCTGGTTCACCTGCCTGACGGATATGAAAATTCTAAGAAAGATTACCCGGTGATCTACATGATGAACGGACAATCGGTCTCTTCATTTGCAAACGCTGCTGCAACACTGGAAAATCTGTCAAATGAAAGGATCCCTGATATGATACTTATTGGAATATCAAATACCGGTGTGGCAGCGAGTTACAGGTCATGTCCCGATGATAGCGGAAATGTAAAGCTGGGAGATTCTTTCGGTAAATTTCTGAAAGAAGACCTTATACCGGAGATAAAACGAAACTACAGGACAAATGATTACAAAATACTATTCGGACAGTCCAATACCGGTCTCTTTGTATTGTATAGCTTTCTGATTCAACCCGATCTGTTTAATGCATATGTTGTTGCAAGTCCGATGTTTGGCTGGTGTCCTCAGTTCTATACAGAACAAACCAGGGCATTTTTAAGACAACAATCCTTCTTTGAATAAAAAGCTGTATGTATCTTATGGAGACCTTGATTATGTTGAAGTTCTGAGGTATATTAATGATTTCAAAGATGTTCTGAAACAATCACCTGCTGAGCTTTCAATACAAGGTCGATCTGATTGAAAACGCGGGTCACGTTCCTTTTATAACTCTGAACAATGCCCTGCTTTATTTTTTTTCAGAATGCACATTGAATGCAGAAAGGAAGAAATTAAGCATTCCTGAGATTAAATCCCATTTTGAGAAACTATCAGCTGAATACGGTTTTACAGTAGTTCCAAAAGCAGGAGTTTTGTTTGATATGGCAATTGACAAAAAAAATGAAAAGGAATTTGAAAGGGCAATCGATTTGTTTAAGTACCTTATCAGTTTATATCCGGGTTCTGAGATTTATCATTATGTTTTAGGTCAGACATACCAGCTAAAAGGAGATATTGACCTGGCAAAGGAGAGCTACAGTGAGTCGCTAAAGATAAATTCTGATTTTAAGCAAGCAAAAACGGCACTGGAAAATTTAATTAAATTATAGTGAACTACAGGTATGAAAATTTTGATTTCAACTTAAAAGAAACTGCCTGAAATTCGTGTACAGGTGCAAGATTCTGGCGTCAAGTATTGGTGATTTGAATGTCATTCTTTGTTGTTCCAACAAGCTTAATCCACGACGGCTATCATTTGGGGCCTTTTTGGCAGGATAATTACCTGTTGGCCAGCCTTTTAATGGGGGCAATAATAGACATTATCACACCAGTTTATATGGTGATCAATCTCCCACTTATATTAACTGAATTGATATTGGCGATAGGGCTACAACCAAGGATTCAATTGAAGCGCACTGAGTTCAATTACAGAAGAGAATGCAAAATGTAATCTTAACAATTTCAACTAATCCTAGGCTGTACATTAACTGCAAATCTGAAATACTAAAAGAAAAAACCATTTAACTCAATTAAGAAAAAGTTAATCACCGCGATCCAGAAATGTTTGTTAATTTGCACGCATGCTTGTTAACCAAACTTCATATCCCTCCCGCTGGAAATAATATTGTTCAACGACCTGAGCTATATGAAAAACTGAACGCTAGGATTGAGTCGAAAACTAATTCTTATTTCTGCTCCTGCCGGTTTTGGCAAAACCACTTTGGTAAGTGATTGGATCCAATCAAAACAAGATTCCTACAGCATGGTTTTCGCTTGACAAGTCTGATAATGATCCGGTAGAATTTCTTAACTATATTATTGCTGGGATACAAAGTATTCATTCAACATTTGGACAAAGCGCAACCACACTGTTAAATTCTCCAAACAAACCATCGAACCAATCAATCGTTAGTTTATTAATAAACGAAATTCTACAAATCAAACTAAATTTCTTATTAGTTCTCGACGATTTTCATCTAATTGCAGACAGGATATATATTGGAATTAGTAACTTATTTATTAGAACATATTCCTGGTAATATCCATATTGTAATCCTTACCCGCTCTGACCCTGCACTATCTATTTCAAGGTTAAGAAGTCAACATCAATTAATTGAAATTCGTTCATCAGACCTTAGTTTTTCGGCAAATGATATTTCAATACTTGTTCAACAAAAAACTGAAATTAGGCCTGTCAATTGAAGACGTTTATTCTCTTGAAACCAAAACCGAAGGCTGGATCGCAGGCCTGCAGCTGACAGCCTTATCAATGCAGGGCCGCGAAGATATTTCCGAATTTATTCAGGATTTAAAAGGAGATAACCGATACATCATGGATTATCTGATGGAGGAGGTACTGAAAATTCAACCCGATGACATCAAAGAATTTTTGCTACAAACCTCAATTTTGGAGCAAATGTCTGCTCCATTATGCAACGCTATTTTAAACCGGAATGATAGTCAGTTAATTCTGGAAAAACTGGACAAGGACAACATGTTTGTTATTCCCTTAGATGATGAAAGGAATTGGTACAGATATCATCATCTTTTTGCGGAGTTATTAAGACAGAGGCTTCAACTGCGCGATAAAGTTGAAATTAATAAACTTCATAACAAGGCTTGTGAATGGTTCGGAAACAATAATATGAATGAATTGGTCATAGAACATGCTCTGAAAATAAAAAATTACGAGAAAGTGTATTCAGCTATTGGGAACGGTGGCTGAGGATATGTGGCAGAACGGAATGCATGCTGCCATTTTGAGGTATGGCGATATGCTACCTGATGAGTTGATTAAAACGAATCCCGAATTCTGTTTATACTATGCATGGATACTAATATCAGCCGGTCAAATTCAAAAAGCTGAACCTTTTTGGTGAGCGCTGAACTTAAGACTGAGAGCATAATTCAAGGTAATACTTTAACAAAAGACAATATCCAATACCACAAGAAACTACTAGGAAAAATTTGCGTTGCATTTGCCTATATGAATTCTCATGAAGGAAAAGCCGATAAGACATTCAACTATTGCAAAGCAGCCATGGAAAATCTTTCAGAGGATGATCCATTGTGGTTTAGTTGGGCATGGTTTTCTTATGGGGTATCATATTTTTCTATTGGCGAATTGCTCGAAGGCAGCAAGGCTTTCGACAATGCGCTTGAATATGGTAAAAAATCAGGGAATATTTATCTTATTTCTACCATAGTCATTAGAATGGCTGAAAACGAGCAACAGTTGGGCATTATAGGTCGGCTTATAAAAAATGCACCGATCTGTTGACTTATATAAAGGAAAGAGGATATGCTCAATTAGCTAAAGCCGAATGGACATTTGCCTCACTTTATCTGATTCTGGGAATTACTGAATCGATGTGGACAGATATGGATAAGGCTTTCGATAATATTCAAACTGCATACAACCTGAGCAGAGGCGTCAAAGATGTATTCATGAAAATAATGATCTTAATGATTTATACGTCTTTGCTCAGCGAACGTGGAGATAGAGAGGCAGAAAAGAGAATGAATGAATTAGATGAACTAATAAAACAAAACGAAGTTCCTCCAATTCTAATATCAATGTTTATTTCGTGGAAAACACACTATTTATTGCAGCGTAACCAAATTGAAGAAGCTAGTCTGCTTTTTTCGGAATATGGTATTGGATTAAATAAAAGGATTTCGCATTTAAACGAGATGTGCTATGTATCATATGCCCGATTATTACTTGAAACAGGGAAACTAGATGAAGCAGAAGCATTGATTTTAGAACTATACGCTTCGGTAAGCGAAGGTCAAAGAATTGAAAGAATGATTGAGCTAAAACTCTTATCAACTGCCTGTTGTATCAAGAGAGGTGACCATAAAAATGCAGTTGTTAATTTAATGGCAGCCTTGGAAATTGCTGCGGATGAGAATCTATTGGGTTTCTTTGTATTTAGCTATGTTGATATTGGCAATTTATTTGATGATGTATTCAGGATACATGCGACTACCAAAACCAATATCCCGAAGAAGTTTATAGATAACCTTAAGTTAGCTTTAGAAAAAAGGAAGAATTTTAAGAAGAATAATTTTGAAGCAATGCTAAGTACTCGTGAACGGGATACTCTAAAACTCTTAGCTCAAGGTTTATCAAACCAGGGGATTGCCGACAAACTATTTATTTCGTTGAATACCGTTAAAACCCATCTACAGAATTTATTCTTAAAGCTTGAGGTCGACAACCGTGCAATGGCAGTTACAAAAGCCAAAGAACTTGGGATTGTCTGACTCTAAATCAGGATTTGAAATCAATAATTTTCTCCGTTCAGGGCTTTACTAAACGATCAATATTCTTAATTCTCATAAAAAATCACCCTCTGAATCATCCTTGCGGGTGATCTTTTTTATATGAGGGTATCTGATCTTTGCAGAGGAATTAATCAATAAATCATGAAAGGTAAAATGATACTAAATAAATCAGAAAAGTTTTGGGACAGAACAGCTGACTATTATGACAAGGAAGAAAAACAAGATGAACTGACTTACCTGAAATTTATTGAAAAAGCAAAAAAGTATCTCAAAGTCAGTGATATTGTTTTAGATTTTGGGTGTGGAACAGGGCTGGTATGTAATGAAATAGCCGATGATGTGAAAATGATTTATGCAATTGACATATCATCCAAAATGATAGAAATTGCCAAGGATAAAGCTTCACGAACGTAAAATTCAAAACATTAGACTATATATCATACAACAATCTTTGATGAGCGATTTAAGAGTGATTCATTTGATGTAATTTTGATTTTTAATGTTCTGCATTTACTGGAAGATTCACAAAAGGTTATTCAAAGGTTGAATGAACTGTTAAAACCTGAAGGTTTTATTATTTCTGCAACACCATGTATGGGAGAAAAACCCCTCTTAAATAGTCTTTTTTCAATTGGAAGTAAAATTGGAATCACACCTGAGATAAAATCATTTAAAATTTCCGAATTAGATACACTTATTTATAAAGGGAAATTTTGAAATGATTGAAACTGATTATTTAAAACAGAATTCACCGCAATATTTACTGATTGCAAAGAAAGTTAAAAAGCGTTTAAAAATTAAATGAAAAATGAACTCAAACAGGAAAAGAACAATTATTGCCGGCGCATTATATATTGTTGGGACAGTCGCAGGAGTATTAAGTATAGCTCCAGCAGTTGATGCTTCTGATTATCTGTTAAAAGCTTCTGCAAATGCAAACCAGGTATTATTTGAAGCACTATTTCAGTTTATTTGGACAATAGCATATGTAGGTTTTGCAATAACACTATATCCGATATTAAGAAAATATAATGAGAGTCTGGCTGCTTGGATTTCTTAGCTTTCAGGATTATTGCAGCTGTTCTGAACGTTATTGGTTTTATAAGCCTGCTCTTGATATTGTCATTAAGCCAGGAATTTTGTAAAGCCGGAACGCCGGATTCATCGTATTTTCAAACTTTAGGTGATTTATTACGGTCAGGTCGAGATTTTGTGAATCATGTTGCGATGATTCTGGCTTCAAGCGCAGGAGGTTTGATGTTTTATTTCTTATGTATTAAGACAAAACTCATTCCCCGATGGCTGTCACTTTGGGGTCTTCAGGGACTTTATTTACCATATTAGCAAGCCTGCTGATAATGTTTCATGTAATAGATATTATTACAACAATCTATATAGTTTTAAACCTCCCACTGATATTGATTGAAATGATATTGGCAATATGGCTTATAATCAAGGGATTTAAAATCACCCTTTAAATCACCCGCGAGGGTGATATTATATATTTGGGCGTACCCGAACTTTGTTGAGAGTGAAATCAATAGAAATATGAAAGGCAAAACCAAAATAACAACTGTAAAAAAATGAAAAAACTAATTTCAACAACATTAATGATTGCCATGTTTTCAGCTCTGGCTTTTTGCCAGACAGAAAATAAGGAGGCTGATTTCAAACGACATTCAATAGGAAGTTCCCTTTTCCTTCTGGGGAATATTGGAGACTCTGTCAGATTCATGCAATTGAACTACGGGTATCGGCTCACCCCAAAGGATAACCTTATTGTCGAAGCTATCACCTGGACATATTATGAGCCATTGGGTACGTATGAATCTTCCGAGGAATATTACCCTGGTAAAGTAAGAGCCTCCGGAGTTGGATTGGGATATCAGCGATTCCTGTGGAAGAATCTTTTTACAACTGTCGAGCCAACCTTCTTCCTTCAGGAATTCTATGACACAGATGACACAAAAATCCAGAAGGGGTTTCAGTTGTATCTTCAATTTATAATAGGTTACCGATTTGAATTCTTTAAGAAACGGGTGTTTGTGGAACCTGCCTATGCTCTTAAATACTGGCCTGTTAACACCAATTTCCCTGCATCCTTTACAGCTATTGAAAGCGGAGCCCCTAAATACAAATTTGAGCCCGCCCTGAATTTTGGATTCAGGTTCTGAATGGGAAAGCCGGGCACACATTTGCTTGCCGATGCCAATAGCTCCAGGCAGTTTTGCAGAAGAAAATAATTCATAATTACAAGCATGAAAAAGCTAATTTCAACAACATTGATGATTGCCTTGTTCGCAACGGTGGCATTCAGTCAACCCCACGCCAAACCGGCAAGAGGTACTGATAAGAGACACAGCTCCTGACTTCAAATTCTCAGTGGGCACTACATATCTGACGTTCCTCAATTTTGGTCCGGAACTAAAAAATACACACCACTACGAGTTTCATTTTGGATATAAACTGACTCCTAAAGACAAGATTGGGATCAAAGTGGCCACCTGGAAGCTTTTCGCACCCATGGGCATACAATTATGGGATCCGCTTTTTCAGGATGAAAGCGAATTCTACCCGGGTAAACTCCAGGAAAGGGGTATAGGTGTTACTTATCAGCGTATTCTGTGGAAAGGACTATTCGCAGCAGCAGAAATTTACCCGTTACGGAAAACATATCTGGACGCAAATAATGAAGAAACAGGTAGCGGCTTTAAACTATATACTTCTTATCATCTTGGCTACCATATAGGCTTGTTAAAAAACAGAATGTATCTCGAGCCTCAGGTTCACTGCAATTATTGGCCAATTGACAGTGACGGTCCGCAGGATTTTGAGGTAAAAGAGAGTAAATGGAGCAATTATTTCCTCTTTGAACCCAATTTGTATATCGGGGTCAATTTCTAAAATCAACAAATCTGATACTTCGTGTTCAGGAGCAAACAAGCGGCAATAAGGGTACATTCCATGGGGAGTAAGGATTCTCCAGGGCAGGATGAAATGAACTTCAACGGCCTGCCCGATTTATGAAGCGAATCCAATAATTGGACATAAATTAGTTTAGAAAGTATTAATTACCGGTGCCACGAATGGAATGGGGAAAGGAGTGGCTAAAGTTTTGGCAGGAATTGATAACCAAAATCATGAAATCATCCTGCTGGGCAGATCACAACAACTAGGTGAAGCCACGATCAGAGAGCTTGAGAGCTTTACCATGAATACAAAATTGTCATTTGTTTTATGTGATCTTACAAGGCTCAGTGATGTCCGGAATGCAATAAGCGAGATCAAAAGTAAACACCAATACCTGGATTGTATCTTCATTAATGCAGGTTTGGGTTATGCGGCAAAACGTGTAGAAACTGAAGATGGAATGGATTCACATTTCCAGGTTAACTATTTGTCTCAGTTTATGCTGACGTTAAATCTGTTGAACCTCCTGGAAAATTCGCAAAAAGGCGGGAGGGTGATATTCAATGTAACCCGAGGCGGAAAAATAAACTGGGACGACATCCAGATGAAAAATGGCTGGAGTTTTGAACCGGCGATTCATCAGGCCATGGTTGCCAAAAGAATGTTCCTTGTTAAGTTACATGATTTATACAAAGGGGTTAATCCTCCAAAGGTATCCTTCATTGGTTTTGAGATATCAAAAACGGTGTGGAGTAACCAGCTCAAAATAATTCCTGTCTCAATGAGGATTATGGCAACTCTTATGAGGTTCTTCGGGACATTCATTTCGATTGAGAAATGCGGGGAGATCATGGCTCCGTTATTCACGGAAAGCCAGGAAGAAAGCCTGAAGAAGTCAGGAAAATTTGTCACCTGGAAGAAGAACGAGTTTATCGAGATGAAGGAAGAAGAAACCGTCTTTGATCAGGAAATACAGGAAAGACTCTGGAACATCAGCCTGGAATTATGCAATGATGAAACAACCTCCGGAATTTCGGAAAACCTGTTGTGTCATGATACACCTCTTCTGCAACAATAGAAAGTTAAAAACAGATCACATTAATAGAGAACTGCATATGAATAAGGTGGCGTTTATTACAATTCTTTCCATACTCCTGGTCTCCTGTGCCAATGAACAAAGAAAGAGTAAAGATGAGTTTTTTGTATTCGAGCCCGATATAAGACTATTTACCAGTTATGCATTCATGAATGCCGCAGGCTATGGCCATGACTGGAATCCGACAATGCATCCTGTCAGGACTGAAGTCAGGGAGTATCTGGATTCAATACTGACCGATGACTATAAAAATGAAATCCGGCAGTATTATGAAAAATTCGGAGGCGGGGATTTTTACGGATATGGCGTATATGCAATCAATTCAAAAAATCCGCCGGATTTCGGGTTGATATGTGATACCTGCAATAACGAGGAACTGGCCAGGTTCGAATCCTACGATTCTCTGCTGCAGGATTTCTTTGAAAAAGCAAAAGTGTCTGAATTATGGGAACGGTATTATCAGCGACTATATGAGATCAATCTGCAATATAAACCGTTTGCAGAGCTCGCCATAAAGCAAATAACAAAGTATTGCGGAGTGGATTCCGGCTATTTCCGCGATAAAGCCAATGGTAAATTTCACTATCAGCAAATTCCCTTAATGTCGCACTTTACGGCCTTCTTTCATGAAACAGGGAATGACTACTGGGTTATAAGCGGCCCCTCAACCGGAGAACCAGATGCAAGCGCATTTTATCACGAACCTCTTCATAAGATAATAAATCCGATCGTTGAGAATAATTCGGAGATTAATATAAAGGTAGCTGATCTGGCTGATCTCGCACAGGAAAGATTACAGGGCGACTATAATGATGTCACTTCAGTACTATGTGAATCATTTGTAAGAACAATTGACAGAATTTTGTATGCCCGGTATAATAACCTCTCTGAAAATGAACTACGGGAGATAGTGGAGGATGAATACAGGCTTGGCCATATTCTGTCGTTTTATCTGCTGGAAAACCTCCCCCAATATGAGGCTGACAATAAAACACTGCAGGAATACTATCCGGAATTGATTTCAAATATTGATGTCGAATATGAAAGAATGAGATGGAAATTCTATTGGAAGAGCAGGGAAACTGATTAGTTATGGGTTTCAGTCAAACATCAGGTTTTACAAGGCCCTCTCCAACAGGGACCGGACTATTCCTCTTCTGTCTTATTATGACATCATGCAGCGGAATGATGAACCCGGATCGTCAGTCTCCTGCCAGCGATGCGGAGGGTTACTTTCTGACAGTAAGAGACGGGTCGAAGATCTTCGTATCTGAGCATTCTCCCGCAGGTGGTTCAAAGAATACCATCTATATTTTTTCCGGGATAACCGGCATAAATCACAATAATGAAAAGGACATAATTGGTTTATTAAGTAACAGTGAAAACCGCGTTGTGGTAATTCATCCACGCGGCACGGGTTATTCAGAAGGAATCCGGGGAGACACTGATCCCGCTGCAATTATCGCAGATTATTCTGAAATAATTTCAAGAGACAGTTCTTACTCCTCCGGGAACATCCTTTTGTATGGTCACAGCATGTCATGCGCCTTCGCACTTGAAGTGGCCGGTAAAGTGCCCGAAGTTGACGGTGTTATACTGGTAAATCCGCCATATAAACTGAAACCTGCAAAGGGAATGAGCCCGGGATTTATGAATTACCTTAAGTATATCGGTTATTATCTGTTTGCGCCACATGCACCCATAGTAAATATGGCCGGAGATCCTTCTTTAATAGGGGATGAGTCGGACCGGCTGGAATCGGAACAAAGGAATAATGACTCTCTTCTTGTTAAGTACTTCAGCATGCGTTGTATGGCAGAGTCAAGAAAAATCATGAATGCAATGCCTGAAAATGCCATGCAGGCCGACTTTCCATTGCTGTTACTGTACGGCGAAAATGACAATATCGTGGACCAATCAGGCTGTGATGAGATCTTTTCCGCCTGGAAAGGAAGAAATAAGAGTTATGTAATAATCGAAGCCGGTTCACACGGAAAGTCAACCGTACTCAAAGGAGCTGAGATTACTACAAAATGGATTAAAAATATTTTTACCAGTCACCTCTTGTTTTCGTAACTTTGGAAATCAATCCCAAAAGTTAGTACAATGAAAGTCCTGAAGGCATTATTTCTTGTAATTCTATTAGGATTCATAGTGATCCAGTTTATACGTCCTGTAAAGAATAATGGTTCTGAAGAATCAGGTAATGATATCGCCCAGGTATTGACTGTTCCTTCTTCTGTTCATCAGAGCCTTAAAAATGCTTGCTACGATTGCCATAGTAACAGTACAAATTACCCCTGGTATTTCAATATTCAGCCGGTAGGACTGATGATGAACAGGCACATCACTGAGGGCAGAGAAGAATTGAATTTCAGCAGTTTTGAAATTAATCCTGATAAAATGAAGGAAATTGCCGAGGTTATTGAGGAAAATGAAATGCCTCTTAAGTCTTACCGGATGTTACATAAGAAAGCCAGACTTGATGATACCCGGAAAAAGGAGCTGATCCAATGGGCCGAATCGGAGACATCCTTTAAATAGTTACATGAAAGTCAGGGCCTTCTGTCTTCAGTTCTGAGTAATTCAGTTCCAATGAGATGTCGCGGTATTTCACGATGAGTTTCTGCTCCTCCGTAATCACCTCAGGAGCTTCCGGTAATCCGTAGATACAAATTTTAACCAGTCGGAATGATTCATCGAAATATGTAATGCAGGGATGATTTAATATCCTCAAGGTACCCTTCTGATTTGCGGCTGAAAATATCAACCGGTGGAAGACAGCCCTCTCAGGGAGCAGCTCTATCTCGAGGGGCTCGAATATCCTGATATTCAAGGGACTTGAAATTGAGCTGATCTCGATACTGTATCCCGGCAGGTTTTTGTAACCCTCAATCTCTGCGGCTTTCTTAACCTGCCAGTCATCGAAAACTTTATCCGAATCAAGCCTTAACTGGTTTATCTCTTCTTCGCTGAAAGTCTGCTTACTGAATGGTGAATCTATCAGTGCAGAATCAAGCATCGCCTCCAGGAAAAGGTTGTCATTGCTTTCAAGGCGCATTTTCCAGTCAGGACTCAACCTGTCAAGTATCATGGCTATCCATCTTCCTTCCCAGTAACCCAGGTCCCTGATGCCGGCAGGGGCAATGCCGCTTGTCATGTTGGAAGCATTCAGGGGATCAACTCCCCTGGCAATTCGTTCTATATAATCAGACAGGCCCTCGGTGCGCTGCAAATCCCTTTCATAATTACCGAACGGTGCCGGAATCATATCAAGTCTCTCATTCCTGTAGTCCAATGCGGTTAAAGCCCAGCCGCCTATCTCCTTCCCGTTATCGGATAACACCGCTCTTTTGAATGCCTCTTTCTCAATTCTCCTGAGGAACAGAGCTTCCTTTGTCTCTTCGGGATAAAAGAGAAGGATCCCATCGTTCTGCCGCCAGCCAGGGTGTTTTGTTCTCTGAAAAACATGGTATTGTTCATGAATAATTATGCCAGCCAGGTCTTTTGGTGTGTACATCTCGCCGGTTCTGCGCGCGAAGTTGCTCAGAATACTGGTGGCAGTCCAGGTTTCGCCGAAACGGGCAACCGAATTGCCCCATACCATCGGATACTGGCCTTCAAAAACAAAGACTCCGGTGTCATGATCTGCCTGCCTGAAGCCTTCAGGTGCAATATCAGAGAAGAAGAGCCAGGTATTAACACTGTCGTAAACGGCGACGGGAATTTCCCTGACATTGAAGCCAGGCCAGAGGTTGATTTCTGCGATTGCGGAATGTTCTTTCATTACCTCAATGACGTCAGTCACAGGTATTTTGGCGATCTGTTGCGCATCAGCAACAGTTGCGAAAACAACAAGAGCCAGTACAGCAATTATTCTCATTTTTTCACGCTTTACTTTCATTTCTTTGCCGGAGAGGGTTGGGTTCATGAGCAGATGGATATGTTATCTGTAAAATGAATTACCGGGTCTTGAAGATAATGTATTCCTCAAACACCGGTCTTTAAAAATTCATGCAAAAGACCCGATTATTGACCTGATGTTGCATCAACTGATATGGGTAAGGCATATATTTCTGTATTGAGTTCATCGTTTCCCGACAAAAACTTCGGGATGGCATTTTACGGTTACCTCATGAATTCTCCTTTCAGGTTCACCTCACGGTTATTGAAAGGATCAAGAGCCCTGTCGATCAGCAGGGCTGTCTCTCCTCTGAGTGCCGGGCGATCCACAGCATTTGCGCCATCCCTGAAAATCATTGCCAGGGCTTCCGACAGACCGGCCTCATCGATTCCAATGCTGTTCAGGCGGGCAGTCAGGCGAATGAGGTCAACAACCTGTTGAACCGACAGAGGTCCTTTGCCAGACTCAAATTCAGTAAGCGGATAGATATCTTTCAATCCCTCTAGATCTGATGATAAGGTCACTTCGTCAGCTCTGAAGAATGTCTGGTTTGACCAACCCTGGCTGACACCTGTTCCTTTCATAATCCCCGTTGAGCCGAGCCGCTGTAATGTTTTGAACCATTCATGATCACGGGGCAGGTCCAGATATGGGAGCAGATACCCTCCGGCATCAAGCAGGGCACTCTGGACATCCCTGACCGGAACGTCTGAAATTTTCACTCCCTCTCCAGCCGCAAGGGCTGCAAGAGCCCCGGCAGCCTGGCCAACCTGGAGTACGACAGGCTGCAGTCGTGTAGCACCGTTGATGAGGTTGGTTACGGAGATCGATTTTTCCGCAACAATCAGTCCTTCAACATCTTCAGGAATCAGTGCGCCAAGTGGCAGGCCGAATGAGGGTACTGGATAAAAACTGAGGTCGGGCAATAACTCAGGCCCGGTATAGCTTGAGTGATGATGATCTACCGGGTAATCTCCGACAGCAATACAGGTCCGGTACAGATTGTCAGGCTGATCATACGGTGCTGTAATGTGGTTCAGCGTAAATCTCACCTTCCCGCGAATCCTTCTTGATTCCCGGTAGTAAGGTATGAACGGGAGGCTGTCAGCAGTAGGGAACTCATCATCAGCGAGGGCCAGGTTTTGATAACCCAGTTCATTCCTGATAAACCAGAGAAAACAGAGAGTCTTTTGTTTTGCTTCCTTCAGTGCTTCGGCACGTTCCCGCGGACCCATCTCTATCAGGTTGACATAGAAGTCGTTTCCTGAGAGGGGCCAGTTTATCATGTACTTGCTGTTCGGAAGCTTTCCGTAATCAAGCATCAATTCGCATGACCAGCGCGCCTTTTCGTTCTCTTCCCCGGAACAGAGAGGATTGATGCATGAACATGCAAACAACGAGGGATCATAACCCTCAGGCCGGATCATGGGCACCTCCCTGCCATAATCCTTCAGAATGGCAACATAGGTCAGGTCCTGTATTATATTGTTTGCCTTCACCGGGGCGATTTCCTCCCCGGTATCATACCGTGAATCCATGCCGATATCATATTTCGCCCCGCACATTTTGGCGACATCTCCCAGTTCAGTGGCATCAATGAGTATAGCGGCGGAATATTTCAGTTTTCCGTCTGTAGTTTTGACTGATATTATCCAGGTATCGCCTGACCGTTTGACACGTGATACCACTGCATTGCGCAGTACCGTAAGGTTGGGTTCGGCGGCAGCAATGGCCGAAAATATCTTATTGCCAACCAGGGGTTCAAACATGACATTGCTGACCCATCCGGTTTTCAGTAATGAGTCTCCTCCGTAATGGTTCACCAGGGAATTTTTAAATTCCCCCCATATACCGCCCGGAAGGTTATAGTTGCCATCGACAGCACTCACTCCGGCGCTGGTAAGCATTCCGCCGAGCCACTCATTTTCCTCAGCTAATACTGTGCTGACGCCCATTCGTCAGATTGTATTCCTGCGGCCACCCCGCTGGCTCCTCCACCGGCAATGAAGACATCTGTCTGAACAGGGTCAGAGCATGATGTCAGGAATGCAAATCCGATTATGACTAATGAAAGATGCAGAATGTGTTTTAACGTTTTGGTTAATGAGGCGCTAAACAACTGATGCTGCTGCTCCGCATCTGCCCTGATCTTCTCTTTTCGACTGTCTGCGTCTATTGCATAATCTCCCGATTCATAATAGTCAAACAGATCAGTCAGGGTCTCCCCCAGGTAGAGATTGCTTCGGGTAACAGTATCCCTGTATTCTTCCCGGTACACCTCCATGGAAGCATTCTGATTTCCAAATAAATCACTTACTGCAAGGCAGTTTCTTACCCACTTTGCGAGGTTCACCACCCCCTGCCGGCCCCACAGCCATTCCGCAAAGCACCCGGTGACAGCTGACCAGCAGGCATCAAGTGATTCACTCATGAAATTGTAATCGAAATTACCAGGCTGACCTTTCAGTCTTCCCGCCTCCCTCAGTTCTCTCTCGGCACGGGTTCCGAAGTATGGTGTGAGCTTCAGGAAGGTCAAGGGCACATGGCCGTCACGGCAGATCCCTGAAAGGAATTCCAGGTTTTCCCGCAGTGATGTAAAAGTTGATTCAGGCTGGAACATTATACTGCCATAATCAAATTCTATTTCCAGTTTTCGGAGAATTTCGATACCACGCAGGCTTGATGCTACAGTCATCTTTTTGTTCAGTCTTTTCAGGCCTTCGTCAGTGCCGTCCTCCAGACCGATAAAAACGAGGAACATCCCATGCTGCTTCATCAAGGAAAAAGTATCCTCATCAATTTCATCAGGCCTGCAGTTGATCTTCCAGATAACTTTATTGAGAAGACCTTTTCGTTCCAGTTCACTGCTAAATGATTTCATCCACATATTGCCCCCTCCAGTTCTGACCGGGCTGTCATCATCGTGGAAAAGAAATATCCTGCACCCTTTCTCAGAATAAAGCTGGTGCATCTCACTAACCACATTCTCAGGTCTTCTGATGCGTTTAAGAGGTCCGCCGGCCTGCCTGTAAAATTCACTTGTATTGCAGAAGGAACAGTTGTAAATGCATCCCCTGCCCGCGATTATTGTCGCGTATTGGTGACCCATGGCATACTCTCTCAGCGTTCTCCTGACAGGAAAAGGGAAAACGTCAAGGTTCTCTTCAAGTCTCCGTTGGGGTGTCTTGATTACCTGACCGTTTTCAAGATACGCAAGACTGTTTATTTTCCTCCAGTCTGTTTTTTTTCTGAGGCAGTCAACCAGCTCAGGGAATGAGTATTCACCCTCAAATCTGACAATGGAATCAAGTTCAGGGATCATCGCCAGGAGCTGTTCAGGATGGAGACTGGCGTAATAGCCGCCGGCTGTAAAATGACAGTCAATCCCTTTCTTTCTCAGATATGTGACAAGTTTAACGAATTCATTTATGCAAGATTCAAATATCACGGAAAAACCGACAACTATCGGGTCATCTCTTCTGATGCCTGCCAGAATTTCTTCATTGTCATACCTGAAATCAATCATACGGCAGGAGATTCCGTCTCCGTGCAATACAGACATAATGTAACCTACCCCCAGATTCTCTTCTTCTCCGAAGGCTACAAAAACAACAGAATGCAAAGAAGGGGTCAACGCTTGCTATCGAGATTATTAATCTCCGAAATCATTCCTTCAGCGAGCGTTACCTCTGCCTGTGCGCATTGTTTGTAGTATTCAAGAATCAACGAGGCAATTCTCTTTCGTTGCGCCGAACTAAGGTCATTTTCTGAAAAAAACTGCATTGCATGCATCACGAACGGTCTGGGGAACGGCTGGATAAATTCCCTGTCTCTAATGTCTGACATAGCTTAAATCTTAAGGTTAATACTAAAGGTTTATATGAGTACTACTCATTCTTTTGGACATGTCCTTGAATTCCCGGGTTTCCCGCAGATTCATCCATGATGGATCGGTCATCAGGAGATTTATAGAAAACCATGAGGGATTGTTTAAAAGATATTCAATCTGTTTTATGGCCTCCGGGTAATTGCCTGTCATCACGTATATCTGCGCCAGGTTAATGATCATGTCATTTCTGATAAGATAGTCATCAATGGTAAGCTGAACTGCAGTCTTGCCGGCGATGACAGCATCGGTTGCATTTCCCAGGCCGGCATATGCCAGGCCGCAACAGCTGTATGAATAAGAGTCATCAGGATTTTCCAGTATCAACCTCTTATATAATACCAGCGCGGAATCATAGTATACTCTTGTCATCTGCTCATTGTCCATCAGGCTGTATGACAGTCCGCTCATTAGATATCTCATCCCCGGTAAACTGAAATCGTTATCCGTTGATGACTGCAAATCTTTCAAGGCATTCATGTATTTACCGTCGTAGATATTAAGGAGGATCTCATAATAGGGATCCCGTACACCTGTTCTTGCCATAAGAGTGTCAAGGGCTTTTCTTGCCCTGACTGTATTTCCGTCTTTCAGGAGGTAAGTTTCTATCATGTTGATGTAGGGTCCGGGCCATCCCGGCATCACGTCGGCAGTCTTCTGAAAGAAAACCAGGGCCGTATCAAAGCTGTGCAAATAGTTAAAGGAAGTTCCAATATTAATAAGTACAAGGGCATCCTGCGGTTCTTCACCCATGACCTTTCTTAACAGTTCCTGTGACCGTTTCCAGTCGTCCATCTTGCGGTAGACCATTGCCATATAAAAGGGAGGCTGATAATTTGCAGGATCCATCTCTGCAGCCATGCTGAACTGAGAGAGAGCCTCTTTGTAATCTCCGATACAGTAATAGTTATAGAATCCCAGTGCAACCCGGGCCTCTGCCAGGTTGTTTTCAAGGTCGAAAGCCATTTCAGCATCAGCCTTGCATTTTGCTATGTGTGACGTATCGAGCTGTCTGGTGTAATATCCCCATGATCTTGCAATGGCACGTCTGGCATAGGCCAGTGCAAAAGCCGTGTCCTCATCAATGGCCTTGTCATACATCGAGATAGCGGCTTTGAAGCTAATTGAGTCAACAAACTTGTTTCCGGCAAGGAGATAGTAGAGGGCATTGTCAGAGAGAACATTTGCTTTAAGGTAGTCTTTGTATGCACCTGCGCTTCCCGTAGGATTTTTCTCAATTCGTGCCTTTTCTTCAGGTGTGAGTACTGCCTCAAGTATAGCGGCGGTCTTAATGGCAATGTCTGTCTGCATACTGTGCAGCGCATTCCAGGTCCCTTCGAAGACATTACTCCAGAGCTGTTCATCGTCACGGGTATTGATAAGCTTTACAGTTATCCTTACAATCTCGTTGAAGATCTGATAGCTGCCCTCAATGATATAGTTGGTTCTGAGTTCCTGTCCTATATCAGGTATTGATTTGATTGTTGTTTTGTATTTCATGACCGAGGTTCTGGGTCGGACTACCAGGTCATTTATCTTGCAGAGCTGTGAGATAACCTCCTCGGTCAGGGCATCTCCCAACCATATATTTTCATTATCAGCCCCGATGTTTTCGAACGGCAGCACTGCTATGGATTTTTCCTGCAGCTTACCTGATCCGGACATGATGCCGTTGGACCTGAGCAGGGCATATGTAACTGCTGCGACGGTGATGAGTATCAGGAAGGAGAGCAGGGCGCGGCGTAGAATAACAGGGCTTCTCCTGCCCAATCTTTCCTGTTGCCCTGACTTTATCTCCGGCTCTTCCCATGGCTCTTTCAGGCCAGGTTTTTCTTTTTGAACCGGGGGGTTGTCTGACTGCAGGCCTGAGATTATCTCTTTTATTGCATTGGCCGCTTTGTTTATCTGATTGCGGTACCTGGTACCGTACTGGTTCTTTTTTTCGTCATCAACCGGGGTCAGGGGCCTGTTGACTCCCGGTTCCCTGTAGATGAAATCAATTGCCCGGAATACCCCGCCAATCTCGTTTTCGATCAGTCCCTTGTCTTCGGGGTCGAGTTCATGGATCCTTACGGGCAATATCCTGCTGGCCACGTTGCCGCTGTTTAGGGTAACCTTCAGTCCGAGCCTCTCGGCGGAAGCCAGCCTTATGAATGCCCTGAACTCATGTTCCCATGCGAAGGACTTCGGGTCACAGTAGGTCCGGGAGATGACCGGTATAAAGATCAGGCATTTGAGTTTGTCTTTCAGGGAAGCATCGACGTCATGTGTGTCAAGCAGTCCGTCATGCGGGTTAAGATCGAAGTAAACGGTAATCTCCTCCTTAAAGGTTGCTTCGAGTTCAGCCTTCAGATGATCAACAAACTCCGTTACCCAGCCGTCGTGTTTGTTGTCATTCTGCCGGTAGCTGATGAAGATGTCATAGTTATATCCGGTGACAATACCTGACATGCTGCAGATTCTTTATTTTGATAAAGTTATGAAACAAATGAAGTCAAGTCAAATAAAAGGTTGGCAGGGAAAATTGACTCCTTTTTCGGATGGGCGACAGCGGCCCCTTAACTGCTCATATCCTGATGCCGATGACGGTAACATCATCGGTCTGATCTTCATCCCTCTCTTTCTCCTCGCGCCAAAGCTCAAGTTCCTCGTACAGCATATCACCCTGCTCGGGCATAGGGTAATCACTGATATGCAACAGTAAATCACGCAGTCTTTTATTGCTGTACCGCTGGTGGCTGCCACCCCCGAACTGGTCAGCAAACCCGTCGGAACAGATGTAGAGTGCGTCATTCAGTTTTAACCGAAGGCTTCCTGTCAGGAAACTGTACTTTCCGTCGCGGAAGTGATCTTCGGAGATGCTTCCCGACAGGTTCCGGGATATTTTACCGTCACTGACATGATAGATGAAATTTCCTGCGCCTGCATAGGTCAGTCTCCTGCTGTTCGTATCAAAATTGCACAGGACTATGGTCATATCATCTGACACGCCCTCCCCTGCACTGTCTTTCCTTAGGAATCTGCGGATTCCCGAATAGAGATATTCAAGGGCTGTTGCAGGATCGGTTATCTTCAGAATATTTACAGTCTGATCAAGTATTCCGTATCCTATTGTGCTTATGAGTGCGGCCGGGATACCGTGCCCGGTACAGTCGGCAAGCCCGAATATCACATGACCGTCAAGCCTGCTGAACAGGTAAAAATCTCCGCTCACAATATCCTTCGGCTCGAAGAGCACAAAGCTTTCAGGGAAGCATTCTCTTATGTACAGATCATCGGGAAGAAACGCTTCCTGGATATGACGTGCATAATTGTAGCTTCCTTCCACCTCACTTATTGTAAGCCTGATCTTATCGTCAATTGCACTGAGTTTTTCCCTTATCGACGGGGAGTTCTCCGCGAGCAGGTTAATACCGTCACTCAGTTCATTTGTGCCAGATAAGAGCTTATGAATGCTGCTCTGAGGTTTGATGGCATACGGTAGCTTGCTGATCCGCTCCGGTGAGATCGGGTATGCTTCATATCTGATATCCCTGAGTATTGCCGGGGTCAACCGCACCAGCCCGCGGTCCTTATCCTTCTCGTTCTCACTCAGCTCATCGTATGGAACCAGGCTGGGGTGTATCTTTTTCCGGGCATCCTTTACCTTTCCATAAGTCCATCCGTTAAGCCTTTTCTCCCAGCACCACCTCAGGTGTTCGACTTTTGCCATTGTCTCAACCTCAACATCATCAAGATGGATAACCCGGGCTTTGTAACCCTTCCTGACAGGTCTGATCCCGTAACCTATTGATAGCAATCTCGTTGGTATATGAACGGCGTTGTCAATGTTCGACTCCAGTATATCAGCAGGAAGATCATCAAACTCTGTAACACCTGTTTTTTTGGTTCCTGAGACGCCGGCGGACTGTTTCATTGTTTCGTGAAGGTATCTGGCATGGACAGTCCTGGCAATCTTCATCAGAAGTGATTTTTTCACTCCTGCAATCTCCTCCTGCCTTATGACCTCATATCCTGCTTTCTTCAGGCTGGCAGGGATAAGATAGTTCAGTTCGCGGAAAAAATGCTTTCTGTCGGCGGTGTATGTCTTGCCCGGGAACCTGTCAAGATCCACCGCAACAAAAGCAGCTATCTCATCTTCAGTGATGATGCATGTCCTGCAAAAATCCCTGAAAGGTCTGAGTAACAAACCGGGAGCAACGAATTTTTCAGGTATCCCTGCAGCATAATCAATCCAGAACTGCTTATCTTTTTTCCCGCTATATGCAAATTTCTGAAGCAGCGAAGAGGCAGAGCCTGATAACCTGCTTATTCTTCTGAAGTCGTCAGCGAGACTGTTCGCAACCGCCTTGACCTTACGTCTGTAGTCGTCAGCGAGACTGTTCGCAACCGCCTTGACCTTATACTGTCTGAAGTCGTCAGCGAGACTGTTCGCAACCGCTTTGGCCTTATACTTCCTGAAGTCTGCCGGATCTGCAAATCCATCATCAGATTTCATCGTTCTCTGATTCTATAAATTCAAAAGGCATTTTCACTATCTGTGCCATTTCCATGCCGGCTTCGAGCATGTCATCATCACCCTTTACGTAATGCCATCTGGCAGAAGCATCAATATTGTCCGAACGCAACTTTGCCAGGATCTTGCATATATCGAGGATGCACTTTGCGGAGGCGGAATTGAAGTAGTTGAAATTAAAACTGGCTATTACAGGTTTGCTGTTGTCGTCTGAATTTAGCAGCTTCTCGCTGAAATCATTCATCCATTCAAGTATGGGATAATAAAACTCGCGCACATCCTGGGGTCGTGACTCTCCTTCGATCTCAATAAGATGCTCCTCGTGGTCAAGGATGACCCTTGGTGTAAAGACTGTCGGACTTATGATCAGCTTCTCCATAGGAGGCATTGAAATGTCAGGGTAGAATGGCGTTGCAGTTGTCTGCAGGGTTTTTTAACCGAAGGTTCATCCTGAATTATTTCTTCGGAAACAATTTAATTCCTAACTTGATATTCTTAAACAAAGATAGCATTCTGTAATAATTTTATTAGGCATTAGTATTAGAAATAACTTAAGCCACCATCATAAACTCCTGCAAGAATGAGTGAGTCCATTCTGAGAGCACTGATACAGTTGTTTGCCCTGATAAGTGATATCCATGCTGACAGGGAGGTATCGAGCAGAGGACGAGACGTTGTGAGACTGTTCCTGTCAAAGCAGCTGAACAATGACCAGGTGCTTAAATACATGGCAATGTTCGATGAGTATCTGAAGGTTTACTATCCTGATATTATTTCGAAAGACAGCATCAGGGACAGGAAACGAACCTCGCTTACGGCAATGAGGATACTGGCCATATGCGAGAAGATAAATGAGGAACTGCAGCAGAAGCAGAAGATTTACGTGCTGGGCCAGCTTATGGACTTCATCTCATTCAGCGCCGAGATCACCGGGAAGGAGATGGAATTCCTTGAGACTGTGGCGACAGCTTTTAACATTCACCCTACAGAATACCAGGATATACTGGGATTCATACTCGAACCGGATCAGATCAGCATAAGGAAGGAGAGGCTGCTGATCATCGACAACCATGCTGTGTCTGACCGGCAAGGAATCAAGAATCTTTATAACGAGAACCTAAGGGGCAGGATATCCTTCCTCAATATTGCCAGCACCAACACCCTTCTGATGAAGTTTGATGGCAGGGAGGATCTTTTACTGAACGGGCAGAATATTTTTCCGGGACAAACTTACATGTTTGACCACGGATCATCTATCAGGGGTGCCTCTGCCAATGCCATCTTCTATAACGATGTTGCAGAAATTTTTACAGGGTCTGCTTTCAAGCTCAGGGTTTCGCTTGACGCGAGAGACATCAGCCTCAGGTTCAGGGACAGTGAAAACGGCATACAAAACCTTACCCTCCACGAGGACTCAGGTAAGCTGGTTGGGATAATGGGAGGGAGCGGTGTCGGGAAATCGACCCTGCTGAATCTGCTGAGCGGAATTATTAAGCCCGAAACGGGCAACGTGCTTATCAACGGGTATGATCTTCATACCCCTGACGGCAGGGAACAGCTGAAAGGTGTCATCGGCTTTGTGCCCCAGGATGATCTTCTTTATGAAGACCTTACCGTCTTCCAGAACCTGTACTACAATGCCCGCATGTGTCTGAACAATCTCGGAGAGGACAGAATTAACCGGGAGGTCGAATGCATACTTAATGATCTCGATCTTTATGAGATAAAGGACCTTAAGGTTGGCAGTCCTGTCAACAAGGTAATCAGCGGAGGCCAGCGCAAAAGACTGAATATAGCTCTTGAGCTTATAAGGGAACCAACTATTCTTTTTGTCGATGAGCCAACTTCCGGACTCTCTTCGGTTGATGCCGAGACAGTGATGAACATGCTTAAGGAACAGACATACAAAGGGAAGCTTGTCATTACAACGATACATCAGCCGGGATCGGATATCTACAAGATGTTTGACAGGATAATGATCCTTGACAAGGGTGGGTACATGATTTTCTATGGCAATCCCAATGAGACCGTTGTCTGGTTCAAAACCCGCACCAATCTCGCAAATGCATTTGAAGATCAATGCATCACCTGTGGCAATGTGGATACTGACCAGCTCCTGCGGATCATAGAATCAAAGGTGGTCAATGAATATGGCAAACCAACCCGTCTGAGAAGAGTTTCACCCACAGAATGGGCTGACGGTTTTGAGGCAGAGAAAGGTCAAAAACATGCCGGCAGATTAATTACCCGTGACCCGTTGCCTGAAAATAAATATTCAATACCCGGCCTGGCAAAACAGTCGGTCATCTTTTTTGTGCGTGATCTTTTATCCAAGATTGCCGACAGGCAATACATGCTGATCAGCCTGCTTGGTGCCCCACTTCTGGCTTTTCTGCTAGCCTTTTTCACAAGGAATATATCGGGGCAGGCATACAGCCTGCGTGAGAACGAAAACCTTCCGGCATACATGTTCATGTGTATTATCACAGCGCTTTTTATGGGACTGATAATAAGTGCCGAGGAGATCGTCAAAGACCGTAAAATTCTGCAGAGGGAATCTTTTCTTAACCTTAGCTGGTTCAGTTATATTAACTCCAAGGTAATGATGATGTTCATCATCTCTGCGATACAGACCATATCTTTTGTCATTGTGGGAAACCTGATACTTGGGATCAGAGGTATGACCCCGGAATACTGGATCATACTGTTCAGCGCCTCCTGTCTTGCCAATCTGATTGGACTGAACATCTCATCTGCATTCAACACGGCAGCAACGATCTATATACTTATCCCCTTTATAATAATACCTCAGCTGCTTTTCAGCGGTGTGCTGGTCAAGTTCGATAATCTCCACAGGAGTGAAGGCAACTTCAGTGAATTTGTTCCTGTACTGGGTGAACTGATGCCTGCCCGTTGGGCATACGAAGCTCTCGCCGCAGAGCAGTATAAAAGCAACAGGTACGAAGAGAACTTCTTCAGGTATGATATGGAGATCAGTCAGAACAACTGGTATGCATCATTCCTGATTGAGGCTCTCCGTAGAGACCTGTGGGAAAGCCGTAATTATAACGACAGTTCCCGGTATAGAGAAACTGTTGCAGATAACTTCGGGAAACTCACCAATTATATTTCAAAAATGTCTGAACTGGCCGGGTTTGATTCTCCTACTGATGAGCTTATTGCCTCGCTGAACAGCGATATGTTTGACAGTGCCGTTGCAGACATAACGGAAAATTTGCTTGACAGCCTTGCAGGTCGATTTAAGGCTGTCAGGAACAGCAACATAATGAAAAAAGATTCCGTTACTGCCGCTCTCGTTGCAAAAATGGGAAAGAGCGCATTCCTGGATCTCAAGAATAACCATACCAATATAAGACTCAGGGAGATAGTACTTGATGAGTTCAACACCCAAAAGAGTATTGAAACCAGGGGGAAGATCATTCAGAAATATGAACCTGCGTATATGAAACCAGTGTCAGGGAACGGTCGCGCGCACTTCTATGCTCCGTATAAGAGAATCGGGAATTGGTCGATTGATACGTTCCTGTTCAATATCATTGTTCTCTGGTTTATCTCCCTGATACTCTATCTGGCCTTGTATTTTAAGATTCTGAAGAAAGCTGTCAGCCCCGGATTAAGGATTATCAGACCCTCTCTCGGCAGAGCAGTTAATTAAAATATTTATAATTTTATAGAAAACTATTGAGACCAGGAGACGGATTACCGGATTGAATAACCTTTAAAACTGACCATATGAACTGCAACAGAAGAACTTTTGTAAAAACAGGCGCACTTGCCCTGACCGGCACTGCGGTTTTCGGAAATACGTTTTGTGCTGCACCCGTGCGAACCGGCATAATAGGGCAGCAGCTTTACTCAATCAGGGACGACATGACTCAGGATCCGGAGGGATCCCTGTCCCGACTGGCAGAGATGGGGTACAAGTATGTTGAGCACGCAAATTATTCGGACCGCAAGTTCTACGGTTATGCACCAGCCGAGTTCAAAAAGTTACTTGACGGGAAAGGACTGAACATGATCAGCGGTCATGTTGAGTTTGTAAGAAGCGACTGGGATGCAGCTGCCGGCGACTTCTCCGAAAGGTGGAAGTATACGGTTGAGGATGCTGCCACCTGCGGACAGAAGTATGTTGTGACACCCTGGCTCGAGGAGAGCATCAGAAGGAGTCATGACGATTTCATGGCCTTCATGGATGTATACAACAAATGCGGCGAGTTGTGCAACAAGTGGGGGATGAAGTTCGGGTACCATAACCACGACTTCGAATTCAGTGAGAAATTCAACGGCGAAAGCCTGTTTGACATCATGATGCGGAGCATTGATCCTGAGCTTGTCGTTGTGCAGTTGGATACCGGAAACCTGTATAACGGAGGCGCCGTTGCAAGGGAGGTGGCAGACCGTTATCCCGGCAGATTCGAATTTGTTCATCTTAAGGATGTCATCAGAACCGGTGAGGAGGGTCGTTTTGAAAGTACCATTGTAGGTGAGGGGGTCGCTGATGTCAGGGAAGTACTGGCAATGATTGAAGAGAGTGGCGGAGCCCGGGTCATAGTCATTGAGCAGGAGGCCTACCAGGGAAAAACCCCGATGGAGTGTGCCCGCCTGAACCTTGAGGTTATGAAAAAGTGGGGTTACCGGTAGGCATCATGAGTGTGCTGACTGAGGGCTGCACCTGGCGGGCACATACCTGCAGACATAGGATTGCGGACAAAGACCAGCGGGCAAGAATTGCGGATACAGGACTGAGGACATCCCTGACATAGAATTGCAGATCCGGACCTGCGGACATCCCGGTCATAGAATTGCAGATCCGGACCTGCGGACATCCCGGACTCTTTATTAAATCTTTGCAACTATCGCGGGGATTTTAATAAACTCTTTATAAAACCAGGGGCAAATTTGTATCCGGAGGAGCAAACTCCTCCTGCCATAATAATATTGTAAATTTGAATTCTTAAAAACGGCATCTCATGAAAGGCACCGGCCGGATACTGAGCCTTCCGCTGAAAACGAGATTCTACCAGTATGTGCTGGTGATTCTGATCATCGGTCTGACTACCCTGGTCTGCAGCCCCCTTTCAAATTCCCAGAGCTATCATACCGTTTCATTCATTCTGTTTTTCGTGGTTGCCATGCTGGCAGTCTTTATGGGGATAGGGCCTGTATTGCTGGCATCGACAATAAGTGCTATCTCCTGGAACTATTTTTTCATTCCTCCTTTCCATACATTTCATATTGAAAAGACTGAAGACAGGTTGATGTTTATCTCATTTTTCATCATTGCGCTTCTGAACGGGGTCCTGACAAACAGGATCCGAAGGCAGGAGAGGCTGGTCAGGGACAGGGAAAGCCAGACGAATGCATTGTTTCTGCTTACCGAAAAACTCTCCAAGGCCAGGGGAATTGATAAAGTTCTGGAGGTGGCCCGCAATGATTTCAGGAATAATTTTGATGCTGATTCCTGGTTCATTCTTCAGGATGGCAATAACAGACTTGACCTGTTTGTACGTCCTCATGATGAGAAAAATCTGCCGGTGATCGAAAGGGATATAGTTGAACAGGTATTCACTAATTCCGAGAAGGCAGGCCGATACACAGATTTATTCAGTGAGGCCGGTCTTACATACCATCCGTTAACCGGAGCCAGGCTGAATCCGGGAGTGATAGCCTTCAGAATTGATGAAACGGCCTACAAAAACAGGATTGCATTCCGGGATACCTTTTTTACCCAGATTTCAAACGCCCTGGAACGGGAGTTCCTGGGAGAGCTGGCGGTGAAAGCCCGCATTCTTGATGAGTCTGACAAGTTATACAATACCCTGTTCAACCTGATCTCGCATGAATTCCGGATTCCGATAGCAACAATCATGGGAGCCTCCGACACATTGCTGATCTCACAGACAACAGTAAGGGACAGGGAAGAATTGTACAATGAAATTTTCAAGGCATCGGCACGACTTAACCACCTGATTGAAAATCTACTGAGCATGTCTCGCCTTGAAAGTGGCAAAATCTCCCTGCGGTCCGACTGGTGTGATGTTAATGATCTCGTCAACAAAGTAACTCAAAACCTGAAACTGGAACTTGAACATTTTAATCTTGTCACGGTAATTCCCGAGGATATGCCATTGGTTAAAATTGACTTTGGCCTGATGGAGCATGTACTTTACAACCTTCTTCTGAATTCGTGCCAGTACTCCTCGGGTTCGGGGGAGATCAGGCTGGAAGCCTCATACTCAGGCGGAAACTTCATTCTGGTTGTCTCAGACAGCGGTCCGGGATTTCCACCTGGAGCCCTGCCAAATGTATTTGATAAGTTTTTCAGGGTGGATGGCACAAAATCCGGAGGTTTAGGGTTGGGATTGTCAATTGTAAGAGGTCTGGTTGAATCACACAGCGGGACAGTCAATGTAGAAAACGGACTTACAGGCGGGGCTATGTTTACAATTATCATTCCGTCAGATATTCCCGATTTGAAAGAATTTAAACTGGTGGAATGAAAGAGAACAGGAACATACTGATCATTGATGATGAGGTTCAGATACGCCGCCTTCTTGAGATCTCGCTGTCGGCTTATGAATTTAACACCTTCTTTGCAGAGAACGGTAAACAGGGACTGGTAGCAGCTGCGACACATCATCCTGAATTAATTCTCCTTGACCTTGGATTGCCTGATATGGATGGTCTCGAGTTGCTGGTCAGGCTCAGGGAATGGTTTACCAAACCGATTATCATTTTGTCAGTCCGCAATTCAGAGGAGGACATTGTCAATGCTCTCGATAAAGGAGCAAATGATTACCTGACCAAGCCGTTTCGCAGCGGAGAGCTGATTGCCAGGATCCGTGCGGCTATAAGATCAGGTGAAGAGAGGAAGGATACTCCTTCACTTGAATTCGGTGATCTTATTATTGATATGATCAACCATGTAGTCCGTAAAAGCGGGGAAATAGTAAAACTTACCTCAACCGAGTTTTCATTGCTGACCCTGCTTGCCAAAAACAGCGGCCGTGTACTTACGCATCAGTTCATTCTGAAAGAGGTATGGGGGTATGGCTATCTGGAACAGACCCAGTATCTCAGGGTCTTTGTAGCCCAGCTCAGGAAAAAGATAGAAGACAATCCGGCAAATCCCGTTCTTCTGATAACTGAATCCGGTATAGGCTATAGATTCGGCAACTGATTATTCAAGCCTTACCGGATTGGTCGATACCAGCAGATAAAATGACCGGGTGGATTTCTGGCACTGTCACCGGGTTCTTTACGAAATCTTTATATATGCCAGACTAATCTTTACTTTATGCTTATGGATTACGCCACAATTTTGTGCCGGACAATTGTATGGCAAAAATGAGGCTGATAAATCCATTGAATATTTCCAGAATTCTAAGCACAATTCTTCTGATTGAAGCAGGTTCCTTCCTTTTATGTCTGCCTGTGGCTTTACTTTACAGGGAGCCTTTATATCCGTTTTTATTTTCATCTGCAGTAATCGGGTCCATCTCCATTTTACTCCGTATCATTAGCAGGAAAGCTGATCCGCGACAAATCAGCAACAGGGATACTTTTCTGATTGTATCCATTGCATGGGTGCTTTTTTCAATGGTTGGCAGCCTGCCATATCTGATCAGCGGAACAATACCATCGTTCATTGACGCATTTTTCGAATCGGCTTCAGGTTTTACCACCACGGGAGCTTCAATACTGACCGATGTTGAGATTCTCCCTTATTCCATCCTTTTCTGGAGAAGCCTGACACACTGGATCGGGGGCATTGGAATAATAGTTCTCGTTATACTCATACTACCCTCACTGAAGGTAACCGGATACCATCTCTTCAGTCTCGAATCGTCCCTGAAGGAGAAAATCCATCCCAGAGCGAAAGGCATTGTCTACCGGATCCTTATAATATACCTTGGTCTGACCATACTTCAGGTCTTTTTTCTCATGGCCGGGAAGATGAATTTATTCGACAGTATCTGCCATTCATTTGCGACAGTTTCAACCGGTGGGTTTTCGACAAAGAATACAAGCCTGGGAGGGTTTTCGCCTTACATTCAGTATGTGACGGCTGTTTTCATGATTCTCGGAGCAACCAGTTATGTTGTTTTTTACTACACGCTGACCCGGAATTTTAGCAGAGTACGCAGGAATGAAGAATTCCGTATATACCTTGTCTCCATTGCTTCAGTAGTTGTTTTTGTAACCGGCATACTTTATTTCAAAACCGGGAGAGGACTGGAACTGTCATTCAGGGATGCCTTTTTCCAGGTAGCGTCCCAGATGACCTGCACCGGATTTACAACGACAGATTACATGGCTTTTCCTTCTGTCGCTGTGTTCATAATGTTCCTGATTATGTTCAGCGGAGGATCTACCGGCTCAACCACAGGCGGGATAAAGATCGCAAGGCATATCATTTCAATGAAAAACCTGAGAAACACCTTCATCAAAATCCAGCATCCGAATGCAGTTATCCCCGTAAAACTTAACGGTACCATTATGCCTGAGGGAGTCGTAAACCAGATGACTGTATTTATTTCCATCTACCTTCTCATCTTCATTGCGGGCAGCCTGTTGATGCAATTATCAGGAATCCCTGTTATTGAATCGCTGGGGGCAAGCGCAACAAGCATGGCTAACATTGGCCCGGGCCTCGGTGCCTCCGGAAACGCTGGCAATTTTGCCCATTTTAACGGCTTCGCCAAGGCTGTGATGATGCTATTGATGATTCTTGGCCGCCTTGAACTCTTTACCTTTATAACAATCTTCACCCGGTCATTCAGGAGAAACTAAGGGTGGGAGCAAGTCGTTACTTTTTGTCAAAATGTATTGAATTACCCTCTGCGGTTAACTTCAATCCAACCGGATTGCCGGCCTCATCAAAGATGAACTCCACGATCTGGTCGGAGAATTCCCTGATACGGAACATATTGCCTTTATAAGGAATCAGGTGCTGCGGGGGAGCTGACAAAATTACGAGCTCTCCACCCTTTAAGGCAATATTGATCCTGATCCCGCCAGTCTCATACAGTCCTTCAAGTTTCTTCAGAAAATCAGGATCCCGCAGCCGCTGGTCAGCCAACCTGTTGAAGGATACCTCCTTTTCATCAAGACTGATCTTAACCTGGCTGATATCTCCCTGCGCATCGGTGCTGAACATCAGTGACCATTTGCCGTAAAGCAGGTCATCAGGGGTCATGAAACGGTCGTAATGGTAATGATAAAGAGGCAGTTCATACTGATTGAATTTAAAGGTCAGGCTGTCATTCCTGAATGTGATAATAACCCTGCCGTATGCCGGGTCTTCAAAAATCCCGGCATATTCTGCAAGTTTATGCGACGGACTGGTGCCCATAACGCGGTCTGCATCCGGCTTTTTACGTGATTCTCTTGCTGTCTCCCTGCCCTTGAGATAATCTTTCAGTCCCCTGTCACTCCACGGCGTCTCCGGCAGTCCGAGCAGTTTGTCATAGACTGTGAAAGCGATGATGCCCGGCAGCTGGGATATGCGGTTGGTAAAAACAATCACCCCTATGCTGTCTGCGGGCATGATGCTTACGATTGAATAAATACCTCCGATTGACCCTCCGTGCTGCGCAAGGTAGTGGCCCTTGTAGCTCGAGGTGGCCCGTCCCATGCCATACATGGCATTAAGATTTTCAAAGTACCTGTCAGGTACTGATGAATAGGGGATGGCAGGCTTCATGGTCTCCTTTATGATGCCGGCCGGAATAACCTGCGTTCCCTTGAACTTGCCGCCGTTGATCTGGGCTACCACCCAGTTAGACAGGTCATTGATGCTGGAGATGATTGATCCCGCCGGGCCGAGTCCCTGGTTCTGAGTGTAGTAGAGTGATCTTAGCAGTATCGTTGTATCCCTCTTTTCATAATAGGGCGTCATGAATTCAGGTTGTTTAAGCATGTCCTCAACCACGAACATCGAGTTATGCATCTCAAGGGGTTCAAAGATCTTTTTTGTCACATATTCCTCCCATGTCAGTCCGGACAGATATTCAAGAGACTGACCGGCTGCAACATACATCATGTTATTATAAAGTGCTCCGGATCTGAACGGGATGCTCGGTTCCAGGTATTTAATCCTGTCAAACAGTTCCTTCCTGCTGAAATCAGATCTTACCCAGATGGCATCATGCCTCGAAATGCCCGTTCGGTGTGAAAGCATATCCCGGATCGTGACGCTGGCATTCAGCTCATCATTGAAAAATTGCAGCTGCGGGACGTAATTCCTGACAGGCTTGTCCCAGTCGATTTTACCCTCCTCAACAAGGAATCCCATAGCAGTAGAGGTAAAGAGTTTGGTGTTCGAGGCGATCTGGAACAGAGTGTTTGGGGTGACCGGCAACCTGTTCTCAAGATCGCGGTATCCGTACCCCTGGGCAAAGACCAGTTTATCCTTAACAACTATTCCTATCCCGCATCCGGGGACGTTCCAGTCTTTAAGGATCTGCTCCACCGTCTTATCAAAGCCTTTAAGGTTCTTCTGCACATCAATGTTCTGGGCTGCAGTGAGCAGTGGCAGGAGGATCAGCAGAGCAGAAAGCATCATGCCTGCAAGGAGTGGTCGGTTACTGAAAGATGGCTTCATTTTATCCTGGATTTGAGTTCAATTTATTTGATTATATCCTGCCTGGGATAATCCGGATCGGCAGATAGTTTTATTTTTGTTGTCATGAAAACCTGCAAGCTAAGTTACAAACTGATATGAAAAGATCCTACATGAATCCCTACCTGGCCGGAGTGCTGCTGGGTGTAGTGCTCCTCACGGCGATGGTTGTTTCAGGACGTGGCCTTGGAGCCAGCGGCGGAGTAAAGTATTGTGTCGTTTCGATTGTAGGCGCGGTCAGTCCGGATCATGTTGCAAAGTCTGATTATTATTCGAAGTATTTTGAGGGCGGAAGGAAACCGCTGACCAACTGGCTGACGCTGGAGATCTTCGGGGTGGTTCTGGGCGGATTTCTTTCCGGGGCCGTATCGGGAAGACTGAAACTGAAGGTTGAAAAATCGCCAAAGATAACCGTGACCCGGAGGCTGATCTTCGCCTTTCTTGGAGGAGTGCTGTTCGTCTACGGCGGACAGCTGGCCAGGGGGTGCACCAGCGGGGCGGCTCTTTCAGGGATGGCGGTGCTCTCGGTGGCAGGATTCGTAACAATGATAACCATTTTCGGCTCAGCGTATCTATTCGCGTGGGTGTTCAGGAAGAATTGGATATAGAAGTCGTAAAGTCCATAAAGTCGAAAGTCTGAAAAGTCGAAAGTCCATAAAGTCATAAAGTCGAAAGTCTGAAAAGTCAATAATCGTCAATCGAAAATAAAAGGTCAGGGAATAAAAGAAATAAGAACAAGTAACTCAAAATATATGGCACCTCTTTCATCATTATATGAATTTCCCGAATGGCTCAATATGCTGACGGCATTCCTTATCGGGACGGGCTTCGGGTTTGCGCTGGAACAGGCAGGCTTCTCATCAGGCCGCAAGCTGGCAGGCATGTTTTACGGATATGACACCACCGTTCTCAAGGTGTTTTTTACCGCAGCAATAGTTGCGCTTATCGGAGCACAGTTCCTGGGCTACTTCGGGTTACTGAACCTGAACCAGGTATATGTGAACGAGTTTTACGTCACCGCCTCCATAGTGGGAGGAGTAATCATGGGAGCCGGATTCATCATGGGCGGGTTCTGCCCCGGGACAGGCATATGCGCTATGTCAATCGGCAAGATTGATGCAATGGTATTTGTTGCAGGAGGATTTGCAGGCGCGTTCCTTTTTACGGAAACCTATCCCCTGATTGAAGGCCTTGCCAATGCTCAGTACAGGGGACCGGTGAAAATCAATGAAGTATTGGGCCTGTCCCCGGGTGTTTTTACCCTGGTCCTTGTGGCGGCAGCCGTTGCCATGTTCTGGCTGGCCGAGCTGGCTGAGAAAAGATTTGCGCGCCCGGAGATTACAAATGAATTATAAAACCGCGCCATGAAGATCCGAAAAGAGTTTTCCGTATTGCTGGTTGTGCTGAGTCTGATCCTTGCGTTGCTGCCCCTGACAGCAAACCGGTCTTTCACAGAAAAACCTGCTCACCTACTTCCTCAGGTGCTTGATGAAGAGGCATCGTTTACTGCTGACCAGGTTGCCGGATTTATTGTAAGGGAAGACCCGGACTTCCAGCTGATAGATCTGAGGCCTGCTGAGGAGTTCAGGAAACAGGCCATCCCGGGAGCCGTCAATGTGCCTTACGATGAGTTCATCAAATCAGATCCGCATTTATGGTTTGGAAACCGGAAGATCAGGTCAATCTTTTATTCCTCCGGTAACCTTGAAGCAGATTATGCCCTGGTTTATGCACGTGGACTAGGGTACGGGAACAGTTTTGTGATGGATGGCGGCATCACTGAATGGATAAGTACTGTTATGGATTCAAAGTTCACAGGAGAAAGGATCACGGCAAGGGAAAATGCCCTGTTCGAAATCCGGAGACGTGCCGGGGAGTTGTTCACTGAACTCAACAGCCTGCCCGACAGCCTTAAGACGAAATACCTTGAATCAAAGAAATTTTCCGCGAAGAAGCTCGACGGAGGATGCGAATGATCAGTTAAACCCAAAGAGAATCCTCATGAAATTATTGAAACGAAACTGGCTCATTCTGATAATCATGGTATTGGTGGCTGCAATGGTGCTGGTAAGGTCGGTCAGACAGAACAGCTTCAGGTATGATGCCGTAAGGTGGGCAGCCGCGTCAGCGGATGGATCGAATCTGATCAGCCCTGATCAGATTGCACTGGCCGGTGAACAGGTTCTTCTGATCAGTCTCGGAAATACGTCTGAGGTCCCCGCACAGTTTAAGGAGCAGGCGGTTATGATCTCTCCCGGATCGATACTCGAGAGGGAAAACATGAAGCTGATCAGGAAGAACAGAGGTCCGGTCATCCTCTCTTCAGATGACCCATCCGTTTCAGCCAGGGTATGGATGGTTCTGAGCGAGATGGGGATAAAGAATCTCTTTGTTCTCAGCGATCAGGGTGCAGAGACGCCCTGAAAACAAAATTCCGGCCTGACAATGATGCCAGGCCGGAAGATCAGTCAAGCCTTATTATGATTCAGTGCTGAGTATCACTTCGCGAATAATCCCTGCTATTTCACAGTCGGAAAATCGTTTGATTCTGCAAGCGTGAAGGGCAGCCACGACAGGGTGCTTTTCTCACTTACCATCTTGTCATACATGAAGCTGTTGTTCCCGTACCGGAGCGTTCTGGCATCATAACCGAACAGCCTCAGGAACGCGGAGGCAAACGCCGAGTTGTGTCCTGTACCGCAGTAGATTACAACAGTACGGTCTGTGGGGATGGTTGCCATCATGTCAGGAAATCCCAATGTCGATTCCGGCTTGTACCTGACGGCGCCGGGGATATGGCCCGCGTCATATTTGTCTTTTCGCTCAAGGTTTATGACGAAGAATTTTGCGGGATCACTAAAGATCTCATCAGCAGATACCAGGATTTCACCCGTACCCTCTTCGAAAAGCTTTCTGAACCTTGCATCTGCCACCTCCTTGCCGGTTGTCAGGCCAGTGCCGGGATCCGGCATTAACCCGGGTGCCGGGGTCTCACGGGTTTCAGTTTCCAGACGGGCTTCATATTTGCCTGAAGAACCGCTTATCCATCCCTCCTCCGCATAGGTCTTATTCCATCCGCCCATTCCCCAGCGCATGGCGTAGACATTGCCGTATCCCATCATCCTGAGCAGGGCGGTGGTATAGCTTGATACCTGGCCGTCTTCGCAGGCAAGGATGATCTTGTCATACTCGAAGGGTTTTATACCGGTCTCGAAATACTCCGGCAGCTCGCTGAACTTCTTATTAACGGCACCGTTGATATGGCCTTTTGCGTAGAGTTCCTGAGGCCTGAGGTCAATGACCAGGTTATTCTGCGCCAGCTCCTCGTAGACTATTGATGCCTTTATGAGGCTGGGGAACTGCTGGCTGTTGACATAATCACCGCTTGTTTCCAGCTCTTTCAGCAGGAGCAGAGTCTCCTGTCCGGGTGCCGGAGCAGTGATGGCAGTTTCCTTGACGACCTCAGGTTTCTTATCACTTTTCTTTCCCGTACAGCTCACGGCAAAAATCGCAAGCAATCCGAGGAGAAAAGCATATGAACTTATTCTGCTTTTCATGATAATCCTGATGTAAGGTTTACTGGATAACAGGTACCCTGTCTTTATCGAGCCTTACGGTTTCCGTGCGGTTACCCTTCTCGTCATACTTGTATTCAGTGATTGCCACTCCGTTAGACGGGTTGTTGATGATAATCCTGTCCTTGTCCATGTTTCTCACTTCAATCACCGCCCCGTGCCCGTCATAGGCATACTGTGTCACTGGCACGCTCTTGCCCCCGAGGTATTCATTATCCTGGTCATAGAGAGCTGTTTCAAGCACGTATCCGTTCTCGTCATATTTGCTTACCCTGCGCGACCAGCCCCAGTAGAGGTTGGACATCTGCCCTGTCACATTGAAGACCGAGAAACTCAGCAGGTCACCGAATTCGTTAGGCTCGAACTCAAAGTATGATACGCCTATGTCACCGCAGTTCTCAGCAGTACAGTTATAAAGTGTATCACCCATGTAATTGGCCATGTCCATGACATAGCCCTTGTCGTTGTAGGTGAACCGGAGCTCATAGAATGGGCAGAAGGCATTCATGACTGTCTCTTCGTCTGCGAGGTTGAATCTTTTTTCCTGGAGTTTGCCGTCAGGGAGTATTTTCCATATGTAGTAGTTAATCTTATTGCGGTTCTCCACCGGTTGTCCATCCTGGCCAAAGAACTTCAGTCCGGTCCTTACCCCCATGTCATCAAGGGTATATTCAGCTGTAAAGACGCCTCCCGATTCAATCTGCTGGCCATCCTTGTTAAAGAAGCGCTTTATCTGTTTGTTATCGGCGTATTCGTAAGTGATCTTGGCGGCTCCTTCCAGTGAGCCGTATGAAAGAGGCTCATCTCCCCTGACAAATTCCACTGACAGAAGTCTGCCGGTTTCGTCATAGTTGAATTTATAGCTGTTGACATCCTTCGCCTCTTCGGCTGTCAGCTCCCGTACTCCCTTTTCGGTGTCCCAGGGTGTCTCACTGAAGAGGAGGCTTCTATAATAGACAGTACCGGTCTGTATTGTTTTTTTGGCGGGGGTCTGGTTGCAGGCTGCCATGCCGGCAATGATCAGGGCTGCTACGCCCAAAAGAAGTGTGTTTTTTTTCAGGTTCATAATATTGTGTGTTTTATGTTGGTTATTTACTGAAGAGAAGCGTTTTCCATGTCAAACCGGAAATCGCCGGTTTTGTTCAATTATTTTTCTCCCCGCAAATATAAAATATTAATAAGAAAGTTGCTACCAGAGCTCCGTGTTCCAATTTTCCGGCAAAATCTTCAGGTGCGCGAAAAGCTTCATAAGATAGCTGCACGGTTTTTGAGGCATTATATTTGTCAGTAAGATTGATAATATTGATCTTTGAGCACCCGTGACCGAAATCAGTGTTTTGAGGTATGGCACTCCTGAGGCGGTCCGGAGGTATTACAGATGTGACATTATAACGATAAAAGTAACAGTCATGAAAATAAAAACAATCCTTTTTGCGGTGGCGATGGCATCAGCCATGATCATGGTTAAAACACCGGTTATTTCAGGACAGAGTAACGTTAAAAGCACTCTTCCTCATTTTCTCTTCCCCGAATTCAAAGAAGGACTGGTTATCATGAAGGATGACAAGCCATTTTCAACCATGTTGAACTACAATATGCTGGAACAAAGACTGGTAACTGAGCTCAACGGTACATACAGGTACTCAAGGGATCCTGCGTTAATAGATTCTGTTCTGATCGGCGACAGGGTGTTAATTCCTGTGGACGATAATTTCTATGAGGTGATTTCACGTGGCAGGTTCACATTCCTGGTTCAGCATCGCGCAACGCTTATCGAGAAAGGAAACGAGGTGGGATACGGGGTTAAGTCGCAGTCAACGGGTCCAACACAGTACAAAAGATTCGAGATTAACAGTTACTGGGGGAATGTGGCATACCTGGATATTCCTGCCGACGGTGAGGTGAAGACCGCACCTGTTTTCTGGGTAAGGCAGGGGACCAGTTTTGAGAAATTCAGCAATGCAAAGCAGCTCATGAAGATTTTACCAGGCTACAAACCGGTAATTCAGAAGTACATCGATCAGGAAAAGGTAGACTTTAAATCACCGGAAGATGTAACCAGGCTTGGCAAATATCTTAACGCGTTCGCCGGGGAAAATTGATCTAACCTAAGTTGAGCAGGCCTGAATATATTGCTCCCTGGACAATAAACCGGGCGATGCGGGCAATGCTAAAGAGCAAATAGGGCCTGATGGGATATTTCAATAAACTTATTGCCATTACAATCATTGAGAAAGGCGAAAAAGGAAACAGTGCCGAAATAATAATGAAAGCGCCTCCCCATTTTCTTGCAAGGATAATGTATTTCTCGAGTGCGCGCTCTGAATAAGCTTTGACCCCGGGCCTTAATGCGAGCCAGTGCCCTATCAGGTATGAGATGACACCGCCGGTATATGAAAGCAGGCCAAGTAACACCATAACGGGCATTGGAGAGTCGAACTTCGTGCCCCAGATCATGAAAATATCCGGAGGGATCATCCCGAGAAAG
Source organism: uncultured Rikenellaceae bacterium (assembly GCA_963770745.1). Taxonomy (GTDB): domain Bacteria; phylum Bacteroidota; class Bacteroidia; order Bacteroidales; family VadinHA17; genus SR-FBR-E99. The sequence continues at coordinate 64,956 of CAVYRA010000005.1, forward strand.
GATTCGGAAAAGAAGAAAATGCCGAGGATCAAACCGTCACTTAGATTGTCGGTCAGGTACTGAAATATCCTGTCAGTATCGATAAGGTGCCTGGCGATAAGTACCAGCGGCACCATGATAATAAAGTAAAGGAGTATTATTTTCAGGGCGGTCAGCCCCATATATCCATAGACACCCTTCTTCCGGTTGTCATGATGATGCATTTTGAGGTTCTTCCAGATACCATTAAAGGGTTTACCCGTCATTGAGATAAGCTATATATACCCATAAACCTGCCTGAGAAGGGCAGTAACTAAGTTATGAAAAAAGTGTAGCCTGCTTACCAAGGCAGCGTTTGATGTATTTGTGCATTGGTTGTTGATTTAAGATGAGACATAGGTTATTCACCGGCATCTTTTCTCCTGCAGGTGTTGCAGGTTGATGATTGCCGGTTTCCGGCATAAATTTACAAATATCATTATGATTGGCCTCTGTCATTGTTTTATCCAGGCCTTCTCAATCTCTGCGATGTACATTTTGTGCAGGCCGTATTTGGTGTTATAATGACTTCTCAGGGGCTCCGGGTCAAGGAAGTGACCCCGCTCAAGCTGCGTTGCATAAAGCTTCCTGCACTCCAGCACAAGACGTGCTTCGGTAAAGGCCGGATAGCCCAGACCCGTGAAGTGAGGGGTAAACCCTGTCTCCGCCACCTTGTCACAGTCGCGACCGCTCTTTGCTCCGCACAGGTTGAGCGCATCACGATACTTTTCATCGAAGAAGGTCAGTGTAAACCCTTCAGCACTTTCGATGAACCCGTAGGTGTACCGTTCCGGGCGGACGAATACAAATACAACGTTTTTGTTCCACAGGTAGCCCGTCCCTCCCCAGTTGGCAGTCATGGTGTTGAATTTCTCCCTGGTGCCGGCAGTCACCAGCATCCAGTCGGATGCGATCAGCCTGATGAGGTTGTCTTTTATTTCTGCAGATTCAATCTGCGTGTAATTCAAATTCTTCATACCACTACAATCCTGTCCTTAAAGATACAACTTATAAATTAGGGAAATCCGGCGGCGCTCGTTTGCCCGGTCAGTCCTGTCATCCCCTGTCAGCCCTGTCAGCCCTGTCATCCCCTGTCAGTCCTGTCATCCCCTGTCTGGCGCTGTCTGCTCCTGGCATCCTTGTCATCCCCTGCCTGCCCCTGTCACCACTTATCAGCCCCTACCTGCGGGTCAGCCCGGGTCAACTGAGGTCACGACCTCAAAAGCCGGAGTATTATTAATGGTCTTCTTCACCAGGCATAGCTCTGCGGCATTGACCACCGCTGCCTTGTATTTTTCGGGGAAATCGGCCGGAAGCTTGATGTCCAGTTTTATTCCTGATGGGACTCTCTTTTCCAGATCAAAGACCACAGACTGGATGATTTTTATACCCTCCGCCGGAATAGTGCGCTGATCGCAGAATGACTTGATGTAGATGCCTGCGCAGGTTCCTATTGATGCAAGAAAAAGCTCGAAAGGCTCAGGCGCAATACCGCCGCCGCCATTCTTAACGGACTGATCGGTTTTGATTGTCTTGCCGTTAATATGAGCAGTGACCACCTTGCCACCGTCAAGTGTTATTTCCATGTTAGCCATTAATAGTAGTATTATTTTGTTGCTTATCGATTAATTCTGTGTTTTATGCGCCAGGGGCCGCAATCCGGGGAACGCACGGATTCTTTTAACGGAATCCGGTTATAGACGTACTGCAGTCATAAGGAACACATCAAACCTTTTGCTCCTGGTCTCTGATATGGCCTTGTCAATTACATAGACTTTACTATGGCTTATCGATATGAATCCGCATTTATCAAGCAGGGCCGAGAGTGATCCGGGATCGAATCCCAAATGACCCTGAAAGCCCTCACCGTGAAATGACCCGTCCTCGCTGTAAAGGTCGGCAATAGCCAGGTGACCGCCCGGGTTGAGGAGGTCATGAAACTTTTTAATAATGGTTTCCACATCTCCGACATGATGCAGTACCATCAGGGTATAGATGAGATCGAAACGGCCCGGCGAAAGGTCTTCATGTTCAAGGTCAGCCTTAATCACCTTCAGGTTATCTGCCTTTTCCGCTTTCAGCTTTTCATTCAGCACCTTAACCATTCCTTCCGAATTGTCGATGAGGGTGATCTCCTTAAGGTGGTCTTTAATCATGAAACTGAGGAGCCCGGTGCCTGCACCAAACTCAAGCGCCGTCATCTCCCTGTTCATGGGAATCTGCCTTATAATTTCCCTGGCAATAGCCACGGCCCGCTCGCGGTGCATATCGCTTTTGTCCCACTCAGATGCCTTGATGTCAAATTCGTTCATTGGTCAAAATTCGTTAACTGCTCAGAATTCATTCACTGTTCCATTTCCACTTAACAACGGCAATCTCCCGTACAATGTTTATGAATTCCGGAACAAATGTAATACTCCGTTCAAAATAGCATCACATTTGTAAAACTCCGTGCAGAATAGCAGTACATTTGCATTACTCCGGGCATAAAAGCACCACATATGCAATACTCTGGTCAGAAAGACGGCACATTAATTGCAAGCATTAATAAATACTTGCTGCTTATTATATTCAGCAACCCTTTCGAATAGTTCAAAACCACATATTTGAAAAAAAAAGTATCTTTATTCTTTATTAACCTATGCAAATTATACAAATAACGGATTGAAGCTGTATATCCAGAATATGGTCTGCATCCGTTGCAAATTGGTTGTAAAATCCAAGCTTGAGGACCTCGGACTGCCCTACACTACAATTGAACTTGGTGAAGCAGAAATTGAAGGTGATATCACACCCGACCAGCGTCAAAAGCTCGTATCAGCCCTGAAGGAGACTGGTCTCGAGCTGATGGAAGACAAAAGGAGTATCCTGGTTGAAAGAATAAAAACAGCTATAATAGATCTGGTTCACTTCAAGGATGATCAGATAAAAATTAACCTCTCCGACCACCTGAGCCAGAAACTCAACCACAACTACACTTATCTTGCCAATCTTTTCTCTGAAGTCAAGGGAACAACCATAGAAAAGTATTACCTGACTCACAAAATAGAGAGAGTCAAGGAACTGCTTGCATATGATGAGCTTAATCTGACCGAAATAGCCTGGAAGCTTCACTACAGCAGCGTTGCTCATCTGTCGAACCAGTTCAGGAAGATGACAGGACTTACCCCCACTCAGTTCAAAAACCTCAAAGGCAGGAGAACCCTTTAACCTGAAAAACATGTGAATTATGTAACATTTGCATGGGAATATGTAAAGGTTCTCTCATAAAAGTGCTCCAACTTTGTCGATTAATTTAAAAACATTTTAGTGTATCATTGCCTGAGCGAGGTTGAAAATTCAGCTACTGAAACGGATTCTCCGGGACTTAGCCGGGGTCAGTATATATTATTGGCCGGATTAAAGCATGAGTTTAGTTACAATAAACTGACCATTAGGCCTTATTGTACCCTGGCAAAAGTATATATAACTGAAAATTAATGAAAAGGACAGAGCACTCTTTACCCCGGGCAACTCTTCAGAAGACGCCCACCGGAATTCAGGGATTTGATGAAATAACAGCCGGCGGATTACCTGCCGGCAGACCAACCCTTGTCTGTGGCGGTGCAGGATGCGGAAAGACTCTTTTCGGGATGGAGTTCCTTGTCCGTGGTGCAACTCTGTATAATGATCCGGGTGTGTTTATGTCATTCGAGGAGACCAATGATGAATTAATAAAGAATGTCGCTTCTCTCGGATTTGACCTGGAGGATCTTATTAAGAATAGGAAAATTGCACTTGACCACGTACATATCGAGCGCAGTGAGATAGCGGAAACAGGGGAGTATGACCTGGAGGGTCTGTTTATACGGCTTGGTTATGCCATTGACTCCATTGGAGCAAAGCGAGTTGTTCTGGACACCATTGAGTCGCTGTTTGCCGGACTGCCGAATCAACTGATATTAAGGGCTGAACTGCGGCGTTTATTCCGCTGGTTAAAAGCTAAAGGGGTTACCGCAATAATAACGGGAGAGCGCGGAGATGAGACACTTACAAGGCAGGGCCTGGAGGAATATGTTTCAGACTGTGTCATTGTGCTGGACCATCGCGTCAACGAACAGACATCAACGCGCCGTTTAAGAGTTGTAAAATACCGCGGTTCATTGCACGGGACCAATGAGTATCCTTTTCTTATTGATGAAACCGGCTTCTCAGTCTTGCCAGTAACCTCCCTGGGATTGGAACATATAGTATCAAACGAAAGAATCTCCAGCGGGATAACCGAACTTGACAAAATGCTCGAAGGGAAAGGATATTACCGCGGAAGCACCGTACTTGTTTCAGGTACTGCAGGGGTGGGAAAAACAAGTGTGGCAGCTCACTTTGCAGAAGCAGCATGCAAACGTGGCGAACGGGTTCTTTATTTCTGCTTCGAGGAATCACCCAACCAGCTGATGCGCAATATGCGTTCAATCGGTATAAAATTGGAGCCCTGGGTGCATAAGGGGCTTCTCCAATTCCAGGCCACCAGGCCGACATTTTACGGACTCGAAATGCACCTTGCCGTAACTCACAAGGCTGTCGACGCATTCAAGCCTGATATAGTCATTATGGACCCGATAAATACCTTTATTCTCGGGGATAAAGAGAACGAAGTAAAAACGATGCTTATGCGTATCGTCGATTTCCTTAAGGCAAACCAGATTACAGCATTGTTTACCAGCCTGACCTCAACCGAAAGCTCGCTGGAGAGTTCTGATGTAGGCATCTCTTCCCTGATAGATACCTGGTTGCTGCTTCGCGACATAGAATTGAACGGCGAACGCAACAGGGGGATGTATGTGCTTAAATCACGGGGAATGGCAAATTCCAACCAGATCCGCGAATTCATCCTGACTGATAACGGTGTAAAACTACGGGAGGTTTATATCGGTGCCAGCGGAGTCCTGACCGGGTCAGCCCGTGTTGCGCAGGAGGCTCATGAAAATGCCGGACTTTTAAGGCGAAAGCAGGATATTGAACGCAGAAAGCGTGAACTGGAACGAAAACGAAAAGTCATGGAATCGCGTGTTGCAGCACTGCATGCCGAGTTTATAGTCAGATGAATCCGAAACTCTTAAAATTATAGAAACGGAGCAAGACAATATTAATCTGCAGGAAAGTGATAAAATTGAAATGGCGATAAGCAGAAAGTCCTTCGTTGAAAAGAGGAAAAAGAAAATAACACATATAAACTATAGACCCGATGAAACCCAAGAATGAAAAATCCGATGTAAAGACCATAAAAAGGAAACCTCCTAAGGCGGATCCAGATAAGTGGGTGTTGCGATTATATGTTGCAGGTCAGTCGCCCAAGGCTCTTACCGCTTTTGCCAATCTTAAGAAAATATGTGAAGAGCAGCTGGAAGGAAAATACTCCATTGAAGTAATAGATCTCTTGTTAAACCCGCAACGGGGCTAATGAAGACCAGATCCTCGCTCTGCCCACATTGGTAAGGAAATTACCGGTACCGGTTCGCAAGATAATAGGTGATCTTTCAAATACTGACCGTGTACTCGTCGGACTGGATCTGATACAAGTTGGTTGATTTTCCAATCAGACACATCTGAGAAACATCATGAAAAGGAAAAAGGAAGAAGCAAAGGGAACCACGGCAGCATTTGACCAGGCAATTTCCGGATTGCATAGAAGGCAAATATGTTTTGCGGTTATTCGTTACCGGTACAACTGCCAAGTCGGTCCAGGCCCTTACAAACCTTAAGAAGATTTGCGAAGAGTATCTTGACGGCCGGTATGAGCTTGAGGTGATAGACCTGTATCAGAATCCGGGTCTGGCTATAGAGGAACAGATAATTGCAGCCCCTACATTGATTAAAAAGCTGCCTCTTCCGTTCCGTCGGATTATTGGAGATATGTCGGACATTGAAAAGGTACTTATGGGACTGGAGATTAAGAAGATATAAATCAGGTAAGAGATTGATGAATTCAAAAAAATCAGGTTTTTTACATTATTAAAGACAATGACAAGAACAAAAGAACAACTCATAATTGATAATGAGGAATTACAATTGCGTCTCTCGGAAGTTGAAGAGGCTCTTGCAGCAATCCGGAGCGGAGAGGTAGATGCGATTATCGTCCCCGGCAAGAAGGGAGAGCAGGTCTTTTCCCTAAGTTCTGCTGAAACGCCATATCGCACTTTCATTGAAGAGATGGATGAGGGAGCAGTCACTCTTTCAAAAGAGGGGATGGTTGTATATTGTAACCGGAGATTCGCGGAGCTGGTGAACGAACCTATTGAACGTGTTATTGGTTCATACTTTAAGAGCTTTGTTATTCCGAAGGACATATCCAGGTTCGAGAAAGCGCTAAAACATAAGGAGCACAAAATCAAAAATGCCATGATTTTATCACTTGTAAACTCATTATGCCTGAAACTCTCCTTTCACCTGTTACCTGCCTATCTCCAGGGTAATAACTGCATACTTGTCGCAACTGACGTAACGGAAATGAAAAGGGAGCAGGAGAAACTCATTGAGTTAGCAAGCTTACTGGATCAAAAATTTGAGGTAATAAAGCAATTGCGCATGCGGCTGATTGAGAAAAAAATCGATTCCGATGTTGAAATAAAAAAATTGAAGAATTCAAATAAAAAACTGGTTCAGAAAATCGCCCTGCATAAACAGGTCGAGGCAGATTTAAAACTTAAGCTGAAGCAGAAGAAGAAGGCCCTCTGAAGTGTCATGAAAGGGCGGTTATTCATAATTGCTTTATTTCTCCTGCTTTCCGGTTGCGCTGTTATAAGGGTTCCGGATTTCGCCATAATCCCTGAGAAGCCCGGCACTTACCCGCGATTTACTCAACGGGATTCCCTTATAGGGCAGCTTGATGAAGACCGGGCAGGGTATGATGTATTTTTCTATGATCTTGACCTGGTGCTTGATCCAGCCCGGAAGAGACTCGGCGGCACTGCTGACATTCATTTCAAGGCAATTTCAGGGCTCTCCGCATTACGCATTGACCTGTATGAGAACCTCCGTATCACCGGCATGAAGCTTTCAGGGGAAGATGTCTCCTGGACGCGCAATTACCGCGCAGTGTATGTGTCTCCGCCGCACCCCCTGATGCCCGGGCATGATTATATCCTGACGGTGGAATATGAGGGCAAACCAACCCGTGCGAAAAATCCACCGTGGGGAGGCGGAGTTGTGTGGGGAAAAGATGATGACGGCAATCCGTGGATAGGAGTGGCATGCGAAACGGAAGGTGCCAGTCTCTGGTTTCCATGCAAGGACCACCTTTCTGACGAACCTGACAGCGTCAGGCTCCGAATGACAGTTCCGGCCGGCCTGCAGGTTGTCTCAAACGGTATATTGCAGAGTAATACATCACTTCAGGGTAAGGAAACATATACATGGCTGACACGGTATCCAGTCAATGTTTACAACATAACCTTCTATGCCGGTATATATGAACATTTCAGTGATACAATGCTGACACCGTATGGCATTCTTGACCTTGATTATTATGTTATGCCCAAAAATCTTGCCAGGGCAAAAAATCACTTTCTGCAGGTGAAGGATGTTGTCAGTCTCTACTCCAGGTTATACGGACCATATCCCTGGATGAGGGAGGGGTTCAGGCTCGTTGAGTCGCCATATGAAGGAATGGAGCATCAGACAGCCATCGCATACGGCAGCGGATATTCAAACCGGGCCTGGCTGGGCGGTGATTATGTAATTGTGCATGAGGCTGCACACGAGTGGTGGGGTAATGCAGTGTCAGTCAGTGATTTCAGCGATATCTGGCTGCATGAGGGATTTGCAACATATTCCGAGATGCTCTTTGCGGAAAGTGCATTGGGCTATGAAAACTCACTGTTGTATGCGAGATACAATATAGCCGCCTCAATAAAGAACAGATTTCCGGTTGCAGGTCCGGCAGGTGTCAGCTTCTGGAATGACAGCGACAACGATGTTTACAACAAAGGAGCCATGATACTTCATACAATCCGCAACATTGTGAACGACAGCACTCTCTTTTTTGATATTCTTCAGACTTTTTTCTCTGAGCACGCGGCTGTATCGCATGTTACCACGGAGGATTTCATCAGGATTGTTGAGCGTAAAACAGGGAGGGACTGGCATGACTTCTTTGAGGTATACCTGCACAGGCGCGAGCTCCCTGTCCTGCACTGGTATTTTAGTCCTGCAGGCATCGAAGGAGCTGCAGGCCCGCCCGCCCGCAACGGTGGTCCGGTCATCGCGGCAAAATGGACAGGTGTTCCGGAGGGTTTCAGCATGCCGGTTGACCTGTTTTGTAAAGAGCAGAATGTGACTATCACGATTGAGGTTTCAACAAAGCCTGAGCTCTATTACAATGAGGTACTGTCAAAATGTAGCAGGCTGATCTGCAACAGGAGACTCTCCTATTTTGAACCGGTTACGGTTAAGAGCGTCCTGCACGAAGCCGGGTCATACGGTCGCGGTACAAAATAACATCCCTTCTCTATATGCAATTGGCTCTGCGACTGACAGCTCAGTCAAAGTGTGAATTATGTAATTTATACATGAAATCATGTAACGGTTACACAGGCCTTACGGGGTAAATTTGCGTGTAATCTTTTACTGATTAAGTCAAAATGAAAATTGACAGATACTCTTATATTCATATTAACATAAAACAAAAAAAATGAAAAAGATCGTTCTCTGCCTGATGGCAACAGTAATGTCATTGGCATTCATCCCGCTTGAATTAAGCGCTAAACCGAAAGTTACCCCGCCTCCGATGGCTGACCCAAGTCCGGTCACCCCTGCAGACGCAAAAAGGGCAAACGAACTGCTGCTCAGACTTGACGAAATCAAGAATTCCGACAAGTCAGATCTGAAGGCATCCGAAAAGAAGGAACTGCGAAATGAAGTAAAAACTATAAACAGCGAGCTTAAATCAATAGGAAACGGCGTGTACATTTCAGGTGCAGCATTAATTGTCATCATCATATTACTGATTGTTCTTCTTTAATCAATAGATAATATTTATCATGAAAGATTTACTATACATAATTGCAGTCATACTTGTAATTGCATGGGCAATAGGTTTTTTTGGGTTTAGTGCAGGCGGCATTATACATGTGCTTCTTGTCATTGCCGTCATTGCAATTCTGGTCAGGATCATCCAGGGGAGAAGAATCCTCTGAGATTGTTCAACAATTAAAATCATTAAGTCGCTCCTGGGTATCCGATAGTCATTTTGTCTGCCTGAAAACCAAACAGATCAGTTATAGGCAGATCGAGGCCGGATATCCGGAGCAGGCTTTAATAAGATTGGGAATGTATACAGAAACCACCATACTGAGATCACCCGTTACAGGAGAACCGTTACCTGATGCTTCCGTTTCTCTCAGGCATGATCTTCCGGGTTTAATCCGCAATATGAAACTAAGCAATGCATGGGCAAGGGGGGATCTGAATTCAATGATCCTGGTAAAAAATACCGAAAAGAATGTCATGCTGGTGGCATTGCACGAGGGAACGGAGATTGTTTCCTACCAGTCAAATGATTCCATCACCTTTCAGATTATTGAAGGAAAGATGGAGTTTAATACGAGTAAAACCTCAACAGCTATCGGCATGGGACAGGTGCTGACGCTGAATGACAAAGTGAAGTATAGGCTGACAACCTGCGAAGAGACGGTTATGCTGATGTCTATTGCAAAGGATTCTGCCAGGAGTGCATCGGGCAGATTGGACAGGCAGGAGGTACGGGGCGATTCCTGGAGGTAGGCATATCGCAGAATTTTCGAACACCCGGTTGAACCATTGGATTACTAACCTTATGAGAGCATCAGATAAAACTATACGAAAATGAAATCACGCAATAGTCCTCCCAGACTGAAATTACGCGACTATCGGTTTAAGCTCCTGATGGAATCCATGGTCATTGCCACAGCAGCAGTACTGCTGCTGGTTATATTGTTCTTCTGACTTTGAGACCGGGTTGAAAAGGCAGGAAAAGTAAGCTAACATTAATATACTATTATATGAAAAAAGCAGGTATCATCATTCTGATCATTGGATTAGCATTGACAATTTTTACGACTGTTACTTTCTTTACAAGAGAAAAAATTGTTGATATGGGAGAAATCCAGATCTCGGCGAACAAGCGCCATAATCTTAACTGGTCACCATTTATCGGTATTGCCGTAATGGTGGTCGGGGGAGTCCTGATGCTGGTTCCATCCAAAAGGTAGGCTGAGCCCGGTTCCGTGCATTGAGCACAAAGCCTGGACTGCAAGTATTAAGCAGCCCGGGCTTTTTGTGCATGGAAATATGTCAGTCCGTTCAGCACGGTCATATCCATCACTTTAAAGCCGTAATCGTGAAGCAATAATGAGACACTGCTCTTTGACATGTAGGCATTGGTTCTTGAATCCAGAATGCTGTATAACCTGTTTATGAAGGGAATGCGCGACAGGATTGAATTTTCAAGGTCATCAAAATAATCCCCGTCGGTGAATGCTGAAGAACTGCCATTCAAGCTATATCTGCCATTTTCCTTATTGTCAATAAAACGCCCCAGCAGGTTGCTTCTCTGAGGCATGATCCGGTAGCATGTGCGGAAAAAGTCTGTAACAGTGGTAATCTTATTCAGTTCTGTCAGGTTAACAAGGGTTCTTGCCCTCTTCAGCTCTTCGGCATCAAAATAGAAATGCTGCCTGAATGACAGTACTACCATGCCCTGCTCCTGTGCAAGACCTAGCTTGCTGACATAGTCAAGGAAAGCCGGTCCGCCTTCGGCAATCAGGGTGTTAATAGTGGTACCGGCAACCGGCAGGTTTACCGACCTGCCATGGATGCTTTTGATTCCCTTTGCGTAAGAGAAAGTCTCCATCTTTTCAACCAGGGATATATTTTTCATTGAAGCAGTTTTTAGATAGATTTCACCTTACAAAGATCCGCACCAACAGGGTAAAAAGCCTTATATAATTTAATGTATGATTTACAAGATTCACACATGGAGAACCTCTATGGATCAGAGATATACCATGAAAAATAAAGAGGGCCGCCCTCTATTAACGGCGGCCCTTTGAAGTATATGCTTTTTGCTAAAAACGGTATCCTAATGAAAGACCGTAACCTGTGTTCTTGTAGGCAGTCTGATCATCAGAGATCCAGGCATACTCCGGGTTGATCTTCAGCAATCCAAGCTGGGCATTCAACTGTATGAAGGCTCCCATACCAAATTCATAACCGAACAGGATATTGGCGCCGGCATCAAATGGCCTGTAATATGCGTTCTCAACCAGATCGGTCCATTCTTCAACGGAATTTTTAAATTTCACCGTTCGATCAACTGAAATGGAATTGAGCTGGGTGGTCTCCTTGCCTGTTATCCCGTAGGCAAGATAGGGTCCAAACCCGAGCAACAGATACCCGTTGCCAAGCTGTGGCCTGTAGAGCAGGTTCAAAGGCATCTCAATATAAGAGAGCCTGGTTGTTGTGGTATAATCACCCGAGGCCTTTATATCAGGGTTAAAGAATTCGTTCTTTGCTCCCTTTACGGAAAAAAGAAGACCGGGCTGAAAATAGAAATCGGGTGCTACCGGAATATTAACATTCACCCCGGCATGAAAACCTGTCAGGAGCCCATTTTCAAGCTTATCCCCGTTACTGTCCTTCCCGTTAATATTCTGGAAGTTAACTCCGCCAAGCAGACCAAAGCCAATCTGAGCCTGCATCGCCACTGATGACAGGATAAGGATGACTGATAATGTCATAAACTTCATTTTCATTTTCATATATTTTTAGATAATTAATTTATTTATTTAGAACAAGAGGTAACTATTTGCTTACTGATTTTGCAGCCTCAGCTTTCATCTTCTCATTGGCGGCAATCAGGAACTCCACCCTGCGGTTCTCGGTTCTCCCGTCAGCTGTACTGTTTTCGTATTTGGGAATGGTTTCGCCATAACCTTTTATTGTCAGGCGGCTGTCAGCTGTGCCCTGGCCCTCAAGATAGCCTGACACTGCCGTTGCACGCCTTTCAGACAATGCCTGGTTGTAGGCTACGCTGCCCTTGCTGTCGGTATGACCCTGTATTTCAATATCCGTATCAGGATAGGCGTCAAGCACCTTAACAAGTTTATCAAGACTTGTTTTTGCATCGGCAGACAGTGTTGACTCGTCAAATCCGAAGAGGACATTACTGTTGAATTCAACAACTATACCTTCTCCCACGCGTTCAACTTTTGCATCCGGAACGGTTTTCTTTATCTCCTCAGCCTGTTTGTCCATCTGATTCCCAATTACTGCACCCGCGGCACCGCCTACCGTGGCACCGATAATAGCACCAAGGGCAGTATTTCCCGAGGCTCTTCCGATAACGGCTCCCATGGTGCCTCCTGCAGCAGTCCCTACAACCGCACCCTTCTGGGTCTTGTTCCATGATGCACAGCCTGATATTATCATTACCATGCTGACGATCATGATTAAACTCACTCTTAATGTTTTCATAATTAGTTATTTAGTTGTTTAGTAATCCTCAATCAGAATAATTAAAGATATATTTCGAAAGGTATGGATGTAGAGGATGATCAGCGTTACACAACTATGTCAATGAGTTACATGATTCACACATAGATAAATGCGCAGATGTGTGAATTGTGTAATTCTTAATTGTTGTTGTGTAACCGCTGAGGCAATGTCTCTGACTACCTTTGAATTCAACCAATATTTAACTGTTATGCCATTACTTACTATATTAATCATCCTGATTGTTGCAGGCGTTCTTTTATGGCTTGTCAACACTTACATTCCCATGGACCGTAAAATCAAAAGTCTCCTGAATATTGTCGTGGTGATTGTTCTGATTGTCTGGCTTCTTAAGGCATTCGGGGCGTTTGAATACCTGAGGAACATTCAGGTTTAGAACCTTCCTCTGAAATCCGCTAGAGCGGGTTTATTTATCACAATTTGCAGGTCAAATTGCATGATAAGAATTAATTACACCAAGCTGACTGAAATGAAAAGGATAATCTATTTACTGTTTATAACCCTGGTTCTGACAGGGTGTGCATTAAACATTCTGACCGGGCGCAAACAGCTGAACCTTGTTACGGAGTCTGAAATGCAGCTGATGGCCACGGACCAGTATAGGGCCTTCCTGTCTGAGAATAAGGTATTGAACTCCGGCACCAGCCGCGATGCGGCAACCGTTGACCGGGTAGGTGCCCGCATCTCAAAGGCAATAACAAAATATTTTGAAAACCGGGGAGAGTCATCTCTTCTGGAGGGTTACAAATGGGAATTCAATACTGTTGACAGCAAGGAGATCAATGCATGGTGCATGCCGGGAGGGAAGGTTATGGTTTATACGGGACTGTTGCCTGTAACGCAGAATGAAGCAGCCCTTGCAATCGTAATGGGCCATGAGATAGCTCACTCGGTTGCCAGGCACGGCAACGAAAGAATGAGCCAGGCCATGGTCCAGCAACTGGGGGGCATGGCACTGGAGGTGGCTCTTGCTCAAAAGCCACAGGAGACTCAGGATCTTTTTATGATGACCTACGGAATAGGAAGCACAGTGGGAGCAGTATTGCCCTGGTCAAGACAGCAGGAGACGGAGGCTGATCAGTATGGACTTATATTTTCAGCCATTGCGGGTTATGATCCGCGTGAGGCAATTCCGTTCTGGCAAAGAATGGCTGCATCGGGCGGAGGAAAGCCCCCGGAATTTCTCAGCACCCACCCTTCTGATGCAACAAGGCTGAGGAAGCTGGAACAGTTCATGCCTGAGGCAATGAAGTACTATAATGCCACAAAATAGTTGCTCCTTCCGGGCCATGTTGAAATCCTTCCTGTGATTGGTGGTAAAACAACCGCCATTTCATGACATGAATGGTAATTTATTCTTTATTTTGTGTGACATTTAATTGTAAATAACCCGGTTTCAAAATAAAGCATGGCAGCCGTAACCAAAAAAGCAAAATCACAAGCTTCACCTGCCGGGAAAATCCCCAGAAAGGTTAAGGAAAAGTTTCCGATAGTTGGTATTGGTGCCTCGGCCGGAGGGTTGGAGGCACTGGAGCAATTTCTGGGTAACGTGCCTGAGAACAGCGGGATGGCGTATGTTGTCATCCAGCATCTTGACCCGACCCAGAAGGGCATGTTGCCGGAACTGCTTCAGAGGATTACTCCCATGAAGGTTTACCAGGTGGCAGACCGTATGCCGGTAAAGGTAAATTCCGTGTACGTTATCCCTCCGAATAAAAGCATGTCCATACTGAACGGGGTTCTTCACCTGTTTGAGCCGGTTGAATCAAGGGGAATGCGTCTCCCGATTGACTTTTTCCTCCGCTCCCTGGCAGATGACAAACAGGATCTCAGCATCGGTGTCATTCTTTCCGGAATGGGTTCAGACGGAAGCACAGGTCTCAGGGCTATAAAGGAAAAAAACGGTATCGTGGTTGTGCAGGATCCTGCAGATGCGAAATTCGACAGTATGCCCCGCAGCGCTATCGAGCTTGTGCTTGTGGATATTGTAGCTGCAGCGCGTGAGCTTCCGGGCAGACTCATGGATTTTCTGAAGCACATCCCTGCCATAAGATCAGACCTGAGCACGGAGATAAAGGATAAAAGTTCCCTGGAAAAAATAATTATTCTTTTACGGACATATACCGGGAACGACTTCTCATTATATAAAAAAAATACCCTTTATCGCCGGATTGAAAGACGTATGACAGTGCATAAGATTGATAAAATTGTCAGTTATGTGCACTTTCTTCAGGGAAATCCAAAGGAGGTGGAAATTCTTTTCAAGGAGCTGCTGATAGGGGTGACCAGTTTTTTCCGCGATTTGGCAGTATGGGTCAGGCTTAAAGAAATACTTTTGCCGGAATTTCTCTCCACAGTTCAGCCAGGTACGGTTTTGAGAGCCTGGGTCCCCGGTTGTTCTACGGGAGAAGAGGCATATTCACTGGCAATTGTATTCAGGGAGGCGCTTGAGAAGGTGAACCAGCATGGAGGCACCTCATTGCAGATTTTTGCCACTGATATTGATCCGGATGCGATTGATATTGCCCGGAAAGGAATATATCCGGCAAATATTGCGGCCGATATTTCACCCGACCGCCTGAACCGCTATTTTATTTCAGCTGAGGATGGGTACCGGATCAAAACCGAAATCAGGGAAATGGTTGTGTTTGCACAGCATAATGTCATCCTGCATCCTCCTTTTACCAGGATTGACATATTAGCATGCCGGAACCTTCTGATATATATGGACCCCGAGCTGCAGAAGAAACTCATAGGGTTGTTTTACTACAGCATCAATCCTGACGGGATAATGCTGCTGGGCACCTCCGAGACCCCTGGTAACCAGAACCATCTTTTTACCCCGGTTGACAGTAAACTGAGAATTTACAAACGAACACAGACCAGCCATCTGCCTGAATACTTTGATTTTCCATCCTCATTCTCCCGCTCAAAATCAGCAGCGCCCAGGAACCTAGCTCACTGAAACCAGGACTCTTAATTTTCAGGCACTTGCCGACCGCCTTCTGCTTGATTACTATTCACCTGCCGGTGTGCTTGTGAATGAGTACGGTGATGTAATCTATATCCACGGACATACGGGAAACTATCTTGAACCGGCTGCAGGCAAGGCGAACATGAACATCTTTGCCATGCTGCGTGAAGGGCTGAGGAACGAATTCCATCATGCCTTCCGCAAGGCTGTTACAAATAAGGAGACTGTTGTTTTGCACAACCTCCGGATCAACACCAATGGCCTCTCCCATTTTGTAAATATTGACATTAAGTGGATAGATAAGCCGGAGCTCCTATACGGCACCTTAATGATCATCTTTGCCGAGGTGAAGGAGGTTGCTGTCATTAGTCCTGCTTTAAAAACAAAGGGACATTCGAAAGACTCAACAAAGGAAAAAGAGCTGGAGGCCGAGTTGCAGCGGATGCGCGAGGTAATGCAGAATTCACTCGAGGAGGTCCAGACATCACAGGAGGAGCTGCGGTCAACCAACGAGGAACTCCAATCGACAAATGAAGAGCTGCAATCGACCAATGAAGAGCTTACAACGTCAAAGGAAGAGATGCAGAGCCTGAATGAGGAGCTTCAGACAGTGAATGCTGAATTGCAGGCCAAGGTAGATGATTACTCCAGGGTTAACAATGACATGAAGAACCTGCTTAACAGCACTGAAATAGCCACCCTGTTTCTCGACAAGGAATTAAACATCAGACGCTTTACTCTTCAGGCCACAAAGATTTTCAAACTCATAAAAAGTGATATCGGCCGGCCCTTTACCGACCAGGCATCAGACCTCAATTATCCCGAACTGGCCGACGATGCACGCGAGGTATTAAGGACCCTCGTTTTTATCCAGAAAGAGGTTGCGGCCATGGACGGTCGCTGGTTCCTGGTGCGCATCATGCCCTATCGCACCTTCGATGACAGGATTGACGGACTTGTAATTACTTTTATCAATATATCCGAACATAAAAGAACCGAACAGAAATTACTCGAAAGCGAAAAGAAAAACAGAATTCTGTTAAGCGCCACCTCTGAAGTCAAGATAGTCCTGGCAGATGACAGTTCAGTGATAGACCTCAGCCCTGAAGCCGAATCTTTTTTCGGGAAGAACCGTGAGGAGTATTTAAACAAGGATTTTGTCAGGATGTTTGTTCCTGAAAAATACCACAAAGGCGTTGAAAGGGATATTAAAGCATTGCTCACCAAAGGTTTGAACGGCAGAATAAAAATCAGGGTTCTGGCCGCAAGAGGGGAGATGCAGGATGTGGATTTTTTTGTAAACTTGTCGCTCAATAAAATGAATAAGGCAGAAGGATTGATTTTGTCAACAAATATGCAGCAGACCCATGAATAAGAAGGAGCCGAATCTCACAGAAAGCCAGTTACTACGGATAAAGGCTGAAGAGATACTAAAGAAAAAGCGGAAGAAAATACCTTTGGAGATTCCGGAATCTGACGCGAAAAAGCTTCTCCATGAACTTCAGGTCCATCAGATAGAGCTTGAGATGCAGAATGAGGAGCTAAAGCAGGCAAATGCCACTGCCGAAGAGGCCCTCAGGCGTTATACCATGCTTTATGATTTTGCACCTATGGGCTACTTTATCCTGGAAGCCGACGCAAGCATCGCGGAACTTAATTTCACCGGCGCCGAGATATTGGGAGAAAAACGTTTCAGCCTTGTTAACAGTAACTTTAAACTATTCATTGCCGATTCGTCCAAGCCGGTATTCAATAAGTTCTTCAAAAAAGTCTATACAACCAACTCCAAGGAGTCGTGTGAGCTTGTTCTCGGCTACAACGGCAGGACCCTCAGTCATATATATGTCGAAGGAGTTGTGATAGGAGATGACAGGCAATGCCTCCTTTCTGTAATCGATATTTCGGGATTCAAAAAGTGATTATAATCAGGCAGTAGGCAGTAGAGGGGCGAGCGTTAACGAATGACCCGGTGGGTCATTTGCGCGAAGCAGCCAGACTGCAGGGAGGGCTCAGTGAAGTCTTCAGTCTTCAGTTTGAGGCTCCGACGCAGGAGGAGACTCAATCACGCATCCGCCAGCTGGCGGATCGGGACGGCAGTCTCACTTCAGTCTTCTGTCGGCGTAGCTCCCCTTTTTTCTATAGCGTAGTATCCTTCTTTTCTCAGGTGTGAATTATATAATTCTTTGCCGGAATTATGTAATGGTTTTGTTGATGAAAAAATGAAACTTTGACAGGTATCAAAGCAATTTGCAAAATAATGCTGATTGACTTATAACTATCACATAAATAACAATAAAATGAAAGCAAAAATTTTTACAGTCTCACTCTTCATAATGATTGCATTTTGGTTCACATCATGTTCCCACAAGGCTTTTTTTCTTCAATCATCAATTCTGCCGGCAGCTACAGGTTATGTAGATGTGTCCAGAGATAAAAGTGAGAACTATATCATTAAGATCGACTTAAAGAATTTTGCCGCGGCAGAAAGACTCGATCCGTCAAATCTTACCTACGTGGTCTGGATGGTTACAGCCAGGGATGCAGCAGTAAATATTGGTCGGATAAGTACCAATAATAATCTTAACGCATCATTTGAGACGAAAAGTTCTTTCAGGCCGGTTAAGATATTTATTACAGCCGAAGAACAGGAGAATGCCAGGTATCCGGGTCCGATGGTTATCATGACGACTGACAGGTTTTAGCCAGACAGAGGCAAGGTTTCATTAAATGGCCGAGCAGATATAGCAGTTACCAATGATCAGAGTAAGATGAAATCAAAAGTACAGGGCAGGTCCGACTCATTTGACTGGACAATCGTTAAAGAGGCATTGAGACGTGCCTTGCCACCAGGTGAAAAACAACGAGGGAGAGTTGGTCTGTCATCGCGCAACCGTGATGTTGAAATTTCGGTTTTGATCAATGATGTTTTCGGAGGTGAAATAGTAAGAGCACGTAACAGGCGAGGCTGGCATTTATATAACAGGATAAACGGTGAACGCGTTGATCTTGCCCGGCAGGAAGAGACCAGTTCATCTGATACCTTACCCTTCGGGAACAGCTCCGACGCCACGGCGGAGCCCTCCGGTTATTTTGAGGAGAATGATTATACAACATTCTTCCTGAGGTTTGTAACAGCCTTCGAGGAGGCAGTCGGGCTGGGCAAATACCAGACTGCCTGAATAATTCACTGTATAAGCCAGGTAAATCGTTTTTCAACAAAAGATCAGTCCTTGCAGCAAAATCAACCTGATAAGCCCAGGTAAATCGTTTTTCAACAAAAGATCAGTCTCATTTCACTGATTACCTGATAAGGCCAGGTAAATCTTTCTTCATCAACAGATCAATCCTTGAGCCAAAATCTTTAACCTGCC
Organism: uncultured Rikenellaceae bacterium; assembly: GCA_963770745.1. GTDB lineage: Bacteria > Bacteroidota > Bacteroidia > Bacteroidales > VadinHA17 > SR-FBR-E99. The sequence goes on from CAVYRA010000005.1 coordinate 83,847, forward strand.
GGGCATAATTATCAAGTGCCTTTATCTGAAGATCAGCAGGTTTGCCCGGATAGCCGGCAACAGCACCGTAGATCTCCCCGATGTTCTCACGAAGCCTCACCTGGCCCGTTATGCCACCCTCGCCTGACTGTGTTGCCGAGATCTTTTCATGCATCTCGTCGCAGACGGCAATGAGGCTTTTTATTTTCTTCAGGGCAGAACCCCTGGCTGACGACTCCCTGTTTTTAAGTGCATCCCTGGCATCAAGGATCTTCTGATCGACGCCGGCGAGCTCTTCCAGCAGGTCATAAGCCCTCATAAGTGTCTCTCTCTGAAGCTTCCTGTCCGCCTCCGGATGTTTCCAGTCAGGACTGTCGTTCAGGATAAGGTCTGTGGTAAATGTCTCATTTCCCTTAACCAGCCTGATGCTATATTTCCCGGCAGGGTAATCCGGACCGAAGGCCGCCTCCCCAAGGATGTTAGGAGATTTGGGTACTTTTGGCGGATCCATCGAAGTGGCAATGCGGACAATATTGATCCCTTTCCTGTTCCCCGCAGGGAGTTTCTTCTGAAAAGTCCCGTCAGCATCATAAATTTCAAAATACATTTCGCCGAATACATGTCTCTTTTTAAGGTAGTAAGCGACAGTCGCTGCCGATGAGGCATTTGTCCCAGTAAACTCATCATCGCCGGGGAAGTCCTGCAATCCCATGCCTGACGGAAAATAATAGGAACGAACAGGCAGGAATGCAAACTCCTGTTCCAGAACATCCTGTGTGAGGCTACGGAGAGGGGTAAGATCGTCAATGATTATTATCCCTCGTCCGTGAGTCGCAAGAGCAAGATCATTCTCCCTGGTCTGGAATGCCAGATCATAAATGCCTGTCTGCGGTATCTTGTTCTTAAACCTTACCCATGTCTTGCCATGGTCGGTGCTGACATAGAGACCCATCTCGGTTCCCAGGAAGACCAGGTCACGATTGACGGGATCTTGTTTGATAACATGGCAGAAACCCTTAATATCGCCGGTTGCCAGTGCGGTCCATGTCCTGCCCAGGTCTCCGGTGTAGTAAACATAAGGTGTCATGTCGCCGTTACGGTGAGCATCAACTGTTACCCACGCAGCGTTCTTATCGAAATTGTCCGCATCGACATGTGAAATAAATGCAAAAGCCGGCAGACCGGGAACTGCATCATTCAACCTGGTCCAGGTTTTTCCGCCGTCAGTCGTGATCTGTATATTTCCGTCGTCAGTGCCCACCCAGATGATATTTTCGTCAAAGGGTGACTCAGAGACGGTAAAGATGGTCGTATTGTTTTCCGCCGTACTGTTATCGATGGTTAGTCCGCCGGATTTCTCCTGCTGCTGGCGTGCAGGGTCATTGGTTGTCAGGTCCGGGGATATCCTTTCAAATGAATCTCCCTTGTCCTTTGAGCGGTAAAGGTACTGAGCGCCGACGTAAAGCCATCCTGTCTTTTTGCCGAAGACGGCAGGTGTATTCCAGTTAAATCTCAGATCGCCAACACCTTCTTCAGGGAAGGGCTTGATGTATTTGCTTTCACCGGTCCTGTAGTTGGTACGACTGATCCTGCCCCCCTGGTACTGTGAGTAAACAACATCAGGTTCTGTCTTATCTGCGTAGGTATAGAAGCCGTCACCGTAGCCGATATTTTTCCAGTCGGAGTTGGTTATCCCGCCGGGTTTCCTTGAGGGGCCCATCCATGAGCCGTTATCCTGCAGGCCTCCGTAAACATTGTAAGGAGAGGCATTGTCTACGCTGACATGGTAGAACTGTGACACAGGCAGGCTCTCTACAAACCTCCAGGTGTTACCCTTGTCTTCGGAGATATAGACACCACCGTCAGTGCCCATGTAGATGAAACGGTTATTGGCCGGGTTCACCCATAATGCATGGGTGTCACTATGGTAGTTGCCTCCCGTAACGGCAGGGCTCTGAAATACTTTTCCTCCGTTGGTACTTACCCAGAGCATGGTCCCGGGTTTATAAATGCGTTCAGATTCAACCGGGTCCGGAACGATCAGACTATAGTAAAATGGCCTGTCGCCCATAATATACTGGTCGCTCATCTTCTCCCATGAAGTTCCACGGTCTGAGGAACGGTAAAGGGCTGACTTTTCCGACTCTACCACTGCATACAGGTAATGCGGTTTGACAGGAGAAACTGCAACGGCTATCCTCCCGAGGGTTCCTGACGGCAATCCGTTATGGATCTTATTCCATGTTGTTCCGCCATCGGTTGATCTGTATAGTCCGCTGCCGGGTCCGCCTGACCTGAAGGTGTGTGCCTGTCGCCTGAAGTCCCAAATCGAGGCATAGATCACTGAAGGGTCATCCGGATCCATTGCCATGTCAGCACACCCGGACGAGGGATTCACAAAAAGTACTTTGTTCCATGATTTGCCTCCGTCGGTGGTTTTATAGACACCCCGCTCATCGCTGTCTCCCCACAATGCCCCCAATACCGCTGCGTAGACAATATCAGGGTTAACCGGATCAATCAGGATACGACCAATCCGTTCACTGCCGGGCAGACCCATGTAATCCCATTTCGCTCCGCCGTCCGTTGTTTTATATATACCTGTTCCTATTGAAACGCTGTTACGGGTCCATACCTCGCCTGTGCCTACCCAGACAGTATCGGGATGGTTCTGGTCAATTGTAATGGTACCCACAGATTGGGGATAATCATCAAACACAGATTTAAAAGTAGTCCCCTTGTTTATTGATTTCCATACGCCTCCGCCGGCAGCGCCGACCCATACTACATCAGGATTGCCTGTTTCTGCGTCAATGCACGAGATTCGTCCGCTCATTCTTGCAGGTCCGATATGCCTGCCAGTGATATCTCCGAAGGTAGCTTCGGTGACCTGGCCCTGAAGACCTGAGATGCAGGCCAGACAGGTGATGCTTATGAAAAGATGCCTGAGTTTCATGACGTTGGTTTAAAACTATTTGAGAGTTGATTATTCCTGCTTCGCAACCGGTTTCTCAAAGAGGCCATCATCAAGGTCGGTGTTCAGTTCAGCCTTATCAACAACAAGGGTCATCACAAGCTGGCCCTTCATCTTGGTTTCGATCTTTCCGGGAACGGCAATGCCGTCAACCATCATGTAGTTGCTTAGATATGTATCACTCTCGGTTTCATTACCCATGACCAGCATTTTGGTATTGAGGCGCAACATGATCGAGGTGTCGGAGTCAATATAGAAAGTAAAGGTATCGCCTGTTGCGGTTACAAGTTTAACGACGTTACATGGAGTCCCTTCCATATCTTCTTCCCCCTCCAGTGTTACAGTATAGCCTTTTTCCTTCCAGTTCCACAGCATCCCGTCCATGTCACTGTTGTATTTCATTGACTTCACTTGATCCTCTGACATAGGCTGGGGGTCGGTTACACCGGCAAAAGGATTGATAGTCCAGCCCTCTGACCCGTTAAAGGTCTGGATCAGGGTGAGATTCTGGAGTGTGGCTTCGACGCGGACTTTCCCGGGGCGTTTGATCATCTGAATAAACGGTATTTCGAGTCCGCTCTGGACCATTTTGCCGGTCATTTTCTGAGTATTCACTTTCAGCAGGTTGTCTTGCCCGGTAGCTGAAAAGTGGTCATTAAGAACGTCATCCAGCGACTGAGCGGTAAGAGAGATTCCTGAAAAAAGGAGCATAACGGTTAAGAAAGCAGTAGTTTTTTTCATTTCACGTGAGTTGATTGATTTTGATAATGCAAGTTATTTATTTTTGGTGACGATCAGGGCGATGCTGATTGGAATCGTTTTGATCCGTTTTTGCCATGAAATAAGTTTTCCCCGAACCAGGCGATATTACGAGCTGCTCCTGACCGGGCCGATCACTCATAACGCAATCCGAACCCGAACCTGAAGAGCGGGTCTCCTGAGTCATAGGGCAGATCTTCTTTCTGATCGCGAACAGCCTTCATTGATGAGGGCATCTCGAACGGCAGTGTGCCTGTCGGGCTGAAGCGTCCGAAGACAATGTCAAGTACTGCGTCATCTGCTGCCCCGAAGTCAGCCATCAGGCCGGCGGCCCTTTCACTTATCTCCGGGATGACGGCAGGCCTGTCGAGATAGATATCCACTACCGTCGGCACCCTGGCCATTATACCGAGTATCTTTTTCAGCTCCTTATCCTTGTAATCGAGGTCTCCCGAGCTGAAGATGCGTCCCAGCGGACCGGCCCCCCTGAGGGGCTGTGAGGGAGCCCTCAGGCGAATGAGAGCAATATCTGCCTGGTCAGGCTTTGCCACAACGGTACCATACTGTGAGGCCACCGCCGGGTCAATATTCATGACATAGATTTTTATTCCCTCTCTCAGGGGTAGTGTCATACCGGAGCCTGAGGGGCTGTTTTTGAGCAGAACGACTGATTTTCTCTGTGCAAGACGTCCCGCCTTCACGAATGCAGGGTTTCCAATAATGCTGACCGAGTGCTCCACGTCAACATACGGATCATCAAACAGGCCCAGCATAAACTTGAGCCGAAGCAGTCTCACCACCGAGCTGTCGAGCCTGGCTTCCGTGATCTTCCCATCGCCTACCAGCCTGACCAGCATGTCGGGGATCATTTCGCCTCCCAACTGGTCGCATCCGGCATTGATGATCTTCAGCATGCGCTCTTCCGGGGTGGCATGCTCCATACCTCTTGCCCTGGCAGGAAGAATATTGATGCCCAATACCTTATTGTCAGTTACCAGTCCCCAGTCAGTGCATACAACCCCGTCATACCCGTACCTGTTTCTCAGGAGGCCGGTGATGATCTCCCTGTTGAAGCCCATGCCCACATCTTCACCTGTCTGTCCGACGGGCACACCATAGTAGGGCATTATTGCTGCGGTCCCCTCGCGGAAGGCAGCCTCGAACGGGATGAGGTGATACTCAAAGTTGTTTCCCGGGTATATCTGTCCCAGAGCAACCGGGAAGTGAGGGTCTATACCCTCTCTCTGCGGGCCGCCGCCGCTGAAATGTTTTGTCATGCAGGCCACGCTCGCTCTGCCCAGTGAGTCACCCTGGAACCCTCTTATATATGCAGCCGTAAACATTGCCGATATAAGTGCGTCCTCGCCGAAGGTGCCGTTTATCCTTCCCCACCGCGGCTCGGTGGCGAGGTCGGCCATGGGATGCAGTGCCACCCTGATGCCTGTTGCAAGGTACTCCTGGCGGGCAATGTCGGCATGCTGCCAGACCAGAGCCGAGTCACCCGTGGCAGCCAGTCCCGCAGGTTCAGGCCAGAGTGAAAAATCACCTGAGAAAGCACCGGCAAGGATATTCTGACCATACATGTTCCGTGGATCCGAGGCTATGGTCACAGGTATGCCCAGCCTGGTACGTCCGGCCAGCTTCTGTATGCTGTTGTACCACTCAGCCATCTCCCTCTTCCCTGTTCCCATGAAGATATTGAAGTGACTGATATTTTTCCCGAAGATCAACTCGTAGGTCCCGATGCTCATGAGCGATGAGGGGTCAGAGAAGGAGCGCTTCTCAGAGACCGAGCCGTCCCTGTTCATTCCAACCGGAGGAAAGAACATCTGGCCAGCCTTCTCCTTGAGTGTCATCTGTGACAGGAGGTCGCCTACACGTGCCTCAACAGGCTGCCGGTGATCTTCATAGCTGTCAAGGCTGCCATTCTTGTTGAGGTCACGGAAGCTGAGACCGTCAATATTAAGTTCCGGCGCCTCCTGACCGGCAAGGGCTTTGTATTTCTTTGCTGATCGGTTTCCGGAGAGAGACATGGTCATCAATGCCAGGAGTACTATAATAATCATCAGGGCGAGAAGTGACCCGACAATAATGCCGGTTATCTTAAGGAGCTTTTTCATGGTTGAAATGGTTTAATGCGGAATAAACTTACGAAAAAATCGGTTTTGCAATCACTTGCTTTTCGGGGACTTACCCCCTTATTTTGGTATTTTGGGTCATATTTTGTACTTTTATTGCCCAAAGAATAAATATTGACAAAAACGAACCTTAATAAAGTCCTGATGCTACTTTTGCAGGTCATTGTGATTAGCGGATGCATCCGCGATCGCGTTGACACTCCTCCCGAGACACTTCTCGCCTGGACAAAGCCGGTAGAAATCGAGGGCATGATGTTCTACAATGAGAGCCTCACGACGACCCCTGACGGCGGATTTTTAGTATCAGGATATACATACCATGAAGATAACCCCCTTACCCACGCCATGGTCATCAGGTTCTCTTCCGGGGGTAACCGGATGTGGTGGCAACAGTATGACATAGACGGATACAGCAAAATATACGGCGACTATGCCGTTCAGAAGAGCGATGGCTCCATTATTTTAACAGGGTCATGCTGGGAAGAGGGAATGGCTGGTTCAACCTTTATGGCTTTTCTTGACGAAGACGGTAATCTGCTGCGCAAGGTGCTGCGCGAGGTCCCTGCCAACCGTGTCATCACTGACAGGAAGATACTGCTGCCTTCCGACGGCACCATACTCCTGGCCTGCCAGTCGGTTAATGATGATGCTGCTACGCTTACCGGCAGGAGTTCGCTGGTCATTGATCATCTCACCGGTGAAGGCGATCTGACCGGGAGCAGGGAGTATGCCAACACCTCTGCCATACTCGACCAGACCTTCATGACCGATGAGGGCGATATTTTCCTTGCAGGAGCAACGCGTCCGGAAAAAGTACCGGAGAGCCTCGACGATCTCGAGATCCTTTTCCTGCTGATTGACAATGCCGGCAATGAGGTTTACCGTGTAACCGGCGGCACCAATTCATGGGACTCCGGCCTATCCGTTGCCCCCTCCTATGACGGTGGATACAGTATGGCAGGCATGCTCACCTATGAACGCCAGCCGGTGCTATTCCCGGTCAGCCGTAACGGCACTCCCGGAGAGCAGGTCCATGTAGCAGATACCATACATACATATGGGCTGGTTATCAAGCAGACAGGTAACAGCGAATACCTGCTGCTGAACCAGTCATGGACCAGGGTCTATTTCTCGAAACTGAGATCTGACTTTTCGACGGTCTGGACTACCTGGTTTGACAACCCCTTCTCTTCGGAATTCTATCCGCCTTTTATCAGAGATTTGGTCAGTCTCAATGACGGATCATTCGCCTTCCTCTACTTTAGTGACGAGACAGGATACACAATCAACAGGACGGTGTCGTTCAACTGATGACATCTTCCGTCTTGTGTCATACAGTGACAGGGAAGGGTTTTTGCGCCTACAGAGAACGAACATTTGAGAGAGTACCTGAAGATAAACTACGGCCAATTTGACAGGCTAAACGGCAATGAATTAAATCTTTAGAAATATACAACTACAAATAATGAAAAATCTCCTGCTTTCAATCATGGTATCAAGTTTTATTCTCATGTCAAATGCCCAATCATTTAACACCTTTCCCGTCACCACCCAGAAGCCGCCGCTGCATGGCCGGCACTGGATGGCTGTCACGGGCAAGCCGCTGGCGGCTACCGCCGGAGCTATGATCTTCGACCGCGGCGGCAACGCCGTTGATGCCGCCTGCGCCATGCTGGCAGCCACCTGCACAATGTGGGACGTGCTCAGCTGGGGAGGTGAGACTCAGGCGCTGATCTATAACCCAAACACGAAAAAGGTTATTGCCATCAATGCACTTGGTGTAGCGCCAACGGGCGCCACGGCTGAGTTCTATAAGTCGAAGGGATTTAAATACCCTCCCGAATACGGTCCACTGGCAGCCGTTACACCCGGTACACCCGGCGGACTGATGGTGATGCTTGCCGAGTATGGTACCATGAGCCTGAAGGAGGTTCTGGCGCCTGCCATGCAGATGGCCGAAGGCTACCCCATTGAGGCACAGACGGCCAACTCCATAGAACGCAATAAACGCCGTATCAGTGAGTGGCCATATTCTGCAAAGGTGTTCCTGCCTCATGCCGGTGAAGAGCGTGAGGCCCCGTCGGCAGGAGAGATATTTGTCCAGAAAGATCTGCTGGCTATGCTGACCAAACTGGTTGAATCCGAACAACAGGCCCTTAAGAAGAAGAAATCAAGGAAGGATGCGATATACGCCGCCTATGACCGCTTCTACAAAGGCGATATAGGTGCTGAGTTCGCCAGGGGATGCCAGGAGCAGGGAGGACTGATCACTACGGAGGACCTGGCAAAGTGGCAGGTGAAGGTCGAAGAGCCGATGATGACTGAATACAGGGGCATCGAGGTGTACAAGCTGCAGCCATGGACACAGGGCCCGGTGATGCTGCAGACACTCAATATCCTCGAAAACTTCAACCTGAAGGAGATGGGATATAACTCCGTGAGGTATATTCATACACTCTACCAGGCTATGAACCTGGCATTTGCTGACCGCGATTTCTACTATGGTGATCCGTCCTTCCCACCGGAAGAACCTATGGCAGGCCTGCTCTCTAAGGATTATGCCCGCGAGCGCGCAAAGCTTATCAACCCTGACCGCAATGACCCGGCTGTTCGTCCGGGCGATCCATATCACTTTGAAGGCAAGAGCAATCCTTTTGCCACCCTCCTGAATTCGTGGCAGGCAGAGGCACGGAATATCTACCCGGCAGATGACCCGGATCAGTATGAGCGTTTTCTCGGCACTTTTCAATCAGGCACGACCTCCATCGAAGCAGCAGATGCAGCCGGATGGGTTGTCTCCGTCACTCCCAGCGGCGGGTGGATACCGGCATGCATTGCCGGTAACACCGGTATCGGTATGAGTCAGCGGATGCAGAGCTTCGTGCTTGATGAGAAGGAGAATCCCTTCAATGTGGTTGAGCCGGGCAAGAGGCCGCGCGTGACCCTGACACCCTCGCTGGCGATGAAGGATGGCAAGCCCTTCCTCGCCTTTGCCAAGCAGGGGGGCGACGAGCAGGATCAGCTCCTGTTGCAGTTCTTCCTTAATGTAGCCGAATTCGGGATGACCGTCCAGGAAGCATGCGAGGCACCGTCGTTCAAGACATTGCAGATGTATTCAAGCTTTGGCGATCATGAGAAGGTTGCCGGAGGACTGGTCCTTAACAGCAGCATGCCGGCATGGGTACGTAAGGAACTGGCAGCGATGGGATACCGTCTCTCTTTCCAGGAGCGCACATCAGGCCCGGTGAACGCCATCGGGTTCGATTGGGTTCACGGCACCTTCTGGGGCGGGTCAAGCAACTTCGGAGAAGATTACGGGATTGGCTGGTGATACCGGTCGGAGGCCGGCTACATTACTGGATGGTCTACCATTCACCCTGATTAAACACACTGAACTACAATACTTTATGGCCTACGGCCAAGAATACGGTGCCCTCAATTCACTATTGCCTACTGCCTGCTGCCTACTGCCTGAATATCAATTCTTAATTCTTAATTCTTAACTCTTAATTCCTCACTACTGCCTACTGCCTATTCCCTATTGCCTATTTTACCAACATGATTGTTATCTTTGTGCCTTCTTACAGGTTTTCAGATGGCTAAGAAAGAACAAAGGGTGGGAAAATGGCGCGACAAGTTCCGGTTCGCCATTTTCAATGATACCTCATACGAGGAGGTCTGGCGCATACGCCTTTCCAGGTCGAATGCACTCCTGGCAGCAGCCATGCTCTTTCTGCTCATCATAGGCATTAACACCTCACTGATAGCTTTCACCAACCTGCGTGAATTCATCCCGGGCTACCCTGACGTGGCGATGAGAAGAAACATCCTGATGAACGCCATCCTGCTTGACTCCCTGGAGCGTGAGCTGAATATAAGAGACAAGTACTTCCGCGACCTGAATGACGTCATCTCAGGCAGGCAGCCCATAGGCCAGGTAGCTATGCGGGACAGCACGCGAGACTACAGCAACATAGTGTTCAAAAGATCAGCTGAAGACTCCATCCTTAGGTCAAGGGTGGAACAGGATGAGAGGTATAGTCTTGCCTCAGCCGCAGCGACACCCGTCAGGGGCACCAGCCTGGCGAGCATCCATTTCTTCCCGCCGGTAAAAGGCATTGTGTCGAGTAATTTTGACCTGCGCACAAGACACTACGCCACTGACATCGTGACCCAGCCCAAGGCCGTGGTATCATCGACGCTCGACGGCACCGTGATAATGACAGGATGGACTATGGAGACCGGTTTTGTGATGATGATTCAGCACAGCAACAACATTGTCTCCGTCTATAAGCACAACGCCAGGCTTCTCAAGGAGATGGGTGACAGGGTCTGGGCCGGTGAGGCCATCTCCATCGTGGGTGACTCAGGCGAGCTGTACACCTCGGGCCCGCATCTCCATTTTGAGTTGTGGCACAACGGAGAGCCTCTTGACCCGGCACAATACATCTTCTTCTGACACCAGACCGGCAGATGCACAAGAGACTCGCAATTCTCGGTTCAACAGGATCGATCGGCACCCAGACCCTCGGTATCGTAGCCCGTTATCCTGACCTCTTCACCGTAGCAGTCCTTGCTGCAGGCAGTAATGCAGAGCTTCTCATGGAGCAGGCGAGGCTCTACAGGCCTCAGAGGGTAGTCATAGGCAATGAGGCATTTTACAGCGTGATAAGCGATGGCCTCGCCGGCCTGGGTATTGAGGTTCTTGCCGGAAGAGAGGCATTTGAGGAGGTGGCATCCTCTGACGGCATAGATACCGTTGTTGCTGCCATGGTGGGTTTTGCGGGGCTGAAGCCTACGGCAGCAGCAGTGAAGGCAGGGAAAGAGATTGCACTTGCCAATAAGGAGACACTGGTGGTGGCCGGCGAGATGATCACCCGCACTGCAGCCTTGTCCGGAAGCCTGCTTCTGCCTGTAGACTCGGAACATTCGGCTATACTGCAGTGCCTCAACGGCGAGCCGCAGAGCTCTGTTGAAAAAATTATCCTCACCGCATCCGGAGGGCCCTTCCGCAATACTCCAGCAGAGAGGCTGAAAAAAGTCACCCCGCTGGAGGCACTGCGCCATCCCAACTGGAGCATGGGCAGCAAGATCACCATCGACTCGGCCACACTGATGAACAAGGGCCTCGAGGTGATAGAGGCGCACTGGCTGTTCGGCACTCCTGCGGACAGGATCGACGTGCTTATCCATCCGCAGTCAATAATACACTCGCTGGTGCAGTTCACTGACGGATCGGTCAAGGCGCAGCTTGGCGTACCGGACATGAGGCTGCCGATTATGTATGCCCTGACATACCCTGAGAGGGTGACTACAGACCTTCCCCGGCCTTCACTCTCTGAGATAGGCTCCCTTACCTTTGAGGAGCCTGATCAGGAGCGCTTTCGCTGCCTTCCGCTGGCACGCGCGGCGCTGACGAAGGGAGGCAACATGCCCTGCGCGCTCAACGCAGCCAACGAGGCAGCCGTGGCAGCATTCCTTCAGGGAAAGATAGGATTCAATGACATCGCGGGAACAGTGGAACATGTGATGGATAACACAATCTTCAATAATGAAGCATCCATGGATGCATACGAGGAGACAGACCTGAGAAGCAGGAGCCTCGCCATGGAGTACATAAACAAAACAACAAAAAGATGATCGTTCTTATCAAAATACTGCAGCTCCTGCTGTCACTGTCAATCCTGGTAATTGTCCACGAATTCGGACACTTTCTCTTTGCCCGCCTCTTCAAGACGAGGGTTGAGAAGTTCTATCTCTTCTTCGACTGGCCGTGGGCAATCTTCAAGCGCAAGTGGGGTGAGACGGAATACGGAATCGGCATGATCCCCCTGGGAGGGTATGTAAAGATCTCAGGGATGATTGACGAGTCGATGGACAAGGAGCAGATGAAACAACCGCCGCAGCCTCATGAGTTCAGATCGAAGAAGTCATGGCAGCGTCTCACGATCATGCTTGGCGGAGTCTTCTTCAACTTCATCTTTGCCCTGCTCATTTATGTAGGGGCACTCAGTGTCTGGGGCGAGACCTATCTGTCTGCCCCCAACGTAAAGTACGGTATCCTGACCGACTCAACAGGTTATGCCATGGGCCTCCGCAATAATGACAAGATCATCTCTGTTGACGGAGTGCCGGTTGACAACTTCTATGCCATCGTCCCCGATATCCTGCTGAATGAACGCCAGAAGATCACCGTCGACAGGCAGGGCGAAATAGTTGATATTCCGATCAGTCGCGAATACATCCCTGTGCTGCTTAAAAACCCGGATATAATAGATGCGCGGATTCCTTTCGGTCCGTTTGTCATCTCCGAGGTTGCCGGCGAATCACCTGCCGCCGCCGCCGGGCTTGCCGTAGGCGATGAGATCATTGCCCTTGACAGCATCCCGTTTGAATGGTATGATGAATTCCAGGGTTACATTGCTGAGCGCAAGGGAGAGCCTGTGACTGTCACCGTCAGACGAGACGGTGAGCTTGTTGATTTCACATTTGCAACAACGGAGGCCGGGATACTGGGTGTTTTCAGGGATGTCTCCAACATACTGGAGCTGAGTACTAAACATTACAGCTTCGCTCAGGCAATCCCGGCAGGCATCTCAAAGGGATGGAAGACAACCGGGGACTATCTCAAACAGTTCAGGCTGATATTCTCAAAAGACACCAAGGCATATGAATCACTGGGCGGATTCATCACCATCGGAAGCATTTTCCCGGACAAATGGAACTGGCAGTCGTTCTGGAACCTGACCGCTTTCCTGTCACTTATACTTGCGGTAATGAATATCCTTCCCATTCCCGCTCTTGACGGAGGGCATGTTATGTTCCTGATATTTGAGGTGGTCACGGGCAGAAAGCCGAGTGACAAGTTCCTGGAGTATGCCCAGATAACAGGCATGATACTCCTGCTGGCTCTTCTGATCTTCGCCAACGGGAATGACATCCTCAAACTTATCAGAAAATGATAATTAAGCGGGTATGCAACACCTGTTGTGAAAGAATTTGTACATTTGCATAAATTAATACTCTGAGAAATGGGAAAGATCGGACCTCTTGAAATAATACTGATACTGGCGGTAGTGCTTTTAATGTTTGGCGGTCGCAAGATACCCGAACTGATGAAAGGCATAGGACAGGGTCTTAAGGAGTTTAAGAAAGCCAAGGACACTGACGGTGCAGACAGCAAGAAGAGCGTTGAAGAGGACAGCTAGGATCGGCATACAATAATTACGGGCCTGCATGCGAGTGCAGGCTTTTTATTTCAGATACAGTGTACCATGAGAACACCGGCATTCTTCTTAATCCTGGCAATGACAGTGATGGCCTCGTGCGGCGATTCATCACTGACCCGGACTCTTCCCAATATTACCGGAACCACCGGTGAGGTGCTGGTCGTCATGGACAAGGCTCTGTGGAACGGCAGCCCCGGTTCAGCCGTGAGGGAGCAGGTGGCTCCTTTTCTTATAGGGCTTCCGCAGCCTGAGCCGGCCTTCAGTATTCTGCCCGTCAATCCCGGGGGTTTCCGTGATATCTATCTTGCACACAGGAATGTCCTGCTTGTAAAAGCCGGCATTGAGAACAGTGACACGGTAGTTGATTATACCAGGAACAGATGGTCAGAGACGCAGCTTGTCATCACGGTCACCGGTCCTGATTCGGCAGCCGTGGCAGATTGCATCAGGAAAAACGGAGAGGCAATACGGCAGAGCATCAACGATGCTGAGCGTGAACGACTGTCATCATGGCTTACAAAGTCGGCAGGGAAGGAGAGGAGCGTTCTCGTTTCGGGAGACAGGAGATGGGAGCTGATAATGCCGGCAGGATACAAGCCCGATTTCAATCGTGAAGGGATCATGATGCTCTCGGCGGAGACTCCCTCAACAACACAATCGGTGATTGTCTCAGTCACTGAGCGGATGACATCGCGCATAGGGTGCATTGAGCTTGCCAATCTCACGGAGAAGGTTACCTCGGCAGAGGTAAAGGGACCCGACGGAGGATCATTCATGGTCATTGAGAAGCAGATTCCCGTCAGCTGTCGCTCATTCAGGCGTCATGACACTGACTATATAGAGATGAGGGGATTGTGGACACTCGAGGGGGGATACATGGGAGGCCCGTTCATCTCATATGCCTTCATTGACGAAGAGACATCACGTGCGGTAGTGGTCACAGGCTTCGTCTATGCCCCGAGAGAAGAGAAGAGAGAGCTTCTGCGCCAGGTAGAGGCGCTCATGTATTCACTCAGAAAAGCTTCCTGATCAACTGTCAGCTGCCTGGCATCCCTTGCCGGACTCTCAACTGTCAGGTCATCAACTGCCCCACTCTCAACTGCCGTGCTATCATTTGCCGGGCTCTCAACTGTCAGGTCATCAACTGCCCCACTCTCAACTGCCGTGCTGTCATTTGCCGGGCTCCCCGACAGGCATATACCGCTGATCTCTTCTGACCGGAATGAAGCCGGCATCGCTTATGATCTGCTTCATTGTCTCCGGGTCAACCCGGAACGGATCCCCGGCGGCACTTACCACATTCTCTTCAATCATCACCGAGCCCAGGTCATTTGCTCCGCCGTGAAGCGAGATCATGGCCGTCTCCCGGCCTACGGTGAGTATTGACGACTGCAGGTTGGGTATGTTGTCGAGCAGCAGCCTGCTGATGGCTACCAGCCTTAGATATTCCGTGGCGGTGACCCTGCTTCGTATGCCGTCTCTGTCGGCGAGCTTCGTACCGCGGTCCATGAAGGGCCATGGGATGAAGGTGACGAAGCCGTCATGGCCTTCAGGCCTGGCATCCTGCAGTTTGCGCAGCAGCACCAGGTGTTCAATTCTCTCCTCCACCGTCTCGGCATGGCCGAACATCATGGTGGCTGAGGTGGGCAGGTTCAGCCGGTGAGCCTCACGCATCACCCCCAGCCACTCGGCGGTGGTTGCCTTGGCGGGGGAGACGATCCTCCTGACCCTGTCTGACAGTATCTCGGCGCCGGCGCCGGGCAGGGAGTCGAGGCCGGCGTCACGGAGTGCCGTGAGCACGCCCTGGTAGCTCATCTTCTCGGCACGTGCCAGCCATGCCACCTCCGGCGCACCCAGGGCATGCAGCTTAACGCCGGGCCATCGTTTCTTGAGTCTCCTGAAGAGACCGGTATAAAAATCAAGCCCGAGGGAAGGATTCATGCCTCCCTGCAGCAGCAGCTGGTCGCCTCCGAGAGCTGTCAGCTCGCTGATCTTGACGTCATACTCCTCATCAGTGGTCACATAGGCGTCATCACTTGCTGAGGTACGGCAGAAATTGCAGAAACGGCATTGCGAGAAACAGATGTTGGTAATGTTCACATTGCGGTCAATCATCCAGCCTACCATGTTGCCCGGGTGCATCCTCCGGCGGAGACCGTCGGCAAGGTACATCAGAGTGGCAAGAGGTGCCTCCTCCCACAGGCTCAGCGCCTCCCCGGCGGTGATCCGCTGACCCCCGTCAACCTTCGCGTACAAATCTTCTGTGACACCCATTTTATGACACTCTGCGCATCATCGCAGAAGACCTCAAAGGTAATACAATTAAGCTAAATCATTCAATAATTATATTAACTTTACCACGCTGAACAGCACTCTGCTGTTCGCCAGACCAGTAAGACAATGGAGAGAAAACTTATAACAGCGGGCATAACGCAGGGGGATATCAACGGCATCGGGTATGAGATCATCATCAAGGCCCTGGCCGATTCTTCAATCACCGACCTGTGCGTGCCTGTGGTCTACGGCTCGCCCAAAGTAGCGGCATACCATCGCAAGGTGCTTAACATCACCAACTTCAATTTCAACAATATCAGGACTGTTTCCGAAGCGCATCCCAAAAAGGTCAATCTGGTAAACTGTCTCGGTGACGAGGTGCGTGTGGAGCTCGGCAAATCGACCCTGGAAGGTGGCCAGGCTTCCCTGGCGGCTCTCGAGAGTGCTGTCGCTGACCTTACAGCCGGCAGGATTGACGTGCTGGTGACGGCTCCCATTGACAAGCACAATATTCAGTCGGACCTGTTCCGGTTTACCGGGCATACTGACTATCTGAAGACGAAGGTCAATGCCTCCGAGGTTCTGATGCTTATGATCAGCGAGAGCATGAAGATAGGGTTCGCCACCGAGCATCTGCCGCTGAAGGATGTTCCTGGCACCATCACGGTGCATCATCTCCTTGGCAAGCTGAGGCTTCTCAACCGGTCGCTTTTGCAGGACTTTGCCATACGCGGTCCCCGCATCGCTGTACTTAGTCTCAATCCTCATGCCGGCGACGGTGGTCTGCTCGGCAACGAGGAGACGGATATCATCATCCCTGCCATCACCAAAGCCAATGAGGAGGGCATCCTTGCCTTCGGCCCCTATTCGTCTGACGGATTCTTCGGGTCAGGAGCCTTCAGCCGTTTTGATGCAGTGCTGGCAATGTACCATGATCAGGGCATGAGCGCCTTCAAGGCCCTCGCCTTTGACACCGGTGTCAATTTCACTGCCGGCCTGTCAGTGATAAGAACCTCCCCGGTGCATGGCCCCGCCTTCGACATAACGGGAAAGAACGAAGCCTCCGGCAACTCAATGCGCCAGGCCATATATGCTGCCTGCGACATCTACCACAACAGGCAGATGTACGAGGAGATCTCGCGAAACCCGCTTCAGCCCCAGAAGATAGAGATCCATTCCGACCGCGATCATGTTGACGAGCTGCCACCCGAGCCGGAAAATTACGACCACCCGTTATGATCGATTATATAACCGGTACAGTTACAGAACTGAACCCGGCCTTCGTGGTGGTTGAGTGCGGCGGCATAGGATACAGCCTCAATATCTCGCTCAACACCTACTCTGCACTTGACAAGGCAGTTCCATGCAAGATCCTGGTACATGAGTCGATCCGCGAGGATGCCCATCTGCTCTTCGGTTTTGCCACAGCCGATGAGCGTGACCTGTTCAGGCAACTGATTACCGTTTCAGGGGTAGGAGCCGGCACTGCCCGGATGATGCTTTCATCGGTCAGGCCGGGTGACCTCCGCGAGGCAATTATCAGTGGTGACGTCGGCATTCTCAAGGCTGTCAAGGGCATAGGATTAAAGACCGCACAAAGGATCATTATTGACCTGAAAGACAAAATAGGAAAACACGTCGGTTCCGGCGAAATAATTGCGTTTTCCGACAATACTGCACGTGAAGAATCGTTATCTGCTTTAGTGATGCTTGGATTTGCCAGGAACAGCGCCGCCAAGGCAGTTGACAGCCTCCTGAAGGAGGACAGAAAACTACCTGTAGAGGAGATAGTAAGGAGGGCGCTGAAACTGTTATAAAACAGGAGTGCCGGATTGCAGTTTTCTTTACAAAATAGAGGTCTTTGGATCAGGGTGGGGCTTTTTAATGTCCTGACCCTGATTTCTGTGGCTCTTGGCGCCCAGACCAGCACCGGCGACTCTCTCCTGAAACTCAATGCAGATCCGGCCTACCCCTGGGAGGCAAAGAGATCATCTCCCCTGTTCCTCGATAACCCCTCAAACATTTCGACCAGGGTTGAGTATGACGGCCGCAACAACCAGTACATAATCTACCAGAAGATCGGAGGGCTCGACTATCGCAGGCCGGTCTACATGAGTCCTGACGAGTACCGCCGGTATGAGTTTAACCAGGCCATGCGTGAATACTGGGATGCCAGTCTGCGCGGGGACGCCTCGGGATTCAGGTCGTCACTCATCCCCCAGATAGAGGTGGGTGGCGAGACCTTTGACAGGATCTTCGGCAGCAATGTCATTAACATCGTGCCGCAGGGGTCGGCAGAGCTCATCTTCGGGATCAATATCTCACACACCGAGAACCCGACACTGTCAGAGAGACTGCGCACCATCCCCACCTTCGATTTCCAGGAAAAGATACAGATGAATGTCACAGGGACCATCGGTGACAAGATGCAGCTGGGCATCAACTATAATACAGAGGCCATGTTCGAGTTCGAGAACCGCACCAAGCTCGAATACTCAGGCAAGGAGGATGAAATCATCAAGAAGATTGAGGCGGGAGATGTGACGCTGCCGCTTAACGGCACCCTCATCACCGGCAGCTACAGCCTCTTCGGCCTCAAGACGGAGTTGCAGTTCGGCAAGCTGACGATGACCACCGTCTTCTCACAGCAGAAGGGCGAATCATCGGTTGTGGAGGTTAAGGGAGGAGCCCAGATCAGCGACTATGAGATAACCGCTGACAACTACGAAGCCAACCGGCACTTCTTTCTCTCACAGAATTTCAGGGACAATTTTGACGGGGCCCTGGCCAGCCTGCCCATTGTGAGCACGGGGGTGAACATAGAGAAGATCGAGGTGTGGATCACCAACAAGACCAGCCGCTTTGAGGATGTGAGCAACCGAAACATAGTCGCATTCCTTGACCTGGCAGAGAACCAGACTAACATTTTCAATCCCGTTCCGGCGTTTCAGGGCATTCCCGGCGCTCCGGTCAATCCCGACAACACCAGCAACGGACTCTACCAGGAGCTGAATTCAACCTACAGCGCGGTGAGGAATATTGACCAGGTGGTCGATGCCTTTGCAGCCCTGTATCCCGATTTCAACATCGGCCGCGACTTTGAAAAGATTGAAAACGCCCGCAAGCTCACTGAACGGGAGTATACGGTCAACAGCCAGCTGGGATACATCTCGCTCAACGTGGCCCTGAACAATGATGAGGTCCTGGCAGTGGCATATGAGTACACCTTCAACGGCCAGGTATTCAAGGTAGGAGAATTTTCAACCGACGGCATCACTGCCCCCGATGCACTGATACTCAAGCTTATCAAAGGGACTAACCTGACCCCGCAGATCCCTACATGGAAGCTTATGATGAAGAACATCTACAACATTGGGTCGGGAAGGATTGAGGCGAGGAATTTTGAGGTGAACATCCTTTTCCAGGATGACAAGTCAGGCAATGCCGTCAATTACCTGCCCGGTACTCCGCTTGACGGGAAGGTGCTTCTGCAGGCTCTCGGGCTTGACCAGCTCAACTCGCAGCTTGACAGGCAGCCAGACGGTCTGTTTGATTTTGTGGACGGGATAACGGTGATGGCGGAAAAGGGACGGATAATATTCCCCGTGCTGGAGCCCTTCGGCAGACACCTCCTGAAATACATCACTGACCCTGAGCAGATCAGGAAATACGTCTTCACCGAGCTCTATGACTCCACCCAAACGGTGGCCAGGCAGATGGCCGAGAAGAACAAATATCTTCTGAGCGGCCAGTTCACCTCCGCCTCCGGATCGGAGATAAGGCTCAATGTGGCAAACATACCCCAGGGATCCGTCAAGGTTACTGCCGGGGGTGTGACCCTTGCCGAGAACGTCGATTATACAGTTGACTACAACATGGGGTCAGTAAAGATCATCAATTCAGCCCTGCTTGAGTCACAGACGCCGGTACAGGTTTCACTGGAGAGCAACCAGTTCTTCGGGCTGCAGACAAAGAGTCTGATCGGGACGCACCTGAACTACAGGTTCTCAGACAGGTTCAACCTGGGCGGGACGGTCCTCCGGCTTACCGAAAGGCCCTATACCCAGAAGGTAACTTACGGTGATGACCCCATCTCAAATACCATCTACGGGTTTGATGCATCGTACCGCGCTGACTCCAAGTTCCTGACAAACGCCATAGACTGGCTTCCATTTATTTCGACCAATGCACCTTCATCAGTCAATTTCTTCGGTGAGTTTGCAAATCTGGTCCCGGGCCACAGCAAAGCCATAACATCGGAAGGGGCGGTCTACATCGATGATTTTGAGGCAAGCGAGATATCCCTTGACCTTCGAGCGTTCAATGCCTGGTCGATGTCAAGCGTACCCCAGGGTCAGGATCATTTTTTCCCTGAAGCCAAACTGAACAATGATATCAGGTCAGGCTTCAACAGGGCACGACTGGCATGGTATGTAATTGACCCGCTGTTCCTCCGCAACGGCTCAACCACCCCTGGCTACATCAAGGCCAACCCCGACCTGCAGTCGAGCCATTATGTCAGGGAGGTTTACGAGACGGAGATTTTTCCCTACAAGGAATCGGCCAGCGGCATACCTACCAACATTTCAGTCCTGAACGTTGCATTTTACCCTTACGAGAGAGGCCCGTACAACTTCAACGTTCTGCCTGACGGCTACTCTGCAGGACTTGGCACCGACGGACTTCTGAACTCACCCCGGACACGCTGGGGAGGGATGATGAGGGAGCTGCTCACCAATGACTTTGAGTCGGCCAACATTCAATACATCAAGTTCTGGCTCATGGACCCCTACGCCGAGAGTCCGGGACATGAAGGGGGTGATCTTTACTTCAACCTTGGCAATGTTTCGGAGGATATTCTTCGCGATTCGCGCAAGCAGTTTGAGAACGGGCTCCCGACATCACCCCTGTTGGTGAATGTCGATACAACCGTATGGGGCCGTGTGCCAACGGTGCAGGCGGTGGTGCAGGCATTCGACAATAACATCGAATCACGCCGGTACCAGGATGTGGGTCTTGACGGGCTAAGCAACGAAGACGAACAGTCATTCTTTGACAGTTACCTCCAGGCTGTGGGGGTGGTTGTGAGCCCCGAGGTGCTTGATAAGATTTTTGCAGACCCCTCAAACGATGACTTCCGGTATTTCAGAGGAACAGAATACGATCTTTTGCAGCTTGGTATCCTGGAGAGATACAAAAAGTTCAACGGTACCGACGGCAACTCTCCTACCTCTGAGATGTCGGAAGAATCATATCCCACAAGTGGTACGACGTTGCCTGATATGGAGGATATCAACCGCGACAACACCCTCAGTGAGACCGAGAGCTACTACCAGTACCACGTGAGCCTCCGGCCTGAGGACATGGTTGTGGGCAGGAACTTCATCGTTGATGAGGTTGAGTATACAGCCACTTTTGCCAACGGGGAGAAGTCGCCGGTCAGATGGTTCCAGTTCAAGATACCCATCACCGACTACGAGAGAGTGGTGGGCTCGATACGCGATTTCAAGTCAATCAGGTTCCTGCGTATGTACATGCGCAACTTCGACAGGGAGGTGATAACGCGCTTTGCCCGCCTTGAGCTCGTCAGGTCTGAATGGCGCAAGTACAATATCGCATTCTTCGAGGGCGGTGAACGTATCACGATACCTGAGGAGGCCGACGGGACCTTCGAGATAAGCTCTGTGAGCATAGAGGAGAATGCCGGCAAGGAGCCTGTGAACTATGTGCTGCCTCCGGGCTTCGACCGTGTCATTGACCCGGCCAACCCTCAGCTGAGACAGCTCAATGAACAATCGATGGTGCTGCGGGTCAGAGACCTGGCCGACGGTGATGCAAGGGCAACCTACAAGAATGTGAGGCTTGACATGCGCCAGTACCGCAGGCTGAAGATGGAGGTGCATGCCGAGGCTCTCATAGGGCAGCCCCTCCTTGATGATGAGGTCACCGTTTTCATCAGGCTCGGATCAGATTACAAGGGCAACTTCTACGAGTATGAGATACCGCTGAAGCTCACGCCCTACGGCAGGTACAGCAATGACAGCGAAGAGCAGAGGGCGGTGGTATGGCCCGAGGCAAACAGGCTGGATATTGACCTGTCAAAGCTCCTCGAGGCCAAGCAGGCACGTGATGCAGCTATGAGGGAGAGCGGGTCCACACTCAGTGAAGCCGATATCTATTCCATTTATGTTGATAACGCCCGTATCTCTGTCAGCGGTAATCCCAATCTCAGCAATGTCAGGGTTGTGATGGCCGGCGTCAGGAACCCTATCAGAACGCGTAACCCTCAGAGAGATGACGGTGCCCCCAAATCTGCCGAGGTATGGATCAACGAGCTTCGCCTGAGTGACTTCAGGGAGGATGGGGGATGGGCCGCCAACGCCCAGATGCAGGCACGCCTGGCTGACCTGGGCACACTCAACCTGGTGGGGCAGACCAGCACCCCGGGCTGGGGAAGCATTGATAAAAAGGTCAATGAGCGAAGCATGGAGCAGGTGATACAATATGACCTCTCATCTAACCTGGAGCTTGGGAAATTCTTTCCGGAGAAGGCCGGCATGCGGATACCCGTTTACATGGGATATTCCGAGAACCGCATCAGGCCGCAGTACGATCCGCTTGACCCGGATATCATGCTCAACGAATCACTCGATAATGCAGCTTCAAGAGCCGAAAGAGATTCAATCCTTAACCTGGCAGAGGAGTATACCCGGCGCCGTACCCTGACTGTCAGTAACGCCGGCACCACCAAAAGGGGAGAGAAACCCCATGCATGGGACCCGGCAAACCTCTCTGTCAGCTACGCCTTCAACGAACTTTATAATACCGCTACCAAAACGGAGGTCGACCTTGAACGGACATACAGGGGAGGCATATCGTACGATTTTGACGCCCAACCCAGGAACTTCACCCCGTTCCAGAAGTCGGGACTGTTCAAATCCCAGGCATTCAGGCTGATCAAGGACTTCAACATATACCTCTTTCCAAAGCACATCACCGTGCGTACTGACATCTACAGGTATTACAATGAGGTGAAGACCCGTAATATCAACAACCCCGATCTTCTCATTGAGCCTGTCTTCACGAAGGACTTCCAGTGGACGCGTTTCTATGACATAAAGTATGACATCACCAAGCAGATGAAGCTGGACTTCACCGCCAGCAGCATTGCACGTATTGATGAGCCGGCAGGAGGGGTGGACAGAAGGCGTTACCCGGATATTTTCGATAACTGGCGTGATTCCGTGATGTCTAACCTGGCGGGCATGGGCCGTACCACGAACTACTACCACCTGCTGAACCTTAACTACAATATTCCCGTCAATAAGCTGCCACTCCTCTCATGGGTGACTTCCAACGCCAGGTACAGCGCCAGGTATGACTGGCTTGCCGGAACAGTTTTCCCTGACTCCCTGAATATCAGGCCGGGCAATATCATTAAGAACTCGAACAACGGGCAGTTCACCGTTCAGGCCAACATGACCAACCTCTACAGCAAGGTCAAATTCCTGAAAGAGATTGAGGCTTCCACCCAGCCAGGGGCCAAACCACGCATGAGCCTGGGGTACGAGGAGGTAACCCATTCGAGGCGGGGGATACCCCTCAGGGCAGGAAGGGCCAGGATCATCAACCACAACCTGAAGACAAAAGATGTGACTGTCACAGTCACTGCGCCAGACGGAACGGTGGTAACCGGGAAGTACGATGTGGTGTCAGACATGAGGATAGACTACATCGCTGATACTGATGTCACCAATGCCAGCATTGACATCAAGGGGAGGGTTGAGAAGAAGCCGGGGGTTGCCAGTGTCGCCGCCAAATATCTTATACGTTCCCTCATGGCTCTGCGAAATGTATCTGCAACATATACCATAGAGCAGGGGCACATCATGCCGGGCTATCTTCCCGGCACCTCTTTCCTGGGCCAGCAGAGCTACCAGGGCATGTCATCACCGGGGTGGCGTTTCCTGGTGGGTCTCACTGATGAACGGTTCTTTGACGAGGCAGTCATCAACGGGTGGATCACCACTGACACGCTGCTCAACAATGCCGCAACCTACAGTGAACGCGAACAGATAAACCTCAGGGCAAACATCGAACCCTTCCCCGGCTTCCGCATTGACCTGACGGCTGACCGGCGTTACTCCCAGACGATCTCATCATACCTCAGGGCCAACCGTTACGGCGAATTTCCTGACAGCACCAGGAACACCCGCATCACCGGCAACTTCACGATATCAATCATCTCATGGGGTACGGCCTTTGAGAAGATACCAAAGTCAGGCGATTATGTGTCGCAGACCTTTGAACAGTTCCGAACCAATACCATCCTCATCTCGCAGCGCAGGGGCAATGAGCGCCGTCAGGTTGACAATTCATATGATCCCGGTTTCGATCCTGTCACCGGCGAGCAGATTACCGGCCCCTATACAAGCGGTTACGGACTTACTTCGGGTGAGGTTCTCGTGCCTGCCTTCCTGGCCGCATACACAAGGAGGGATGCGGAAAAGATCTCCCTCTCTCCCTTCCCCTCGGCGCTGCATATGATGCCCAACTGGAGGATCAACTTCGAGGGACTGACCAAGTTCGAGGCGGTGAGGAAGATTTTCAACTCGGTGAGCCTCTCGCACCAGTACAGGTCAACATATACCATAGGTTCATTCAACACCAGCCTCTACTGGGACCCTGACCAGGACGGCATCAGCAGGATACGTGACCTGAAGTCGAACTTCATACCGAAGCACGAGATCAACACCGTAACCATCAATGAGCAGTTCAGTCCTTTCATAAACATTGACCTCGGGTGGAAGAACTCCCTCTCCACGAGGATAGAGTACCGCAAGTCGCGCACCGTCACACTCAACCTGACCAGCAACCAGGTGGCTGACATCAGGAACGAGGAGATAACCATCGGAGCCGGATACAGGTTTGACGATGTGGCTATCAATCTTCGTTCACGCACGGGCCAGCGTGCCCTCAAGAGCGACCTCAACCTGAAGCTGGACCTCTCAATCAGGGACAACAAGACCCTGGCCCGCAAGCTGATAGAAGAGGTGAACCAGCCGGTGGCAGGACAGAGGGTTTTCACCATTGGCACCACGGCCGACTATGTGCTGAGCGACAGGTTCAACCTGCAGATTTATGCTGATCACTCGATGAATGACCCGTTTGTTGCCAATACCTTCCTGACCTCAAATACCAACTTCGGTTTCAGCCTCAGGTTTACCCTGGTACAGTGACGGGTCATCCTTCACCTCCGGCGGCAGCTTCGGTTTCAGCCTGAGGTTCACCCTGATACAGAGAGGTGTCATGCCCCCCCGGGTTAAAAAAAGCAATTATCAGGGATTAAATACTAAAAAAGATGTATTTTTGACATTCTGAAACCTGTAGATCAAAGTCAAACAAATAAAACATCAAGAGATGAATGTTCCTGCAAACCTGAAGTACACCAAGGATCATGAGTGGGTTCTTGTCAAAGGCAATGAAGCTGTGGTAGGCATTACCGATTTTGCGCAGCATGAGCTGGGCGACATAGTGTTTTTAGAGATCGAGACCGTTGGTGAGAAGCTTGGTCACGGTGAGGTCTTCGGAACAGTGGAGGCCGTCAAGACCGTGTCGGATCTCTTCATGCCTGTCAGCGGCACCGTTACTGAGAAGAATGAAGATCTTGACACAACCGCGGAGCTTGTCAACAGTGATCCCTACGGCAAGGGCTGGATGATCAAGGTTGCAATCGAGGACCCGTCAGAGGTTGACGCGCTTCTTGATGCAGAGGCATACATGAAGCTGATAGGAGTGTGAACATCAATATAACAGATATAAAAAGCTGCTTTCGGGCAGCTTTTTTTGTTATTGTCGATTGACGATGTGCGATGTGCGATTGGAAAATCCATTAAATCGACAATCGAAAATCGTCAATCGCCAATTCTACAGGGTTTTCTTGACCTGCACGGTCTGGTATCCTTCGATTACATCTCCGACATTAATGTCATTGAATCCGTCGATGTTCAGTCCGCATTCATAACCTGATGTAACATCCCTGACATCGTCCTTAAAGCGCTTCAGAGAGCCCAGGTCGCCGGTGTGTATGACGATGCCGTCACGTATTACCCTTATTTTGGTGTTGCGGGTTATCTTGCCGTCACGTACAAAGCAGCCGGCAACCGTACCAACTTTCCCGATATTGAATACATCACGCACCTCCACGGTTGCGACGATCTCTTCCTTTATCTCCGGTGAGAGCATTCCCTCCATGGCGGCCCTGATCTCCTCAATGGCGTCATAGATGATTGAATAGAGGCGTATGTCAATACCCTCCTTCTCAGCCAGTTTCCTGGCGCTGACTGAAGGTCTCACCTGGAAGCCCACCACAACGGCGTTGGAAGCGGCGGCGAGCAGGATGTCCGATTCGGATATCTGTCCCACGGCCTTATGAATGATGTTGACCTGTATCTCTTCGGTTGAGAGTTTGATCAGCGAGTCACTGAGAGCCTCAACCGATCCGTCAACGTCACCCTTGACAATGATATTGAGCTCCTGGAAGTTGCCGATGGCAATACGGCGTCCAATTTCATCGAGGGTGATATGCTTCTGTGTACGCAGTCCCTGTTCTCTCTGAAGCTGTGCTCTCTTGGTGGCGATCTCCTTGGCCTCCTTGTCAGAGTCCATGACGTTGAACTTGTCACCTGCCTGTGGTGCTCCGTTCAGACCGAGGATAAGCACAGGCATTGCGGGGCCGGCCTCGGCCACCTTCTGGTTGCGCTCATTGTACATGGCCTTGACATGCCCGTAGCAGCTTCCTGCAATCACAACATCACCCAGCCTGAGTGTGCCTGCCTTGACAAGTATGGTGGCAACAAACCCGCGTCCCTTGTCGAGTGATGATTCGATGACGGTACCCAGTGCATGCTTGTGAGGATTGGCTTTCAGTTCCAGAAGCTCAGCCTGCAGAAGGATCTTCTCGAGAAGGATATCGATGTTAATCCCGCTCTTTGCCGATATCTCCTGCGACTGGTATTTTCCTCCCCACTCTTCCACGAGGAAGTTCATGCTGGCCAGTTCCTCGCGTATCCTGTCGGGGTTGGCGGTGGGCTTGTCAATCTTGTTTATTGCAAAGATGATAGGCACTCCTGCGGCGTGGGCGTGGTTGATTGCCTCGCGCGTCTGAGGCATGACGCCGTCATCAGCGGCAACAACGATGATGACGATATCAGTTATCTGTGCTCCCCTGGCACGCATTGCCGTAAAGGCTTCGTGTCCCGGGGTATCAAGGAATGTTATGACCTTGTCATTATCAAGCATCACCCGGTATGCACCGATATGCTGTGTTATTCCACCGGCCTCACCTGCAATGACGTTGGTGTTGCGGATGTGATCGAGTAGCTTTGTCTTGCCATGGTCAACGTGACCCATGACGGTGACTATTGGCGGACGGAACTCGAGTTTCGATTCCTCATCCTCCTCTTCCCTGACTGCCTCCTGCAGCTCAGCGCTGACGAACTCGACCCCGAAGCCGAACTCCTCGGCCACCATGGCCATGGTCTCGGCATCGAGCCTCTGGTTAATAGAGACTATCAGGCCCAGGCTCATGCATGTCGAAATGATATCTATAACCGGCACATCCATCATTATTGCCAGTTCGTTGACAGAGACGAACTCGGTGACCTTGAGTGTGCTCTTTTCGAGCTCCATCTTTTCGGTATCATCCTTCATTCTCTGGCTGACGGCATCTCGCTTGTCACGGCGGTATTTGGCCACCTTCGACTTGCTCTTGCTCATGAGCAGGTTGACGTCCCTGATGTTCTTGTCGACATCATCCCTGTCAACCTCAGGCCTGAGGGCACGGAACGTTTTCTTCCTGTCACCGCCGCGGTGATCGGTTCTCGGGGGCGCTTTCTTATCCTTCTTCGGATCTGTTGCGGGTGCCGGTGCCGACGCATCAAGGGCTACCTTCTCGCGTGGCTTGGGTTTGATGCGTTCACGCTTCTTCCTGTCGTCACGCTTCTGGCGTGCTTCGTTAACCTGTTCACGGGTTTTCTTGACCTCCGGTACCAAAACTATCCTGTCGACGATCTTCGGGCCTGCAAGCTTCTCATAACCCGGACGGAAGATCTCAGTCTCCTTTGGTTCGGGAGGCGCCACTGGTGCTACGGGTGCTGCCGGCTCGGCAGTCACGGGTGCCGGTGCCGGTGTCGCAGCCATCGGTTCGGGCTTTGTTTGTTCAGCCTCAGGTTCTTTTTTCCCCTCTTCCTTCTTTTTTGATGACTTGCCTGGCTTGCCGCTCAGTTTGTCGAGATCGACCTTGCCGATAACTCTTGGCTGCTTTGTCTCTGCAGGTTTTTCAGGTGCCGGGGCATCTGCCGCGGGTTCGGGAGAGACAGGTTTTTCAACCGGTGGTGTTTCAGGTTCCTTCGTCACGGTATTTGCAGGAGGGGTAAGGTCAACCTTGCCTACAGTTTTTACCTCAGGCTTCTTTATCTCTGTGCGGAGATCAAGATGTTTCTTGACACCCGAGATGTCCGTGATAAGAAACTCCTCATCAGGTTCACCCGAATCGCCTTCACGGCCTGTCTCCATATCATCAATGGAAAGAGACTTCTTGGGAGTAATCTTCTCCTTGAGAGCCAGTTTCTCGGCATCTTTCTTGACACTGAGGTCGCTGCTGTATTCCTTGACTATCAGCGCGTAAGCCTCAGGCGGAATCTTGCCGTTGGGATCAGTGCTTATGTCAAATCCCTTCTTGTGAAGATATTCGACAATGGTCTGGATCCCAACATTGAATTCGCGGGCTGCCTTGCTTAAACGTATGGCTTTCTTGTCTTCAGTCATATACCTTTATGATACCTCTTAAATATTTTTTATCTCGTTTCTCCCTTGCGGGGAGGCCGGTTATTATTTATCAAATTCTGACCTGAGTATGCCGACGACCTCCTTGACCGTCTCTTCCTCGAGGTCTGTTCTCTTCACCAGGTCATGTACTGTCAGCCTGAGAACGCTCCTTGCGGTGTCGCATCCGATAGCTTTCAGCTCATCGATGACCCATCCTTCGATCTCATCTGAGAACTCATCAAGTGATACATCCTCCTCGTCTTCGTTGTCCGGTTCGCGATAGACCTCTATGTCATAACCGGTCAGCTGGCCTGCGAGCTTGATGTTCAGGCCGCCCTTGCCGATGGCCAGCGAGACCTCGCTGGGCTTGAGATAGATCTCCGCCTTCTTGTCTGCTTCAATGAGCTTTATTGAGGAGATCTTGGCAGGATTGAGGGCCCTTGTGATGAACAGCTGAATGTTTGACGTATAGTTGATGACGTCAATGTTCTCATTGCGAAGCTCGCGAACGATACCGTGGATCCTTGATCCCTTCATCCCGACGCATGCACCAACGGGGTCAATGCGTTCATCATACGATTCGACGGCCACCTTGGCTCTTTCGCCCGGGACCCTTACTATTTTGCGGATGGTGATGAGGCCGTCAAAGATCTCTGGTACTTCAAGCTCGAAGAGTCTCTCGAGGAAGACGGGGGATGTGCGGCTGAGAATGATATTGGGGGTGTTGTTTTTCATCTCCACCCTGATAACCACCGCACGTATGGTGTCACCCTTGCGGAAGTGGTCAGAGGGTATCTGTTCACCCTTGGGCATGATCAGCTCATTACCGTCATCGTCAAGCACGAGGGTCTCGCGCTTCCACACCTGGTACACCTCGCCGGTGACTATATCACCTATGCGGTCCTTGTACTTGAGGTAGATATTGTTCTTTTCAAGGTCGAGGATCCTTGCCACGAGGTTCTGCCTCAGTGCCAGGATTGCCCTGCGCCCGAAATCGAGGAACTTGACCTCGTCAGACACCTCTTCGCCAACCTCATAATCCTCATCCACCTTGTGAGCTTCGGAGAGGGGTATCTGCGTGTTGGGATCTGTGAAGTTTTCGTCATCAACCACTTCGCGGTTACGCCATATTTCAAAGTCGCCCTTGTCAATATTGACGATGATGTCAAAATTATCGGCAGAACCGTATTTCTTGGCAAGCATACCCCTGAACACATCCTCAAGCACACTCATCATGGTTGGCCTGTCAATATTCTTCAGCTCCTTGAACTCTGAAAAAGTATCTATGAGATTAACGTTTTCCATTGTGGTAATCTGTTCTGTTATTTGAATGATATAATTACTTTAACTGTCTTGACATCCTCAAAATTGAATGATCTGACCACGGAGACAATCTCCTTGTTCTTCTGTTTGGTGTCAACTCTCAGGTCAAACCCTCCTTTGGTGATGTTCATGAGGAGGCCTTTTTCACGGTCGCCCTCGCTGGTAACCACCTCGACCATCCTGCCCTCGTTCTTGAGGTACTGTTCCGGAACCAGCAGCGGCATGTCGAGGCCGGGAGATGATACATTCAGTTCATGATCGCCGCCCTCTTCGCCGAGCTCACCGGTGATGAACTTGCTTAGTAAGGCGCAATCTTCAATTCTCACGCCTTCAGGCCTGTCAATGAGGACTGTGATACGTCCTGTGCTGCTCAGACGTACATCAACGAGGAAGATGCCGGTGCCGCTGATGTGGCCCTCCGCAAGTTTCCTGATATGATCCTTTGTAACCATAGTCTGATTTTTGCTAACAAAACAGGGGACTTTTGTCCCCTGGTCCGTCCATACCCTTCTTTTCGGGTGCAAAGATAATACCATTTTTTAAATATTCAAAAAAAAGGATGGCATGAAAATTAACAAGTGCGTTGTATCTGAACCTTTTCTGTCAATAAATTGGAAACAATTGAATAAATTTGCGGACATAAAAAGGGAACCGGTTGACCAACAAGAGAAAGATCATAAATGACCCGGTATACGGATTCATCAGCTTACCGTCTGATCTTATCTTCGAGCTGGTAAGCCATCCCTGGTTCCAGAGGCTGCGCAACATCAGGCAGTTGGGGCTTTCAAGCTATGTTTACCCGGGGGCTGTCCACAGCCGTTTTCAGCACAGCCTCGGGGCTATGTACCTTACG
Source organism: uncultured Rikenellaceae bacterium (assembly GCA_963770745.1). Classification (GTDB taxonomy): domain Bacteria; phylum Bacteroidota; class Bacteroidia; order Bacteroidales; family VadinHA17; genus SR-FBR-E99. The sequence goes on from CAVYRA010000005.1 coordinate 114,204, forward strand.
GGGCAGGCCATCCATACTCTCAGGGTCAAGGGCATTGAGATAACTCCTGCGGAGGAGGAGGCGGTGCTGGCAGCGATACTTCTTCATGACATAGGTCACGGTCCGTTCTCACATGCCCTTGAGCACTCGCTGATAGAGGAGATGCCCCATGAGATGATGTCACTGCTCATCATGGAGGAGCTGAACCGCACCACCGGCGGAAGCCTGACTGACGCTATCGCCGTCTTCAGGGGGGAGTACCCGAGGCGGTTTTTTCACGACCTGGTGACGGGGCAGATGGATATGGACAGGATGGACTACCTGCGGCGCGACAGCTTCTTCACAGGGGTGATAGAGGGGTCTGTAGGGTCAGACAGGATCATCCGCATGCTGAATGTTGCAGACGACAGGCTGGTGGTTGATGAGAAGGGTATTTACTCCGTTGAGAAGTTCCTGATAGCCAGGCGGATGATGTACTGGCAGGTATATAATCACCGCACGGTTGTCTCTGCGGAAAAGCTCCTTACCAGTCTCCTGTTGAGAGCGCGCCGGGTGACTGCGGCCGGCACGGCCCTGTTTGCCACTCCTGCACTGGAATATTTCCTTCAGGCGCGTCACAGTACGGGTACCGCGGAGGAGACAGGCGAACTGGTGAGACAGTTTACCGCCCTTGACGAGAGCGATATAATGTCAGCCACAAAGGTATGGATGAGTTGCGGTGACTGGGTGCTGGCTGATCTCAGCAGGAGATTTGTAAACAGGGATCTTCTGGGCATCGAACTGCAGAGGAAACCATTTGACGTAGCCAGGGTGGAGGAACTGGGCAGGAAGGCTGAACAGTTGCTTGCGATTAGCAGCGATGAGGCCAGGTACTACGTGAACACCGGCGATGTCTATAACCAGACCTATGCCCCCGGCACACCCGAGGTGCGTATCCTCCTCAAGAACGGTGAGACACAGGATATCACAGCCGTTTCAGACCTGTTCGATAAGGATGCATTGTCAGAAAAGGTAACGAAGTATTACCTCTGTTACCCTAAGGAGATAATATCAAAATAAAATATACCGAAGATGGAATTTACTGCTGCAATTATTGCCGGGTTACTTAACGGGACTGTTGAAGGAGATCCGGATACAAAGCTTAACACCATAGCCAGGATAGAGGAGGGGCATGCAGGCGCTCTCTCGTTCCTCTCCAACCCCAAATATGAACCTTATCTCTACACTACGGGTTCGTCAGCGGTGCTTGTGAAAAAAGATTTCATGCCATCAAAAGAGGTGAGTGCCGTGCTGATCAGGGTTGATGACCCCTACCAGGCTCTCGCCAGGCTGCTGACCATCTATGATGAACAGACAAGACCGGTCAGGAAGGGAATTCATCCGACCGCAGTCATAGAGGAGAGTGCAGTCATAGGAAGCGGCGTTTACATCGGGGCGCATGTGTATGTGGCAGAAAAGGCCGTTATAGGAGACGGGTGCAGCCTCTACCCCAATGTGTATATTGGTGACGGTGTCACGACAGGAAGGAACTGCACCTTTCACCCGGGGGTGAAGGTCTACAGGAACTGCATCATCGGGAACGACTGTATTTTTCACGGCGGCTCAGTCATTGGTTCTGACGGGTTCGGGTTTGCCCCGGTAAGTGAAGCCAACTATATGAAGATTCCGCAGGTAGGCAACGTCATTATCGAAGACAACGTGGAGATAGGCTCCAACACATGTATTGACAGGGCCACTGTGGGGTCAACCATTATAAGGAGAGGCGTGAAGCTCGATAACCTGATACAGGTGGGACACAACGTGGAGATAGGAGAGAACACAGTTATCGCGGCACAGACCGGACTGGCCGGTTCGACCAGGATCGGGAAGAACTGCATGTTTGGCGGGCAGGTTGGTTTTGCAGGCCATCTGAGCATTGCAGACGGATGCAAGATAGGAGCCCAGGCAGGCGTCATGAGCACCGTCAGTGAGGAGAATGCCGTCTTATTGGGTTCCCCTGCCATGGAGAGCAAGCAGTTCCTGAAAAATGTCATTTATATCAGAAAACTGCCTGAGCTGAGCAGCAAAATAGATGCCCTTGCAAAATCAGTGGAATCTCTAAAAAACAGATAGTTCCGTTCTTCCGTTCTAAAGGAAATTGTTTGAACATCACAGAGATGTGAGGGATTCTGTTGTGTCGTTCGGAAAATTTTATTTTTCTTTGCAGGACTTTTAACCCAATCAGGAATGAGCGAAAAGCAAAGGACGCTGGCTAAGGAGGTGAGCCTCAAGGGTAAAGGCCTTCATACAGGCATAGACGTCACCGTCACCTTCAAACCGGCACCAGCAAACCACGGATATAAATTCTGCCGCACTGATCTGCCGGGTTCACCGGTGATCGATGCCATAGCTGACAATGTAACGGAGACTTCACGGGGTACCACCCTGGTTCAGGGAGAGGCCTCCGTAGCCACTATTGAGCATGTTCTCGCAGCCTTTGCAGGATTGCGTATAGACAACGCCCTCATAGAGATAAACGGTCCCGAGGCCCCGATAATGGGCGGCAGCTCCCGTATGTTCGTTGAGGCAATAAAACAGGCCGGCATAATTGAACTTAAGGAGGAGCGCAACTTTTATGTCATAAAGGAGAAGATCACCTTCTCTGACGAGGAGCACGGCGTTGACCTGATAGTCTATCCTGATGACCACTTCAGCGCTCACGTGCTGATTGACTACAACTCAAAGATACTGGGCAACCAGTATGCCATCCTTGACCAGATAGACGATTTTGAGAAGGAGATAGCCGGCAGTCGCACCTTTGTCTTCTTTCATGAGCTTGAACCCCTGTTCCGGATAGGGCTGATCAAGGGGGGAGACCTTGAGAACGCCGTGGTGATACTTGAGCGCGAGGTTGAACAGGAGGAGATTGACCGTATTGCAAAGCTGTTCAACAAGCCCGGGATAACCGAACATCATGCCGGTGTTCTCAACAACACCAAGCTTCGATATCCGAATGAACCGGCAAGGCATAAACTGCTTGACCTGATAGGCGACCTGTCGCTGGTAGGGCAGCCGATCAAGGGCAAGGTGGTTGCCACACGCCCGGGTCATTTCTCGAACACCAGGCTGGCAAGGCTGATACGGCAGCAGATAAAAAGGCAGACTACAAAGAGGGAGATACCCCTCGTCGATACCACCAAGCCGGCGCTGATGGACATACAGAAGATAAAAACACTGTTGCCCCACCGTTTCCCGTTCCTTATGGTAGACCGAATACTTGAGCTTACCACCAGTTATATAATAGGCATCAAGAACACAACATACAACGAAGCCTTCTTCCAGGGACATTTTGAGCAGGAGCATGTCTTCCCGGGGGTTCTGCTTGTGGAGACCATGGCACAGGTGGGAGGTATTCTTGTCCTGAGCAATGTGGATGAGCCCGGGAAATACTCTACATACTTCCTTAAGATTGACCGCATGAAGTTCAAGCATAAGGTCATTCCGGGAGACACCATTGTGGTAAGGTGTGATCTTACGGAACCGATGAGGAGGGGCATAGTGATAATGTATGCGCAGGCATTTGTCGGGGAGAAGCTTGTGGCTGAGGGGGAGATGACCGCACAGGTAGTCAAGAACAAATAACGCGATATGATTTCTTCACTTGCACATATTGATCCGGGCGCTCAGCTGGGCGAGGGAGTAACTGTTGAACCCTTTGCAGTTGTATACAAAGATGTCGTCATTGGTGACGGTACATGGATCGGTTCCGGGGCGGTCATCTATGACGGCGCCCGTATAGGCAGGAACTGCCGCATCTTCAACGGCGCCTCCATCTCGGCAATACCGCAGGATCTTAAATTCAGCGGAGAGGAGACCATCCTGGATATTGGTGACAACACCACTGTCAGGGAGTTTGCCACGCTGAACAGGGGCACGCGCGCCAGGGGCATGACCACCATCGGGAAAAACTGCCTGCTGATGGCCTATGTGCATGTTGCTCATGACTGCCAGCTTGGTAACAATGTGATCATGGTTGCGTTATCAGGGATAGCGGGTGAGGTTGTGCTGGGCGACTGGGTGACGATGGGTGGCGGATCAATGGTGCATCAGTTTGTGCACATAGGCGCTCATACGATCATCGGAGGCGGGGCCAAGGTGCGTATAGACGTGCCGCCGTATATCAAGGCTGACAGGGAACCGCTGGCGTTCATGGGGCTTAACACCGTGGGGTTGGAGCGGAGAGGCTTCACCAGAGAGAAGATGCATGAGCTGCACGAGATCTACCGGGCCTATTACAATATGGGCATGACCGGAACCAAGGCGCTGGAGTATATCACTGACAGTTTTCCGTCGACACCGGAGCGCGATTGCATCATTGATTTCATAAAGAACTCTTCCAGGGGAGTGATCAGGGGGCGTTAAGCCCTTTTTTTTTATGGCAGGGGTATAAAACAAGAATGGGAACCATACTTACGTATATGTTCCCATTCCGACGAGTGACAGCCTTGACCGTCACTGGCGCCATGCTACTGTTATTACGGTCGGTTCATCTCTGTCGACTTCTCCCTTTCCGCGGTCTGTCGATGCTCACCTTACGGCGGGCTGCTGACCTTGTTCCGGTGTCTTTTCTGGTCACTTCCATCACCTTGCGGTGATATCAGATTACGTACCGGGACACGAAGTCATGAACCCCTGAGGCCTGACACTCCCCGAAGGGACAGCTGCTGTCATGCCCGGATCATCTCCATCCTATCCTCGCCGGTTCGGGTGGCATGATGATCCACTCTCTGGTCGGGCACATTTGCTGCGTTATTAGCTTTAAGCATTGCATTTGTGTTGCTCTCTTCTCGCGATTGTTACACCGTCAGAAGATTGCCCCGTCAGACCGTCAGGATGGGAAGGCTTCTCAGCCTGCACCCGTGACGAACGCTTCCGGACCGTAGTCGTTCAGCGTGAGACTCTGAAGTCTGATGTAGTTTCAGATTGATAATTAAACCATTCGAAAGAACCTTCTTACCTCAGAGCGACCTTTTATCGCTCACATGGTCCTACAAATATAACTCATCAAAAGGCTTAAGGCAAATTTTTAGTGTTAAATCTGCCATATAGAAAGTAACAAGAAACGCACAGTTTTATTAACATAGGTAAATGGTTATATAACAGTGAATTAAGTGAATTGAAACGGGGTTATGAACAGCTGTTCATAACCCCGTGTGTTAAATCACCCTAAGTGTCTGTCACTCAAGTATCACCTTCTCGTTTTTCGGGTATTTTACGCTGTAGGTAAGAATAATATCCCTGGTTTCACGCGGCTGAACGGTCAGATCCCAGGTGATCTCGCCGGTGACAGCGTTGAGTTTTCCTCCGGAAAGCTCGAGAGCCTCGACGGTAATGCTGCTGTTCTGAGCAAGGGGGATCTGGTCACGGAGCTTGACTGCGACAGCCCGGCTCTTGTTGTTGCGCACGGAGATCAGAAACGAGAGCGTCTCAACCTTGTTGGCACCGATGAGCCTCTGCGAGGTAAAATCGACTCTGCGCTCACGTTTGACCGTAATATTGTTGTCGGCGCCAAGCGACACCGGGAGGGTATCAGTGAGTTCCGCCGTATTGATATAGCCTTTGCCTGTGAAGGTGTTGTTGAAATAGATGTTCGACTCGCCGGGCAGTAGGTTGTACTTCTCCCACTCAGTGATGTATCCCATCAGGTAGGCTGAGGAGGCCAGCTTCGGGGTGACAGCATAACTGTAGGTAGCGGGTACCGAGAGCCTCTGCAACTCCACTACCACAGGCTTTCCGTCAGTCAGTATTGTCTGTGATACATTTATATCGAAGCTGAAGCTGATGTTCGACTCGCTGACGGTGACCGGCAACGGGGCGCTCTCCTCCATCACCATCATGTCATCAGCCGTTTTTTTCTCACGCGCGGCAGGCATCGACCGTGCCCCCCTGACCACAACAACCTCGTTCAGCGATTGGTATGCAAAGGGCTTGTAGAGGTCGATGAACCACGGATTAAGCGTCGGCAATGCACCGGCAGTCATGGGTGAGGCGTTGGAGAGACTCACCTTCACATCCTTCCAGTCGATGCCGCTGTTCTGCCATATATTGGCCCTGTAGATTATAGATGCGGGATCAGTGATGTCGTCAACCCTGATATCATATGACGGGTGCCATCCGGCATTCATGACAACATACGAGAGCCTGAGTTTGCCGGTGGCAGGTTTGGTGCCGGTGACGGTCACCACTATCTCGCCGGTGGGCATCTTCGACTTGTCAATGGTGCCGGCAAGCTGCTTCTCAAGCTGCTCCTTCTCTTCCATGTAGTCGGCTATTATCCTTTTCTTTTTGAGGAGAGCCGTTTTAACCGACTCCATGTTGGTGGAATAGATGTCAAGGAGCGCCCTAAGCTGTTCGGGTGTGATGGCCGACTTGTTTGTGACAACATCATAGTTCGACTTGAGGAAGAGCTCCTTCTCGCGGAGCACCTCCACCGCCGTCTTTTCATCCTCAATTTTTGCATCCAGGGCATCAATCTTGTCGCGGAGCTCTTTTATGACAACGCTCTCAGCCGGGTTCTCAAGGTAGTTGTTGCGGTGAACCACCCCCATGATCATGAATTCTCCCTCACCCCTGACCTGGATGCTGTTGGGATCAATATAGGGTGACAGACCGCCGGCAACAATCTCGACGGTCCCTGCCTGTACTGAAATCGGGAGATCACCGGAGAGCTGTGCGCCCTGCCTGAAGACCGTAACATGACTGACCGGACTGGCTATGTACTTCTCCTGGCCTTCAAGAGCGGTTGCCGAAACCATTATGGCAATGAGGGTAATAAAAAGATACTTTTTCATGACTGTGAAATTTTTATAAAGGTATTTAAAAAGAGTGTTCCGGGAAAGAAGACAAAAAGCCTGCCGTTATAAAAAAGTACTGCCGGCAAAACATCTGCCGGCAGTACATCCTGTAAACCACTAATCAAACCTAACCGTTATAGTCTTTAAGAACACTCATGAGTTTCTGCCGTGCAAAGAAGATACGGCTCTTTACTGTTCCCAGCTTGAGATTGAGCTCCTCGGCTATCTCCTCATACTTAAAACCGTCAACGTGCATCCGGAAGGGCAGACGGTAATCGTCATGCAATGCATTTATTGCCTTCTCTATCTCACCACCGTAATAGGCCGACTCGGGAGAGATACTCCCCTTATCTGACGGGAGGTTGATGTAATAGAGTTCCTGGGTGCCGTCCATCATTGTATTTTCCCTCATCTTGCGACGGTAATTATTGATGAAGGTGTTTTTCATTATGGTGAAGACCCAGGCCTTCAGATTCGTGGCATCCACAAACTTGTCCTGGTTCTGTATCGCTTTCAGGAAGGTGTCCTGTACGAGATCAAGCGCGTTGTCGCGATCAAGTGTCAGACTGAGGGCGTACTTCTGAAGATTACCTTTCAGATCTATTATGCTGGTTGTGAATTCCTGTGCAGTCATGTCTCTTATTTTTTCTTGTTGACACAAAGTTAAACACAAAATACAGGATATCCAAATCCGAATATCTTTAATTGCGACATTTAAGTGGAATTAGGTTTGATTTCTAAAAGTTAATATGCATATATCCAATATATTAAGTATTATTCGTCTAAATTAGGATAAGATGGTATTTATATATTTATTCAGGGCCCGAATGGCGTGATCATTACTGCGGAATTCTCCGGTCGTACAGGTCAACGCATTGCTAATCAATTTTATATCAGGCTTAAACACTTAAGGCGCGAACCTTTCCAGGGGGTGTTTGGGTAGGGGCGGAGATTACTTTTGATTATCTTTACAAAAAAGATCTCATGGAGTTTAAAGATTATCCCTCAGGCAAAACTGCCATCTACACTTTTGATGCCTCTGAAGCCCCCGTGGCTGTCATTCTGCTTGTTCACGGGCTTGGCGAGCATTCCGGCAGGTACGCCGACTGGGCTGCAAGGTTCAATGAAAGAGGAGTAACCATTCGCGCTTTTGACCTTCCGGGTCACGGCTACTCTGAAGGCAGGAGGGGAGCGATACCCTCTCCTGAGAAGGTATTTGACACTATAGACACTGTCATCAGGGGTATCAAGGCCGAATTCCCCGATGTGCCGCTCTTCCTCTACGGTCACAGCCTTGGAGGGAGTATCGTGCTCAACTACCTGGTAAGGCGTAAACCCATGGTCACAGGCGCAATTGTTACCTCACCATGGGTGTTTCTCTCTGATACTCCCGCGAAAGCCAAGGTGCTGCTGGCAATTGTAGCTAAGAAGCTGATGCCGGGTATGACCCAGGCGTCAGGACTGAAGACTGAATTTCTTTCGCGTGACCCCCGGGTTGTTACAGCATACAATAAAGACCCCCTTGTTCATGCGCAGATCTCTGCCGGGCTATACGGCTGGGTGACCGACGCCGCCGCAGATACTCTGGCTCGTGCCTCGGAGATAACGGTGCCGTTGCTGCTGGCTCATGGCCGCAATGATATGATTACCTCCCCGGCCGGATCGATGCAGGTGGCCGAAGGCGCTCCCCGGGCAACCCTGAAACTATGGGATGAGGGTTATCATGAGCTGCATAATGACCTCCTGAAGGAGGAACATTTCGACTTCATCACAGGGTGGATTGATACCTTAATATAATATGTGTCATGGATCTCACCACTGAGGTTCCTCTTCCCTCATCATCTGCCACCGTCACCTTTGCCACCCCGGTGATGTTCCTCGGTTCGTGCTTTGCGAACGAGATCGGATACCGCATGGCAGCCGGCAAACTGAAGGTAATGACCAATCCACACGGCACCCTCTTCAATCCGTTCTCCGTGGCTCGTGCGCTTGACCGGTTTATCTCATCTCATGATTACACGGAAAGTGACATTTACCTGCATCAGAACCGTTTCATGAGCCTTGATCATCATACCGCCTTTTCCTCCTATGAGCGTGAGGTGCTCATTGAAAGGCTGAATGAGGTCAGCCGCTCTGCATCCGCATTCATCAGGGAGGCCTCCTTCCTGTTTGTCACATTCGGTACCTCTTATATATACACTCTCAGGGAGAGCGATGCAATTGTCGCCAATTGCCACAAACTGCCCTCTTCACTTTTCTCCCGCCGGCAGGCTGTGTGGTCTGAGATTGCGACCAGGTGGAGGGAGACTCTTGACCGTCTTGCGGAACTGAACCCCGGCCTGAAGGTCTGGTTTACCGTCAGTCCTGTCAGGCACCTGGCCGACGGCGCCCACGCCAACCAGCTCAGCAAGGCTCACCTGCTGCTGGCAGTTGAGGAACTCCTCACCCATCCTTCTGTCGGGGGTTATTTCCCGGCCTATGAGATTTTCATGGATGAGTTGCGTGACTACAGGTTCTATGCCTCCGATATGGTCCATCCGTCGGAGACGGCGATCGATTTTATCTGGGAGAAGTACGCATCTCTCTTTATTGAAAGCCCGGTGCTTCGACTCTGGAGCGAGGCTGCACGGATAACCCGCGCCATGGCTCACCGCACTACCGGAGGGAAAAGGGAGACAGCCCCGTTTGCCGAAGTTATGCTACAAAGGATCAGTGATTTAAAGGGGAAAGCACCCTATATTGACATGGCAACGGAGGAGAATTACTTCAGGGAACTGATGTGAAATACTTCACAGGAGGTGAGCGCGCGCCGGGTTTTGTTCTGAGAACTCCTGTAGAAAAATTTCACTTTCTGTTGAACTAACCGCATTTTGTATTGTTTTATTTCCAAAAAGTTGAACAAAATGAAATTGCATGAGCAATATCTCACATAAGGACCTGGATATTTATTTTCATGCAAGTTCCGTTTGACCAATGAAACAGATAAATTACATTCAAATGAAAAAATATTCACTGTTTATACTGTTATCCCTCATGTTCGCTGATCTTTCAGGGCAGTCGGGAGGGGGGATCATACGCGGCCAGGTGGTTGACGCATCCACCAATGAGCCTGTTCCCTTTGCAAGCGTGGTCATATGGAATACCACCATTGGTGCCATGACCGATTTTGACGGCAATTTCCGTTTTACCGGTGTAGCACCGGGTTTCGTTGAGGTCAGGGTTTCATCTGTGGGCTACAAACCGTATATCACAGAAGCAGTAATGGTTACGAACAACAACGAGGTCAACCTCACCATCCCGCTTGAGACTACGGTTGTTGAGGTGGGCGATGTCATCGTACGGCCCTCGCCCTTCCGTAAGTCAGTGGAGAGCCCGGTATCGGCCCGTATCATAAGCATCCAGGAGATAGAGCTGAATCCCGGCGGCAACAGGGACATATCACGGGTTATTCAATCGTTTCCCGGTGTTGCTTCAACACCTGCTTTCAGAAATGACGTCATCGTCAGGGGAGGCGGGCCCAATGAGAACAGGTTCTTCATTGACAACGTCGAGATACCTTATCTTAATCACTTCTCCACACAGGGATCTTCCGGGGGACCAACGGGAATCATCAACGTTGATTTTGTAAGGTCGGTTGATTTTCTTTCCGGTGCATTTCCTGCATCCAGGGGCAATGCCCTGAGTTCGGTGATGGATTTTACCATGATCGACGGCAACAAGGAGAAGAGAGCGCTGAGGGCAACGGTGGGGGCCTCTGACCTTGGACTGACATATAACGGACCGGCCGGTGAGCGCAGCTCGCTGATAGTATCGGCCCGCAGGTCATACCTGCAGTTCCTGTTCGGGGTTATCGGTCTTCCTTTCCTTCCTACGTATACTGATTTTCAGTTCAAGTACAAGGTGAAGTTCGATCAGAAGAATGAGCTGACTGTCCTGGGCATAGGTGCAAAGGACGACTTCAGGCTTAATCTTGATGCAGATGAGACGGAGTACCAGAGATACATACTGGGCTACATTCCTACCCAGGAGCAGTACAGTTATACTGTGGGAGCCGTTTACAAGCACTTCCGCACCAACGGTTCCGACATGCTGGTATTGAGCCGCAACTATTTGAACAACACTCAGTTTAAGTATCTCAACAACGATGATTCAGATCCCGGGAATAAGATATTGGATTACAACAGTGGTGAAGGTGACATCCGCCTGAGGTACGAACGGACGGTGGTGTGGCCCAACAGTTTCAGGGTCAGTTACGGTGCCGGCACGGAGATGTCACGTTACCGGAATGACACTTTCAGGAGGTTCTTTGCAGGTGAAGGTCTCGAGACCGAGCTGTACAACACCAACCTTGTCTTCTTCAAGTATGCTGCATTCGGGCAGGTGAGCCGTGCATTCATCAATGAGAAGCTCAGGCTTTCATTCGGAGTGCGCACTGACGCGAACAGCTGGTCGTCTGAGATGGCCAACCCCCTGACCCAGATATCTCCGCGTTTTTCAGCGTCATATGTGCTGACTGAGGACATCAACATTAATTTCAGCACAGGGCGTTTCTACCAGCTTCCGCCATACACTTCGCTCGGGTTGCGTGATAACGACGGCAACTTCATAAACAGGGAGAACGGCCTGAAGTATATTGCCGCCGATCACCTGGTAGGCGGCATCGAGCTTGTACCTGAGGAGAGGCTTCAGATCACCCTCGAGGGATTTTACAAGAATTATACAAACTATCCCTTCTCTGTAGCTGACCAGGTTCCGCTGTCGACAAAGAGTGCCGGCTACGGCGTATTCGGCAACGAGGAGCTGACATCAACTGCGGTGGGGAGGGCTTACGGCATTGAGCTGATGGGCCGTGCACGCGACTTCAACGGACTGAATGCTGTCTTCTCCTACACCTTCGTGAGGAGCGAGTTCGAAGGCACCGACGGCAGCTACATTCCAACGGCATGGGATAACAGGCATCTTATTAGCGTCACTGCCACACAGAGCATAGGCAAATCATGGGATGCGGGATTCAGGTGGCGGTACGTCGGCGGGGCTCCCTACACACCGTATGATCTTGACAAATCATCATACATTGATGCATGGAATGTGTCCGGACAGGGATATCTTGACTATTCAAGTTTCAACAGCGGGCGACTGAAAGGCTTCAGCCAGCTTGATATCCGCATTGACAAGCAGTTCTACTTTGACAGATGGTCGCTCATGCTCTATCTCGATGTGCAGAATGTATACAACTTTAAGGCAGAGCAGCCTCCCATACTGGTGCTCGATCCGGATCAGACCGGAGCATTGCCCGACCGTTACAGGCTGAAATTCATTGACGGCGACGCCGGAACAGTGCTGCCGACCATCGGCATCATAATTGAAATCTGAAAAAAAGGAAGAGATGAAATACTTTATAATTGCATTGACAGTTGTTTTAGCCTCATGCTCGGCAAAGCCGTCGGTATCGAAACTGGCGCAGAGGCAGACCTTCACCGATGTTGTAACCAACGCTGCCGGCAGCGGTCCGGAGATAGAGGTGAAGTTTTACGGAGGTCCTTCGCTCTATTATCCGCTAATGGCTGTATGGCTTGAGGATGAACAGGGCGGTTATATACAGACACTATTTGTGCCCGGGGCGATAGCTACCGGGGTCTTCAGATATGGTTCAAATGCATCAGGAAAATGGGTGGAAGCTGCCAAAAGGGCACCCCAGACCCTCCCGTACTGGTCGCATAAGAGGGGTATCAAAGCTCCTGACGGACTCTATATGCCTGACCCGGAAAACCCGGTGGCTGATGCCTACAGCGGTGCCACGCCCACAACCAGCTTCGTTCTTTCGACACGTGCTGACAAGCCGCTGCCCGCAAAGTTCAGGGTGATGTTTGAAGTAAACCAGAATTGGGACTGGAATGAATACTGGACCAATGACAGGTACCCCGGTGACAAAAACTACCTTAACAATGCGCAGCCCTCGGTAGTGTATGAAAGCCCGGTTGATCAGGACAATCTTTCAGGCAGTTATCTCATGAAGGCTACCGGACACGGTCACCCGACAGGTGCCACGGGCGAGCTCTTCACTGACCTGAGCACACTTACAACGGCATTACAGATCGCTGACTCAGTAGTAGTCAGGATCATAAAAAAATAAAAGGAATTTTAGGGGGAACTACCTGAGGCTGTCTGCCCATTCTGTCAGTCCGGCAGGAGAGCAGACAGCTTCCGTATTACCGTTGCTCCATGAACCGCTGGAGTCATATCTTCCGAGTACCAGCACCCGCTGCAGTTCAGGCTCCTTTGCCAGTGCATTGCAGAAAGTCCTGACCTCATCATCCGGTTCTGAGGCCGGGAGGTTGACTGCCAGTACCTTAAAAGGTTTTACTGAGTGTATGCCACGGATATCGTCAGCTGACAGTGTTCCCTCAGTGTATACAACATCATAACCTCTTTTCCTGAGGAGGTACTTGAGGAAAACCAGGTTGTTTTCGATCTCGGTGTGGCCCAGATTAATGATTGCAGCGCTGCCACTGTTGAGGTTGTTGTCAACGGATATCTCCTCCGAGATAAGTATCGTTCTTATCACATGTCTTATGAACTGCTCCTGGGGTCTCGATATGCAGTCAGTGAGCCATAAAACCCTTGCTTTCTGCATCAGGGGATGAAACACCTGCAGATAGGCATCCGTGAGTCCTTTCTCCCTGACAAAATGGCCCAGTTTCTCCCTGAACTCCTCTTCACTGAACCGAAGGGCTGACATTATCAGTTCTCCCGGCCTGAAGGTACCGTCACTTGTCTCGTCTCCCGTCCCGTTTTTAAGCACCTCGCGCAATAGCTCACTGTCATTCAGCTTTGCAATCTTTGATATTTTCATCCCGTTCCGGTTGAGAATGGAGACGGTGATGAGTTTTTTCAGCTCCTCTTCGGTATAGTGTCTTATGTTTGAATCGCTTCTTTCGGGTGTAAGGATCCCGTACCTCTTCTCCCACATACGTATTGTGTGGGCTTTAATTCCACAGAAGTTTTCAAGATCCTTTATGGAGTATGTCCTGCTTCCTGCATTCATCTCTCTCAATGTTACTTACTCAATGAGTATAACAATGAGAGCAGGTAAAAGTTTAGCGTTCCTTTTCCCTGAGCATTTTCTCAGCCCTGGCAAGGTCACCGGGAGTATCGATTCCTATGCTCTCCCAGGGTGTCACGGCGCAACGGACAGTGTAACCGTTCTCAAGCCACCGGAGCTGTTCAAGTCTCTCAGCCCGTTCGAGGGGCGACTGTGGCAGGGCGGTTATTTCCCTGAGGGTTGAAGCCCGGTATCCGTAGAGCCCTATATGCTTGTAATAGGTATGCCTGCCGGTCCATTCCTCACGGGACGCGTCACGGAGGTAGGGTATAGGTGAGCGGCTGAAGTAGATGGCATCCATCCTGGCTGAAACAACCACCTTGGGCTGGTTCGGGTCGGACAGTTCCTCTTCGGGGGTCACCCGGCGGATGAGGGTGGCTATCATGACACCGTTGTCAGAGAAGCAATCAGTCAGTGACTTTATCTGTTCAGGCCTGATGAAGGGTTCATCACCCTGGATGTTTATTATGACTGTGCCTGCATCAGACCTTCCACCCGTTATTATTTCGGCAGCCTCGGCGCATCGGTCGGTGCCGCTCTGGTGATTTGACGAGGTCATCACTGCTTTTCCGCCGAAGCCCGTTACGGCATCCCTGATACGCTCGTCATCAGTGGCCACCCACACCTCGTCAAGCACCTGTGAGGCCTGACGGGCAGACCCTCTCTATCATGGTCATGCCTCCGATCAGGGCCAGTGGTTTGCCGGGGAAGCGCGAAGAAGCGTAGCGTGCAGGAATAATACAAGTAAAGTGAGTGGCAGGGGTGCTTTTCATGGCTCCAAATTACTAAAAAACAGCTTTAACATAATCCAAAAAAGTCGTAAATTCGCAGTTCATTGGATTTTGATGAAGGAGTTACAGAGTGTAAAACAGCGGTTTGGGATAATCGGCAATTATGAGGGACTGAACAGGGCGATAGACATTGCCGTGCAGGTGGCCGCCACCGATCTGTCTGTGCTCACTCAGGTGAGAGCGGAACCGGCAAGGAGGTCTTTCCCCAGGTGATACACACCTTCAGTCTCCGCAAGCACGGTCCTTATATAGCTGTCAACTGCGGTGCTATCCCTGAGGGAACAATTGATTCGGAGCTCTTCGGGCACGAAAAAGGTGCCTTTACAGGAGCCACCGACAGCAGGAAGGGATATTTTGAGGTGGCCAACGGCGGCACGATCTTCCTTGACGAGGTGGCCGAGCTGCCCGCTCTCCACGCAGGTCAGGCTGCTGAGGGTGCTCGAGTCGGGGAGTTCATCAGGGTGGGATCATCCAAGGTACGAGAAGAACTGAGGTGAGGGTGATCACGGCAACGAATGTCGATATAGTACAGGCGGTCTCCTCAGGGAGATTCCGCGAGGATCTCTTCTACAGGCTCAACACGGTTCCGGTGCGGGTACCCCCGTTGCGGGAAAGGGGCGGGAGATATAATACTCCTCTTCCGCAAGTTTGCCGTGGACTTTGCCGAGCGTTACCGCATGCCCGCCATCAGGCCTGACAGCCAGGCAAGGGAGATGCTTATCAACTACTACTGGCCGGGCAACGTCAGGCAGCTAAAGAATATCACCGAACAGATATCCGTCATCGAGCAGGAGCGTGAGGTCACAGCGGCCATGCTCACCCACTATCTTCCGGATTTACAGAGCGGACGCCTGCCGGTGCCTGTCAGGGCTCCTGAGGGAAAGGGGTTCAGCACCGAGAGAGAGATACTGTACAAGGTGCTCTTTGACATGAAGAGCGACATGCATGACCTCAAGAACCTGGTCTTTGACCTTCTGAACTCCGGCGGCGAGAATGACAACCTTACTGAGAGCGGCGCCAGGGCAGTGCGCAATCTGTATAAAGGACAGTGCCTGAGTGCGCAGGCCAAGAGAACTCTATGTAATCAGGGCGTAACTCCGGAAGAACCTTATACCGGCCTCAGCCTGTTCATTTAGGCTACGGCTCAGCCAGGGAGAGCAGGGCCATAGAAGATACCGAGGAGGTCATTGAAGAATCGCTGTCGCTCACTGACCGGGAGAAGGAGCTGATTAAGAAGGCCCTTGACAAGAACAACGGGAAAAGAAAGCTTGCTGCATCCGAGCTGGGTATCTCGGAGAGGACACTCTACAGGAAAATTAAGGAATACGGTCTTGATGGATAAAATGCTGAGGATAGTGCCTGCCACTGGCGTTGCTTTTCTTTGCAGCGGGCTGCGGAGTAAAGATGAAGTACTCCTTTACCGGGGCCTCCATCCCCATTGAAGCCAAGACAATAAGTGTGGGCACCTTCCAGAACAGGGCCAGTCTTGTGCAGCCCGGACTGAACCAGACGGTGACCGACGCGCTGATTGATATGTGCAGGGCGCAGACCAACCTTAATATTGTTTCTACAGGAGGAGATCTGAGTTTCGAGGGAGAGATTACCGACTACAAGACGCAGCCACTGACTGTCGGCGGCGATGAGCAGGCTGCCATGAACCGTTTCTCCATTACCGTCAGGGTTAAATACGTGAACATTTTCAATGAGGATAACAGTTTTGATCAGTCGTTCACAAGATACCAGGACTACAGCAGCGGGCTGATCTCAGCGATGTGGAGGCAGGCCTGTCGGAGGAGATTGTGAAGATGCTTATTGAGGATATTTTTAACAGGGCGTTTGTCAACTGGTAAGAGTGGCTCATGAACAGGAATGAATTCAATCGGTTTGTTGCCGGCATTGACCTTCCCGGCCCGGCTGATCTTGAGGGGTTGCGCGAGCTGACTGCTCTTATTTCCCTGGTTCCATTCCGCTCATCTGGTATTACTCAAGGGGCTCAGGACGAATTCAGATATCAGGTTTGATTCGCAGCTCAAGGCATCGGCTCTCTCGGTGAATGACAGGAAGGTGCTGTATCATTATCTGTTTCTCCCGCCGGATGGGTCTTCCGGAGTCGGAGAATCCGGTGAAGGAAGAGGTGGTCGCGCCGGTTGAAGAGGTTACTGCACCGGTGGAGGAAGAGGTGATTGCGCCGGTTGCTGAGGTCATTGCCCCGGTGGAGGAAGAGGTGGCCGCTCCGGTTGAAGAGGTCACTGCCCCGGTGGCAGAGGAGCCTGCCCAGCCGAAGAGTGTCTGCTCCGGTGGAGGAAGAGGCAGCCCCGGTGACAGAGGAGCCTGCACCGACGGATGAAATGCCCGCAGAGGCGGGAGAAGCTAGTGTAACAGAGGAAGAAATGATTGCGCCGGTTGCAGAGGCTGACCCCAATGCCAGACTGCGCACCAGGGAAGAGCTTATTGCTGAGATAGAGGAGCGGCTCAAGGAGCTGGAGTCATACAGGCAGGTGACCGGTAAGGAACAGAAAGCCGGAAGTCATTTATGAAACGGTGGTTAATCCCGAAACGGTTCCTGAAGAGGCATCAGTGCCAGTTGCCGCGACTGAGCCGGTACCTGAAGAGGATTCTGTGCCGGTTGCCGCAGCCGAAACAGCACCTGAAGAGGCAACTGAGTCGTTAGCCGCCGCTAGCTTGAATTCTGAGCATATGCAGCCGCCTGAATATCTGCCGGAGCCTGAGCCGGAAATTGAAGAGGCACCGGAGCCTGAACCGGAGATCGAGAGGTACTGGAGTCTGAACCGGAGATTGAAGAGGTGCTGATACCCGAATCAGAAGCTGCAACTGAACCCGACCTGGAGCCCGAATTAATCGAGCTGCTGGAACTGCTCCCCGAAACCGTCGCAGAGGACCAACACCAGCCTGAGAAACTGTCTCCTGCAGACCTTATTGACCGGTTCATCATGATCAGCCCGAACATAGTAGAGGATGTCACCGAAGGATTACCAGACCATGCGGGATCTCTCGGAAGAGGGCTCTGATGAACCGGGCAAATTCATAACGGAAACGCTGGCAAAGATTTATATCAACCAGGGCTACTATACCAGGGCAATAAATATTTATGAAAAACTCACTTTGCAATATCCGGAAAAAAGTGCTTACTTTGCGAGCCGTATTGAAAAGATACAAGATTTAATAAAATAGTACAACAATGGGCATCTATATTTTTATTCAATCCTGGTCATAATTGCATGCATTCTGGCAATCATGGTAGTGCTTGTTCAGAACTCCAAGGGTGGCGGACTGGCAGCCAACTTCACCTCAGCCGGCCAGTCGATGGGCGTACGCAAGACTGCTGATTTCCTTGAGAAATCGACATGGACTCTCGGGGTAGCAATATTTGTTCTCTGCCTCGCAGCAACAGCATCAATACCCAGGGGTCAGGGCCAGAAGGAATCAGTCATCAAACAGTCGATCGAAATAGTCTAGGACCCCAATGCAATCCGAACGCTGCCCACACAGATCCCCGTCGAACAGCCGCTGCCTGACGGTAATAACCAGTAAGATGACATTTATAAGACATTAAAGTGTCAGTTTGTCATGAACTGACATTTTTTTTTCGCCTCATATCCTTTGGCACAGAATATGAAATCGTGTAGCAGGAAAAATATTGTTTAACTATAAAACTAATAGAAATGGCACAATTAAAAGGAAAAGTGCTGGCAGGTAAAGTTCTCATCAAGCCACAGGAGGCAGAAGAGAAGACCGCCAGCGGAATCATTATCCCCGATTCGGCAAAGGAAAAGCCGCGCGCAGGCACTGTAATACTTGTTGGTGCTCCGAAAAAAGATGAAGAGATGGAACTCAAAAAAGGAGATGTCGTTCTCTATGGACACTCAGGCCAGGAACTGAATATCGACGGCACAGACTATCTCCTTCTTTCACAGTCTGATGTTCTCTATATTTCGAAATAACCTTAAATAAGAATAGCAATGTCAAAGGAAATTAAATTCAATATTGAAGCGCGCAACCTTCTTAAGGAAGGTGTTGACCGTCTTGCTGATGCCGTCTAAGGTAACACTGGGTCCGAAGGGACGCAATGTGGTTCTCGAAAAGAAATTCGGTGCACCCAGATCACCAAGGACGGTGTGACCGTCGCCAAGGAGATCGAGCTCTCTGACCCCTATCAGAACATGGGCGCACAGATGGTCAAGGAGGTAGCTTCCAAGACTTCAGACCAGGCAGGTGACGGCACTACCACCGCCACCATCCTTGCACAGAGTATCATCAGCGTAGGACTCAAGAACGTCACTGCTGGTGCAAACCCCATGGACCTCAAGAGAGGAATAGACAAGGCAGTTGCAACGGTTGTTGAAAGCCTGAAGAGCCAGTCAAAGAGCGTCGGTGATGATCTCAAGAAGATTGAGCAGGTTGCCCGCATCTCAGCAACAATGATGAGGAGATAGGTAAACTCATTGCCATGGCAATGGATAAGGTGAAGAAGGAAGGCGTCATCACTGTCGAGGAGGCTAAAGGCACCGAGACCAAGGTTGAGGTAGTTGAAGGAATGCAGTTCGACCGCGGATATATCTCCGCATATTTTGTCACCAATCCTGACAAGATGGAAGTAGAGATGGA
>CAVYRA010000006.1:0-284564 GCA_963770745.1 uncultured Rikenellaceae bacterium
GGGCAGTGAAGCCAAGCTTACTGCCCCTTTGAGATGGATTCGTATTTTAGGGGAGGCGAAGAGAAAGCTTGTTCTCGATGAGCAGCCCATGGAGACCCAAATACTCGCGCCAACTGGCGCATGCATTCATACTCGGAGCAGGTTCTCTTCACGGGGATCTGCGAAGCTAATCCCCCTCTCTCCGCAAAAGACAATGCAGGCCGGACCACCAAAAGTGGTCCGGTTTCTGTTTTCGGGAGTTTGCTCATGAGGGTCAGACATGAAAACATAATAAACTTGACTTCGGCCTTTTCCTCTCGTAACTTGCATATAGGCATACAACTGATAAAAATAAGATGAAAACCTGGATTCTTATTGTGATCGCATTATCTCTTTTTCAGATAAGCAATGGACAGATCGCCAGGGTGCTATTGGTCAAGCATGAACTTCGCTGGACTGATGAAACGCGGTTCCCGAACTATTTTCTTTATCCTGACCTTCGTGATTCCATTTTCAGCGACGCCCGGCAGGAGCTTATAAAAAAACTTCAAATCGGAGAAGTTATATTTCCTGAAAAAGTGGAATACAGAATCATTGCCGGAACCGGGAATCAGAAAGCGGAAATGCCTGCTGCAACCTCCACTGTAGGCCCCGAAATCGGTATTTTCTCATTCATCACCCGGGCTACCGTAGGATTTGCGATGCACTGGAAGATGAGAATAATTGTCAGGGAGAACGGCCGGACGGTAATTTCAAACGAGGTTTCCCATGAACTGGAATATTATGACGCATCCGGTTATCTTTCAGCGAGACGCTGGCTTTCACCGGAAGACTTTCGCACAATCTTCGGCAGGCTGGTGAAAGAAGCACTGGGCTCTCTGCCTCCGTCCGATGAAAAGATCACAGTGGGTTTTCCGGAAGAAAAGGAGGAGCTTATCCGCACACTTTTCCCCGGTTCGGAACGTGCCCTGCTAAAGATCAATGGCGCCTGGAAGAGTGCCAATAGTTTCGTTGCTCTCCTGGAGATGGGAAATGATACCCTTAGCAGGTTAGACTACCGGTCAGGATGGGATAGCGAATACATCGTACCATCAGGTTCTGGCATCTTTGCTACCCTCTTCACTGAAATTACGGGCATTGACATGTCCTATGAGCAAAAGGTGATCCAGGAAAAGAGAGGAACCATGCGGTTCCCTGACGGCAAAATAACGAAAATCCGGCTCAGATGGATCGAAATGCAGGAAAGATCCGTAAAGGATGAAGGAGGCATTTCAACGATCACCAACCCTCTTATTACTGAATTGTATGACGGCGAGACAAAGGCAGGCGATTTCCTTTTCACAAGCCGGGTGAAAGTGCATGCCACCGATCAGACGAAGGAGAGCTTCAACCTCTGGACCGGATATGTAGCTGAAAATACACTGGGATCGGAAAGAACACAACGGATCGAAGGATTTTTGGGTGATGTCCCCATTTTTTCCGAATACAATGAATATTTCGGAATTATTGAGGTGAGTGCAGATACCGTTTTGCTGGCCATGATGGTGGCACAGAATTGTAATCCTGATAATCAGTCGTTTGGCAGAACGAGAATGACAAAAAAGAAAGTGACAATGGTGGGCGGATCATCCATCGGAAAACAATCGCTCGACAATGCTGAAACAGTGGAGTGGTACCCAATCTTTCTGCCTGTGAATGCATCCAAAGAAACCGGAGAAATGTGCCTTAAGATCTTATCATGTCTGTTTTTCGGGATGGGGACTCAAGGTCAGCCTATCAGTTATCCGCTGTAAAACGGAAGCGAAGCCCCTCTCTCTGCGGATGTGGTTCTCGCTGTGCCAAAAGCTTTTTCTTCTTATGCGAGGCTAATCTCCCTATCTCTAGGCAATACCTCAAAATTTAAATCCTCCGTATGTGATTTGAATCAAACAAATCGTAATTTTAAATCTCACCAATCTAACCTATGGAGGAATAATTATGTCAAACGAGGAATTTACACCTGACCAGACCCAATCACAGATCCAAACCCAGGCACAGTTGCCTTTGTCAGCAACCCTGCCCAACCTGACAAAGTATATGAACTTTATCGGGCTGCTTGCAATGATCGGGGGAGTAATCTACTGCCTGACAATAATAGGGGCAATCTTCGGAGTGCCTTATTTTATTATGGGTAAGAGACTAAGAGAGTCAGCCGAAGCCTTTACAGGCTATAATTCTTCCAGCTCGCCAAAAGACCTGGAAACGGCCATCGAGAGACAAACCAGGGCATTTTTCATTCTGTATATTCTGGCAATTATTTCTCTCGTGCTCCTGGCAATATACCTGGTTGTAATTATCGGCCTTCTGGCTTCAGGGGGATTGAATTAAGCCCAGCCGGCGCGGATCAGAGGAGCTGTCGAAAAATAATCGGCAGCAGGGCTAATCGGCACCGGGCAATTTATTTGGAGTTGTATTATCGGCCTTCCCGCTTCAGGCCGGTGCCACAAAGAGGCAGCCCGGCCCCCCTGGCCCGAAGGATGATTTTATCAACCGCCGGCCGGAAAAATGTTGAAAAATATCTTGATAAAGGATTTTTGCAACGGAAAATTTCTTACCTTTGCATCGATTTTACGACCACACATCGTAAGCTTTTTTAACAGAATAACAGAACCAAATTTTAAACAGAAATGAAAAACAGATTTTTCGTAGCAATCGCTACAGTTGCTGCAGTGGCCCTTATGACCAGCTGCGCTAAAGTTCCCCAGGTAGAACTCGATGCTGCTTCAGCAGCCCTCGAGTCAGCCAAGACAGTCCAGACTGACGTTTACTATCCAGTAGAATTCGCTGCTCTCAATGATTCTCTGACAGTCATGCTGCAGAATATCGAGACACAGAAGTCAAAGTCAGCCAAGGACTTCAAAGTTATCAAGGCTAACGCTGAAGCTATCACCCTCAAAGCAGGTGAACTGGCAGGCAGAGTTGATGCAAGGAAAGCTGAAGTTAAAACTGAAGCCGAAACCATGATGGCCGACGCTAAAGCCCTTCTCTTTGAGGCAAAAGCTCTCGTTCTGAAAGCTCCCAAGGGCAAGGAAGGCAGAGCAGTTGTTGAAGAGATCAATAATGAACTGACAGTGATCGAGACCTCTCTTAACGACACTCAGGTCCTCTACGACGGTGGCACCAACTATGTAATGGTTGTTGACAAGGTAAAAGCTGCTACCGAAGGCCTCAACGGCATCATCGCCGAGCTGAAGGAAGCAATGGCAAAAGCCGGTATTAAAATCTAAGTAATACCACCAGGAATTAAAATGGATCCCCGGGCCTGGTCCCGGGGATTTTTTTAAACAGGACACATGAAGAGGGGCTCCCTGATAGGCTTAATCATCTACACTGCCATCGCCGGCATCATAATCTTCCTCCTGGTGCTGCTTTTCAGGGCCCTGGTGCCTGAGCCGCCCCAACCGGAGGTGGAGATGGCAAGAGCGGCAATAGCCAAAGCCAGGGATCGCCAGTCGGAGGTCTATTCGCCGAGACTCTTCAGAGAGGCACAGAACAACTATGATTCGGCCATGAGCGCCTGGCGGGTCGAGAATGAACGCTACATACTCTTCCGCGACTACGAAAATGTTATAGCATTTGCCTCAACAGCAGAGAAAAAAGCCAACGAGGCGACACTCAACACCATCAAAAGATCAACCAGTCTCAAGGCGAACCTTGAAAACGAGATCAGGCGCATGAAGACGGAGATGGCGTCGTTTGAAAAGATATTCCTTTCAATGCCCCTCCCGCAGGATGTAAAAAAGAAACATGCCCGTGGCAAACTGCTGCTCAGAGAGGCAGAGGTGGATCTGCAGAATGATAACTATGTCAACGGGAACATCAAACTCACCGAGGCAAATGAATATATTTCGGGCACGTATAACCTTGCGAGAAAAAATCTCGAGGATTACTTCAAACACTACTCCGACTGGCAGGAGTGGGCCACGAGCACCATTAACGAAAGCCGCAAGTCCGGATCATACGCAATACTGGTGGAAAAAATCCCCGCAGTATGTCACCTTTACCACGGTGGCAAAAAGAAATATACCTTTGAGGCGGAGTTCGGGAAAAACTGGCTTGGCGACAAGATGAGCAGGGGAGACTTTGCTACACCCGAGGGGAAGTATATAGTGACCAAAAAGCTCTCCGGAGGCTCCACCATTTATTATAAGGCGCTGTTGATCAATTATCCGAATAAGATTGACATACAGGAGTTCAATGAGAGGATCAGGAACGGAAAGCTGCCCGCCGATGCACGCATAGGTGACCTGATCGAGGTCCACGGTGAAGGTGGAAAAGGCGCCAACTGGACTCAGGGATGCGTGGCCCTCCGTAATGCAGATATGGACATTATCTATAAATATGCCTCCAAAGACACGCCGGTTACAATTATCGGTTCCACATTAACACTTGATGAGTTTTTCTCATCCAGATCGAAGTAAACATGTCAGAGCAGACAGAAAATAACGCACCGGAAAGTGTCCCGGCAGAGAAAAATGCCTGGCAGAAAGCCTTGCTTTTCATCAGGTCTGATCGTCGGGCCAGGATAGCGGTCATAAGCCTTTCCATCGTTCTCGTATTACTTCTCCTGGCTTCTGTTCCGCTTTACATGGCACCTGCCATCCAGCACTCGTGGGGCACCAGCCGGGCGGAGTGCAAGGTCGATTCCACCCTGCTTAAAAACCGTGCCATCCAGCGGCAGATAACCGCAACCCGAAACGAGATAGGCAGGCTTGAGCGCAGGCTTGCCTCGTTCATCCCCACACAGACATACCTGGTCATCAACACCGTTGACAACAGGTTCTCGCTCTACCGCAACCGCAAGCTGGTGCGCGAGGGATTCTGTTCATCGGGCAGCTACACGCTTCTCAAGACCAAAGACGGGGAGAAAGAGTGGATCTTCAAGACCCCTCGCGGGAGGTTAACCATCCAGGGAAAGATTACTAATCCCGTCTGGCGAAAGCCCGACTGGGCCTTTGTGGAGGAGGGACTGCCTATCCCCGGTATGACCGACGCGTCGAGATATGAATACGGTGTTCTCGGTGACTATGCCATGAGCCTCGGCGACGGGTACCTGATCCACGGAACCCTCTACAAGCGACTTCTCGGGATGCCGGTGACGCACGGATGCGTAAGGCTCAATGACGATGACCTCGAAGCAGTGTTCTACGCGCTCAGCGTCGGGTCAAGGGTATATATTTACTGACAACGCCATCAGCTATGAACTGGGATAAACATAAATGGTACATAATCGGCGCGTGCACTGGTGGCCCTCTTTGTCATATTTTATCTTGCAAAGTCGGTCTCGGCCGTCAACCATTCTGTCAGGGCTTTTGACGATGCCTACTTCGCCTCGCTCGAGCAGAAGGAGGGAGACACAATAAACCTCTGTGCCATCCCCGGTTATATCGAAATGATAAGGGAAAAGGCGTTCCTGAGCTCGCAGGTCAGGATGGCGGATTCTGATTCAATCGGTCTGCTCATCAACATCCGTGACAGCGTTTTACAACTGCTGATAAAGGGGGTACCGGTCAGGTCGATCAGGATTGACGAGTACGATGTCTCACCCTTCTTCGAGAGAGCGAACCAGGAGGCTGTGTACAGCATGCTCTCGACGCCTCTGGCCATCACAGGCATGCAGGCCACCTTCATGAAGGATCCGGTACAGGTGAAGATCGCCCCGAAGGATACTTCAGAGGTAAAGATCGATGCGAAGCCTGACACCACCGACTTCGAGGCTGTCTTTTTCACGATTGACACCGACCGTGACATCCGTTTTTATTTCGAGCAACAGGAAGATACTGTTGGGGCTGACAGGAGGGCGAAGTTTTTCTTTGACCTGAAAGACAGGTCAAGGAACGCCAGGGCCACCTTGAGGGAGGTTGTCAGGTTCAGGACGCCATCGTATGTTCCCTATATCAAGATATGGATTCCCAAGGCCGAGGCGAAGATCGTCTACAGGGCGATTCCGCGGGAGGGATTTATTGTATTGAAACAGTGATTGTTGCGGTGCGATGCTAATTACTGCAAATTTATTGCTTTGGCACTATATTCATTGCGATGTAATGATAAACATGGCATTACGTTTAGTGCGATTCAATGATTAACCAGGCGCGAAGAAAATAATGCTGTGATAAGCGAAAAAAGTGTAATTTCGCGCAATTAATTTTTCCGGTCTGTAGCTCAGATGGTAGAGCAGCTGACTCTTAATCAGCGGGTCCAGGGTTCGAGTCCCTGCAGACCGACCAGTACGAATCGAGGAAGCCAGACGCTTCCTTTTTTTATGGGCAGATAGCAGAGCATCCCGGCCGCCGGTCAGCAGTCGCCGGTCAGCAGTCGCCGGTCAGCAGTCGCCGGTCAGCAGTCGCCAGTCAGCAGTCGCCGGTCAGCAGTCGCCAGTCTGACAATCAGAAACTACCAGTTTCAGTCGGGACCGAAGGATGTAGGCCTGGGTCTATTTAGAAGACAGTCAACGCATTACAATCATTAACAATTGATTAACAATATCTCCATGCAACAGGTATGGGGCATACCGGTCTTTAGTCATGAATCCGGCAATGGACAGTGCCGGCATTCAGATGACAGTAAAATGCATTGCCGGTACTCAAAGGACAGTAAGGTACAGTGCCGGCATTCAGATGACAGTAAAAAGCAGTGCCGGTACTCAGAATGACAGTAGAGTACAGTGCCGGCATTCAGATGACAGTAAAATGCAGTGCCGGTACTCAGATGACAGGACAGTAAAGTAAAGTACAGTGCCGGTTTTCAGATGACAGTAAATCGTACTGCCAGGTTTGATTTTTTTTAGCCATGAATTTGCCGGGATGGAAAGCTCCCCAAATTCTGTAGATGCCGTTTTTTTTTAGGATTAGTGTTAATCGAAGTGCCATGAAAAGATTACTGCTTCTGTTTACTACTATTTGCGGGTTGCTGCTATCAGCTTCGGCTTAGCATTTATAATCATTTTAACCACTAACCTTAATGAAAAGCTTATGAAAAAATTGCTTTTGTGTTTTGTCTTTTTTGTGGCGGGTGCTTCGGCACTCCTGGCACAAACTAGAGTAATTACGGGAACCGTCACCTCCTCCGTTGAGGGAGAGGGAACACTTCCCGCTGTTACTGTTATTGTAAAAGGTACCGCAATCGGCACATCAACAGGTACGGATGGAACGTATTCACTGGAAGTGCCTGCCAATGCGACGACACTGGTTTTCTCCTTTATCGGCATGAAACCGCAGGAGGCAGCGATTGACGGACGTTCTGTCATCAATGTCATTATGGAATCCGAATTGGTTGGCCTCGATGAAGTAGTTGTCACAGCCCTCGGCATCTCCCGCGAGAAAAAATCTTTAGGCTATGCCACGCAGGAAGTAAAGGGGGACGTAATTTCCAATGTCAAGACAGCCAACTTCATGAACAACCTTTCCGGCAAAATCTCCGGTGTCCAGATTCAAAGGAACCAGAACATGGGGGGCTCTACAAACGTTATTGTCCGCGGCAGCAAATCGCTGATTAACAGCAACCAGGTCCTTTACGTGGTTGACGGGGTGCCTATCAACAATAACATCGGGAAATACACCGAGGTTGGTGTAACCTCCAGTCAGGCCGCAACCGGCGCCGGGTATGACTACGGGAATGCTGCTGCAGATATTGATCCCGAAAGTATTGAATCAATCAACGTTCTGAAAGGTTCCGCCGCTACCGCATTGTACGGATCCCGCGCATCGGCCGGTGTTATTATGATCACCACCAAAAGAGGGAAGATCCTGGCAGAAGGTGAGAAGGCTCCCATAGGCGTATCACTGAGCTCCGGCTTCACCATCAGCAAAATTGACAAATCAACATTCCCCACCTATCAGGATCAATACGGTGCCGGATACGGTTACGGTGACCCTCCTGACTTTGCCTGGAGAACAGCTTCAGGAAGCCTCACAACCAGTGATCCCGTCAATGATCCGCTGGTCAGATGGCTGCAGACAACTGAAGACGCATCGTTCGGCCCTGCATTCGACGGTCAGCCGATCTGGGGCTGGTACTCAGTTGACCCCGAATCACCCTGGTACAAGCAATCGAAGCCCTATGAATTTACGAAAAACGGACCGATTACTTTCTTCGAGACACCGATGACATATACGAATACAGTAGCTATTGATAAGGCTACTGATTTTAGTTCTGTCAGGTTATCATATACCAATTACAACACCCAGGGATTGCTTCCCAACAGTTCACTTAAAAGAAATAACGTGATGCTTAGCGGGCAGTGGAACATAAATAAAAGACTTACGGTTACCGGCATAGCCAATTACATTTTACAGAAAGGTAAAGGCCGTAATGCCACCGGATACAATGGTAATATTACCTCCAATTTCCGGCAGTGGCAGCAGATGAACCTTGATTTTATGGACCTGAAGACTGCATATGAGCTTACTCACAGAAATCTGACATGGAATTATAATTCGTCATTAGACTATCCGATTTATTCCAATAATCCATATTGGGATGCATACGAGAACTATGAGACAGACAGACGAAACCGCTTTATCGGCAACGCTTCAGCTAGTTATAAGATTACCGACTGGCTGGATGTGATGGGACGCATTTCAGCCGATTCATATTATGAGCTGCAGGAAGAAAGAAGAGCAGTGGGAAGTGTATCCATGCGCTTCGGGATTCAGAACATTCCGGACAGGGTTGAGTCAGGCTATCTTCGCAGGGACAATACTTTCAGCGAGTACAATTTTGACCTGATGCTGAGATTCAAGAAAAACCTTGGCTCCTCATTCAGCCTCAACGGTGTATTGGGATTCAATGAGAGGAGAACCAACAACACATACTTCTCCAACGCCACAAACGGCGGATTGCTTGTTCCCGGAGTCTATTCCCTGCAGAATACTGCAAGTCCTTTACCCTTCCCCCTGGAAGTTAACCAGGTAGTGGGCGTCAGGAGCTATTACGGCAGCGTGTCACTGGGGTATAAGGATTTCCTGTTCCTGGATGGTACTTACCGTCAGGATTATGCTTCTACTCTGCCAGTGGACAATAATAAATACCGGTATCCTTCAATAACCGGGGCGTTTCTTTTCTCCAATCTTGTCAATGCGGACTGGATGTCACTTGGCAAGCTTCGTCTGAATTATGCCCAGGTGGGCAATCTCGCAGGGTTTGATCAGCTTTTTGATGTTTACCTGGCTAACTACCCGATGAACGGAGCCAATAATCAGCTCGCGCCTTCAAAAAGGAATGAGAACCTGAAAAACGAGCGTACCAACAGTATTGAAGCCGGCCTTGAAATGTCATTCTTTAAAAGCCGGATGGGATTTGACATGGCCCTGTACAAGACCAGTTCACTTGATCAGATCATCCCGCTTACTGTGAGCCAGACTACCGGTTATCAAAACATTATGATCAATGCCGGCGAAATCCAAAACAAGGGTATTGAGATCACATTGACCGCCACACCGGTTACAGTCGGTTCCTTCAGATGGGATGTGGCTGCAAACTGGTCCAGGAATAAGAACGAGGTTATCTCCCTGTTACCCGGGATAACTAATCTTCGCCTTAATTCAGTCAACCTGCAAGGTGGCGTTACTGTTAACGCAGAGGTTGGAAAGCCATACGGTGAAATCAAAGGCAAGGATTATACTTATGATGCTGACGGAAACATTATCATAAATGCGAACACAGGCAGACCGGTTTTAACTTCCTCAGCCGCCATACCCATCGGGAACTTTACTCCCGACTGGACAGGTGGTATCAATAACTCGTTCAGTTATAAAAACCTGGCGTTCAGCTTCCTTGTTGACATGCAGAAAGGTGGCGATATCTGGTCACTCGATATGTATTATGGCATGTACAGCGGGTTGTATCCCGAGACTGCTTTTATCAATGACCTGGGTAATCCGGTCAGGGATCCGCTGGTCTATATTAACCCGTCTGATCACAGCCAGGGTTATGCAGCCACAAGCGGCGGTTACATCATTGAAGGCGTGAATATTGTCAATGGTGTCAGCGTACCCAACAAGACACGTGTTGATGCAACCAACTCAGATGCTTTCGGAGCAGGCATCCTGCCCCAGAAAGCATTCATTTATGATGCCGGTTTTGTAAAGCTGAGAGAAGTGGTATTCACATACAATGTTCCTTCCTCATTTTTGAGCAGGACCTTTATCAAAGGTGTGTCAATAAGTGCAATCGCTTCGAACCTCTGGATCATTCAGAAAAGTCTGCCATATGCTGATCCCGAATCAGGCATGACAGCCGGCAATATCCAGGGTTACTCAACAGGATCACTTCCCACGACCCGTGATTTCAGCTTCAACTTAAAACTTAACTTCTAATCGAAAGACCATGAAAAAGATATTAGTAATTCTTTCGGTTCTCCTGGTATTTTCTGCCTGCAGCAAACTGGAAGACCTGAATGTAAACGTAAAGGATTTTGCTGAGGTATCGGGGGAATCGCTCTATAACGGTGCCACCCGGCAGTTAATCAATCAGCTGTCCAATCAAAATGTAAACGCAAATGTGACTGTGATGTGGATGCAGCATCTGGCCGCAACTACCTATTTCGATGAAACCAGGTACGACATGACTACCCGTGGAATTCCTCTTCTCGCATCGAATACCCTTTACAGGCTTGTGCTCATGAACTACAAGGAAGCCGCAAAAGTACTGCAGACTCAGTCTATCCTCGGGATTACTCAGGCTCAACGTGATAATCAATTGGCTATCATAGAGATAATGACCGTATATGCATGGAGTTATGTGGTTGAAAATTTTGGAGATATGCCATATACAGAAGCACTTGATTTTACTATTCCTTCTCCCGTATATGATGACGGTCTGACTATCTACAAAGACCTTATCGACCGTTTGAGCGCCGCAATGGATAATCTGACCTTTACTGAACCGGGTATGCCTTCAGGGTATGATAACATTTTCGGTGGTATGGCAAACGAAACTGAGATGTGGTACAAATTTGCAAACACATTAAAACTCAGGATGGGCTTAATGCTGTTTGATGTCGATGCCGGTTATTCAAAAACCGTTGTTGAATCCGCTGCTCCTCATGTATTCACAGCGGGGGATGTTATGCAGATGCACTACCTGGCAGCAAGTCCCAACCAGAATCAGCAGTATGTGGATTTTGTAGCCTCCGGTCGTGATGACTATGTTGTGACATCCAATCTCATTGATGCCATGCAGCCCACTACTCCTGCTCCTGTGCATCCTATCCTGAGTGTCACAGTCACCGATCCCCGTCTTAGAGTCTATGCCATCCCGGTTGACGGAAGCAATCCCCCCGTTTATTTAGGCGGAGCGCAGGGCGAAGCAAACGGATACCCCTCATTTTCACACGTTAATCCGATACACCTGACGCCTGACAGACCCTGGGTTATCATGGACTACACCGAAACTGAGTTCCTGCTGGCCGAAGCTGTTGAAAGAGGTTTTTCAGTAGGCGGGACTGCCGCAGGACATTATAACAATGCAGTCAGATCATCAATCCTCTTCTGGGGTGGCACCAGTGCTGAAGCAGATGCATATCTGGGTCAGCCATCGGTGGCATACGCAACTGCCTTCACTGACTGGAAGCAGAAGATCGGCACCCAGGCATGGCTGGCCTACTGGCTTCGCGGACAAACTCTCTGGAACTCATACAGGAGACTGGATTATCCGCGGTTATTTGCTCCGCCTGAGTATCTGCAGGAAATTGACAAAGTGCCTGTCCGTTTGTTTTACCCTGTTTCGGAGCAGACACTAAATGCAGAGAATTACGAAGCTGCATCCGCAAAGATCGGTGGTGATTCTCCATTAACCAGGCTTTTCTTTGATACAGTGATGTACTAGGATCCGGTTAAATGAGGTCGTAAGATCTGCAAACAAGAGAGGCTGTCCTGTCCGGGCAGCCTCTTTTAATTTTGAATAGTCCCGCGGAAGGGTTAATTTAGGTGTTCCTTAAAAAGAAAACGATGAAGAGAAATATTGTACTTTTTGCCCTGATGGTGGTCACGATGGCGCTTGCCGGGCAGCAGCAGAAGTGGACGACCAGGGTCCCCGTACAACCGTCTGAAAGAAAGTCCGGGGTCCCGGTTCAACAGTCTGAGTTGACGGTAGGGATACCCAGCCAGATGGAGGAGCTGACCTCGCCCCAGTTTGTGAAGGCTGTTGAGCTGTCAGGAGGTGTCTGCGTCATCCCGATAGGTATCATCGAGAAGCATGCCACGCAGCTCCCGCTGGGGACAGACCTCTACGAGGCAAGGGCAGCAGCGGTGATGGCTGCGGAGAAGGAGTATGCCGTTGTCTTCCCCGCATATTATGTGGGTCAGATTTTTGAAGCGAAACATCAGCCTGGCACCATCGCATACAGCAATGATCTGATGTGGCAGATGCTTGAGGAGACCTGCGAGGAGCTTTCGAGGAACGGGCTGAAGAAGATCATTCTCCATAACGGTCACGGCGGAAGCACCTATTTCCTGCAGTATTTCTGCCAGTCGCAGCTCGCCGCCAGGAAGGATTACATCGTTGTACTTTTCCAGGGGGGATCCGATACGGAGATGGACAGGGAGATCAAGGTCACTCAGAAAGGCAGCCTCAGACGGCCATGCCGGGGAGAATGAGACCTCGATGATGTACTTCATCCGTCCTGACCTGGTTGATGTTGGAGCCATTGGAATGGAGTCTGGTGCCAGCCAGGGACGACTTGACAGGATGCCCTACGGATATTCCGGTATTGGCTGGTATGCACGCTTCCCGAATCATTATGCCGGAGACACGGCTCAACCGAACAAAAGGCTAGGCGAACTGTTAGTTACAAAAAACGCCGTTCAGCTTGCGACGCTGATCAGGTATCTCAAAGAAAATGATGATATCGAAAGGTTACATAATGAATTTTACCTCCGGGCTGAAGATCCTCTTAAAATTAAGTGATATGAAACTTGCATGAGCAGGAACTCACATAAGGATATGATTAAAAGCTTCATGCAAGTTCCATTCGACCAATAAAATAAATAATATTTAAACGAATGAAACGAAGGAAGTTTATTGTTGCAGCAGCAGCAGCTGTTCCTGCCATCACACTTTTCCCTTCCGATCTTTCGGGAATGACAAGGAGTATGGCCCCCGGAAAACTCGAGAAGAGATCACTTGGCAAGACAGGCGAGATGCTCTCTGTCATCGGTTTTGGAGGTATCGTGGTCATGAACGCGACGCCATCCGAAGCCTCTGATGCCGTCAGAATGGCAATTGATGCCGGGGTCAACTATTTTGATGTTGCCCCTTCATACGGTGATGCCGAAGTTAAACTTGGTCCTGCCCTTGAGCCCTACCGGAAGAATATCTTCCTTGCCTGTAAGACCACAGAGAGGACAAAAGCCGGGGCTCGAAGGGAGCTGGAGCAATCGCTGAAGAACATGCGTACTGACCACTTCGACCTGTATCAGCATCATGCCGTTACCAGCCTTGAAGATGTTGATACCCTGCTTGGACCGGGAGGTGCTATGGAGACATTCCTTGAGGCAAAGAAGGAGGGGAAGATCAGGTTCATCGGGTTCTCAGCTCATTCAGAGGAGGCTGCCATGGCGCTGATGGAGAGGTTTGACTTTGACACGATACTTTTTCCTTTCAGCTATGCAATCTGGCATGCCGGTAACTTCGGACCCCGTGTGATGGCAAAGGCGAAAGAGAAGAACATGGGGATCCTGGCCCTGAAGGCAATGGCGAAAGGACCATGGCCTGAAGGTGCTGACCGGTCGGGCTACCCCAAATGCTGGTACGAACCTCTGACAACTCCCGAAGATATCACTATGGGCTTGCGGTTTACCCTGTCACATCCGGTAACGGCGGCAATACCTCCGGGAGATGAGAATCTGTTCCGTCAGGCGCTCGCGCTCTCAGACAAGCTTAAGCCGCTGGATCAGTCAGAGGTTATGAAAATCAAGGAAAAGGCGCTTAAAGGAGTTCCCTTGTTCAAGGTTTAATTTTAAGTGATTGTAGCATAGTTGTACCCGGCCGGACTCTCTTTACTCCGGTGGTCCTGCATTTTATGTTCCCGATGATTAAAAGGCATTTCCAGAAGAACAAAATGCCGCGGCCAGGGTTATCTCAATAACAACACATGCTATAATGGACAAACCGAAAATTGCATTTTTTGATGCCAAGCCGTATGATATTGAGTCGTTCAACGAGCTGAACTCGAAATACGGATACACTATAAAATACTTCAAGTTCCACCTTACCTCTGACAACGTCGTCCTCGCACAGGGGTATGATGCTGTTGTGATCTTCGTGAACGACACTGTCAATGCGGAGATGATAATGCAGCTGAAGGAATACGGGGTGAAGCTCATAGCTCTCCGATCAGCCGGGTTCAATAATGTTGACCTCAAGGCGGCGCTCAACAACATAAGTGTGGTGCGCGTTCCTTCGTACTCACCGCACGCCATTGCGGAGCACACCGTGGCGCTGATGCTCACCCTCAACCGGAAGGTCCACAGGGCTTATTTCAGGACCCGCGACACGAACTTCGCCCTGAACGGGCTCCTGGGATTTGATATGAATGGAAAAACGGCAGGAGTGATAGGAACGGGCAGGATAGGGAAGGTGCTGGTACAGATACTCAGGGGTTTCGGGATGGAGGTGCTTCTCAACGACATGTATCCTGATGAGCAGTTTGCCACAGAGACAGGCAGCAGGTATGCCGGTCTTGAGGAGATCTACAGGGATTCCGACATAATCTCACTCAACTGTCCGCTGACAAAAGAGACCGAGTACATGATCAATGCCTCATCAATTGGTATGATGAAGAAGGGGGTGATGCTTATCAATACCGGGCGAGGCAAGCTGATAAAGACAGCCGACCTGATAGAGGGGCTAAAGAGTGGACAGGTGGGGTCGGCAGGACTGGATGTGTACGAGGAGGAGAGCGAGTTCTTCTTCGAGGATCTCTCTGACAGGGTGCTGGCTGATGATGTGCTGGCGCGGCTTCTGACATTCAACAATGTGATCATCACGTCGCACCAGGGATTCTTCACCCGCGAAGCCATCCAGAACATTGCCGAGACTACGCTGAAAAACATAGACGACTTCTTCGCCGGACGCAAGCTGGAGAACGAGGTCTGCTTCGGATGTAAAAATTAAAGAGTTCTCAAAGTAATCCTGTAAAAAAAATTGACATTGGCTTTTCCAAGCCTTAACTTTAATTCATTGATTTTAACACTAAAACGGATTACTTATGAGAAAGAATTCACTTTTGACTCTTTGTGTGTCACTGCTTTTTTCAGCCTCATTGACAGCCCAGCCGCAATTGGGTGCCGGTGTAAAGGGCGGTATCAACCTTGCAACACAGTCTACCACGGGGTCCGGTGAGGGAGTTGCAGTGCGCCAGCTTATAGGATACAATGCCGGTGTGTATGGCAATTTCTTCGTAACTGACAAGTTTGGTTTACAGGCAGAACTTGTGGTCTGCTCCAGGGGCTCCGACTGGGATGATCCTTACTACAATGTCAAGGACCTGCTTACTTACATTGATCTGCCTCTGCTATTCAAGTATCAGCCGATAAAGTATGCCAACGTTCATATCGGACCACAGTTTGGCTATCTGCTGGCGGCAAAGCAGGAGGACAAGGATGATGGGGAAGTTTATGACATAAAAGAGTGGTACAATCCCCTGGATGTAGGCCTTGTATTTGGCGCCGAAGCCAACCTGCCTTTCAGAATCAATTTTACTGTCAGGTATGTTATCGGACTGGTCTCCGCTTCTAATGACGTTGAATATGTTGATCCATGGAGGAACAATTTCCTGCAGTTCTCGCTGGGCTACAGGATTATAGGGGATAAGTAGCCGGCGGCAGATTAAAATCGCCTGTTCGGGGTTGACCGGCGGCGTTGACCGGGTAATGAAAAAGGGAGGTTCTTAACCAAAGAGCCTCCCTTTTCAGGTTATCTGATAAAAAACTATTACTTCAGTGCTTCACTGTACAGATCAGCTACCTTTTTCCAGTTGACCACGTTCCAGAAGTTGCTGACATATTCAGGCCTGCGGTTCTGGTATTTAAGATAATATGCATGTTCCCACACATCGAGTGCCAGGATGGGTTTGCCGCGTTTGGCAACCACATCCATCAGCGGGTTATCCTGGTTGGGGGTCTGTGAGACGAACAGTTTGCCGTTAGCGTCAACCGCCAGCCATGCCCATCCGCTTCCGAACTGTGTCTTGGCTGCAGTTTCAAATTCGGCCTTGAATTTGTCAAATGAACCAAAGGTCTCAGTTATTGCCTTTAGCAGGTCTCCTTCAGGCTGACCGCCGGCGTTTGGTCCCATGACCTTCCAGAATAGTTTGTGGTTATAGAATCCTCCTCCATTGTTGCGGATGGCAGCCGGATAAATGCTTATCCTTGAAAATATGTCTTCGAGAGTAAGGTTGTCGATCTTGTTCTCTGCAGCCGCCTTTACGAAGTTGTCAAAATAGGCCCTGTGATGCTTCGTGTAATGAATCTCCATCGTCTGGGCGTCAATATAGGGCTCCAGCGCGTTGTAAGCGTACGGAAGCTCCGGAAATGTATATCCCTGTGCCATAGTTTTGTTGTTTATTGTTAACAGACTGAAAATTAATGCGATAAATAATACTCCTTTTGTTTTCATGCTTTAATGCTTTTAATGGTTAAACAAGAGGTGACAGGATTTGTTCACCGCATAACTTATTAATTCTGTACCGAATTTTGTATCTTTCGTGTTCTTAATTTCGAAAACGATATAAGTATATTAACATGAAATGGCTAGGACGCAGAGGTAGCGGCAATGTTGAAGACCGCAGGGGGATGAGCACAGGTGGCAAGGTTATGGGAGGAGGAATAGGAACACTGGTGATAGTGTTGCTGGTCTATCTTTTAGGCGGTGATCCGTCAAGTATAATTGAGCAGACAGGAGGGGGTCAGACCACGTCAGGCCCCATTGAAGCTTCTGAAGAGGAGAACCAGATGGCACAGTTTGTCTCTGTGGTGCTGGCTGATACGGAGGAGGTATGGGATAAGCTCTTCAGGGAGGCCGGGTCTACCTATCGCAGACCAACGCTCGTGCTGTTCAGGGACCAGGTGCAGTCGGCCTGCGGTTATGCCACTGCGGCCAGCGGTCCGTTCTACTGTCCGGGAGATGAGAAGGTATACATCGACCTCAGCTTTTGCGATGATCTTCAGACAAAATACGGAGCCCAGGGCGATTTTGCCGTGGCGTACGTGATTGCCCACGAGATAGGTCATCATGTGCAGAACCTGATGGGCATACTTGACGAAGTGACGGCTGAGCGCCAGCGCCTGAGCGAGGTGAGGGGCAATCAGCTCACCGTGAGGCTGGAGCTCCAGGCCGATTTTTTCGCCGGGGTCTGGGCACATCACGCCAGCCGGATGTTCGACTCGCTTGAGCCCGGTGACATTGAGGAGGCTCTGAATGCGGCATCATCCATTGGTGATGATGTACTGCAGAAGAAGTACCAGGGCCGGGTCGTTCCCGACAACTTCACCCACGGCTCCGCCGCACAGCGTTCATCATGGCTTCGCAAAGGATGGCAGACGGGTGACCTGAGCCAGGGCGATACATTCAAGGCAGCCATTTAGACCATTGCATCTGCCCGTTACGTATTGCAGCTTCAAAGCTCTGTTTCTTCCAATGCTAGAACAGAGCCAATTTTGTTTTAATGAAAATAATCTGGAAGTACCTTAAACCCTTTAAAGGCCTGTTGTTTCTTGCAATGGGTCTGGCAGCCATATCGCAGGTGCTTGAGCTTATTGACCCCATCATCTTCGGAAAGATCATCGACCTTTACGCTGTCAATCCCGACGGCCGCACTGAACAGTGAGCTCATCAGGGGAGCTCTCAGGCTACTGGCCCTCGCCGTCGGCATCGCCCTGCTGGCAAGACTGGCCCGGGCTTTCAATGAATTTGTCACCCGGGTAGTGGTTCAGAAGTTCGGATTGTCGGTTTTCGATGAGGGACTGAGGCATACACTGCGGCTTCCCTACCACGAATTTGAAGAGACAAGCAGCGGGCATGTGCTCTCTGTGCTCCAGAAAGTAAGGCGTGACAATGAGAGGTTTATTACATCATTCATCTCCACCCTGTTCACGACAGTCGTAGGAGTGGCCTTCCTGATATGGTATTCAGTCACCAAAAGCTGGGCGCTGATACCCGTCTTTCTGATTGGGGTTGTTGTACTTGGCGGTCTTACAGGGCTGCTGAGCAGGAAGATCCGGACCATACAGCGCTCCGTTGTCAGGGAGACCAACAAGATGAGCGGTTCCATCACCGAATCACTGAGAAATATTGAACTGGTGAAGAGCCTGGGCCTGACATACCCGGAGATTAAACGGTTAAAGACCTTCACAAAGAAGATTTATGGTCTGGAGATCAGCAAGGTTAAAAAAATCAGGTCGCTTACCTTCCTTCAGAGTTCCGTATTGCTCATCCTGAGGGAATCGATCCTCTTCATACTCCTCTGGCTCATTTTCCGTAATATGCTTACCACGGGCGAACTTATTACAATGCAGTTCATCTCCACCCGAATTCTCTATCCTCTTCAGGACCTCGGAAGCATTATCCTTTCATATCGTGAAGCCGAAGCTTCTCTGGAGATCTTCAATGAGCTGATGAAGAAGGAGCCGGAATACCGGCCTGAAGAGCCGGTTGAGGTTGGCGACATCGAGAACCTCCGTTTCGACCATGTCACATTTCGTTATAAAAAGGCCGAGACCGATGCAATTGAGGATCTCTCCTTCAGGGCCGTCAGGGGCGATTCGATTGCTTTCGTCGGACCATCCGGTTGCGGGAAGTCGACCCTGGTGAAGCTGCTGGTGGGATTGTATACACCGACAAAAGGCACCATTTACTATGATGATATTGCAGCCAGGGACATAAGGTACAACCAGATGCGCCGGCAACTGGGGTTTGTGACGCAGGACACGCAGCTCTTCTCGGGCACCATACGGGAGAACATGCAGTTTGTCAAACCGGATGCGACGGATGAGGAGATCTATGATGCATTGAAGAAAGCTTCTGCAATCAAGCTTGTTGAGAGTTCTCCAAAAGGACTTGACACGCTCCTTGGTGAGGGAGGGAAGATGGTCTCAGGGGGTGAGAAGCAGAGGCTGGCCATTGCGAGGGCGCTGATACGCAATCCCAGGATCCTCATCTTTGACGAGGCTACCTCGGCGCTTGATTCCATAACTGAGGAGGAGATCACCGGGACGCTCAGGGAGGTATCAGCCGGGAAGCAGCAGATCACGCTTATGATTGCTCACCGCCTGTCGACCATAATGCATGCTGACCGCATCTATGTCCTGGAGAAGGGAAAGATCATTGAGGAGGGGACGCACGATATTCTGCTGAGGAAGAAAGGTCTTTATTATGCCATGTGGAGGCAGCAGATAGGGGAGAGGAATACTGTTCCGCCAGGCGCCCGCAAGAAAGAGCATCTCGTCACAGAGAGGCTGGATAACGGCGATATGCTCATTTAAATATGCCGCTTAAGCTGTCAGACAGAGATCAGCCTATGTAAACATTGCGGTTCAGCTGTCAGACAGAGATCAGCCCATGTAAACATAGCGCCTCAGCTGTCCGGCATAGATAAATAAATTTAGATGAAATATAGTGAACCGGCTGACGTTTTTCTATTTTAGCTCTTGAAACAATTTGTGCAATGAAGAAAGTTCTGATCCTGACGGTCTTAATATTGACTTCGTTATTTGCCAGCGGGGAGGAGCCATGGTCCTCTTTGACGTATCCGCAAGATTACCCGGGCAAAGTCAGCAAAAACTATAAACCGAAATCTCAAGCGGCCAGCTTCCCGAGATGGGCGATTCACTCAAACCTGCTCGGGTTCGTGCAGTTCGGTCCGGTGCTGAGCGCTGAGTATAACCTGACGCGGAAACTGTCATTTAATACCCATGTGAGGTTTTCATCGGTGGGCGCTCTGACACCGATTCTCCATCAGGCTGATGTTGACAAGGGAGGGAGGCCGGACCATTTTTCGGGCATCGCCTTCGGAGGCGGACCCATATAGTTTTTCAAGACAAAGGTTGACAGGGCTTATCTCGGGCTCATGTTTGAGTATGAGTTCTCTGACGTGCTGTACCTGGAGGACTATTTCAATGAGTGGACCCGTGACAACAGCAAGATGATCCTCATGGTTAACACAGGGTACAGGTTCATGTTCGGGGAGAAGCTGATTCCTGCATCGAATCGCAAGATTGACAAGTTTATCAGAGAGGGGTTGTTCCTTAATACAGGCATATATTTCGGTGCCGAAAGGAATAAATATGACTGGCGCTATACGGAGCCCGGGGCCGGCGAGGATGATCTCACTCCCCGTGAAGGCAAAGAGATAAAGCCCTTCGGGATGCTTGAGGTGTCTGTCGGGTTAGAGTTTTAGGCCTTCATGCCACGGAGGCTGCCGGAAGAGGTTTAACCTTCATCCAGGGGAGACTACCAGTTATGAGCCAGGATCTTCAGCCAGGCGAAACTGCCGGCATTGGGTATTAATTCCCCGCTATCTGTCTGTCACCGGCTTCCAGGTTGTTCTTCATGCTGATAGGCTGTCCGGTGGCTTCAAGTACATTCCACCAAAGTTCGCCTTCAACATCAATTTTTTTGCGTTTGGCAACCACTGCTGCGATAGGCATAAGGGTATACTGGTTATTCCAGAATCCTATGACAAAGTCTGTCTTGCCGGCCATGGCGGCGTGTACGGCATTCTGCGCAAGCAGGTTGCAGAACTTGCTGTCATTGGCATTGGCAGGAGCGCTGCGTATGATGTAGCTCGGATCAATATATTTCAGCGAAAACGGGAATCCCAATGCGCTGAACTCTGCCTTTATCTTCTCCTTGAGGAATATTCCGATGTCCTTATGCTTTACATTGCCCGACGCATCTGTCTCCCAGGTTTTGGATTCGAACAGATCCTGACCGGCTCCTTCGGCAACCACAATCACGGCATGATGTCTCTCTTCAAGACGCTTTTTCAGGATGGCCAGGAATCCGTCGGTACCGAAGAGATCAAATGAGATTTCCGGTATCAGGACAAAATTAACCTCCTGTATGGCCAGCACGGCATTGGCGGCGATGAACCCGGAGTCGCGGCCCATCAGTTTAATGAGGGCAATCCCGTTATATGCACCCGAGGCCTCATTGTGCGCGTTCCTGATAATATCATTTGCAATTGAAAACGCAGTCTCAAAACCAAACGATTTCTGTATCAGGTCGATATCATTGTCGATGGTTTTCGGGATGCCCGCTACGGAGATCTTCAGGTTTCTCTTATGTATCTCCTCGTATATTGCATGAGCGCCGCGGAGGGTACCGTCTCCTCCGATGCAAAACAGGATATTGAGGTTCAGTATCTCTATTGTATCTACCATTTTTTCAACATCCTGTTCGCCCCTTGATGTTCCCAGGAAGGTTCCTCCCGAAAGGTGTATCTCACTTACCATGGGCGCGGTCATCTCAATGACCTCGTGGCTGTATTCGGAAATAAGCCCTTCGTAACCGTATCTTATGCCGAGGATCCTTTTTATTCCGTAGCGGTAATAGAGCTGGTTGACGAGGCTGCGGATGACATTATTGACCCCGGGGCAGAGTCCTCCGCAGGTAACTATCCCCACCTTGGTCTTTGCAGGTTCGAAGTAGATAGTTTCCTTCGGTCCGGCTTTTTCGAACGATACGGGTGTTTGGCCTGTCGTCTTGCAATGGTCATAGTTTTCAGCGGTGACGTCATAGATAACCCTCTCATCATCATTGATGAACTTATATACGGGGCTTATGGTCCGCTGTCCCTGTTTCAGCGGTGAGACCACGTTGCATTTACCAAGGGATGTGATGATAAAGTCTTCGTATTTCATTGCCATACAGTTGTTGCCGGATAATTCGGTGATCTCCGGTGCAAGTTCAAATATAGCGATAATTCCGGGTGTGATGGGAGGGATGCGGCTATTCCGCCGTAGTCAGGCATGGCGGATAATATAATTTCGACCGGCCCTAAATAATGCTGTCCCAGATAGATTTATAATAATGACAGTTTTGTAATCGGACTAAATGCTATAATTCTTCAATCTCATTTGTCTTCCGGGTCTTAAAATTCAATTATCTTCAAGTGTTATTAAAACCGTAACGAAATGAAAAGACTCATCACCTCACTAATCGCATTATTTTTCATCGGTAATCTTTTCGCTCAAACAATTGCCCCTGAAAGTCAAAAGCTCATTGAATCATTTGTTAAAAGTAATATCGATATCAAATTGGAAGCTGTTGATCAGATTGAAGTCAGCAAGGTTTTCTCGGGTACTTTTTTCAAACTCAATGTTGGTTTTATCGAAACCGGATCAGGAGCTAATTCATGTGGAAGCGATAATTACATCAACGTCAATGGCTCAGCAGTTAATATGATCGAACCAATCCATATGGATCTTGAATGCCCGGTTCTCACATCGATAATCAAAAAGGACTTTTTACTTAAAGACGAAAACGCTGCACAACTATTTGAAGCCGCTCTTAATGTTCTCTATCCTGTTGATGAAGACGAAATCCAAAATGTGAAACATCTGCACAAAGACTCACAATGGATATTTCTTCGAGGGAAGTTTTTTGATGATTTCACAGCTTTTATTGTTACAACCGGCTCAAATGGTGTTGTGACAAATGTTGAATTGGAATTGGCATATGCTGTAAACTAGGAACCTTGGATAGTTTAATTGAACCACAAACAGATGAAATCTAAAGCATTGATATTCATAGCAATAGTGACTATTTTCATGTCATGTAAAAGTAATGCTCACGGGTAAGATTTCTCCAGAAGCAGGAAGGCTTCAATCTGGAAAAGGATCTATTATTAGTACAATTTGATTGTAAAACTGATGTAGATGACCTTCATACTGTAGCAGCCGTGGTTACTTTATTGTCTGACTCCAAATTTTCAAAAATACATTATCATGCAGTTGCTGGTACTTATGGTATTCAGGAAGGGCTATATGTTCCACCTAATGCTTTATTTCAGCTCGCTTTTGGAGACAACTGGACAGATGCACATGAAAATTTTAAAAAGGCTGTTGAACAGGTTAAGGTTATTATTAAAGCAACCCTCGCAAACCAGGGTGATATTTGGATTGCAGATGCAGGCCAATCTGATTTTACTGCAGCACTAATAAAAAGTATTCAATCTGATTTACCTGAAATAATTATTTCGCAGCGTATTCATGTGGTTCAGCATAGTGATTGGAATGAAGAAGTCTACTGCCCCTGAGAACCTGCAATTCGTAAAGGAAAATGCTGATTATCAGAAGATACCTGATGGTAATGTAGTTGGAAATGGAACACCGGGATTTCGTTCCCCTGAATATACACAATGGAAGAATAAAATCACGAATCCTAAATTGATTGAAATATGGCAGCTTGCCATTGACCTGTCAAACAAGTATAACGGAAAAGAGGGACGTTACAATAATGAGGCAATTTCGGCCGGTGGATTAGATTTCTCAGACCTTTCCGAAGTTTGTTGGATTTTGGGATTACAGGATATTAAGGATACAGAACATTTTTTTAATCTTTACTCAAATTAGTCGGGATGTGATTGAGTCAAAATTATAGAATGAAAAATTCTGATTACAGGAAAGAACTTAATACATCAGTGATATTCGAAAGATCGATGATCAAAAAGGAGAAAATGTCCAAACTGTGGATCAACCCTTAGTGTTCATAGGGTTATTTGTCTGGATTGCTTGAGTTAATAACCGAATCAGATGCTTACTATGAAATCGAGACTAATTCTACTTACACTCTTAATCTGCAATCCAGTATTTTCACAGATTATTGACACCAATATGGTACTTATCCCTGCCGGAGAATTCATAATGGGAAAAAACTCTTCGGGAACAACGGATTGGCAACCTGAGCATAAAGTCGCCGTTGACGCATTTTATATGGATAAGTATGAGGTAACTAACACACAGTATCACGCATTCTGTACCCAGACCGGGCATCCTCTTCCTGAATTTTGGGGATCACCTCAATTTAAATGCAGCCTTGACTATCCTGATCATCCTGTTGTAGGTGTCAGCTTT
The DNA here is from genome assembly GCA_963770745.1 of uncultured Rikenellaceae bacterium. Lineage (GTDB taxonomy): Bacteria > Bacteroidota > Bacteroidia > Bacteroidales > VadinHA17 > SR-FBR-E99. Next base: position 24,093 of record CAVYRA010000006.1, read on the forward strand.
TCAGATGCAATAAAATATGCACGATGGGCTGGTAAAAGGCTTCCCACTGAGGCAGAATGGGAATATGCTGCGAGAGGCGGATTATCAGACAATAATTACCCCTGGGGAAACCAGATAGACTCAACTTTGGTAAACTATGGTAAAAAATATAAGACAACATTAAAAGTGGGATCCTTTAGGCCAAATGGATTCGGATTATTTGATATGGGTGGCAATGTCTGGGAGTGGACTATGGATAATTACGGACCCGATTATTATGCAAACTCCACGGGTCAGAATCCCACAGGACCTGACTCAGGTAGATTCAAGGTAATTCGTGGAGGAAGCTGGCATTCCGGAGCAATGTGCATTCAAACTTATTATCGTAACGGATTATCAGCATCCTGGGTGGACTTTGCGGTTGGATTTCGATGTGTGAAAAACGCAAAGTAAATGGACTTGATTATTTACTTTTATTGACTAAATGAGAATAAACTGTCCATACATAACCAGGTCCGGGGGCTTTTGCTTATACTTTGGCACACAGAGAACAAATTTTGGGACGCTGAGCAATACCGGTTACGAAACACTGGCCGAACTTTGTCACTGTATCAGGTAAGAAACCTGTAACGGGAGAGCTATACCGTACATACGAATTATTACTAACTAAAATCATGTTTATGAAAAGACTTGTCGTTCTGTTTTTAGTGTTTGCTATGGGAACACTTTCATACTCCCAGTTGGCAAAAAAAGATAAGATGCCTGTTACAACAAGCTCCAAGACAGCCCTGGCATTTTATAATGAGGCAATTAAGAGTTTTGAAGATGTGTCTGTGGCGAAAGGCAATGAACTGCTTCAAAAAGCTCTGACTGAAGATCCTGACTTCTTCATGGCTAATTATTATATGGCATTAATGAACAGGTGGAATGAGGAGAAATTCAAGCAATACGGAAATGCTGCCTTGAATTGCAAAGCTAAACTTAGTGCCGCGGAGAAACTGATAAAAAGCAACATGGGGCAGCTCCTGGAAAAGAAGGATGCAGATCTTACCGGTGTTGGAAAGAAACTGGTTGAAATGTACCCAAAGGATGTTTCTGCCTATTACCTGCTTCTTGATTATCAGGATATGGCCGGTGATACAATCGGACAAAACGAAACATTACTGAAAGCCCTGGAGATCACTCAGAATCCTGCCCCTGTCTACAATATGCTGGGTTATTCCTATATGAGACTAAACCAGAATGACAAGGCCGAGGCTGCTTTCAATAAGTACATTGAACTGGCACCGGATAATCCGAACATATATGATTCCAAGGGTGACTTCTATATGAACATCAAAGAGTATGGGAAGGCTTATGATGCCTATATGAAGTCTAACGCACTTGATCCAAAATGGGGATTAGATAAGGCCAAGGAGGCAAAGCACATCTTTGAAGTCAGTGAGCCTGCAAGGGTTGCTGTGACTGCCTTATTGGATAAGTACAATTCGGCATTTAAAGCAAAGGACATGAGCATTCTGGCCTCTTTAATAACAGAGGATGGAATGTATTGTGGTACAGACCCGTCAGAGGTTATGGATAAGAAACAAACTTTAGTTGCATTTGAACAGGGCTTTTCTGATCCCTCCATTGTGATTGACTACAAAGTTGACAGGCGTGAAATGCTGATAGCTGAAGACGGTAAATCGGCAATTGCCATTGAGCAGTTATATTTTAAGATGTTTAGCCCGCGTATGGCCATGCGAATAATATATCATGCAGTAAAGTCCGGCGAGAACTGGAAATTCGATTTTGTAAGCTGGAATTTCATACCCCGAAATGAAGATATAGGGAAAATAAACAAGGCTTTGGAGTAATCTTCACTTCCGGTTAAATTAGCTAATAGACCGAATTAGAAGGAAATAGCGCCAATTCATCCTTGTCTCATTGAATAGCCCCCGGGAGTCAGATCCGGGGGCTATTGCTTATAATTTGGCACAATGAGAACAATCTTTGGGACGCTGAGCAATGCCGGTTACGAAACGCTGGCCGAACTTTATGTTGACTTCAGGTAAGATACCTGTAGGGTGAGATTGTATTGAAGATCTTTAATTACTAACTAAACATCATCAGCCATGAAAACATCGCGCGTTATTTTATTCCTGTCAATTGTGCTGGCTATTGCTGCCTGTGAAAAACAGGGTGGTAATTCTGACCTGGGACCCGTTCCTGGTGGTATAAATGATCACTTCAATTTTAACCCCAGGGAACTGAAAATTGCCGTGCTGTCTGATCTGCACTACATGGACCCGTCATTGCTCAGGGCAGATGGCTCTGCCTTTCAGATGTACCTGATGCAGGACCGTAAACTGCTGGCTGAGAGCGATGCCATCCTTGAGCAGTTAATAAGTGAGCTGCTGATTGAGAAGCCTGACCTGGTCCTCATTACAGGCGACCTTACCAAAGACGGTGAGCTGGTGTGTCATCAGGAGGTAATAAAACAACTGAGGATCCTTGAGGCAAACCGGATAAAAGTGCTGGTGGTACCAGGCAATCACGACATCAACAACCCGGATGCAGTATTATTCGACGGTGACCACACAGAACCGGTTGAGACGATTTCCGCCGGACAGTTCAGCTCGTTGTATGCTGCATACGGATATGGCAGCGCTATTGCCAGGGATCCCAACTCGCTCAGTTACCTGTCAGAGCCATTTAAGAATTTCTTTGTGCTCGCCATCGATGCAAATGAATATTATGACAACACATCGGAATACAGTGTAACAGCAGGTAAGATTAAGGATGCCACCATGGATTGGATTGAAACGCAGCTTGCCGGCCTCAAATCAAAGAAGGGAAAAGCAGTGATAGGAATGATGCACCATGGAGTAATAGAACATTTCATGGGCGAATCCGTCATCTTCCCTGATTACCTGGTTGATGACCGTTTTACAAGGGCCGATGAGCTGATGCAGGCAGGTCTGAAAGTGATTTTTACAGGTCATTTCCATGGAAATGATGCAGTGCAGCTTACATCAGACGGCTTAACGCTGACTGATATTGAAACAGGTTCACCGGTAAGCTATAATTCTCCCTACAGGATCATAAATGTCACCGACAATATAATGTATGTCACTACAAAACATATCACCACCATTGATTACCCGGCGTTGAACGGAGTCCCGTTTCCTGAATACGAGGCCGCCATTTCTTTTGAGGCATTTGAGTTCCTTGCGAAATACATGCTTATGAGTCCGCCGTACAATGTCCCGGAATTATATGCAGCCATGGTGGCACCTGTTTTTGCGAAGGCGATGATGGCTCATTTTGCAGGCGATGAAACCATTTCAGATGAAACATATGCCGAGATCCAGTTTGTATATTCGATTTCAGAGGACCTGGCTAATATTCTATATGGCTTTTATACTGATTTGGCACCCTCTGATAATAACCTGGTAATCGATCTGAATTAGTTGCAGGTCTCTTTCCGGACAGTTATAAGTGATAATCTTCCACGGTTTTTAACCATTAATCAAAATCGAATCAAATGAAAACTAAGAATTTTACCCTGATTTTCTTTGCTGTCATGTTGGTTAGTGTTTCGGGGAGTTATTCTCAAAACCTCCTGACCGACGGTGATTTCAGCACGACTACAATAATTACTCCTCACACTGAAGGAGTTGGGCCAGCAAATTTATGGTGCTCCTTTCAAAACGCCGGAACAGAAGCTATTGCCACAGTTGATGCGGGTGTGTGCAATTACCAGGTAGTTAACGGAGGTTACAGTACATGGGAAGTCCAACTTGAGCAGTGGGGATTCTCCCTGACTCCCGGAAATTATTACCGGCTTTCTTTTGATTTCAGGGCAGATGCTGAACGCTGGTTCGGGGTCTACCTGGGTGAAGATGGCGGTTCCTGGACAAGCATTCTTGGATATGACAATTATTATCAGTATGCTACAACCGACTGGCAGACAATAATCCTCGATTTTAATGCTGCAACTGTTTTCCCGTATCACAAGTTCAGCCTTGAAATAGGTGCCTTTAACACAAGCATGTATTTTGACAATATTATGCTGGTCGACCTCGGACCAAATCCCAGTGTAGGTATAATAGGAACTGCCGTAAACGGATGGGATACCGATGTGGACATGGTCACCACGGACGGAATAACATATACCCTGACAGGTTATCCATTGTCGCTCGGGGAAATAAAATTCAGACAAAACAATACCTGGTTAATAAGCTGGGGCGGCACTGAATTCCCGACAGGTATCGGATATGCGGAAGGTCCGAATATTCCTGTTATCTCCCCCGGTAATTATGATATAACATTTAACAGGTTAACCGGGGAATATTCATTTGTATGTGTAAGTAATTGTCTTCCCTCCGTTGGAATTGGCGGACCTGCTGTTCCTCCTGATTATAGCTGGGATAACGATGTTAAAATGTGGACAACCGACGGTGTTTTGTATTCATTGCCAGGCAGGATATTTGTCGACGGTGAGGCAAAGTTCAGGCAGGATAACAACCCGGATGCAAGCTGGGGCGGAATGGGTTTTCCGTCGGGCACAGCTACTCTGGGAGGGCCCGGTATACCTGTAATTTACGGATCCTACACTGTGACCTTTAATCTCAGTACCGGCGAATATAACTTTGCATTTCCGAGTATCGGAATAATTGGTTCCTCCCTGACCGGATGGACAGAAGATATCGATATGCAGACGACTGACGGTATAAATTATACGCTTACCGAATATGAATTTACTGAGGGAGAGGTAAAATTCAGGCAGGATAACGAATGGCTTGTAAATTGGGGTGGCTGGGAATTTCCGGCAGGTTATGGGTACCCGGACGGTCCCAACATTCCTGTTCCTGCAGGGACTTACAATGTTACTTTCAACAGACTGAGCTTAGAATACTCCTTTACAGCAATGTCCTGCCCCGAACCCGGACTAATATGCCCGTACTACGTCTATGAAGGCACTACCCCAGGCCTCTGTGGAGCCTATGTTTTTTATCCTGCTGTTGTGGCAACTCCCAATTGCGGAGGGGAGGGAATTACAATAACACAAACCGGGGGATTGGCCAGTGGTTCATTCTTTCCTGTCGGATACACGACGAACACTTACGTTATAACCAATGCGTCAGGCGCCTCATCAACATGCAGTTTTGACGTATATGTATATAATACAGAACCACTCGTAATCGAAAACCTGACTGTGAGTCCTGAAACAATCTGGCCACCGAATCACAAAATGGTGCCGGTGACCATTGATTACACTGTTGCTGGCAATTGCGGAGGAGCCACTTACAGCCAGCTCTGGGTATGGAGCAATGAGTCTGATGATTGGTCCGGTGACGGAAAAACAGTCAGCGATTATGAAGTCCTGGATGAACATCATGTTCTTCTGAGGGCTGAACGTTCTGCAACAGGTACCGGAAGAGAGTATTACATCACTGTATATGTCTATGGCGAAACAGGTAATTACGCTGTACAGCAGGTTGTTGTGACGGTGCCGCATGATATGAAATCAGGAACGCCCAAACTGACTGTAAAATCTGCAGGAATACCGGATGACGATGCTGGTATGGAGTTAACGGTAAAAATCTGGCCGAATCCGGGCGAGAACCATTTCAATCTTGATGTAGTCAGCTCCTCAGATGAAATTACTGAGCTCTATATCCATGACATGAGCGGACGCCTTATTTCTGTCATTAATGTGACAGACAAAGGCTCATTCCGTTTTGGCGATAACCTGCAGTCCGGCATTTACCTGGCTACAGTAAGGCAGGGAGCCTTCTCCAAAACGGTCAGAATAGTAAAAGAATAACCGGCCGTGTACTGGCACAAAACGGCTGGTTTGTAGTTCGCAGTTTACTCCCTGCAGGAAAAACCGGCAAGGTATTAACCTGGACTGCCGGCCAGGTACAACAGCTGTTTAAATGGGGATTAAAAGTTTATATTCAGCCTGTATGTGAATGCTGATTTATTTCCGCTCACGAAATATTTGTTACTGAACTTGTAAAACAAGTCGAGGCTGAATCTTTCCGATTTTGATACCAATGTGATACCGGGTCCGATGTATCCGGTCAGGTATTCAGAACTGATGTCCATTCCAGTGCCCCAGGGGGTGATTATGGTACTTGATTCTGTATGATTGAATGTATAGTAAAGACTGAACTCAGCGAATGGCCTGATACGGGAATCCGGCAGGAAGGTGTAACGAACAAACGCTCCAAGGTTAATTGAGGAACCCTTCAGATCATTTTCATGATTTATCGGTCTAAGAAGGTGGCCTGAGAATTCAGGGCCGAGCGACATGTTGTCTGTAATATTCTTGCTGTATCTCAAGGCAAATACAGGTTTTATAAAGATGCCGTTGAAGAATTGCCGGTCAAGGTAGGGATTAAGTTGAAATCCAATTGATTGACCCTTGTCGGAACCTTGAGAGAAGGAGTTGAGGGAGATGGCTGCAAAGCACACCAGTACTGTAAAAAACATGATAATTTTTTTCATGATTTTTTGGTTTATAGTTGACCAAACAAATCTCGTAGATTGATTCTTAATCATTTGTTAATGAATTAAATATAAGGTTAACTAAATATTAAAAACCAGCACCTTATGTTAAAATTCCAAAGCTTGCAGTACAGCCCTTCACTTTTGCCGGGAGGGACTTTGCAATATGCGGGCAGGATTACTATTTTTAATTATTAATTTTCCCGAAAGTAAAAACAGGCTATAACGGTTTAATGTCAAAGAAGTAGAATCATGGCAATTCCTACATCACGAGCAAAAGAAACTGGCGAGATCAGAATAGACAAAGAAATATGCATTGGCTGCGGAGAGTGTGTAGAGGTGTGTAAGGACTTCAGCCTGGTCATCAGGGATGATAAGGCAGAGATAAGTGACAATCCGGCTTTCGGATGTATCGGTTGCGGACATTGCATGGCCATCTGCCCTACAGGTGCAATTCAGATAACCGGAAGGACAATCTCCCCGGAAGACCTGTTCCAACTGCCCGCCGCAGGTTCCGCTGCTGATTACGGTCAGCTGATCAGCCTGCTTATGAGACGCAGGAGTATCAGGGAATTTACGGACAGAGTCGTTGAGCCTGAGATAATTGAAAAAATACTGGATGCAGCTGTGACTTCTCCTATGGGACTGCCTCCGTCTGATGTTAATTTGCTGGTACTTGACAGTAAGGAAAAGACACGGAGATTTGCATCTGACTTCTGTGACTACCTGGAGAGGATGCGGTGGTTTGTCTCTTCCTGGTTCCTGGCTCTGATGCGTCCATTCTGGGGCAAGGCGAATGACGAGATGTTCAGGGGGTTCATTAAGCCCATGTTTGATGTCTTCATCAGTCATATGAGAAAAGGTGTCAACGTGGTAACTTATGATGCCCCGCTTGCAATTTATTTTTACGGCTCGCCATATACTGACCCGGCAGACCCTATTGTGGCAGCAACAACGGCGATGTATGCCGGTAAATCACTCGGGCTCGGAACCTGTATGCTCGGCGCAGTACATCCGATGATCCAGAATGGAGGAAACGCAAGGAAATTCAGGGAGAAGCACGGAATAAAGTACGCCAGCAGGGAAGGAGTGATCGTCATCTTCGGATATCCCTCAGTGGAGTACAAAAAAGGAATCAGAAGGACGTTTGCCTCTGCAACATTTATGAACTGATTGCTGTCATCTGCTTTCTCAGGTTAATGGACTTTTAAGTTGAAAACCGGAAAAGCAAGAGCAATCAGATTCAGCACCCTGGAATCTATTTGCAAAGCCCTGGGCTGTCAGCCAGGTGATATTTTGGAATACAGTGAGAGCTGAATCAGCAAGTGTGCCTGTTATGTTATCAGATGGGGGCTACAGTCGGCATAATCTGCCAAACGGCTACATCATGTCAGCTTGTTTATTATAGTAATTCGTGCTTTCGAATATCTTGTCGGCGTTTGCAGCAATGAAGCCTGAATATTGCTTCCCGTCGGGCTGGTTATACCGGAGGGTAAACTCATAGAAGCACGAGGGTATCTCATAAACCCCGTCAGTAAATTCAACAGGCTGAAGCTCCGCCAGAGTTGCAGACTGCTCCAGCAACTCCTCCGGTGTTCCATAGATCTCTCCGCCGACGGTAGTCATGAGGTAACCGTTTCCTTTCACAAATTCATTGACATCCTGCAGCGCCGGGAAATTCTTCAGTTCATTGACCTTTACGGCAAAATGGTTAGCCCGGTATCCGTATACAAGCAGCCATGCCGCGTATTCCGATTCTTCGCGCAGTTTGTTGTAGGTTTCAAATGATATCTTTCCCCACACACTGCCCCCGTGAACCAGGTCCGTGTCAGCATAAACGCTGTCGTCCGGCCGGTTCAGGTAACCCCGGATGGTTGTCTTCAGATAATCGCTGAACTGATCCGTCAGCAACTCACTTATAAAAACCTTGGGTGCATTCGGGTCACTTTTATGCTCGAAATGCTTTCCTCTCAGCTTTTTGGCCTTAAATTCATAGTTCCCCCTTGCCTCATAACCGTTTTCGGTAAACACCCGTGCAATCACATCTATGTTCATTCTGGGGTCATCGAATGTTCTCAATGCAATATGGTCATGAACAACCTTCTCGCCCCGGGCTGTAAAAAGGTCATAGATCCGTTTTGCATTAGGATTCTCAGTAGAATAACGATTCCAGAACCGATCAAATATCATTGCTGTTTCCATATCTCAAAGCTCTTTTCGGACCAATAACCCAAATCTAAATCAATTCCGGGAAACCGGTTATCAATCATGATCAATATTTTATCGCCAAAAGGTAGCGGGCAGAATTATTCATGCCTTATCATCTCTGCCGGATTAACTCTCGAAAGCTTTACAACATGATAAGAGATTGCGATTAAGGAAATCACCAAAGTAATAATCAGGGATACTATGAAAACTCCAACTCCTGGTTCTATGTGAAATGCAAAATTCTGTAACCATTTGTTCATCAATAGATATGCTGCCGGCCAGGCAAATAATACAGATACGAATATCCATTTTACCATTTCGATTGTAAACAAAGTCAGTATTTCGGAAGGCTTTGAGCCCATTACTTTCCTGATCACCATCTCTTTTGTCCGGCTTTTTGCAGTATATGACGAGATGCTGTATTGCCCCAGGCAGGTAAGAATAACTGCCAGTATTGTTGCGAAAACAAAGATTGTTGAAAGCTTTCTGTCGGAACTGTACATTGCCTCAATATCATCACTCAGAACAGATACCGGATTAAGATAATTTGGTGACAGTTCTTTAAGCTTCTTTTCAATGGATGATCTTGCACCGGAAATTCTTCCGGGACTTACTCTTACAGAGATGTATGGTGTTCCAGGAAATTCCTCGCTTCCAAGAAGAGATAATGCAAGTGGTTCAATAGCAAGCCGCAGGGATTGAAAATTGAAGTCTTTAACCACTCCTATGATTATTCCGGGGTCAGATCCTTTAAACCCAAATTTTTTACCTATAGGATCATCCGGTCCGATCTTTTTTGCTAAAGTCTGATTTACAATATAACTCTCTGTTGAATCTGAAACAAAATCTTTGGAAAACCCCCGCCCGGATACAATTTCAAGATCATAGAAATCAATGAAATCTGTTCCCAATCCATTCCTGTAAACTGTCACATTTATCTCTGACGGTAGCCCTTCCCAGGTCCCGAAACCGGCTGAAGTTATTGCATAAGGAAGATAGGCTGAAGTAGAAATATCAACTATTCCGGGATCTTTCCTCAGTTCATTGATAAGAACTTCGGGTCTCTTCCTGATTGCCGGGTCGCTGAGAGATATTGTCAGAATATTATCCTTTCTGAAACCAATGTCAGTGTTCTTAACGAAGTTGAGCTGATGCAATACTGTGAAAGTGCAGATAAGTGCCACAATTGAAATTGTATACTGAAGAACAACAAAGAGGTTCCTTAATTTTACAGGGCTTTTATTTCCACCTGAATTATTAAAATCTTCTCTTATAAGATGCAATGGGCTTTTCGATGAGAGATGGATTGCCGGATAAAGACCCGCAAATATTCCTGTCAAAAAAGTCAAAACAAATATCCTGATCAATGTATTAAATTCAAATATCATCCTGAAGCTCACAGGTCTCTCAGTAAAAACACTGAATGCCGGCAGGATAATAAAAATGATGCCAAGTGCAAGAATTAATCCGCCAAGAGAAAGGATTACCGATTCTGCAATGAATTGTAATATCAGATCCATTTTGCTGCTACCGGCAACCTTCAGAATACCTATCTCACGTCCCCTGCTATACGCCCGTGCCGTTGCCATATTCATATAGTTGAAACAAGCGATAAGAAGAATGAAAATGCCAATTGAAATTATAAGATACAAGTATCTGATATCGCTGTTTTTCCCTGTCTCAAAGTTGGCATTGCCTCCAAGGTGGATGTTCACAAGAGGTACCGGGATCCATTGCATATCTTTGAAAAGAGGCTCTTTTGGAAGTGAATTTACAACCAGTTCCCGGAGCTTATCTTTAATATCTTCAGGGGCAACATTATCCAGAAGTTTAACGTATGTGGAATAACTGAAATTACCCCATGTCTCAATCTTAGCTTTACCTCCCCTTATTTGGTATAACGTTTCAAACCCTGTAAGAAAATCAAAATCAAAGTGCGAGTTTTGGGGTATGTCCTCCAAAATACCCGTCACTGTAAACAGATACTTATTGTCAGCCTTCAGAATTTTACCTACCGGATCTTCATTCCCAAAGTATTTTGCGGCCATCTCTTTAGTTATGAATAGTGTAAAGGGGTCCTTCAGATCTTCATCCGGATTACCTGAGATGACCGGAAAGGTGAATATCTTCAAAAAGTCCGGGTCTGCATATAAGAAGCCCTTTTCAGTAAAAAGGGATGATTTATATTCAAGGGTATGAGAATATAATCTGCATTTGGTGGAATTCTCAACCTCAGGAATGTTGCTAACCAGAGCATCTTTAAGGGAAGCTGGTGTTACCGCGAAAACATCATTCCCCATATAACTGAATTCGGCCGAATTCTTCGTTACTATTCTGCAGATGTGCCTGGCATTTTTATGGAATTTATCATAGCTTATTTCGTACTGTACATATAACAGTATGAGTATGCTGCAGCTCAATGCCACTGAAAGACCGAGTGCACTCATTACGGACTGATGCCCCTGGCTTATAATACTCTTAAAGGCCAGCTTAAAATAGTTCTTAATCATTCTGAATTGGTTTTCGGAATAACTATTTCCGAAATGACGGCTATTAATTCAGACTGCTGCTTAAAATTTTAATGAATGTTATGAACGATCTCATCAAACGCACCAACGACAGGAATTGTCCATGAAATGGTTTTGTTGATTACCAGTCTCAGGGAAATAATATTTTACCTTCAGGTAACATGAAATGAGGTTAGCGTTCATTAGCAGGCCCCCAGTATAGAATATGAAAATAATTCCTAACTTAATGACGAAAGCTAACTCAACCATATGACCCCCCGGTTTTGCCAGATATTGTCTGCGTGTCTTTTACTAACGATTAATACGCAGTGTACGAGGACCCATAGCAGGACTGTTAAAGATATTGACGGGAACATTTATAATACTGCTTTGATTGGGAATTTCTGGTGGATGACCGGGAATTTAAAATCTTCCAGGTTCAATGACGGTTCCGGTATTCCATGTATCAAAGACCAATATATCTGGTTAAGGGCAGACTCGTTCGCCTATTGTTATTATCAGAATAATGAAAGTTACGCAGACACATTAGGATTTCTGTATAATTGGTTTGCGGTTAATTCAGGAAAGCTTTGTCCGGCTGGATGGAGGGTGCCAACAGATAATGAATGGAAACAGATTGAAGGCTTTGCTGATACCAGATACGGAATCGGCGATTCAATCTGGAATAAAATGGGGCTAAGAGGATTTGATGCCGGTCAAAGACTTAAAGCTGTCAGCGGTTGGAGAAAAGGCATGACCGGTACTGACAATTCAGGCTTTTCAGGACTTCCGGGAGGAGAACGATTGAGTCGGTTCTACGGAGGTGGCAGCAGTGGTTTCTGGTGGACCAGCACTGAAGCAAGCGAAGCGAGTGCCTATTATAGAAACCTGATCTATTCTCTTGAACTGGTAGCACGTGACACCCATCCAAAAAGAATGGGATTTTCAGTCAGATGCATAAAAGACAAATAGCGAAACTCTAAAACTGACAGTTAAAAAACAGGTTAAATTTATTCATGGCCTCGCCGGCGCGCGTGCTCGTTCAGTTTCACTTTATTTGAATATCGAAGTCACCTTATCCAGCATTGCCATATACTCATCAGAAATGTCTGTAACGAGATTACGGATGCGTGAATGATGTAAAATATTTATATAGTTATATAACACTCATCCGGTCCGGTATAATTAAAATTGGGGTTGAAAATTATCTGATTAACATTCCCGGTTTTCTATCCATTCTGATGCAAAATATTCTTTAAAAGAGCAGGAATTCATGAAGATAGGACCTTCAATTATTAACGAATCGTTTAACCTCTTAAAATCCCATCTTTGGGAGAAAGACCTCTCACAAAAATATTCTGATGGAGAGCCTCCGCTGCGTTCGGAATTATTCAGCAGCGAACAGATGGAGCAATATGGCAGGATATTGGCAGGCTTACATCTTCCGGGGCCAAAAGTTGAACCTGAACAGCATCTTCTTTCCCGTCTTGCAGAAAACGAAGCTATACTCCTTGAAGTACATGATCTCATATCAGAAGCAGTAAAAGCCAGCCGGCAAATTACACCTGCAGGTGAATGGTTGCTTGATAATTTTTATTTAATTGAAGAACAAATACGTACAGGAAGAAGACATTTGCCGAAGGGATATAGCAAGGAACTTCCACGTTTACTCAATGGTCCGTCTGCCGGACTTCCCCGCGTTTACGATATTGCAAAGGAAATAATCTCTCATGGAGAGGGACATATTGATCCGGAAAGCCTGCGTCGTTTTGTAGCTGCATATCAAACAATCAATCCTCTGAAGCTTGGCGAATTGTGGGCTATTCCGATAATGTTGCGATTGGCTCTCATTGAGAACCTGCGACGCGTTGCAGTGAGGGTGGCTGCCGGAAGATTAGACTGGGATCTGGCAGATTCCTGGGCAGATAAAATGATAGAAACAGCTGAAAATGATCCAAAGAGTCTGATCCTTATAATTGCTGATATGGCAAGGTCAGATCCTCCAATGTCGACACCTTTCGTCTCAGAATTTGTCAGACGATTACAGGGGCAAAGTCCGGCCCTTGCTTTTCCATTGACATGGATTGAACAACGTCTCTCCGAATCAAATCAGACAACAGTACAGTTGATTCAGTATGGAAACCAGCAACAGGCTGCAGATCAGGTTTCGATCAGTAACAGCATTGGCAGCCTTCGTTTCCTGAGTTCATTGGACTGGCGTGAATTCGTTGAATCGATGAGTCATGTGGAAAAAGTCCTGCGAGGTGACCCTGTCGATGCATACGCATTAATGGATTTTAAAACCAGAGACCATTATCGTCATATTATAGAAAAGATTGCAAAAAAAAGTAATTTTTCTGAGATTGAAGTGGCTCAGAAAGCTATAGACCTGGCAAAAAACGGAGCTGAACTGAATGGTCAGCAGGACCGCAAAGCTCATGTAGGATTTTATCTGATTGGCAAAGGTCTTTCCCAGCTTGAACACCTTGCAAAATCAAAAAGGACAATTAAATCCATAATAATAAGACTGATTGCCCGGGTTCCCCTTTTATTCTATCTGGGTTCGATAATTCTGTTAACAGCTTTCTTCTGCTGGTGCCTGTTGGAAAAAGCTCAGAGTGATGGAACTGGCACACTGGCATCTCTGGCTCCTTGGTTTTCTGCTGGCACTTTGTACCAGTTATCTGGCAATAGCTATTGTGAACTGGTTGTCGACACTGTTGGTTAATCCTTTTCCGTTGCCACGACTGGATTATTCAAAAGGGATACCGCCGGAATCAAGAACAATTGTTATTATTCCTTCCATGCTTTTAAACAATCAGAATATTGAAGATCTGGCAGAAGCTCTGGAGGTTCGTTTTCTGGCAAATCGGGACAAATACCTGCATTTTGGGCTTCTGACAGATTTTAAAGATTCAGCACATGAGAAACTTGAGGAAGATGATCATCTGATACAATTGGTCAGTAAAAGAATTACAGAACTAAACGAAAAATATAAGGGAGAACACAGGGATACATTTTTTCTTTTCCATCGTCCGCGAAAATGGAATCCAAATGACCGGATATGGATGGGTTATGAACGAAAGAGGGGAAAGCTTTCAGATTTAAATTCTCTGCTGCGCGGAGGTCCTGAAGAATTGTTTTCGGTTATCGTTGGGAATACACAGTTTCTAAGAAAAATCAAATATGTGATTACACTTGACACTGATACGCAATTGCCCCGTGATTCAGCACGACAGTTTATCGGGGCAATGTCGCATCCTCTGAACAAACCGGAATACAATGCAAAAAAACAGCGTGTTACAGACGGATACACGATACTTCAACCAAGGGTTGCTGTCAGTTTACCCGGAACAAACCTTTCAAAATATGCAAAGCTTTTTGGTAATGAGCCAGGAATAGATCCTTATACCAGGGCTATATCGGACGTCTACCAGGATCTTTTTGGTGAAGGGTCTTTCATAGGTAAAGGGATATACGATGTCGACTCATTTGAACAAACTCTCAAGGACCGGTTTCCGGAAAACAGAATACTGAGCCATGACCTTCTTGAAGGTTGTTATGCACGATCTGGTTTGCTTAGCGATGTTCTCCTGTTTGAAGAGTATCCTTCAAGTTACAAGACAGACGTAGCCCGCAGATCGCGCTGGATAAGAGGAGACTGGCAATTAATTCCCTGGTTACTTCCGATTTTACCCAGGATAAATGGTTCCTCCCGAAAAAATCCGCTATCCCTGTTATCGTGGTGGAAAATTCTGGATAACCTCAGGAGAAGCCTTATTCCTTTAGCATTGACATTACTTTTGTTAGCAGGCTGGACTGTTTTGGCCTCATCATGGTTCTGGACTCTGGTTGTGATCGGAATTATATTTATTCCTTCATTAATTACTTATGTTGTTTACCTGTTTCAAAAGCCGGAGGAAGTTAACCTGGTACAACATCTTAAGGCATCCAGACACTTGGCTGTCCGGCAAATATCCCAGTCTGCATTTATCCTTATGAGCCTTCCTTATGAAGCATTTTACAGCCTCAAGGCTATCCTGGTAACATGCTGGAGATTGATTATCTCAAAAAAACGACTTCTCGAATGGAATTCAATGGCAAGTGGTGAATCCCATGGCAGGTTTAAACTGATTGAATCATTCCGAACAATGTGGATATCACCATTTCCTGGCTATCATTTCAGCAATTTTGCTTAAGATTTTATTTCCTGTCACACTTTTAATGGTCTGGCCAATTTTAGGATTATGGTTTCTTTTTCCGGGTATTGCCTGGTGGATCAGCATACCTGTTATATCACATGAGGCAAAACTGACAGAAAAACAATACAGTTTTCTGAGAAGTTTATCGCGAAAGACCTGGTCCTTTTTTGAAACTTTTGCAGGACCTGATGATAACTGGCTTCCTCCCGATAACTACCAGGAAAATCCAGTTTCAGTAATTGCCCACCGGACATCTCCGACGAATATCGGACTTTCTCTTCTTGCGAACCTTTCAGCTTATGATTTTGGCTACATACTTACCGGTGAGCTTATTGCAAGAACCTCAAATGCATTCATCTCAATGAACAGAATGGAAAGGTACCGGGGCCATTTCTTTAACTGGTACGATACTCAAACTCTTAAACCACTCAGACCTCTTTATATTTCATCAGTTGACAGCGGAAACCTCGCTGCTCACTTATTGACACTGCAACAGGGATTGCTCACTCTTCCGGATCGGGCAATACACGGACCGAGGATGTTTGAAGGTATTTTTGATACCTTTCAAATTCTCCTGGAACATTCGGGAAAATCAATACCGGTTCAGCTTGCTCAATTCCGCACCTATCTGAATGCTGTTTTGCATGAACAGCCGGTTACTCTTGCCTATTTGCGGAAATGTCTGGAAAAGCTTACAGAATCATCATCAGAAATTTTAAATATCTCATTGGCCAATTCTGATGAACAATACAGCGTTTGGGCAAATAAGCTGTCACAACAATGTAAGTCCGCTCTTGATGAATTAACATACCTGGTTCCCTGGATCTTTCATCCGGGCTTTCCCGAAATGCTGAAAAAAAATCCGGAAATAAATAAAATCCCGACACTTCGGGAGATAGCCAACTCTCATTTACAGGAATCTGACAATTCTGCTCAGCTGCTATTTATGGTGACCGGACCAGAGATCGTGGAGGGGAATGTTCAGATCATCAACGATTATTCCCATGATCGACACCCGGATATGGATGATGAGTTTAAGAGTCAGGTCAGAATGGCTGCTGATTATGCAAAGGAAAGGATTGAGGTGATCGAGTCACTGGTTCGTCAATCAGGAGAATTTGCACAAATGGAATATGGTTTCCTGTACGATAACTCCAGTCACCTTCAATCAATAGGGTATAATGTAGAAGACCTGCGGCGTGACTCGAGTTTTTATGACCTGTTGGCATCAGAGTCACGATTATCAAGTTTTGTGGCTATTGCGCAGGACCAGCTGCCTCAGGAAAGCTGGTTTGCATTGGGGCGTCTTCTGACAACAATTAACGGGGAACCAATACTTCTTTCGTGGAGTGGTTCAATGTTTGAATACCTCATGCCTCTCCTTGTTATGCCATCATACGAAAATAGTCTCTTAGATCAGACCTGCAAGGCAGCAGTCCTGAGACAAATAGAATATGGTAAGAAACGGGGAGTCCCATGGGGTATTTCTGAGTCAGGTTATAACAGGGTTGATGCCCAGTTAAATTATCAGTATCGTGCCTTTGGAGTGCCAGGTTTAGGGTTAAAAAGAGGGCTGGCTGAAGATCTGGTAGTTGCTCCCTACGCAACAGCCCTTGCTCTTATGGTTATGCCGGAAGAAGCTTGTGCTAATCTTGAACACCTTGCTGATGAAGGGTTTATGGGGACCTATGGTTTTTATGAGGCAATTGATTATACCCCACAGCGGGTGCCACGAGGTCAGTCAAGTGTTATTGTACGTTCATTTATGGCGCATCATGAAGGAATGAGTCTGCTTTCACTGGCCTTTATTCTGTTGGACCGGCCTATGCAAAAGCGCTTTGAGTCCGATCCATTGTTTCAGGCAACACTGTTGTTACTACAGGAAAGGATCCCAAGGGCTACATCATTTTTTACACATACTGCAGGTGTCACAGATGTTCGCACTGCCAGCAGCAATAAGGAAATGCCTCTTCGCATCTATAATACCCCTGACACACCTTTCCCTGAAGTCAAATTATTATCAAACGGAGGCCGGTACAGGGTAATAATTACAAATTCCGGCGGAGGATACAGTCTATGGAAGGATCTGGCGGTAACGAGGTGGAGAGAGGATACTACCTGTGACAACTGGGGTTCTTTTTGTTATCTGCGTGATGCTGAAAATGGAAATTTCTGGTCAACCACATTTCAACCAACCCTTAAGCAAGCGGAGAAATACGAAGTAATATTTTCTGAAGGCCGGGCAGAATTTCGCAGGCGTGATTATGATATCGACACTCATACGGAGGTTGTAGTTTCGCCGGAAGATGACATTGAACTGAGAAGGGTCAGACTGACAAACCGGACAAGAACGAAAAGGATTATTGATATAACCAGTTATGCAGAGGTTGTTCTGGCGTCAAATGGATCTGACCTGGCACATCCGGCATTCAGTAATCTTTTTGTACGGACAGAAATCATTAATCAGCGTCAGGCTATTCTCTGCACCAGACGGCCAAGGTCAGCGGAAGAAAATCCGCCATGGATGTTTCACCTTATGGCAGTGCATGGCGCTGAAATCAGAAATATTTCCTTCGAAACAGACCGGATGAGATTCATCGGACGGGGTAACACTCTTGAATCACCACAAGCGATGACAAACCTCAGACCCCTGTCAGGGAGTCAGGGTTCAGTACTTGATCCGGTAGTTGCCATACAGTACCGGATAATACTTTTACCCGAAGGATCAGTTACAATTGATATGGTGACAGGTATCAGTGAATCACGGGAAGATGCATTAACACTGGTTGAAAAATACCAGGATAAGCAAATAGCAGATCGTGTTTTTGAACTTGCGTGGACACACAGCCAGGTTGTATTAAGACAGATCAATGCCAACGAGACGGATGCACAATTATATGGTCGTCTGGCCAGTTCCATAATTTATGCCAATTCGCTTTTGCGTGCAGATCCAGGAATACTTATTAAGAACCGTCGCGGACAATCCGGGCTGTGGGGGTATTCCATCTCAGGTGATCTGCCTATTGTCCTTCTGCAGATTGAAGATGCTGCCAATATAAACCTGGTACGTCAACTGGTTCAGGCTCATGCATATTGGAGATTAAAAGGATTGGCAGTTGATCTTGTAATCTGGAATGAAGATCACGCCGGATACCGTCAGTTACTTCAGGATCAGATATTCGGGCTGATAGCAGCCGGAATTGAAGCCAATACAATTGACCGTCCCGGGGGAATATTTGTACGGTCCGCTGACCAGGTATCAAACGAAGAACGTATTCTTTTCCAAACAGTTGCCCGTGTTGTGATCAGTGATAAGCGAGGAGCTCTGGAGGACCAGGTAAACAGGCGCGGTTATGTGGCATTGTCAGGTTCACTTTTCAAACCAACCCGTACATATAAACCCATTCCTCAGTCAGTTGAGGTATTGCCCCGGAAGGATCTGAAATTCTATAATGGTATCGGAGGATTCACATCAGACGGCCGGGAATATGTAATTACTACATCCAAAGGCAGAATTACACCCCTGCCCTGGGTGAATGTACTGGCAAACCAACGATTCGGGACTGTAATTTCCGAGAATGGTATGGCATACACCTGGGCTGAAAATGCTCATGAGTTTCGTCTTACCCCCTGGAATAACGATCCGGTAACCGATTCCGGCGGAGAAGCGATGTATATCCGTGACGAAGAGACAGGCCACTTCTGGTCTCCCTCACCACTTACCAAAAGCGAATCAACATTATTCCTGAGCCGTCACGGATTCGGCTACAGTGTATTCGAACATGATGAAGGAGGGATAATTACAGAGCTGTGGGTTTATGTGGCAACGGATGCTTCAGTGAAGTTTTCGGTACTCAAAGTGCAAAATAAATCAGGTCGTCCGTGCAAATTATCAGCTATAAGTTATGTGGAATGGGTATTGGGTGATTTGAGGCACAAAACTGTCATGCATGTAAATACAAGTGTCGACTTCAATAATAGCGTGATATATGCAACAAATCCATATAACCGGGAATTTGCTGACAGGGTGGCTTTTCTGCAGACTGACGACACTTCAGTCTCAGTTACCTGCGACAGGACAGAATTCATTGGACGTAACGGCACTTTGAAGAATCCGGATGCAATGTTGCGATCACGTCTGTCAGGGAAGAATGGAGTAGCTCTTGATCCATGCGCTGCAATTCAGGTACCGTTTGATCTTGCTCCCGGACAGGAACGGGAAATAATATTCAGGCTTGGCACAGGAAGGAATATGGAGGATGCGAACAATCTGATACGTCGCTTTCGCGGATCGGGTCCCGCTTATTCAGCCCTGGAAGCAGTATGGCATTTTTGGAGTCAGACACTTGGCAGCGTGCAGGTTGAAACACCGGATCTGTCACTGAATATACTGGCTAACGGATGGCTTTTATATCAAAATCTGGCATGCCGGGTTTGGGCACGCACCGGGTATTATCAATCAGGCGGAGCATATGGTTTCCGCGACCAGTTGCAGGATGTAATGGCATTAATTCATACCAGGCCGGATATCCTGAGGGAGCATCTGCTTCTTTTTGCGAGCCGGCAATTTTCCGAAGGAGATGTCCAGCACTGGTGGCATCCGCCTGCCGGAAGAGGAGTTCGTACCCGTTGTTCAGACGATTACCTGTGGTTGCCGCTGGCAACATGCCGGTACGTATCAGGTACCGGGGATACAGGGATTCTGGATGAAATGGCTTACTTTCTTGAAGGACGCCCTGTAAATCCGGAAGACGATTCGTATTACGACCTTCCGGCACGGTCAGAATATAAGTCTTCATTATACGAACATTGTAAGCGTTCTATACTTCATGGGCTCAGGTATGGCGATCACGGTCTCCCGCTGATAGGTACCTGTGACTGGAATGACGGGATGAATCTGGTTGGGCACAAGGGCAAAGGTGAGAGTGTCTGGCTTGGCTTTTTTCTGTTTGATATTCTGAATCAATTTGTTAAAGTAGCACAATCAAGAGATGATTATGAATTTGCCGGGCTATGCAGTAATGAAGCTAAGGTAATACAGCAATATATTGAGAATAATGCATGGGATGGCGAGTGGTACCGGCGGGCATATTTCGACAATGGAGTACCGCTTGGGTCAGCAGATAACGATGAGTGCCAGATTGATTCCATCTCTCAAAGCTGGGCTGTACTTTCAGGTGCAGGCAGTCCTGACCGGTTGCAGAAGGCGATGGAATCAGTAAATAACAGGCTTGTCAGGTATGAAGATTCACTGGTCCAATTACTGGATCCTCCTTTCGACAAATCAGATTTAAATCCGGGGTATATTAAGGGTTATGTCCCGGGAGTAAGAGAAAATGGAGGCCAGTACACTCATGCTGCAATATGGGTAGCAATGGCATTCTCAAAACTTGGAGACAGTAAAAGAGCATGGGAGATTTTCAGCATGATCAACCCGGTAAATCATGCCAGGTCGCCTGAAGAAGTTGCCAGATACAAAGTTGAACCTTACGTGGTGGCTGCTGATGTTTATGCCCTTTCGCCACATATTGGCAGGGGAGGATGGACCTGGTATACCGGATCAGCCGGATGGATGTACAGGCTGATCATTGAATCGTTGCTGGGGTTAAGGCTTGAAACGGATAAATTATATATTGAACCATGTATTCCTGCTGACTGGGATTCTTATAAGATTCATTACAGATACAGGGACACGGTATATCAGATTACGGTAACTCAAATTCATGATGGAAATAGTAAATCAAAAATAATAGTTGACGGGGTGGAATGTCAGGGTAATTTTATCTTCCTGACCGATGACCACCGGAAGCATTATGCGGAAGTAAAGTATTACCCTTCTTCATGAAATAAAGAAACCATATTTATGGAAAATGTTTGAGAACGAGTTATGGATCAATGACAAAGGAGGGTCTTGATGTATAACCCTCTATTCCGGTTTATTTGGCAGAAGAAATGAAGTTATTATTGCAGTTGACCGGAAAGAAAAACAGGTGACAAGAGAACTATGACACATCAGAAGGGGACTAATTATCAGGAAAATCATTCATCTTTCATTGGGTCTGATTATATTGATACTTAGTTGTGTTCTGGAGAGGAATGTTTTGTTGTACTTGATTATAGCCGGTACAATTTTCTCTTTTTTGACTTTCAATTATCAGAAAATTTCATCTCTTGCATAAAACTACAGACGCGAGTCTGGGCACCCTTTATTATCCCGTTGGAATATTATCATCTTATTTGATTTTGTATAATCTGCCCTTGTATTATTTTCATTCATCTTTGATGGTGCTCTCCATTTCAGATACACTGGCAAATTTTGCAGGTCAGATACAGAAGGGAAATATCTGGATTCGGACGTTCCATGACAGAAAGAGTTTTTTCGGAATTGCAGCCTACACCATTTCTGCCGGTTTTATTCTCTATTTTATTTTGTCCGATTATTTGAGTTTAAGTATCCCGTATATCCTTTTTGCTTTGATTATGGGCAGTTATCCTTGAAATTGCATCAATGCGAGGGTCTGATAATTTCAGTATTCCGGTCGGGCTTGCCTTGCTTTTCTTACTGTCGTATCATAATGAGGTTAATTACCTCTTTTTGTCCGCAATTCTGGTTGCTTTGGTGCCAGCTTGCTTTTTGTTATTCAAATTCAATATTCTTACCCGCCGTGGAAGCTTTGTTGCCTTTTTACTGGGTTTCTATTTTGCAGGCATCAAAGGCTGGGAATGGTTAATACCTGTTTTGCTCTTCTTTCTTAGCTCTGCAGCTTTTACAAAAGTGCATCATGCAATAAAGGGAGTTGGGAAAAAGACCACCGCCCGCAATGCCTGGCAGGTTATAGCCAATATAATATGGGCAGTTACCAGTTCAGCACTGTTTCTGCTGACGCAAAATGAAATCTTTATACTCTTCTTTATCGCTTTCGTGGCTGCTGTGACGGCTGATACATGGGCCAGTGAAATTGGCCCTCTGTTAAATAAAAGATGCTTTTCCCCGTCGACGATGAGAATGGTGCCGGCGGGTACCAATGGCGGTATCTCTTTCTTTGGCAGTCTGGCAGCATTGGCCGGTGCAACTATTATCTCTTCAATATCATACTATCTCTTTTTTGGCTTATGGCAATGGGATATAATAGCAATTCTCAGCGTCTCTGCATTTTTAGCCTGCTTTGCGGATTCCCTGCTTGGAGCTTTTGTCGAAGACAAAATGCTTCGGATGGATTATTTTAAGAAACGAAAGACATTGGAATCCATTACTCCCAATGATCTGGTAAATATGATCGGATCAGGTACAGCTTTTATTTTTTACCTTTTACTGTCGTGGATTTTTCTATAAAAATCAATGCAGGTGCAGGTATGCCGTCGTTAGCGAAATACAGGCCGGCAAGACGCAGGGAGTACGGCTAGAACAAAAAATCCGGGGCTTACTGCGATTATAAAAAGATATATATCAGGAACCCGATGATAAGCAAAAGGGAAAATGCCAGATGTATGAGCACTGTCAGTTTCGCGCCCTGTTTTATCATGTCAGGATTGTCATGGTTTTTATATATAATACCTGCAGCCTTGGGAAAAATAAGAATGTAAGGGATAAGTGCAAAAAGGAAGAGCCATGAATGACCCGGGGAAAAGATGAACAACAAAATTACATTTGCTATTATTCCTGCCTGCACGAGAAGATAAAGTACCGATGTAAACCTGGTACCCATGCGTGATGCTACTCCGTGTTTACCTCCTGCACGGTCCGCGTCGAGATCAATCATCTGCCCTGCAAGTAATATTGATGAAGTGCTGAGCCCTGTGGCAGGCATCAACAGCCAGATCAAAGGATGCAGTGCAAGGTTCTGCCCAACTGTGGCTATCATGATAGCCATAGGACCAAAAGCGAACCAGACGGATATTTCACCCCAGCCCCTGTAAGCCAGCTTAAATGGCGGTGCCGTATAGTATTTGCTGAAAAAGGCTGACAGCAGATAGAGTCCCCACAGATATGGCCATAAATCTTTATCTATGAGTGGCATGAGTGCTATTGTTCCGGCAAGTGCCACAATCAGTCCGATGCGGGCCAGAAGAAACATCTTACCCATAAGTTCAGGATTATCAAGCAAGACGCCTGACCCTCCGCTGGATTCATTTCGGTGCACATTCACCTTATCTGTTCCCTGGATTGTATCAAAGATGTCGTTATATACATTGGTGGCTACATGCAGCCCGATACCGATAATTAACACTATCAAAAAATTGAGCACCTCAAGGCTGCCATTCAGATGAACAGCCAGCAGGGTTCCCAGTATTATGGGAGCGATAATGGAGCTCAGAAAATGTGCTCTTATCATTTTAGCAATTCCCGGGTTCTCTTTCATAAGCTGGTTCTTCCTTGGTTATTTGCTTATAAATTTAGCACAAAAACGTAAATTTAAAGAGATTTCTGCCTTGCCCCTGAAGCTATTTACCAAGGTTTCTTGTTTTTTTGATCAATAAGTTATTAAAACAAATAAAGCTATCTGTTTGTTACAGATAGCTTTAATTTGTCATGGATTGTTCTTTTGCTTACTACTTGGGAAGTACCACTCCGTCAATAACATGAATAACCCCATTGGTACCTTTCAGGTCTGCGACCGTTACATAAGCTGAATTACCGGATTCATCAGTTAACTTAACCTTGCCCATATCCAGTGAAGCAGTTAGCTTGCCACCGCTGACAGTTGTTAAGACAACTTTACCTTTTCCTTTTTTGATTGCATCCAATACAGCCGCTGCATCAAGATTGCCGCTAACCACATGATAGGTTAATATTTTCGCCAACTGAGCCTTATTTTCAGGCTTCAGCAAGCTGGCAACAGTTCCTTCAGGGAGCTTATCAAAAGCATCATTTGTAGGAGCAAATACTGTAAACGGACCCGCACTTTTCAGCGTTGTTACTAAATCGGCAGCTTTTACAGCAGCCACCAGAGTTGTATGATCCGAAGATCCAATAGCGATATCAACTACATCTTTCCCCTGGCTGAAAACGCTCATTGAGGAAACTAAAGCAAGTAAGATTAAACCAGTTTTTTTCATATCATTTAATTTTGTTTGTTACATACATATAACAAGTATAGTTTCATAATGTTCAACAAGTAAGTACAAAATATGGACAAAATGAGTACAGTAGTATGGGAGGATTCTCAGCGGATAGTGTCTGATTGATAATAATGTTGGGGTTAGTAATTCTCAATACAGAAAGTATCCGTGCAATGAAAATATTTAAAAATGTAAATAATATATAATATAAAACTAAACAGAGGCTCTGTTCTGACAGTGTGATTTGAAGACTTTGGCAGCTCTGTCCGGTATTGTGCATTGCCTTGTCGGAGTATGCGGGTTAGTCTCCTATAGCGTCATAAAAATGAAGCCTGTTCTTAAGCTTAGTAATCTCATTCTGCAGGTTTTCTATTCGCTGCAACAGGCAGGTTATTGTCTCAATCCCCTCCAGGTTAATGTCCAGATCATAATAGAAACGGACAAATTTTTCAAGCTGAGGGAGCTGCTCCTTTTCTACAAAATACTGTGACTCTATGGTGCTGATTTCAATTAGCCCGTTTTGTTGTAAAAGGGTTATAAATGAAATCTCGATATTGTGATTGACACAGAATTCATTAACTGCTATTAAATCATCTATATTCTTTGCTTCCATAGTATTAAGTTTATGATTTTGATAATTCAGTAAATAGGATTTTTTGTTTTTCGGTTAAATTGGTAGGGATTTTAACCGTATAAGTTATATACAGGTCCCCGAACTGCCCATCTGTTTTATAAACAGGAAATCCTTTCCCCTTGAGTTTAACCTTGCTTCCATTCTGCGTTTCCGGCTTTACCTTAAGCTTCACTTTCCCGCTAAGGGTATCGATGGTTATTTCACCTCCCAATACTGCTGTGTATAACTCTATGTCAACATATTTATATAAATCATTACCCAGTCTTTTGATTCCGGGATGATTGGCTATTGAAAATGTAATGTACAAATCACCGCTCGGTCCGCCATTTATTCCCGGACCCCCATGTCCTGCAATTTTTATGGTTTGTCCGTTTTCAATTCCGGCAGGAATTGTTATCCTTATGTTGCTTCCATTTACAGTAAGGGTTTGTTTGTGCGTTTTATAAGCATCTGAAAGGTTGAGCTGTAATTGTGCGTTAAAATCCTCCCCTCTGAATTTTACCTGTCTGCTTCTCCCGGTATTTGCTGAACCACCAAACATGGATTCGAAGAAATCCGAAAAATCCCCGCCGGATTGTGCCCGGGAATACTTTTGGCCACGAAAATCCGAGGGTTGTTCCTGGTATTGATTGGCATTTTCAAACTGTTCGGCATTCTTCCAGTCCTTCCCGTACTTATCGTATTTTTTTCGCTTTTCAGGGTCACTGAGAACTTCATTCGCTTCATTGATTTGCTGAAAGTTCCTCTTCGCATCTGCATCGTTGGGATTCAGATCGGGGTGATATTTTCTGGCCAGTTTCCGGTAGGCACTTTTAATGTCGCTTGCGGTGGCCTTTTTTTCTATTCCCAGAATCTTGTAATAATCGATGAAGGTCATGTGTCTTATTGATATCAAAAACCTATTGTACTCTGACTTCAAATAAATATCCAATCATTATTATGAATGAATTTCATAAATATAATTTCCTTAAAAAAGAAGAAGTTACACAATTACTTAAAAGATTTACATGATTCTATCAGGTGCGGATACTCATCATCAAAAACACTTCACCCGGGATTCTCCTATGTAAAAAAAATGACTCTTCTGATTTTGCCAGAGGGTTGTTCCAGACAGCCATCGAGATGTCGGGGAAACCCCCTAAAGCATATTATATCCATTCTAATACTAATTGGTGTTTTATTCCCGACCTCACCCTGCCTTCTTATACTGCAACAAAGGTACCTCTGAGTTCTGCGCTGACGGGGCGATGGTTTGACAAATATTTCCGCATAGCATCAATAATCCGTTCTGGCTGATTTTCACGATTGCGGCCATATTTTTGAGGTACACCCTGCATCGTGACGAATGCGGCACTGTAATATTGCTCGGGCTGTAATTCTTCGTTACCTGCAAATATTTTTTGAATACGGGTACCTGAGGGGTTTTCTATCTTGAAGTAGATATTAAGACCGAGACAGCGTTTGACAGCTCCTCCCATTTGATTAAAGGGGTTGCACGAAAACGTCCTTTCGAGGTTTTCCTCCAGCATTGCCTTTATTTCCTCTCCCGTTAACTCTACTGTTGAGACAGGCGGATTCATGGGAATAATGTTGTAGAGGTCATTCAATGTTATCTTTCCGGGAACGATTGGTGCACCGTAGCGCCAGCCATTCGAAAATGCCAATTGAGCACCTGTGCTTTCAAGCAAAGCCTGAAGAAGGAAATTGTCCATAGTAGTCTCCAGGGTTGTTCCCCGGTTTAGTGCGGTAGATGTTTCACCAACAACCTCTGCGAGTTCATTCTTGTAGGGTGCAAGAGCCTGTTTAACCAGTTCAGCTACTTCCGGGTCAGGTTCTATTGTTGCTTCAACCTCAATCAACCGATGCCGGTAATCAACGATTTGTCCACCACTCCACCTCCAGGTCCAGTCGACCCAGAAAAGAACCATGAGCAGCCTGATTGTATAACAATAGTTTTTCCATTGAGAACCGGTTCGTAAAGACGGTTATGAGTATGGCCGCTGAGACAAACATCTATGCCTTGTACTTCAGATAAAAGCTTCATATCCTGAGTGAAGCCAAGATGTGAAATCAGGATAATCAGGTCAACATTTTCCTTATTGCGCAGCAAATCAATAATTGGCGGAAGTTCGTCTTTACCCAGTGTAAAGTATATACCTTCGCTGAAGGATGGCGGCATTGTCTTGTCAACAATATTTGAGGCTATCCCGACAATTCCGATACGCAGTCCGCCAATCTCTTTGATAATATGCGACTGATAAACCGGCTTCTTGGTCTCTTTATCAAAAACATTATTTGCCAGCATCGGATAATTAAGCTCAGCAACAAGCTGGTTAAATACCGTTGGACCATAAGCAAATTCCCAGTGAGCTGTCATGGCATCAAGTCCCAGTGAATTTAATATAGGGATCATAGCCTGTCCTTGAGTGTCGAGGGCAGGATAGGTGCCATGCAGGGTGTCACCGCAGTCGCAAAAGAGAAAATTTCCAGGACTTTCAGCCCGAATTTGTTTTACAATTGTGGCAATGCGGGCATAACCTCCTGCGGTGCGGTATACTGCATGATCTCCCTGCCAAAACATCTCCTGGTGTACATCAAAATAGGCATGGGTGTCGTTCATTTGCACTATGGTGAGACTTGCTCTATCTGATTTCATTTTGATACTTTTATTGAATGCTATGAATAGGCTTCCGGCAGCTGACGGGCCGCCTCAACTGCACTGCCGGTGGCGGCCCGTTCCGCTTACCGTAAGATTGACCTCTTTAACAGGATGCCGCGTCACGGCGCGGCAATTGCATATTTCTGAGTATTAAATTAGCTGCATTGCCCAAGCACAAGCCATATGATTATAAAAACCACAATTGTGCCCAAACAGCCGCCACCTAATTTCCATGCTCCGAATCCTGAAATTAATCCTCTGAATAAATTGTTCATTGTGAACTGTGTTATGCTTCTTTTTTAATAGCTCATATTAATTGCAACAGAATGATTTATGCATCTACCAGCGTTCTGAGCAGCTCTTTCACATGTTCGAGGTCAGCCCTTAGTAATGATTTTTGGGCGAGGATTATGGTTTGTTGTTCTGCACTTAAATGCTCTAAATCATTATCCAATGCCTCATCATAAGTATCCTGTGCCGCTTCTTCTCCGTACTCGCAAGAGTTGAGAATTGCTTTCCGGTCTTTGCCTGTGAGCGCTGCCTTAACATCCATCGATGCACGAAAGAATTTTCCTGAAGTCTTTGTACCTTCTTCTGTTTCGCCACCCAATCTGGTTACTTCCATGATTAATTCCTGTTTGCATTTTTTGCTGGTTGAAATGAATTGTGCAAACAAGGTTTCCAAATCAGATTCTTCGGTTTCTTTTAATGCAGTTTAATAACCTTCTATTCTGTCGTTGTTGATAGTGATGAGTGAGTTCGGCACTTCAATTGCTTTTTCTTTGTCCAATTTGATTTTAATATTTTATTAAATGCCGATTGAATTGAAATTTACGATGTTGCCTGATGAAAATCCGCTGAGGCATCTGCCGCCGCATTTTTCACATCCTTTTTAGCGTCATTGTATTTTGCTTTTCCTTTGTTAACAAATCCTTCAGCATCTCTTTTAACGCTTTCATATTTGTTTGTAAGTGAATCACGAACATCATTATACGTTGATTTTACTCCATCCACATATTCATCGCCTTTGTCCATGATTTGTCTGCGGGTTGTCGAACCTTTTTCGGGTGCGAATAAAATTCCTGCTATTGCACCAATGGCAAGGCCTGCCAATGCACCTAATGCTACTTTACCTGTACTCATAATTGATTTTTTAAGCCCCACCAACCTCTCCCAAAGGGAGGCTTATGAAGCGGATTTATAATACTATTTTAATTCCCGGAAATGCTCACCAGGAACGATATAAAAGTATCGCTGTTAATCAAGTATAGCGTTATACAGTTATTGGGAATAGTTATATGATTCACACATTCTGGTATGAAGAAAAACTCAAATGCGCCTGATGGTGTGTGGGCGTTCTGTGTTAAAGTGAAACAGCTTTATTGAAAAGTGTGCGATGGACAAGATTATACCGCCCTGTCAGGCAGGGTGCTAGTATCTGTTTATTATTCCGGATAGAAATACGTGGTCCCATTCCCCCATCTCTTCGTTTTTATAATAAAACTTAACTTCATCTATCCAATCGCCTGCAAATTCTCTCTGAAGTAATGATTCAATAAGGATGATTGTCGTTTGTTCACCACGCATTGATCCTTGAAAGAAATCATACCAGTTACGATAATTACCCAGGCTATCAGGAATAATGAATCCGGGGTTTTCTTTCAGATTGACCGATAGGGATTTCTTGCCTTCAGGGGTTTCATTTATGCTTAGTACTTCAATTTTAAGGTTATGGAAGTTGTTATTTGAGACTGAATCGAGGAGAGTACTGATTTTCTTTTCGATTGATTCATTTTTCGGTATTGAAATCAATCGCTCAACCGAAGGAATGAGCTTATAGGTTAAGGTCGTTGAATCAAAAACCTCAATTGTTGTGAAAAGGGCTAATTCATCAAATACTTTCGAAGCAGTATTTGATTTGCAGCCAGATAGCAGCATTAACACATATATGCCAGGAATTGTAAATTGCTTTGTTCTGTTCATTTTCTTAAGCATGATGCCCGACTCTCTACCTGGCAACTAAAGGTAACCATAATTGACCAATTACGTGTCATTCGCTTCGCTCATGCCAGTCATTGCCTTCCATGTCTGCAAGATTACTGCCCCGTTACACGGGGTCGTGATCTTGAGTGGGGGAGTGACTAAAGCAAAAGCCTGTCATTCGCTTCGCTCATGCCAGACATTGCCTTCCATGTCTGCAAGATTACTCCCCCGCTACACGGGGTCGTGATCTTGAGTGGGGGAGTGACTAAAGCAAAAGCCTGTCATTCGCTTCGCTCATGCCAGTCATTGCCTTCCATGTCTGCAAGATTACTCCCCCGTTACACGGGGTCGTGATCTTGAGTGGGGGATGACTATAAGAAAAAGCCTGTCACTCGCTTCGCTCATGCCGGTCTTTTTCTTTCCCTTTCGCTTCTGAAAGCAAGCTTTCAACGCTTCAGTGAAAGAAAAAAGCCTGCCGCATTCTGCGGACAGGCTTTTTCTTTGTCGGGGTAGCAAGATTCGAACTTGCGGCCCTCTGGTCCCAAACCAGATGCGCTAACCGGACTGCGCTATACCCCGAAAAATTGTTTGCCAGGACAGGTGTGCTGTGCTGATCCCGATGATCGGGACCCGACT
Source organism: uncultured Rikenellaceae bacterium (assembly GCA_963770745.1). GTDB lineage: Bacteria > Bacteroidota > Bacteroidia > Bacteroidales > VadinHA17 > SR-FBR-E99. The sequence continues at coordinate 54,459 of CAVYRA010000006.1, forward strand.
GCGCTATACCCCGTTTTGGCGATGCAAAATTAGAAAGTTTTTCGTATATTCGACCACCGGAAGGTTTTTATTCCTGCCATAGAAACTATTTGGCACCACCTTTGTTAATAGGCTAATTAAATAACTGGTAAAATGAAAAAAAGACTGATAACAATAACCGCACTGATGGCACTTATCATAGCACCTGCTCTTTCACAGAAATCGATCTACGATTTTACCGTTGAGACCATCGACGGACAGCAGCTCAGCCTGGCCGACCTGCAAGGCAAAAAGGTGATGATAGTCAACACGGCTTCAAAATGCGGACATACACCGCAATACAAGGACCTCGAACTCCTTAACAAGGCATACAAGCAGAAGCTTGTCATCATAGGCTTCCCGGCCAATAACTTCATGAACCAGGAGCCAGGCACCAATGAAGATATCAAGGAGTTCTGCGACAGCAAATACGGAGTGACATTCCCGATGATGTCGAAGATCTCTGTCAAGGGTGACGACATGCATCCTCTCTATAAGTGGCTCACCAGCAAATCAGCCAACGGTGTACTCGACTCTGAAGTGGCATGGAATTTCCAGAAGTATCTGATAGACGAAAACGGCAACCTGGTCGGGTTCTTCAAGCCTGCAGTAAAACCGCTCTCCGATGAGGTGGTGATGTGGGTCACGAAGGGACAGTTCACACAGGCTAAATAACATATCCCATAACTTACGACCGGCCGGTATCCCCGGCCGGTTTTTTTTATGGAAGGAGATACGACCGGACCCACGGCCGGTCATAAAATTTGCTCAAGCTTCTTTCTGAGTGACGCTGGCAATGCCCTTCACTTTCCCCTCATCCATCTTATTGCAGAAGGTTGAGAACATTTTGTTTAACGGATTGTTATACATAAAAAAATTAAACGTAATGGCAGATCTGAGAACAACTTACATGGGCATTGAACTGAAGAGCCCTATTATTGCGGGTGCCAGCAACATGGTGACTGATATTCACAACCTTCGCAAACTGGAGGAGGCCGGCGTCGCAGCCATCGTATACAAATCTCTTTTCGAAGAACAGGTACAGCTTGAGAACCTCGAACTATCAGAACGTATGACCGAATACGAAGAGAGGAATGCGGAACAAATCACACTCTTCCCCAACTCCCACTCGGTACCTGAATCGCCTGATGAATACCTGCTGAACCTGAAGAAAGCCAGGGAGGCGGTCTCGATTCCGCTTTTTGCCAGCCTTAACGCTATCAAAGACGATGTGTGGGTCGAATATGCCATCAAGGCAGCTGCCACCGGCGTCAACGGCCTGGAACTGAATTTTTACTCCCTTCCCGATGAGTTCGGGCAAAACGGGCGCAACAATCGAGAAGGCTCAGCTGGAGACGCTGCGAAAGGTAAAAGCTGCCGTGAAGATACCAGTTGCGGTGAAGCTGAGTCCCTACTACACAAACCCGGTTCAGTTCATTGCTGACCTTGACAAGGCAGGAGCTGACTCGGTGGTTATTTTCAACAGGCTGCTGCAACCGGACATAGACATTTTTGCAGAACAACACACCATGCCCTACAACCTCAGCAACAGCGACGACAACAAATTACCTCTGAGGTTTGCAGGAATGCTTCATGGCAATATCAGGGCTTCGGTTTGCACCTCAACCGGTGTCTACTCGGGCAATGATGTGATAAAGATGATTCTTGCAGGAGCCGATGCCGTGCAGGCGGTCAGTACAATATACAGCAACGGAATTGATGTGATAAAAGCTATGACCGGGGAGGTGGCAAAGTGGATGGATGGACACGGTTATAAGACAATCAGTGCCTTCCGGGGAAAACTCTCAATGAGCAGGTCCGAGAATAAACTGCCGTACCAACGCGCCCAGTATATTGATTTCATGATGAATTCGGGCGATATAATGAAAAAATACAAGACTCTGAACTGATTGTATCCGGGGGAAAAGATAATTCCTGATGTTCAGGCTGTAACCTCCCTGACTCCTGAAATGCCCCGGAGGACAGGTCAGCAGAGACAGATGAGATACGGATGGCTTCACTGAGGCCATCCTTTTTTGTAAGCAGCCTGTCACTTCCCCGGAACAGATTCAGAAGGATCGCTGCATAGTCCTCCGGTGAAGGCTGGCCGTCATACTCCTTCCGGCTGACGTACTTGCGAAAAAACGGGTCAGAATCTTCAGCTCGTCCCTGTTGAGCCGTTCTCTCAACCTTTCCACCCTGCTGTGCCCCTGCGAGAAGTCCTTGAGGAGAAGCGGATTCCTGAGGAGCAGGGCATTCAGCTGACTCACCCTGATCTCACCGTAACGCTGCAAAACTGCCTCAAAATCCTTTACCGACGATACCAGATCCCGAAGAGGTCCGGTGATCTGCCTGATCTCCCTTTCAACCACTGCATCATATATTTCTGCCTTATTGGTGAAATACATGTAGATTGTGCGCCTTCCCCGTCCGGCAGCCATTGCAATCGTCTCCATGGTGGTTCTGCGCAGTCCGGTCGTGGCAAACAGTCCTGCTGCAACGCCAATGATCATATCGCGGGTGCTCTTTCGGGCCATTGCACAAAATGATAAATATGTGCAAATGTAATAAACGGAGGAAATTAAGGCTTAATTTTATCAGCTTATTCAACAACGGAAGCGAATGAAAAAATATTTCTTTGGAATTTTCCTCTGGATACCCCTGGTACTCGCCTCACAGGTTATTGTTGACACTCCCCTGAGTGCAAGGCTCACCGGTTATGACATTAATGCCGTGCTTGACCCGGTGACCCATACGGTCAGCGGGGATATGGCGGCGTGGTGGGTCAACAACTCAGCGAAACCTGTCGGAGATGCCATGATGCACATGTACCTTAATGCCTTCAGCAGCAACAAAAGCTCCTTTAACTTTCAGGGGCGATGGAGTCCTGCCGGTGACGACGGATGGGGATGGGTAAAGATAAGGTCAATCAGAGATCAGCAGGGCAATGACCTGTCGGGGTCAATGAACTTCCAGTCGCCTGATGACGGGAATATCCACGACCGGACAGTCCTTCAGGTAATACTGGCCGAGCCCGTTCTTCCAGGGGATACGCTGCGATTAAGAATATTGTTTGATTCAAAGCTTCCTTCTCCCATAGTCAGGACCGGCTACGAAGAAGATTTTCATTTCGTCGCCCAGTGGTTCCCCAAGTTCGGGGTCTACGAGACAGCCGGCATGAGGCAGCGCGAGGCTGACGGGTGGAACTGTCACCAGTTTCATCCCAACTCCGAGTTTTATTCAAACCATTCGGTCTACAACGTTGCAGTCACCATGCCAAAGGAATTTGTTGCCGGGTCAGGGGGGATGGTGATCGAGGAGATTGACCTCGGCGACAGTCTGAAGAAGGTAGTGTGGAGGGCTGAAGACATCGTCGATTTTGCATGGACGGCATGGCCGGGATACAAGGAGCTTACACAAAAGTGGCGAGGTGTGGATATAAAACTGCTCACCAGTGAAAAAGGACTGAAAAAGGCTGATAACCAGTTCGCAGCGGTGATTTACGCGCTTGAATACCTCGATGAAAGGGTAGGGCCCTATCCCTGGCCGCACCTTACATTCGTCGATCCACCCGTTTCCGGCACAGGGTGCCGGCGGGATGGAATACACAACACTGTTTACCTCTGCAGGGGGAGGCGTTGTACCCTCATTCCTGAAGATGGCTGAGATGGTCACCATCCACGAGTTCGGGCATGCCTATTTCATGGGGATCCTTGCAAGCAACGAGTTTGAGGAGCCGTGGATCGACGAAGGCATAAACTCATACTGGGAACAGCGGATAATAGATCATTATTACGGCGGCGGCTACGGCATCATCAGGCTGCCTTTCATGAAGATGTCCGATGCAGACCAGGGAAGACTGGGCTACATATCCTCGCCAAGCCGCAGCATATCTACCAATGACCTTCCCTCGTGGCTCTATCCGCATGGCACGTACGGCATGATGTCATATAACAAGGCGGCGGCATGGCTTCATACCCTTGAAGGGCTTATCGGGACAGAGACGATGGATAATGTCTTCCGCGAATACTACCGCCAATGGGCATTCAGGCATCCGTCGGGGCGCGACTTCATTGCCGTGGTGAACGATGTGGTAACGAAGGAACACGGCGACAGGTTCGGTGAGAACATGGACTGGTTCTTCGACCAGGTTCTGTATGGGAATGAGATATGCGATTACAGGATTTCAGGTGTCACCACCTACAAGATCAGGAGCTACGCGGGAGTAGTCGACGGCGACTCCGTGACCTACACCCGCAGTGACCGCGCCAGCGATACACTTTACATCTCCAGGGTCAGCATCGAAAGACTTGGAGGGGTCACTCTGCCGGTTGAGGTGCTTGTCGGCTTCAAAAACGGTGAAGAGGTGCTGGAGTCATGGGACGGCAAGGCCAGCTATAAGGACCTTGAATACACTGGCGCCTCGAAAGTGGTCTGGGCAAAGATTGATCCTTATGACAAGATTGACATCGATGTTGACAGGATCAACAATTCATGGAGCAGCGTCCATAAGTTCACGGCAGCGCGCCGGATGGCAAATAAGTTCGTTTTGCTGATGCAGATGATGATTTCAATATTCACTATTTAACTATTTTGAGATGAACCTGTTAAGAACACTGAGCAGAGGCGCTGCCGCGGCGGCATCATCATACAGGCTGATCATGCTGATGTGGGTCGTTACCCTGATAATGATCCTGTTCGTTTCGATTCCCCTGAAAAGCTTCCTGGTAAATATTTTCGGGAACAGCATGACCGTTGAGAGGTTTGCAGACGGGTTTGACATGGGACTGGCCGGAGATATGGGCAAGCCCTTTGTGAACCTCCTGTCAGCGATGTCGCTGGGGGGACTGTTGCTTCTGGTAGCCGGATTTTTTCTTTATACATTCTTTGCAGGGGGACTCTTTGCATCTTATGCCACTGCATGGGGAGGACTTAAAGTCAACGCCTTCATCAGGGAGTCGGCCCGCAATTTCCTGCCGTTCCTGAAGATTGCCTTGCTGATGATACTTATCATTGCAGTATGGACATTCATTGTCGTTGGCCTTCCGGCGATAGGGACCATGACCTTATTAAAAGGCTCAACGTTTGGCACTTATCTCGTCTATGTTTTTTACGCAATCTGGCTGCTGGGTATGCCTGTGTGGCTCTTCGTGGCCGATGCCTCGAGGCGATGGGTGGCAGCCACCGGCTCCGGGCAGGCGTTAAGGGCCCTCGGTGCAGGTTTCAGGGCGCTGGCAGAGAGGTTCTGGCTTTCGTACGGTATTGTTCTGGTGATCCTCGTACTGAATATCACCTTCATAATCCTCACATTATGGTTCACAGCCTGGTCCGTCCCGTCGAAGGGATGGATGGTCTTCCTCTTCTTCCTGGCAACTCAGGCCCTGTTCATACTCAGGCTCTTCATGAAAGCCTGGAGGTATGCTTCGGTCTGTGAGAAGGTTGCTATTCCGGAGAGAGGTAGTAATACGAAGTGACGGAATAGTCGATAGTCGTTTTTACCCAGTGCCATAGCTCGATATCAACCCTGATGGATTCATTGAAGGGGATGGCATCGAGGATACGGTACCTCATGTTCACACTCATGCCGGGATGGAAGTTGCCCTGGCCTGTTGGTTGAGCAATGAGAGGGTGGGAGAAGGGCTCGGGTCTGCACCATGCGTAACCGTAATAGTCTTCAGTGCCTGTCCCGATGGAGGAGGGGAATGTCTCACCGTCGACATGGATCTTCTCATCTCCCTCGCCCCACCATGCGTCAGCGCTGTTGAATACCAGCACGGCGTCACCCACGTAAAGACCCCTGCCTTTCAGATCAGCAATGTTCAGGCCGGTATGCAATCCTGTTCCGCCCGTATGTTCCGAACCGGCTGTTTCTATGGCTGCGTATTCCTTCCATGAGGCTCCGAAATACATTGAAGATTCATTCCATTTATAGGGTGATAAGGTAACTGATGCGATGACAATCAGGGAATCGGATGTGCCGTTGATGACGCTTATCTCACAGCTGTCGCGGAAGGGCATGAGCCATGAAGAACTCATGTTTCCGTCCTGGTCCACGGTGGTGAAGTGTGTCCGGTAGCTGTTGTATGAGTACCCGGTGCCAAAGAAGCATCCGACCGGTACCTCTACGGTCTCCCGGCCGTCAAATCGCATTCGCACAATGGCATGCTTCAACACCGATGAGGTGTCTTTCACATCAAGCGAAACGGTGAAACTGTTCACAGCATAGCCCGGCTTGCTGATACTGACCGAACAGGCCTCACCCGGAGCAAATTTTCCTGATGTAAAACTTTTCAGATCGTTTTTACTTTCGGCTCCGGGATTTGAGAGAAGGGCTTGAGCACACTCCGAGATCGCCAGGGTGTCTGACCGGAACATCTGTTCTTTCACGGAGACAACCCTTGTCCCTTCATCATACAAGCGGGCGTTAATGTTGTAATATATCGAAGGAGTGCTTCTCTGAGGGGTGATGACAATGGAGTCATTTTCCAGTGTGATCTTGCATTTTTCTGAAAAGGGAAGAGGAAGGTAGAGGTTATATCCCTGGCGTTGCGGTTCGGTCAGTGGTGAGACAGCGGCGCTCAGCGGGTCAGGGGCGAGGAGCCCCCGGCCGACAAGCTCAGGCGCCAGGCCTTCAATGACAGGGGTTGGCTGGTCGTCTACATAGACCCGGATATATGAGTTAAGGGCATTGGCGTTTCCGAAGGTCATCCACCACCTGACAATGGCTCCGGGGCCGTCAGCCTCGAGCATGACATGTTCACGCCGCCCTTCATTGATCTCCTCCCTGATGAAACGGGTGTAATCATCATTTGCATACCACCCGGCGCTGTCAGGGTGAATGCTGAGCCTGTCATACGAGCTGAACTGCACCAGCCTGTATGAAGGGTCGGGGAACCTTGCGAGGGTCTCCTTCGTTGCCATCTCCTTCAGAAGAGACCTGAAAGTGATTATCTTTTCATTCCTGCATGAGGGAAAAACTGCTGCAGCTGAAAGTGCAACCAGGAGTGCGATGATGAACCTGTCTTTTTTCATTTGTCGGGCTTTGGGAATAAAGTTATCCATTCAAATAAAATTTTTACATTGTAAAATGGATTTTAAACCACGGAAATGAAAAAAATTCTGATGTTGCTTGCCCTGGTCGGTGCGATGGTCTCATGCGACCCCTCGGAACCTTCATCGCCCGGATTCCTGAAGGCCGATGGCCGGCAGATCGTTAACGGCAAGGGTGAATTTGTGCTGCTGAGGGGTATAGGGCTGGGAGGCTGGATGCTTCAGGAACCCTACATGCTCAAGCTGTCAGGAGTGTCTCCTGCGCAGTATGATATAAGGAAAAAGATAGCTGCACTGACAGGGGAGGAGAGGTGTGAAGAGTTTTACAGTGCCTGGCTCTCGAATATGGTCACGCGCAGGGATATTGACTCGCTGAAGGCATGGGGGTTCAATTCGGTCAGGCTTGCCATGCACTACAATTTGTTCACTCCGCCAATCGAAGAGGAGCCTGTGGCAGGTGAGATCACCTGGCTGGAGAAGGGATTCGAGATGACAGATTCGCTGTTGAGATGGTGCTCTGCGAACGGAATATACCTGATCCTTGATCTGCATGCTGCCCCGGGAGGGCAGGGGAATGACATTCCCATTGCCGATGTAGACACCACAAAGCCCAAACTGTGGGAGAGCGAGCTGAACAGGCAGAAGACCGTTACACTCTGGGGCAGGCTGGCAACGAGGTATAAAGATGAACCGTGGATAGGAGGTTATGACCTGATCAATGAGACCAATTATCCGCTTGAAGGCAATGCAGCGCTGCTGCAATTGTATACCGAAATCACGGACGCCATTCGCACTGTTGATAACAACCATATCATATTCATTGAAGGCAACCATTTTGCTACCGATTTTTCGGGACTTACCCCGCCATGGGATGACAACATGGTCTACAGTTTCCACAAGTACTGGAACCCGACCACCGTTGAGACCATTCAGAAGTACCTTGATGTCAGGACGCAACACAATGTTCCGCTCTGGATGGGCGAGTCAGGCGAGAACAACAACCAATGGTACCGGTCGGCTGTTGAGCTCTTTGAGGCCGACAGCATCGGGTGGGCGTGGTGGACGCTAAAGAAGCTGGATTCGGAGAGTGGCATCATGAATGTCACCGTGCCTGAGGGTTACAGGCGGATAATTGATTACTGGAAGGGTACAGGTCCTGCCCCTTCACCAGAGGAGGCGCACCATGCTCTCATGGAGCTCGCAGAGAATATCCGGATTGAGAACTGTACCGTCAACTACGGCGTACTGAGAGCGTTGCTGGGACAGTAATTCAGCTACAGTACTGAAACGCCTACAGCGTCAACGGTTATTAGGGATCCTTAATGCTACTTAAATCTGTAATTCCCGAGCCCCCCTGCAAGCTGGTCCGTCGCTAAAATGACCCGTGGGTCATTTCTTAACTCTCGGCCCTATTGCCTACTCCCTACTGCCTGCTCCTAAGTATAAATACCCCCGGAAAAATAGGCTTAAATAGCGTTCTCAGTTTAGGGCAGCATGACTACTTTTGAGCTTCCCATAAAAGGCGAAGACCAGAATAATGGAAGATCTCTATTCAAGGCTTTTGCAGGACGTCCGTTTTGAGGAGGGACTGAATGCATGCATGAACTGCGGAATATGCACAGGAATCTGTCCTGCCGCCGAATATTACAGCTACGACCCGAGGAGGGTCGTTGACCTTGTTCAGACGAGGAACAATGAAGTCATCAGGGAACTGCTGAAGAGCGAGACCATCTGGTACTGCGGCCAGTGCATGAGCTGCAAGACACGCTGTCCGCGCGGCAACACCCCGGGCCTTGTGATCATGGCACTGCGCAAGCTGTCACAGGAGCTGGGATACTTCACCGCTTCGGAGAAGGGGAGGCAGCAGTTCGCCATAAAGAGAACAATAGGAGACAATATACTTAGAATCGGTTATTGCGTCGCCTCGTATGAGGTTGATCCCAAGTCACATCCTGAACAGGGACCGGCATGGGAACACTATTTCAAATACATGGATGAATCGCTTGCACGCGTGGGCGGTGAACTGAACGGCAAGGAGGGCCCGACACGCAAAATTAGTGATGATGTTCTTGATGAACTGAAGAGCATCTTTGATGTGACAGGAGGACAGGAGCTCTATGACACAATAGAGGAGGCATCGGAAGTGAAGGCGGCAGAGATGGGCCTTGAGTTCAAAAAGGAGGGCAGGGATTTTGAATATTTCAGGCATGTGTGCACGGCCGACAATGGCACTCACCAGTGTGAGACGGAGGATGTAAGGAAGGATATCTATGAAACCAGAAGGTAAAAAGAGGATCTGGGCCGAGTACCAGAAAGAGATACCCGACGATCATTTCTTCTACGTCAGGTCGTGCATAAGGCAGACATTTTTTGCCGGTTCCGAGCAGGTTTTTTTGAAGATAATGCGTGACGATCTTGGCAAGGATATCTTCGAGGACCCCAGGCACACCACTTGCACAGGCATTGGCTATCACGGTGATGTAGTGCCTTTTGAAACGATACAAACGGTTGTTGCCCGTCACTTTGCGCTGGCCACGGAGGCAGGATACAGGAACATAGCAATATCATGTGTCACCTCTTTCGGCATCTATACTGAGATCCTCGAGACCTGGAAGCATTTCCCGGAGACGCTTGAACGTACACGCGAGGATCTCTACAAGGCCACCGGACGCACCTTTGAGATACCTGAATCGATCTCTCACGCCAGTGACATCATTTACAAATTCAGGGATGAGATTGCCAGGAAGGCAAAATTCAACCTGGTTGATATCTCCACGGGCAAACCCCTGAAGGTGGTCGAGCACATTGGGTGCCACTACTCCAAGATGTTTCCCAAACACGGAATCGGCGGAGCAGAGTTTCCTCACGTGCTCATCGGAATGGTCGAGTCCTGGGGAGGTGATATAATTGATTATCCCGAGCGCCGGCACTGTTGCGGGTTTGGCTTCAGGCAGTACCTTATACAGGCTAACAGGGGCTATTCCATTTCAGCCTCGCGCAAGAAGTTTGAGTCAATGGAGCCCTACAGTCCTGATTTTATCATTGCCAACTGTCCTGGATGTGCAATGTTTATGGATCGCTGGCAGTATACAATAAAGGAGATTGACGGTATCACATATGGCGCAGAAAATCAGGGTATTCCAACACTGACCTACGAGGAGGTGGCCGGACTTGTACTGGGTTACGATCCATGGAGTTTGGGCCTTCAGTATCATAATGTCCAATCGATCAGGCTGCTGCGCAGGATGGGTATCAGGGCTGACCCTGCAGAGCGGTTCCTGGCAAAGGATGGCTCCAGGCTGCCTGAACCCGCGAATCTGATGAACGAATAGAGGGGATGAAAGGAAAGGGGAAGCATGTTATCATTGCCGGCGGCGGCGTGGCAGGCATGGAGGCCGCCGGGTCACTGGCGGAGATGGGGATGAGGGTGACTCTGATTGAGAAAGGGCAGGATCCGGGCGGTCATCTTCTGCAGTGGCATGCACTCTTCCCCGATCGCAGGCCGGCGGATGAAGTAAGGGGTTATCTCAGGAAGAGGATAGACCATGAGAATATCTCCGTCATCACCGGTACGGCTGTTGATAAGATAAGACATCACGGCCATGATGTGGTTGTCAGCCTCTCAGGCGGGACGGAAGAGAGGGCCGACGCGGTCATCATCGCCACCGGCTTCGATCTATTCGATGCACACCGCAAGGAAGAATATGGTTACGGCATTTATGACAACGTCATTACCGCTGCCGAGCTTGAGGAGATGTTCAACAGGGGTAAGGTTGCCAAAGCTGACGGATCAGTGCCGTCACGCATAGGGTTCATTCATTGTGTGGGCTCCCGTGATGAGAAGGTCAACAACAACCACTGCTCAAAGGTATGCTGTGTCTCGGCAGTCAAGCAGGCCATAGAGGTAAGGAGGATGCTACCCGGGTGCGAAGTCTTCTGTTTTTATATGGATATGAGGATGTACGGTCCTTATTATGAGGAACTATACCGTGAATCACAGGAGGTGCATAATATCAACTATATAAGGGGGAAGGTGTCGGAGGCCTCGGTAAACATCAGCAACAGGCTGGTAATCAAGGTAGAGGATACCCTTGCCGGGAGGCCCCTCAAGATGGAGCTCGACTTGATGGTGCTGATGGTCGGGATGGAGATGTCGAAAACGGGAACAAGACTGGCTGAAGCATCCGGTCTGGAGACCGGCATCAACAGGTTCCTTGAGACCGGTGATCACCATTACGGCAACAACCTGAGCAGGATGAAGGGTGTCTTTTATGCCGGTACATGTACTGCACCGATGAATATCACCGATACAATATCGCATGCCCGCGCGGCAGTTGCAGAGACGGTAAGATACCTGAACGGAAGATGAGCGTGAAACAGGCAAACAGGTTTGGTTTCGGAATCAACCAGAGCAGGCTGATCAATTATGACACCTCTGACCGGAAGGTGAGGGAGTATGTCACACTCATGGAGCCGAGCTTCAGGCTCTGTTTTGCCTGCGGCGGGTGCACGGCCACCTGCACTGCCGGACAGCATATATCCTTTAACCTCAGAAGGATGAATACCCTTATCCGTCGAGGTGAGATTGAACTGTTGCGCGAGGAGGTTAAACGGTGCATGCTTTGCGGCAAATGCCTGCTTGTATGTCCCAGGGGGGTGAACACCCGCAATGTGGTTGCCGTGACTGCCGAAGCCATAAGAAAACTTGACAGGCATGAGCTCTGAAATATTCATCTGGCCATTTAACCTGGGTCTTTATTTCATACTGATCTACAGTGTGGTGCGCAGTACGGTATGGTTCCGCAACCTGTCTCGACCTGACAAACTGCGTCTTCAGCGGGGCTTTTTCGGCAGGCCTTTCATGGAGAGTTTAAAGGAGATCTTCTCGGAGAGTCTCCTTCACCGGAGGATTTTTAAAAAGAACCCTGTCCTTGGCTACATGCACATGAGCCTGGCCTTCGGCTGGTTCCTGCTCATCGTCTTTGGAACCATCGAGGCCGACTTCTTCGGGGAGAAGCATCTCAACCCGCCCTCTCATGCCATCTTCTTTCGTGCTCTCAATCCCGAACACGGCGCAGCGGGATTTGCAAGAGGGTACACACACCTGATGGATTTCATCCTGGCCTTTATCCTATCGGGACTTCTGCTGGCGGTGATCAAAAGGTTCATTCCATCCATGGTAGGCATGAAGAAGACCACCAGGCACACCTGGAGTGACCGGATTGCTCTGCTGAGCCTCTGGCTTATCTTTCCCTCGAGGCTGCTTGCCGAGAGCTTTACCTGCGGGGCATACGGAAGTGGTGGATTCCTCACGGGCAGCCTGGGAACAGCCCTGGCATCATTCCTTCCGGCAGCGCAGATTGCCCCCTGGTTCTGGTGGCTCTACTCGCTGGCGCTGGGAACATTTTTCTTCCTGCTGCCGGTTACGCGGTACTTTCACATACCCATCGAACTGTTGCTTATTTTCATGCGCAACTCAGGCATCACCACGGGCGACAAATCATCATCCTACACCGAAGTGCAGACGCATGCCTGTTCCTCATGCGGAGTGTGCATCAGCGCCTGCCAGATGAGCTATGCCGCAGGAATACATGATATTCAGTCAACCTATTTTATCAAGGGGCTTCGCAACGACAGGGACATATCCGCCATCACTGCCAACTGCCTGATGTGCGGCAGATGCGAAGAGGCCTGTCCCGTAGGTATAGAGCTGGGTCCCATGCGACTCATTGAGAGAAGACAGGGGGAGAGAACCGATACCAAAAAGAGATTTCTTGAGGGTTACTCGCTCTCAGGGAAAAGGAGCACGACAGAAAGAGAACCTACGCAGTCATACGGTTATCTTGTCAGGGAGGAAGCTGAGAGTGCCGATGTACTCTTCTTTGCAGGATGCATGACCCATCTGACTCCTTCTGTCATCTCAGCCATGAAAAAGATCATGGAGAGTGCGGGGGTGCGGTACCGGTTTATGGACGAGCAGGGAGGGGTTTGCTGCGGCAGGCCTCTCATGCTGGCTGGCAGGGACAAGGAGGCACGTGAGCTCATAAACCATAACTCCGATATCATATGGAAGTCAGGTGCGAAGATCCTGGTGACATCATGTCCCATATGCTATAAGGTCTTCAGGGATAGTTATTACCTCGAGGCACGGGTGATGCACCATTCAGAGTTCATCAACCTTCTGATAGAGGAGGGGTCTCTCAGGCTGGGTTACCTGCACAGGAAGGTTGTTTACCATGACCCCTGCGAGCTTGGTCGCGGTTCGGGTATTTATGAGGAACCAAGAGCGGTAATAAATTATGTTGCGGAGCTACAGCCAGCGCCGGAGGAGGGTCACATGTCACTGTGCTGCGGAGGTAGTCTTGGCAACCTGACCCTTTCTTCAGGGAAGAGAGCTCTTATAGCAGCCGACGCCGCCAGGAGCCTTACGAAGTCATCGCCTGACGAACTCATCACTGCCTGTCCGCTGTGCAAAAAGACCTTCGGACAGGCCACGGAAACAAAGGTTAGCGATATTGCCGAGCTGGTTGCTGCCGCACTGCCAAAACCTGTCAAAAAGAGAAGGGGCAGACCCGCCAGAGTGGCGGTCAAATCCGTTAACAACGGTTGATAACTTTTTTCTCAGCACGTACAATGTTGATTTCAAGATGCTTGTAAAGTCAAATAAATGACTTTACTTTGTCCGCGGCTTTTTCAAACAGCGTGGAACGATTTTTGAGGGATATTTATATGTGCTTACAGGGTGCATTCTAAAAGCACACGAAATGACTTGTAGTGCACAAATTAATGATGGAAATAAGTAATATTTATTAGTAGGTCAGATTTAATATCGTAATATAAAAATGAAACAAAATATAGGATCTTATAAGTTTAAAAAGTCTGGTTTAATAAAAAAACTATGGATGAAGGCTGTTTTATTGGGATTGGTGATAGTATTCCCTATGACGGCGTGCAATAATACAGGAGGCGAAGGCAAGGAGGGCAAGAAGGCAAGATCCGAGAATTCAGCCGTACCGGCAGAAGGAGTTACCCTTCTTATCAGTGATGCCGCTCTCATTCAGGTTGATTCGAATCCCGACTACAATACTGCCGAGTGGCACTTCAAAGTTAATAAAGCCGGGCGTTATGATGTGTGGCTGTCAAGCCTGACTCGTGATACCACCTTCCTGAATTTCGGAGACAGCGTTGTTATTACAGCGGGCGACACCCGTTTGACCGGGAGACCAGTCAGTGACGAGATAGTAACTGATGATTTAAGTGTGAAGGAGCCCTGGTACAGGGCAGACTCACATATGGGTTCAATATTCTTCAGAGAACCAGGTGAATACCAGGTGCAGGTCATCAGTGACAGGGTGAGGAATATCACGTCAGAACTAACAGATCTCAGCGTTGACAAGGAAACACTCATCAACTCGCTGATACTGAAGCCGATGGTGCGATAGAGTCGAAAGTCTGAAAGTCGAAGGGCTGAAGGATTTGCGATTATTTACAATACTTAATGGCCTACGGCCAAAGTTAATATCCATGACCTTGATCTACAATACTATAAGCCCTACGGGCTATCATTGATACTACTGCCTACTACCTATTGCCTGATTTGACTGCCGACTCCACTACTGCCTACTGCCTGATTTGACTGCCGACTCCACTACTGCCTACTGCCTACTGCCTATTGCCTGATCTTCAACCCATTCCCTTGCATTAACGAAGGCCTTGATCCATGGTGTGACGTCGTCATTGCGTCTTTCCAGAGGATAATAAGCGCACTGCCACGGAAAGTATGCCCTTTCCAGGTGAGGCATAATCGCAAGGTGTCTGCCGTCGGTTGAAGAGACGCCGGCCACATCGTACATTGACCCGTTGGGATTAGACGGGTAGACACTGCGGCTGTATTTCATCACAATGTTATATTTCTCCTCAGGGTAGGGGAATACAAAGCGTCCCTCGCCGTGGGCAACCCAGATGCCAAGCTCCATTCCTTCAAGTCCGGCGAGCATGACGGATTTACCAGGCAAAATCTTCACACCAAGGAAGTCAGATTCGAACTTGTGTGAAGCATTACGTTCAAGTCGTGGTATCTCGTCATGCTCCGGCACAATGAGCCCCAGTTCAGCCATGAGCTGGCATCCGTTGCACACACCCAGTGAGAGGGTGTCATCCCTTTTGTAGAAGTTCTCAAGCGCCATGCGGGCTTTTTCGTTGTATCTGAATGCCCCGGCCCATCCTTTGGCGGAGCCCAGTACATCAGAGTTGGAGAATCCTCCGACAAAGACAATCAAATTTGTCTCTTCCAGTGTCTCACGGCCTGAGATGAGATCAGTCATATGCACATCCTTCACGTCGAATCCGGCCAGCCACAGGGCATATGCCATCTCCCTGTCGCCGTTGACCCCTTTCTCCCTGATGATGGCGGCCCTTGCTCCGGTGCTTGCTTTGCGGCAAGGTGTTATTCCAAGGGATGACAAGCTGCCTTTGAAATCCTTCATGTTTAACTCCAGCGCCCTGGAGCCGTGATTCTCATATCTCTCTGCTGCCAGCTGCGGGCCCGACTGCCTGCGGTCAAGGAGGAAGGAGCTGCGGTACCAGACAGAGCGACAGTGATCAATGTCAAAAGTGTGTTTCTCCGTGCCGTTTGTCACAAATATTTTTCTCTCTTTCACCGGGTGTCCGATGCTGACAAAGCTGATGCCCCGTTCCAGAAGGAACTCCTCGGCCTCTGATTCTTCCGACACCTGGATTATCACCCCGGGGTTCTGGCTGTAGAGCAGTCTCACCGTGTCATCTTCACCTATCTCTGAAAAATTCAGTGCCAGTCCGCCCTCGCGGTTTGCAAAGCACATCTCCAGTAGGGTGGTTATCATGCCCCCGGCAGAGATATCATGTCCGGCAATAATCATTTTCCCACTGATCATCTCCTGCAATGCTCCGAAAGCATCTGCAAAATATGAGGCATCACTGACCGTAGGTGCTTCGGTACCAAGGCTGCCCAGCGTCTGCCCCAGGGTGCTTCCTCCGAGGGTATGTCGCATCGCGCTCATGTCAATATAAAAGAGAGGCATCGAAGGGTCATTCCTCAGAACGGGTCCGACTATTGCCCGGATGTCATCAACCTCTGCAGCCGAGGTGATTATCACCGTTCCCGGGCTGTACACAACACCGTCAGGGTATTTCTGAGTCATTGAGAGGCTGTCCTTGCCTGTCGGAATGTTTATTCCCAGGGCAATGGCGAAGTCGCTTGCTGCCTTCACTGCTTCATATAGCCTGGCATCCTCGCCGGGGTTTCGGCAGGGCCACATCCAGTTGGCGGAGAGTGACACGCTCTTCAGTCCGTCAGTCAGCGGAGCCCATACGATGTTTGTCAGTGCCTCAGCTATCGAAAGCACCGACCCCGCCGTGGCGCTTACAAGTCCTGCTGCGGGGGCATGGCCCAGTGCAGTGGCCATTCCTTTCAGGCCCCGATAGTCGAGGGTGATGGCGCCAAGATTGTTCAGCGGAAGCTGAAGCTCACCGGCGCACTGTTGCATTGCTATCCTGCCGGTGACGGACCGGTCGACCTTGTTCGTCAGCCAGTCCTTGCATGCAACCTCCTCAAGCTGCAAAACGGACCCAATATATTTTTCAGGGCTGGCAGGGTCATAGCTGACCGGCCGGAATGCCGGTTTAAGTATACTGTCAGTCATGACAGTGCGCGGCGGCTTTCCGAAGAAGTCGCTCAGCTGCAGGTCAATGGGTTTCTCACCGGTGACGGTGTTAATGAATGTGAACTGATGGTCGCCGGTCACCTCTCCGATAATGTAGATCGGTGCACGCTCACGTTCGGCGACGGCTGAGAGTGTATCAACATCAGCGCGGCGTATCACCAGCCCCATCCGTTCCTGCGACTCGTTGCCTATTATTTCCCTGGCCGAGAGGGTAGGATCACCTAACGGCAGTTTGTCTATGTCAATCTTGCCACCTGTGGCCTCGACGAGTTCGGAGAGACAGTTGAGATGTCCGCCGGCCCCGTGGTCATGGAGTGAGATAACGGGATTAATGTCACTCTCGGCCATTGCCCGGAGGGCGTTGTAGACCCTCTTCTGCATCTCGGGATTGGCTCTCTGGACGGCATTAAGCTCTATAGCGCTGTCGTATGCCCCGGTGTCTACTGATGAAACGGCCCCGCCACCCATGCCAATCCTGTAGTTGTCACCTCCGAGCAGAACTATGACATCGCCTTTCTCAGGTGTATCCTTGGTGCTGTCTTCCCTCTTTCCGAGGCCAATGCCGCCGGCCAGCATTATCACCTTGTCGAAACCGTAGCGGCGCATCTCCTCAACGTGCTCAAACGTCATCACCGATCCGCATATAAGAGGTTGTCCGAACTTGTTTCCGAAGTCGCTGGCACCGTTCGAGGCTTTGATGAGTATCTCTTCAGGCGTCTGGTACAGCCACTGCCGGGGTTCTGTCGCCTTCTCCCACACGCGCGGACCGTCAGGTCTGGGGTAGGAGGTCATGTAGACGGCTGTGCCTGCTATGGGCAGGGAGCCCTTGCCTCCTGCAATACGGTCACGTATCTCTCCCCCGGTGCCGGTGGAGGCTCCGTTGAAGGGTTCAACGGTGGTGGGGAAGTTATGCGTCTCGGCCTTAAGGGTGAGGACGGAGTTGATCTTTTTTACCTCAAAAAAATCAGGTTTATCCTGCCTGGCGGGAGCGAACTGTTCAACCTCAGGTCCTTCAAGGAAGGCGCAGTTGTCTTTGTAAGCCGAAACCACATGGTTCGGGTTAGTCGAGGTTGTCAGTTTTATAAGCTTAAACAACGATGATTCCTGTTCGGTGCCGTCAATCACAAAGGTGCCGTTGAAGATCTTATGGCGACAGTGTTCCGAGTTAACCTGAGAGAAGCCGAACACCTCGCCGTCTGTCAGTTTCCTTCCCAGGTTGCGACTCAGTTCCTCAAGGTAGGCAATCTCTTCTGTGCTGAGGGCCAGTCCCTCCTTTGCATTGTAAAAAGCAATATCGTCTATCTCTCTTACCGGTTCAGGCTCATGATGTACGGTGAAGATTTCCTGGTCAAGCCCGTGATAGATCCGCTGGAGCATCGGGTCATGGTCCGTATTTCCACCGGCTGCGGGTGCATACTCTTCTATCCTCGAGATACCAGTTAGGGCCATGTTCTGGGTGATCTCCACGGCGTTGGTACTCCAGGGGGTTATCATCTCGCGCCTGGGGCCAATAAATGTTCCGCTAACCGTATCAGTGCCGAGAAGAATGGCGTTGCTGAAGAGCCACGAAAGCCTGTCAGTCTCCTCAGGGGAAAGCTGCCTGTCAACGCCTGCGGCAATGATCTTTCCTGAAGAAGAGGCAAAGAAAAGAATGGTCTTGCTGAGCATAAGATATTGGTATAGTGTATTATACGGACACCGGATAGCCTGTTGGTGCCATTCCCAAAGATAATAAAACAACCGTTGCGCCGTGCAAGAAACAGCACAACGGGAGCTCAGACGGCTCAGTCTCCGAATCGCGGATTGACAATATTATTGTAGATTGACCCGAAGGTGTAAGTGAGTCCAATGCCCGCATCAAACTGGTAAGCTGTAGCCTGTTCCCTGAGCCTGAGGAGTCTCTCCGCCTCTGAAAGCTCACCTTTTCTGAGGCTCAGCTGATCATTGATATGTGCCGCTTCAATATTCACGAACAGGGAGAGCCCTTTGAAGATCCTTATCCTGGCCCAGAGGTCAGCTGACAGCATATTTTTCGAAAGATCATGGAAATAATTCAGACCCCGTACCGAGAGATAAATTGATCCCCACTTCTTCTGCACCTCATAGGCAATCTGTATCTGTTGTCCGAATAGATTTTCGGTGATCTTGTTATAGATTGTGGTATCAGTGTAGTTGTTGTACTGATATCCAATACTGTAGAGGAATCTCAGCTGGCGGTGGGTGGCCTCGGAATATGGGAAAAGATTATATTCAACTGAGGGCATTATGACAGTGTTAAGATCGTAGTTTTCAGAAGAGGAGGAATTTATTTCCCATTTCAAGCCAGCAGACCAGTGATCTCCCAGGCTTTTTACGAACAGGTTGTCCATGCCTTTATTGCTTCTGATATAGGTGGTATCCAGATCCTCTTCAATGAACCTCTGTTTAATGTATCTCTGATCGATATCTATTTCCAGTTTAATGTCAGGAGTGACCTTTGAGATCCTCAGGGAATTTTCAATCTCCAGCCTTTTATAATGTTCTTCGGCGGTATACTGTGGGCTGGTCTGGATCTCAAAGACCCAGTTTCTCCATCTGTCAACAACCTCCTCCTGCTCAATGGATTCGCTGTGCGAGATCTCAATCTCGTTTATCACGGAGGTCCGGCTGGCAAATCTGATCAACCCTGCCTTGAGTATATTGGTGCGTTTTTCCCGGATCTCGACCGAAGTCTCCTGTGGGTTGCTGTTATAGGTCAGGGTATCGTCCATCCCTGCGAATTTGCCCATGCCGTGGAAAATGTAAGTATACATGTTACCTCCGTTTCCCGCGTTCTGCCTCGTGACAAGTACGTATACCTGTGCGTCCTGAACCTGCCTGACGTAGTTCACCCAGGGGATTTCCTGCCGTGTATAGCTCATGTCACAGCTTCCGCAGTCAAGAAATAGTTTGACTGCCTGTTGGCGGAGGTTGTTGGTTGACGGTAACGGGTCCTGTGCAACGGCGGCAATTGAAAACAGAGCCGTAAATACTGTTATCAGCAATCGGGGGATGTGGTGTGGCCTCATTTATTTTGCGTCTGACTAGGATAGCCGCAAAGATATTTAAAAGGTCAAGGCTGTTAAATTTTTAACAACAATTAACAGGAAAGGGAGACAGGCTGTCAGTGCGGGTAAAGGGTCTGCATATCGCCGTATATTTCGATGCATGCATTTCTGCCCTCTCCGTTGTAGAGTAACCGTCCGGTGTTTCTCTCGGTCAGTGTCAGGCTGATGATCGATGTCATGCTCTCTTCTATGCGGCCGTCCATCAGGCCTTTCATCGGAGACGCGAGTGATGTTGTATTGTCAACGGGAGCAGAGATGTTGATGATGCCGGATCTGTTCCTGAATTCAAGCTCAACCGTGGAACCGGTCACCGAGAGTCTGCTTAAGCGCGTTCTGTTGTACTCTGTAAACCGGTATAACCGGTCGCCAAGCCACAGTCCCGCAATAAAGCCGGTAAAGTTACCGGTAACCCATGGGATTCTTGCTATGGAGGCTTTGAAAGAGATTCCGGGTGAGCTGAAATGGTTCGACTGCATCCAGATATATGCTGAGGGGAAGGAGTGGCCCCAGTCCTTTTCAATGTAACCCCTTCCGCCGGTGAAGTCGATCACTTCTCCGTTGACGGTCAGCGAACCGGACAGTCCATGGTCCATGCTTACGATACCGTGATTGCATTCCATGAACGGGACGAACGTATATGGGCCCATTATACCGGGCGAGTACCAGCGGCCTGGCCATGGAACAACACCGGAAAAATTCAGGCTCCCGGTGACATGGGGGAGGTCAAGCCTGATTCCGTCTGCGGAGAAGAAATTGTTTTCAATTGAAAGCTCGAATTTCCTGTCTGAAGGAATGAATGAGGCGGCATCATAAGAAAAATATTCTGATCTCTTTTCCTTACCGTCGAGGAGCTGGATAAATGCGTGGCTCTCACCCGATTCCTCCATGGCTATTCCGGGGATAAAGGCAAAGGCTTTTGTCTCAGAAGCGTTGACCACCTTGAAGTACCAGCCTTCAAAGTATCGCTTTCTGATGCCCCACCCCTGGTAGATGGAAGGATTAAAAAGTGACTTTATTCTTTTTCGTATAGCCAAAACAATTACAGATTAGCATCGGGATTAAATATAAACAAAATACCGGGGAAGATGTTTTCCGATGGCCTTAATGCAATCGCTCCCGGAATGTTTTGGCAGGATTTAACGCCATCCCGACCCATATGGTTCACGCGAATTAACCCAGGCCCTCCCTGTATGTTTTCACATGATCTGCTGCAGGCCCTCCCTGTATGTATTCAGGGCTCGCTCCCGGGCAAAGGCGTGATCAACAATCATCCGGGGATATGCAGGTATGTCATGCTCCGGCACCCATTTCTTAATATAGGCCATGTCCGGATCAAATTTTCTTGTCTGTTCGGCAGGGCTGAAGAGCCTGAACCAGGGTGCGGCATCACAGCCTGTGCCGGCTGCCCACTGCCAGTTGCCGTTGTTTGACGAGAGCTCGTAATCAAGCAGTTTTCCGGCAAAATATGCCTCTCCCCATCGCCAGTCAATAAGCAGATGCTTTGTCAGGAAGCTTGCCGTGATCATCCTTACCCTGTTATGCATGAAGCCGGTGGTGTTCAGCTCGCGCATGCCGGCATCCACAATCGGGTAACCGGTCATGCCAGTGCACCATTTGTCAAACTCCTCTTCTTTGTTTCTCCATATTATGCTGTCATACTTCTTCTTAAAGGAGTTGTCAGTTACATGAGGGAAGTGCCACAGGATGCTCATGAAGAACTCCCGCCATATCAGTTCGCCAAGCCATACATCGCTCAGCGCCAAGGCTGCAGTGACCAGTTCACGGATACTCACCGTGCCGAAGCGGAGGTGGACTCCAATCCTGGTGGTGCCATTTAAAGAGGGCTTATCCCTGTTTCTGTGATAATCACTGATGATGCCCCTGTCTGTTTCGGGAAGCCTGAATGTGTAATCTGTCCGGTCAAACCCGATATCACCAATCGCCGGAATGGGGAGGGACCCTGTTTTAAGGAGGTTGCCAGTAAGCTTTTCCGATGCAAACGGTGCCAGGTGCTCGCGTGCGAGGTTTTTCTTCCATACCCTTGAGTAAGGAGTAAAAACAGTGTAAGGCGTTCCGTCGGATTTCAGGACCTCATCCTTCTCGAAAATTACCTGGTCTTTGAAGGTGTGAAAAGAAATGCCTGACTCGTTAAGAATCCTTGCTATCCTGCGGTCTCGGTCAGTGGCATATGGCTCGTAGTCGTGGTTGGCAAAAAAGACCCGGACATTGTAATCTGAAAGTATTTTGCGTACAGCGTTTTCAGGTGAGTCATGCAGCACCAGCAGTGATGATCCGGCTTCAGTCATCTGTTTCTGAAGATGTTCCAGCGCCCCGTGAATGAATGATACCCGGCGGTCGTACCTGCTTTCAAGCTTATCGAGAATATTCCTGTCGAAGATGAAAACGGGCAGGACCCTGTACCCGGAGTTAAGCGCATGATAAAGTCCGGTGTTGTCTTCCAGGCGCAGGTCGCGCCGGAACCAGAATACCGCTACAGGATCTCCTTTGTACATTCCGCGATAGTCATTGTGTCTTACTTAACCGGTCTCTCCGGAGTTTCCGGCGGACCCGTGAGAAAATGAAGATGACGAGCAGCAGGAAGATGGCGACTATGAAGAATGGTATGATGAGTGAGAGGATGGAGGTACCCGTTGCCGCAACGTTTTCAACAGTTGCCACTACGGGGTTCCCCACGCCCGCCGTCAGCTTCGTAGAGGTAAGCCTCGTCAGGGCGCTGCCTGCCTGTACCACGGCAGCGCTGCCACCGCCCACGGCAGCGCCGGTGATCCATTTCATCAGCTCGCTGTCTATGGGAAGCACGGAGGTGAGCAGCAGCGTTCCGGCAACAACTGCCAGCGGGGTGGCAATCGTGTCAAGCAGGTTATCAACCACAGGTATGTAGTAAGCCATTATCTCAACCACCGTTGCTGTGCCAAGGATGGCAATGGAGGTCCATGATGCCAGCCACTGGAAGCTCTCATTAAGCGGCATGACGCCGGCTTTTGCCGCGATGGCGGCCACAAGCATCGGTACAAAGACCCTGAAACCGGCGCTGGCAGCCAGCCCTATACCTATTGCGACAGCTGTGATAAGTTCAGCATTCATTCTTCGTCCAGTTGATTAATGCCTGACAATCTTATGTTTAATAACCTTTCCGCGGCTAATTATCTCAAGCAGATAGACCCCTTGTTCCATCGCAGCCATATCTATGATCCGCTCATTTGCTCCGCTGAAGACCAACCGGCCTTTCAGGTCATAGAGCCTGACAGAAAAATCCATCTCGCTGATAATATTGAGTTTGTCACTGACAGGATTGGGATAGACCAGTATCGCATCCTGGCTGTGATCTTCAACCGCTGAAGCTGAAGATACTGTTATATATCCATTCCTGGTACTGGTACTGCTGCCCTGGATATTGGTCGCAACCAGGGAGACCCTGAATGTGCCGGGAGTATTATAGCTGATAACAGGATGTTGTACTGTTGAAGATGCAGGTGTCCCTCCTTCAAAAGTCCATGACCATGAGGAGGGCTGATTGACTGACAGGTCAAAGAATTTAACCTGGAGAGGCGCATTCCCTGTCTTGACGTCAACAGTGAAGTCGGCTACGGGCGGCAGTGAAAGCTCCCTGGCGCCGGTGGCAAAGAAAACAGGCCATCTGGCATCCGTGATAATCCGTGATTCAGTTCCGGAGGGAGAAATCTTGTCAGCGGCCAGTCCGATCGAATATATGCTCTCAGTAAGTCCGTCTTTTTTCGTGAAAGCGATCCTGTCATCATTCTTTGAGAAGGATGGATAGCCGAGAGTATTGTTCATGGTTATGACGTTATCCTGTCCGGCGTTGAGATCAGCGCCCAGGACGGCATATACATTTTTCGCAGCGTCAATATAATCGAAGGCGATGATCCACGGTGAGTTTTTGGAAAAGACCGGGTTGCCTATGCTTACATCCTCGGGAAGCGAACCGTACAATTTGGAGATATTACCGTCACCCCAGTCTCTGGCGTTGTTGTCCCATACGTTTATTAACCCGATATCCCAGTATCCTATGTTTTCTCCCGTGTTGGAGTTGAGTTCATTATAGGAGTCATAAATAAGGTACTGACCGGTAATGTCGAATTCAATCGCATCGGCGTACAACACACCACCGGCTGTAGTGTTGTCATGGCTCGTTGTGGGATTGTACAGTTTGAAGACTTTTTCACGGACTCCCGTTCCCTCGAAGTCAAAGAGATAAATGGCAGTGTCTATGTAGATGCTTATTGCGGCAATTCTGTTCCCGTCTTTTGAGACAGCCACATTATCCCAAATCTGCTGATCCGAAAAAATGAATTCACCCGGGTCGGAAGGATTATCTGGCGATAAACCCCTCAGCTTGCTGTCGGTTGATACAAATACTGCAAGTGAACCGTCATCAGTCACACTGACCTTGCCTTTCATTTCCGTTGAGGTAAGGGAAGCGTCAACTGTGCCGGCGGTCCTGTACAATGTCCCCGGGTAGGACGAACTTGTGTTATAGTTGAGGAGGTACTCCTGTCCGGCGTTTACCGTATAATCCTGAATCTTTTCGACCTGTTCCTCCTGCTGGATGCCCACGGCTGTGAATGCCTCCTTAGCTTTCGTGACCTCGGTTGATGATGCTCCGTAAAGGTCTGTAGCTGCCTGCACAACGGCGATCCTGAAGTCTATGAACTTCGAGGTCATGGTCAGGTAATCGGTCAGTGCCTTATAGAACACCTGTTCCGCCTTTTCCTTTGTCACGGCGGAGGCAAACAGATAATATGCATGATTGCCTATGCCGCTGTTCACGTGCACTCCGCCGTTATCCTGGCTGCCGGTGTACATCTCGGAGGTGCTCTTTGGCTGCCAGTATGGCTGACTGATCGATGTGCCACCGTTGTGAGGGTCAGCCATGTTCCTCAGTGCCCCCGATGGTGAGTATGAGGTTCTTGTGATATCTTCACCTATCTGCCAGTCATTCCTGTCGACCATTGCGCCGAAGATGTCGGCATATGATTCGTTAATGGCACCTGACTGTCCGTAATACTCAAGATTGGCGGTTGTTGATACCACGCCGTGTCCCAGCTCATGAGCTGCCACGTCCAGTGCACCTGCGAGGGAGTAGAAGCTGGTGCCTCCATTGCCGTAGAAGACAGCCTTGCCGTTCCAGAATGCATTTTCCATTGAGGAGCCGTCATCCTCGGCCACATTTACGAAGGATATGATATTTCCTCCCTGCCCGTTTATCGAATTGCGGCCGAAGGTATTCCGGAAATACCGGTAGGCCAGTGTGGCATGGTTATGTGCTGAGACCGTGTTTTTCTGCGGCCATGTGTTGTTTGAGGAAGTGACATTCCTGTAATCGAGATAGGATGTGGATGTGTTGTTGGCGTCAAGTGTTATGACAGCTCCTTCTCCGGTTGCTGCAACGAACATGTTCTCAGAGATATTAAACATGTAATATGTGTCTGTCTCCAGGTAGGTGCTGATCGTCTGAAGCACGTTGTTAAGGTCATATGCCTGGGCTGTCACGGCACCGTCGGAGAAGGTGTTGTTGAACTTATGTATTATTTCCCCGCCGGAGGCATCGATGAAGTATTTCCATTCCTCAATGAAGTTGGGTCTTATTGTCACAACCCATGACAGCATGTATTTATCGTCACCGGTTGGATAAAGCATCAGCGAAGCCGAGGGGGCCTTATAGTCAAGTATATCCTGTTCTCTTTGCGAAAGTTGCCTGTATACGGTCTCAGTGCTGACATCCTCTATCACATGTCTGACTGCAGCATCAGCGCTTACTGACGGAGTAATCTTCGTATTCTTGTCCGGCCTGTGAAAGGCGCCTGTGAACCGTTCCCTGGTGGCATCGAGATGAACTGTAGCCTCTGCGCCGTAGATATCCACTCCCCTGAACTGCTGAACGGTACGGATGCGGGTAATACCCAGCTCATCAGTACGGATGGCTGCTATCTTGAATGACTCCCCCGGATTATCAATGCCGGAATACGCTTTTGTCTCATCCAGGAACCTGTAGAGCCTCTCTTCCGGCGCTGCTTTTGTTTCCGGCTCTCTTTTTCAATAAAGACCGTGCGTCCCTTATGCCTGATTATTTGTGTCGCCTGCTCTTTGCTACCCGCAATCACAGGTTGCACAAGGGTTTTTATCTGAGATGCGCTGAACGGAGCAGCCGTCCTGCCGGCAGAG
This sequence comes from uncultured Rikenellaceae bacterium, assembly GCA_963770745.1. Classification (GTDB taxonomy): domain Bacteria; phylum Bacteroidota; class Bacteroidia; order Bacteroidales; family VadinHA17; genus SR-FBR-E99. Next base: position 80,518 of record CAVYRA010000006.1, read on the forward strand.
ACGGTCTGCAGGTGTGCAGCCGGGAGATCTATAACCGGTGCGCCGCTCTTCTTTTCCTTTGTTTTGAATTGATTAACCTGCCCGCTGGCTAACAGTCCCGGAAAAGCTGCAAGCAGTATAATCAGGTATTTTTTCATTGTTGTTCTCTTACTAAATTCATTAATCTGACATAAAGCTCCTTTAGCTGAGGATTACGGTCATGGTCTGACCACTGCACCACGTTCTGAGAGTCGCCCCGGACCACACTGACATAATAAGTCATGTTCCCCGGTTCATCTGTCTTAATCGACATGAACTTCATTTCTTCAAGGGATGATGCAATTGCCCTCACTTCTTCCCTGCTGATCTTTCCGGTCTTTATCACCTTGTCATTTTCCAGTCTGCAGATACTTCCGTTTTCGAAAAGCACGAAATCGGTGCTCATATTTGTGAACCCACCCTTATTACCGAAAAATATCCGGTCACCTTTATTGCTGTTCAGCATTTTTGCCGGAGATGCGCATGATGCGGTCATTATCAGGCAAATAATAATAATTCTGTGCATTATACGAGAGATATATGTATAAACAGATTCATTACCATAAATGTTTTAAGGTTTTCTTCCGGTCAGTCAATAAACCGAAAGCTAATTATTTCAGGCAGAAATTCCTAGGGTTATTTACAGGGCATTGCGGAGTTTTCCTTCAGTGCCTTCAGAAGCGCTTCCTCAAATTTATAGAATATAGCGGACGGATCCCTGGCAGGTCCGTCAAAACTGCCGTTCATCATGAAGACGAAACCGTATTTTCCTTTCGGGATCGAAGAAGAAGGCAGAGTTCAGTCCGTAGGCTGACCCTGTATGGCCCATCATTTGAGATCCTTCCGGCAGCGGGTCTCCGGGCAGCAGGTCGGGCAGAATATGGACGCTCAGGCCCCGACTTCCCGGGTCTGCCGCCATCACTGTCGCCATTGGTTCCGTTGTATATCCATTGAGGCTTGTGCATCAGTCTTATGCTTTTTGCGGAGATGATCCTTTTCCCGTCATATTTTCCCTTGTTGAGATGCAGTACCATCACCTTCGCCAGTTCAGCTGCGGAGATCCTCAGTCCCCCCTGGGGTGAGAAGACCGCGGCGTTGGTGCCGGTGACATACCCGGAGAAGTCGCGTGGGGCCGATATGACGCCCTTGTAGTTATCTGTCTGCGGAACCCACTTTCCCTCTTCACCCCGGTAAATCACTGCAAGGTTGTTGATGTCAGTAACACCTTCAGGGATGTATGAACCGGATATTCCAAGGGGAACAAAGAGGGTCTGCTGAATGTAATCCTCGAAACGCTGCCCGGTGATCCGCTCGATTATTGTACCGGCAAGGCCGAAGTTGGCGTTGCAGTAGGTGTAATATTCACCCGGAGCCTCTTTGCGCCACATATCTTCCGAGTAGTACTTGCCTTCTGGCACCAGCAGTTCGGAGAATGAGGGAGGGTTGCTGACATTGTTGTATGTTGCCATCAGAAAACTGTCATAACCGCTCCCCTCGTTGATTGATCCGGTATGAAGAAGGAGCATCCTGACGGTGATGGGCTTGTCGGGATGGGCCGGGTTTCTCAGCCTGAATCCGAGGTAGGTGCTTACATCCTCATCGAGGTTGAGCAGCTTCCGGTCGTACAGCTTCATCATTGCGGTGGTCATGACGAGCTTGGAGATGGAGGCGATCCGGTATTTGGTGTTCTCATCGACCGGCAGGTTGCGTTCATAATCGCGAAGACCGGCATGAAAGGTTCCGGTGATCTTACCGTCGCAGACCGTTGCGACAGAGATTCCCATAAGGTTGTAGTCACTCCTGATTTTTTCGACAGCCTCCTGCAGTTGTCCGTTCAGCGCCTGAACCATACCGGCAATTACCATGACCAATAATACTTTTTTCATCCAGAGATCAATTATTTCGTTTCAATCACCGCAAACTTCACGGCTGATCTGTCATGGCCGGTTTGCAGAATGCAAATGTATATTCCCGGAGAGAAATCCCCGGCATGCAGGGTCTCCGTATAGGAGCCGGGCTCAAGAACACTTTCCAGGAGAGAGGCAACCATTCTGCCTCCGGCGTCAAATATCCTGAGGGTCACATGTGATCTTTTTGCGACGGTGAAGCTGATCACTGAACGGTCAGTGACAGGGTTTGGAACTATTTGAATATTACCGCCGCGATCAGCCGGGGGATCCTCCCCCGCCGAGGTGTAGCCTGCGAGGAAGGCTGTCTTCAGCCCCTTCCAAAGTTCAGGTCTTCCGGCCTCGTAGCTCAGGGCCCATATGCCTATTCCTGCCAGGTTCATGTCTTTGGCGATATTGCTTTTTATCTGGAGACTGGCGCTGTCATCGTACCACATCTGCCTCCACTCTGTTGTCTGATAACTTATCCACGGCACGCCTGTTACATCGTCAAAGATCCTGGTGCCGGAAGCAACCAGTCCAAGTGCGGTGTTATATATCCGGGATGTTCCTGTGCCCGTGGTGGCAGCCTTCCTCGTGCTGCTGATTACAGGCCAGTCGTAACCGTACCACGGTACCCCGAGGAGCAGCTTGCCGGGAGGTACTCCGTCAGCAAGATAATCGTCGTTGATGCTTTTTACAACGTTGTATGTCTCGCCTGATACAGGGGCCACCGGTCCGGCAGTTGTTGATCCGCTCCAATAGTAATTGTAGCCCATCATTATGATGTAGTCACATATGCCGGCGAGGGCGCCGAGATCCCATCCGTCGGACCAGTTAACTGCCGGCGTGGCAAGAGAAATTTCGGCAGCAGGCAGCACAGCCTTTATGCCTCTTACGGCCCTGCGGCAGAAGCTTACCATGTTGGCCTTCTGCGTTGCAGGAACAGACTCAAAGTCGAAGTTAACCCCGTCGCCATTGCGAGACTGCAACTGGCTGATTACAGTGTTGATCAGGTTCCACTGCTTAACGGTATCTGTGAGAATCGCGGTGTTGCGTGCCGACCCGAAGTTGGTGACTGTCAGAGTCACCTTCACACCTCTTGAGTGAGCATAACCGATAATTGGCGTGGTGTCCCATCCTCTCAGCGTTGTGTATCCTCCAGTAGCGGTGTCAACCTCAAGGCTGAAGTATGCTATATGCGAAAGAGCGCTGTAATCATAGAAGGTATATGCCGTTGAACCTGCCCAGTAGGGGTGCCAGCCATAGACCTTGTGTGTGAGGGTGCCGGCACTCCTGCTCTTGAGCAAAGGCGGTGTTTCGGGCGCTAAGCCGGCAGGGGGATCCATTTTTGCAGCCAGGGATGAATAGTACTCGCTTTCGGCCTGGTGGATACCGACGAATGCCGTGTCACGCTCCTGGGCTGCTGTCCAGAGCGGAAGCGAGGCAAACAGTGCTGTTGCGAGGGTGGTTTTAAAACGCATTCTGCCTTATGAGGGTTTCTCAGCTTGCCTTGAAGTACTTCTTGTATATCTCCATGTTGCGTTCCAGAAGGGTGACGGAGACAGTATAAGCCTTCTCACTGTCTCTCACCTTAAGAGCCTCCAGGAGTTCCATCTGGTACTTCATGGTATATTCTTTTTCCCCTTCAATATTACCGTAGATGAGGTTCCTCATGCGCGGCAGCAGTGAGTAAACCGGTTCAAGGCTGATGATGACTATGGGATTGGCGGTTGCCTTTGACAGGTTCATATGGAAGCGGTTGATGAGATCGACCTCGAGCTGTGTGTTGTCAGGATTGCATTTCTCGAGCTCATGCTGGTTCTTCTGCAGTGTTTTGATATCTTCATCAGTCCTGTTGCGGGCAGCCAGCCTGGCTACCTCGGGCTCGAAGAGCCGACGCACCTCAATGATCTGGAGGATCAGGTCAGAGTTGAACCTGAGGTCGTAGAAGAGATGGAGGGAGTTGATGGCATCCTCTATCTTCAGTTCAGAGATGTACATCCCGCTACCCTTTCGGATATCTATGAGTCCGCGGGCGCTGAGGCGTCGCAGGGCCTCCCTGAGGGCAGTGCGGCTGACGGCGAACTGTCCGCACAGCTCCTTTTCCGTTGGCAGTTTGGAGCCGGGCAGAAGCTTCTTCTGTCTTATGGCCTCCTCAATTCTCCTCTCTATCTTCTGACTGAGAGTAAGTCCTGATCCGATCTTGCTGAAGATATCGTTTGTCATGGTCAGAGTAGTTTATCAGGCCGGTATTCAATTTCTCCGGTCACATCTTTCATTTATAGTTCTCACTGTAAAACTCCAGGGCTTTTTTCACCGATCCCTGCTCAATGAGCAGGATACGTGCGGCCTCTCTCTGGATATTAAGCTCCTCCACAATCATCCTGGTGCCCCGTTCAATAAGCTTTTTGTTGGTAAGCAGCATATTTACCATTTTATTTCCCTTGACCCGACCGAGCTTTATCATCAGGGTGGTGGTAATCATATTGAGCACCATCTTCTGTGCGGTGCCGGCCTTGAGCCTTGTGCTGCCGGTAAGGAATTCGGGTCCCACTACCACAACAATGGGATATTCAGCGGCATTAACGATAGGGCCTTCCGGATTGCAGGTGATGCATCCGGTAAGGATGCCATTTTCCCTTGCTTTTTTGATTCCGCCTTCAACATACGGAGTAGTTCCTGAAGCAGCTATCCCGATTACCGAATCCTTTGTGTTGATATTAAAAATTTCAAGTTCGCTCCATGCCTTCGCGGGGTCATCCTCAGCAGATTCAACTGCCTTGCGCAGGGCTGTCTCGCCTCCGGCTATCAGTCCTATCACGACATTGTCAGGTACGCCGAAGGAAGGCGGGACCTCTGATGCATCGAGCACCCCGAGCCTGCCGCTGGTTCCTGCTCCGAGGTAGAAGAGCCTGCCGCCCTTCTGCATGCGGACGAGGATCTGGCTGATGAGGATCTCTATTCTGGGGATCGCTTTCCGGACAGCCTCGTGCACCTTCGCATCCTCATGATTAATATTTGTCAGGAGTTCATTGACCGACATCTTGTCGAGGTCCTCAAAGTTGGAGGGCGATTCAGTTATACTGATTTTCTGTTTCGTATAAGCCTGTCTACTCATACTGTTAAATGTGAGGATTCTGAATGTGATACTTTACCAGGTTCTCCATCGGACTGATTGTAAAGGTGCCGGGTTTAAGCCGGTACCCGAGAAGCAGCTCTTCAAGAATTGGCCTGAAATGGAATGCTATGCTTCCCGTGAAATGAACCTGGTACTGTCTGGCTTCGGGGTAGGAGAGAACGTTGCGCACTATGAACTCGTCAAAACTGGAAGTAATGATTGATCTCAGTTCAGGCACATGGAGGTTGTCATCGATGAACCGTGAGAACTGCCCCAGGAACCGGTTCGGAAAGGGCATGTTGTAAACATTTTCCAGTATTTCTGCAGGTGTAAACGGATATGCCCTGAAAAAATCTTTGATGATATTGTCCGGCAACTGTTTCTTCAGAACGCTTGACACAAGCTTTCTTCCTATTACTGCTCCGCCACCCTCATCCCCCAGTATATAGCCCAGAGGCGGAACATTTGAAGCAATCTCCCTGCCGTCATAAAAACATGAGTTGGATCCTGTGCCTATAATGCAGGCTATTCCCGGATTATTCATGCACAGTGATCTTGCGGCCCCAAGCAGGTCAGTGCCGATAACCAGCTCCTTCGGGCGGAAGAATTCAGTCAGGGCCCGCCGTACGAGCTCAGACTTGGCTGCATTGCTAACCCCTGTCCCGTAGAAGAAAATGCGGCTGACTCCAGCGTTGCGTAGTCCGGGTAATTCTATTCCCAGGAGACTTACGATCTCTTCACCCGTGACAAAAAACGGGTTCAGGCCTGAGGAGATGTATGACCTCCCTGCGATACCGTCGTTCACCTCTCTCCAATCTGTCTTTGTGGATCCACAGTCAGCAATCAGAATCATTACCTGGAGAATTTTGTTAATTACTTGTATTCAGTCGGTTATAAGGATACTGTTTAAATTTGTTAAATCCGGCCTTCACAAGGTTATAACAAATGTAAATAAATATATTGAATTAATCAGTTTTTTGTCAGATGTATGACATGTTTAAAAAACTTTCTATTTTTGATTCATATTTCTTATATTAAGCAAAATCATTTCCACGATGCGCGTTTCTTATCTCATTCATTTCCTTGCTTTTGCGCTTATCATGCATGCGGGAACATTAAGCCTCTCCGGTCAGAAGGCCTCAAAGGCGGAGAGAACTGCCGAAGCCAGGCTGAAGGGCTGGACCAGTCCCCTGGCTGATTGGTACTTGCCCGGTGCGCTGAAAATTGATTCCATCAGGGTTGACCAGGAGCGGAAGGTGCTGAACATATGGTTCCCCGTAAGCCTCTCACACTATGCCGTGAGGGAGGATACCTACACCCGGCTTGTTAATTCGGTTAAGGATGATCTTGGCAGGAAATTCAGCGGATACAATATAAACATGTATGCCAACGGGTTCAGTATCGACCAGCTGGTACCCAACTACTTCAGGCACCTGGCACCTCATGATTCGACGAGGATACCGCCGGCTGCAGGTGAGAGACCCGTTCTTGTCAGCAGGCCGGGAGGGGTCAGGGCATCAGAAGGACTTGACGGAAGGTACATAGCCATGTGGCAAAGCCACGGTTATTATTTTGACATGCCCCTCGACAGGTGGGAGTGGCAGCGTGCAAAACTCTTTGGCAGCGTTGAGGATCTTTCGGTGATGGCTTATGTAATTCCATACCTGGCACCCATGCTTGAAAACTCCGGTGCAACGGTATTCCTGCCCCGTGAGAGAGATATCCAGGTAAATGAGGTTATTGTTGATAACGACCGTTCAACGGGCAAATCCGAATTTGTATTACATATTTCCGAACCGGCCGTGGAGGCCGGTAAGGGATTTCTCCTGAGAGATACCCTCTTTACCGGTGACAATCCCTTTCTTATGGGCACTTCGCTGCTGATCGGGGAGGGTTCGGCGGAGTTTATCCCTGAAATTCCAGAAAAGGGTTATTACGGGGTAACCGTCTCTTATCCGCAACTGAAAGATAATGGCGGCAAGGTTCTGATAAGGATCGCGCACACAGGGGGGAGCACTGACTTCATCGTTGACCAGGCTATGGGCGGAGGTACATGGCTCTGGCTGGGGTCTTTCATGTTTGATGAGGGAATTGACCCTGCCAGGGGTTCGGTCACAATAACGGGCTATGATGGTTCGGCGGCAGCTGTCGATGCCGTCCGTTTCGGCGGAGGCATAGGCAATGTGGCACGCAGGCCCGCCGCCTCGGTGATCTCCAACCAGTGGTCGCTTAATGCCGGCAGCCAGTCGCAGGAGGCCGGTCCCCCGGCAGACAGTATTACTTATAGCTGGAAGCTGAGCGGCAAACCCCGGTTCGTGGAGGCAGCACGCTACTGGCTGCAGTACGCAGGCATGCCTGACACCCTTGTCTACACACCAAACAAAGGGAAGAACGATTACAACGATGATTACATGTCGCGTTCCGAATGGGTCAATTATCTTCTCCGCAAGCCTGACAGTGCGGGGCTCACAGGCATGGGCATACCGGTGGACCTCTCCTTTGCATTCCATACCGATGCCGGAGTCACACCGGATGATTCAGTAATAGGCACCCTTGGCATTTATTCAACCCTCACAAACCGCGGGTTGTTCACCGACGGTACAAGCCGTCTGGCCAGCCGCGATCTTACTGATATTATCCAGACGCAGATCGTTCAGGATATTAAGGCCCTGTTTAACCCTGAGTGGACCCGTCGCGGGCTGTGGGACAGATCCTATTACGAAGCCCGCAAGCCCGACGTGCCGGCCATGCTCCTCGAGCTGTTGTCACATCAGAACCTGGCTGACCAGCGATACGGGCTTGACCCCCGTTTCAGGTTTCACGTCAGCCGGGCAGTCTACAAAGGCATCCTCAGGTACCTGGCAACTGCCTCAGGGACCGGCTATGTGGTTCATCCGCTGCCGGTGTCTCACGTGGCCCTGGCGAACACTGGAGGCAGGAGCGTCAGGCTCAGCTGGGAGCCGGTAAATGACCCCCTGGAATCAACGGCGGCGCCTTCCTCCTACATGGTATACATGCGCACCGGAGACGGTGGCTTTGACAATGGTACCCCTGTTGCCGGCAACTATTTTGAAACGGAACTGCCCTCCTTCAGTACCGCGTACAGTTTCCGGGTAACCGCCGTGAATGACGGGGGCGAGAGCTTCCCTTCAGAGACATTGTCAGTGGGACTGGTTCCGGAATCTGACGGCACAGTTCTGATTGTCAATGGCTTTGACAGAATTTCAGGACCCTCATGGTTTGATCGCGACGGGATGGCCGGCGTGGCCTGGTGGAATGACCGCGGAGTGGCGGATCATTACAACTTCGTCGGCGTGGGCGACCAGTATGATTTTGAACGCAGGTCGCCGTGGACTGATGATGACAATGCCGGGTGGGGCTCATCATACTCTGACAGCGAGGGACGGGTCATACCCGGCAACAGCTTTGACTTTACATATATTCACGGCCTCTCGGTCATGGCTGCCGGAAAATCATTCGTATCAGTAAGTGACGAGGTGTTCAACAATGAAGATTTTGATCTTAGACCCTGGTGTGCGGTCGATCTGCTGTTTGGAGAAGAGAAGACCACGGCATCAGCATATGACCCGGGGAATAAGGATTTTCAGATTTATACTCCGGAATTTCTGAGGAGTCTTGTCAGGCTGAAAGAGGTTTCCCTTCCGGTCTTCATGTCGGGAGCCTATCCGGGCACTGACCTGGTCATGCTGGCTGATACAGTGGCTGCCGCAACAGTGATGAAAACCCTTCATTTCAAACCCCGCACTGATCATGCTGTCAGAACAGGCAATTTCTATGCAACCGATATTGCCGGGCCTGACTTTACCGGCAGCTTCAGTTTCAACACCGGGATGACGGATGACATCTACGCAGCTGAGGCTCCCGATGCCATTGAGCCGGCTGACAAGCTATCATCCACCGCATTCCGGTACACCGAGAACAATACCTCGGCCGCTGTCATGCACAGGGGTGAGGTGAGGAGCTTCGTCATGGGATTTCCCTTTGAAACAATCATGTCACGGGAGGAGAGAGACGAGCTCATGAAACAGGTACTGAACTTTTTACTTAAAACCAAATAGCGAGATTTCATGGATAATACAATAACATGCTTTTTACCCTGGTCCGATGCGGCATCAGTAAGCGCGACAGTGCGTTCAATGAGAGCCTCAGGCGTTGTCAGTAAGATCTTTGTTGTGGTCACGCCTGATCATCAGGAGACACTTCCGGGTGTTGAGGCTGATTACCTTCGCTCTGCGGGTTTTGCCACCACTGACGCCGTGAAAAAAATGGCTGCCGTGACAGACACAAATTATGTTGTGACCTACAGCAAGGGCTTCCCTCTTGACCTCGGAAGTTTCGCCTTCAGCAGGATGATGCAGATATGCGACGACACAGGTGCCGGGATGGTCTACTCTGACTATTTTGAAAGAAAGGGGGAGGCACTCTCGCCCCACCCCGTCATCGATTACCAGGAGGGAAGCCTTCGTGATGATTTCAATTTCGGCTCTGTCATCCTTTATAGCACAAAAGCATTCAGTAATGCATGCAAACTTATGGATGAAGATTACGGTTATGCCGGCCTGTATGACCTGAGACTGAAAATTTCACAGACACACCCGCTGGTGCACATCCAGGAGATGCTTTATACGGAGGTTGAGACTGACACCCGGAAGTCGGGGGAGAAGCAGTTCGATTATGTTGACCCGCGCAACAGGGCGGTGCAGGTTGAGATGGAGAATGCCTGCACCCACCACCTGAAATGCATCAATGCTTGGCTTAAGCCACATTTCCGCGAAATAGAATTTGACGACCAGAGCTTTGAGTTTGACGCCTCGGTTATTATTCCGGTAAGGAACAGGGTAAAGACAATAGGCGATGCAATTGGTTCCGTGCTGAGCCAGAAGACGAAGTACCGGTTTAATCTTATTATAGTCGACAACTACTCCACTGACGGCACGACGGATGTGATCAGATCATTTTCCGGCGACGAAAGGGTGGTGCATATCATACCTGAGAGAAGGGATCTCGGCATAGGAGGATGCTGGAATGAGGCTGTCAACAGCGAAAGGTGCGGCAGGTTTGCGATCCAGCTCGACAGTGATGATCTTTATATTGATGATACGGTGATTACCAGGGTGGTAGATGCCTTTTATGCACAGCAGTGCGCCATGGTGGTCGGATCTTACAGGATGGTTAACTTTGAACTGAAGGAAATTCCGCCGGGACTGATAGATCACAGGGAGTGGACCCCTGACAACGGCCGTAACAATGCGCTCAGGATTAACGGCCTGGGTGCCCCGCGGGCATTCTATACGCCGGTTCTGAGGAGTATTAGGATACCCAATGTAAGTTATGGCGAGGACTATGCTGTAGGGCTGGCAATAAGCCGTCACTACCGTATCGGTCGCATTTACGAACCTCTGTATCTCTGCCGCAGGTGGGATGAAAATTCGGATGCCATACTGGATGTGGGCAAGATGAACACGCACAATCTCTACAAGGATAAGATCAGGACAATTGAGCTCCTCGCCCGGAAACGGATGATGAGCGGTATCGATAATTAACCGGGTGATGAAGGACTTTTCGGGGAGAGTAACAGATCTTTTTGAAAGCCAGTTCAGGGAGTGGAGTCTGGCAGGCGATAACTACCGGCAGCTTGACAAAGTGAGGGTCCGGAAGGTCTCGTTCAACGGTTACGATATTGCCGTCCAGTACAATCCCGGAAGGATAACCTCCTCTGCTGCAAAGGTTGATGCAAGGTCGATAGAAGCGCGGCCCTGCTTCCTTTGTGAGAGGAACCGGCCGCCGGAACAGAAGGGTATCGGGTTCGGCAACGGGTATATCGTCCTGATAAACCCGTTCCCCATCTTCCGCAGACATCTGACTATCGTGTCTGAAATCTCATATCCCCCAGCGCATAACAGGAAGTTTCCCTGACATGCTGAGAATGGCGGAGGCGTTGCCCGGGTACGTCATATTCTACAACGGACCCCGGTGCGGAGCATCGGCTCCCGATCACCTGCACTTTCAGGCCGGCAACAGGGGGTTTCTTCCGGTGGAGCACGATTTCAGCAATCCCCGGCTGTGCGCAAAAGAGGCAGAATCCGGTGGCACGGAGCTATGGCTGTGGCACAATTATGGCCGGGGCATGATGACCCTTGCCGGATCTGGCAGCGAGGCAATTACCCGCACGTTCAACAAATTCTATGAGAGGTTCACCCACTGGCAGCCTGAACTGCCGGAGCCCATGCTGAATATTATTGCATATCATACCGGAGAAAAATGGATAGTTCATATCATTCCGCGCAAGGTCCACCGGCCGGCATGCTATTTTGCAGAAGGAGATGAGAAAATTTTGCTCAGTCCCGCCTCGGTTGACCTGGGCGGCGTGTTCATCACACCGCGTGAAGCGGATTATGAAAAGATTACCGCCTCTGATATTGAGGGAATATTTAAAGAGGTGTGCCTTGACGAAGGAGAGCTTAAAACATTAACTGAAAACCTGATATGACAGAAAAGCAAACACCGGAGATCAGTGTCGGGATAGTGTCCGGAAGCGGTCTGACATTCACTCTTAACGGAGTGTTCACCGCCGGAGAAGCGGGCAGAACACTGTCAGGCAGGTATACGGCCCTGGCCCGGGAGGGGAACCTTATACTGAACAGTGAAAATGAAACGGTTGAGGCAGGTACTGAAATCAATCTAACACCTAATGATTATGGCAGCTGCAGTTTTACACTCCATGCCGTTACCATAGGCGTCGATTTCCACTGGCAGAGGAATGAGGATCAGTCCTTCAGGGGAATCCTCAGGTTCATCACCAGGGGAGGGCAGGTGACAGCAGTGAATCTTCTTCCTGTTGAGGGCTACCTTATCAGCGTCATATCATCAGAGATGAGCGCCACGTCATCCGGCGGGCTACTCAGGGCACATGCGGTCATATCAAGGAGCTGGCTCCTGGCGCAGATAGACAAGACTCTGCAACTCAGTTCCAAGTCTGAGAAATACCGCACCAGCTTCGTTAGCGGCACTGAGATCACCAGGTGGTATGACCGTGAAGATCACAAGGATTTCGACGTTTGCGCCGATGATCACTGCCAGCGCTACCAGGGCATAACCAGGGCCTCCACCAGGGAGGTCGAACAGGCGGTCAGAGATACCAGAGGGGAGGTGCTGATGTACGGAGATGCCATTTGTGATGCCCGGTATTCAAAATGCTGCGGAGGCATAACAGAGCTGTTCGGGAATGTATGGGAGCCTGTCAGCCATCCCTATCTGCAAAAGCTCACTGACGGCCGGCTTCCGCCGGAAGATTTTAACACTGACCTGACCAATGAGGAGAATGCGATCAGCTGGATAATGGGTAACCCCGATGCCTACTGCAATACTGCCGACGGCAAAATACTCTCACAGGTACTCAATAACTATGATCAGGAAACCAATGACTTCTTTCGCTGGAAGGTCGTATACTCCCAGGGTGACCTGAGCGCCATAGTAAGGGAGAGGACAGGCATTGACTTCGGGCTAATAACAGCCCTGGAGCCGTTGTCAAGAGGCACCTCAGGGAGAATTGTAAGGCTGAAAATAACCGGTGAGAAAAAGACGATGATCATCGGCAAGGAGCTCGAGATCAGGAAAGCTCTCTCAAAATCACACCTGTACAGCTCTGCCTTCGTTGTGGAGACTGTGGCCGGTGAAGGTGAACTGACCTTTATCCTTCACGGCGCAGGCTGGGGTCACGGTGTCGGGCTGTGCCAGATAGGAGCTGCAGTGATGGGGGCATCCGGATTTGGATACAGGGAGATACTCAGCCACTATTTTGTGAATGCGGCGATAATAAAAATGTACTGAGATGAAAAAGGCAGCACTATCATTATTACTGCTCTGTATTGCGGCTTTATACGCACATGCCGATTCATGGATACGAACAAACCAGCTCGGATATTTGCCCGGGTCGGTCAAGGTGGCGGTGTACATCTCTCAGGAGGCAGGAGCCCCTTCGTCCTTCACTGTCTGCGACGCAATGACAGGCACACCGGTCTTCAGGGGCAGTGCCTCGGTGTATGACGGTGCCGTATGGGGGATGGCTGCCGCTGCGAGGCTCGACTTCTCAGGCCTGACCGCACCGGGGGGATACTATATATTGTACGGCCCCGCAAGGTCGGAGACATTCCGCATCGGGGCGGGCGTATATGACGGTACCGCTGATTTTATTCTCAATTATATAAGACAACAGCGCTGCGGGTATAATCCCTTTCTGCAGGACACCTGCCATGTGCATGACGGGATGATAGTTGATCATCCGACCCTCTCAGGGACCGTCATTGACGTGTGGGGAGGTTACCATGATGCCAGCGATCACCTCAGATACACTGCAACCACCGCCAACTCGGTCTACCAGATGATGTTCGCCTGGCAGAGGGCTCCGGAGATCTACACTGACAGTCATGATGCTGCAGGGCTGCCTGGCAGCAACGGCATCCCCGACATCCTTGATGAGGTAAAGTGGGGCCTGGAGTGGCTGCTGAAGATGAATCCCGACAGCGGGGTGATGTATAACCAGGTGGCTGATGACCGTGATCACCAGGGTTTCCGTCTGCCTAACCTTGACAAGGTTGAATACGGTCTCGGACCATACAGGCCGGTCTATTTTATAACAGGCAAGCCACAGGGACTGGCCAGGTTCAAAAACCGTACGGAGGGAGTAGCCTCCACGGCAGGAAAGTTTTCGTCTGTCTTTGCCATGGGGGCAAAGATCTTTGCTGAGAATGACCATGCCTTTGCGGAAAAGATGGCTGCGAAGGCCGTTGATGCCTTTGAGTTTGCCCGGACTGACCTGGGAGCCACCCAGACTGCATGCAACGTCTCGCCCTATTTTTATGAAGAGGATAATTACGTTGACGACATGCAACTGGCGGCATGGGAGCTCTACACCCTGACCGGGGAGAAAGACTACCTGGTACAGGCTGATTACTGGGGCACACTCGAGCCCTATACCCCCTGGATAGAGAAAGACACTGCACGCCATTACCAGTTTTACCCCTTCGTGAACCTGGGCCACGCTCATCTCGGAGAATCAGGTACGGAGTATTCACAGAAGTACCTTGACTTCATGCGCAAGGGGCTGGAGCTGATTTACAGGCGTGACCAGAATGACGTCTTCCAGGTTAAGATACCATTTGTCTGGTGTTCAAATAATTACATTGCTGCTGCGCTAACTCAGTGCAGGCTCTATCGCGATGCCACCGGCGACACCAGGTATGACCATATGGAGGCTGCCATGAGAGACTGGCTCTTCGGATGCAATCCGTGGGGCACCTCCATGATATGCGGACTGCCTCAGGGCGGCGACTATCCGCTTTATACCCACTCGGCCGTCACCCGCTTTCTCGGACAGACCACCACAGGCGGACTGGTTGACGGGCCGATTAACAAAGGTATCTACGAGAACCTCCTGGGCCTCACGCTTTTTAACCCTGATCCCTATGCCGCTTTCCAGGGCGGGAGAGTTGTCTATCATGATGATATAGGCGATTACAGCACCAACGAGCCAACGCTCGACGGCACCGCCAGCCTCAGCTATTATCTCTCCACTCTGGAAAAGGAGGGAAGAGCACAGAAAGAGAAGTCAGCGGGAGATGTCTATGATGCTCACGGTGCCATGATCAGGAAGGGATCGGATGAGAAGACCATCTACCTGCTCTTTTCCGCAGATGAGTTCGGCGAGGGATTCGACCATATTCTTAATGTTCTTGACCAAAGGAACATCAAAGGTTCATTTTTCCTTACAGGTAATTTTCTGAGGAACAAAAAATTCGCCCCGGTAGTTAAAAGGATCATATCGGGAGGGCATTATACCGGTCCGCACTCCGATGCACATCTGTTGTATATTCCGTGGGAAAACAGGGATACACTTCTTGTTACAAAGGAGCAGTTCAACGAGGACCTGCAGAACAACGTGGTTGCGCTTGGAAAGGCAGGACTGAAGAAGCAGAAACCTCTGTATTTTCTGGCTCCCTACGAGTGGTACAACAGGGCCATCAGCCGATGGACTGAGGAGATGGGGATGACGCTTATCAACTTCACCCCGGGCACCGGCACCAATGCTGACTATACCACGCCTGACATGCCGAATTACAGGAGTTCTGATTACCTGACAGAGCGGCTGGCCTCATTTGAAAATAATGCTGCCGGAGGGCTTAACGGTGCCATGGTGCTTATACATCCGGGAACCGATCCGGCCAGAACGGACAAATTATATCTCAGGCTCGGAGAGCTGATTGATTTTTATACCAGTAAGGGATACACTTTTAAAAAGCTATAAAATGGCAGAGAAGAAAACGGACAGGTCACCGTGGGCATGGGTCCCCTCGCTCTACTTCTACCAGGGCATACCCTACAGCATCGTGATGACAACGTCGGGTCTAATATACAAGACCATGGGCATCTCCGTTGCCTCGTTCGCATTCTGGACGAGCATCCTTTATCTCCCGTGGGCGCTCAAGCCCCTGTGGAGCCCGTACATTGACGTTGTATCGACAAAACGCAACTGGGTGATCTGGACCCAGCTCCTGCTTGCTGTCACATTCATCGGGGCAGGTCTGGCCATGCAACTGCCGA
Organism: uncultured Rikenellaceae bacterium; assembly: GCA_963770745.1. Lineage (GTDB taxonomy): Bacteria > Bacteroidota > Bacteroidia > Bacteroidales > VadinHA17 > SR-FBR-E99. Next base: position 96,163 of record CAVYRA010000006.1, read on the forward strand.
TGTTTTATCCCATCACCATAGCGATCTTTGCAATAGTTGCCATCTCTTCGGCCAGTCACGATATTGCTGCCGACGGCTTTTACATGTACGCCCTCAACCAGCATAAGCAGGCCTATTTCGTAGGCATACGAAGCACCTTTTACCGGTTTGCCATGCTCACGGCGCTGGGCCTGATTCCACTCGTTGCCGGGATAATCCAGAAGAACACCGGGCTGGAGCCTGTCGCCTTTGAAGCGAGGTCGGTCAGCGTCGCAGATTACACTCCCTTTGACCCATCACTGATTGCTATCTCAGAGGAGGAAGGAGAGCCGAGGATACTTGTATTTCCTGAGGATATTTCCGTTCCCCTGTGGGAAGCAGGTGTCTCGGAGCTGGATTCGGCGGTGGTCTATATTGCCCTTTCGGCGCCACCGGAGGAAGGGGAGACCATAGTTGTAAGAGTGTCACGCGAGGGAGGGAGCAAGGACATCGATATCCCGAGGAACCAGACCGGAAGGTTTGAATTTACCAGCAGCAACTGGGACGTGCCTGCTGCCGTCTCGCTGAAGTCGCACCATAACCTGCGGGATGTGACAACGACTGAGTTTGGCATTACGGCAGGAAACATCGCCTTCAGCTGGACGGTCTCACTGAGCGTGCTGGGCGTTCTTCTTCTGTTGCTTGCCCTTTACAACCGTTTTATCCTTCCCCGCCCGAAGGAGAATGAGTTAAGGGAACGCGTCAGCGGGAAGGTCTTCATCGAGGTCTTTGTATCATTCTTCTCGAAACCGGGAGTGGTGGCAGCGCTGGCCTTCTTCCTGCTCTACAGGCTCGGTGAGGCGCAGCTGGTGAAGATAGCCACCCCGTTTCTTGTAGATTCGAGGAGCATGGGCGGCATCGGACTTACATCTGCACAATACGGCATTATTTACGGAACCATCGGGATGATCTGCCTGACCATCGGGGGTATTCTCGGAGGAATCCTTGCAGCGAAGTTCGGGTTGAAGAAGCTTGTCTGGTACATGGCCGCGGCAATGAACCTGCCCAACCTGGTCTATGTATACCTGGCCTATGCCCAGCCTATGCCCGGCGATATGGGTGTATACCTCTCGGTAGCAACTGAGCAGTTAGGCTATGGCTTCGGGTTCACGGCTTACTCTCTCTTCATGCTCTATTATGTGGGGGACAGCAAGTACAAGACAGCGGAGTTCGCCATCGGGACATCACTGATGGCGCTGGGCATGATGCTTCCGGGAATGGTCTCCGGGAAAATATATGAAGCGATCGGATACCAGCACTTTTTTATATGGGTACTGATCTGCACCGTACCCGGAATGCTGTCAATACTGTTCCTGAAGATTGACCCGACCTTCGGCCTGAAGAAAAATGAATAATAAGACTTGAGGGAGCCCTGAGATGAAGGAGGATAAGAGGTTTACGAGGCTCGCACGTGAGATAAGCGGAGATCTTTACACTGACACAACGCAGCGGATCCTGTATGCGACGGATGCATCGGCATACCGTGAGATCCCGCTTGCGGTGACGAGACCTGCCGGGAGTGACGACATAAAGAAGATTCTTGCCTTCGCCCGCAGCGAGGGCACCTCCGTCATCCCCCGCGGTGCCGGCACCTCACTGGCAGGACAGGTGGTGGGTCCGGGTATCGTCATTGACATCTCGAAATACCTTAACCGCATACTGGAATTCAATGCCGCGGAGCGATGGGTGAAAGTTGAACCTGGCGTCATACTGTCGGAACTTAACTTTTACCTGGCTCCTCACAGGCTGCAGTTCGGGCCGGAGACCTCCACGGCTAACCGGTGCTGCATGGGCGGCATGCTTGGCAACAACTCGTGCGGCGCCCACTCGCTCATCCACGGCAGCGTGAGAGACCATATCCTCGAGGTTGATGCCATCCTCTCTGACGGTTCGGAGGCACATTTCGGAGCCCTGACAACGGAAGAGTTCAGGGCAAAGTGCGACGGTGACCCTGCCCTTCTTGAGACAAAAATATACAGGAACCTGCGTGAAATCCTCTCTGACAGCCGCAATGCAGAGGAGATAAGGAAGGAGTATCCGCACCCTGAGCTCCGTCGCCGCAACAACGGATATGCGCTTGACTCACTGCTGATGACTGACCCGTTCACCGGCAACGGTGAGAAACTGAATATATGCAAGCTCCTGGCAGGGTCGGAGGGGACCCTGGCCTTCACCACGGCCATGAAACTGAACCTGGTGCCGGTGACGGAACAGAAGACCGGGCTCCTGTGCGCTCACTTCAGCAGCCTCCAGGATGCCGTCAGGGCCAACATCATTGCACTAAGGCACAATCCCGCTGCCATTGAACTGATTGATGACTATATACTTAACTGCACAAAAGACAACATAGAGCAGAGCCGGAACCGTTTCTTCGTTAAGGGCGACCCTAAGGTCATATTGATAATCGAGATTACGCGGCCAACTGTTGAGGAGATAGAGAAGACAGCCGCTGCTATGGAAAAGGATATGGCCGCTGCCGGGTACGGCTTCCACTTCCCTCTTGTGACTGCACCTGATGAGATGATCAGGGTCTGGGAGCTTCGCAGGGCAGGTCTCGGAGTGTTGCTCAATATTCCGGGTAAGAAGAAGAGCGTTCAGGTGATTGAGGACACTGCAGTACTGCCGGAGCTCTTCCCTGATTATATCGGAGAGGCGGTGCAGGTTCTTGAAAAGTACGGGCTGAGCTGCGCCTATTATGCCCACATAGCCACGGGAGAGCTGCACCTCAGTCCGCTGCTCGACCTCAAGGATCCGGATGACATCCGCACCTTCCACGGCCTGGCGGAGGATATTGCCAGGCTGGTGAAGAAATACCGCGGGTCACTCAGCGGAGAGCATGGCGACGGAAGGCTCCGGGGCGAATTCATACCCCTGATGCTGGGTCCGCATAACTACAGCCTGCTTAAGCAGATGAAGAAGACCTGGGATCCGTACAACCTTTTTAACCCCGGCAAGATTACCGATACGCCTCCCATAACTGAGAACCTGAGATATCCTGCCGGTGTCAGGACCCGTGTGCCTGGTATCGTCTTCGAGTTCCCGGAGGAGGAGGGGTTGCTCTATGCCACCGAGAAGTGCAGCGGGTCAGCCGACTGCCGCAAGAGCGCCCTGATGGGTGGTACCATGTGCCCCACCTTCATGGCTACGGGTGATGAGGACAAGTCGACCCGCGCCAGGGCAAATATACTACGTGAGTTTCTTACAAGGTCGGATAAGAAGAATCGTTTTGACCACGAGGAGATCTACCGGGTGATGGACCTCTGCATCTCATGCAAGGCCTGCAAGTCGGAGTGCCCGTCGAACGTTGACGTGGCAAAGTTCAAGGCAGAGTTCATGCAGCACTATTATGACATCCACCATGTGCCTTTCCGCTCGTGGCTGATAGCGTGGCTGCCGAGACTTTATGCACCGGGGATGATGGTGCGTCCTGTAACCAACTTCCTGACGGGGACCTCACTGTTCAAGAGGATGATAGGGTTTTCCGTCAGGCGTCCGATACCGGCTCTCTCACCCGTCACCCTCAGGGGGTGGAAGAGAAGGCAAGACAGAAAGGCGGGTGCGGTGAACGGCAATAGTGGTCTTAAGGGCTGTAACGGTAACAACGGCAGCAAGGGCAGTGTTTGCCTCTTTGCCGATGAGTTCACCAACTACAATGAAAGCGACATTGGCATCAAGGCGGTGATGCTGCTTGAGCGACTGGGCTACGATGTGGTCATCCCCCGCCACAAAGAGAGCGGCCGGACCTTCCTCTCGAAGGGTCTGCTGAGGTCAGCGCGCAGGATAGCAGCAAAGAACATCGTCATGCTCCGGGAGCTGGTCTCGGATGAGAGGCCGCTGGTAGGCATCGAGCCGTCGGCGCTGCTCACCTTCCGTGATGAGTACCCGGAGATTGCCGGCAGCGCCCTTGCGGGCGATGCCAGGGCCATCGCCCGCAACGCCCTCCTCTTTGAGGAGTTCATCTGCAGGGAGTTGGAGAAGGGAAACATCTCTTCAGCACAGTTTACCGATCAACCCATGAGGGTCCTCCTGCACGGCCACTGCCAGCAGAAAGCCATCGCCTCAACAGCACCTACCATCAGGATGCTCTCGTTGCCGGCCAACTACAAGGTGGAGGAGATAAATGACGGCTGCTGCGGCATGGCAGGGGCTTTCGGATATGAAAAGGAACACTATGACCTGAGCATGAAGATTGGTGAGATGGTGCTCTTCCCGGCAGTGCGCAGGGCTGCAGCGGATACTGTCATCACCGCTCCCGGAACATCATGCCGGCATCACATAGCTGACGGCACCGGGAGGAAAGCCATTCACCCCGTGGAGGTGATGTATGATGCCCTAATAAAATAAACATAGGAGTCCAAAACAAGAAAATATGAATACTGCAGGTTTTAGCAAGGTTGAGCAGGCATTCTTTGACCGTTCGGGGAGGGAAAAGCTTACGGCAAAAATGCCTTATGTGGTGGTTAAGAATTTCCCCGCTCTCGGACTCCTCACAGCACTGCGGTTCCTCGAATGGGCGGCGGCGAATCCGGACGGAGTAATCAGTCTCCCCACCGGGAAGACACCGGAGTATTTTATCAAGTGGACACAGTATCTCCTCCATAACTGGGATAAGCCTGAGGCCAGGAAGATAAGAGAGGATAACGGTCTGTTGCTGAAAGAGAGACCCTCGCTGAGAGGACTGCATTTTGTCCAGATCGATGAGTTCTACCCGATCAACCCGCGTCAGCACAACAGCTTCTTTGACTATGTAAGCAAATACTACATCGGAGGGTTCGAACTTGACCCGACAAAAGCCCTGCTTATCAATACCGAGGAGATCGTTCTTGCCGATGGGAAACACTTCCCGGAGGTTTTTCCGGACAACCTTATTGACCTCTCACTGAGGAACAGGGAGGCACTCAATCCATTTGAGAAGTTGCAGCAGGCTTCAATATTTAAGATTGACAACTGGTGCACCAACTATGAAAAGAAGATACGCGACCTTGGAGGCATAGGGTTCTTCCTTGGGGGCATCGGTCCGGACGGCCATATCGCTTTCAACACCAGGGGCAGCGACCATAACTCCGCTACAAGACTGACCGCAACCAACTTTGAGACCCAGGCTGCATCAGCAGGCGACCTGGGGGGGATCGAGGTATCACGTACCAGGCTTGTCATAACTATTGGACTGGGCACCATAACCTTCAATCATGACGCAGTGGCAATAGTCTTTGCAGCCGGTGATGCAAAGGCCCATGTGGTGAAGAATGCTCTTGAGAGCGAACCTGACAACCTCTACCCGGCAACGGTGCTGCAGGGCCTGAAGCATGCCCGCTTCTACCTGACTGAAGGAGCAACGGTGCAGCTTCATGACACGGTTGAAAAATACTACAGGGAGGGTGAGTGGAGCTTTGAAAAGACCGAGAGGGCAATCTTCGATCTCTGTCAGAAAATTGACAAATATGCTCATAAGCTGGAGCTCGATGATCTCATAAATGATGAATACTGTTCGCTTATTCCTGACCTGAGCCTCGGGAGTGTCAATGAGGTAATTGAATCGACCAAGAGGAAGATTGATGCGGGATTGAAGAGGGAGCACAACACAACATTCATGCATACCGGCCCGCACCATGATGACATCATGCTGGGGATCTTCCCGGCCATCATCCCCCAGCTGAGGGAGATCACCAATAAATTTCACTTTTCCGTACTGACATCCGGATTTACTGCAGTTACCAACACCATGCTTCTCGGTCTGCTTGAAGAGACGCTTCGACTCATATCAATTGACAAGATACAGATGCTGGGCTATCCTGACTTTTTCGAGGCAGGATACCGGTTCAAGTGGGATAAGGATGTGAGTCATTACCTTGACAAGGTGGCTGACAAGGATACAGTCGGCAAGCTCAGGGGCGTATGCCACCGGATTGTCAGGGCGATGGCGGAGATCTACAGACTGGGTTCAAAGGATGAACTGGTTGCGCAGATCCGTAAGAATATCGATCTGATAAATGCCAGTTACAGCGGTGAGAAGAATCCGCCTGACATACAGAGACTGAAGGGTATGCTCAGGGAGTTTGAAGAGGAGCTGGTATGGGCTCACTATGGGGTGCCTGTACGGAACATTGAGCATCTGAGGCTCGGGTTCTATACAGGCGACATCTTCACACAGCAGCCTGACCGAAACAGGGATGTGGAACCGATACTCCAGTACCTGAGGCGTATACAGCCTACGGTGATCAGTCTTGCGTTCGATCCTGAAGGCTCGGGTCCCGACACTCACTACAAGGTGCTGCAGGCGATAGCTGAGGCGCTCAGGCAGTGGAGCCTCGAGAAGGATCTGTCAGAGCTGAGGATAATAGGCTACAGGAATGTCTGGTTCAGGTTCCTGCCCTTCGAGGCCAACGTGTTTGTTCCGGTGTCGCTTAACTCCATGGCCGTTATGAATCAGTCGTTCCGCGACTGTTACGTGAGCCAGGTAAATGCCTCATTCCCAAGTCCTGCCTATGACGGTCCGTTCAGCGATCTGTCACAGCAGGTATGGGTTGAGCAGTTCAAATGGGTTCAGCTGATCCTTGGCAAGGACTTCTTCTATGAGAATGAGAGTCCCAAGATCAGGGGAACCCACGGCATGGTCTATTATAAGCAAATGTATATCAATGAGTTCCTGCAGCATGCCCGCGAGCTTGAGAAGAGCGTTGAGGGCGATGTAGAGAAGTGAAGTTCCGGCCGTAACCGGTGTTGATAAAAACGAACAGGCGGGGCAACTGCCTGTTCTCCGGGCAAAGTCTGCAGAAGCTGGCGACGGCGCTGGCGCCGGTCTAATCGTACAGAAAATATTTCGTTGCCGTTTTCCTGAATGCCGGGATATCATCGGTCCACAGGCCCATGATGTCACTCACTTTGAATGATTTCGTGAATGCCTTTCTCACTTCATCGGTACCGCACACCTTGTCGAACATCGAGTGGCGTGAAGGATCGCACATACTGAAAAGGTTTTTCTGTGGCCAGAGGCGGTGTGCCTCCTGCATGATGTAGAACTGGATCAGCGACAGCGGCGCAACGGAGGGATCAGTAATGTGGATCTGCACCCCGTGCACCAGCTTGCCCTGAAGGGTGCTGTAATAGGGTTTGTAATGTGTCGGTCTGAAGATCACTCCCGGCAGGTTCAGCCTGGCGAGGGCCGAAGCCAGCGAGTCGGCATTTATCCAGGGGGCAGCGAAGGTCTGGAACGGTATCGTATAGCCTACCCCGATGCTGACTGCATATAGCTCCCCGGCAATACCAGTTGCAGGGTAATAGATCGGGGAGTCTTTGTGTGGCACATGAGGGGAGGAGGGAACCCATGGTAATCCCGTCTCCTCGAAATACATGTTTCTTGACCAGCCGCTCATCTTAACCACATGCAGGCCGCATCTTACGCCGTTGGCCAGCATTTTTTCACCGTTGAGCATCATGGCGAGTTCGCCAACGGTGAGGCCATGTAAATAAGGTATGGCAAACTGGCTGACGAACGAGATGAATTCTGGACGGGTGACGGCGCCCTCCATGCGAATGCCGCCCAGCGGGTTGGGACGGTCGAGTACAACCACCGGGATGCCGTTTTCCGCTGCGGCCTCCATCAGCAGTCCGAGGGTGCTGATGAATGTGTATGACCTGGAGCCGATATCCTGGATGTCATATACCAGTATATCAATACCTTTCAGCATCTCGGGCGAGGGTTTGCGGGTCTTGCCATAAAGACTGTATACCGGGAGTCCTGTCGACGGATCCTTCTCCGACTCCACATACTCCCCTGCGGTGAACTCGCCCCTGACACCGTGCTCGGGGCCATATAGTGCAACCAGTTTCACATCCGGGGCATTGAAGAGAATGTCTACGGTTGACCTGAGCTGGCTGTCAACCCCGGTCGGGTTGGTTACCAGACCTACTCTTTTTCCCCTGAGGATTTCAAAATTGTTCTTAACCAGAGTTTCGAGGCCTGTCTCTACCGTCTGCCCGTGCATTGTGCAGGTCAGTGTGATCATCAGGATTCCGGCCATTCCCGATCTGATTGCCGATTTTCCAATTGCATTCATACCCTTATTGTTAATTTAACTTTCAACTCCAGCCATTTATAACCCGGCTCACTATCGTTCACTATGCCCCCTTCAGCACCCCCATCTTCCCCGGGCTTTCTCAGGAATCCTTCAGCACCCCCATCTTCCCCGGGCTTTCTCAGGAATCCTTCAGTTCCCCCGAACTTATCCGGGCTCCTGTCAGCTCACTTAAGCTCACCCCGAACATAAAAAAATTGTATGACAAATTAAATTAATTCAATTAACTATTGACTGGAATATTATAAATATTTAAATTTGGATTTGTAAGATGTAATACAACTTTCATGAAAACCTTAAACTACCTTATCCTCTTATTATGTGTGATTCAGCTTGTCGGATGTCAGAAAAAAGAGGTTCCTGCCGATCTGCAGGAGCAGCTTGATTCGATAGCAGCTGTCATGGTACCCCAGCACGCAGAAGCCCTTTGTGACGTAAACCTGGTCATGGGAGAGGGCGGAAGCATTATCGTCAAAGGTGAGACCAACCTGCCCCGGGCGAAGGAAGAGATTCTTTCAATGCTTGGCAGATCAGGATACAGTTTCACTGACAGCATAACCGTGTTACCTGATCCGGAGGTTGTGGAAAACCCATGGGGGCTGGTGTCGGTCAGCGTATGCAACATACGAACCAGGCCTTCTCATGCTGCCGAGATGGCTACCCAGGCTCTTATGGGAACACCTGTAAAGATTCTCAACAAGCGTGGTGGATGGCTGATGGTGCAGACGCCTGATTCCTATATCGGGTGGACCGATGACCCGGCGGCTGAGCTGAGTGACAGCGGACTGAATGCCTGGAAGAAGAGCGGGAGACTGATATACATGAAAAACACCGGCGTGATCACTGACGATGATGACATGACCGTATCAGACATAGTCTTCGGGGTCATTCTCGAGAAAACCGGAGAACAGAGAGATCAATTCACGGTCAGACTTCCTGACGGAAGGGAGGGTTTAGTCAAAAAGAGTGAGGTTACGGATTTCAGCCTGTGGGCTGAGAAAGCTGAACCTGATCCGGACGCAATGATAAAATTTGCCCGCACTTTTCTTGGAACTCCTTATCTATGGGGTGGCACTTCAACCAAGGGTGTGGATTGCAGCGGATATACAAAAACTATTTATTACGCTGCAGGACTGATACTTACACGTGATGCATCGGGGCAATTCAGGTATGGGATGGAGAGGAGCATTGAGAATGGCTGGGATTCACTTGCTCCTGGCGATCTGCTCTTTTTCGGAAGGGTCAGGGATGGAAGGCAAAGAATCACCCATACCGGGATGTATATAGGCGACAGTGAGTTCATTCACTCATCACGCCTGGTAAAGATCAACAGCTTTGATTCAACCAGGGTGAACTACAGCGCATATCTGCTGGAGATTTTGCAGGGCGCAAGAAGGATCGCCGGTATTCCTCCGGGGGAAGGATTTGTCCGTGTCTCACAGCATAGCTGGTATTTTTAACATGAAGAAAAGAGATTTTATAAAGATCAGCGGGCTGGCAGCCGGTGCGCTGGTCGCAGCAGGATGCAACGCATCACCCAGGCGTCGGGCAGGCAGGCAATTCCATGACACGAAGGAAGGGGAACGGGGTTTTGAAGCTCAGTTACAGGCCCTATGAGCTTCAGCTCAGGCATGTCTTCACGGTGGCAACGAACTCCAGGACTACCACTCCCGTGGTCCTTACCTCTATTGAGTATGACGGTGTCACAGGGTTCGGAGAAGCCTCAATGCCACCCTACCTGGGAGAGAGTCATGAATCTGTTTTGAATTTCCTTTCAAAGGTGAACCTGGAGCAGTTCAGCGACCCGTTTCTCATGGAGGATATTCTTGCATATATAGAAGGTGTGATGCCGGGCAATTATGCTGCTAAGGCATCTCTCGACATTGCCCTCCATGATCTTACCGGCAAACTTCTCGGTCAGCCGTGGTTCAGGCTCTGGGGACTGAATCCGGCAAATACGCCTTTGACAAGCTTTACCATAGGTATCGATACCCCTGACGTAGTGCGTGAGAAAACCCTTGAAGCCAGCGCCTTCAAAATGCTGAAGATCAAGCTGGGGCGCGACAACGACCGGGAGATGATAGAGACGGTCAGGACAGTGACCGATGTTCCCATATTCGTCGACGTGAATCAGGGCTGGAAAGACAGGGTATATGCCATGGAGATGGCGAATTATCTGAAAGAGAAAAACTGTCTGTTCATCGAGCAGCCCATGCCAAAGGAGCAGGTAGATGACATCGCCTGGCTCACGGCGGGCAGTCCGTTGCCCATTGTTGCTGATGAAGCGCTTCAGACCGTCAGCCAGCTGCTGTCGATGAAAGGGATATATTCCGGTATCAACATAAAGCTGATGAAGTGCGGAGGGATGCATGCCGCATACAAGATGATTACCATGGCCAGGCAGATGGATATGAAGGTTTTGATAGGATGTATGACCGAAACTTCATGCGCGGTCTCTGCAGCCGCCCAGCTCTCACCGCTGGTCGACTGGGCTGATCTCGATGGTAACCTCCTGATAAGCAATGATATCTATGAAGGGATGACAGTGGTTGACGGCAGGGTTAATCTGCCCGACAGGCCCGGCGTTGGAATTATTGAGAAAAAAAATGAGAAGTTGTAATACAACTTTTTAAATATATTAATATCTTGCTTTGCAGAAAGAGATCCATAAACTTCAGATAAGACACCCTGAGAAATTCTGTTCTGACATTCAACTCCATTACTTTTTCAGTTTTACACTAAGAGAATAATTAATGCAAAATAAAGCACATCTGGAAGCGGAACACTTCCTGAATAATGAGAAGCAGTTTCATCTTGGCATGCTGCCTACAGAGCAAGCCAATCCAAAGACCCGCAACCTTGACCGGATTTTCGCCGAAAGCACCAGCGAGGGAGTGAAAGCCCTTTTGTCTGTGGACCAGGATATATATCCCATGGCCCAAAGGATTTTCAGGAGCAAGGAGTATGACAGTCTCGTAAAGGCAGGAGTGAAGGCAATATCAGGGGGGAAGAAGATAATTTTTTCGGGATGCGGTGCCACAGGCCGGTTAAGTATACTGCTGGAATCATTATGGAGATGCTTTTTCAGAGACCTGCGGCAAGAGCACCAGGTTATATATGAGAAGGTAAATCATGTTGAGAACTCCGTATTCAGCATTATGACAGGTGGCGATTATGCACTCATCAGGGCTGTGGAGTATTTCGAGGACTACCAGGAATTTGGCAGGCAGCAGGCCAGGGAGCTGGACGTTACTGAGGGAGACATGCTCGTCGCAATAACAGAGGGAGGCGAGACCTCGTCGGTTCTGGGAACCCTGGCTGAAGCTGCTGACCGTGGAGCTGCCGTATTCCTTATGTTCAATAACCCCGCCGACGTTCTCTGCCAGTATATCGAGCGCTCCAGAAAGGCTATCGAAGATCCGAGAGTTACTGTTCTTGACCTTTTCTGCGGACCAATGGCAATTGCGGGTTCTACAAGAATGCAGGCAACTACCTCAGAACAGCTTATTGCCGGTGCTGCACTGGAATCAATTCTGGGAGGTTATTTCAGGGAGCTGCTTTCCGAGGAAGAACTGGAATTGCTTAACATAAGAGAGACAGACTATGCTGAGGCTTATAATGCGATGCTCAGTGAGCTTCTCTCTGAACAGAACACTGAGACAATCGGTGAGTACACCCGGATGGAACACAACACCTATCGGCAGAAAGGGCTTGTAACATATTTCGGCAACTCCTTAATGCTGGATATTTTCACTGACACTACCGAGCGGTCTCCGACATTCATGCTCCCCCCCTTCAGGAAATATGACGACACAATATCTCCGCCCTCCTGGGCTTTTGTAAAGAATCCTATGCTGCCAACTACTGAAGCCTGGGCGAATGTTTTAGGACGTTCCCCGAGATGCCTTGAGTGGGATGGGGAGCTATACATGAAGATGAATGCTCCGCAGGCTCTGATATCAGACCCGCCTCTTATTGATATAACACAAATACTGAAATTTCAGATTGGCAATGAAGAGGATAGTTCGCGTATCTCAAGAAAGCCCAACGTTGCCGTTAATGTTATCAGTCGCATTGAATTATCAAGGCCTGAATTTGAAAATTACCAGGCTGCCTTCTACGAGGCTGCAGAAAAATTTCAGAACAGAGCTGCACTGATAATAGGAACATGCGATGAAGCTGCCAGCTACAAGATCTCCTGTTCGCCACAGAATTCGGTGTTCAACCTGATGGACCGGCTGGCAGTAAAACTTGTCCTGAATACGGTTTCCACCGCAACAATGGTTTTAATGGGAAGGGTGCTGGGTAACTGGATGAGTTGGGTTGATGTAACCAACAAGAAGCTGAAAGACAGGGGAATAAGACTTATTTCCGATATATGCGGAATAGACTACAAGGATGCCTGTTATGCTCTTCACGAAACGCTGGAGGAGTTAAAATCATTCAATGTTGCTGCCGGAGAAAAACCATCTCCTGTTCAGTATACCATTAAGAAAATCAACCTTCACGGCAGGCCGGAAAATGGAATTGTTGAGAAAATTGGTAACTTGTAATACAACTTTCATGGAAATTTGTATCTTGCCTCAAGGAATGGGAACATTTCACTCTATTATATATATAACCTAATCAATACTATTTAACCCTAAATCCAATCACATGAGAACAAAACTATTAATGTTGTTTGCGGTTTTAGGACTGATGCTTACACAAAGCATCTATGCTCAGCCTAAGACCGTGACAGGAACTGTCACAGACGCCTCAACGAATGAAACGTTGCCGGGCGTCAACGTGATAATCAAGAACACTACCACCGGTACGAGTACCGACCCGTTCGGAAACTACTCGATCAATGTTGCGCCGGGGCAGGTTCTGGTTTTCAGCTCTCTGGGTTACTCAAACCGGGAGGTGACTATTGGCGCCGGGAACCGGTACAGCGTAGGCCTTACCCCGGATGTCCAGATGATTGAGGACGTTGTGATCACCTCAGAGTTCGGCATGAAGCGTATTGCGAGAGCTGTCGGATCATCAGTGCAGAACGTAAAAGCTTCTGACATTGCAGAATCCGGCCGTGATAACTTCATCACCGCTCTCCAGGGCCGCGTCGCCGGTATGACTGTAACATCAACAAGCGGCGCTCCGGGTGCATCCACTACGGTTATACTGAGAAGCCTCACCTCGATATCAGGGAATAACCAGCCTCTGTATATCATTGATGGTATCCCGATGAATAATACCACATTCAACCCGCAGAACCAGGTTGGAATGTCAAGCCTTGAATATTATTCGGCCCGTAACCTTGACTACTCTTCAAGGGGAAATGACCTTAACCCGGAGGATATTGAGTCAATGACAGTACTGAAAGGTGCTGCTGCTGCCGCCCTTTATGGGTCAGACGCATCCAACGGTGCCATCATCATCACCACCAAGAAAGGGCAAGCCGGCAGGGGTAAGATATCGTACAGCAATTCATTCCGCTGGGATAAGGCCTATGGCCTGCCTGAACTGCAGGATAAATACACGAATGGTTATTACGGGACAACCAACTATTATTACCTTACCCGCTTCGGGGGCGAATATGTTGAGGGCATGTCTCTTTATGACAATCCTTCGGCCATATTACAAACGGGCTATACTTCACGTCATAATGTATCTGCTGAAGGAGGTACCGACAGGATAACTTTGCGTTCATCCTTATCGTACCTTGACCAGCAGGGTGTGGTCAAGACCTCGGATAACTCCCGGTTTAACCTCTCCCTGTCGGGCAAGGCTGAAATAAACAAGTGGTTCACTGTCGAATCCTCGATGCAGTACGCCGCAACAAAGAACACTAAAGTCCCGATCGGAACAGAAGGGCCTCTTTACAGGTCAATGCTGTGGCCGATGGTTGATGATATGTCAGAATATCTGGCAGCCGACGGTTCACATATGGCAACACCCGAATACTATCTCGACAGGGACCTGCTTAACCCATTGTTTGGCATGTACAAGAACAAGTTCTATGATGAATCGAACAGGTTCATCTCGAACATTTCTGCAAACCTTACACCCATCAGGAATGCTTTCTTACGTGCCCAGGTGGGTTGGGATGTTGGCGTACAGACATACCTTACATCAAGGCATCCCTATTATTCCGCATATCAAACAGGTGCCGGGTATTACAACAAAACAAACTCCAACTTCTCGGATCCGTCACTTAACCTGCTTGCAGGTTATTCAAACACCTTCCTGGAGGATAAGGTTTCAGTTTCAGCGCAGGTTGGCTATCACCAGATTGAGAATGGCATTGTTCGTATTGCCACAACCGGTTCGAAATTTGCTGTTCCCGACTTTCAGTCGATCAATAACGTCGATCCGTTGTCTGTAAGCTCTACCCAGGCTACAACGAAGCGCAGAATCCAGGCAGTGTCAGCTCAGCTGGAACTCGGCTATAACCAGATGGCATATATTACCCTGCGGGCAAGGAACGACTGGTCTTCAACCCTGCCGGTGGCGAACAACCGTTATTTCTATCCTGCTATTGAAGCTTCATTCATCGTGACCGAACTTCCGTTTATCAAGGGCAACAGCATGGTCAACTACCTTAAAATCAGGGGCTCACTTGCACAGGTTGGTAAGGATGCCGGCCCGCTGGAGATAGACCCACGGCTTGAAGGAACAGGTCTTTGGGGAGGCGGTTACAAGTACGGCTTCACGGGTCCGAACAAAAACCTGGTCCCCGAGCTAACCACATCAAAGGAAATTGGCTTTGAAGGACGGTTTGTCAATGACCGAATAAATACTGACTTTACCTATTTCTGGACACATTGTGACAACCAGATCATAAAGGACTTCAGGTTGAGCTATGGCACCGGTTTCGTTCTCAACACGCTCAATGTCGGTACCTTTGAGACATGGGGATGGGAAGCACTTATAGGTGCTGATGTCATCAGGATGGGCAACGGACTGCGCTGGAATGTGGGCTTCAACGCCTCGCATACTGATTCGGAAGTAGTTTATCTGCCGGCTAACGTCACAGAATATTACAATGCCTATACATGGAACTCAGGTAATATTCGTAACGGTATCATGGCTGGCAATCCGGTTACCACATGGACAGGCAATGCATTCATGCGCAATGAAGCCGGTGATGTCCTGATCAGTCCGACGACCGGTTTGCCGGTGACCAGCACAGCATTTACCGTTATCGGTAACAGAGAACCAAAACTTCGCTTTGGCATAACGTCCAATGTCAGTTACAAAGGGCTGAGACTTTCAGCAATGTTCAGCGGTCGCTATAAGGCTACTGTTGTCAATGGGACCAAACGCCTTATGATGTCGAATGGCCTTAGTTGGGAGTCTGTAGCTCAACGCGAAGCCGGACCGGTGGTATTTACCGGTGTCCTGCAGGATGGCAATGAGAATACTGCCAATCCTACTGTAAACACTATTGCTGTTGACTATAATCTCTATAGCACGACATATGGCGGAGGAGATGAAAACTGGCTTGAAAAGGATGTCAATTACCTCCGTCTGCAGGAGCTTCGCCTTAACTACACCCTGCCGGCAAAGTGGCTGGAAAGAACACCGCTGGGAACAGCAAGTGTATTCGTTACCGGCAATGACCTATTTGTGATGACAAACTATTCAGGGATTGATGCTGTCGGAAACACGGTATCGGCAGCCCTGGGTGGCGTCGGCGGAGAAGGCATGGATGTATGGTCACTGCCCAGCCCGAGAGGCTATACGGTTGGCCTAAGTGTGACCTTTAAATAATCAGAATCTGAAAATATAGAAACTATGATAAAAAAGATATCGTTTTCAGTTATTTTGCTGGCATTCATGCTCTTCATGACCACAAGCTGTGAAGAGTGGCTCGATGTCAACAATAATGTGGATGCTCCCGCCGCTGTGGAGGGTTATCTCTATCTGGCCGGCATCCAGCAGGCATACCAGGGCTTGTACTGGGATATACGTGCCGCAGGCCCCCTAACCCAGATGATGGGTACATCAGTAATGACCTATTATGCCCAACAGTACACGACTCTGACGAATGACAACGGTGCTGAACAATGGAGAATGGTATACTGGGTTCAGGGAATGAACCTGGAGAACCTGATCAACCAATCTGTTAAGAATGAAGAATGGAAGCTGGCCGGGATAGGCCTCGCCATGAAAGCATTTTCATGGGATAAGATGACAAAGTACCATGGTGAGCTTATCCTTAAGGATGCATTTGTGCCCGGACTTCTGGCACACAGGTATGACTACCAGGATACGATATACACGGCAGTGCGTAACTGGGCATATAAGGCGATCGAGTACCTCGAGATGAATGATGTTAATGACTACGGCACAAAGATCAGCGCCAATGATTACATATTCGGAGGTGATACTGATAAGTGGAAGAAATTTGCCTATGGGGTCATTGTAAGCAATCTGGCTTCACTTTCAAACAAATCAGATTTCACAACTGCCTACGCCCAGGAGCTGATCACTGCAGCCGGCAAGTCTTTCACAGGTTCAGCCGATGATGCTGTGTTGACAGTTGGTGGTGGCGGCTCTGCTGCTGCTCAGTCTGCCTATAACAATTTCTGGGGAACAGTAAGAGGAAACCTCTCACGCAGCTACTGGCAACATGAATATGCCGTTCAGGTTTTGACCGGCACGGTTCCTTACTATGACGAGACAACCGGTAACAAGGAAGCCAATGTTCCTGTTAATACTTATATTCCTTACAGGCTGGCCGATAAGCAGATTATAGCCGATACCAACGTCATGATGGCAGGTCATTATGATCCGCGCGTGGCTGTCAGGCTGGGAACCATCGATGATCCCACCTATGATAACATAGATGTGATAAACAGCATCAAGAGGCGCAAGTATTACGGCGGAACCTTTACCGGCACCAGCGGTCCCATAGGGGCAGCCCCGTCCTACTACGGACGCAATTCCACCTCATCAACTGTAACAGATGGTGCAGGGCGCTGGCTCTACCGTGATGAAGCTCCGTACATACTCATGACCAGTGCCGAGCTGAAGTTCTGCCTTGCTGAGGCATACTGGAAGCTGGGAATGAAGGCTGAGGCACTTGATGCTTTCAAGGCAGCTGTCAAGGACGACTTTGATTTCACAGCCAAATACATCAAGGCCGGAACAAAAGGACAGGCCGTCGGGGGTGATAAGATCACAACGGCTATTTTCAACGCTGCTGCAACGGAATACCTTGCAGGCCCTTACGTCAACAACCTGGCCATAGATGACTTCACCCTGTCACACATCATGATGCAGAAATGGGTTGCCCTCTATCCCTGGGGAGCTCTCGAAGCATGGGTTGACATGAGGAAATATCATTATGATATCGCCTACACCGGTGAATATCCAACCAAAGACAATGGATGGGACCTTACCACTCTTGACCAGAAGTGGGATACAGACCCCACCAAAGTCTACAAGGGTCTATATATGTCACCTGCACAGGTTCAGCACAGAAAGGTCGCATACAACACTTTCAATGACGGCTCGCCCAGTTATCGTGTACGCCCGCGTTACAATTCAGAGTATATGTGGAATAAACCGGCACTTTTATCTTTGAAACCAATTTCGGGAATGGCAGATAATTATCAGACCTCAATTCCGTGGTTTGCATACCCGGGTAATATGCCGGGACAGCCCAAATAATTACACTCATATAAAAACAGATGATTATGAAAATAATAAAGTATTTAAGTCTGGTCTTGGCAGTGTTTCTGACCATTTCATGTGAGAAACATGAGGTTGAATATCTTGCCACGCCCATTGATAATATGGCAGAGTTCCAGCTGCACTATATGAACCCGGTGACTGCCGTAGCGGCAAACAACATCATGCGGGTTGAGGTCAACGGAAAGCTGGTTGCCAATGAAAGGGCGCCGCTCAACACCTACAATGCCGTCCCCAGCGGAGCTGTCGGAAGGTTCTATGCTGTAGACCCGGGGAATGTCAATCTTAAGCTTTACTATAAGACAAAGATTCTGCCGGCTACTGATTCACTTGTGTATGATCAGAATGTCACTCTGACCACAGGGAAACAGAACGTATTTGTCCATGATTTCGCTCAGCCGGCGATAGTCTTTGACAACGGCTTTCCTTATATAAGAAGAGAAACCGTTACAACAGATTCGACAGCATGGATAAAGTTCTACAACTTCCTCTATGAGACAGCAGGCGTGCCCACCACGAAGCTGATACAGTATCAGTATGTTGATTCTCGTACCAGTGCACTGGTGAACATCGGTCCCCCGGTTGCATTCGGAGAGACAACCGGATGGCAGCAGGTTACAGTGGTGAAAACCGATATCGTTTCATCAGGCTCACGTACCATAACCTACAGGATGAAGGAGGTTGATGCAGCTGGTACCATTATCGGGGACCTTATGATAATGAATACCAGCGGGACTTATGTTGCCTACAGCGGTACACTTGCTACTTTTATCGGCCGCAGGTATCACCAGATCTTTGCCGGTTTCAGGGCTGTGAGGTCACCCAACTCCGCTGTAAGAACATTCACGGCACTATAAGAGTGGCTACCAGTTTCAGGTAGAATTAGGTTGGTTATCGCAGGGACACTGAATTACGGTGTCCCTGCTTTCTATCAGCCATTTTTGAACCTGCTTCTTTATTGCTACAGACAAGTGCAGGTACTCGTTTGCGGCACGCACTGCAACAAAAAATGTTGAAAAAAATGCGAGTGATATATTTTTCCATAAGCAAATCATTGTATATTGCTCAATTGATAGACTTGGTGAGTGTAAACCCTTTTTATTGTTTAACCCTATTAATGAATATTAACCTAAAATCTTGATCTATGCATGGTTCACAAAAATTAACCGGATGGTGTAAGCGATTTATGCTTTCGGCATTCGCCATGGTTCTCGTTTCGGGAACCCTGGTAGCTCAGAACATACGAGTTACCGGCAGGGTGATTGACAATACTGGCCTGCCTGCAATAGGTGTAACAGTTATTATTGAGGGTACCACCACCGGTGTGGCAACACTGAATGACGGTACCTATGCCATTGATGCTCCGGCCAACGCAGTGCTTCTCTTTTCTGCCATAGGCCTGGAAAACCAGAGAATCCCCATTAACAACAGGACAGTCATTAATGTGACGATGGCCGAATCGGCAATCGCTGTTGAGGAGGTAGTGGTTACTGCCCTGGGCATAGAAAAGGAGAAGAAGGCTCTGGGCTATTCCGTTCAGGATCTGAAGAGCGATGAGATCATGAGGAACAAACAGACAAACGTGATCAACTCCCTTGCAGGTAAAGTTGCAGGGGTAAATATCACACAGTCAAGCGGTTCAGCCGGGGCGGGCTCAACAATCATCATCCGCGGTGGCAACTCGGCGAGTGAGTCGCGTGACAACCAGCCGTTGTTCGTGGTTGACGGCATTATTTACGACAACTCCACGGTGAACAGCGGCAACTCGGGAACAGACGGTGTAACAAGGAATGCAACATCATTCGGAAACCGCGTGATGGACATCAACCCTGATGATATTGAAAGCATGTCTATCCTTAAAGGTGCTGCTGCCTCTGCCCTCTACGGCTCACGTGCAGCAGACGGCGTGGTGATCATTACAACGAAAAGAGGCAGTGAAGGTCCGGTAAAGGTTGATTTCAGTTCCAAATATTCATATTCATGGACTGGTATTCTTCCTGAACTGCAGGGAGTGTACGGAAGAGGATTCTATAACCAGACCGGAGTCTTCAGTGACTACACCACATCATCGTGGGGCAATCCGATCACCGGCACGGTATATGACAATGTTGGCAACTTCTTCCAGGGAGGAAATGTATTCGACAACAGCCTGAGCATTTCCGGAGGGAGCAAGAGTAACAGCTTTTATCTGTCAGTCTCCAATTTTGACCAGACTGGTGTTGTCCCCCTGACCGGATATGACAAGACCACATTCCGTTTCAACGGTGAACAGAAATACGGTAAACTTTCCGTCGGAGCAAATGCTGCCTATTCCATTTCCAATACTGTCAAAACGCTGACCTCAGCCGGTCTGTACAATGGCGGTGGTAACGGGACCATGACAGCCCTTTACGGCTGGTCTCGCAGTGATGATATATCGCGCTACCTGAACACAGACGGAACCAAGTACAGGATGTTCGAGGGTTTGCAGGAACTGGCAAGCGACGTTGAAAATCCTTACTGGATTATCAATAAGAACAAACTAACTGACAAAGTCAACCGTTTCACAGGCGGAATCAACGCCACCCTTGACCTGACTGAATGGTTCAATATCCTATACCGTGTCGGGTACGACACTTACAACAGCGGGGCAGATACCTACATCGCTCCCGGTGGAGCAGTGCTTGAGAGATATCAGGATGGCAGGCTGAGTAAGAGCGGTGTGGATTATGAGTTTATCACATCAAACCTGATGCTCAATTTTAACAAGAAGATTTCGGACTTTGACCTGAATCTATTACTGGGTCAAACCGCTGAAAATACCAACAGGAGGTTGCGGACAAACTGGGGTTATGGTTTTTCCACAGCAGGTACAATCAGTTTTGCTAATATAGTTGACGAACAGAAGTTCTTCACAGAGAGAAATGTGACAAAGCGCCTGTTGGGTGTCTTCGGTGAATTCCGTGCCTCCTACAAAAGCATAGCTTATCTGACTGTGACAGGAAGAAATGACTGGTCGTCAACTCTTCCGATAGAGAACAGGTCCTATTTCTATCCGTCAGTTTCTGGTAGCCTTGTTTTCACAGAGCTGCTGCCAAAGAACGACATTCTTTCGTTCGGCAAGCTCCGCGCATCATGGGCACAGGTTGGCAAGGATGCCGATGCCTATGCCACGAACACTTATCTCTGGGCACCCCAGGTGGTAAGCGCTCAGTTCGTTGGCACTGGTAACAGTTGGACGGGCGGGAGTCCGAACCTTGTTCCTGAGATCCAGACATCGACTGAATTCGGGACCGAACTTCAGTTTCTGCAGGGAAGACTGGGATTGGACTTCACCTACTACAGCAGCGTAACCAAGAACCAGCTGGCAAGTCCCCGTCTCGCCCAGTCTACCGGGTTTATTTTTCTGACGCTTAACAGTGGCTCGGTACACAACAAGGGAATGGAGCTTTCAATAAATGCTACTCCTGTAAAGAGCCGCGACTTCACATGGGACCTGACATTGAACCTCTCAGGGAACCGTGGTACCCTGGGTGAATTTCTTCCTGGTGTAGGGCTATTCTATGTGACAGATGTTCAGATCGGCGGGGTTAAGGCAGCATCGGTTCCCAACGGTGGTTACTTCCTCGGTCTGACCGGTGACTACTGGACCAGAGAGAAGGATACCGACGGAAATGAAATACCCGGCGGAAGATATGTCATTGATGAAGCCACCGGCTTATATGCAACAACAAAAGTTCAAACCAACGTTATTGGAAACCGTGAGCCGGACTTCATTGGAGGCTTGAATAACAACCTCAATTATAAGAACCTTAACTTCTCCTTCCTGTTCGATATAAGAAAAGGTGGTGACATTTACAACGGTACAGAGTATTATCTGACTGTAAATGGTCTGAGCATGAGAACCCTCGACCGTGAATCGGTTACCGTTACGGGTGTCTCGAAAGCCAACGGAGAGCCTCTTACATATACTTACAATGCCGGACAAACTTATGTTGTTAACGGCGCTTCCCGCTCGGGTGAATACATGATACAGCAATACTGGGCCAACTATGCAGAGAATGCATACAATTTCATGACCAGCACTAACTGGTTGAGGCTTCGCTCAATGGCGCTCTCTTATGATTTCTCAGGGTTGATTAAAAACACGAGCTTCATAAAGGGCCTGTCAGCATCAGTGGCCGGGTATAACCTGGGGTTATGGACCAACTACAAGGGAATGGACCCTGAGGTCAGCGTATCCGGATCAGGAACGGGAGGCTCAGGGTCGATGGGTATCGACTATGCCGGTGTGCCTGCAACACGGAATATCACCTTTGGCCTCAATGCAACATTTTAATAACGGATTTAATAAGATATGACTATGAAAAAGATATTCTATATCACTTTAACTCTGGCCTTTCTTTTAGGTTCGTCCTCTTGTGAGAAATGGCTGGATGTCAATGTTGACCCTGATAATCCAAATGATCTGAGTGCAACTCCGGAAATCAGACTTCCATGGATTCAGCACTACTACATGTATGCGTGGGGCACAGCGAATATGCGCACGAATACTATTGCTGGGATACTGACCCAGACCTCAGCTACAGCTTCAAACGGCAGACTCGCTGCATGGAACCCTCTGCAAGCCAGTGGTACCACGATCTACCAGAACTGGTTTCTGGGTGCTGCAGTCAACCTGAAACCCCTAATTACAAAAGCTGAAGAAGCAGGTGCATATCACTATATGGGAGCGGCACACTGCATTAAGGCCATGGGTTTTCTTATGATGCTTGATATTTACGGTGAGATGCCATATACTGAAGCCATGACCGGTAAATACGATCCTGTTTATGACCAGGGTGATGTCATCTATAATGGGTGTATGGCTGACCTGGACAAAGCCATTGAATACTTCGGCATGGCCCAGGAAGCAGGCGCTCCGGCCCTTTCAGAGGGAGATACATGGAATGGCGGTGATGTGAACAAGTGGATCAAGCTTTGCTACGGTCTCAAGGCACGGTATCTGCTCCAGATTTCAAAGAAATCCACATACGACCCTGCTGCTGTGCTTGCAGCTCTGCAGAATGCTCCCCTGTCGAACAATGACAACATTACGATGAAACATTATAATGTTGAAGCTGACGCCCTGAACTTCACTGTCGGTGACCCATACCAGACCAATTCCACATGGAACTCTGCCGCCTACGGAACAGGACAGCGTATTACAAGATGGTATGCAAATCTGCTGACAAACAGTTTTACAGGCGGCTCAGGAGTAATTGACCCGCGTATGCCCAAGATTCTTCCTGCCACAATGACAAACACCGAATTGAATGCTTCGGGCACCATCCTGAATTATGAGTGGAAGAGGGACATAGGCGTGGATATGATGAACTCGGATATCCGACTTAACGGAGGGCCGTTGAACGCCTCCTATACAGCGACCGACAGAAATATTACCTATTCCATTGCTAATGATACCGAAAGGGCAAGTTTCATTGCATCAATTCCTCATTCATACACCGTAAGCGGTACGAGCGTTATTGTGACATATCCAAGGGGTTCTTTTTATATCAACAGTACGAACCATAAGAGGGCCGGTGATACTGTTTATGTGAATATGAGGTCCAACAGCATGTCAACAAGTGGGGTGTCACCTACGGATATGTATTACTATCTCAACGTTGACGCTAAGGCCGTCGGCGGTACAGGCAGCTTCTTTGTCAGGCCTGACTCCGATTCTGATATCCTCACTTACGCTGAGATGTGCTTTATCAAGGCAGAGGTGTACCTCAGGCAGGGTAATGCACCGGAAGCATACACTGCTTACCGGGCAGGGATTCAGGCCAGCTTCGACCGCATGCAGACGAAGCTCAATGAATGGAAATCGTCCGGTACCGTAAATCCTGATCAGATGCCCATGGAAGATAGTGATATCGCTGCTTACCTGGCAAGCGCCGCCGTTGTTCAAACTGCTGCAGCCCTTACAATGGCTGACATTATACAGCAGAAAATAATCGCCCTTGGGATCAATATGCAAAACTGGAATGATATGCGCCGGTTTAACTACAGCGCCGGTAATATTGGTACTTTTGGAGTTGTATACCGCGATTATAAAAGACCATTTGAGTTTACTGCAACCAATATCATGACCGGATCAAGTCCTTCCGATCCCACATACTGGTTCCGCCGGTTCAATCATAGCACCCATGAGAGCAACTATAACAATAAGCAGCTGTTGCTGTCGAATCCGCTGGCAATGCAGGATGCTATCTGGAGTGACCCCGTATGGTGGGATAAAGAATAATCGTATAATTTAGTATCAGATTATGGGGGTGTTGGAATTTTCTGACACCCTCTTTCATTTATGGATTTTGAACCCGCTTCTCTCAATCATGGCATCGATTGAAGGCTCTCGTCCGCGGAAGGCTTTGAAGAGCTCATCGGGCTCCCGGCTGCCTCCTTTCTCCAGTATATTGCCTCTGAAGGAGCTCGCCGTCTCCCTGTCAAAAATGCCTTTCTCCCGGAAGAGGCTGTAGGCATCGGCATCGAGCACCTCTGCCCATTTGTAGCCGTAGTACCCCGCCGCATAACCCCCGGAAAAAAGATGAGCAAATGAGACACTCATGCATGTGCCGTCGGCAGGAGGCAGTAGCTCAGCCGGGGCCATGGCAGCACGCTCAAATGTCACAATATCACCTGTGAATGGCTCTGAAAGCGTGTGCCATGCCATGTCAAGCAGCCCGAAGCTAAGTTGTCTCATGCATGCATATCCCTCATTATAGGTGAGCGACTCCCTGAGCCTGGTAAGTATTTCGTCCGGAATTTTCTCCCCGGTAAGGTAATGCGAAGCCCATGAGTCGAGCCACTCTTTCTCCCACGCCCAGTTCTCCATTATCTGTGACGGCAGTTCCACAAAATCGCGCTTCACATTGGTACCGGAGAGGCTTTCATAGGAGCAATCTGACAGCATTCCGTGCAACGCATGTCCGAACTCATGCAGGAATGTGTTCATCTCGCTGTGCGAGAGGAGTGACGGCCTCTCCGGTGTCTCGCGGGTGAAATTCATCACGAGCGAGACCACAGGGATGACCCTGTTGCCATTCTCCCTGTACTGCTCACGGAAGCCAGTCATCCATGCACCGCCCCCCTTACCCTTGCGCGGGTGGAAGTCAAGCATCAGGATGGCAATAATGCCCTTATCCCCGTCATGGACCTCATAAGCCGTTACCTCAGGATTATAAACAGGTATCCCGTGGTTCTCCGTGAAGGTGAGCCCGTATAGCTTTGTCGCCAGTCCCAGCACAGCTTCTTTTACCTTTTCAAGTGGCATGTATGGCCGCAGGGCTTCATCATCAATATTGTACCGTTCAAGCCTCAGCTTCTCAGACCAGTAAGCCCAGTCCCAGCGCTCCACTCTGCCCTCGTGGCCTTTGCTGCGGGCATACATTTCAATATCATCAAGGTCACGTCTGCCAGCCGGTGCTGATGCCTTAAGGAGATTATCAAGGAAGCCGGTCACCTCTGAGGGCGATGAGGCCATCCTTTCCTCGAGGGCGTATGATGCATAATTGCTGAACCCGAGCAGTTGTGCCAGTTGCAGCCGCAGTTCGGCGATGCGTGTCACCAATACCCTGTTATCATGTTCATTCCCCCTGAATGATCGGATGGCATAGGCCCTGAAAATCTTCTCCCTGAGATCACGGCGGCCGGAGTATTGCATGAAGGGGACAAAACTGGGTGCGTGCAGGGTGAAGATCCAACCCTCCAGGCCCTTCTCCCTGGCCAGGGCCGCCGCTGCCTCACACACCCCGGCGGGCAGTCCCGTAAGTTCCGCCTCCGAGGTGAGATGGAGAGTGAAGTCGTTGGTCTCTGCCAGCACGTTCTCCTCGAACTGCAGTGAGAGGGTAGACAACTCGACGGTTACAGCCCTGAACTTTTCCTTATCGTCATCGGAGAGAGCTGCCCCGCCTCTGACAAAGCCTTTGTACTTGCGGTCTAGCAGGATAATCTGTTCAGGGTCAAGGGTCAGGCTGTCCCTCTTTTCATAGACAACCCTGACCTTCGTGAAGAGTTCAGGATTGAGGCTTATGTCATTGGAGAAGCTGGTCAGGAGGGGCGAGATCTCCCTGGCTGCCGTCTGCAGTTCGGGAGTGGTATCGGAGCTGTTGAGGTTAAAGAGGATGGGGGTGATGCGGTTCAGCAGTCCCCCGGCATTTTCGAGGGCTTCGATAGTATTTTCAAAGCCGGGTTGTTCATGGAGTGCCACTATCTCGTCTATCTCCCTGCGGGCCATTTCGATGGCATTTTCAACCGCCGGTTTGAAATGTTCCGGCCTGATAAGGTCAAAGGGAGCGATCGTGAAGGGGGTGTTCCACTCCTGCAGGAGGGGGTTGGGGTGTGTGGTGGTGGTGGTCATGGGTTGGATGCGATATCAGGACAAATATAGATTTCTATTTGCGATTTCTGCTACAATACTATAACCGCTACGCGGTAAGGATCAAATCACCATGGCATGTGCTACAATACTATAACCGCTACGCGGTAAGGATCAAATCACCATGGCATGTGCTACAATACTATAACCGCTACGCGGTAAGGATCAAATCACCATGGCATGTGCTACAATACTATAACCGCTACGCGGTAAGGCCATCAGAAGCATTTCAGGCTACAGTACTATAACCGCTACGCGGTAAGGTTGGCCGGAGGCCATCAAGTATGGTAGCATGAAACGAGCCCCAAAACCGTTGGTCGTAGACCATAAAGTATTGTAGAAGAGGTATATAAAGAAAAATGCCATACCCTGACCGGATATGGCATTTTATAATTTTCAATGAAATTTTCAGAATGGCAGGTCATCCAGCTCGGGGCTGGGTGAGGGTGCATCCTCCAGCTTCGGATTGCGGATAGCCTGCTGGCCGTTCTCCGCAACTGTGATGCCTCGCGTAACCCCGAGAGCATTAAGGTTGGTGATGTAATTCACCATACCGTTCTTCTCCCACCGGTTACCCTTAATATTGAAGGTTACCGTCACATCCTGCCTCAGCCATGATTCATCAATGATCTCGCATTTGTCCTGTGTGAGCTGGAACTTGATGAAGTCGACATAAGCCTGTCCGCTACCACTATCTTTGTGTTCGATGACGAACTCGCGCTTGCGGAAGCGTTCATTGACCCTGTTGACGGGATAGACTTCGGCAACCTTGCCTGTAATCTGATATTCCATTATTCTGACTCTGTAATGACTATCGTGTCAATGCCGTCACCGGCCCTGATAAGATCAATCACCTCGTCTCCTTCAACAACTTTACCGAAACAGGTATGTTTTCCGTCAAGGTGTTTAGTGTTTGACCTTGAGTGGCAGATGAAGAATTGTGAGCCCCCGGTGTCTTTCCCTGCATGAGCCATGGAGAGGACTCCGCGGTCATGGTACTGTTTTGTCCCGGAAAGTTCACATTTGATCTTGTATCCCGGTCCGCCAGTGCCTACACGCGGGTCACTCATATCTTTCGAGAACGGGCATCCGCCCTGTATGACGAAGTCAGGAATGACCCTGTGAAATGCCAATCCGTCATAAAACCCCTTACCGGCCAGCGTAACGAAGTTCTCTACTGTGCCTGGGGCAGCATCATCGTAGAGTTGCACCTTCATCACTCCTTTGGAGGTGTGTATCCCGGCAAATCTCATTGTTTAACGATTTCGAGCAGTTCAACCTCGAATACGAGTGTTGAATAGGGCGGGATGGGGCCTGTGCCGTTCTCGCCATAACCCAGTTCGTAAGGAATGTAGAACTTAAATTTCGAACCAACAGGCATGAGCTGGATACCCTCCTGCCATCCCTGGATGACCTGGTTTACTACGAATTCAGCAGGTTCACCGCGGTCAACTGATGAATCAAATGTGGTATTATCAATCAGTGTTCCGGCATAGTGAACCCTGACAACATCCGTGGGAGCGGGCTTGTCTCCGGTACCCATGGTGATCACCTCATACTGGAGTCCGCTGGTTGTCTCCTGTACGCCATCACGCTTCTTGTTTTCAGCAAGGAATTTTTCACCGTCGTCGATGTTCTTGCTGTACATCGCCTTCATCTTTTCTGCCTGCCTGTTCTGCATGTATGACATGACATATCCCTGGGCGGTCGTTTCATCAAGAGTGTTCTTTCCATTCTTGGAATCGATCATGCCCTTGGCAAAAAGGACGGGATCCATGTCGAGGCTGTCACTCGCACTCATATTGTAGAAATAGGTTGCAATACCATATGCATATGCGAGAGAGTCTTCGGCACTCTTGACTTTCGCGCTTGAAATGCCCGACTGGGTGTTGCATGATGTTGCGATTACGGCTGCTATCACAGCGAAAATTACTAAACCTTTGATTTTCATTGTATCTGTTTTTATTTAAATTTTGGCAAAGATAATATTTTGGATGTCAAATGGAGGGTATTGCTACTCTTTTATTACCTCAATCAGCTCAACTTCAAAGATGAGTGTTTCAAAAGGCTTGATGATGTTACCCGCACCTCTCTCACCGTAGGCAAGGTCGTTTGGTATGTAGAGCATCATTTTGGTGCCCTCCTGCATGAGCTGCAATCCTTCAACCCATCCGCGGATCACGTTGTTCACCCTGAACTGTGCGGGTTCGCCGCGGTCATGGGATGAGTCAAACTTTGTACCGTCAATGGTGGTGCCCGTATAGTGCACCTTCACGATATCTTCAGGCCCCGGTATTGCTCCTGTACCCCGGGTGACAATCATATACTGGAGACCGCTCGGGAGAGTGACAACGCCCTCTTTCCTGCCGTTTTCGTTCAGCCATGTCTTTGCTGCCTCTATCTGCTGGCTGTATTCAGCCATGAGTAAAGCATTCTGACGTCTCTGCATGTAAGTGACGATAAAGGCGCTGGCAGCAGTATCATTCATAAGAGCTTTGTCTTTCGATGCATCCGTCATCCCTTTGGTGAACATCTTTGTGCTTATGTTGATGCTGTCAGCCACATAGTATTTGTAGTTTGCCACGCCGAGTGCGTAGGAGAGTGAGTCTTCGGATGTGGCAAATTTTGATTTCTGAGCTGTTGCGGAAAGGATTGTCATGGCAGATATTGCCACCACCAAGGTAATTTTAACCAGTTTCATATTTTCTGTTTTAAGTTTTTCGGCGTGGATGTTGCATTAACCTCTCCGGCGCATTTCAGTGGCGCAAATATACCACAATTCATCGTTTCACCGCTCTTGTCATCACCCTTTTTCCGGGAGGACCCGGGAGGAGGGTGACTTCAAATCCAAATGTCCTCAGCATACGCTTCAGGCTTCCCTTTGCCGAGTATGTTACGAATACCGATCCGGAACGGGTGACAGCGGCTATCCTGCCTATCACCTCTTCGGTCCACATCTCAGGCTGCTTGTCAGGACCGAAGGCGTCAAAATAGACCAGGTCGTACATTCCCCGGGGATCATCGATTGTCAGATCTGTCAGAATTTTGTTCAGCGTGAACCACTCTGTTATTTTTACCTCGGTGCCCCATGGCGCACCATGGATCGCTTCAAAGATTTCCGGTCCGTTTATTCCGGCAAGTTGTCCGTAATTAAGCTGCTGGACCACTGACGGATCAAGCGGGTATTTTTCGAGAGAGGTATAGGTTATCCTGATATTATGTTCACCGGCAAAGAGGGCGGTAAGAAGTGCATTGAGCCCGGTGCCGAAGCCGACTTCAAGGATGGATACCTTGTCGGCGGAAAGGCTGGCGAGACCCGCATTGATGAATATATGCTTTGACTCGGTTAAAGCCCCGAAATGCGAGTGGTAGTGCTCGTCGAGTGAAGGCACATACAGTGTATGGGAGCCGTCGTCGGTGATTCTGATCTCAGTTTTCAGGATAATTTCAGAATTCGAAGTCAATGATTTTTTAATTTGCGATTTGCGATTATGTACAATACTTAATGACCTACGGTCAAATATTACATTCACGACCTTGATCTACAATACCATAAGCCCTACGGGCTATCATTGACTCTATTGCCTATTGCCTACTGCCTATTGCCTGTTTTCTGCCAGTTCGAGTCATACCATGTCCTTACATCGGTGGCGATCATGCCAGCTCTCCGGGCAGCCTCGATACCCAGGTCGCCATCTTCAAACACTTCACAATAAGACGGTGCGATCTTCATCAGTTCCGCGCACTTAAGAAATGTTTCCGGGTGCGGTTTGTGTTTCTTTACATCATTGGCAGTGACGATGATGTCAAAGTACTCCCTGATCCCTATAATCTCAAGAGTCTTCTCCACGGCGTCGCGGTGGCCTCCCGTACCGACTGACATTGGCAGCTTCCCGTAGTATTTCTGCACAAGGGCAGTGACTGGTTCGACGGGGGTCACGTTGTGCTGTATGGCGAAGAACTCCTCGAGCTTAACATCCATGATCTCCTCAGGAGAGATCTTGCCGGTCATGCCGTTGTGTTCAATGATCTCCTCGGCTATCTGCCAGCCGGGAGCGCCAGTGTGGGCCTGCAGAAATGCGGTGTCCATGTTCATGCCGAACCTGAGGCATGCCTTCTGCCACGACTGGTAGTGCCATGGCATGGTGTTGGCGAGGGTACCGTCAAGATCAAAGATCAGTGCCTTTGCTCCGGGGGTTATGTCGAATTTCATTTATTGTAATATTGCGGGGCAAAAGTAGCACTAATCAGGCAATAGGCAATAGGCAGTCATTTCAGGCAGTAGGCAATAGGCAGTAGTATTGGCAATCAGATGTTAAATCGCAAATCCTTCAGACTTTCGACTTTACGGACTTTATGGACTTTATGGACTTTATGGACTTTCGACTGTCAGCTTTTGAGGAACTTCTTTACCTCTTTTGCGATGTTCTCGCCGGTGAACCCGAATTTTTCATCGAGAACGTTATAGGCGGCCGAATAGCCGAAGCTCTCGAGCCCCCATACCTTGCCCTCCGATCCGGCAAATCCCAGCATCGTCACCGGCAGGCCGGCCGTCAGGCAGAATACGGGAATTCCCGGCGTGATGACGCTCTGCCTGTATTTCTCATCCTGCATCCTGAACAGCCCCTCCGAAGGTGCGGAGATTATCCTTGGCTTAATGCCTTCTGCCGAGAGTATCGCTGCAGCCTCTACCAGTGTTGCCACCTCGGAGCCGCTGGCCACCATGATCACATCAGGCTTTCCTTTGGCATCAGTGACTATATAGGCGCCCCTGGAGGCCATAGCCGCAGCATCCATCCTCGACTTGCCCGAAAAGGGCAGTGTCTTGATGTTCTGTCGTGACAGGATCAATGCCGTAGGTGTGGTTTTATTCTCCAGTGCCAGTTTCCATGCTATATTGGTCTCAGGTGCATCAGCAGGCCTTAATACCAGTATGCTGTTTTCACCGTGATGGTTTTTGAGGTGCTCCATCAGCCTTATCTGTGCCTCCTGTTCAACAGGCTGGTGGGTTGGGCCGTCCTCGCCAACGCGGAATGAGTCATGCGTCCATATATATTTGACGGGAAGGCTCATCAGCGCTGCCAGCCTCACGGCCGGTTTCATAAAGTCAGAGAAGACGAAAAAGGTTCCGCACACAGGAATTACTCCTCCGTGCAGTGCCATCCCGTTCATCACGGCAGCCATAGTCAGCTCGGATACACCGGCGTGGAGGAAGGCGCCGGAAAAGTCTCCCTTGACCAGAGGCTTGCTCTTCTTGAGGAACCCGTCAGTCTTGTCAGAATTGGCAAGGTCAGCCGATGCAACAATCATGTTCGGGATCTTCACGGCGAAGTGGGAGAGGAGCGCGGCCGATGCGTTACGGGTGGCATCATTTTCTTTCTGGACAACTGCGGTGAAGTCTATATCGGGAACCACCCCCGAATAGAATTCCTCAAGCTGACGGGCAGCTTCAGGATTCTCTGCAGCCCATGCCTTCTTTTTCTTTCTCCAGCTTGCAGCGGCAGTGATTTTGCCTGCCAGAACCTCCCCATAGAGCTGCTTTACGTCACTGAATATATCAAACGGTCTCTCCGGGTCACCGCCAAGGTTGGCGACAGATTTTTTAAAGGAGGCACCGGCATGGGTTACCGGCTGACCATGTAAAGAATACTTACCTTCGAAGCTGTTGCCCGCTTCGTCAACGAGGCCTTTCCCCATGATCGTTTTGCCAATGATCATGACGGGCTTTTCATTCTCATCTCTTGCAATGCGCAAGGCTCCGCGGATCTGGTCATGACTGTGTCCGTCTATCTCCAGCACTCGCCATCCCCAGGCCTTGTATTTGGCAGCGGTGTTTTCCGATGTGACGGCCGATGTCATTGTGGAGAGCTGTATGTCATTGGAATCGAAGAATATAATGAGGTTGCTCAGTCCGAGGTGACCTGCCAGACGGCCAGCACCCTGGGAGATCTCCTCCTGTATCCCACCGTCGGAGATGTAGGAATAGATCTTATGCTCGAAGAGGCGCCCGAAGCGGGCTGCCAGGAATCGTTCGGCCACAGCTGCTCCGACGGCCATAGTATGACCCTGGCCAAGAGGGCCGGAGGTGTTCTCGATGCCGTGCTTAAGGTCAAGCTCGGGGTGACCGGGAGTAATGCTGCCCCACTGCCGGAACTGCATGATATCGTCAACAGTGAAATGGCCTGTGAGCGTCAGTACCGAGTATAGCATGGGTGACATATGTCCGGGGTCAAGGAAGAAGCGGTCCCTGTTGATCCATGCCGGGTCAGAAGGGTCAAAGCGGAGGAACTCCGAAAAGAGGATATGGATGAAATCAGCTCCGCCCATCGCTCCGCCGGGGTGTCCTGAATTGGCCTTCTCAACCATCGCCATTGAGAGGATACGGATATTGTCTGCTGCTCGTTCGTTAACGTTCCTGATCATGATGTTGTGTTACTAATGATTTTGAGTAAAATTAATAAAAATATCAGGAGCATGAAAAATACGCACTCCTCATAAAACGCTTCGAAGGGTACTTCGCAGACCGGGTGGCGGAGTCTGAATGCCGGCGATGAATCATTTACCTCAGCGGCACCTAGGCGTTATAGGTGGAAGATGCGGTGTCACCACCTCGGCCGGTCCAGTTGGTGTGAAAGAACTCACCCTCAGGCTTGTCGATCCGCTGGTAGGTATGTGCTCCGAAATAGTCACGCTGAGCCTGCAGGAGGTTGGCCGGAAGCCATGCCGACCGGTAGCTGTCGAACCAGGCCAGCGCAGCGCTCATGGCAGGTACCGGGATGCCGTCCCTGACAGCCCCTGCTATCACCCGTCTCCAGCTCTCGCTGTTCTCCCTGATAATGGTTGAGAAATAGCTGTCCATGATGAGGTTGGGAAGCTTCGGTTCACGGGTGAATGCTTCGTAGATCTTGTTCAGGAAGGCAGACCTGATGATGCACCCTGCCCTCCAGATCATAGCTATCTCACCGTAATTGAGATCCCAGTTATATTCACCGGCAGCGCTCCTGAGCAGGTTGAATCCCTGCGCATAGGAGACGATCTTTGAGGCATAGAGGGCCTTGCGTATGTCGTCAATAAACAGTTTCTTATCAAGTACAGGACCTTTCGCAGGCGTACTGAAGAGGGGGGCGGCCTGCACCCTCTCCTTCTTCATTGAGGAGATGAACCTCGCGAAGACCGATTCCCCGATGAGGCTCAGCGGCACCCCGTGATCGAGGGCGCTGACAACGGTCCATTTGCCTGTTCCCTTCTGGCCAGCCGAGTCAAGTATCTTTGTGACGATGGGCTGGCCGTCAGAATCCTTGTATCTGAGAATCTCACCTGTGATCTCAATCAGGTATGAGTCGAGCTCAACCTTGTTCCACTCTTCGAAGATGCCGGCCATCTCATCATAGGTGAATGCCCCGGAACTGACCAGCAGATGAAAGGCCTCGCATATGAGCTGCATATCACCGTACTCGATGCCATTATGGGCCATCTTCACGAAGTGCCCTGCCCCGTTATCGCCTATCCAGGTGACGCATGGGGCTCCGTCATCAGCTCTTGCGGCAATTGCATGGAATATATCCTTCAGATGAGGCCAGGCTTCCTTTGATCCGCCCGGCATGAGGGACGGTCCCAGCAGGGCTCCCTCTTCACCGCCTGATACGCCTGTGCCGATGTAAAGGAGACCCTTGCTCTCAACATACTTTGTTCTTCTTACGGTATCAGGGAAGTGTGAGTTGCCGCCCTCGATAATTATATCTCCCTTATCGAGGAGGGGTATGATCATCTCAATAAAGTCATCAACAGGCTGGCCCGCCTTGACCATCAGCATCACCTTGCGCGGCCTGCTGAGATTAGAAACAAGCTCCTCAAGCGAGTATGAGGGTATGATCTTTTTTCCTTTCCCGCGTCCGTTGACGAAATTTGTCACCTTGTCGGTCGTACGGTTGAATACTGCAACTGTGAATCCCCTGCTCTCAATGTTTAGAACAAGGTTTTCTCCCATCACGGCGAGGCCTATCAATCCTATATCTGCTTTCATCCTGAATTAATGGTTTATTGAGTTAATGAATTACTTTAAAACCGAGGCTCGAAAGGATCTGACGCGCAACAGGGTCTGCGGTCTTCACCCTGTAAGATCCAAATTCTCTCCTGATCCTGTAGTTATCGCGAAGATACTCGAATTTTCCCGGGTCACTTCGAAAGAGACGGTCATCCTCTTCCAGAGGGTAAGTATGTCTGACGGCTATGGCAGTAAGGCCAGCCGGGTCTGTGGCATCCGTATAATAAATTAAGTCTATCAGTGGTTCGGATGGCTGCGGCAGCGAGTCCGGTGACCAGTATTGCAGGGGAATGTTGAGGGCTGCCGAGACCTCCCTCACGGAATTCACCGTTGCATTGGCTTTGCCGTCAACGGAGTATCCGGCAATGTGCGGAGTGGCCACATCGACCAGTTCCACAAGTCTCCTGTCGGTTTCGGGCTCTCCCTCCCATACATCGAGGACAGCACCTCGCAACATTCTCTCTTCCAGCGCCACCCTGAGTGCGGTGTTGTCAACCACCTCGCCGCGGGAGGTGTTTATGAGGATATTGTTCCTTTTAAGCCTGGCCAGGCTGGTGGTGCTGACAAGGTGCCTGGTCGTGTCCTCTCCCTCAAGCGTCAGAGGGACATGCAATGTCAGTATATCAGATTCGGCGAGCAGTATTTCAAGAGGAAGGAATTCCTTCCCGCCTTCGCGCCTCTGCCTCGGCGGGTCATTCTGCAGCACCTTCATTCCAATGGCTTTCGCGGCCCTGACAACCTTTGATCCGACATTGCCCACTCCCACAACCCCCAGGGTGAGGGAAGGGAGGTCAAGGGAGTGCCTCGTGGCGAGAAGGAAAAGAGCAGCGGTGATGTATTGCATTACCGAACCCGAATTACAGCCCGGGGCATTAACCCACCTTATTCCTGCCTGTTCAAGCCAGACTGTCTCAAGGTGGTCAAAGCCGATGGTGGCGGAGGCAACGATTTTGACCTTGCTTCCTTCGAGGAGGCGGCGGTCACATTTGGTCCGTGTCCGTACGATAAGCGCATCGGCATCGGCAACCATCCGGGTGTCTATTGCACGGCCGGGACTGTAAACAACATCAGCCCATGGCTCAAAGACCCCTTTTATATACGGTATTTTCTCGTCTATTACGATCTTCATCGCTTCACCGGGCTGCCTTCCAGAGTCCCGTGGCCGGGTTGGAAATAAAATAATACTCCTCGCCGTCAGGTGCGGAGTGGAATCCTGTCATCCTGCCCCCGGGGTTATATTTCTTTGTTAATGCATTGATGTCACCGAAGCTGTAGCCGACTGATTCCACCTCTTCACGTGTAAGATGGCCGGCGGCGTAGGTCACCCCGAACCTGTTCTCATGTGAGCCGTGTATGAGATGCGCGGCAGCGCTCAGGTTCTCCTTCAGATCGTCGTTTTCCTCAACGAATTTCATTATCTCCGGTGTGGTCCTGTATCCGTATTTTCTTATCAGTTTGTCAATGGAGGGATCCTCACCGAATGTCCTCACTCCCGGGGCCAGGACCACCAGTTCACCTCCGTCTGCGATTGCCATGCGGGTGCGGTAGATGCTCTTGTTGCCAAGCCATGTGCTCTTAAACTCACCCGGGTCAAGCCACACCACCACCTTCTCCAGTCTTTCAGGCAGGGTTGTAAAATTTACTTTTCCCGACAGTGACGCTGCCTGCCTGAAGCATTCAACATCATCACCTGCAAAGAACCCCCTGATCTTCAGTTCACCTTTGTGGTCAGGTGAGACAACCGTAAGTAAATAGAGCAGCGGAAGTCTGCCTTTTGCTATCTCCGAAGCCTTGTTCAGAACAGCCCTGACAGGATTATCAACTGTTCCGAGGATATTTTCAATTCCGTGAACGGCGCCCATGAAGTGGCTTTTGTTGATGGCTTCGCTTCCGCCGCAGCCGACGAAGATATTCTTGTTGTAGTTGGCCATTCCCATCACTTCGTGCGGCACAACCTGTCCGACCGAGATTATCAGGTCATGCCCGCCCGCTGAAAGCAGCCGGTTGACCTGAACCGGGTAGTCAAAGTCAAGCTTTCCTCCGGTCACCTCTGAAACAAAGGCCGAGGGAACCCTTCCGAGCTCTTCGATATCGGTCCTCCAGCGGTGCTCCCTGAAGAGGGAATGCGGTACCGTGCCGAACATCCTTGATATCTCGCTGCTTTCCATTGGCATATGTGTCCCAAGGGCAGGGAGTATATCCTTTATCTTTTTGTCGAGTTGCTCCCATAATAATTCGGTGATCATCCCCGCCCCGGAGTGGGCACGGGTGATGTCAGGGGGAATAATAAGAATCTTCCTCCGCTGGGAAAAGGCTCCCAGTGCATTTTTCAGAGCCTCGCGAATGTCATCTCTCGTCAGCTCTCTTTCCGGTCCTGCTGCTGCATAGTATATCATATCCCTGTTTTTTGCCATGAAGGGTGTTCGGGCAACGACTCGCGGAACTCTTTTATGAGCTTATCCTGATAATCACCCTTGTAAGTTCCGGAGATGAACCTGTCAAGACCCTCGTCGAAGAATAGCTTCCATGACCTGTTTTCATGGCCCGGCACCACCGGGAAGAAGAGTGCATTGTTGCCGAGGGCAGCTTTATAGTCGCCCGGCGCATCACCTATCATGAGTATCCTGTCATCAGGGTACTTCCCCTTTGCTGCCATTGTTAAATGTTCCGTCTTGGTGCCATGCTCCTGTCCGGCAATTGCCTTAACAAACCTGTCGATGGCGTGTTCTTCCCACTCCCTTACCAGGGCCTCATGGGGTGTCTGTGACACAACAATGGCATCGGCCAGGGTACAGAGTCGCTCTATCGATTTGCGGGCATAGGGGAAAGGAGGAGTATTGCGAAGCCATTTTGCTATGTCCTCATTAATGGCCAGGGTCCAGTTAAGTACAGGTTTCAGGGCAGGGTGGGGGTTACTCAGGAAAAACTCCCTGAACACCGGGTTACCCAGCCTGGTCTCCCCGGTTATCCATTGCCTGAGGGGCTCCATGTCAGGAAGCTTAAATCCCAATTCCTTTATCTCCGGCCTCTCCGCCAGCAGATCCATCACCCTGACCAGTGCCGGGAAACGGTTAATGCCTCTTGTCACGGAGTAGAGGTTGACGAACTCCCATGTCTCGCGAACATATTTGGAGATGGCAAACAGGCCAAAATATTTGACCGTGTTCGGACAAAAGAACTCCTTGTGCTTGACCTCCATGGTGTCGAAGACGCATCCGTCAGAGTCGATGCCAATGAAAAACTCTTTCTCCGGCTTCAGTTGTTCAAGAAAGTTCATCCTTACAATGCTTTAAGATTCATATATATTACAATCGCCGGCCAATTTTGTTCCGCCTGTACTCCGTTGTTTCCTCTAGACACCGCTGTATGCGCTGAAGCCGCCGTCGACAGGTATCACCACTCCCGTCACAAACGAAGAGGCCTCTGACACCAGGTAGAGCATCGTGCCTACGAGCTCTTCAGGCTCAGCATATCGTCCCATCGGTGTTGCGGATATGATTTTTTTGCCGCGCGGGGTCATGTCGCCGGTCTGTTCATCAGTGAGCAGGAAGCGGTTTTGATTGGTAAGAAGGAATCCCGGGGCTATTGCGTTGACCCTGACCCCGGTTGGGGCAAAGTGTACCGCCAGCCACTGGGTGAAGTTGTTTATGGCTGCCTTTGCGGCCGAGTAGGCCGGTATCTTTGTGAGGGGCCTGTAGGCGTTCATCGATGATATATTCAGTATGGACCCGCTGCCTCTCCTGACCATATCCTCGCCGAGGATCATTGAAGGAAGCACCGTACCTTTGAAGTTAAGATCGAAGACACCGTCGAATCCTTCAATGTCGAGATCAAAGAAGGTCCCTTTCAGGTCTTTGTCATCCTTTGAGATACACTCTTTTAAAGTTGTAGCAGAGGCTTTGTTACCGCCTGCGCAGTTAACCAGTATATCGAGTGTCCCGAATGCAGACCTTATCTCGTCACGGGCTCTGAGAAGCGACTCCCTGTCGGTCACGCTGGCGCCGATGGCCGCAGCCACGCTGCAGTCGGGCCTGGCGACCATCTCTGCAGCGGTGACGGCACCCCTGGCAGGGTTCACATCCAGGATGATGACTGTCACACCGGCCTGGCACAGACCTCTCACAAGGGTTTGCCCTATCACTCCGCTGCCGCCGGTGATGGCGGCTACTTTTCCTTTCAGATCGCTGAAATCATTCATAAGTTCTTACGTTTCTATTCAACTATAATGGGTTTATATTTTGGCACAAGCATTTTCATCACTATCCAGCCAATCAGGTAAGCCACAGCACAGATGCAGAAGATTATGAAATAGCCAGCCCTTATTCCCTCGAATCCGAAGAATTTCATCGGTTCAGTGACATATTGGGCGCCGGTTGCAAGGAGTTCTTTTGTCATCACACTCACCTTGCCGGCGACCTGAGTGGTTCCTGATGCAAAGTCAAACAGAACGCCGGATCCTTTATTTATCAGGAAAGCACCGAAGCCTCCTGCCATGCCGCCGATGCCCGTGATGGTTGCCACGGCCGATTTCGGAAACATGTCGCCAATGGTGGAGAAAAGGTTAGCTGACCACGCCTGGTGGGCGGCGGCAGCAATTCCTATGATGACAACCGGGAACCAGTAAGATATGTGTCCCAGCGGTTGTGCCAGCAGGGCCAGCAGCGGGAAGAAGGCAAAGATCAGCATGGCACGCATCCGACCGGCGTAGGGGTTCATCCCCAGCTTGTCTACGAAATACCTGGGAAGCCAGCCTCCGATGATAGAGAGCATGACGATGGCATAAAGTACAAATATCAGTAACTTGGCCATGTTGGTATCGGAAGTAAGCCCGTAGACATCACTGAGGTAGGCAGGAGTCCAAAAGAGGTAGAACCACCAGACGCCGTCAGTCATGAATTTGCCGAAAGCAAATGCCCAGGTCTGTTTGTACCTGAAACATTGCTTAAAGGACATTTTCTTCTCTGTCTTTTCAACATTGTTGTTTGCCTTGGTCTCTGCAATGGTGTCCTGGTTGATGTAGTCGAGTTCAGCCTTATTCACCAGCGGGTGAGCATGAGGTTTCTTATACATGAAAACCCAGAATCCCATCCAGATGAAGCCAATGGCACCGATGACAATAAATGCCATTTCCCATCCCCATTTTGCAGCAATAACGGGTATTGATATCGGGGCGATGAGGGCACCTATCTGTGCTCCTGAATTAAAGATGCTGGTTGAGAACGCCCGGTCCTTTTTCGGGAAAAACTCGGCGGTGGTCTTGATTGCCGCCGGGAAGTTGCCCGCCTCCCCGAGGGCCAGCACGAAGCGTGCAAAGATGAACAATGTAACACTGACAGAGGTCACCATTCCTATATCATCTACTGTGCCGATAATTTGCCGGGCCTCCTCAAAGCCAACAAACCACTTTCCGGCCGTGATCCCGGAGGTGGCTATACCGCAGAAGGCGTGGAGAATGGCGCCTACCGACCAGATACCGATGGCCCAGAGGAATCCCTTCTTGGTGTCTATCCAGTCGACAAACCGGCCTGCAAAAAGCAGGCTGAGGGCGTAGAAAATTGAAAAGAGACCGGTAATTGTGCCGTAGTCATTGTTGGTCCAGTGAAATTCGGGTGCAATAAAGTCCTTCCATGTCAGAGACAGGACCTGACGGTCCATGTAGTTGATGGCTACGGAAAAAAACAGCAGGGAGGTGATGGCCCACCTGTAGTTTGTCATTTTGGCATCAGTGGTTTGTGCAGGCATAGTATGGTTTTGCAGTTTTGATACTTATAGATCAACGGGTCATTCCGGACTGGCTGAGGCAGCAGCAGTCCTGATTTTTCTGATCATGGCTAGCGTCTCTCTCACTTTGACGGTCAGGGCATTCCAATCACCGGCCTTAATTAATTTGTCTGTTATCAGAGCCGATCCCATCCCGACACACGTCACGCCGGCTGTAAACCATTTTATCAAGGTTTTCCTCCGAAGGTTCAACGCCGCCAGTAGGCATTATGCTGGTCCACGGGCATGGTCCTTTTATTGCTTTGACGAAAGAGGGTCCGCCGACGGCGTTTCCCGGAAAGATCTTTACTATCTCGGCACCAAGTTCCTCGGCCTGTGAAATCTCGGTGAGAGTGCCGCATCCCGCGATCCAGAGGACCTTCCTCCTGTTGCAGATTCTCGCCACTTCAGGATTAAGCACCGGAGAGACGATGAAGTCAGCACCCATCTGCATGAAAATTGCTGCAGTGGGGGCATCAGCGACAGAGCCTGCCCCTATCATCATCCCCGGGCAGTTTTCCACGGCCCACTTCTTCACTGAGGCAAACACCTCATGTGCGAAGTCGCCCCTGTTGGTAAACTCGAAGACCCTTGCGCCGCCGTCATGGCATGCAGAGACAACTTTTTTGCATATCTCTTCTTCGTAATGGTAGAAGAGGGGCACAAGGCCTGTCTCCTCCATCGCAAGTGCGACCTGAATACGTGTAAAACCGGACATATTTCCTCTCTTAAATGGTTCAGAAACCGAAATAATTTTTTGCGTTGTAGTATGAGATGTTCTCTACCATCTTTCCGATGGTGTCTGTCTCCGTTGCCGGAAGCTTTCCCTTTTCAATATCCTCCCCGAGCATATTGCAGAGAATCCTCCGGAAGTATTCATGCCGGGGGTATGAGACAAAGCTTCTCGAATCGGTTAGCATCCCGACGAACCTGCTCAGCAGTCCCATCAGAGACAATGCGTTAAGCTGGTTGGTCATGCCAGTCTCCTGGTCAAGGAACCACCATCCGGCACCAAACTGAATCTTTCCGGGTACACTGCCGTCCTGGAAGTTGCCGATCATTGTAGCAATCAGTTCGTTATCTCTCGGGTTGAGGTTATAGAGGATGGTCTTTGTAAGCCTGCCGGCGGAGTCGAGCCTGTCAAGAAACCTGGACAGATCCTTTGCCACAGTGAAATCGCCCATCGAGTCATAGCCGGTGTCAGGCCCGAGCCTGGCCAGCATACGACTGTTGTTATTGCGGATGGCGCCATAGTGAAACTGCTGTGTCCAGCCCCGCTCAGCATCCATCACTGCCAGTTCATAAAGCATGGCTGATTTGAACTGTGACACCTCCTCCTGGCTAAGGAGGGTTCCCGAAGTGACTTTCGCGAAGACGATCTCTGCTTCTCTTACGGTGCAATCATCAGAATAAAACTGTTCTATACCATGATCGCTGAGAACACAGCCGGCTTCGGCAAAATATTGATGTCTTTTTCGCAGGGCTTCAATCAGCGTCTCAAATCCTTTAATCTCGATGTCTGATACTTCTGAGAGCGTTTTGACATAGTCTCTGAATTTTACCGGATCTTCCACGGCCATGGCCTTGTCCGGCCTCCAGGCAGGGAGGACTTTTACATCAAAGCCACTGTTCTTCAGATTTTTATGATGCTCGAGGTTATCCACGGGGTCATCGGTGGTGCAGATCACCTCGACGTTAAATTTCTTAATGAGGCCCCGTGCCGAGTATTCGGGTTTTTGGAGCAGGTCAGTGCACTCTTCCCAGATCTCCGGTGCTGTTGAAGGGTTGAGTATACGGTTGATGCCGAATACCCTTTTCAGCTCGAGGTGTGTCCACGCATAGAGAGGGTTTCGCATCGTAAAGGGAACCGTCTCGGCCCATCGGTCATACTTCTCGCGGAAGGAGGTCTCGGTCCCGGTTATGAATCTCTCGTCTACACCGTTCGTTCTCATAGCCCTCCACTTGTAATGATCGCCCTCGAGCCATAACTGACCGAGGTCGTCAAAACGCCTGTCGACGGCAATTGCCTCAGGACTGATATGACAGTGATAGTCTATTATAGGCATGCCTTCTGAATGCTCATGATAGAGTTTTTTTGCGAAATCATTCTGCAGCAGGAAGTCTTCGTGGATAAATTCTTTCATTTTTTCAGGAATTCAGTGGTGCAGATTAACTAACAACGTTTTGTTCAGGTTTGTGCGTAAGCCAATCTGGCTTCCAGATGAACCGGATCATAAATAAAGGATCATTGTCTGAAAAGAAGCCGGATGTGACGGTCATAAAGATTTTCCTTCACACAGCCGGCAATCACATCCGTATTTGTTTTCAGCGCATCTGTATATGCATCTCCGAGTTCAGAGGCCACTTTATAACCTACATGAATGAGCTGGCGGAAGCCGGGATTATAATCCTGGTTCCCCGGTACATGACGGAGGGTGTCCGCGTACTTGCGGCTGTCCCAGGTGTCGACTATGCCGGGATCAGGGAGGAGTTCAGGTTTGATATCAATGACTGTGGCGTAGGGTCCGCAAAGCTCTTCGCGCCTCTCATAAGCCCTGCGGTAGATGAGCCTGGCAATCTCCAGTCCGGAGCCGCCTGACACAGCCAGTCCTATCACTTCCTCAAGCCATGTGGTGCCGGCGGTCTTGACGTGGATGCCGCAGTCGTGCTTCCGGATTATCTGACCCATAACAGGATAGATTGAGAACTTGTCACTACCGGAGTGTACGCTCAGCTTGAGTCCGGCTGGCAGTCCAAACTTCTTCACGGCATAGCTTATAACCAGGATATCCTCTTCGAACTCCTTGCCGAAGCGAACAGGGTCACCCTCGTAGTCCACTCCCTTGTTGAAGCGGCCCGTAAATTTGGGTGCTATGGTTTGAACTGGTACTTTCAGGTCAGCCAGGCCCTTGAGGATGAAGAGCATATCTAGGGGCTGCTGTGGCTGGTCAACCTCATCCATTGATACCTCTGTAACGAAATTGCCTTCGCCTTTTACACCAGCAATGTGCCTGTAAATGGCAGCAGCTTCATTTATGGCAAAAAGAAATTTCTCGGCAAACTCCCGCAGATAGTTTTCGGTTACGGTGAAGTGATCGGCGATACCGGGAATCTCCAGGCTACCGCAGAACGACCGGTGTGCCTCGACAAAACCTTCTATGTCGGTGTCTGACGCTCGTTTGCCGATATAATCGGCAACGTCAAGGGTAAAGAAGTCAGAGTGGTCAATAAACCTTCCGACGGTATTGAGGTTAATATGGTCAGCATCAACAAAATATGGTCCTTTGTAACCGAGGGCACGGACGGCGGCATCTGCTTCAGCCCTGGTGTCAGAGGGTTCCGAATGAACTATGTTGTGTTCCCTGTTTGATTTATTCCAGACGGGGGTGATATCAATACCGAGGTCAACGGAGGCCCTCATTAAGGCTTCAAGCTGGGCCTTGCCCTGGTGAGAGAACCTGTCTCCGATCCCGAACGAATACTTGCCTGTCTCTTTCATATTGATCATTTAATGGTTTTCAGCCTTGACGGAAAAATAACAAAAAAAACTAAATTAGTGTCTTAATTACTCATTAATTCAGCATTCATGAAGAGGTTTGTACTCCTTGCTACAGTTGCCCTGCAGTCGATTGTTTTCTACGGCCAGCCAAGGCATATCACGGTGGCCTCTGACGGCAGCGGTGAGTTCACCTCCGTGCAGGAGGCGGTCAACTCGATAAGGGCCTATATGTCCGATACCACATACATGTTCATCAGGAACGGCACCTATAGGGAAAAGATAGTGATACCCTCGTGGGTGACCAACCTCTACATGAAGGGCGAAAGCGTTGAAAACACCGTCATCACCTGGAATGATCATGCAAACATCCGCAATATGGGCACTTTCAGGACCTACACTGTCTGGATTCAGGGAGCGGGTTTCACCGCAGAGGATATCACCTTTGAGAATAACGCCGAGCAGCTTGGTCAGGCCGTGGCGGTGCATGTTGACGCCGACAGGGCGGTTTTCCGCAGATGCAGGCTTCTCGGCAACCAGGACACACTCCTCACTGCCAACCAGGAGAGCAGGCAGTACTACGAGGAGTGCTACATTGAAGGCACCACCGACTTTATCTTTGGTCCGGCCACTGCCTGGTTTGAGAGATGTCATATTCACAGCAAAAAGAATTCCTATATCACTGCCGCCTCAACCGTTGAAGGGAATGAGTACGGTTATATCTTCAACCGCTGCCGGCTCACCGCGGCTGACGGCATCACAAAAGTCTATCTCGGCAGACCCTGGCGTCCGTTTGCTGCCACGCTCTTCATGAAGTGCGAACTGGGCAGTCACATCGTGGCTGCAGGGTGGCATAACTGGGACAAGCCCTCGAATGAGAAGACAACCAGGTATGCCGAGTACCGTAACAGCGGCCCCGGTGCCAACCCGGGAGCACGTGTCACCTGGAGCCGTCAGCTGAGCAGGAGGGAGGCAAAGAGACACACTGTTGAGAGGGTCTTTGCCCGCCATGACGGCTGGAGTCCCGTGAGTTAACACCTCAGAGACTGATCTTTTCTCCGTTGATAGATACATTTTTCAGTTTAACCCGCTCTGCTCCGGTGATTGATGTCCCCTGCTTAACTCCGTTGAAACTGCAGTTTATGAGGTTGATGTCAGAGACATTGACCGATTCGTCAAGGCCTATGATATAGATACCGTACTGGCTCTCCTGCGAGGTGACATTTTCCAGCGTCACGTTCCTGACAAACGGAGGAAAGCCCCTTTTGCATTGTTCGCGGGGTT
The DNA here is from genome assembly GCA_963770745.1 of uncultured Rikenellaceae bacterium. GTDB lineage: Bacteria > Bacteroidota > Bacteroidia > Bacteroidales > VadinHA17 > SR-FBR-E99. The sequence goes on from CAVYRA010000006.1 coordinate 140,916, forward strand.
CATATATGAGGTTGATCTTAAGCACCGCCTCGGAACACTTTCCCACCTTCACGTTCCTGACATTGACATTATCAATGACACCGCCGCGGCAGTCGGATGTCTTGATCCTGATGACCCTCAGCAGTTCGGGGCTGTCCATCTCGCAATCCTCGACAAAGAGGTTGTAAAATCCTCCCGAGATCTCGCTGCCTATGACCACTCCGCCGTGACCGTCCGCCATGCGGCATTTGCGAACGATTATGTTCTGTGACGGTATCGACCATTTCCTGCCGTCATTGTTTCGTCCGGATTTGATGGCGATGCAGTCGTCACCGGTGTCGAAGAAGCAGTTCTCAATCAGGACGCCGTTGCATGATTCGGGATCACAGCCGTCTGAGTTGGGGCCGGCACTGATAATGGTCACGCCGCGAAGGATGAAGTTGTCAGTCCTTACCGGATGGATCACCCAGAAGGGGGAGTTCTTAAGTGTCAGGTCTTCTATCAGAACGGTGTTGCAGTTATTGAAGTTTACCAGTTGCGGCCTGAGAGCTCCCTCGAGTCCGAAGCGGCGTTCTTCAACGGGTGTCTGGTTCTGTTCGTGTCCCAGCAACTGAAGTCTGCCGGAGATCCTCTGGTTATTCATCCCTTCGCGCCAGCCGTACTCAGGATTGCCGTTCATCCACCACCACGCCTCGTTGGAGGCCTGACCGTCAATGGTTCCCTCGCCTGTGAGGGCTATGTTGGAGGCATCCATGGCATATACAAGGGGATGGATATTATAGCAGTCCATGCCCTCCCAGCGTGTCAGTACAGGAGGGAGGTAAAGCTCATAGTCAGTTGAGAAGAGCAGGGTCGCTTTTTCGGAGATATGCAGGTTTACATTGCTCAGCAGTGTCACCGGGCCTGTGGTCCAGTTTCCTGAGGGTACATAGACCACTCCCCCTCCATTGTCGTGGCACTGTTGTATTGCTGCCCCGATTGCCTTTGTGTTTAGGAACGAAGTGTCATCAGCGACTGCCCCGAATTCAATTATATTGAATGTGTCGGCAGGGAAAGATGTCGTAAGTATCGACTGTTCGATCTCTGCGGCCATCTTCCACTTGTCAGTGCCCGTGCAGGAATGCAGGGCAGCGACAAGGAAGATAAAACAATAAGGTGAAAAACGTCTCATGACTCTGGTAGCTGTTGTTGATTATCAGGTTAGTGTTTGAATAAAAAGGATATGATTTGGCAATATCAAAGTTAACCCCGGTCCACTGCTGCGGAGGTACACTTTTTTGCCAAAAGGGTGGAGAATTTGCTCATTCAGGCAATAGGCAGTAGGCAATAGGCAATAGGCGATAGTCTCAGTCTAAAATACTGACTATCAATTGATAATTCTTAATTCTTAATTCTACGATCCTTATTCCTGAATCATCTCGTATTCGAGGCTGGCCATGATGAACGGCCCGACGCCCTTCGGGTCATTTTCGCGGATCACTTCACCAATATAATATTCGTATGAGCCGTCGCGGTAAGGATCACCTCCGAGGCCTGCCACGCCGCATATTTGCGTCATTGTCACCACTCCGGAGCTGTCGGTTTTGATGAAGTTGTCAATCAGGCCCCTGTAGGCCTTTTCGGCAGTAGCAAGATACTTGTCGTCAAGGTATCCCATCCTGACACCTTTGAAGATGGAATAGGCGAACATGGCCGTGCAGGAGGTCTCGATATAGTTGCCCGGGTCACCGGGGCGGTCGAGGACCTGGTACCATCCTCCCGTCAGGGGATCCTGTATCTCCGTGAGCTTTTCCGTCATGCCCTTCAAGATCGATATAATTTCGTCCCTGCCCGGCTGCTCCTCTGGAAGGAAATCCAGCACATCAACAATGGCCATTGAGAACCATCCCATGGCACGTCCCCAGGCGTGCGGCGCCTGGCCTGTAATGCTGTCAGACCATGGCATCATGCGAGAGGCATCAAAGGCATGCCTGTACAACCCGGTAGCAGGGTCATATGTGTGGCTGGCAACAATCAGGAACTGGTTCACCACATCGCGGAAATCCTCCGGACGGTCATGCCTGAGAGCATACTCAGCATAGAAGGGGGCACCCATGTAGAGGCCGTCGAGCCACATCTGGTCAGGATAGATCTTTTTATGCCAGAATCCGCCTTCTGCGATCCTCGGCTGCGACCCGATCTGCTCCCTCAGGGTGTTTATCACCTTCTCATATCCTGGATCTTTTGTCCGGTCATAAAGGAGGAACATCATTTTGCCGGGATTAACCTGGTCAATGTTGAAGTTCTCCATGTTATATTCATAAATGACCCCGTTTTCATCAATCAGTGAATCTGCATATCCTTTCGCATACTCGAAATATCTCTTATCACCCGTTGCCTCATTAAGCCGCATGAAGGCAAGACCCATGAGACCCTGTGTGTAATTCCACTTTTTCTCAGTGACGAAATCAACCATCCAGAGAGAGGGGTTCCGGATCATCTCCGACTCTGCCATGCGCACTGACCAGAGCGGGGAGTTCAGTCCTTCTTTACTGCTGCCGCATGATTGCATGATTATCATCGTCATGAGACAGGTGAGAGCGGTGATTGCTGCATTTTTCATCATAATATAATTTTGATTTTAATGGTATGATGGAACCACACATGATTGACTTCGTCGAGCTCGCTTCGCTCGGTTGTAAATTATACTTATTCGTGTTTGTGATCTGTGGTCACTCATGTGGATTTCATAAGATTTCAGTTTTATTTGTTGTCAGGATTGTTTCTGTTTTGCATGTCTGTCGCGGTATTCCGAAGGGGTCATGCTGAAGCGCTGTTTGAAGATGCGCGAGAAGTAGCGCGGATCATTGCATCCGACCATGTAGGTAACCTGTGAGATGGTGTATTCGCCCGACTCGATCAGCTGTGCCGCTCTCTTGACCCTTACCTCCCTGATGAATTCAATGGGTGCCAGGCCTGTAAGGCTCTTAAGCTTCTTGAAGAAGACCGATCTGCCGATCCCGATCTTTGAGACAAGCTCGTCAACGGTTAGTTCGGCGTTGTCAATGTTCTGTTCCATGACCTCCATCAGGTTCTTCATCGAGCTTGTCATCATATGACTCCACAAAAGGTTCAGAGGGCGTCACCTCGTAAGCTCTGCCCGCGTTTGACGGAGGGTAGTCGGCAAGGGTTGAGAGGAAGAGCTCCTGCAGCTTCTTGCGCTGCTGGAGTATGTTTTCGATCCTTGCCCTGAGGTAGGTGGAGCTGAACGGTTTGGTTATGAAATCATCGGCTCCTCTCTTGAGGGCTTCTACCTGTGTATCAAGATCGGTTTTGGCTGTCAGCACCACCACGGGGATATGTGAGGTGGTCACCTCTTCCCTGATCCGGCGCGCAAGTTCCAGCCCGTCCATCTCGGGCATCATCAGGTCGGTGATGATAATATCAGGCAGCTGGCTGCGGGCAATCTCAAAGCCTTCGATTCCGTTTCCTGCCTCAATTACATGGAAGCCGTCGGAGAGAATGATCTTAATAAAGCTTCGAAGCTCTTCATTGTCCTCCACGAAGAGCAGAACAGGATCGTCATCATCCTGTCTGCCAGTTTCATCAGATTCGTCCTCTTCCTGCATAGCTGTCAGGGCATGTCGTGACGACGGCGAACTCTGCCCGTCAGCAAGAACGAATTCGGTTTCATTGTCAAAGTGTGAGAACCCGAGTCTGAATGTGACGCGGAAGGTTGCACCCTTTCCCTCTTCACTCTCTGCTGTCAGTTCAGCCTGGTGCAGCTCAGCCAGCTCATGGCTGAGTGAAAGGCCAATACCAGTTCCGGGCTGCATCGATATGACCTCCCTGTCATCACTGCCGAACCTCATAAAGAGATTCTTCATTTTTTCCCTTGAGAGGCCTGTGCCCTGATCAGCTACAATAAGCACCAGTGAGTCAGTGTTTTTTGTAACGGTAATGTTGACTCTCTTTCCCCGGGGTGTGAATTTGAGAGCATTGGTAATCAGGTTGTAAGCGATTTTCTCAACCTTATCCTTGTCGGCCCAAACCATCTCTCCCTGTGAGAGGTCATCAACAATCAGATGTATGCCCTTATCCTCAGCCACCTTTCTGAAGTCTGAGCAGATACCCGAAATGAAAGGCCCAAGGGGGAATTCCTCAATACGGAGCCGCATCTTTTTGCTCTGTACTTTTCTGAAGTCGAGGATCTGGTTCACCAGCCGGAGCATCCGCTGGGTGTTGCTCTGTACCAGGGTGAGCTGGTCCCTTACCTCCGGCTCAAGATTATTGTTATGCAGGATATTGGTGACAGGTGATGAGATCAGGGTAAGAGGCGTTCTGAGTTCATGCGATATATCTGTGAAGAACTTGAGCTTGAGATTCGTAATGAGCTGTTCAACCTCAACCTTGTGCCGCAGCTTGTAAAAGGTGAAAATGACATAAATTGTGAGCCCGATGATAATCAGTGTGACCAGTGTGAGCAACACCTTTGACAGTGTTGTCTGCCAGAATGACGGATTTACGATTATCCTTACCGTGCGGGCGTTGTTTACCCAGATACCGTCAGAGTTTGTAGACCTGACGCTGAAGGTATACTGACCCGGGTCGAGGTTGGTGTAGGCTGCGCTCCTCTGCCCTCTGCCTATTATCCAGTCAGGGTCAACCCCTTGCAGCATATGGGCATACTGAATAGTTTTCGGATTACGGTAATCGAGTGCAGCATATTCGATGTTAAGGGTTTTCTGGTTATGCCTTAGCTCTATAACCGGCCCGGCTATTTCTTCATCAGCGGATGAGGCTCCTCCGGCAGTATGGATGTCGGTACCGGCGACTGTCATACGGGTGAAGACCAGGGGGGGGACGTAGTTGACCTTCCTGACCTGAGAGGGATTAAAACAGTATATGCCGTTGTCAAAGCCGAACATTATCTCGTTGCCTGCCGTTCTCAGTCCTGTTGCTTCCGAGAAGTATCTTTTCTCGACTCCGCTCTGTTCACTGTAGATCTCAAACGACTCGTTCCGGGTGTTGAATTTAAGTATGCCTCTCTCACTGCTGAGCCAGAGGTTGCCCTCCAGGTCGTCAACGATACTGAGGATCACGTCATCGGGTGCGCCTGTCCTGACGGTGTACGATTTAAAGGCGGGTATCCCGTTACCTGATCCGTCGTTTATGACACGGTTCAGCCCGCCTCCGAATGTTGCTACGTATATTTCATCCGATGGCGAGCAGTAGATGTAATGTACATCATTGTTGGCCAGGCTGGTTTCGACCCCGGGATCGAAGAAGCAGGTGAGGAATTGTGCTTCTGCCGGATCCGTGAAGTTGCGGTCGAATATCACGAGTCCGCTGGTGGTACCCACCCAGATTCTGTCATTGTGATCTGAAGTAATATACCTTACTCTTTTATGATTTGAATAGGGATAGTTCTTCAGCCTGTTATACGAGTTGACGAACCTGATTCTGCCTTTTTCCTCAGTGATGTAATTGAGGCCCCCGTTAAATGTCCCCACCCATATTCTCCCTGCCGGGTCTTCATATATGGAATATACGTTATCATGGCTCAGGCTCCAGGGGTCATCATCGTCGTGGCTGAATCCTGTTATTCTGTAACAGCAAGGGGAGCTGCTGCCGGTGGGTTCAAGCCTGAAGAGCCCCCTGCCTTTTGATCCCATCCAGATATTTCCATTGCGGTCCTGTGTAATGACATAGACCAGTGCATTAAAGGCCTCGCCTGAGCTGAATGTGCCATTGTCCCGCAGGTAGCCAACCATATTATGTTCAGGGTCAAAGAGGTATACCCGACCGTCACGGGTGGCTGCCCATAAATAACGGTTATTGTCCTCAAAGATCGCTCTGACCTCATTTTCGGAATGCGAGGAGGCAATCTGTTTAGGGCTTATGACCCTGAACTGGTTCGGGAAGAAGGAGATCTTTTCAATGCCCCTGGTTATGGTGCACATCCAGAGGTTCCCCTGGTTGTCGGACATGGCTGAGTGGATCAGGTTCGGGAATCTCCGGTCATCGCTTCCAGGCTCATTGAAAAAATACTCCAGCCGCCGGTCTATGCGGTTATACCTTGAGAAGCCTCCGCCGCGCGGGCAGATCCAGAGTATGTCATTAATGTCTTCAAAGATGACGAAGCTGGGAAGGAGGACATTGGGATTCGTCTTATCGACATTCATTTTATAATGCTTCACCGTACCGCCGAAAGGATCGAAATGAGTCACCCCGTCAGCCATTGATTCGATCCACGCTTCTCCGTATCTGTCAATGTAAACTGACACCATCTGATTGGTAGGCAGCTCTTGATAGCGTCGGCTCTGGTACTGTTTCTTCTCTCCTGTAACGGGAGTATAAACAAAGAACCCGTCACCGGAAGTAAGGATAATAAGCTCACGCTGGTTCAGCGGTTTGATGCTTATGATATCAGAGCTGACCCCCATTTTTATCTCCTCGTGAATTCCGGCGTCGCTGTCTGTTACAATGATGGTCCCGTTACCGGCTCCGAACCACAGCCTGTCGCCTTGCTCGTGAAGGCAGAAGAAGGTTTTGGCACCGGTTGTTGCACCGTTTCGGAGTACCTGTTCAGGCATCTCTTCATCACCGGTGACCCTGAAGAGCCCGTTATCGGAGAGGATCCATACTGTCCCGCGGCTGTCCTTACTGATGAGTCTGACGGCCGGGGTTGATGCGGAGCCGTTTCTGCACACAAAACGGTCGAGTTTATATTCCGGAGAGGTGGATGACGATATTACCCTGATGCATGTGCCGGCTTCAGTAGAGAGCCAGGTCTCGCCTCCGCTGAAGCAGTATATCTGGGTTACGGGCGAGTAGTTTTCCTGGCCACCGGCACTTATCTCATTGAAGTTTATGAACTCTTCGGTCCGTGTGTTCATACGGTACACCTCACCGTCATTGTTCATTATCCACAGGTGTCCCAGGTCGTCTTCGGTTATGCGGTCAACCCTGTTGTTGGTCAGGCCGTAGCTTGAGTTGAATCCCGATTTGTATACCTTGAAGCTGTATCCGTCAAACCGGTTCAGTCCGTCGAATGTGCCGAACCACATCAGTCCCTCACGGTCCTGGTGCATGGTCAGCGCCACTCCCTCCGAGAGGCCGTCCTCAACCGAATAGTGAGTGAATGCGCATTTTGACTGGCAAAGACCGTGGCGGGCGGTCAATGCAAGCAGGATAAGAACCAGAGCCGCTATTCCTGCAGGGATGCGCATGCAGCTCTATTTAAACGACACCTTGAGGGGTGATTTTATTTTCTGAGAGAAACCGGTGATATAGTCACTCCATGCCTTATCGGATTCAAAGCCCCATTTACTCCATCCCCCACCTGTATAATAGACCAGTGGGGTGCCCGGTGAATATCTTGTGACTATCAACAGGTGATCACTTACATCCAATACTGCCGTTGCGGGGGTCGTCAGGACTGTCCCGATGTAGGTTATGCCCCCTTCACCGCCATCGAGGCGATAGGCTATGGCATTGTTATCAGGAGGAAAGAGGAGCGGAGCGCCTTCTTCTCTTTTAACTATCCCGGCGGCAACAGTGAACTCCTCGTCGAGACCGGCATACATCTCCGTCACCTTAGTCAGCTGGCTGCCTGCATCGAGTGAGATTGTGCGCGTCTCCGTTACAGGTACATCACGTACCAAAAACGCAGGGTAAGTCAGTCTGAACGATGTGCGTATCGGACCGTTGTCAAGAGTCTGCCAGGTTTCAAAATTGATAGCCAGCCATAGCGAATCATCAACGAAAGGAGCCATGGCGCCGGCGCCGAGGGTACGGCCTACCTTGTAGCAGTCGCATCCTTCCCCGTTGTCATCGTGATAGCTGTTCTTCCCGGCAAGGTATTCTTCATACCACTTGTCAATGATCATCTTATCGGTACGCTTGATCCATACGTCCAGTCCGTTGCTGGGGCCGTCCTTTGCAATCAGGGCCGGGCCATAGATCCGGAAGGCTATGCGGTCATTCTCCCAGGTGTAATCATCATATCTCTCGGGTACGAACCGGCCATAGGCCTTTGCCTCAAAATCCGCGGGTTCTCCTCCGGCAATAAAATACACGGAAGAAGAGCTGGCCTTCACATCGGCCTGGAAGATCAGCGACTGAGGTTCAGGCTGACCGGCGAAGATGAGCTGTGATGGCACTTCGTTGCCCTTGCTGTCGGTCACCACCAGCCTTGAAGGATTAGATTCCGGGAGAAGGGCCAATAGATCTGTGATGGATATCTCAACCGTCTCGGCCATCCTGTCTGAAGGGAGGGTGTTTTCAATTGTGACCTTCATCCGGTCAGCGGTGCAGCCTGAAAGTAACAGGACTGATGTGAAAATGAAAAGCAGTTTTTTCATCATAATCATAATTATTTTATTGGGTATGATGGAACACCCGTGTTTTTGATTGTATTGGAATTAAGTTTCTGTTTCAGGAAACAGTGGTGTTTCATCATGGTCAGGTTATTCATTTTGGTTGTTTGCCGATATATGCAAGTATGCCACCGTCGACATACAGTATATGGCCGTTGACAAAGTCAGATGCCCCTGAGGCAAGGAACACAACAGGTCCCTGAAGGTCTTCCGGGGTGCCCCATCTTGCGGCCGGGGTGCGTCCTATAATGAAGGAGTTGAACGGATGGCCTTCTGTGCGCAGTGGTGCTGTCTGGGGCGTTGCGATATAACCCGGCCCGATGCCGTTGACCTGTATGTTGAACCCAGCCCACTCGCATGCAAGGTTGCGTGTAAGCATCTTCAGGCCGCCCTTGGCGGATGCGTAGGCTGAGACTGTCTCGCGTCCCAGCTCGCTCATCATGGAACATATATTAATGATTTTACCGCCGCCTTTCTCTATCATGCCGGGCGCAACGGCCTTTGACATGATGAAGGGCCCCGTAAGGTCTATGTCGATGACTTCACGAAACTCGGCCACCTCCATCTCAAGTGCGGGAACCCTTATAATAATGCCAGCATTGTTAACGAGGATATCTATCACCCCCACCTCGCCGGTGATGGCTGCAATATTCTCCTTCACTGCGGCTTCATCGGTAACGTCGAATAGATAGCCTCTGGCGTCTATTCCGTCTTTCCTGTAATCTTCCATGGCAGTCGTCACCCTCTCGGGGTTGCGGTCATTGAAGACGATGGTTGCGCCGGCCCCGGCGAGGGCTTTGGCCATGGCCATCCCTATTCCGTATGATGCTCCGGTGACCAGCGCCACCTTTCCGTCGAGCCTGAATGAATCTTTGCCCATGGTTATCAGATAAGTTGGTTGAATGCTTATTACCTCAGGTCTGTCTGTTTCAGGAAGTCCTGGTCGCCGTAATCGAGGTTTTCTCCGCCCATGCCCCAGATGAATGTATAGCTGGAGGTGGCGGTGGCGGCGTGGATGGACCATTGCGGCGATATCACCGCCTCATTGTTCTTCATCCATAAATGACGTGTCTCGGCGGGTTGGCCCATAAAGTGGCATACGGCCTGGCCTTCCGGCACTTCGAAATAGAAGTACACCTCCATCCGGCGTCCGTGGGTGTGGGGTGGCATTGTGTTCCATACGCTTCCCGGCCTGAGCTCTGTCATGCCCATCTGGAGCTGGCAGCTCTCGAGCACCTGGCTCACAATCATCTTGTTGATAACCCTGTGGTTGGCTGCTTCCGGCGAGCCCATCTCCGCAGTTATGCCATCCTTTTTGGAGACTTTTCTGTCAGGGTAATTGCGGTGGGCAGGAGTGGAGTTGAAGTAGAAGAGCGCCGGATTATTCTTATCGACGCTTTCAAATATTATTTCCCTGTCGCCGCTGCCGAGGTATAGAGCCTCCTTGAAGTCAAGCTCGTAAAGCGTTTCGCCTGCCCGTATTCTTCCTTTGCCGCCTATGTTGAAGATGCCCATCTCGCGCCTGTGAAGGAAGAATGACGCCTTCACCTCATCAACGGGTTCAAGCTTCAGTGCCTCGCCTGCCGGTTTGGCTCCCCCGGCCACCATACGGTCATAGAGTGTGTAGACCATGGTTACGGTGTTATCGGTGAAGAGAGGTCCGACCAGGTGCTCTCTTCTCAGACGATCAGTGTCCCAGTGTTTTACATCATCAGGGTGCGCGGCATACCTGACTTCGATATCTGTTTTCATGTTTTCCCGGTTACTTTATGCAAAGTTGGCTTAAAATAACCAAAAATTGTGGAAGAATCGGTCAGATAGGTGTAATAATTAGGCAGTAGGGAATAGGGAATAGGCAATAGTCTTCAGAGTCGAAAGTCCATAAAGTCCGTAAAGTCGGAAGATCTGAAGATCTTGCTTGCTTTGCAGTCTAACAGTCTGATTATTAATCTTTCAACTACTGCCTACTGCCTACTGCCTACTGCCGATTGCCTCTTAAAGGTATTTCCGGTCTTCGTGGGGGATGTCAAAATACTTGTCGTACAGTTTTGCGTCGGGGCCGGTTTTCTCGACGCCTGTCTCACTGATTTTGTAGGTGCAGTTTTCTCCGACAATGCCCGAGAAATAGATATCAAACTCCTTACCGTTCTCATCAATCATGATAATCCTGACCAGGTGAGGATACTTCATGCTGTTTAGCTGTGAATGACAGATAGGGCAATTGATCAGATACTCTGAACCTTTCTCCATTTCGAACGACGGGTGGGTCGTTTTTGTATAGTTTCCGAGCTCGGGGTTGAGAAAGACCAGGCCCCTCTTCGTGCTGTTTATCTTTGTGGCAGAGAGCACTATCGAGGTCTTGACGTTAAGGCGTCCCCTGCACGCCTTGCATAAATATTCAACGGCCATATTACACCTCCTTTTTATTTATGAGTTCAATAATTTTGTTACAAGCTGCATGTACAATATACGATAAGTTTTCGCCGAATGCAATAGATTCGGGTTGAATAGCGAGTATCAGCACCTCTTTTCTGAAGAATTCAGAGAGTTTTTTCAGGGAGATGTTATGGGTATTGAAAGTAAGGTCACTGACCGTTTCTACCGGTATCAGGTCGAAGCTCCCTGCGGGCCTGTTCATGTCAACGCAATCGATCAGGACAAGTGTATCGTGATCCACGGAGTTGATCTTCCCTATATAGTTTTCGATGCTTACCTCGGGCGTGATAATTTTAATACGGTCTGTCTCTCTTATGCGGGTGCTTATGTATACTCCTGCGCCGTCATCCTGCCTCAGCAGGTTGCCGATACCGACAAAGAGAATTTTGCGGTTGGTTTGAGAAAGAAGCTTTGTAAGTTTATCAGGCACCTTTGAAAAGATACTTGACCGTAACCTGTCTGAGGCAGTTCGGGCAGATTATGTTGAACATATCCTTCCTGTGCAGTGTCTCACCAATCTCTGCCGAGAGATCCTGCCCCTCGGCAAGTTTGAGTTTGCGGTTAAGGACACTGAGGTTGAGAACTGATGCGAATGCTTTCGGGCCAAGCTTGCGGTGCATGAAGTGGAGGTGTTCAACAGTTGTAATTATTGCACTGCAGCTCTCGCACACCAGCAGTTCCTTCTCCTGGTATTCGACGTTATTGGCTCTGTCAAAGACAGCCAGGTCATAGATCTTGTCGGAAAGCTTTACTCCCTTGCCGGTGATGCAGTGTTCCTGGCACTGGCCGCAAAAGATGCACTTACCGTAATCCCGACTTATTATCCTTATCTTCTTCTCCCTGTCATCAGTGAAGGTGATGGCCAGCGGAGGGCATACATTGGCGCATGTTTCACACCCCACGCAGTTGGCATCGTCAACAACGGGCTTTCCCCTGAAGTCGGTGAACGGCACATGCTCTTCAGCCGGGAATTTTGATGTATATGCCGGTGTGACCAGTGATATCACTGCCTCCTTCAGCTCTCTCAGTTTGGGGTACTTCATTTCACTGCCTCCCTGTAATCGTCTTTAACACTCTTTTCATCCATTTTCGTTCCGAAATGGTATGCTCCCCTGACAAGGGCATGTGCTGCCACCGTAGCGGTGAAGAAGAGAACCGGAATGGCCACGAGTGCTCTGAACCCTGCGCTGCCGAATCCGTAGTGCACCAGTACACCGAGCAGGATGCTGCAGCATCCCAGTGTCACACACTTGGTGGCTGCCTGCAGCCTGTTGTACATGTCAGGGAGCCGTATCAGTCCGATACACCCGAAGATGTTGAAGAGAACTCCTACCGATATTAAGATTATGGCTGCCATATCATTCGTTCAGTTTTTTTCCGCTGAGATATTTCGCCAGCGTAAGGGTTCCGATAAAACTCAGTATGACCCAGGCAATTCCTATATCAAGGATGAAGGCCTTGCCGGTCTGCACCGTGATAATGCCGCAGATACCTACCACAAGTATCCCGAAGATGTCAATACCCACCATCCGGTCGGGGATTGTCGGCCCCCTGATGATACGGTAGAGGCAGGCTGCGCAAAGGGCAATCTGTATGTAGAGCAGTACATTAAGGAAACTGGTCATTCCGCAAATTTTTTAATGTATTCTTCAAATCTTCCGATAACCATCCTTGTATAGAGAGCCGGGTCTTCAGACCGGATGTAGATCCAGTGAATATACATATCATCGCCGATGATGTCAACGGTGATTGTGCCCGGGGTCATCGTGATGGAATTGGCAAGCAGGGTTTTGGCAAAGTCTGACCTCAGGGTGGTCTTCACTTTCACTATCCCGGGTCTTATCGGCATTGCCGGATGGAGAACGCGGTATGCAACATCGAAGTTAGCTTTAATGCATGCCCAGATGAAGGTAACCAGGTAGACTACGAACCAGAGCCAGCGACGAGGCTGAAGGAACTTATAAACATTATAGAAATAATACCTTCCAAAGATGGCTGCCGTGATGGCAGATGCACCAGCTCCCGCTGCAATATTCGGAATGGTGAAATTGAAGGTTATCAGGAGCCAGAATACCAGGGATAATATAAATATTGTCACGTATCTCATATCACATGCCTGTTATCTGTGAGGAATATTTCATCTGGTCCATCAGTATGTCAGTTGCCGGTGCGAGCACTGTTTCGCGTATGCCCGGCAAAGCGAGCAGACTGAGCAGCAGGCAGACAACAGCAAGGGTGATCATGCTCAGGAGCATCGGCACAGGGACCTCCCTGATCTCTTTCTTTATCTTCCCGGGCTCCACGTTATAAAAGGCATAACGCTGGAACTTCATGAACGAGGCCAGGGTGATGATGCTGACGATTGCTGCAAGGGCAGCGAGGAAGTAAAAGCGGCCCATCACCGCTGCGACTATTATTATCAGTTTACTGAAGAAGCCGTTGAAGGGAGGCAACCCCGATATTGAGAGCGAGGCAGCGAGTGATGTTGCCGAGGTGAAGGGCATGCTCTTTGCCAGTCCTCCCATCTCCCTCAGGTCACGGGTGCCTGCAGAGTACTCAATGGCTCCTGCATTGAGGAAGAGAAGTCCCTTGAATGCCGCGTGGTTAATCATATGAAAGATACCCCCGGTGATGGCAAGGGCAGCTATCTCACTGCGGAGTCCCCTGGCCATGAGTATCATACCTATGCCCACTGCCATGATGACATAACCCATCTGGCTGATGCTGTGATATGCCAGCAGTCGTTTTATATCCCACTGGCCAATGGCCAGGAATACACCCACACCCATCGAGAGGGCGCCAAGAGTGGTTATCAGTATGGCCATCCCCTCTGTAATCTCGAACATATTGAAGAAGAGACGTATGATGACATAGATGCCAACGGCTTTGATAAGCACACCGGAGAGCATGGCCGAGATGGGAGAGGGAGCCGACGAGTGGGCATCGGGCAGCCATGCATGAAAAGGAATAATGGCAGCCTTCAGGCCAAATCCGGTGAGAAGAAGAATCTGGATCAGAATATAGTGACTGCCCTGGACTCCTTCGCTGAAGGCGGTTCTTATGTCTGCAATGTTGAGTGTCTTTGCGCTCCAGTAGATGAAGCCGATGGCAAAAAGTACCATGAATGATGCAACCGCACCCAGGACCTGGTATTTCAGGGTTGCCTCAAGCTCATTCTTCTCCACGCCGAAGGCTACCAGGGCATAAGATGATATGGCCGAAATCTCGAGGAAAACAAAGATGTTGAAGATGTCACCGCTGAGAACAACCCCGTTCATCCCTGCTATCATCAGGCAGAAGAGTGAGTAGAAGTAGTTTTCATTGGTGTACCTTGCCATGTAGGAGACGGAGTAGATCACCGAGAGGAGGCCTATCAGGCTGATGATGCACAGCACCAGTGCCGAGAATCCGTCATGAATGAGGTAAAGGCCGATCGGGACGCCATCGACAGGTTCCCATCCGCCCAGTGTATACACTGATGAAGCAGCTCCCTCAGCAGTCAGCAGCCAGAAACTGATGAAAGTGAGAAGGAGCAGGGTCGCCATTGCCATATATCTTGGAATTCCGGCGATGAACCTGCCAAGTATCATTGTCAGGAAGGCACCTGCCAGGGGTATGGCGACGAGTAGCGGTATCAGCGGATTCATCATTTACCCTCTTAAGTTTTTTATCTCTCTGATGTCAAATGTTCCGTATTTCCTGTAGATCCTGATGATTACCGCCATCAGCATAGCCGTTGTAGCCAGGCCAATCACGATGGCCGTGAGCACCATTGCCTGAGGTAGCGGATCGACATATGGTTTGACGGGGTCAGCCATGTCAACGATAGGGGCGACCCCTCCATCCCTGTATCCCATCAGAGCCAGGAACAGAAAGCAGCTGAATTCCATGACTGACAGGGATATGGCAATCTTGATCAGGTTCCTCCTGGTGATCACACCATAGAGGCCGGTAAGGAACAGTATGAAGCAGAGCCAGTAAACAGTCATTTCAGTATCTCCTCTTTAAATATTACCAGTGCCAGGAAGATCGTAACGATGGAAGCGGCGACCTCAATCCCTACAAATATGTTGTAGAGAGGGATAAAGCCCGCGCTGATCAGTTCACCGGGCGTGCCGTGGGGCAGCCAGTTGGCAAAGAATATCCTCACACCGGCAACAAGACCTGTAAGAGCCAGTAAAAGGAAGAAAAGGATAGCCAGATTCTCGTACAGGGTGGAGCCCCTCTCTTCTTTGACAAGGTGCAGGAAATCACTCCCGAAAGCCAGGATCAGAAGGATGAAAGAACCTGCGAGGATAACACCGCCTGCAAATCCCCCTCCGGGTGTCAGATGCCCGTGCAGTATGATATAGATGCCGTAAAGGAATATTATCCCGGCTATCAGTTGCGTCGTCTTCTTAACTATGATTGTCATTCCCTTCATGTGTCCTGAATTGATTTACGAACAAGGATTAACGATTTGGGATTTTGGAAGTTTTTGATCTGTTTTTATATTCATATTTTTTTGCCTCTTATCCTTAGAATTGTAAGCACTCCGAGTACTGCAGTGACCAGTACTGTTGCCTCGCCGAGGGTGTCATATCCCCTGAAGTCGAATATTACGCCGGTCACGAGGTTAACGCTGCCGGTCTTCTCCACAGCGCCGTTGACATAAGCATCAGCCATCCTCATGGTGTTCTCCCCGAACGGAGCAAGAGGTGCTGAAGCCTCCATCAGGAACCAGAACAGTATTACCAGCATCAGCACTGCGGTGCCGGCGGTGACCCAGGCCCGGCTGTCAAATTTGCCGTAAGCCTCCACGCGTGAGCTGTCGAGCACAACTGCCACCATGATGATCAGGGTGATTGTCTCCACAACTATCTGCACTATTGCAAGGTCAGGAGCCTTCAGCAGCAGGAAGCATATGACCAGGCTGTATCCGACAATGCCTCCGGCTATCACTGCTGACAGGATATCCCTGGCATGGATGGCGTAGATCGCACCCAGTATCATAAAAACCACTATTACCGATATTGCCAGTTCCATATTTCTATTTTGTCAGATCATTATCAGCAACATGATTATCAGGCCGGCGCAGACCCAGATGACATATCCCGGAAGTACACCGGTATGAGCGTTGCTCAGTCCTCCGTTTAGCCAGAATACGGCCTTTTTGGAGAGGTCGTAGATATCAAAGGCCTTTTCTTCGGCTTTTTCATAAATACGTGAGAAAAGTCTGAACTCGGAGAAAGTTTTGTAGAACTCGGGAGCAGGAAATGACGCTCCAAGCTTTTCTGCATTCTCACCTCCGACGAAATTCTCTTCGGTCCTGAATTTTTTCTTTCCGGTGGCGAGGTAAATAAGGAAGCCGAGTATGATTGAGATCAGGACCAGCAGTGAAACAAATGATGAGCTCCATAGTCCGCTGAATGTGAAGGCACCCACAACCGGGGTAAATAGTTTCGGGATGATAATCCCTGTGGCAAAGACTCCGAAGATGACGCAGAAGAGTGCCAGAACCGCCATCGGGAACCACATCAGGAATGGCACCTCCCTTATTTTGGACATCGCAGGATCCCTTCTTCCGAGGAATATTCCGCCAATAAATTTGACAAAGCTGGCAAGGGTAAGCGCTGAGCCAAATACCGCCAAACCGAGCCACACGATCCAGAGGCTGGAGGCGATTCCCTCACCGGAACCGGATTCAATGATTCCCTGGTAGATCATCCATTTTGATGCAAAACCGTTAAACGGAGGTACACCTGAGATAGACATTGCAAAAATAACGGCAGCAGCAAATGTGACGGGCATAGCTTTTGACAGTCCTCCCAGATCACCGATATCGCTTTTGCCTGTCTGCCGCTCAATCGCTCCGGCAGCCAGGAACAGTCCGCTCTTATAGATGGCATGATTAATCATGTGAAACAGACCTGCTGCAAATCCAATCACTGATCCAATTCCAAACCCGAGGACCATATAGCCAACCTGTGAAACAGCGTGATAACCAAGAAGACGTTTATAATCGTGTTGCATCAATGCCATCATAACTGCCGTTATTATGGTCAGAACGCCTGTTGTAAGCAGTACCAGTTTAATTCCTTCGGTCATTACAAAAAGATCACCTGTTATCCTCGCCAGGAAGTAGATTCCCAGCAGTTTGTCAAGTGAGGCTGGCAATAGTGCTGATGATGATACCGGAGAATTCTCCGCAAAGTCAGGCACCCATGAATGGAACGGGAAGGCCCCGGCCTTGGTGAAACTGCCAACAAGTAGCGCAAGGAATGCCGTGACAGTCAGAATGTTATTGGTCTCCAGTGATATGTTATTGATACTCAGTGTGTCAGTCAGTCTCCAAAGCATGGCAATACCGACCAGCATGATCGTGTCTGACGCTCCGATAAGGATCATGGTCTTCTTCGCGGCAGCAGAGCTCTTTTCATCCTTCCCGGGTATAAGCTTATAAAGGGTGATGCCCAGAATACCCCAGAATATGACAAAGAGGATAAGGTTATCAGAGAGCACTGCACCGTATGAACATCCCAGGGTAATCAGGAACCAGGGATAGTAGTTGCTGACCCTGGCAGTCCTGTTATAAACCAGGGTATAAATCAGTATAAGCAGGGCAAGGATGCTGATAAAGAGTATGATCAGCTTGCTCAGGCCATCGAGGGTGAATGTGAGGAATTCTCCGGAATTCTGAAGGAGGTCGGCATTCAGGAGAGCCATACAGTTCCTGCTGAGAATCTCTCCCTGCGCCGTCATCTGAGGATCAGCGGAGTATATAGCGACGCCAAGATACCCGGTAACCAGGGTTGTTGCCAGCGTCAGTATTCCCTTGACCGTCTGAAACCTTTCAGGTATTGCAAAGAAGAGAATTCCGGCTGCCAGGGGAATGATAATGAGCATCTGGAGGTACATGCACGTATTCATGTCAGCGAATAATTTCAGAGGTTCATTCATGACCGGCACCTGATTTCCTTAGTTCTGATGTTCTCTTCATGGAAAGCGCGATAAGCTCGTTTGCGTTTAGAATTTTCTTCCCTGAGGAGTTGTCAAAGGCTGCTGCCATTCTCTCGGTGCAGCAGTAGCACGGGTCAACGGCTGCGAGAGAGATAGTCGCATCGGCAATGGTCTGCCCGATGCATGATTTCTTGAATGTTGCTATGTTGGTATAGCTGGGAGCCCTTATCTTATGTCTTGCCGGTGAGTTTGATCCGTCGGAGACCACAAAGTGGAACACCTCGCCCCTGGGGGCTTCGGCCCTGCCCGTACCTATCCCTTCCGGTATCTCATTTATTTTCAGGGCGATGTCACCCTCTTTCATTTTTTCGAGGGCATCAACGCACTGCTCAATGATTGAGGCTGACTCATACATTTCAAGAAGCCTCACCTCTGCCTTGGCGAAGACATCTCCGGCTTCGGCAGTGATTACTTTCCAGTTGACAAGCGGATATGCGGCATAGGGGTCATCGCGTCTTACATCAATGGCAACTCCGGAGGCTCTTGCGGTGGGCCCTACGGCGCCATAGTCGATGACATCCTGCCTGGTGAGTATCCCGACGCCTTTTGTCCTTGCGTGAATCACAGGGTCATCCATCACCGCGCCGGTTAGCAGGTCTATCTTTTTGCGAAGGACAGCCATCTCTTTCCTGATTGCCGCGATCTTGCTGTTTTCAATGTCACGTCTCACACCGCCCACCTTGAACATTGCATAGCTGTTCCTGTTACCTGTTATCATCTCGAAGAGGTCAAGGACAGGTTCACGGTATTTCCAGGCCCACATGAAAACGGTGTTGTAACCGAGGAAATGACCCGCGAGACCTACCCAGAGCAGGTGGCTGTGGATACGTTCAAGTTCTCCGATAATCGATCTGATGTATTTTGTCCTGTCAGTGATCTCAACACCGACAATCTCCTCAACAGCATTGGCAAAGGCGAAGGGGTGCGATGTTGAACAGATGCCGCAGATGCGTTCAACGAGGAAAAATACCTGGTCATAGCTCTTTGACTCACTGAGTTTTTCTATGCCCCTGTGGTTATAGCCGGTCTCCCATTTGATATCCGTGACTATCTCCCCGTCGCAATAGAGCTTGAACAGCTCCGGTTCTTCCTGAAGCGGGTGATAGGGTCCTATCGGTATGAGGGTCTTTCTGCTCATTGTTGTAAGAGTATTATTTGAACTCTTTTCTGTACGGGTAGACATCATCAGCCCAGTTGCCTTCCGAAAGCAGCTTCTCCTGGTTGGGGTGATGCAGGAAGTCAATGCCGAAGAGTTCGTGCATCTCTCTCTCTATCCAGTTTGATGCGCTGAACATGTTGGAGAGTGATTCAATATGCGGCTTCTCCTTGTCAAGTATTACATGGAGGCTGAGTATCGATCCGTCAGCATCAAAACTGAAGTGATAGTAGATCTCAAACCCGCGCCTGGTATGGAGGGCGGAGGCAATAATAAACCTGTAACCTTCGCTTTTGTAGAGGTATTCAGAAACTGAGAGAATGGCTGTTGGCCTGATTGTGACAATCGCGCGCCTTGCCTTCTGCAATACCACCCTGACAGTGTCAGTGCTGAATTTCCCCGTGAGTTTATTTATTGCTGCCTCTGTATCCATTCCTGTGTTGCTATTTTTTTCCTGCCAGTTTAACTATTCCTGCTATGATTGCCTCCGGCTTAGGGGGGCAGCCCGGAATATAAGCATCTACCGGGATGATCTTGTCAACGGGGCCGGCGAAGGTCATGCCCTCGGCAAAGATTCCCCCGGTGCAGCCGCAGGCTCCGATGGCCACCACCAGCAGCGGTTTGGGAGCCTGGTGGTAAAGCTCCAGCAGCCGGTCTTTGTCGCGTATGTTTATTGATCCGTTAACCAGCAACACGTCAGCATGCCTTATGCTGCCCACCAGCAGTATTCCGAACCGTTCAAGGTCATGCCTCGGGGTAAGGCAGTCAAGGATCTCAATATCACAGTTGTTGCATGATGCTCCGCCGAAGTGGAAGACCCAGAGTGATTTCCTGAAACAATAATCCTTGAAACCCACGATCTACGTTTTTATAATCCGAATGCAATCAGCACTATGGCAACCACAACCAGCAGGTTCATCCAGAGGAGGAAGAATCTGGAGGCCTGCTTTATCTTGACTCTCGGGTTGGTATTTCTGATGAGGGTGAGGAGAAGCACAACGCCGAGTATCTTCAGGATGAGCCAGACAATGTTTATGCCCGGGTTCATTCCGTTCATGAGGAGTGCGACAAGGAAAGCAGGCAGGATGAAAAGCATAATGTATTTCGCCAGTTTGATCATCGCGTATGGAGGACCTGAATATTCAATATAGATTCCGGAAGCGAGTTCGGCTTCAGCTTCGGGCATGTCAAAAGGCACCAGGGCCAGTTTGGCCTGCAGACAAAAGATGCCGGCAATAAAGAGCAGTACTCCTGAGATGCTGCCGATGAAAGGCGTGCCTGACTGCTGGGCTGCTATGACGCTGTGAAGGTCGAACTGCTGTCCGCTTTTCATTATCACCGCGGCTACCAGAAGGAGGAATGTGAGCTCATAGCTAATGATCAGCTTCATCTCGCGCGAAGCACCCACGGCACCCAGGGCGTTGCCTGAGGCCAGTGCCCCGATGATATACGAGAACGACGGCAGGGTAAGGAGATAGAATATGACTATGATATCGCCCCTGAAGCCTGTTTCTATATTGAAGAGGGGAAGAAGGATAAACAGGCCGGCCATAGTGGCACCAAAGACCGCCAGCACAGGGGCAAGGAGAAAGACAAAACCAGAGCCGTGCTTTGGGAGGATGGTCTCCTTGACGAGCAGCAGCTTGAAGAAATCATAGAAAGGCTGGAGCAGGGGAGGCCCCTTGCGGAACTGAACCCTGGCGGTTATCTTCCTGTCGAACCAGGAAAGCAAACCCCCGGCCACTGCCATGAATAGCAGCCCGGGGAAAATAAAGAACCAGAAGAGATTAACCGCCATATGCTTTCTCTTTACTCTTTTTCAGTCACATAGATATAATCCCTGATGAGCACCCTCTCATTAAGCTGGTAGATATGCCCGTCAGGCTTCTCTTTTTCATCAGTAAGTCTCGCTGTTCCAGGAGGGCATGCTTCAACAAACCTGCGGGCCTGGTCATGATCACACAGATCATAGAAAAGGTCTTTGTTGCGGTGATGTCTGAAGAAATCAGTCATCATCGTGCCGAAGGGACAAATGGTGACACATGACTTGCATGAGACACACAGGTTAGTGTGGCGCATGATCACGCCGTCGCTGTCTTTCTCAAGGGCATCGGCAGGGCAGACGGTGATGCAGGGGGCATCCTCGCACCTCCGGCAGGTGAACCTGAAGGTGGCCAGCTCACGTATTGTCTTGAGGCCGTTGGTGTTGGCAGAGCTGTAACAGAGAGCCTCAGGCAATGCCAGTGACGGGTCCTGCATCATGGCTGCCCTCAGTTTTATCATATCAATAAGCACCTTCATGAGTCTTCCTGTCTATAGGTTCAACTGGTTCATGAGCTGGAACCTTGTATCACTTAGCCTTTGAGATATTGTCTGGGCAATCTTTGACATGGTCTTAAAACCAAAGTCGCAATCCCTCTCTATCTCGGCGTTCAGCTTCTTTGCATCGATGGCAATAACCCTTGCAGGAGCGACGGCCATCACCCATGCAGTGGATATATATGGATGGAAAACGGCTGACCAGGAGAATAGCTGACCCTCCGTTATGGTTCCAAGGTGGATCCTTTTCTCCTTCGGCAGGCTGATACCCAGGGAAAGGGACCCTGACAGCAATACGAAAACCTCAGAAAGCTCATCATACTGT
Organism: uncultured Rikenellaceae bacterium; assembly: GCA_963770745.1. GTDB lineage: Bacteria > Bacteroidota > Bacteroidia > Bacteroidales > VadinHA17 > SR-FBR-E99. Next base: position 162,490 of record CAVYRA010000006.1, read on the forward strand.
TCAAAGATTATTTCCTTAACCTTGAACTCCCTGATGAAAGAGATACTGGCAATTGTTCCCAGCTGTCCGTCAGAGAATTTCTCAAAGAATCTTATCTGTTTCAGATCATCAATTTCCACCTTCATGACATTACCCTTTAGGTTATTTCCATATTTCCGGATTATGTTTTATCTCCCTGTAAGTGAATACCGGGCCGTCTTTACAGACAAAAAACTCACCCATCATGCAGTGGCCGCATTTGCCAAGGCCGCATGACATGTTCTTTTCCATTGATAGGTATATCTGCTCATCGCGGTAGCCCATCTCCAGAAGCCGTATTGTCCCGAATTTCATCATGATCGGTGGGCCGCATACCACAGCAACTGAGTTTTCTATCTTCACCTTAATTTTGTCGAGCAGTGCAGTTGCGACACCAACCGGGCCGTCCCAGTCGTCATCGGTCACATCCACCGTACGGAGGGCTTCAAACTTGTCAATACTGTTCAGTCTGCTGAAGAGGGGTTTGTATATGCAGTCGGCCGGTGTCTTGGAGCCGTAGCAGAGTATGACCTTCTCGAGGTCATCCTTCATGTGTTCAAGTGTGAAGAGCAGTGACCGTATGGGAGCCAGTCCACAGCCTCCTCCAAGAATAAGCACCTCTTTTCCCTTGAATTCGTCTACGGGGTAACCTCGTCCGTAGGGACCCCTGATACCCATGACAGCTCCCGGTTTGAGCTCATGCATGATTCCGGTGACGTATCCTGTCTTCATGACCGTGACTTCCAGCCTGTCCGAGACCAGCGGTGATGACGATGGTGTAAAGGGAGCTTCACCCACGCCATCAACGGAGAGCTCTATGAACTCTCCCGTTTTGAAGACGAATTCCTCATCCGGTATCAGAACGAAGGTCTTGATCAGAGGTGATTCTTCAATCACCTCCTCGAGAGTCGCCCGCAGGGGCTTATATATATTATTGGTATAGCTGGCCATAAGAATCGTCAGGTGAGTTCCATGAACAGTTCATTCTTGTTGATATTGCCTATGCAAGCCTCAATGCACCTGCCGCAGCCTGTGCATGCAAGCGAACTGAACTTCTGCGGTCTCCATACATACTTGCACATGTACCTGTTACGGAAGCGATTCGGAAGTTCAAATAGAGAATCCTCTCCCCCTGCCACCCTCTGAAATCCCGGGTACTGGCAGGCATCAGTCTGCTTAACCTTTTCAAAATCGGGCTTGTCAATGAGGAGGAAGCAGCTACAGGTGGGGCATATTGTTGTACACGCACCGCACGAGACGCACTTTGAGGCATATTTTACCCAGATATGACCACCGGCCCGCTGTACGATCTCTCCGGTAGTCCTGTAATCCGGAAGTCCCCTGTTGCGTTCAGCCAGCAAAGCTTCTGTTTCCATGTGCCTTTTATCGGCGAAGAGGAGACGTTCTGGATCATTCACCCCGGAAGCAAACGATAACTGTCTGACCAGATCCTCCCCCTTGTCTGAAATGACCCTCAGAAAGATTTCATCACCATCGGAGAAAAGCGCCATATCTGCATTTTCCGTCGTATAGGGCTTGACGCCATAGGAGGTGCAGTGGCAGTGTTCATTTACCGAGAAGCAATCTGAAGATATCAGGATGGTGCTCTTCCGGCGATTCCTGTAAAAGGGATCGGCGAAGGCCTCATCGAGATAAATCTCGTCCAGCAACCCGAGGGCCTCAATGTCACAGTTGGGTGCCCCGATAATGATCCTGGGCCTGCCGTTATTCCTGGCCGATGTCACATTCTCCCTGACAGGGAGAAAGAAATTCTTGAGGGGAGTGGCGGGCTTGGGAGTGTTGTAAGCAATATTTTCAGCCAGACTCAGCCTGAACGGCTCGTAATCAAGGCTAAATTCATCTTTCACCGGAACAAAAATGTCATGAGAGGTGAGCAATTTTTCCAGTGAACGATGCCAATCTTCTTTTTTAATACTTATATAGTACATTTTATGTGAGAAGATTCACATAATAAATTTAAGTGTGCAATTAATGCAAGTCAAATTTTTTTTCCCCCTTACAGGATGAGGGATTCCGCCCATTTTAATAAAGTGCTCATAATCAATATTATATTTTTCATATACGCTGTTTGAAAATATTAGTTTAACTTGCATAAAGGATTTGTGAAACTGTGTGTTATTGTGAAACAAATCACAAAACATAATATCCGGAACAGCCTGAGGAGAATTTTTCTTTATCACGGACTGCTGGTGAGGCTGAACACTATGGGAGTCACCAGGGTATTTTCCTACACCCTGGCCGAGGGTACCGGGGTCACTCCCGAACAGGTGAGAAAGGATTTTTCCGAGTATGGTATAAGAGGGAACAGACGGGGAGGTTATATCACCGGATCACTTCTGCGTGAGATGGAGGCTCTCTTCAACCGCGACAGGATAAGCAACGTGATCCTGGTGGGTATGGGCAATCTCGGACAGGCTCTCTCGAAATACGGGCAGTTTATTCACCGCGGCATTAACATAGTTGCTACTTTCGACATTGACCCCTACAAGCAGAAGGTCAGGGCTGACAGTAATGTCTATCCTCCCGGGCGTCTTCAGGAGATCATTGACAGGTTCAGGGTCACTGTGGCTATTGTTGCCGTTCCCGACATATCGGCCCAGGAGGTGTGCAATGAACTGGTGAACATGGGTATCCGGGGCATAGTAAATTTCTCGCCCGTGTTGCTTAAAGTTCCCGTCTATGTGGTTGTGAACAACGTGAACCTGAGTGATGAGATAGAAAGTGTAATCATGTCTGTTTACCGCATGAAGGAAAAACAATCGCTATTCCTGTAGCCTTAGTGGAAACCGGGTATGAGATACTGATCAGGGGACTTGTGCAGGGTGTGGGATTCCGCCCCTTCATCTACAGGCTTGCAACCGGATACTCTCTTAAGGGAGAGGTGGTAAACAGGACCGGCGGGGTAACTGTGACCGTTCAGTGTGACCGGGAGACAGTGGTTCGGTTTATTCATGATATACGGGCCCTTGCCCCGCCGGCAGCCAAAATCAAATCGGTGGAGGTCAGAAAGACAGAGACAAGGAATTACGGTGACTTCACCATCACCTCCAGCAGGGATTACGAAGAGAGCATTACGGAAGTCAGTCCTGATATCGCCGTCTGTGATGAGTGCCTTGCTGATCTCGTCTCCGATCCGGGGCGTATTGATTATCCTTTTGTCAATTGCACAAACTGCGGTCCCCGCTTCACCATCATAAAGGCACTACCGTATGACAGGGCTGCCACAACCATGGCACCCTTTAAGATGTGTCACAGGTGTGCGGCGGAGTACCATGACATGTCTGACCGGCGGTTCCATGCACAACCTGTGGCGTGCAACACCTGCGGGCCGGTGTATACCCTTAAGACGGGCGATCATGTTATTACGGGTACGGCAGAAATTCTGAAGTTCATTTCTGATCGTCTTTCATCCGGCGGCAGTGTCGCCATAAAATCTACCGGCGGGTATAACCTCATGTGCGATGCACTGAATGAGGAGGCGGTCTCCCTTCTCAGGCTGAGAAAGCAGCGTGATGCCAAGCCCTTTGCTGTTATGCTCAGGGATATGGATGCCCTGAATGAATACTGCTTCACCGGGAAGGAGGAGGAGAGGGCATTGCTCTCATGGCGCAGGCCCATACTCATACTGAATCAGAGAAGGCCGCTGGCACCATCGGTGAGCAGCGGCCTTAGCACCATTGGTGCAATGCTGCCACACATGCCCCTGCACCACCTGCTTTTCAGGACCATAAGCACGCCTGCAGTGGTGCTTACAAGCGGCAATCTGAGTGACGAACCAATAATTACCGATGACCTGCAGGCCGAAAGTGACCTGATGCCCGTCACGGGCTGCGTTGTCAGCTACAACAGAGAGATAAACAACCGGGCTGATGACTCTGTTGCAAGGGTGATCAGCGGCAATGTGAGCCTGATCCGAAGAGCAAGGGGTTTTGCCCCGCAACCAGTAGAACTGAACAGAGTTGCTGAAGGGATTTTTGCAGCAGGAGCGGAACAGAAAAACAGCCTGTGTATCGGGAAAGGCTCCCAGGCTTTCATGAGCCAGTTTTTGGGCGATATAAAGAATGTGGCCACCTTTGACTATTATCAGGAGACATACAGACTCTTCTCCTCACTCTTCAGGTTCACTCCTTCATCAGTCGTCTGCGATATGCATCCCGATTACCTGTCGGGCAGGTTCGCTGAGGAGCTCTCAGAAGCATGCGGGCTGCCGCTGATGCGCGTTCAGCACCACCATGCCCACGCGGTATCGGTGATGGCTGAGCACGGACTGGCCGGAAAGGTCATCGCGGTGATAATGGACGGGACGGGCTACGGCACTGACGGCAACATTTGGGGAAGCGAGTTCATGATTGCCACTTCCCGCGATTTTGAGAGGTATACTCATTTCGACTATCTCAGGATGCCCGGAGGCGATGCTGCCGTTGATGAGCCCTGGAGGATGGCGCTTTCCTGTCTCGTGCATTATCTTGGCAACGACTACGATTTAAGTTCGGTCAAACTTTTCCGGACAATAGATGAGAATAAGCTGGCTGTAGTCAGGGAGATGCTTGTTCATGACATCAATTCGCCCCTGACATGCGGAGCCGGGCGTATTTTTGATGCCGTGTCAGCATTGCTGATGCTTTGCACCAGGGCCTCCTTCGATTCCGAAGCCCCAATGAGGCTGGAATCAGCCATATCTGGCATCACCGATGATTTTTACCCTTTCACAATCGGCGACACGGTATGCCTGAGGGATACTTTTCAGGAGATAATCAGGGAAACAGGCATATCAGGCATTCCACAGATTGCAGCAAAGTTTCACAATACAATGGCACAGATAATACTTGTCGTTTGTAAAAAGATAAGGAAGGAGACAGGACTGAACGATGTTGTCCTGTCGGGAGGAGTTTTCCAGAACAGGTATCTGCTTGAGAAATCTTTGTATCTTTTATCCATGAACAAATTCACGGTTTACACCAATCACCTTGTCCCGTCAAACGACGGTGGCATATCGCTCGGACAGCTGCTGACAGCGGCGGAAAGGAGAGGTGCATGTGCCTGAGTCTTCCTGCCAGGGTAATTGCCATTGAGGGTGACATGGCTGAGGTATCCGTGGGAGGAGCCGTCTTCAGGGCAGGACTGCAGATGGTTGATGGCGTCACGGTGGGTGACTATGTTTTGCTTCACGCCGGCTTTGCCATCGAGAAGCTGAAGGAGGCGGATGCGCTCGAGACGCTCCGGTTGCTGCAGGAGATGGATGATACGATGAGCGAATGACCCGGAAATGAAATACGTCGACGAATTCAGGAACAGGAGGCATATTGCCGGGCTGGCAGAGCTGATAGTGAAGGAGGCAACACGTGATTACACTTTTATGGAGGTCTGCGGGGGTCACACGGCCGCCATACACCGGTTTGGCATACCCTCGCTGCTGCCCCCGCAGGTAAAGCTCATCTCCGGACCGGGCTGTCCTGTCTGTGTCACGTCGGCCCGGTATATAGACACCCTGACAGCCCTTGCGTCAACTGAGGGTGTAACCATTGCCCTTTTCGGTGACCTGATGAGGGTGCCGGGCACTCATCTCACCCCGGGAGAGGCAAGGGCGGCGGGGGCGGATATCAGGGTGGTGCTCTCAGCGCATGAGGCGCTGGAACTGGCTCGTACAAACCCGGCAAGAAAGGTAGTTTTTTCAGCAATCGGATTTGAAACCACCGCTCCCGGAACGGCTGTGACCGTGATGCAGGCTGACAGGCAGGGTATAGACAATTTTTTCGTTCTGAACGCCCACAAAGTCATGCCTCCGGCAATGGAGGCTATAGTGAGAGAGGGTACTCACATTGACGGCTTCATCTGTCCGGGTCATGTGGCTGTCATTACCGGCTCACAGGCATTTGAATTCATTCCGCGAGAATACAGGCTGGCATGCGTTGTCACAGGGTTTGAGCCGACGGACTTACTGTCAGCCGTGCTGATGCTCGTCAGACAGGTGAACACCAACATGCCCTTAGTGGAGATTCAGTACAGGAGGGCAGTTTCAGTTACCGGCAACGTAAGGGCGCAGGGTTATATGAATGAAGTCTTTGAGCCTGTTGAGGCGGAGTGGCGGGGCCTCGGCGTCATACCAATGAGCGGGCTCATGCTGCGTGACCGCTACCGGCGTTTTGATGCCGCCGCTTTTACGGTTGACCTGCCAGAGTCCGTCTGCTCAAACGATTGTATCTGCGGAGATATTCTCAGAGGAGTAAGCAGGCCGCCCGACTGTTCCCTCTTTGCAACGGCATGCACGCCTGACCATCCGGAAGGGGCCTGCATGGTCTCGGATGAGGGTTCATGCAATACCTGGTATAAATACCATAGCCATGAGTGAAAAGATCACACTGAGTCACGGCAGCGGAGGCAGGCAGTCACAGGCACTCATACGTGACCACTTTGCAGCAAGGTTTGGTATGAAAGGTCCCATGACCGACTCCGCCCTGCTCTCTGTTCCGTCATCCCTGATAGCCTTCACCACCGATTCCTATGTCATCAACCCGCTCTTTTTTCCGGGTGGCAACATAGGAAAGCTCGCGGTATGCGGCACGGTAAATGACCTGGCAGTGTCCGGGGCCGAACCAAAATATCTCTCAGCAGCGTTCATTATAGAGGAGGGATTTGATATTGATCAGCTTGACTCAATAATTGGCTCGATGGCTGATGAGGCGGAGGCAGCAGGAGTAAGAATTGTCACCGGTGACACCAAGGTGGTGGAGAAGGGGCAGTGTGACAGGATTTTCATCAATACGGCCGGTGTGGGAGTGCTCAGGGAAGAGCTTATGCATGTCAGCAGCGGATCATCAGTCAGGGAGAGCGACAGGCTGATCATAAACGGTCCGCCCGGCGATCACGCCGTGACGATACTTGCATCACGCAGGAACCTCTCTTTTGACACACCCATGGCCTCTGACTGCGCCTCTCTGAACCACCTGATAAGAAAAGTGACTGAGAGACCGGGCGCAATTCATTTCATGAGAGACCTGACAAGGGGAGGCCTCGCAGCCGTCCTGAATGAACTTGCCGTGATGACCCGATGCGGTGTTACCGTTGACGAATCGTCCGTACCCGTGAAGGAAGCCGTCAGGGGCTTGTGTGAGATACTCGGGTTTGATCCGCTCACTCTTGCCAGTGAGGGAAGAGTGCTGATTGTCGCCGCCGCTGACGAGGCGGAAGCGATTGTTGACATGATGCTTACAGATCCTCAGGGAAGAGGTGCTGCCATCATTGGAGAGATAACAGGCGGAAGAGAAGGAAGGGTTATCCTGAAGAGTACAACAGGTGGCAGCAGGTTTCTGGAAATGCCTTCAGGACAACTGCTGCCAAGGATTTGCTGAGAAGAGAGCCATGCACGAGCTGAGAATAGCAGAGGATCTGGCTGCAATGGTTGAAGGATTTGCCGCCGAAGCAGGACTGATGAAGGTAGAAAAGATAAACATCAGCTTCGGTGAGTATATTCAGATCGTTCCTGATCTCTTTGAGGCTGCCTTCAGTGAAGCAGCAAGAGATACTGTGGCATCCGGTGCCTTGCTCGATATAGAGATCATTCCGGCAGAATTGAGGTGCATTGGCTGCGGATCGGAATACAAGCCTGCCGGAGATCTTTACGCCTGCAGCATATGCGGCTCAGAAGAGATTGCCCTGATACACGGGAAGGAGTTGTTTGTAAAAAGTATAGAAGGAGGATAGTCATGGAAATAAAAATTATGAAAAACATTCTGGACAGGAACCAGAATAAGGCTGAGGAGGTGCGCAGCATGCTTAAAGCCAACAAGGTAATGATGGTGAACATCATCAGCTCGCCGGGTGCCGGAAAGACAACATTGCTTGAGCGGACCTGCGAGGCAATGGCCGGGAATATAAGGATTGGCGTGATAGAGGGGGATGTCACCACAGACAGAGATGCGCAGCGGCTGAAGAAGTATAACATCCCGATTGTTGCAATCAACACCGAAGGAGGATGTCACCTTGATTCGCACAGTATCTCCAAAGCCATTGAACACTTTGATCTTGAATCCATTGACCTGCTTTTTGTTGAGAATGTGGGCAATCTTATCTGTCCTTCGCAGTTTGACCTGGGGGAGACCTTCAAGCTGGCTGTTGTCAGTACCGCCGAGGGTGATGACAAGCCTGCCAAATATCCGATGCTCTTCAGTGAGGCAAGGGCTGTCATCCTGAATAAAACAGATCTTATCCCCTATACGAATTTCAGCATGGATTCGTTTATAGCCGACATGGCAGCCATCAATCCCAGGATCACCGTCATCAAGACATCAGCAATAAAGGGAGAGGGTCTGGAGGAGTTTTTCGGATGGCTCCGGGTGCAGCTTGACGAGTTCTCTGCCGGGTGATTCTGGCGATCTGCCAGCATTGCGGATTACTTCATTCAAACCTTAAATATTCATAAACATGATTTAAGTAAGGTTTTAGAATGAGTATTGTTATTATTTTCACAGCCGAAAATCGAAGTCGCATTTTATAAAAACCCAAATAATTAAAACTCAATAAAAATGTATCAAACTGGTAACATGGTTAAGGAGCTGGCGGAGAAACACGGCCGAAAGAGAGAGAGCCTGATGCCCATTCTTCAGGAAATTGTCAGGAAGCATAACTACCTTACTGATGATGCGATGGTGGCAGTTGCCACTGAGCTGGATATCTCGGCAGCAGAGGTTTTCGGGACGGCATCATTTTATACTTTCCTTGACACACAGGAGCGGGGTAAGAATGTAATCAGGGTCTGCAAGACGATCACCTGCTCTATGAAGGGTAAGAACGACATTATAAGCACCCTGGAGGATATACTGAAGATTAAAGTTGGCGAGACCACTCCCGACAAGATATTCACACTCCTCGAGACCAATTGCATTGGCTGGTGTCACAAGGCTCCCGCAATTCTGATCAATGACATGCCGTACACTGATCTGACGCCGGAGACAATAATAGATGTTGTTAAAGGTTATATGCGCTAAAGAGAGGGAGGCACTAAAATGAAAAACAAAGGACTGACAAAGGTTGACCTTATATTCGAAAGTATAGATGTAAGGAAGGTTATGAAGAAAGCCTTCGAGATGACAAGTGACGAGATTATTGCACAAATACTCGAATCCGGACTGAAAGGGCGTGGAGGAGCAGGTTTTCCGACCGGCCTGAAGTGGAAATACACTGCCGCCGAGAAGGATCCTGATAAATATATCGTATGTAATGCCGATGAAGGAGAACCCGGTACTTTCAAAGACAGGGAGATACTTGACAAGGCAGCCTCCAAGGTTTATGCTGGAATGGCAATAGCAGGGAAGGCCATGGGCGCCAGGAATGGATTTATCTACCTCCGCGGCGAGTACAGGTTCCTGCTTCCACAGCTTTATGTAGAGCTTCATAAATTTCACAAGCTGATCAATGAGATAGGCTACGATTTCAGTATTGAATACCGCATGGGCAGCGGTGCCTATATCTGCGGTGAAGAGAGTGCCCTGTTCGAGTCTATAGAGGGCTTCCGCGGTGAGCCCCGCAACAAGCCGCCCTATCCGACCGTAAGCGGGCTGTTTTCTAAGCCGACATCCATAAACAATGTTGAGACCCTGGTCACTGCTGTGATGATTGTAGAAAAGGGCGCACAGGAGTATGTCAAGCTGGGAACCAAGGACTCACGAGGTTCAAAGGTTTTCTCGATATCAGGAGACACACCCATTCCGGGTATCTTTGAGCTTGAGCTGGGGATGACCGTCCAGGAGTTTGTTAATGAATTCGGAGACGGCGATACCAAGGCAGTACAGGTTGGTGGAGCATCGGGCTTCTGCGTTCCGCGCAAGAAATTCGGTGAGACCATTATCGGGTTTGAAGGGGTGCCAACAGGCGGTTCAATGAAGCTGTTCAACAGCTCGCGCTCGATGTACAACGTGCTGCACAACTACCTGGAGTTCTTTACCGAGGAGTCGTGCGGCCAGTGCACACCATGCCGTGTGGGATGCCAGCAGCTTTTCAAGGGGATTGAGATGGTCAAGAAGGGAGATTCAAAATCAACCTACCTTAATGAGCTTGTCAAGCTCGCAGATACCATGAAGGTGGCATCAAAATGCGGCCTGGGCCAGTCGGTGGGGAATGCCTTCAAATCAATAGTGGAGAATTTCAGGGAAGAGATTATTTATTAACATTAGCATAGAAAATTATGGTTACTCTTAAGATAAATGAACATGAGATAAAAGTAGCGGAAGGAACCACCATTCTCGATGCTGCCAAGAAGCTGAGCATTAACATACCTACGCTCTGCAATCACGAGGACCTGTGCGTGGCGGGCAACTGCCGCGTATGCGTCGTTGAACAGAAGGGTGCGCGCACGCTCGTAGCTGCGTGTGCCATGCCGGTATCAGAGGGGATGGAGATACATACCAACTCCCTGAAGGTGAGAAATGCCCGCAAGCATATCGTTGAACTGCTGCTGTCAGAACACAGGGCTGACTGCACAAAGTGTTACAAGAACCAGAAGTGCGAACTGCAGACACTGGCAAATGAGTATTCGTTCGGGGAGCATATCTTCCTTGACCTTGTTGAAGGCCATTCATATATTATTGACAGGTCATCACCCTCATTCCTGAAGGATGACAGCAAGTGCATCAGGTGCCAGCGTTGCGTACGCACATGCGCCCAGCTTCAGCATGTCTCTGCCATCGCAGTGGCACACAAGGGCGAGCACATGAAGATCTCTTCATTCCATGACAGGCCCATGAGCCACGTCGTCTGCACCAACTGCGGCCAGTGCGTCAACCGCTGCCCGACGGGTGCCCTGACGGAAAAGACATACATTGACCAGGTCTGGGATGCCATATATGACCCTGAAAAGCATGTTGTTGTACAGACGGCCCCGGCAGTAAGAGTAGCATTGGGTGAGGATCTGGGATATGATCCGGGTGAAAGGGTAACAGGCAAGATGGTTACAGCACTCCGTCAACTGGGCTTTGACTCGGTGCTCGACACGGACTTCACTGCCGACCTTACGATTGTTGAAGAGGGGACGGAACTGCTCACTCGGCTGAAGAAGGTTCTGGTTGAAGGCGACAAGACTCTCGCACTTCCGATGTTCACCTCATGCTCTCCGGGATGGATAAAATTCATTGAGCACAAGTACCCGCATATGCTTCCCAACCTCTCAACCTGCAAGTCGCCCCAGCAGATGTTCGGTGCTTTGGCCAAGACATTCTATGCCGAGAAACGCAAGATTGACCCTTCGAAGATTGTCTCTGTCTCAATAATGCCGTGTACGGCGAAGAAGTATGAAGCTGACAGGCCTGAGATGAGATCCAGCGGGTACAAGGACATAGACTTCGTTCTCACCACACGTGAGCTTGCAGTGATGATAAAGCAGGCGGGCATCAGATTTCCGCTCTCTGGAGGATGACCATTATGACTCCATCATGGGAACCTCGACAGGTGCCGCAGTGATCTTCGGTGCCACCGGCGGTGTCATGGAGGCAGCCCTGCGTACTGCGTACGAGATTGTCACCGGCAGGCCGGTCCCGTTCAAGAACCTGAATATCTTGCCAGTGCGTGGCATGGAGGGAGTGAAGGAAGCTACCATAAAGATTGAAGGCACAACTGAGGAGTGGAGATTCCTCGAAGGAGCAGAACTCAAGGTGGCCATTGCCCACGGTCTTGTCAATGCAAATAAGATTGCAAGGGCTGTCAGCACAGGCAAGGCATCATATCACTTCATTGAGATCATGGCCTGCCCGGGCGGATGTCTCGGAGGCGGAGGTCAGCCCATTCCTACCAACCCCGGGATAAGGCAGAAGCGTATGGAAGCCATCTACTCGGAGGATATGCATATGGACCTGAGGAAGTCACACGATAACCCCGAAATAAAGGCCATTTACGAGGAGTTTCTCGAGAAACCCAACAGCCATAAGTCGCACAAACTCCTGCATACACATTATATTCAACGCGAATCATATTAATCAAATACTGGTTTAATTTCCATTGCAGAGGCGCAGGATACTGCGCCTCTGCCCATTTTATGGACCGCCCGGACTTACAGATCAAGGTCACAGGCAAAGTTGCATATCTCCATTTCCTGTTTTTTAACAGCAATTCATTGCAGCTTTTAAGTTTTTTGCCACCTTTAACCCTTCAAACACATTTAAGAGGTAATTTTCTTAAAAGATGAGCGGATTTGATTTTTCCAAAAGGGATTCGTTTGGCTCCAGGTTAGGAGTTATAATGGCAGCTGCGGGTTCTGCAGTGGGGCTTGGCAACATCTGGAGGTTTCCCTATATCCTGGGAGAGAACGGCGGTGGGGCCTTCCTTATAATATACCTTGTGATTGTCTTTTCGATAGGCATTCCGGTTATGATGTCGGAACTGGTGATCGGGCGCAGGACTCAGCGCAACCCTGTGGGGGCATTCAGGATGCTTTCATCACGCCGGCCGTGGTTCCTTGTGGGAACGATGGGAATTGTGGCTGCTTTCATGATCCTGGCCTTCTATACGGCCGTGGCCGGATGGACACTGGAGTATATTTACCAGACGCTCAAGGGAGGCTTTGTGGGGAAGAGCTCGGCAGAGCTCTCCGGGATGTTCGAGTCATTCAGAAGTGAATCACTCAGACCGGCCCTCTGGTTTTCGGTTTTCATGCTTGCCACCGCAGCCATAGTCCTGGGAGGTGTACGCAAAGGCATAGAAAAATCTACCAAAATACTTATGCCACTTCTGTTGGTGCTGCTAGTGTTCATGTGCATCAAATCGCTCACCCTTCCCGGAGCGGGCAAGGGAGTGGAGTTCCTTTTCCGTCCGGACTTTTCCAAGATAACCGGAACCACTGTGCTGATGGCCCTTGGCCAGGCATTCTTCTCTCTGAGCATTGGAATGGGTACACTGATTACCTACGGTTCCTATATCCCGAAGGATAACAATCTGGGAAGCACCGCAGTACAGGTCTCAATGGTTGACCTGCTTATTGCCGTTCTGGCTGGCATTGCCATCTTCCCTGCTGTCTTTGCTTTCGGCATTTCACCATCTTCAGGCGAATCACTTACTTTTATTGTCCTGCCCAGTATCTTTCAGCAGATGACGGGAGGCATGATTTTCGCTTTTTCATTCTTTTTTCTGCTGGCAATCGCCGCACTCACCTCAACAATCTCCGTACTGGAAGTGATAGTGGCCTATTTTTCCGAGCAGCTGAACGTGAGCAGGCGTACAGCAATCATTATCGCCACGGCATCTATGTTCATTCTTGGCATCTCAGCATCACTGTCATGGGGGTATGATGAGCGATGTAAAACTATTCGGCCTCAATATCTTTGATCTCTTCAACTATACAACTGCCAACATTCTTCTGCCCCTCGGCGGATTGCTTATCGTCGCCTTTCTCGGGTGGTTCTTTCCGGGACGTGACACAAAGGATGAGCTCTCAAACGGTGGTACTCTTCGCCTGAGGTATTACAGTCTCTACAGGTTCGCCATCAGGTTCCTGGCTCCGCTTGCTATTGCCCTGGTGTTTCTCAATGGCCTGGGATTGCTTAAGTTTTAATCACAAAGCTCATCGGTATGCATGGTATAAATAATTTTCTTGTAAATCTTGACGGGTATCTCGGAGGGCATCCCTGGTTCATGGTATTGCTTATCGGTACTGGAGTGTTTTTCACTATCTATCTCGGCTTTCCACAGATCAGGTATTTTCGTCATGCCATCAGGATCACCGCGGGCAAGTATGATCACTCTCATGATGTCGGTGACACCTCTCACTTTCAGTCGCTTGCCACAGCCCTCTCGGGCACGGTAGGTACCGGCAACATTGCCGGTGTGGCCCTCGCGATACACCTGGGCGGTCCGGCGGCGCTCTTCTGGATGCTGGTCACCGCAGCCATAGGAATGTGCACCAAGATGGTTGAGGTATCTATCTCGCACAAGTACAGGGATATCCTTCCTGACGGGAGCTGTTTCCGGCGGCCCGATGTACTATATGAAGAAGAGGCTGAACATCAAGACCCGAAGCGGAAAGATAATCAGGACGGGTGCCATCCTGGGGGCATTTTTTGCCGGTGCCACCATCCTCAGTTCATTCGGCACAGGAAGCCTTCCGCAGATAAACAGCATTTCCAATTCGGTCTTCACCACTTTCGGTATAAAACACATCATTACCGGAGCCATCCTTGCAGTACTGCTTGCACTGGTGATCATCGGCGGGATAAAGAGGATCGCAAAGGTCACGTCGGTACTGGTTCCCTTCATGGCGCTGCTCTATCTTACCGGTGCACTGCTGGTAATCTTTTCGCATCCTGAAAACATTATCTCCTCCTTTGCATCAATATTTGCCGATGCCTTCACCGGTTCGGCTGCGGCCGGAGGCTTCCTTGGTGCCTCATTTGCCTTTGCCATGAACAGGGGTGTCAACAGGGGGCTCTTCTCGAATGAATCCGGGCAGGGATCAGCACCCATAGCCCACTCCGCTGCACGTGCCCCGGAACCTGTTTCCGAGGGTATGGTGGCGCTCCTCGAACCATTCATTGACACAATCTGTATCTGCACTCTGACGGGGCTGGTGGTGCTTGCTTCCGGCGCATGGAACACCAAGACTGACAACCAGTTTCAGACGACTGACATGCAGATACTCACCGGCATATACGATGACGGCAACAGCGCTGATGTTGAGAAACTGAGCAAACACCTCAGGGGAGATGAGTTCCTGGGTCTCTATAACGGCAAACTTGCCATAGAGAACGGGCAGATCACCACCGCGGGCATCTCCGTCATCCACGCCAGATCGCTGGCCGAGAATATCAGGTTCATATCCGGCAAGGAGCCCTACACGGGAGAACTTGATGTCACAGCAGGAAAGCTTCCCAATTTGGCTGCCATGACCGTCCGGGGTGAATCACTCATACACAGTGCTCCACTGACCACCTTTGCCTTCAGCCGCAGCATACTGAAAGGTTACGGGTCTTACATAGTGACCTTCTCCCTTCTGCTGTTTGCCTTCTCCACAGCGATCTCCTGGTCATATTACGGAGACAGGGCGACAACCTACCTGTTCGGGACAAAATATGTCATATACTACAGGTTCGTATATGTTGCGGGCTTCTTCCTGGCATCATTCACTGATACAACCATTATCTGGTCACTGTCTTACGTGGCCATCGTGCTGATGGCGGTGCCCAACCTGGTGGGTATACTGATCCTCAGGAAAGAGGTAAAGCAGAACGTGAAGGAGTACTGGCAGACCTTCTCAAAGCAGTATCCCGGAGAGAAGATCTCTGATAAAATGTCAAAGAGATTTAATGATTAGGTTCCGGCTGCGGGCGGCGTGAGAACTGATCACTCCCTGCGTGGTATGGGAGGGTAGAGATCTTCGACCCTGACCGCCGGCTCAGTATCTGTTGTGATCTCTTCCAGAACCTCGTCACCCCGGTTCCTGAAATACAGTATGAATGCCAGTATCGGCATGACCGGGGTTATAAGCGATGTCATCAGTGCACTCAGGCCTATATAAAGGGGATTACGACTCATTTCCAGCATGGCACTTGATTCTTCCGGATTGGTCATTGACCTGATGAATGACCCGGTGAACGGCAGCATAACTATTGCTCCGATGACGAGGGAGGCAACAACGATTATCAGGATTAAAACGATTGCCCATCCCATGTTGGGCCAGAGGTGACTGTGGGCAAGTCTGAAAGACCGGGTCACCACTGTGGCCGGGTTACGGCTTTCGATAAGGGTAAGGGGCAGGGCAAAGAGCATCACTGTGGCAATATAGAATATGGCAAAGAATGCAGGCAGTACCAGAAGAATCAGTCCGATTGCCGTCAGAACCAACGCTATCACAGCGAAGATTATCATCACTGCCAGGTAGGGGAAGAGCGCCACGATGCTTTTTTTCAACAGCAGGGGTAAAAAATCGGGCTCGCCCATGGGCTTCTCAAGTACCCAGGCATGCAGCAGCACTGAAAAAATCAGTGAAACGAGCATCAAAAGCGCATAAGGCCCGGCCATGCCTTTCATCATCTCAAGCATCTCCTTCGGATCAGTCGTCCCCTGCAGTGCTGCCAGGTCGAGGCCTGCGGTTATGATAGACGAGATCAGGGCCAGTACCACTGAAATAATGTACAGCCCTATGAAGTACTTTTTATAAAATGACCACAGTTTGGTCATGGCGCTGTCAAGGTCTGCAGCACCGGCCAGGGGATGATTGAGATAGTTGTTCATTGCAGGGTTAACAAGGATTATATTGACTTAAGACATGGTAAAGTTAATAATAAATCAGTTGAGAATCTCGAGCATCTCCTTCACGTCAAGCTCACCGAAGGGATTGTTTGAATCGATAAATGCCCCGGCCAGCTTTGATTTCCTCTCCTGCAGTCGCTGTATCTTTTCCTCTATTGTTTCCCCGGAGATATACCGGTGGACAAATACTCTCTTTTCCTGTCCTATACGGTGAGCCCTGCTCAGGGCCTGTATCTCCGATGCAGGGTTCCACCAGGGGTCGAGAATGAAGACATAGTCAGCCTCGGTAAGGTTTAATCCCACACCTCCGGCCTTGAGTGAGATAAGGAATACTTTTATGCGGTCGTCGTTTCGGAAGCTGTCTATGACTCTCTCTCGCGCGCGGGTCGAGCCCGTGAGCATGGCGTAACCGATGTTGTTCCGGTCCAACCAGCCGGGGAAGAGTTCAAGATGCTTAACGAAGGAGGAGAAGATCAATATCTTGTGTCCTTCAGATATGACGCTTTCTATATTGTAGGTCACCGTATCAAACTTGCCTGATCCTCCGCTGTATGTTTCGTCAGTCATGACAGGGTGATTGGCCAGCTGTCTCAGTCGCATCAGACCCTGCAGCACCATTATAGCCGACTTCTCTATACCGACGGCTTCAATGTTCTCAAGGATGCTGTTGCGCACGGCCGACTTCTCTCTCTCATAAATTACAGCCTGTTCCTCTGACATATCGCAGTGTATCACCTGCTCTGTCACCGGAGGCAGCTCCCTGACAACCATCTCCTTGGTGCGTCTCATAATGAAGGGCTGTATTATCTTCCGCAGCCTGTTCTCCTTCTCCTCCTCGAAATTCTTTTCAATAGGCCTGGCGAACTCACGCCTGAAGAAGGTCAGTGAGCCCAGGAGCCCGGGATTTACGAAATTCAGCTGAGTCCACAGATCTGTGAGTGAGTTTTCAACTGGCGTCCCGGAAAGGACTATGCGGTGATCTGCCCTGAGCCGTGTGACCGACCTGTAGATATTGGAGGATGGGTTTTTTATGTGCTGGCTTTCATCGAGAACGACATAAAAGAAATTCATTGCAATGAAGAAATCTATATCCTGTCTGACCGTATGATAGCTGGAGATGACAATATCATAGGCCGTGAAGTGTGCTGCCGACCTGTGCCTGCCTGCGCCGTGATGAATCAGGGTCTTCATGGAAGGGCAGAATTTCCTGATCTCGTTATACCAGTTATGGCATAGTGAAGCGGGAACGATTACCAGTGATGTTGCCCGTGCTCTTCCGTCACCGAAGAGCTTCATCTGATCACCGGCTTCTCTTTCGCGGTCGCCGGGTCTCTGTTCCTTATTCCACAGCAGGAGGGCAAGTGTCTGGAGTGTCTTGCCCAGACCCATGTCATCAGCGAGGCAGCCTCCCAGGTTGTTCGACTGCAGGTACCAGAGCCAGCTTAATCCCTCAAGCTGGTATGGGCGCAGCTCTGCCTTCAGCCCTTGCGGGGCAGTCAGGAGGGGCAGTTCACGGGGCATTGATAGTTTTCCCAGCTTATGACATATATCGCAGTCGTCAGCCGACACCACTTCGCTGATTATTCCAAAATGCTGTTTGTGCAGCAAAAGGTTATCATTGTTGTCTTTTCCCATTTCAAAGAGGCCCCGGTAGCGGGCAAACCACTCCTCCGGAAGCACGGCCACGGTGCCGTCAGGCAGGACATAATCGCGGATACCGTCGAGTATATTCCGCCTGAACCTGGTAAATGGGATGGTGAACCGGCCTATCTGAACAACAGCCTTAAGGTCAAACCAGTCGTTTATCAGCTGGTGACTCAGTTTTATCTCCACCGGAACGAGACTGTATGGCTGGTCAAGGCTGCCTGTCCGAACCATGAAACCTGCATCTTCAAGCCGGTTCCTGTTATATGCGATGGCTTCTATCAGGTCATAGAGTGCTCTGCCATTTTCTTCCCTGGCACCAGGCGTCATGAAGCTGATACCGTCTTCAGTGAACATCCCGGCTTCATCAAGGGCGTTTATGCAGCCCTTTTCCCATGAATGGTCACGCTCCTTTCTGGTGAAGATGAATTTCCCGCTTTCATTGCTGAAGGAGGTGAAGTGCCTGAGATCATCGGGGAAGTAGATATCTTTATTATCATACCGGAATTTCAGGATTGCCGCCGGGATACCTGAAATGTTCTTTTCTATGGTGAGAAAAGCCTGCTTTACCGGTTCGGAATGTTCAAGCGTGAATCCTGTTCCCGTTACTTTGTGGGTGTTGATGACTGACAGTACGAAAGTGCTGAAGTATTTCTCTTCAGTTGCACGGGGAATGCTGATTTTTTCACGTGTAAGGAACGGCTTCATCTTGGCTCCCTCGATGTCTGAAATAAAGTGAATGGTGTGGCCGGCCCTTATAACGCACGGCTTGTTTGACAGTATCTCGATAACCGGTTTGCGAAGGTTGAGAGGTTGGCCGGCGGATTCTACAAGCAGGCTGTAGCTGGTGCCTTCAGGACTGCGGTCGAACCTGAATACCGGCGTTCCCTCAGCCGGTTCTATTGAGAGCCTGTCTTCAGGGTGCAGCGTGGTTATTCTCGTCTTCTGAAGGTAAATTGGGATCTCCTCTCTGAGTGCAATGTGCAGGCAGTGATGGATCCTCGATTCAATATATGGTTTAATGAGCTTCTCAAACTCCCGGTCGGTGACATTGTCGATGAATTCCCTCACACTCCGCTGTTTCGAGAAGAGCTTATGCAGGTTACGGTCAGAGTACTCATTCACCATCCTTACAACTTCCCTCTCATCGTTGTCAAGTCCTGAGAGCGTCACCGAGTCGGGGAACGGTGACAGTGACTCCGCCAGCGTGAAATATTCTCTGCCGGGCAGTCGGTCCAGAATGTAAGGCATAAGCACAGTGCCCCATCGTCGGTGCGGGGTCAATATAAGTGCAAAAAGCCTTTCACGCTCCTTGTTGCCGGGCGGCTGCATAGTCTGAAAAAATGAATCTGCAATTTTGACATTCCACAGTTAATATCAAAGGATTATGGGGAAATATTTATTTTCCCCATCCTTCACCGGTGGGGTCAACTTCTCTGTAGGCCTGTTGCAGTCCACATTTAAAAAATTATTTAATATCTTTCCGTTCGTTAATTGGATCGCAGACGAAAATGAAACCCGCATATTATGAAAACGCTAACGCACACGAATTTACTTCCTTAATATGCGGGTTCTGTCATACCTTTAAAATCAATCAGAAATTATGATAAACAGGATACTTGTAATCAGCATATTGACATGTTTTACTATCCTGGGTTCGGCACAGGTGACGCCGCTCTCAACGGGTTGGAGGGCGAAGAAAGCCTCCGAAGTGGATGCTGACGGCCGCCAGCTGACAACTGAGGATCCTGATCTCACCGGCTGGCTTAACGCCACGGTGCCGGGCACGGTACTGACAACACTGGTGAAAAACGGGCTGATGCCCGATCCCTGGTACGGCATGAACAATGAGCTGATCCCGGATATATGGGATAAGGGACGTGATTTCTATACTTACTGGTTCTTCACGAGGTTCTCAGCCGAGACCATCGACTCAACAAAGCAGGTGTGGCTTAATTTCAGGGGCATTAACTACAGGGCTGAGATTTATCTCAATGGCGAACGACTAAATGATATTACCCATGAGGGAATGTTCCTCCGCCAGAAATACAATATCACCCCGCTGTTGAAACGACAGGGGAATAACAGACTGGCGTTAAGGGTTGAGCCTCCGCTCAACCCTGGCAATCCCAACGGCGGACAGGGAGGCGACGGC
The DNA here is from genome assembly GCA_963770745.1 of uncultured Rikenellaceae bacterium. Classification (GTDB taxonomy): domain Bacteria; phylum Bacteroidota; class Bacteroidia; order Bacteroidales; family VadinHA17; genus SR-FBR-E99. Next base: position 182,555 of record CAVYRA010000006.1, read on the forward strand.
ATGATAGGTCGTGATGTGACGATGCAGTTCACGGCAGGCTGGGACTGGATACAGCCGATCAGGGACCGTAACACCGGCATCTGGGATGAGGTCACCATAGAGGTTACGGGGGATATTGACATACGTGACGGATTTGCTAAGACACGTGTGCCAGGTCCGCGTCTGCCGGGTGAACTGCAGGATCCTGCATTTGTTACCTTCTCCGTCGAACTGGAAAATCCGACTGACAGGCTGGTCGAGGGCGAAGTTGCTCTTTCATTTATGGGTTCCAGGGACAAGAAGAAGATGAAGATCGAGCCTCGCTCGACGGTAAGTGTGACTTTCTCAGAGAAGAAGCAGACTGACCCCAGGATATGGTGGCCCAACGGCCTGGGACAGCAGTCACTCTATCCCGCAGTTATAACCTTCCATGACAAAAAGGGAAACACTCTTGACCGTGAGGATTTGATGTTCGGCTTCAGGGAGACGGGAAGCTTCTTTGACGACAGCATAAGTGCACGTGTATTCACAATCAACGGCCAGAAGCTTTTCATCAGGGGTGCAAACTGGATTGCATCCGACGGAATGCTCCAACTTGATCCGGACAGATATGATGCTGAGGTAAGGATGCATGCCGAAATGAACATGAACATGATCAGGGTCTGGGGAGGATCCATAACAGAGAGACCGGAGTTTTATGAGGCATGCGACAGGCATGGCATCCTGGTGTGGCAGGACCTGTGGATCACGGGCGACTGCAACGGCAGGTGGCCCGACACGCTGCGGAAAGCTGAGTCACAGGAGATCCGCCGGCTGTATCCCGATGACGACTCCCTGTTTCTCAGATCAGTCGCTGACCAGGTGAAGATGCTCCGCAATCATCCTTCACTGTATCTGATCTGCGGAGGAAACGAGTTTCCCCCGGAACCGAAGCTTGATACCCTTATAAGAAAAACACTCGGGGAAATTGACGGGACAAGGCTTTACTTCAGCGAATCGACCTCTCCGGAAATCCTAACGAACTTCATCGGCGGCACAGCTGACGGTCCGTATAATGCCAGGGAGCCGCTCTGGTTCTTCACGACGAAATGGCACCCGTTCAATCCTGAGATTGGGTCGGTGGGCCTGCCGAATATTGAATCACTGAAAAAGATGATGGATGAAAAGGACCTTGTCGTGCCTCTCGGTAAAGAGGTCAATGAGGTGTGGAAATATCACAAGTACATGGGTTACGGAGGTCAGATAGAAAGAATGGGAGAGCCGGCGGACCTGAAAGACTTTGTGACAAAGGCGCAGATCGTTAATTTCGATCAGTACCGCTCACTTGTTGAGGGGCATTATTCTCACATGTGGGACTGGTACTCAGGTTTCCTTGTATGGAAGAGCCAGAATCCGTGGCCGGCACTCAAGGGGCAGTTCTACGACTGGTATCTTGATCAGAACGCAGGATACTACGGGTTTAGGCAAGGAGCCGCTCCGCTGCACCTCCAGTTCAATCCGGCCGACTCATCCATCTATGCCGTCAATGCCACACCCAAGGAGCGCAAGGGACTGAGGCTTGATGCAGTACTGACTGACGAAGCCGGCAGGGAGATATGGAAAAAATCACAGGAATCTGTCCTTCCCGCCAACAGCATAACCAGGATCTGGAGTGCTGACCTGCCCGGTGCGCCGGCGAAGGTTCAGTTTCTCAGGCTCCGTATCACCTATGTCTCAACCGGTCTCCCCATTGATGACAACACCTACTGGTTTCCTTACAATGGTGACGGCCGGGAGCTCATGGGGCTTCCAGGCGCGAAGGTGGTCGGACAGATGATGAAGAGCAACAACGGTAAATACACGGTAGACCTGGCCAACAGCGGTGATGTAGCGGCCTTTTTTATCCGGATGAAGGTTATCCGCGCTTCCGATGGTGAGATGGTAACGCCGGTCTACCTTGACGATAACTACATTGTGCTATTGCCAGGTGAGAAAAAGAGCATTCAGGTTGATGTCACCATGCTTAAGGAGAATGACCGCAGCACTCCCTTGCTGCTTCATCTTGAGGGAGTGAACCTGCCGGGACAGACGATCAGGCTGTAGAAGTCAAAAGTCAGTAAAGTCGAAAAGTCAGTAAAGTCGAAAGTTGGATGGATTGGCGACTGTGTCCGCCCACTGGCGGATTTGCGATGTGCGATTTTTAATTAATCGACAATCGAAAATCTGAAATCGAAAATTCCTCTACTGCCTACTGCCTGATTTGACTGCCGATTGAGGCTATCCTACTCTGCTTATCTCCTCCAGCCTGGAATGATCAAGGATGATGATGCTCTTCTCAGACAGGTTTATGAGACCATCCCTCTCAAAGCTTTTCAGCACCTTCACCGCTCCCTCTGTGGAGATGCCGGCGAAGTCCGCCAGTTCACGCCTTGAGAGGTGCCTGAAGAGGTCTGCACCGCCGAAGTTCTCCGGTGCCAGGTTTAGCAGCACCGTTGCCATACGCCCGTTGGTCTGCTGGTGAAGCACATGGTCAAGTGATGTATAGAGCAGTGCATTTTGCCCGCAATAACGCCTGATGATGCCAAAGGCAAACTCGCCGTTACTTTTTACAAGTCCTGCAATAGCCTCTTTCTCTATGAGGAACCCGGTTGTCTCCGTGAGGGCTACCACGGAATAGCTGAAGGTGTTACGGTTGAACACCGCTGACAGTCCGACCATCTCACCGGGAGCTATGATCCGCAGGTTATAGTCGCGGCCGTTGCTGCATTCAATATACTGTCTTGAGAAACCGCTGACAATGAAGATGACATATGATGCAAACGCACCCTGCTTGGTTATGTTCTCTCCGCGGCGGAACAACACCTGCACGCGGCTGTCACGCACAAGCTCAGTCTCCTCCGCTGAAAGGGCCGAGAAGCAGGGCAGGGTGATATCGCATATGAATTCCTTGTCGGTATGGCTGATTGTTTTCATCACTCACTCTATGGGGTAAATTTAAGCATAAACCTCGATGGAAGAGCATGAGATTAGTTTAATAGAGGTCGGGATGTGAGAACTGGATTGACCTGCGACAGCTTCCAGGTTGTCATGTTTCAATTTTCTCCATGTCACGTGAGACGGACGATTTATAAAAAGCCCCCTGGATAAGACTAACTTTGCAGAAATATTACTGAACAAATGAGACATAAAATCGAATCAGCCTGGAAAGGCAGAATGAAGTTTGATACTGAGGTCAACGGACATCACTTTTTCATTGATCAGGCGGGTGACAAAGGTGATGACAGCGGACCTCGTCCAAAGCCGCTTATGCTTGCAGCCCTGGCCGGATGCACCGGGATGGATGTAATATCGCTCATGATGAAGATGCGGCAGGAGGTGGAGTATTTCAACGTGGTTGTTGAAGGCGATACTGAAGAGGAGCATCCGAACGCATTTATCAAGATGCATATCATATATGAATTCAGGGGGAAAGATCTGGATATGGATAAGATAGAGAAGTCGATCAGCCTCTCCATGGAGCGTTACTGCGGGGTGTCAGCCGTTTATCGCAAGGCAGGCATTGAGATGACGCACGAAGTAAAGATAGTCTGAAAGCCAATAAAGTTGAAAGCCAATAAAGTTGAAAGTCCTTAAAGTCTGTAAAGTCGAAAGTCAAAAGGTCTTGCAGTTAAGCAGTCTAAATGACTGACATATAGTTCTTAATTCCTAACTCTTAATTCTTCATTCCTTTCACTATTGCCTAATGCCTACTGCCTATTGCCTGAAAGAACAGATTGTAATAATTAGTAATCAAATAAATAAAACAATGTTATACACGAATCTTAAACACATCGAGACTGCTTCTCAGCTTGAGAAGACAATCAGCGAGAATGAAAATGTAATGGTATGCTGTGGCAGGATGGGCCCCATGTGCATACCGGTATACGGTGTCATGGAAGAGCTTGAGCCGGTTTACAATCATGTTAAATTCTTCGATATGGAATTTGACAATCCTGAGGCGCAGGTGATCCGCAATACACCGATGACCAGAGGGTTCATGGGATTGCCGTACACGGTATACTATAAGAACGGGAAGATGGTTAAGGCCACCTCGAGCATTCAGAATATGTCTCAGGTGAAGCATATCATCGACACCGAGTTCGGTAAGCCCGTTGCTTAGATCATGGAGAGCGCAACTCATTATGATGTCATTGTGCTTGGGGGAGGTCCTGCCGGACTTACTGCTGCAATCTATCTTTCGCGCGCCAGGGTGAAGACGCTGGTGCTGACCGAGGGAACGCCCGGAGGACAGATGACACTGACACACGAGATTGCCAACTATCCCGGCATAGAAAAGATAAACGGGTATATGCTGGGCTCGGTGATGAAGAAACAGGCCATGGCCTTTGGGGCGGTGGTGAAGGGTAACAGTGAAATAAGCGCAATTTCTCTCGAAGGTTCACTCAAGAGTATAACCACGGTTGAAGGCCAGACCTTCACTGCAGAGGCAGTCATCCTGGCAACCGGGGGCCGGTCGCGCACGCTGGGCGTCGCGGGAGAGGATACCTTCAGGGGAAGAGGCATATCATACTGCGCCACCTGCGACGGCGATTTTTTTACCGGAAAGGAGATAGTGGTCGTCGGGGGAGGAAACTCAGCCCTCGAGGAGGCGGTTTCTCTTACCAGGTATGCGACGAAGGTTACTATAGTGCACCAGTTTGACCATTTCCAGGCTTTTGAGTATGCCGTGGAGGAGGCTAAGGCAAACCCGAAGATCAGATTCATTATGTCATCGACAATCGATTCCTTCTATGGTGATGAGAAGCTTGAAGGCGTTAAAATAAGGAACCTTATTACCGGCGAAGTGACTGATTTCAGGACTGACGGCGTATTTGTCTTCATCGGGTATGTACCCAACACCGAGTCGCTGAAGGGAAAGGTCAGTATCAACGAAAGGGGAGAGATTATTGCGGGCCCGGATATGTCAACAAATATTGAAGGTGTATATGCTGCCGGTGATGCCGTAGTAAAGCGTTACAGGCAGGTCACCACGGCCGTCGCTGACGGAACCGTGGCAGCCCTGGCGGCAGCTGACTACCTGCATTCACTAAAAAGAATTTAAAAAGAAATGGCCCCGGCATTTTATGCCAACTCAAACGTCTGTGAATTAATTTCACTAAAATGAGGGTTCCATAAGACCAATAAAAATTGAATTTTATACTGATGAAAATGAAAGGACTTATTATTGCAATAGTTGTCATAGCCGTAGTGGCTGTGCTGGTTTACCGCTCATACAGCAGGATGAAGAATGCCCCGGCTGTTGAGGAGAGTGAGCTTATCGAACATCTTACCGCTCAGAACTTTGCTCATAAAACGAAGAGCGGGGTGGTGCTGGTCGACTTCTGGGCCGCCTGGTGCATGCCGTGCAAGATGATGGCTCCGATACTAAATGATGTGGCTGTTGCCACTGAGGATAAGGCTAAGCTTTACAAGCTCAATGTGGACGAGCAACAGGAGATTGCCGCCAAATACGGGATCAGGAACATCCCTACGATGATCCTGTTCAAGGATGGCAAAGAGGTAGAGAGGATAATTGGAGTGAAGCCCAAGGACTATATCGTCTCGAGCATACAGAAGGCTCAATAGGATTTTTGTGTAGATTGGTTGGGAGGGTTGCCGGCAGAACATTATCTGTCTGCGCCCTCTCTTGCTTTTTCATAGTCAGGGGGGGCCAACAGCATGTGGAAGCGCGCTGAGGGTTTTACCCGCCCGAATGAATCGAAGTAAGCTTCCCTTGTCATGGAATCCCAGTGTATGGCACCGTAATAGTACTGGAAGTTATTGAAGATACCGAGCAACATAAGTAACAGGAAGAGAGAAAGGATCAGGGATTTAAGCCACCTGTGCCCGGCTGCCAGCGGCACATTGAGCAGGGCGGCGGCGGCTACCGCCATGAGGGAATAGCTGTCAATAAAGGCCCGCTGACCGAACCCTCCGCCGTACCACCAGCACCACCATGAAAAGATGATATATATGTTCAGCACGGTGAAGACCGTTACCGCCAGGGCATGGGGTGACCGTCTGATCCACAGGACTATAATACCTGTAAATGAGAAGAGCAGGAGGGGAGTATAGATGAAAAGTCCCTTGCGCCAGCTTAATAGCCCCTTCAGGATTGCCGGATCACCAAAGAAAAACCGTTCGTCACTGCCATATGAGAAATAGAGCCACTGTCCGGTCATCTCCTTCCAGTATATCATCTGCGGCAGCCACACAACAATGATCATCAGGCAAATGAGAAGGAGGTACCCGTAACCGGAGACAAGCTCTCTTGTCCTTTGCCGGAGGGTTTCCCAAGAGGTAATGCCATAGAGAAGGAAGAAAAATACTATGATGATGTTAGTTGGTCTGATGAGAGTTATCAATCCCAGCAGCAACCCCAGTCTCATAGCGGGCCAGGTCTTTTGCCCGCCAGACATGTGCCACTTCATTGAATACCACACAAAGGCACTGATAAGAGCAAAGTTATAGACGTGCGCCATCGTCCCCTGGAAAAGAGTGTACCAGTAGAGGTTAGTGCCCAATGTCAGGGATGCCAGCACCAGGGCAGTAATTCTGTCGGAGGCATGTGCCAGCAGGATCCTCCGCAAAAAGATGAGCCCGATAAGCAGAAACACCAGTGCCGACACCAGCAGGAAGAACTTATAGGGCTCCGAATAGCCTCCGGCATCTGCTCCGGAGATAAGAGCGGCAACGTGACCGGCAAGAAAGAATGGCATCCATATCAGCGAAAGTCCCATGGTGGTCTTGATCACGTACTTTCCTTCAGGACCTCTCTCCGGCCAGACGATTAATTTATGAGGTCCATCGTATCCGTCGGCGAAGCTCAGCGACAGGTCGTGATGGATTAACGCTGCCGGGAGGTACGCATAATAGGAGATGGCATCCCATTCTATTACGCGCTGTTCATCTCTCCAATGCTTAACAGTCAGCATGTTGACGGTCATGAAGGTGATAATAAAGGCAATTGTCAGCGCTGAAAACCAGTTTCCGGCTGACAGTCCGTACCGGAATACCTTGGCCGTTATTCCCATCGCGTCACCAAACCGGATCTTCTTTCCTTCAGCTTTTTTGCGTGGCAGGTAGACTACATCAGCTTCGCCATAAGTCGTCTCCCGGACGCGGAGGGCTTTAAGCATGAGTTCAGTCTCAAATCCGAACCGCTTCTCCTTAAGATTTAGTTTTTCAAAGAGCTCTTTTCTGAAGACCTTGTATCCGCATGTCAGGTCTGTTATTGTCCGTCGTGTCAGCCCTGAAGCAATGGACGAAAGAAACCTGTTGACTGCGGTGGCTGGTGCGGCATGGCCGCGGAAACGTTTTCCGGTTCGGAACCGTGTGCCGCTGACGAGGTCAAGGTTATTGCCGTGTATCTCTTCCAGCAAAGCGGGAATGTCGGACGGGTTAAGCTCAAGGTCGGCATCCTGCACGATGATTGTATCTCCCCTTGAAGCCCTCACTCCTGCAGCCACCGCTGCTCCTTTGCCGCTGTTGACGGGGAGTCTGATCACCCTGGCGTCAATTATCTCCTCAGACATCTTTTCAGCAAGACTGGCGGAGCTGTCAGTGGAGCAATCGTCGACGATTATAACCTCCATTGTCTCCACAAAATCCGGCATGACAGTGTCACGCAGCCTCTCCAGTGTCGTTTCAATGACGCCGGCTTCGTTGTAGAGGGGTATAATTATACTGAGGTGCAAGGCTGGAGCTTAAAGTCAAAGTCTGTAAAGTCTGTAAATTCCGCAAAGTCCGTAAAGGCGAAAGTCCAAAGTCAAAGGATAAAGTTAGTACAGATATATTAGAAGGCAATAGGCAATAGGCAGTAGTAAAGGGCTGGCCGTAGAGCCTGCCCCGAAAGCCGTGAGGAGTATCGGGGACATAAAGTATGGCAGAACAGGTATTTATAAATAAAAAAAAGGAGGCCTGTTGCGGTCTCCTTTCTTAACAGAGATGAGCCCTGGGGATATGGCTCATCCTTGTTCAATGCGGGTAATATTTATTTTTTTGGCGTTGACGTTGCCTGGTTATCGCACACGCCGTCATTATTGGCATCGACGAATGCCGGTCCGCTACCGTTGTGACGACCCTGGCCGTTACCGCGTCCCTTTCCGGTGCCGGCTGCCACGCCCTGGCCCCGACCCTGGCCGCGACCGTTGCCCGCTGCCTGTCCCTGTCCCTGTCCTTTGCCCGGACCGCGGTTTGCAGCGTTCTGGTTGGCGCCTGCTGAATATGCCCTGCGCCCCGGACGTGTTCCGTTGGTGTAATTATCACATACGCCGTCTTTATCGGCATCTACATAAACGTTGCCGGCTGCACGGCCTTTGCCTGTCTGGTCAGCGGCGGGCTGTGCCGTCTGTGCTGTGGCAATTGCCGTCATAGCTATGAAAGCTGCTACCGTAAGAAATAGTCTTGTTTTCATGAGTAATTGTTTTTAGTTATTGATTGATTTAATTGTATCCTGTTTTCAATTACTCTGATGTATACAGGAGTGAAAGGTTTAACGGACGCATCAAATAAAATAAAAACAAATATTCTATAACTTGACATTTCTGATTCTCAATGCATTCCATACTACGGAAAGAGAGCTGAAGCTCATGGCGGCGGCAGCTATCATGGGGTTCATTAGCGGACCGCCGAAAAGATGGAGGGCGCCCATTGCTACCGGGATACCGAGGATGTTGTAGATAAATGCCCAGAAGAGGTTCTGCTTTATATTTCTCAGAGTGGCGCGACTCAGCCTCAGTGTTTTCACCACATCGCGAAGGTCGTTCTTAATAAGTACGATATCAGCCGCCTCCATTGCCACATCAGTACCGGATCCGATAGCTATGCCTGTATCTGCCGTTGCAAGGGCCGGGGCATCGTTGATGCCGTCGCCAACCATGATGACTGTGTCTCCCCTGGCACGGATTTTTCTGATCTCTTCAGCCTTGTCTCCCGGCAGTACACCCGCAATCACGTTTCCTATGCCTGCCTCCCTGGCGATGTGCCTTGCGGTCTGTTCGCCGTCACCTGTTATCATCACCACCTCGAGACCCATTCGCGTCAGCTCTGTTATTGCTTCTTCCGATCCGGGCCGGAGGGTATCGGCAACCGCAATCACTCCCTCGCATTTTCCGTTGGCAGAAATATAGAGTATCGTCTTGCCATCCGCGGCCAGATTCTCCGCACTGCTATCAGTACCTGCCGTATCGACTTTTCTCTCCACCATCAGGCGCCTGCTGCCTGCAAGGATATGTGTTCCGTTTGCGAAGGCCTCCACTCCGTAACCCGGCAGTGCTGTAAACCTTTCTGGTACGGTTACGGTAATTCCGGCAGCGGCGGCATGATCGTTCACTGCCTTTGCCACAGGATGTTCTGACCGGGCCTCGGCTGTGGCAGCGATTGAAAGTAATCTTCCGGCATCTGATGATTCTTCCGGAACGATATCTGTGACTACTGGCCTGCCGGTGGTTATGGTGCCGGTCTTATCAAGCACTACCACCGTTGCTTTCCTTGCCGTCTCAAGTGCAGCACCGCTCTTTATTAAAATTCCTTGTTTTGCACCCCTGCCTGTACCTACCATCACCGCTACGGGAGTAGCCAGTCCCAATGCACAGGGGCAGGCTATTATCAGCACTGAGATGAGGACAGTGAATGAAAGGCGGAAGTCGCCTGTGCCAATCAGCCAGCCTGCAGCTGCCAGCAAGGCCAGAGCCATAACCACGGGAACGAATATGCCGGATATCTTGTCTGCCAGCCTGGCAATTGGTGCCTTGGAACCCTGTGCCTCCTCAACGAGCCTGATTATCTGGGCCAGGGTGGTTGCACTTCCCACGCGGGTGGCTCTGGTGACGACGGATCCGTGCATGTTGATGCTTCCTCCTGTCACCACGGAGCCTTCATTCTTCTCTACGGGTATGCTCTCACCGGTGAGCATCGATTCATTAGCTGAAGTCTCTCCACTGGTCACGATGCCATCAACAGGGAAGCGTTCACCGGGTTTGACTATGACGAGGTCTCCTACTGTGACTTTTGAGGCAGGTACCGTTTTCTCCTTGCCGTCGCGAAGCACCGTTGCCAGTGGAGGAGCAAGGGAGAGCAGCTGCCGGATGGCACCTCCTGCCTTTGATTTTGACCGGGCCTCCAGGAAGCGGCCGGTGGTTATTAGGGTGATAATGGCTGCCGCTGACTCATAATACAGGTTGTGGACAGAATGGCTGTCACCTCCTGCTACCCTTATGGTGGCATAGATGCTGTAAAGGAAGGCGGCAGCCGTACCCATTGCGACAAGGGTATCCATGCCGGGGTTTCCCCTGAGGAGCGTTTTTGTGCCCGCGATGTAAAAGCTCCTGCCGGTGATGACAACCGGGGTGGTGAGTATCAGCTGGATAAGCGCGAAAGTCAATGGACTGGATTCAGGAGATAAAAATGAAGGAAGTTTCGCTCCGGCCATGGCTGACATGGTAAGAACCATAAGCGGAATTGTGAAAACAAGCGACCAGATGAGCCTTCTCTTCAGGTTCTGTGCCTCCGGCCGCGATGCCTCCCGTTGCTTTGCGTCATCTATCGCTTTATAGCCTGCCCTGCTGACGGCGTCCATAATCTGACCCGGGGATGTTCGCTTATCATCAAATTTTACTGTAAGTCTTTCCGTTGCCAGATTGACGCTGGCATAGGATATGCCCTCCACCTTTGAGGCGGCCTTCTCTACATGTGCTGCGCATGATGCGCAGTTCATACCTTCTATGGCAAACGATTTGTCAGTCATGTTGCAAAGTTCATCAAATACTAAACAAGGAAGAAGAAAAAACGTTTACCTATGATTGTTTTTACTGAAACCTGAATGCTGAAATATAGCATCAGTTCGGTTCGCCCATGGAGACACTGCAGGAAAAGCATCTCCCGGATTCAATCAATTAAACAGGCAGATAATTATGTTCTGAAAAGTAATTCCTATTTTGGCACCTCGGAAATGACCTATGGCAGCAGTAATCCTTGTACTTTTCTTTCTTCTCTCCCCGCTGTTGATATTACGTTTGTGCCACCGATACAGCCTGTTAAGTAAAATCGGCTCTGTTGTCATTGCATATGTGATCGGGTTTGTCATTGGCAACCTGGGCTTATTACCAATGATTGATGGTCATGCAAAAGTGCAGGAACTGCTGACAACTCTGACAATTCCCATTGCAATCCCGCTGCTTCTGTTCTCCATGGATATAAAAAAGTGGACTCAGATTGCAGGCAAAACAATGCTTTCACTGGCGTTTGCCCTTGTCGCTGTCATTATAGCAGTCGTTGCCGGTTTCTTCATTTTCCGAAACCAGGGCATCCAGAACCTCTGGGATGTGTCAGGTATGATGGTGGGCCTGTATACCGGCAGCACGCCCAACCTTGCAGCAATACAGACTGCACTTGGGGCTGATGAGGCAACGTATATGATTATTGTTACCTATGACCTTGTGATCGGAGCCTTTCATCTTCTGTTCGTAATGACAATTGCCCAGCGCCTTCTTCTGATGTTTCTACCGGCATACTCCTACATTGACCCTGCCTCCGGCAATCTGGGCAAGGCTGACGGTGAAGATCCCTACTGGGGATTACTGAAAAAGAAGACGGTGGTACCACTCATGAAGTCCTTTGGCATCGCAGTCCTGATTTTTGGCATTGGAGGCGCCGCATCGCTGTTAGTGCCAGCGTCGGCACAGATGGCCGTTGTTATCCTGATCATCACAACACTGGGAATAGCCGCTTCACTTATCCCTGCTGTGAAGAAGCTCGATAAATCGTTTGAGCTGGGTATGTACCTTATCCTTATATTTTGCATGGTCATTGCCTCAAGGGCGGACCTGGGGAATATTGACTTCGTTGCAATGAAAATTGCTGCTTATGTGGCCTTTGTGGTATTCGGTTCTATGATTATCCAGGCTGTCTTGTCATGGATCTTCAAGATTGATGCTGATACCTATATCATAACATCAACAGCCATGATAACTAATCCTGCTGTTGTTCTGGCCGTTGCCGGGTCTCTTAGAAACCGCGAGATAGTATTTTCCGGCCTCTCAGCATCTATTATCGGCCTGGCCGTCGGTAACTATCTGGGGATCTTCATGGCCTGGCTCCTGGAACGTATCTGATTGCCAATGCATTGTTGGCTTCAGATAGTCATGGTGATATCCATGAGAACACCAGAAGTATTCTCCTTCAATTCTTCGATCAGTGCGGCCTCTCTGGCAAAAATATACATCTCACTTCTGACCGAGATCCCCGTAAATTTCTTCATGGGGATGAAAAGAGGATCATTCTCAGGTGCGTATAGCATGATAAGCGTATATTCTGATCCCATGCTAATATTGTTTGCATGCCTGAACAGAGTGTCGAGGGCTTCAGGACAATCGTCATGGGCATAAAGTACAAGGGAGAGCTGCCGGAGCGGCTCATTGAGTCTTATGGGGTGGGGTACCTTCATGAAGTGTGACAAGAAACTCAAAAGCCCTGTTACCACCCTGAGACTGAAATTCAATCTGAGCACCTGGAAACTCTTGTAGGGATGTTCATCCCATAGTGCCGTGACCGCCCTGATCTTCCCATTTTCCCTTGCCACCAGGAAGTTGTCGAGGGAAAGTCCGGTGATGTTGTCAAGATAATTTCTGAAACGATCCTCAGTGATCAGCGGTGCGATGGCATATCGTGAAGCATATTTCCGGTAAAGCTCTATGATCTCCGGGATGTCTTTATCTCCGGGTTTGTCTATTTTATATCGCGTATCAAGCCGCATGGAGCGGATGGGAATAATATTGAAGATCCTGTTTGTGCCCAGGTAATGTGCTGTTGGCAGTCCGACCCTGCCTTTTGTAAAGACGAGAGGGCGCTTGTTGTCTTTCAGGAAGTTTGCGATCACCATGTCTGCATCTGATTTCATGACATGATCTTCCGCTGCCCTGAGAAGTTTGAAAGCCGTGGTTCCGCTCCTGTATGCCTTTTCTACTCTCAGGTCAAGCATATAACCCGACTTGTATATTTTACCGAGCACACTGGCCGGAAAGTGAACCACGCCAACCAGCCCGATAATGTTGTCATCCTTACTGGCAACAAGGTGCCAGGCATCCCTGTCAAGCAGCCGCTGGAGTGAATTGAACCGTGGAGTGCGGTTGACGAAATAGGTGATCATGCCCTCCTGCGGGCATTTTTCGGCCAGACCAATGATCTTATCATTGTCATCATCATTGGCAAGTGTGATGTTAATGGCACTCATTCTGTCATTCGGGTACAATCAGCTGCGTTTGATATGTTCAGGCTGCCTTGAGATTAATACTTTTTTTTGTGGCAATTAAAGGTTGGAAATCAGTTTAAATATATAAAAACTTTCTTTCCACCGGTCTCACGTACGGAAGGCAGTAAGGGATTGCTCGCTCATTTCATTCGCTCGTGATCCCTTCATGAGGAACCTCCAAAAGATGAGTGACCCTTCGGGTCTCATTTATTCTGCCTCCGCCACTTGTAAAAGCAAGCCTTTTAACGTGTCGCCGGCAAAATAAACGACCCCGCTTGCAGCGGGGTCACTCATCTTTTGCGGAGAAAGTGGGATTCGAACCCACGGTCCAGTTACCCGGACAACGGTTTTCGAGACCGCCCCAATCGACCACTCTGGCATCTCTCCGGTCGCGCAGTATCATTGTGATATTGCGGCTGCAAATATAAATGATTTTTGTTACACCGTTCCTGATGAGCAGGAACTTAACCTGTGTTTATTTGTTTAAGAAGTAATCCAAATTTCTGATTCCATAGATATGAAAGCATTCTTTTCCATAATGCTCCTTCTGGCGGCTTCCTTGATTGCAGCGGGCCAGGAAGCAAACCATGAGTATGATTCCACCCTCGCACTCCAGCTTGGGGCCGATGAGCGGGGAATGAAGACCTATGTCCTCGTCATACTTAAGACAGGACCGGCGGATATACAGGATAAAGAGCTGCGCGACAGCCTCTTCGCCGGGCATTTTGCAAACATGGACCGGCTCGCCGCAGAGAAGAAACTGGTGCTCGCAGGACCCATGTCATCCAACGAGAGGCAGTACCGCGGCATCTTCCTCTACGATGTGAAAACCTTAGAGGAGGCTGAGGAATTTCTGAAGGATGATCCTACGGTGACTTCTGGCATATTTGAGATTGAACTATACCGGTGGTACGGTTCCGCAGCGTTGCCCGCATATCTTGAAACTGCCGAAAAGATCAGGAAGAAATAAAGTTTGTATCTTTCTCACCTGAACGCAGACCGTATTTTCAGGGATGGAAACGATTAGACATATACTGGAGGCTGTGATTTTTCGTGTCGGGAAATACGAGATCATGGCCTCAACGCTGTTGATTGTCCTTCTGATATTTATAGCAACCAAAGCTCTGTTGTGGATTATCAGAAAGGCGATCTTCAGGAAGCGAAGTAAGGTTGGAATTGAGATGAGCAATGCCTACTCGCTTTACCAGATTATCAAGTACCTGCTGTGGATCATCTCTATACTGTTTATGATGCAGACACTCAGCATCAGCATTACAGTTCTCCTTGCAGGTTCTGCTGCCCTGCTGGTGGGAATAGGGCTTGGCCTGCAACAGACATTCAATGATTTTATCTCCGGCATTATCCTCCTCATTGAGGGAACAACAAGAGTCGGGGATGTTCTGGAGGTTGACGGTGAGGTGATTAAAATTCAGGAAATAGGAATACGCACCTCAAAAGGACTGACGCGTGATGACATTGTGGTAATTATTCCCAACTCGTACATTACTACCAATAAAGTGATTAACTGGAGCCATCAGTCGATGAAGACACGCTTCCGGATCAGTGTAGGGGTAGCCTACGGAAGTGACGTGGATCTTGTCGTTAAGGTTCTGGAGTCAAGCGCCCTGGAGCATCCGGAAATCGCAGATAAGGAAAATATTGAGGCACGTTTTGTAGATTTCGGCAGCTCTTCACTCAACTTCCAGCTGCTTTTCTTCAGCGACGATGTCTTCCGGATCGAGAAGGTGAAGAGTGAGATAAGGAAGATCAT
Source organism: uncultured Rikenellaceae bacterium (assembly GCA_963770745.1). Lineage (GTDB taxonomy): Bacteria > Bacteroidota > Bacteroidia > Bacteroidales > VadinHA17 > SR-FBR-E99. The sequence continues at coordinate 197,572 of CAVYRA010000006.1, forward strand.
AAACCGGAAGTTCATTGAGAACAAAATTACAATACCGTTTCCGCAGGTTGATCTCCATGTCAGGGATGTCCCGGGGACCATGCATGCATGAAGTATTTATGTTGTTTAAAATCATTTATCCTTTGACTGTAAGATAAGAGGGCGCTAAAGGAAGATTACCTGCTCAGTTAAGGATATGTAAAACGCTGCAATTAGATTATATGCAAGGTTTTGAAAACCGTTAAATAGAGCTATATGGACAATTTCAACTCAGGAGATCAGTCTTTTTCAGGCGAAAAGATAATTACGCTTGAGACAGTGATTGAATTATGGTCACAGACATACAATACCGAAGGAAAACCTGACTGGTCGCATATTCTGCCATATTATGACAATGATATTCTTTTCAGAGATACTGTTCAGGAAATCAGGGGTATAGAGGAATTTACGGCAATGACCGAACGGCTGACAAAACGGTCAAAAGATCTCTCAATGAAGATAGTCAATGCCATTCAGTCTGATAATATTGTTTTTCTTGAGTGGGAAATGACAATCAAATTCAAAAAGAATCCGAGCTCAGTACTTTACGGAACCAGCAGGCTCACCCTGAATAATAATGGTAAAATTGCAGAGCAGAGAGACTACTATGATCTGTGGGGTGATATTTTTGACAACATCCCCCGGTTTGGCAAAGCCTACCGGCGTTTCATGAAAAAGAGGTTTGGATGACAGAGATGAATAAAAAAAAGGGCAAATTCTTTAAATACTTCGGGGAGTACAGGTGGTCCAACATATTAGCAATGATCAGGAACGGCCGGTCAGAGCCGATGATCTGCAGTGACGATTTCGCCGGCAAGCTTGTTGTCATAACCGGAGCCACGGCAGGTATCGGATACCAGACAGCAAGAAAATATGCTTCCCGTGGGGCAAACCTCCTGTGCATAAATCGCAATCCGGAGAAGTCGCAGGCTCTTCGCCATGAAATTGAGAGTGACTTTGGTGTGAGCTGCGACTACAGAATAGCCGACCTGAGCAAACTGAGTGATATTTTCCGGGTATCAAATGAACTGGCAGTGCTGGACAGGGCCATCGACGTTGTTATCCATAATGCGGGTATATATCTGACAAAAAGAGAAGTTACTCCTGACGGTTTCGAGAAGGTGTTTGTTGTCCATTACCTCTCATCCTTTATAATGAACTACATTATGAAGGAAAAGCTTAAAGCGCAGAAGAATGCGCGCATCATCATGGTTGGGTCAGAGGCACACCGGTTTGCTGCCTGGGGTCTGAGGCTCGACGATCTGAACTGGGAGAAAAGAAGTTATTCGGGCCTAAAGAGTTACGGGTCAGCCAAGATGGCCCAGCTTCTCTCAATGATCGTCTTCAGCGAACTGTTCCTCGACACGGGAGTAACAATAAATACCATGCATCCCGGCGCCGTTAAAACAGATACAGGCCAGGAAAACGGTCCGTCTTATAAATGGTTCAAGAGGAACTTCCTTGACAGAACATTGAAATCTCCCTGGATCTCCGCAGAAGCACTGTACTATCTTGGGGTATCCGGAAAGATGGAATCAGTTAGCGGAAAATTCTTTAATTTAACCACCGAAGAGGAGCCGGCACCCCCTGCACTTGACCGGGAGGCTGCATACGAACTTTGGGAAACAACGCTTAAATTGGCAGGATTTGAAAAATAAGACCCGGGAAAACCTGTCTGGAGGCAGTTTATTGGTACGTCAAACTGAGGACAATGGCTGAATACGAATACGATACTATTGTAGTCGGAGGAGGTATCGCCGGTTTGACCGCGACAACCTACCTGGCCCGCGCAGGTCAGAAGGTTTTGCTTGTGGAAAAGAACAGCGGGTGCGGAGGCCTGGTCAATACCTTCAATCGTGACGGATTCCATTTTGATGCCGGCGTGAGAGCCCTGCTCGATGCGGGGATAATTTTTCCTATGCTGAAAGACCTGAACATCCACATGGAAGTGGTTAAAAGTCCGGTCTCTGTTGGCATTGAGAATGAAGTTCTGCATATCAGGGATATAAACAGCCTTGCTGAATACAGTGACCTCCTGAAGAGACTCTATCGCGGCAGTGAGAGCGATATTGATGAGGTCATGAGGATTATCCGTAAGATAATGAAGCACATGGATGTGCTCTATGGGATAGAGAACCCTGTCTTCAAAGATCTTAAAAGGGACCTGCCATTTGTTTTCAAAAAGATTCTGCCATGGTTCCCCAGGTTTATACTGACTGTTTCAAAGATTAACAGGATGAACACTCCTGTTGAGGATTATCTTAGGACCATTGTCAGGGATCCGTCACTGAGGGACATTATCTCGCAACATTTTTTCAGGAAGACCCCTGCATTCTTCGCTCTGAGCTACTTTTCACTTTATCTCGATTATTTCTACCCCCGGGGAGGGGTGGGCACCCTTGCAGAGGCTCTCAGGGAAAAGATAGTAGAGTTTGGCGGTGAAATCAGAAATGAAACGATGATCACCGCTATCAATCCTGCCGGACGTTTTGTGGTTGACGCTGAGAACATCAGATACGGTTACAGGAACCTGATCTGGGCCGCTGACCTGAAGAGGCTCTACATGACAACCGAAACAGAAAGCCTGCTGCCGGAGACCAGGGCAAAGATAGAAGAGACCAGGGCGAAGATGCTTGACAACAGGGGAGGAGACTCCGTGTTTTCACTTTTCCTTGAAGTGGATGAACCGCCTGAGAGTTTCAGTAAGATAGCTTACGGTCATTTTTTCTACACTCCTTCAAGGCAAGGCCTTGGTGAAACACACCTGCAGGAATTGACTGATCTCCTGGCCAGGTTCCGGGAAGCCGGCAGGGCGGAAATCCTTGCCTGGCTTGACAAGTTTACCCGGTTGAACACATTTGAGATCTCAATTCCCGCACTCAAGGATCCGACAATGGCACCTCCCGGCAAAACCGGAGTGATCATCAGTCTACTTGCCGAGTATGATCTTTTCAAAAAAATTGAGGAGGCCGGTTGGCTTGACGAATTCATCAGGGAACTTGAGGATCGTATGTTGGAAGTGATATCAGGTTCCATCTATCCGATGTTGAAGGATAAGGTCATTGCACGTTTCTCCTTCACACCGCTGAGCATTGAAAAGAGGGTAGGGAGTTCTGAAGGAGGCATTACAGGCTGGGCATTCCGTGAAGAGATGCCGGTAATTAACAAGATTCAGATCGCAGACCGTGCAGTATTGACACCAATTCCTTCGGTTTATCAGGCAGGTCAGTGGACATATAGTCCAGGTGGGGTTCCTATGTCTATACTCACGGGTAAACTGGCAGCGAACAGAGTTCTGAAAAAAAACTGAACGATAAAAAAGGCAGGGCCGAATTATCATAAACTTGTTTTTAAGCAATCGTCATTATTGTACGCTTTATTTTTGTAACAGAAAACTTTCATCGTGAATGAGATTAGTAGATCTGGGTATTACAGAAGAGCTTTCACACGAGGCAGACACTCCCGAACTCTCAGGATTTGCCATTGGACGGGTCACGCAGGAACACCGTGAGCGATATATTGTCTCTGACGGAGAGCAGGAGTATGATGCTGAGATTACCGGTAACCTGAGATACTCGGCTGAATCCAGGGAAGACTTTCCGGCAGTAGGCGACTGGGTGGCAATGACGCCATATGATTTAGGCCAGGCTTTCATCAACAGGATCCTGACCCGGAAATCGCTCCTGGCCAGAAGGGCTGTTGGTAAATTCGGTGAAATACAGATCATTGCCGCTAATATTGATGTTGCCTTTGTCGTTCAGGCTATCAACAACAATTTCAGTATCAACAGGCTGGAACGTTACCTTGCCATATGCCATTCAGCCGGTATCGAACCGGTACTGGTACTGAGTAAAACTGACCTCGTGACAGAGGATGAAATCAGTGCTGCAATAAATGAGCTTGAGGGAAGGGGAAGGCGCCTGAAGTATATTCTCCTCAGTAACACAACCCATGAAGGCATTGACCGGATAACCGGTTTCATTGAAAAAGGCAAAACCTACTGCGTAATGGGATCATCGGGGGTGGGCAAATCAACAATGATCAATAACCTGTTGCAAAGAGAGGTACTCAGAACGGGGGAAATCAGCCACAGCACTAACAAGGGAAGGCATGTTACGGAGCATCGCGAGCTTTTCATCCTCGAAAACGGAGGTATTATTATTGATACTCCCGGCATGAAGGAGCTAGGTATGACAAATATTGAGGACGGTGTCAGGACAACCTTCATTGAAATATATGACCTCGCTCAGAACTGCCGTTTCCCTGACTGCAGACACCTCAATGAGGACGGATGCGCCGTATTGGACGCTCTGGAAAAAGGTTCGCTCGACAGGAATTCATACGATAATTACATGAAGATACAAAAGGAGCAGGAGCGCTTCCAGACTACCCTTGCCGAAAAGAGAAAACTGGATAAGCAATTCGGGAAGCTCTTAAAGAATTATCATAAGTTTAACAGTAAACAGAACCCGAATGAATAGTGGATTCAGTAATAAAACTGTTCCCGCTTCACGAATAGCTACATTTGACACCTTCTCAATTGGGCTAAAGAAGCACCATGTAGCGGCCCTTCTTGAGTTTGATGTGACAGTACCCAGGAGAAAACTGCAGGAGTCAAGAAGAAGCGGATTGAATATTTCCTTCAATGGCTGGCTTATAAAGGTTATCAGCAGCGTTCTCAAGGAGCATCCGGATGCTGCCGCATATTTGCGCGGTAAAAGAAGACTGATGATATTCAATGATATAAACATTTCAATCCTCGTGGAAAAAGTGATCATGGGGGATAGGGTGCCGATTCCGATGGTGATTGAAAAAGCGAACGACAAAAGCGCGCAGGAGATAACCGCTGAGATAGAAAATGCAAAGAATAAGGAGTTATCCCGGGAGGATATCGTCATAAACAGGCGGACCGGGCTGTCAGAAAGGCTTTACGTTTATCTTCCCGGATTTGCCAGAAGGTTAGTATGGAGGGTGATGCTTGCAAATCCCGGCTTCGCTTACAAAAAAATGGGTAATGCAGCAATAACCTCCGTTGGGATGATAGGAAGGGTTAATGGCTGGTTCATTCACAGATCGGTTCATCCGGTTTCATTTGGCATAGGGTCTGTCATCAAAAAGCCTGTCGTGATTGACAACGAGATCTTAATCAGGGAGATTCTGAATATGACCGTTCTGATTGATCATGATCTGGTGGACGGAGCTCCCATGGTTAGAATGCTTAAGGATCTCACAACATACATTGAAACAGGAAACCCCGCAATCGAATAGGCATTAAAACAAAAACCGCCCGGATTGCGAGGCGGTTTTTGCGTAAGGTGAGATTTAAGGTGGATTATTCCTTGACAAATCTCTTCATCACGGCACCCAGGGGTGTCGTGAGTCTCAAAAAATAGACGCCACGTGCCAGATGGCTGATATTAAACGTTTTGATATCCATGCCTTCGCACTGTTCAGAAATGATCTTGTTTCCCGTTACATCAAAGATCTCCAGCAGGGACACATTCTCAATTCCTGATACTGTAAGATCACTGGTAGCCGGTACCGGGTATACCCTGCAATTCTCCGTAAGAAGGTCCTTGCCTGTGCGGGTGGGGGAGACCTTTTCCGCTTTCAGTACAGGGGTGCCGGATTCACTGTTTGCACCGGAAACCGTCAACTCCCTCTGAATATTAATCGATTGACTGTCAGGCTTTACTTGATGTTGCGCCTGGCGTACTGCCTGAGGAATCAGCGTCTGAACAGTGACGGCTGAGAGGATTATTGTGAGCAGTATAAATTTTGAGGGTAGAGGTCTCATCATAAGCAGTGCTATTCTTTTTAAAGTTAGAACCGGGAAACGATAGTTATACTTCGAATACCGGTGAATTGTTTCAACCTTGAACAAGTTATTAACAATTATTTTGAATGACAAGGCCGCAACAGTTCCAAATAGTGTTAATGACAGGTTAAAGATAGGGTGAAACGAGGGTTTTCACAGAATATCTTTCATAAAAAAATTATATTTGCCGTCTCATCAAAATGGCTAATTATCAAATAAGAAACTATATCATGCGAAAGACTTTTCTGATAGCGGCTGCACTGCTTGTGGCAGTCGTATCATGCACCAACAGGCAGGAGGAGCATGAAAATCCCTTCTTTGCAGAGTGGAAGACGCCGTTTGGTGTTCCTCCGTTTGACCAGATACAGAATAAGCACTATCTTCCTGCCATTGACTCCGGAATAGCGCTGGCCAGGGCTGAAGTGGCAGTAATAACTTCTTCAAAAGAGGCCCCGACCTTTGCCAATACCATTGTGCCATATGACCGCGGTGGCCAGCTGCTTAACAAGGTGGCTTATGTCTTCTACGCACAGACAAGTGCCAATACCAATGATACCCTCGAGACCCTCCAGATGGAGATAGCCCCCAAAGTGTCAGCCTTCAGTGACGAGGTACTGCTCAATGCCTCGCTGTTTCAGAAGATAAAGACAGTATATGAAAACAGGGAAAATGAACAACTCAATGAAGAGGAGCTCTTCCTGCTCGAGAATCTGTACAGGAGCTTCGTCCGTAACGGTGCACTGCTCCAGGGTGAGGACCAGGTGAAACTGAAGAAGCTGAACCAGGAACTGTCGAAGCTGACTGTCAGGTTCAGCCAGAACGTGCTTGCCGAGACAAATGGATTTAAGCTTGTAATTGATAATGAGCCTGATCTGAAAGGTCTTCCCTCGGGTGTCACCGCCAGTGCTGCAGAGCTCGCAAAAGCAAACGGGATGGAGGGTAAGTGGATTTTTACCACGCAGAAGCCAAGCATGATTCCCTTCCTTCAGTATGCTGAGAACCGTGACCTTCGTAAGAAGCTTTATGACGCCTACCTGAACCGCGGTAACAACGGCAATGAAAATGACAACAACAAGGTGCTTGCCGATATCGTCAGGCTGAGGGCTGCCAGGGCCAAGCTGCTGGGCTACGACACTCACGCTGATATTGTACTTGAGACGCGTATGGCCAAGACCCCTGAAAACGTTCTCAATCTGCTCAACGACCTGCTTGAGAGGGCACTGCCCGTTGCAAAGCGTGAACGCGACGAGATGCAGAAGATCATCGAGGCTGAAGGCGGAACTTTTAAGCTCGCACCACACGACTGGTGGTACTATGCCGAGAAGCTGCGCAAGGCCAAATATGATCTTGACGATAACGAACTCAGGCCCTACTTCAGCCTTGACAATGTGCGCGACGGCGTTTTCGCTGTGGCCAAAAAGCTCTATGGCATCACCTTTACGCGCATTGACAACATCCCGCTGCCTCATCCCGATGCGCAGGCCTTTGAGGTTAAGGAGGCTGACGGCAGCCACGTGGGTGTTCTCTATATGGATTTCTACCCGCGTGAGAGCAAACGCCAGGGTGCATGGTGCGGAGGCTACCGTGACCACAGGGTTGTTGATGGTAAAGAGATAACTCCCATAGTTACACTTGTTGGAAATTTCACCCCGCCCGCAGCCGGCAAACCGGCCCTTCTGAGCATGGATGACGTGCTCACCCTCTTCCATGAGTTCGGACACGGCCTGCAGGCACTCTTCTCGAACAACACATACGCTACAACCAATACAGCATGGGACATTGTGGAGCTGCCTTCACAGATAATGGAACACTGGGCTACCCAGCCCGAGGTGCTTGACATGTATGCACGGCATTTTGAGACAGGAGAGGTGATCCCTCAGGCACTAGTGGAAAAGATAAAAAACAGCAGCTACTTCAACACTGGTTTTGACAACGTTGAAATAATGGCGGCGTCACTTCTTGATATGGCTTACTACTCACTTGAGGCTCCGGTAAATGTTGATGTGCAGCAATTTGAGAAGGAGACCATGAAAAAGATCGGACTTATATCCGAGATTGAACCCAGGTACCGCAGTACCTACTTCCTTCATATTATTGACGGTTATGATGCAGGGTACTACGTTTACACGTGGGCTGCAGTGCTCGACAATGACGCTTTTGAAGCATTCAATGAGAAGGGCATTTTCGACAGCGCTACGGCAACCTCTTTCCGGAAAAACATCCTTGAGAAGATGGGGACAATGGATGCCGAGCAGATGTACCTTAATTTTCGCGGACGTGAACCGGAGAAAGAGCCGTTGCTCAGGAACAGGGGATTGAACTGAAACAGTAGGACGTATGATTTAATTAACAGGCTGCCACCGTTCAGATGACAGCCTTTTTTATACAATCTCCTTTTGATACTGTGAGTTGACGAATAGAACAGTGCCAACCTCACCGTAACCGTTGAGTACTGCTTCGCCATTGTGCTTAAGGGTTTCCGGTCTGAAACCGGTCATGATCAGGGCTGCCGTGGAAGACCTTTCATTTATTAGGCTCCTGACCGAGCTGCCCGGCTCAATCTCAATGATCTCCACATTTTTCTCAGTAATGGGAAGCCTGCCTGAGGTAATCAGGCCCGAGAGCTCCCGCTTCGTAACATCATACTGGCCGGGCTTGCACGTACTGAAAACCTTAATTGATGACTTCCTCCAGTCCGGATGTCCGGAGATGATAAAACTGAGCAGTATAAGCAGACTTGCATTCTCCGGCTCATTGAAATCGATCCAGACATTTATTCCCTTGCTGTACATCATCTCCTTGCCAGCTGAGGCAAGCAGGCAGATATCGAAGTTGCCGGCCCTGATCAGCCGGATGTTTTCAATGATCTCACCGAGGTTTTCCGGGTTGTCCTTGTCATATTCGAAGACGACCATATTGTTCTCCATCCCCGAAATACCGGGCACCTGTATTGCCTGCACTATTGCAGAGGTGTATGAGGGAGAGATAATGGTGTCAACATAGACATGATTATGTGACGTCTCGTAGATCTCTATCAGTCGTGCCAGTTCCTCATCGGCCTGCTTTCGTGTAGCCTTTGAGTAAAACCCGTTTATCCTGTGCAGGTAGGTGCTGAAGCCGTAACTGTATGATAGCCAGTTGAGAAGCTTGAAAGCCCTCTCTCTCCTGAAGGAATCCTTTGAAATACAAATGACACCCGGCCTCCATTCCTTCTGTTTCTTCCTGTTCTCCGATTTCTGAAGGAAGACCTGCAGATTCCTGTTGATCTGGAACAGTACGTTGGCAAAAAGGGATTCAAGTCCCTGCCTGTTTTTGTGATATTGGTTAATGAAGAGATAGACCAGAACTATTAGCAAGGTTGCAGTAAGTGCGTAGAGAGTATTTATCCTGAACATCACTGTCACTGAAACGATAAAGCCTGTGAGAGAGAGGTACCATCTCGACCTGAAGGAGGGTCTGTATGAGGGTGAGGAGCCGAAGTGATTGAGGAATGAAATAAGGCAAAGCGATCCGTATGTTACGAGGAAGAACATTGATATTACCTCTGCCACGGCATTGACGCTTCCAAGGGCTACAAATATTATTGCAATCAGTAGTGTCACCAGTGAGGCATTCACCGGCTCCCCGTCATTGCTCCGCGCCGTCGCCAGCCATCTGTTGAGTCTCATGGAGGGGAAGGAGGTGTCCATTGCCAGGGCCTGCAGTGTGCGTGGCGCCACCATGACCGATCCCAGTGCCGATGAGATGGTGGAGGCTGCCAGTCCCAGCGGAATGATTACGGCACCTCCTATGGCTATTTTGCCCATTATAAGCTGGTTCTCAAGCATCTCTTCCACTGAGGCCGAGACTGACAACTTATATATTACAAAAACGTATACCACCAGTCCGGTCAGTGTGGCAAAAAGAGTTCCTATAGGAATGGACCTGGAGGGTTTAAGAAGGTCGCCCGAGAGGCCTACACCTGCAGTCATCCCGGTGAAGGCAGGGAATACAATGGCGAAGACCATGAAGAAGTCTCCCATGTTTCGCATGTCTCTGACAGGAAGATGCCCCGGAGCCATGCTGTCAGCGGCAGGCCTGCCGATGAAAAAGAACAGTATGGCGATGAAAAGGATGGCAACAACCACATACAGTGTTTTGACTCCGGTGCCGGCTCCCTTTTTAAGTATTAGAATGCCGAGCACCAGTGTCACCGGAAGGCTGATCACCTGTCGGGGTACAATCACGGAAAACCGGTCAGCGAAATAATTGAAGAGGAACTCAAAGGATTCCGTGAAGGCGATGATGTAAAAGGCAACACTAATTGATTGGGAGAGAAACAGTGCAATGCCTATTGTGGCCCCTATGTTCAGGCCGAATGACCTCGAGATAATGAAGTATTCCCCGCCTCCCTCTACACGCTTGTTGGTAGCTATCTCCGAAATAGCCAAAGCCGTCGGGATGGTAACCGCGTGCCCCAGCATTACTATCAGCAGAGTGCCCCAGAATCCGAGCGTTCCCACTGCGAACCCAAAGCGGAGGAAGAGGATGGCCCCCAGTATTGTGGAGACAGCTGTGAAATAAACCGGTGCTGTGCCGAAACGTTTATTACTCGTTGGTGCTCCCATCAGTCGTTGAACAGTTGATCAGCGGTGCCTCAGTTTTGAATCATAAAGATGGGGAAAAAGTTTAAGAGTGGTAAATTAATATCTTTACAGGGGTGAAAGAATCAATTAACCGGATAGCGGTTGCAGGCCTGGATCCTGCAGAGATACAGGCTCTTCTTGTCAGCAGGGGCATTGACGGGAGATATGCCCGACGGCTGCTTTATTGGATATACCGGAAGGCCATCAGGTCATTCGGAGAGATAAATGATATCCCGAAAAAGGTTCTGACGGCTATCGAAGATAATTTTGTGACCGGCCTGTACCCTCCGGCGGATTCGGAGACATCTGCTGACGGATCGGTAAAATACCTTTACACAACCCCCGGGGGTCTCCACCATGAGACTGTCTGGCTGCCGGATGGAAAGCGGCAGACAGTGTGCATCTCGGTGCAGGCGGGCTGCCGGATGGGTTGCCGGTTCTGTGCCACAGGGCAGAACGGATGGGGAGGCAACCTTACGGCTGGCGAAATTATAAACCAGGTTGTCTGTCTGCCCCACAACTTCACCCATATCGTTCTGATGGGAATGGGTGAGCCGGGCGATAACATTGAGGAGGTCATTAAAGCATGTAATATTCTGACGTCGGAATGGGGTCTGGCAGCAGGCCACAGCAAGGTGACGATATCGACGGTAGGAGTTGATCCGGCAGTTAAAAGACTGCTTGATGAAACAGACTGTAACATAACCCTCAGCCTTCACTCCCCGTTTCCCGGGGAGCGTCTGCAGGTCATTCCTGCAGAAGCCAGATGGCCTTTTACCGGAACACTAAGGCTGATGGAGGAATATGTGGGCCGACGGAAGAGGCGCTTTACCGTCGCCTATGTGATGATTAAAGGCAGAAATGATTCGGAGGGTCACCTTGATGAATTAATAAGGTTACTTGCAGGAACAGGGATAAGAGTTAACCTCCTGCCTTTTCACCCTGTTAATGAAGATTGGACGCAGAGCTCTGACCATGCAACAATGATGAGATTTAAGCATCGGCTTGTCACATCAGGAATCGGGGCTTCCGTCCGGAAATCAAGAGGAGCTGATATCTCAGCTGCATGCGGCATGCTGGCTGGAAAAAAAGTCGAAAGTCTGTAAAGTCGAAAGTCTGTAAAGTCGAAAGTCTGTAAAGTCCCTAAAGTCTGTAAAGTCGAAAGCCTAAAATCGTAAATCGACAATCGGAAGTCGCAAATTCTATTTTGCCCTGTTGATGAGCTGAAGTGTGTATTCGGTCTCAAAACCGCTGCTGGTCTTTATCCACTCTTTATTGGTTGCACAGAGTTCAAACCCGTGATGCCTGAAGAGGTTCATGCTCTCGCTGTTTCCTTCGATTATGCTGCACCAGATCTGATGCAGGCCGATGGTGTCAAATGCATATCTGATAATGCATTTCAGGGCTGCAGAGGCGTAACCTTTCTTCCTCTCGGCAGGGTCAGCAATGAGGATACCCACGCCGGCCCTCATATGAAAATGATCGAACTCGAAAAGATCGACAGTGCCTACGGTCCTGCCGCCAGGCATCACATCAATCATGAGTCTCAGCTGGCAGGTCTCGAAAAGTGTCCGGTGAGAGTTTGCAATGTATCTTTTAAGGATATACCTGGAGTAGGGAACAAGGGTATTGCTCCGCTTCCAGTCAGCTTCCTCATTTTCCCACCTGTAAAGGAGCTCCAGGTCTTCGGGCTCAACGGCCCTCAGCCTTACGCCGTCACCTTCCAGAATCATTCCTGTACACTTTCTTCACGAAGATATCAGTCGGATAGCCCAGTCTGAGCAGTCTGTTGAGCTCTTCATAGGCTGCACGTTTGGTACTGAAGTTTCCGGTGGTGTACCTGTAGAACCTGTCTGTGCTGTTGTAGAAGACCGAGATCTGCGCAAATTCAAAATATGCAGGGTCAACAGGGTTATAGAGAGCCATTACCTGGACAGTGTAATAGAGTACTTCGGGATCAATCTCTTCGTCCCTGTCAGATACATCTCTCAGCATCAGATTGGTGATGAGAAGTGAGGTGTCAACCTGGGTGAGATAGGGAAGGTCCGCCGGATTAAAGCTGATTGTTACGGTGTCTCTCGGTTCCTCGGAAGGAGGATTGAATGAAACAAGTGTGATCTCCTTCTTTTTATAGCCGGTCATGATCGAGTAAAAACCGAAGGTACCGCCATTGAATGGCTGAAAGCCAATGTTGTCATCGGTTGTGCTGAGAGGGTAGCCGATATTGACAGGACTGGTCCATTGTCCTGCTGCAAGTTTTGACATGAAGATATCGTATCCTCCCATTGAACCATGGCCTTCTGAACTGAAAATCAGTGTATTGTTATCACCGTAAATAAACGGGGTCTCCTCGTTGTAGGGCGTATTAACCGTTTTCCCCAGGTTCACCGGTATGCCCCAGTCTCCTGTGACGTCCTTCTCCGACACCCACAGGTCGAGCTCACCCAGTCCTCCTTCGCGGTTTGACGTGAAATAGAGTTTATTGCCGTCTGATGATATCGCGGCATGTGATTCGTAGTACTTGGTATTGATGTTTCTGTTCAGCTTTTCAATCGGAGACCATCTGCCGTCGATAAACCTGGTAATGTAGATATTGCCGTCATAGTTGTCATTCTTGAATAGATAGAGTTCTGTCCCGTCACTGTTCAGCGATGTCGTGTGGCAGTCTGTCCCCATCGAGGCCTCCAGAGTTATGTCAACAGGTGTACCCCAGCTGTTGCCCTCCCTGCGGGTGACATAGACCACACTCTCGAGCCCGCGGCGTTCGGTATATGCCATCGTTCTCTCATCAAAACTCACAACCGGTCTGTCATTGACAGAACCCTGGTTAATATATTCCTTCAGTGGCTGGATCAGCACACTGACGGGAGACTTCATCAGGACAGAGGCTATATTGCAGGCCTGGACCTGCTGGTTGACGAACTCCTGGTTCTGCATCTCTGTAGATTCAGAGATCAGCTGTTTAAAAAAGCGGTAGGTGTTCAGTGCGCTGTCAAGCCTGTTGGTTATCCTGTAAGCGTTGGCCAGGGAGAAATAGGCATCGAGCGGAGCCCTCTTCTCTTTCAGCTTTCCGGTTTTGGAGTTATAGCTTGTGCTCCTTACTGCCTCCTCAAGGAAAGGAATAGCTTTAGGCTTCTCATCAAAGATGTTCAGGTAGCAGTTTCCAATTTTATATTTGATGTTGGCATTGTCAGGCCTGAGTTCATTGAGGATAAGGTACAGAGGGTTGGCCAGCTCATACTCGCCATAGAGATAGTGCGATTCAGCCTCCAGCCAAATAGCCTTAATCTCGCTTTTCTTCTGTGCGCTCAGTGGCGCCAGTGAAAGCAGTCCGGTAAGTAATAGAATTCCCCTTATTCCCATGTCTCTGTTTGATGCAAAATTAAACCTTCCGGAACAATGTATGGCGGATGGAAATCATTATTTGAACCTTATCCGGTAGATATCACTCATTCCTGCCCCGTCATCCCTGCCTGAAAGTGAAATATATCCTGACTTTCCGTCTTCTGCAGGACAAAAGAAAATGTTGTCGTCAGGGTTATTGAGAGGGTAGCCGAGGTTGACCGGTTTGCTCCAGAGATCGTTATACTGCATGTCACTGCGGAAAATATCATAGCCGCCCATATTAAAATGACCCTGTGAGGCAAAGAAGAGGATTGTCCCGTTCTTTATCAGGAACGGCCGGTCATCATTGAATGGGGTGTTTATCTCAGGCCCCAGGTTTACCGGTTTGCCCCATTCACCGTCGTTGCCAAGTTTCGAAATATAGAGGTCAAGGCCGCCGAAGCCTCCTGGCCTGTCACTGGAAAATATCATCGTCTTTCCGTCTTCTGTGATGAAACCGTGAGCTTCCCAGTACTTCGTGTTGATCTCCTTTTTAAGCTTGCGTGCGGGTTCCCAGTTTGTCCCGTCAAAGCTGCTCATCCAGATGTCACTGTTGATGTTATCATCCTTTGAGAGAAGCATCATGTCTGCTGAGGGCGAGATGTAAGAGACGTAATGATCACCGTCAGACTGAAGCCGGGGAGTGATGTTTACGGGAGTAGTCCAATCATTCCTTACCATCCGTGAGAACATGATGGCATCATAGAATTTCATAGAAGTCATGAAGGCAATAGATTTGCCGTCAGAGGAGACAACCGGGAAGAAATTGTCATTGCCGTCGTTGAGGACAGGGTCAACCGTTTCCACGGTGAACTTTACCGGTGAGGCCATCAGTGAAGGGGCGTTATTGCAGGCGGCTATCTGCTGGTCAACAAACATTAGGTTCTCGATGTCTGAAGGAAGGAGGGTCTCGCGATAGGTTGAATATGCTTCCCTCGCTTTTTCAAACATGTAGTTTATCCTGTATGCGTCTCCGAGAAAGAAAATCGCTTCGTAAGGTGCTTCGATCTGCCTGAGTGAGCCTTCGCGGTACTTTGCAGTGACGTTCTGCGCGGCTTTCTCAAGGTATTCGATTGCAAGATTCTTGCTTCCGGGTATGTTGAGGTAGCACAGACCCATACGGAATGCGATGCTGGCATTATCCGGCATGGCAGCGTAGATACCCTGGTAGTAGGGAAGTGCATCGGAATAGTCTCCCCTCATCATGAAGTATTCGGCCTCATAAAAGGCTTCCTGCAACCTGAGGTTGTCCTGTGATCTGGCGATGCAACCAATAGACAGAATGAATAATAAAAGCGCAAGTCTCTTCATTTTCATTATGTTATTAATCTTTTTCATTTCTATTCCTTTGTCTTCTCCTCCACATGAAAAAGAAGATAATCAAGGCTGCGACAATCAGCAGCCACCAAAGCCGGCAGCCTCCTCTCACATCAGCTTCATCTGCCGGCAATGGCTCATCGCCGCTTATATCTGCAGAAAGGAGTGCACTGTCGCGCGCGGCTACGGGTTTTACCGTTATGTTCTCATCCTTACCTTCACTAACGGGTCTGGTCAGTATCTTATTATAAAGCGGTATGACATCAGGTGCGATAAAATCATTACGACTCACCCATACAACGGCGCTGGTGTCATTCCCGAAACGGTCGGTGAGCCGGAAGCTAATCATGCTCTCACCCTCTTCAGGCAGGAATGTGTAGGTGAATGTCGAATCCGTAATCCCAAACAGCTCCACGGTCAGCAGAGAGTCGGGAGGAAGCACCCCGACATTAAGGAGGGACCTCTCCTCAGCGATCAGGTTTATGTTTACAGGCTCCGCTGAGTTGACTTTCAGGAGGGTGTCTGACAGCAGCCTGAGGCGGGCTGAGAAGTCCGTCTCTTCCAGTATTACCGGGTCGATCCGTACAGTGTCGGCCCCGTAACTGACCGGCATCTCAAGGTTCCGGGAAAGTGTCACAGCGTCTTCAGAATCAAAGGTGATTCGGTAGGCCCCATGGGGCAGGCTGAATGAGTAAAGGCCTGTGAGGGGGTTGGTCAGGGTTGTGATCATGCGGGCTGCATCAGCACTGCTGACGGCTGTGACCTTTACCGGTTGCGCGAATTCAGGCAGAAGATTGCTGACGGTGGCCTTACCCGTCACTATGAAGTTACGCGGATTACGTTCAGAGTATATGTCGCAGCTGAACAAATCCGAGCGGCCATATCCCTTATCGTCAAACCTTGAGTAGTAGCCCCTGTCACCTTTGCCTACGGGTGTGAAAAAGAGATCATCATCGGTAGTGTTGACGGGGTAGCCGATGTTCACTGGTGTGCTCCACCTGCCATTTGCGTCAAGGTCAGACCGGAAGACATCATATCCGCCGATGTTAAAATGACCGCGTGAACTGAAGAAGAGTGTTCGGTCGTCATTCACCAGGAATGGTGTCTCCTCATCATATATTGTGTTAATTCCGGGTCCGAGGTTCACCGCCGGGCCCCAGTCGCCAGTGCTGTCGCGTTCAGACATGAAGATATCCAGGCCGCCGATACTTTCGCGCCTGTTACTGGTGAAATAGATTCTCCTGCCGTCGCGCGTCATAGTGGCATGAGATTCCCAGTATTTTGTGTTTATATTGTTATTGAGCTTTGTCACCCCGCTCCAGGAGCCATCTTCGAACTTGCTCTGGTAAATGTTACCGTCATAGGTGTCAATCCTGTAGAGCAGCATAGTGCGCCCGTCATGTGACAGAGACGATGGATAATAATCCTGGTCAATTCCGAGCTTCGGGTTGAGGTTCTCCGGTTCAGACCAGATCCCGTTTTCAAGCGTTGACCAGAAGACTGCATCATAGAACTGGAGCTCACGTGTGAAGATCAGCGATTTTTCGTCTGATGAGATCACCGGGTTGAATTCAGAGAACCGGCTGTTCACGGGGCTTCCGACGTTCCTGTCGATAACGGTCAACGGTTTACGCATCATCTGACGGGCGTTGTGGCAGGTCTGCATATGGAACCTGACCAGTTCAATGTCATATATCTCGGTGTCAACGTCCCTGAGAAAGAGTTCGTAGGTTTCCAGTGCCTTGTCGAAGTTGGTGCTGATCCGGTATGCATTGGCCAGGAAGTACAGTGCATCATAAGGGGCACCCGTCTCGTTGAGCTTGCCGGCCCGGTACCCGGGACTGATGTTCTGAACGGCTGTCTCGAGCCAGGCGATCGCCTTGTCTTTTTCACCGGGGGTGTTCAGGTAACACTGGCCGATTCTGAAGTACAGGTTATAGTTTTCAGGGTAGATCTGTGAAAGACTAAGGTATTTTGGGAGTGCTTCTGCATAGTCTTCAAAAAGAAGATCTCCCTCTGCAGAAAAAAACATCTCCCGTAATTCACTCCTCGACTGACCAGCAAGAGAGACGGTGAATACAGCAAATATCAGACAGAAGATATATTTAGCCCTTCTCATCAGGGTGGTTAGTTTACATAAAGAGACTAATATACGTGAAATATTGTTATAAGGTTACAGTGGAGCCGTGCCTTTTTAACAACAGGGGACTCTTTTTCATCAACTGTCCGAGGCGCATCCGTGCGAGGGCGGCCTGTTCGAGAAGAGTTACACCGGCCCTGACCGGCATGTGCCATCCTCTCCCCAGGTGTTTGACGGAGAAGAGCTTCATGGCATCGTAAAAGTGCCTGATGGAGCTCTCTTGCTCATGCATGGTGCTTCTTCCCTTATAATGAGTAACATTGACGTAAGGCAGATAATAGTTGAAGTATCCGGCCTTCCTTATGCGCCAGCTCAGGTCAATATCCTCGCCGTACAGGAAGAAGGCTGTGTCAAAGAGACCGCTCCTGTTCAGGGCTTCCCTCCTTATCATCATGAATGCGCCAGTGAGTATGTCAGCACGGCATATCTCATCCTCAGGCTTCTCTCCGAGATAATAACCGTTGAACAACGCTGAACGGGGGAAGAGCCTTCCCATACCGGTGAATTTAAAGAGTGATGTCAGGGGGGAGGGAAATCCTCTCCTGGATTCAGGAAGGAACCTGCCACTGCCGTCGCGCAACCTGGCTCCGGCAGCTCCCGCGTCACGATGTTCACGCATGAAGGAGATTGCTTTCTCAAGCGCGTCCGGTTGAACAAGAGTGTCAGGATTAAGTACAAGGAGATATTCTCCTGATGATGTTCTGATACCCTTGTTGCATGCTGCAGAAAATCCCTCGTTGGTGTCTGAGGCTATGAGCAGGACAGAGGGAAACTCCTTCCTCACCATCTCCGGTGAAGCGTCGGATGAGTTATTGTCAACGACCGTTATCTCGTGGCTGATATTTTCTGCGGCGGTGATGACTGACCGGAGTGCCTGCCTCAGGTAATCGCGGACGTTGTAGGAGACGATTATTACCGACAGCTCCATCGGTTTCAGGCCGAAGCCATTTCCTCCCTTATTGCCTCAGCCAGCCTGCGTACGCCTTCGCATGCATCTTTGGGCCCTGAGAAGGAGAAGTTAATGCGCATTGTATTGTGTCCCTCATTGTTGCAGTAGAAGACTGAGCCGCAGACGAAGGCGACTTTTTTTTGTATCGCCCTTTCCAGGAGTCTCGCGGCATCCATCGAGGGCGGAAGGGTGACGAAGAGGAAGAGGCCTCCGGATGGTTCCGTCCATTTTACGCCTGCAGGCATCAGTTCGCGGAAACATTTCAGCATGTAATCACGACGCTCGCGGTACAGCTCAACGGTCTTTTTCAGATTGATGTCAAGGAGTCCCTTTTCGATGTATCTCGCCGTTATCTTCTGTACGAACGGGGGTGTGCACAGATCGGCAGCCTGTTTTGCGGTCACGAGCTTGTCAATGATCTCAGGGTGCCCTGTTACCCATGCCAGCCTGAACCCGGGGGCAAGGATCTTGGAAAAGGTATTCAGAGTCAGAACCCTGCCCTGAGTGTCAAGTGAAGACATCAGCGGCTCAGGGGTGCCCTCAAAGCGCACATCGCGGTAGGGACTGTCCTCGACGATGACAAGGTCATGCCTCTCGGCTATGCGTATGACCTCCAGGCGGCGCGAAAGCGGGAGAGTGACTCCAGTGGGGTTTTGAAAGTCGGGTATTATATAGATGAATTTAATAACGCTGCCGTCATTCTTCAGGCTTATTATCGTCTTTTCAAGAAGGTCGGGCCTCATTCCCTGGTCGTCGAGCGGTATGCCCTTCAGCCTGGCTCCGTAATTGGAAAAGGCGTTCAACCCTCCCAGGTAGGAGGGTAACCCGACCAGAACCACATCGCCGCGGTTAATGAAGATCTTACCGCAGAGATCAAGTGCCTGCTGTGAACCGGTGGTAATCATGACATTGTTTGGTGACAGACTGAGTCCGTCTTTCAGGTTGTGACGCTCCGCAAGGAGTGTTCGAAGCCTGATATCGCCCTCCGTGGTGCCGTACTGCAACGCTGCAGCCCCGTCTTCATCAAGTATCTCCACAGTGACCTTTTTTATGTCCTCAATGGGGAAGGAATCCGGAGAGGGAAGCCCACCGGCAAAGGAAATCATATCTGGCCTCTGGGTCAGTTTCAGTATCTCGCGAATTGCTGATTTCTTCATCAGGTGCGACGCATCTGAAAAGAACCTGTCGAATGTCTCTGTCATCAGCTGTTGATTTTCATCAAAATAAGCAAGATTTTCAGAATAAAAAAATGACTTTCGCGGGGTTTCATGACTCCTTCCCTGGTCAGTCAGGGTCATTTCAGTTCAGAACTGTGACGCGGGTACGGGGCCATGACGCGGGCTCATGTCTTTGACGGGGCTTCAGGAGAGCGACGGGGTTTCAGGATTGCGACGGGAGGGAAAACAGGCGGCGGTTGACGATAGACTGGCCCAGGGTAATCTCATCGGTATACTCAAGGACATCACCGATGGCTACACCTCTTGCCAGGGTTGTTATGCGGACGTCATAACCTGAAAGCCGCTTATAGATGTAGAAGTTGGTGGTGTCTCCCTCCATGGTCGTACTGAGGGCAAGAATGATCTCCTTTACAATGCCTTCACGGACCTTCTCTTCCAGCTTCGTTATTGTCAGGTCAGAGGGGCCTACGCCGTCAACCGGTGAAATGATTCCGCCAAGCACATGATACAGGCCACGGAACTGCCGGGTGTTCTCAACCGCCATCACGTCCTGAACGTTTTCAACAACGCATATGAGCGACCTGTCCCTTGAATGGTCATTGCATATATCGCAGACAGGTGTGTCACTGATGCCATGGCATACTTTGCAGTAGCATACATCTTCACGCAGCCTCGTAATGGTCTCCCCGAAACGGCGCACCTCGCCGCTGTCGCGGCGGAGGAGATGCATCACCAGCCTGAAGGCTGTCTTGCGGCCTATCCCGGGCAGGGAGGCAAACTCATTAACGGCCTCTTCGAGCATTTTGGAGGGGAATCGTGCTGACATATACTGGCTTTGCGACAAAAATAATTCATTATTTACCCGAAACGTGATATGATCCTGATTTTTATCTGCAATCTTTTTATTATCCTTGCAGACATGTTTTCAGAGATATGACACCCACACTAATCCTGTTAATTTTCGTTGCCTATACCGTACTTCTGTTCGGTGTGACCTTCATTACGGCACGCAAGGCAAATCATCAGTCTTTCTACATCGGTAACAAGGTATCACCATGGTTTGTGGTAGCCTATGGCATGATCGGTGCATCACTCTCGGGTGTCACCTTCATGTCCGTGCCCGGATGGGTGGGCGAGACGCAGTTCTCATACATGATGGTGGCCTTCGGATACTTCTTTGGCTACGTCGTGATAGCAATGGTGCTGCTGCCCCTGTATTACCGTCTCAAGCTGACATCAATTTACGGATACCTTGAGCAGCGCTTCGGGTTCTGGTCATACAAGACAGGCGCCGGTTTCTTCATTATCTCAAGGGTGATAGGAGCTTCACTTCGAATGTTTCTTGTCATCAACGTGCTGCAGATATTTGTCTTCGATGCATGGAATGTACCGTTCTGGGTCAATGTCGCGATCTTCGTGGCTCTCATCATAGGATATACACTTAAAGGAGGCATCAGGACTATCATCTGGACCGACATGCTGCAAACGACATTCATGCTTCTGGCAGTGGTCCTGTCAGTTTTTTACATCAGCAGGGAGCTGGGTTCGTCAGCCTTTAACCTGCTGGGTGATGTGTTTGACAGTGACATGTCGCGGATAGTAATAACAGACTGGGATCATCCCCGCCACTTTGTCAAGCAGTTCTTCAGCGGAATGTTCATTACGATTACAATGACCGGGCTTGACCAGGAGATGATGCAGAAGAACCTGAGCATTAAGAACCTCAGGGATGCACGGAAGAACATGTTCACGTTTAGTACCATCAACGTCTTTGTAGTTTTTCTTTTCCTGGTGCTTGGTTCATTCCTCGTACTCTATGCATCAGCAGAGGGAATCAAGGTGGCGATGACGGATGACCTTTTCCCGACCATCGCATTCCAGTACCTGGGTCCTGCGGCGGGTGTGGTATTCCTGATCGGTCTCATCTCGGCAGCCTTCCCCAGCGCTGACGGTGCACTGACGTCGCTGACCACATCGTTCAGCATCGATTTCCTTGGGCTCGAGAAGAAGACCGGTATGGATGACGGGAAAAAGACCAGGATCAGGTATTCGGTCCACTTCTCATTTGCCCTGATCTTTTTCATATGCATCCTGCTTTTCAGGCAGATGAATGACCGGGCCATAATTGACAAGCTCTTCACGATAGCCGGCTACACCTATGGCCCTTTACTGGGTCTTTACTCATTCGGACTTTTCACAAGCAGGAGGGTGAATGACAGGATTACTCCCTGGGTTGCAATTGCCTCGCCGGTCCTGTGCTATTTCCTGAGCCTGTACTCAGAGGAGCTCTTCAACGGTTATAAGTTCGGGTTTGAGATGTTGCTTGTGAACGGGTTCCTCACCTTCATGGGCCTTCTGATCTTCAGCCACCGGCCTGTTTCAAAGCCTGCTGCCTGAGCCCGGGGTAATTGTGCGTGTATCAGCCGGGGTGCCTTCCTGAGTTTCTTCCTCGTCCGACTGTTGTATTTTAGGCTTAATTGCCACCCTGATTTTCTTGTATGGTATTGAGATCGAGACATAGTATTCTGCCCCCGTGGCCATTCCTTTGGTGCCGGCGCCATAGCCTGGCATATGCACTGGCTTGAGGTCCTTCCCGGCACCTGCGCTTATCAGGAGCCTCATGTACAGGTTCCAGCCTATAGTCATCCACGGAAATATCTCTGTGCGCACGCCGGGTGTTATCTCCAGGAAGTGACCGGTGTGGCGAGACAGCGGAACCGACGATTCCCCGGCCCCCCATTCATTGTTGTACCTTATCACGGTGGCCTCTTCGCTGTAAAAACTCAGTCCGTATCTCAGCCCGATGCCCGCATAATATTTCCCCTGGGAGGCGTTTGCCTTGATAAAGTTATAGTCGGTGCCCGCGGTGACGCTTATACCGCGGCTCATGAAGTCGTAGCTGTAGTCTGACAACCGGAAGTCCGAATACCTGACGCCGCCGGTGACTGCCAGGGCTGAGTTGATGTCGACTGAGGCAGCGATTCCGTAGCTGATAAGGTCTGTACCAATCATCTGAATTACCGGCCCGGAGAGGTCAAAGCCTGCCCTTATATGCAGTGGCACGGTCACCGTATCCTGCGACATTGCATTGCTTCCGATAAGAAGGAAGAAACTAATAAAACAGATGCAGGTTCTTCTGACCATCGAGATTCACGCTTTTGTTTTCAATCATTAGTGTATCAATGATATTGTGGGTTGTCATCAGCCCGGTTATATCGCTGACGAATGTGTATCCGCATTCAGGCGATACAAGATGAGGTTTACGGGTGTAAAAGATGACAGCAGTATCCGAGATGCCGTTGAGAGTGATGACAAAGAGGGAGTGGTCCTCTGAAGGATCGAGTGTCACGGCAAATACCGATACCGCCCTGGCGTCAACGAATTTAAGGATTCCGCCTGGAGAGATACCCCTCACCCTCAGCGAATCAGCTTTGGCTGTCTCACCCGTGCCACTGGTGAGCAGATGTGTAATCATCACCGGGTCTGTCTCCTCATAGCAGGGCTGCACTGAACACGCTCCCGTGTACAGCGCCAGGGCCACAAAAATGAAGACTACAAATATTGATAGCGACCTGCTCATACGGATGACAAATGTATAAAAATATAAGGAGGTTACGCACCTGATGCCGCATCCTCAGCCGTCTCAGCAACAGTCGGATCAGAATTCAGGCAGATACTTTTAAATGCCGGGTTTATTACAGCAGTTTTTTAGCCAGTGCCACGGCTTTTGTCACAGCCTCGTGCAGGCCTTCTGGTCTCTTCCCTCCGGCAGTCGCCAGGAAGGATTGTCCTCCGCCTCCACCACTTATCTCACTGGCTACTGCCTTAATAATCTCGATGGCGTTCAGATGAGATGATCCGGCGGCGTCATCTCCCAGTCCGACTACCAGGGATGCCTTCCCTTCGTTCTCTGCACCAATTATGATTATGCTGCCTGCGTCTGACTGCCTTATCTGGTGGGCTATACTCTTCAGGGTCTCTCCGGGGATTTTCTCCAGCACGCCCGAATAGATGCGGCACTTGCCGACGCTGACAGCCCCTGCTGTCAGCTCACTCCTTGCCGCTGACGCTGCTATAATCTGCATCTTTTCGATGGTGGTTCTGAGCGATGCGTTTTCAGACATCAGCTTTGAAATATTAACTACCGGGTTGCCCGTGCTCCGAAGCATTATCGAAATCTCTTCAAGCATTTTCAGTTTTTCGCTTATGTACGAAAAGGCTTTTTTCCCGGTCACTGCCTCTATTCTTCTCACGCCGGCGGCCACGGCGCCTTCAGAGGTTATCTTGAAGAGGCCTATCCGTGCAGTGCTTTCAACATGCGTTCCGCCGCACAGTTCCACTGACTCTCCGAACGAGACCACCCTGACCTTTTCACCGTATTTCTCTCCGAACAGGGCTATGGCTCCCATCGCCAGAGCCTCGTCAACGGGAGTATCATCATGCACCTCTGAAATGATGTTCTTCATGATCATCTCATTGACCCTCTCCTCTACTGCAGCCAGCTCGTCCGCGGTGACCTGGCTGAAGTGGCTGAAGTCAAACCTCAGCCTTTCGGGTGTGACAAGTGACCCTTTCTGTTCAACATGCTTCCCGAGCACCTCCCTGAGGGCATGGTGCATCAGGTGGGTGGCGGTGTGATTGTTGGCTGTATCCTGCCTTGCTTCGCTGTCGACCACCGCAGTAAACCTGGCGGAGGGACTGCCCGGCACCTTATCTGCAATATGTATTATAAGGTTGTTCTCCCTGACAG
This sequence comes from uncultured Rikenellaceae bacterium, assembly GCA_963770745.1. Lineage (GTDB taxonomy): Bacteria > Bacteroidota > Bacteroidia > Bacteroidales > VadinHA17 > SR-FBR-E99. Next base: position 221,751 of record CAVYRA010000006.1, read on the forward strand.
TATCCCTGATAAGGATCTTTTCGGCGGCGGCTGAGATGTAACCCTTGTCGCCTGTCTGGCCTCCCGATTCTGCATAGAAGGGTGTTCTGTCAAAGACCAGGTGGACAGCTTCCCTGCCTCTGGAGACTACTTTCCTGTAACGTGCTATCCTGACAGTATCCTCAGTCCGGTCATAACCGGTGAAGAGGGTGTTGTCAACCTCATGGATCACCACCCAGTCACCTGCGGTCACGGCTGCATCATCTCTCGATCTCTCTTTCTGTGCATTAAGCTCACTCCTGAATGCCTCCTCGTCGAGGGTCAAGACTGTTCTCTCTCAGTATCAGCTGTGTGAGGTCAACGGGGAAGCCATAGGTGTCAAACAGTTCAAATGCATCACTGCCGGGAAACAGGTTCTTTCCTTCTTTTTTCAGCGTTTCCACCCTCCGCTCTATCATCCTGAGTCCTTTGCCCAGCGTTTTGAGAAACGCCTGTTCCTCTTCACGGATGACCTTTGTGATGATATCCTGTTGCGAATTGAGCTCAGGATAGTGCCCGCCCATTGACTCAACCAGGGCTGGCAGAAGCTTATGCATGAACGGTTCATTCATCCCGAGGGAGGTGTAACCGTATCTTACCGCACGGCGGAGTATCCTCCTTATGACATAGCCCGCCCTGTTGTTTGACGGCAGTTGTCCGTCAGCCACTGAGAACGAGACAGTGCGAAGATGATCAGCGATTACCCTGTGCGCTATATCCCATTCATCATTAATGCCGTAAGGTTTTCCCGTCACGGCGGCTGATGCTGCTATCAATGGCTGGAAGACGTCAGTGTCATAATTTGATTTCTTGTTCTGTATGACCATGCAGAGGCGTTCAAAGCCCATGCCGGTGTCAACATGTCTTTCCGGCAGCAGCTCAAGCTCTCCACCGGCCTTGCGGTTATACTGAATGAAAACAAGGTTCCAGATCTCGATGACCAGAGGGTGTCCCCTGTTGACCAGCAGGTGACCGGGTGTGGCTGCACGCTCGGCGTCAGACCTTATGTCTACATGTATCTCCGAACAAGGTCCGCAGGGTCCGGTCTCACCCATCTCCCAGAAGTTGTCCTTTTTTGATCCGTCGATTATATGGTTGCCGGGGGAGGTAAAGCATCTCCTCCAGTGCTCTGCTGCCTCTTCGTCACGTGGTACATTATCTTCAGGGTCACCCTCAAAGACAGTTGCGTAAATCCGCTCCTGCGTGATGCCCATTTTTTCTGTGAGGAATTCCCAGGCCCATTCTATCGCCTCCTTCTTGAAATAATCACCGAAAGACCAGTTGCCAAGCATCTCGAACATGGTATGATGGTAGGTGTCAAGCCCCACCTCCTCCAGGTCATTATGCTTGCCCGATACGCGCAGGCATTTCTGCGAGTTGGCTATCCTCTTATATGCTGCAGGCTGGTTTCCGAGAAAAATATCCTTGAACTGGTTCATCCCCGCATTGGTGAACATCAGCGTGGGATCGTTCTTGATGACCATCGGTGCCGACGGTACTATTTTATGTTTTTTTGACCTGAAAAAACTGAGGAACTCCTCCCTTATCTCGTTTGACTTCATGTTAATCCTCACCCGGGTATGAAACAATTCTTTCCGGGGTGCGTAAAATTAATTCAAATATCTTACGTTTGTCAGATAGGAGTCCAAAAATAGTGGCAACATATTGATCTATTGATGCTGAAAAGGAAGAATTACGTTTTTGACGCGGTCAGCCTACAGTTCCTGCAGCACCGGAGAAACGGAACTGAGAAGCTTCGCCGGTTTATGCTCTGGTTTGGCCTTTCTGTCTTGATGACAGTCATTTATGCTTTGATTTTCCACCGTCTTTTTGGCTCTCCCAAAGAGGAACTCCTTTCCCAGCAGGTTGATGAAATCAAGCTGAGATATGCCCTGCTCGAAAGAAAAATCGATTACTCTTCCGCACTTGTTTCCGACCTCCGTTCAACGGATAACTATTCATACCGTGCCATTCTTGACCTTCCCCTCATACCGGATGACATCTCTGAGGGTGGTTCGGGGGGTACAAACCGGCTCGGTGACCTGACGGGTTACATGAACAGTGAGATGATGGCGCACATAAGCTCAAAGTTTAATGACCTCAAGACCCAGACCAACATAGAGTACAACTCACTTACCGAGTTGACTGAAAGTGCAGCCGAATGGAAGAAGATGTGGGCCCACCTGCCATATATCAGGCCTGTCAATGTCACATCACTTCTTGGTGACGGCATGAAATTCCGTGAAAAGCACCCGGTGCTGGGCTCGCCCCGGTGGCATTTCGGCCAGGATTTCCGGTGTCCGCTGGGAACGGAGGTTTACGCTACCGGTGCGGGGGTTGTATATTATGCAGGAAATGATAATGACGGTTACGGAATAAAGGTTGTGATTGACCACGGTTACGGCTACCGGACCATTTACGGCCATCTGAGCCAATACAGAGTCAAAAGGGGCCAGAAGGTTACCCGGGGCGACTTCATCGGGCTTTCAGGCAACACGGGAATATCATCGGGACCGCACCTTCATTACCAGATCGATCTCTTCGGCTCACATGTGAACCCGTTGTGGTATTTCACCGACAACCTGTCGGAGGATGAGTATTTCATGATGCTCGATTTCCTCTCGAAACCCTGAAAGGGAAAATAAATTCTTCTTATCGGTTCCAGGTGTTTGTTTTGAATTATATTTATTATTTCATATGTTTGTACGGCATTGAGATTGCCATCATAGCAGATGCCAAAGACCAAGTACAAATTTAATCATGAAACTCTCAGCTTTGACAGGATTAAGCTGGGGATCAGACAGACCTTCCTGAGGCTTTTCGGTTATTTCGTTGCATCACTGTTTCTGGCCGGTATTTACGGCTTTATTTTTGCATTCGTCTTTGACTCCCCCCAGGAGAAGTTGCTTAAGAAAGAGATAGAGCAGCTGACGCTGCAGTATGAGCTTATGAACAGGGAGATGGAGAATGTCGAGAAAGTGCTCGGTCATCTCCAGGAGACTGATGACAATCTGTACAGGACGATTTTCGAGACTGAACCGGTTGCATCATCATTCCGTGAAGGCGGTATCGGGGGCGTTAACAGGTACGGGGATCTTGAGGGCTTTTCGAATTCGGAACTGGTGATACAGACCGCGATGAGGCTTGACAAAATCCGGAAAAAGATTTATGTGCAGTCAGAGTCGTTCGACGAGCTGATAGCCTTTGCCTCGGAGAAGGAGGAGATGCTTGGAAGCATTCCTGCGATACAGCCTCTCTCCAACGAGGACCTTAAGCGCACTGCCTCAGGTTTCGGGTACCGCATTCATCCCATCTACAAGATATCAAAATTTCACTCTGGCATGGACTTCACCGCACCGACAGGTACCGAAGTGTATTCCACCGGTAACGGTGTGATCAGCACGGTTAAGTCGGCCCGTCGCGAGCTCGGTAACCATATAATAATAGATCACGGCTTCGGATACCAGACCGTTTATGCTCATCTTGACAAATTCAATGTGAGGGTGGGGCAGAAGGTCAAACGAGGCGATGTGATAGGTTACGTTGGCAGTACAGGCCTCTCAACGGCACCCCACCTGCACTATGAGGTGCTGGTAAACGGCAGGCAGGTTGACCCGGCACTGTACTATTTCAATGATCTCACCCCGGAAGAATATGACCGGATGCTGGAGATCTCAAGCAAGAGCGGACAGACGTTCGATTGATTCACAAAATCTGAAATGCCTTACAGGGAAAAGAAAGTTGAAAAGCTCTATTACCAGATAGGAGAGGTCTCCGAAATGTTCTCCGAGCCTGTCTCCACCATTCGTTTCTGGGAGAAGGAGTTTGATGTTCTGCGGCCAAAAAAGAACAATAAGGGCAACAGGCTCTTCATGCAGGAAGACATCAAAAACCTAAGGCTTATCCATCACCTGTTGAGGGAGAAGGGTATGACCCTGGAAGGTGCAAAAAAACAGCTGAAGAATAACCGTGAGGAGACCGATTACCGGCTGGAGATAGCTGAAAATCTTCGTAATATAAGGGCTCTGCTTGTTGACCTGAGTGACGAAATCACGTAAGCCTATGGCGGTCAATCTCGGAGAATTTGTTAGATGGCTCGAAGGGATTATTCCCCTGGCATTTCAGGAACATTATGACAACAGCGGCCTGCAGACCGGAGACCCCGGTTCAGAGATTGATTCCGTGCTGATTACCCTTGATGTTACTCCTGAAGTGATTGAGGAGGCCGTAAGTCATGGCTGCGGTCTTGTCTTATCACATCATCCCCTCATCTTCACCCCTCTGAAGCGCCTGGCCTATGGCAGCAATACGGAGCGGAGCGTGGCTGCTGCTTTGAGGCACAACGTCGCCGTATATTCGGCCCATACCAGCTTTGACAACACCGGGCGTGGGGTGAGCCATATCCTTGCAGAGAAGATCGGCCTGGAGAATATCAAGGTACTCGAACCTCTAAGGGGTAAGCTCTCGAAGCTCGTGACCTTTGTGCCGGAGCTCCATGCCGCGAGTGTGAGGGATGCTCTCTTTGCCGCCGGAGCCGGTCAGATCGGCAACTACGATCGTTGCAGCTTCAATGTGAAGGGAGAGGGCACTTACCGCGCAGGCGAGGCTGCTGATCCGTTTGCCGGGAGCATAGGAGAGGATCATGCCGAGGCTGAGGTACGCATAGAGGCTGTCATGCCGTCTCACCTGGCAGGGACGTGTATCAGGGCTCTGCTGGCGGTTCATCCCTACGAGGAGGTGGCCTATGACATCATCGCCCTGGAGAATGAGCATCACGGCGCCGGCGCGGGCGCAATCGGCACCCTGCCCGCTCCTGTCAGCGGCAGTGAGCTGCTCGCACGGTTGAAGCAGCTGACAGGGCTGCCCTGCATCCGCTACAGCGGCGACCCCGCCCGCCCCATCACCAGGGTGGCAGTTTGCGGAGGGTCAGGCTCCGCCCTCATCCCCGCAGCCACCCGCGCCGGCGCCGATGCATTCATCACCGGTGACATCAGGTACCACTCCTTCACCGAAGCCCCTGAAAATATGCTTGTGGCTGATGCCGGCCATTATGAGAGCGAAAAATTATCTTTGGAGATACTCCACGACCTGATTCATAAAAAATTTCCTAACTTTGCACTCCGGTTTTCCGGGATAAAAACGAATCCGATAAATTACTTCCAGTAAGATGACAGCGAAACAGACAAAAACGGTTGAGACCGAACTTACGATAGAGGAAAAACTAAGAGCACTCTATTCACTGCAGCTTGTTGATTCAGAGATAGATAAAATACGCACCCTGAGAGGGGAGCTTCCGCTCGAGGTACAGGACCTTGAGGATGATGTGGCTGGACTCGAGACCAGGATAGGAAACCTCAGGGGCGAAGTCGCCGAGCTGGAAAAGTCTATTGTTGGCAAGACCAACGAGATTACCAACTCACAGGCTCTGATCAAGAAATATGAAGAACAGCAGAACAACGTCCGCAACAACCGGGAGTATGATTCTCTCTCCAAGGAGATTGAGTTCCAGACCCTTGAGATAGAGCTATGCAACAAGAAGATACGTGAGTTTACCGCACAGGTGGCGGAGAAGAAGGAGGTGATGGCCGAAGCTCAGACAGCTCTGGATGAGAGAACGCGTGACCTTGACGGTAAGAAATCCGAGCTCGATGATATAACCCGTGACACACAGAAGGAGGAAGAGCAGCTTGATGACAAATCCAGTCAGCTCCAGACAAAAATAGAGGAGAGACTCCTGACGGCCTACAAACGAATCCGTTCCAATGCCCGCAACGGTCTGGCAGTGGTTTCGGTAAAGCGCGACGCCTGCGGCGGCTGCTTTAACCAGATACCCCCGCAGCGCCAGCTTGACATCAGGTCGAGAAAAAAGATCATCGTCTGCGAATACTGCGGGCGTATACTTGTTGATGACGAAATAGTGAGCGAACAATAAGCCTGGACAACCCGTCCGGTGGCTGTAAACAGAGACGTTGCATGCAACGTCTCTGCTCGTTTTAGTATATTTGTAATGTGATATACAACTCTTATTATGAATGATTTCAGATCGGAAATAAGGGAAGGAATTCCCGGTCACCTTCCTGCGCCAAAGCCATACGACCCGTCGGTCAACCATGCCCCCCGGAGGCGTGATATTCTGACCACCGATGAGAAGAAGCTGGCGCTGCGCAATGCACTGAGGTACTTCCCCTCGCAGTTGCACGGGGTACTTGCACCTGAGTTTGCCGCTGAACTGAGTGACCGGGGCCGTATCTACATGTACCGCTACAGGCCCTCATACGAGATGAAGGCCAGGCCCGTCAGCGACTATCCGCATAAGTCGGTTCAGGCCGCCGCAATCATGCTGATGATAACCAACAATCTCGATCCCGCCGTTGCACAGCACCCACATGAGCTTATCACCTATGGTGGCAACGGGGCCGTCTTCCAGAACTGGGCCCAGTACAGGCTCACCATGAAATATCTTTCGGAGATGACCGATGAGCAGACACTGGTGGTCTACTCAGGCCATCCTCTCGGACTCTTCCCATCCCATAAGGAGGCTCCACGCCTGGTGGTCACCAATGGCATGGTCATACCGAATTACTCGTCACAGGATGACTGGGAGAGGTTCAACGCTCTCGGAGTGTCACAGTACGGACAGATGACAGCAGGATCTTACATGTATATCGGTCCGCAGGGTATTGTCCACGGGACAACCATAACCCTTCTCAACGCCCTGCGACGGCTGAAAACATCTGACGACGGCAGCAGGAAGAGCAAGCTCTTTGTGTCGTCAGGACTGGGAGGCATGTCAGGGGCACAGCCCAAGGCCGGCAATATTTCAGGCGTTGTCTCGGTCATTGCCGAGGTTAATTCCAGGGCCATCACAACCCGGTATGCGCAGGGCTGGGTAGACGAGGTGCACGATGACCTCACCGTCCTGTCAGACCGTGTGAGAAGGGCCTGCGCCGCCGGTGACGTTGTATCACTTGCTTACCACGGCAATGTCGTTGAACTGTGGGAGAAGTTTGCCGAGGAGGGACTGTGGGCCGACCTGGGATCTGACCAGACCTCACTGCATAACCCGTGGTCTGGCGGTTATTACCCTGCCGGGATCTCCTTTGACGAAGCCAATGCCATGATGGCCGATGATCCGGAAAAATTCCGAAAGATGGTGCAGTCATCGCTCCGTCGCCAGGTGGAAGCCATCAACCTCCACACTTCTCACGGCACCTACTTCTTTGATTACGGCAATGCCTTTCTTCTCGAGTCATCACGTGCCGGTGCAGATGTCACTGACGGCCAGGGCGGCTTCCGCTACCCATCCTATGTTGAGGATATCATGGGTCCGATCTGCTTTGACTATGGCTTCGGACCATTCAGGTGGGTATGTTGCTCAGGTGATCCTGCCGACCTGTCGGCCACAGACCTCATCGCTGCAGCGACTCTCGAACGGCTGTTGAAGGATTCGCCGGAAGATATCCGGCAGCAGATGTCAGATAATATTCACTGGATACGGCGGGCTGCAATTAACAGGCTTGTCGTGGGCTCGCAGGCACGCATACTATATGCTGACGCGCGTGGCAGGGCAATGATAGCTGAAGCCTTCAATGAAGCCGTTGCTGCAGGCGATATTAAAGGCCCGATAGTCATCGGCCGTGACCACCATGATGTCTCGGGCACCGATTCCCCCTTCAGGGAGACGTCAGACATCCGTGACGGCTCACGTTTCACTGCTGATATGGCGGTGCAGAATGTCATTGGTGACGCCTTTCGCGGTGCTACATGGGTGTCACTGCATAACGGCGGCGGAGTGGGTTGGGGTGAGGTGATCAACGGCGGATTCGGAATGGTGCTGGACGGCACCCCGGAGGCGTCACAACGACTAAGGTCGATGCTCTTCTGGGATGTCAACAACGGCATTGCACGGCGCAGCTGGGCGAGGAACAGCGGAGCGGTAGCTTCAATTACCAGGGAGATGGAACGCACACCGGGGCTTGTTGTCACAATGCCATCGCAGGCTGATGACAGCCTTATTGATGAGGCAGTAGGCAGTAGGTGTAATATATCAGCACATCGTTGACACTTTCTAAGCTAAGTAAAATATCAGTACATCGTTTACACATGATAAAAAATGACACATAAATACAGCGTAAATCTTTGCTAAGGATGCCCCCCTAGGGGGGCGCGCCGTCTAAGCAAGGCAAAATATCATAAGTTCATTGACATATTGTATTCAGGTAACAGGCATAGCAAATGGGAAGACGTGATGGATTATCCCATCCTGGATTATGAGAAGAACATGTTGGTCTACAACTATCTGGGCAATAACATAAGTGTAAACCAATTCCTTTTTCAATGTGAAGCCGGTTCGAAGTATTGATAACCTTCTATCGCTCCTCACAAAGCGGATGAAAATGACCGAACCGCTAACAAGGGGGATCGGATCCTTCAGGTTAATTGGCTCAGGTTTATGATCCTGGCAGGCAGAATGGATTTGGTTGGGGATTTTACCTCCCTGACTGGAATACCGGTGATTTTGATTATGAAAGTCCGAGAACTCCGGTGCCTTTAGCGCAAGGTCTTCATATGAGGCGAACTTTTGAGGTGTGAAGAAGTACTTGGATAGATTACAGTTGAACTTTTCTATTATTCCGTTTCTCCAAGGCTCTGAGGGTGGTATAAAGATGGGGGTAACTCCCTGGGATAATGCCAGACGTAGAACGATACCAAAACTTCTTGGGAAGCGATTGCTCCCTCTAAATGTTAACTCATTATCCATTTGAAGATAGTCGGGCATCCCATAGGCCGTCCAGAAGTGTACAAGACTGCCTGCTATTGTCATAGAGCTTTTATCCTTGATCGGATAAACCCCAGCATGATGGTTCTCAGTGTCAATAATGTTCTGAAAATAGAACCTGGAACCCCCTGTGAGGTACCGTGGTCTACCAGATCCATCTGTTGAACCAGAGTGAAGTGGTTGGGGTATTCTATCCCTTTTCTCTGTTTTACACTGCTGGGATTGATCAGATTGTTCCGTTTCAATATCCGATTGATAGTCGGTATTGATGGTGACTTTAATCCATACGCTCTATCTCATACATTATTGTCAATGCGCCAGTTTGAGAGTAAGCGCGACCTTCAAGAGCTTTTCTCACATTGACAACCAACTCTTCTTCCTGTTGAACAACTCTGTTGTTTACGTGCTTCGGAGAAGTCGATTCGGATAGATACCAGGCATCACCACCTTTGGTTCGATAACGAAGAATCCATTTATAAACCCATTGGCGTGAACGTCCAAGCTTCCGGCCGATATCAGAGATTGAATCACCCTTAAGATACATTTCTGCAGCCTGTTTCCTGAAAACGAGATCGTCTTCCATAATCGTTATGCTTATGGTGACGAATGAACAATATTTCAAAGAACGGAATTGACCTCAATGTCAACGATGTTGTGATATTTTGGTCTTCCTTAGATGTAAACGATGTGCTGATATTTTGATGTAAACGATGTTATGATATCTATCAAGTAGGCATTAGGCAATAGTGAAAGGAATTTCGAATTAAGAATTAGGAATTGAATGTCAGGCACTTAGACTGCATGACTGCAAGACCTTTCGCAGACTTTGCAGACTTTAAGGACTTTCGACTTTACAGACTTTACGGACTTAAATATTATCCGGGATAAGGTCGGCAATAAGGCAGACGGCCATGGCAACGATACCCTCGCCGCGGCCGGTGAAACCCATCTTCTCAGTGGTGGTAGCCTTGACTGATACAGCATCGGGAGAAAGATTGGAAATAGCCGCCATGGTGTTCCTCATTGCTGCAATATAGGGCGACAACTTCGGCAGCTCGAGACAGACAGTGCTGTCGATGTTCACTATCCGGTAACCCTTCTTATGGATCAACTCAACGGTTCTCCTTAGCAGAATCTTGCTGTCAATGCCCCTGAACTCATCCGAGGTGTCAGGAAAATGTGTCCCGATATCATTCAACCCCGCTGCACCAAGCAGAGCATCACAGATGGCATGGATCAGGACATCACCGTCGGAGTGGGCCACGCATCCCTTTGATGAGTTGATGCGTACGCCTCCAAGCCACAGTTCACGCCCCTCCTCAAGGCGATGAAAGTCTATGCCCTGTCCTATCCTGTGATGCAGTGTCATAACGGTAAATTACTTCTGGCTGAGGTTGCGAAGCGAGTCGAATTCAAATCCCAGGGAGAATCTCAGCGTGCGTGCAAGGGGATTGTTCTGGGTTATCGGTACAAGGTATGAGAAATCAAGCGAAAAGACACTGAGCCTGAATCCTGTTCCAACTGTAAAATACTTCTTGTTTCCCTTCATCTCAGCCTCATTGAAATACCCGGCCCTCAGGGCAAACTGCTGATTATACCAGTACTCAACACCAATTGACTGGGTGAACTCCTTCATCTCCTCGCTGAAGCCTCCGGGAGCGTCGTAGAACGACTGAAAAATAGCCACCGGAACGGAGACGTTCGGGTCTTTGCCGGAAATGATTGTGGTCCCGTCAGTGTCATAGATCGGGGGCGTTGGTACAAGCATCTTGTTCAGGTCGATGGAAAATGCTATTGCATTGTACTTGTCGAGGTTGATTGAAAAAGTTGTCCCCAAACGCATGTTCATCGGAATGAAATCGGGGTCAACATCGGTTGTGTAACTCATCTTGGAGCCGATGTTTGAAAAGTTAACACCGGCGGCCAGGTTACCTGTCCTGGTGCCGAGTTCAAGGGGTGTCGTATAGAAAGCCGAGGCGTCTGCTGCGAAGGCGATGCCGGCTTTGGTCTCGGTGGTACCGACGGTCATCCCGCCTGTAATATTCGAATAGATGAACCTGAGTGCCACGCCGCCCGACCAGTGCTCGGAAAAGAGACGGGAGTAAGCCACGTCAATGGAAAACTCATTGGGGTTATAGTTGCGCTGGTAGTTGCCGTAGTCATCAGTAAACTGTATCTCACCCAGTGACGAGTACATCAGGCTCGATGCAAGCACCTGCCTGCTGTCTATCCTGTAGTAGCCTGAGAGATATGCCAGGTTGATATCCGGAACGAGAGCCCTGAGCCAGGGTGAGTATGACATCCCGAACCCCCCGTTACCGTCAATGAAGGCGTACTTGGCTGGGTTCCAGTGCATGCTGAACAGATCAGCTGATGTAGCCACACCGGCGTCACCCATTGCTCCGGCACGTGAATCAGGCGCGATTGTCAGAAAGGGTACAACCGTCTGGATGACATTGTAGGGTTGGTCATCCTGGGCAGCAGCCGGAACGATAAATATATACAATAGCAATATAATGCCAGCAATCAGCGCCTTGTTTTTCATATCCAGATAGATTCAAAATTTTGTGCAAATATAAAACAAAAAAAGGGGTGAGTTATTGTGTTGTTTTACAAAATGATGATGCGCCCTGTGGCAGAGCTTTTTTCGCCTCCGGAGGTAACTGCTTCAATACGCCACAGATAGAGGCCTCGGGCCACCCTGCCGCCGTAGCTGTCACAGCCGTCCCATTGGATGTCCGGGAGGGCATATCCGGGATTGTTTACCCTCTCCCTTATCACCCGCACGGCTCTCCCGTCATTGTTGATTACCGTTATGGTAATATCGATCTCCGTATCAGGCCGGTTGTGTCCCGCTGTGAAATTGGTCCCTTCAGCTGCCGGATTAGGGAAGGAAAGCAGGTTGGTCAGAACGAAGGTGCCGCTGGTCCCGACCACGAACTTGAGCGTCTCCACCGAAGGGTTGTTCAGGTTGTCCCATGCTCTCAGCGAGACGGTATGCTCTCCCTGTTCTGCAAATACCAGAGGGTAGACAAGACTGCCCGAGGTATGGACCCCCACGTCAGCCCTGAAGAGGCTGTTAAGCACCACTGCACCTGACATATCATCATCTGTCCAGGCGATGATGTCATGCCCGATCCCTGTCCCCGTTGCATTTATGCCTGACTCATCGCTGATGAGCGCCAGCAGCGTCGGGAAGGCGTCAGTGACCCCTCCGTCCCTGAAGAGTGTGTCATTCATGAAAAGCCTTATCACCGGACCTTCAGTGTCATTGACGTCGATCGCTGAAAACCCTCCGACCACAATATCGTCAAAGCTGCCGTTTACGTCCCTTACGCCGTCCTGAGCGTAATAGCTGACTGATCCCTTGCCAAAGGAGTAATTGATATCGAGAGGTACAATGAATGAGAATCTGAACCTGCCTCCGGTGACACTGGTGGTTCCACGGAATATGACGTTGCCACTGACCGGGTAACTCATTGGTGACCCGCCGTCGTTGGCCAGTGTGATGACCTGTCCTGCCTTGTCTGATACCGTCGACTCCACCGTACCGTTGTAACCGGTCATCAGGTTGCCGTCATTATCCTCGATATGGCCGCTAATGGTTATCGTTGACAGGGCTTTGAGAGTGTCAGTGGTAAATTCCACCGACACCCCGTTGATGCTGTCGGTAACCACTTCGCCCTGCACCGGCCAGGCAAGTCTCAGCGCCGGATCACCCAGGAGCAGGAAGTTGCGCTTGTTCATCCCTGTTCCGGAACTGATCTTGGCCAGTCTTATAATGTCGCCAAGCCTCATCGACCGGCCGTCAGGAGCGGTCCTGAAAGCATAGTCATAGATATTCCGGTTGAGAGTGTAGTTAGGAGCGGAATAGACCACCCTGGTGGTACTCATGAGCGCTATGCCGCCGCCGTCACTGTTAAGCAGGACAAGTTCCCCGGCTGATGTCCTGGCAGAAATTGCTCCGGTTGCCTGGTTTATGGCGACATCGTCAAAACGTGAAAACTCGCAGGTAGCTGTTATAAAGAGCGGCAGCATGTTCCCATTCTTCCAGGAGTTGATGTTGTCAGTCCTTATCACCCTCTCATGCGCGAGGCCTGATTCATTACCGTGTCCCACATAATTCATGATGAGGGTGCCTGCCGCCATACGGTCATCAATGGCCTTCACGGCATCAGGGTAAGAATCACCGGTCACAGATGTCACCTGGCGGTATGAATCGAGATAGATCTTCTGGGTCAGTGCAGGAGGAGCTTGTGCAGAGGCTGTGGCAGAGAGACCTTCGGCATCAAGCATGTGGATGTTGGAATCTTCGTCATCTGCCACAATACATAAGACATTCCGCCATGATCCCATGGCCGACGGATTGAGATATGAGCTTATTTTCCGTACCATGATACCTGCAGAGGCGGTGTCAGCCGCAGGCAGTCTTCCAATACCGATATCGAGGAACCCGTCGGCCTCACCCTCTCCCTCGTCGAGCAGTCCGTAAAAATCATCTGATGTAAATGAAAGGACCCCGACATGTGAGTTAATTGACTGCCAGGTAGGAATATATGAGCTATTCCCCGGAGGCGGCGTTTTGTTCTCGTATGATCCGTCGCCGAAAAGCAGGAGATATTTAAGCGGAGTGCCGCCGGTCTTGCCCCTTTCATAAACCATTTTTACAAAATTTCTTATTGCTGCAGCATCGGGGATGCCGCCGGAGAATTCGTTGTAGATCTGCTCCGGGGTAACAATGATCGAAGTGGTGCCGTCGTCAGCGAAATGCATGTCGGCAAGCCGCCGGGAGTAAGGCTCGAACAGCGGATGCGTGACGATTATCATATCAGCAGAGGCAAGCCCGTGCAGATCCTGGTTGGGAACCGGCACGGCAGTTCTGGCAGGCTGCCTGGCATTTGCACCGGTGAAAGCCACAAATTTTCTGAGTGTGTCGGTGGCGGCCTTGAAAATGGTATTCCCGGCAGACGATGAAGTCAGAATCTCCCTCGGTGCGAAAGGGTCAGTGACATCCCACACCTTCAGGGAAGGAGATCCGCCGATGGTGAACTGTGTGATGGTTGCTGTCTCCTGCGCTCCGGCTGTCACTTATAAAGAGGGGCTTGTCACGGTACACCAGTCCTGCCCTGGCGAAGAAATCGGCATAATCTATGTAGCCTGTCGCCGCAGGGTTGCCGTTTGCCGTGAAGGTCAGGCTGAATGACGGTGCCGCCGAGGCGGGCTGGCAGGAATCAGCGGCTGCAGTTATGGCGGCATAAATGCCGTTGATGTCGGTCATGTTCACCGGTGAGACAGTCAATGTCTTCAGCTCCTCCGTACCCTGTCTCAGTGTAAATGAGGCACCCGAGTCTGACCGGCCCAGTACCCTTATCACATACCTGATCTTTTCCGTCAGAAGGAGATCGGTGAAACCCGGGCTGATATTGTTCTGGACACCCGGTACAACCTGCTGATACCACTCCCTGCCCGACCTGATCAGGTTAATCTCTTCGCGTTCATGCCTCATGAAGACGTCAGTGGAGGAGGAGGTCCGGTTATGCGGTTGAGCGGGTGCCGTCTCCACCGTCACCTGTGCCGGTCCTCCCGGCTCAGATGTGATGAAATACCATGCAGTATCAGAGTAGCAATGACGCAGAAACATGTATCCGGCATCGGTATTGTTGTATTTCCACCGGGGAGTGCCCTCGGCATAGAACAGCAGGTAGTCACCTTCGTTGAAGATCCCGTCGCTGCCCTTTTCTGCCATGACGGCGACCTTCCTCAGGTCATCGGGTGCACTGCGGTCGTTATAAAAGGATAGCTGTCCGGTGTTGTTGCCGTAAAGCACTGCCTCGGAAGGGTTTGAGATACCCATCTCCCTTATTTTCGAATAGTCGAGCCTGTAGATGCCGGGTTCCGTCACGGCAATCTTCATCCATGTTCCCCTGCCGAGAACCGAGGATGGAACATAGTCCTGTGAAGCGGCAGAGAGAGCCGGCATCAGCATAACAACAGCAAAGAGCAGGCTTTTTATTCTCATCATGGCAAAGATAGTTAAGTCAGTTATCTTTACCCTCTGAATGATGCTGATCCATACAAAATATTAACGGTCATGAATCGTTGATATCTATGCAACAGAACCATGAAGCTCAGGTACGGAACTCTTCTGCCCGGTTTACTTATTTTCGTCATGACCCTGAACGGTCAGGACACATGGTACGGGTCCATGTCAGGCATGCACCTGATGTATAATCCGGCATGGGCCGGAGCGACAGGGTCCCCTGTGGTGAATGTCACCGCCACCTCATTTCTCCCGGGCAACGGATTCGGGCTTAAATCAGTTTATGCTTCATATGATGGCTATTTCAGGGGTCTTCATGGCGGGGCAGGGATATGGCTCTCTGACGACATGCTGGGTGACATAATGAATGACCTGAGGGCAGGTGCCTCCTATGCGTATCACTTCAGGGCCGGCAGGGATCTCTACATTAACGCAGGTCTGACAGCCTCACTTGTCAATCGCGGAATAAGGACAGGATCCATCGTTCTGCCGGAAGACATTGACCCGTTAAGAGGTATTACGGGAGGATCAGCAGCATACACATCTCCGGCAAACATTGCCAGGTTTGATCTTGGTACAGGTATATCGTTTTCCACGGGATCATGGTACGGAGGCCTGTCGGCAATGCATCTGACACAACCCTCGCTCAGCAGTGATCAGCAGGAACAGAACAGGCTGAAACGGCTCTTTACCCTTAATACCGGAGCATCATTCACTCCCGGCAGGAGTGGGATATTATTGAATCCATCAGCTGCTTTCCTGGTCCAGGGGGGAAGTTATACAGTTTATTTAGGAACCGAAGCCCATTGGAAAAGCCTTTTGTCGGGAGTTTCCCTCTGGCATCTCTCAAGGGGATTCACGGCGGCGGAAACATCGCTGGGGTGGGATGCAGATATTGTAAAATTCATATTATCATACAGTTACATTCTTGCCGGTGGTGATTCGTCTTTCAAGGGCACAGCCATAGTGAAGGCCCGGGCTCTTGTTTAGTTTCAATAATGTTGAAAAAAGTAGGGTTACACATATAATAAAGTTACCCGTTTTGTAGTTATTTTGGTGCAGAGTTTTGCAAATGAACAAAATTTGTACAAAAAAATTAATCAAGTAAACCTTATCTGGCTATGTATAAACTCAGAGCTTTACCGGTTTTTGTAGTTGTTGCTCTCTTCATGTTTTCCTGCAAGGGAGGGAAACAGGATAATGTATCCCCGACGACTGGATGGAGCTACAGGGATCCCAAATCGAGTGATGTTAATGACCTCGGCTATCCGATAGGCGAAGCGTCAGAACAGCTCACCGGTCCCAACCTTGTCCTCATTGAAGGAGGAACTTTCACAATGGGGAGGGTAGAGCAGGATGTGATGTTCGACTGGAACAACAACCCGCGCAGGGTAACCGTATCATCATTTTATATGGATGAGACGGAGGTCACCAACCTCGATTACCGCGAGTATCTCTACTGGCTGAGACGGGTATACAGTGATTATCCTGAGGTGCACCGCCGTGCTCTTCCTGACACTCTTGTATGGAGAAACCCGCTTGCATTCAATGAGCCCTATGTGCAGTATTATTTCAGGCACCCCTCCTATAACACTTATCCTGTAGTGGGAGTGAGCTGGCTGCAGGCCAACGATTACTGTGTCTGGCGCACAGACCGGGTAAACGAGCAGATTCTTCTCGAAAGCAAGTGGCAGGATTCCAATGTGGAGCAGACGGGGGCCAACAACTTCAATACGGAGTCATACCTGGCAGGCCAGTATGAAGGCGTGCCCGGACAAAGGGTTGATGAGTTGCATCCGCGTGTGCGCCAGGAGGACGGTATCCTTCTTCCGCGCTATCGTCTCCCGACGGAGGCTGAGTGGGAGTTTGCCGCTTACGGACTGAGGGGTAACACCTTCGAGGAGAGAATATATGAAAGGGCATTATACCCGTGGGACGGACACAACGTGCGCAATGCTGCTCCGAAGAACAGGGGTGAGTTCATGGCCAACTTCGTCCGCGGACGCGGTGACATGATGGGTGTTGCAGGTAACCTTAACGATGCAGGAAGCATCACCGTCGATGTAAGGTCATACTGGCCGAATGATTACGGTCTCTACTGCATGGCTGGTAACGTAAACGAGTGGGTTCAGGATGTCTATCGTCCGCTCTCATCTGAGGATGTTGATATGTTCAACCCGTTCAGGGGTAACGTTTTCACCGACCTGAGGCGTGATGCAAACGGCCAGGTGGTTGAAAAGGACAGGCTGGGCAGGCTCCAGATAGATACAGTTAAGTCCGAGGACGTGGCAAACAGGTATAACTACCAGAAATCTGACTACAGGAATTACCTCGACGGTGACGTCATCTCGAGCATATCCTCCAGCCTTGAATGGTCAGGCAACGCCGATCTGCCTCAGACAGAGAGAATGTATGCACAGAATGAGATTGACAATGACTATGTCACACTCATAAATGACAAGGCAAGGGTCATCAAGGGCGGTTCATGGAAGGACAGGGCGTACTGGCTCAATCCCTCAACCCGCCGTTACCTTGATCAGGAGGCATCACGCGATGACCTCGGATTCAGGTGCGCGATGATCAGGGTCGGTAGTCCTACAGGGTTAAAATAATAAGATTATCAAGGATGATAACAGGCCTCATTATGAATAATAATGGGGCTTTTTTTTAGAATGTCATGGAGACTGAAAGGTTATATGAGCTTTACCAGAGCTCTGCAGGCATAACAACCGATTCGAGATCGGTGGCCAGGGGAGAGATCTTTTTTGCACTCAGAGGCCCTAACCACGATGGCAACAGACATGCCGCAGCTGCCGTTGCTGCAGGAGCGCTGGCGTCAGTCGTGGATGACCCGTCACTGACTGGGAAAAAACTAATTCTTGTGGATGATGTCCTTGAGGCCCTTGCCTCACTTGCTGCCTTCCACCGCCGCAGGCTGACGGTTCCCGTCATCGCCATCACCGGCACCAACGGCAAGACAACGACCAAGGAGCTCATCACAGCTGTCCTTTCACGTAAAGCCAGAGTACACAGTACGGCAGGCAACCTCAACAATCACATCGGAGTGCCGCTGACCCTGCTAAGTGCTCCCGATGATGCCGGCTTCCTGGTTGTGGAGATGGGTGCCAGTCACGTGGGAGAGATTGCATCCCTGTGCGAAACGGCAATGCCCACGCACGGGATTATTACCAATATCGGCACTGCGCACATAGAAGGGTTTGGCTCGTTTGAAAACGTAAGAGAGGCCAAGTCAGAGCTTTATAAATGGCTGGGTGCAATCGGAGGAACAGTCATATACAATGATGATAATGCCGTTCTCAGCGAACTTGCGCAACTCGCACGAAGGACTGTCCCTTACTCATCACCGGAAGGCCACCAGCTTTCCGCCCTGCCGGAAGAAAGCGACAGCATCTCTCTCAATGTAAAGGCTGTGCTGGATGGGAGGGAGTACTCATTTGCCACAGGACTGTTCGGCTCCTACAATATTGACAACATACGGGCGGCGATGGCCACAGGGCTTATTTTTGATGTTCCCGTAAGTGAGATCATTGATGCCGTATCATCATACCGGCCTGCCAATAACCGCTCGCAGGTTGTTGATACCGGAAGAAATATAGTGATCCGCGATTCCTACAATGCCAATCCCTCAAGCATGGAGAAGGCTATTGCCTCTTTCGCTGCCCTTCGGTCGGAAAAGAAAATGGTGATCCTTGGAGACATGCTTGAGCTTGGGAAGCGAGCGCCCAGGGTCATGCTTCAGTTGTCAGCCAGGTCAGGGGTCTTGGCGCTGCCGAAGTCGCGCTTATCGGTCCTCGCTTCCGGGAGGCAGCCGGGGATTTGCCGGCCCGGCTTTTCGGGTCATCGGAGGAGGCGGGTGTATGGCTGAGGTCGGAGAGGCCTGAGGGATATACAATCCTGGTGAAAGGCTCGCGCGGGATGATGCTTGAAAAGGTCTATCCGCTACTCTGATCTTCCCCTGAGGGTGACAGAGAGTATCTCGGGCCTGGTGCCGATGCGCATGCGCGGGCCCCAGATGCCGAAACCCGATGAGACTATCACATGAGTGTTGCCGAACTTCTTGTATCCGTGGCTCAGTTCGAACATTTTGCTGGTAATGATGGTCAACGGCCACATCTGCCCGTTGTGGGTATGGCCTGACAGCTGCAGGTCAACCGCGGTGCCGGCCAGTGCAGACAGATCATAAGGCTGATGGTCAAGCAGTATGACAGGGGCACTGGTGTCTGTCTGAGCCAGGAGGCTGTCAAGCGACGCCCGGCCCGGCCCGGAGCCCTGCATGGCCGTTCTGTCAGTACGTCCGACAATCTGCACTCCGTTATCAAGCCTTACCACCTCATCGGAGAGAACCCTTATTCCCTTGCTTTCGATATAGGGAATAGACTTCTTGAGGTCACTCATGAACTCATGGTTACCGGTGATGGCATACTTGCCATATGGCAGCTCCGGGAGGGTGAGCCAGGAGAGGAGGTCGTCACGCAACACCGGACCTATGCTTCCGTCAATCAGGTCACCGAGGAAAAGCACCAGGTCAGGCTTCTCCTCAGCGATCATCTCCGACAGGTGCCTCATGCTCCTCTTCCGGATGATGCTGCCGAGGTGTATGTCTGAGACGGCGACAATCGACATGGTGTCACTGCCGTCACCAAAGCTCTTGTCAACGGTGAGATCGTACCGTTTGGTAATCGGACTCACGGCATTGATGAAGCCAATCACGATGAGCAGGACTGTGGCTGTGGTGACGCCTGCAAAAAGCCAAAGTCTTAATTTCGGTATAGCCGCTTCAGGTATCAGGTGGAAGGGTTTCTGAATCAGCAGAAGTATATCGGCCGTCAGCCAGATCAGGAAACCGTACAGCATGAATGCCATCCAGAAGCCGCCGATGACGTTAAGTATGTCTGCGAACACGTTGGTGTAGCTGTGTTCAAGGATTTTGCCTGCGATAAAGGTGGACGCCAGAACCAGGAACACGACGGTGTACCAGGTGGTTGAAAAACCTTCGCCGGATAGGGCACGGCGGCCTTTGAACCATAGATAAAAGTTGGTAAGGAAATAGACTGTGAAGACTATTATAAAGAAGATTGCCATCTGCTGTTTTCTGTTTAGTGCCACCTGAGGTCGGAGAATTTCTTTCTTCCGCGTATATAATACTCAAAAAGGAGGGATTTGTTCAGCATCGTATGAGGTGTGTGGTACATATCAGGGTGCGGAGTCATGATCCGGAAGGTTTTTATGGCCGAGCGTTGTCTGCGGAAGTGGTTATGGGCTCTCACAACGGCAGCGGCGGCTGCACGTCCCTCGCTGAAGAGGAGCATCAGCGCCGCCAGGCCGTCAAGCAGTTGCCTGGTGAAGATGGTCCTGCGCAGGTGTCTTGCCGGCAGATTCTTTGCCATCATTATCAGGCTGTTGCGAAAGTTATAGTAGATCTTATCCGGGGATCCGTAACCCAGGGTGCCGCCACCTACGTGCCAGACTGTTGCATGGGGCACATAACAAATTATAAAGCCAGCATTTTGCATCCTCCAGCAGAGGTCGATCTCTTCCATATGTAAAAAGAAGGAGTCGTCAAAACCGTCGCACTGGTCGAAGGCCGCAGCCCTGACAGCCATGCATGAACCTGACGCCCAGAAAATTTCGCGTGTGTCATCATACTGACCGATGTCATCTTCGACGGAATCGAAAATACGTCCGCGGCAGAAGGGGTATCCAAGCTTGTCGATATATCCTCCTGCTGCACCCGCATATTCAAATGCCGTGGGCTTATGGTAAGATCTGATCTTCGGCTGGCATGCTCCCACATTCGGATGCATCTCCATGAATGTAGTCAGCTTGTCAGCCCAGCCCGGCTCCACGCTGACGTCGGAATTAAGGCAGATAAAGTATTCCGCCTCTATCTGCCTCAGCGCTCTGTTATAGCCGCCGGCATAACCGTAGTTTTGCTCCAGTGCAATTATCCTGATGCCGGGGTGATGTTCAGTCATCCATTCAACGGAGCCGTCGTTAGACCCGTTGTCAGCCACGATTACCTCGGTATCGGGTGAAGCAGTGTTTTTAACCACGTCAGGCAGGAACACCTCAAGGAATTCCCTGCCGTTCCAGTTCAGGATTACGACAGCTGTCTTAATCATTTTTCACAGGCTTTTTGTGTTTCCACCGGCGGTGTGACCAGAGCCAGTACTCAGGTTTGGCTCTGATAACTTCTTCAAGCATCACTACATAGCGGGAAATGATACTGTCAGGAGCCTCCTCTCGGGGTTGCTCCGACATAAGTTTACATTCGATGTTATAATACCCTCTTTTCACTTTGACGATGTTCAT
The DNA here is from genome assembly GCA_963770745.1 of uncultured Rikenellaceae bacterium. GTDB lineage: Bacteria > Bacteroidota > Bacteroidia > Bacteroidales > VadinHA17 > SR-FBR-E99. Next base: position 242,921 of record CAVYRA010000006.1, read on the forward strand.
AAAGACTACTGCCATGTCATATTTCAGCGCCACCTTCTCCGCTCCCCGGTAGAACCCCGTCTCCTGATTAAGAAAGATGGTCCAGTAGGCATTCTCATTTGGGGGAGGGGTCTGGTCACCAACAAAACCGGACAGGGTGCGGACATTCTCATTCCGGTATTTTACCAGATCACGGATGATTTGATGCATTGGTGTGACAACAAGGCCGTATTTTGACCTCAGCTTAAAAATGAATTGATCAAAGTATTTGTTCTTCAGTGGCTTATAAATAGTAATTACTTTATGCGGCACATCCATCGGCAATGCAGAGAGCCACTCCCAGTTATTGTAATGGCTGGTGAGTGCCACAACATCCCTGCCCTCCGAATAGAGGCGGTCAAGAAGAGCTCTGTTACTTACCGTAAATCTTTCCGCGATCTCTTTCGGGCTCATATGGGTAGCCTTTAGGGTCTCAGCCATCATGTCGGAGAGATGCCTGTAGAACCTGCGGGCAATGTCACTGAGCTCGTCAGCGCTTTTCTCCGGGAAGGAATTCCTGAGATTTGCCTCTACAACATCCCTGCGGTATTTTATAACGTAATAGAGAACCAGGTAAAGCAGGTCAGAAAAGAGATAGAGTACTCTCAGCGGCAGCAGTGTCACAACATAATTGAAAGCAATGAATATGTAGTATCCTGCTCGTTTCATCACCCTGCCGGTTCAATAAGTTCACCGTTCATTGAGGCATCATCGCGTACGGTTGTCAGCCTGACCCTTCTGACTGTGCCGGGGAGATCCTTCCGGTATGGGGTAATGACCCTGATATAGTTGCCTGTCAGTCCTGCTATCATGCCGTCAGGGCTCCTCTTTTCAAAGAGTACGTCGTGAATTTTGCCGGAGGCGTTGTGCATAAAGAGCATGCGACGGCTCTCCGATAGTCTGATAAGCTGTCTGCTGCGCCGTTCCTTCTCCTGCTTTCTTACTGTGCCGGGCATCTCTGCTGCCGGGGTTCCCGGCCTTGGCGAGAATGCAAATACATGAAGGTATGAAACAGGCATGTTTTCGAGGAAACGTACCGTCTCTTCATGATCTTCCTCCGTCTCACCAGGAAAGCCAACGATCACATCGGCTCCGATGCCGGCATGCGGCATCTTATCCCTGATCCTCATGACTCTTTCACGGAACACCTCCCTGCGGTAACGCCGGCGCATCAGGCCGAGGATCCTGTCGCTGCCGCTCTGGAGGGGCATGTGTATGTGAGGCATGAGCATCTTCTTCGAGGCAATGAGGTCAATTATGGCGTCGGTAACCAGATCAGGCTCGATTGATGAAAGTCTCAGTCTTTCAATGCCATTAACAAGTGACAGGGAATTGAGGAGCTGTTCCAGTGATTCCCCCGTGCTCTTCCCGAAATCGCCCACGTTGACACCGGTGAGGACAATCTCCCTTACCCCGGATGCTGCGATTGTCTTTGCCTCTTCAACTATCTCACTGATGAACGGATTACGGCTTTTCCCCCTTGCAAGGGGCACTGTGCAGTATGAGCAGCGGTAATCGCATCCGTCCTGCACCTTCAGGAATGACCTTGTGCGGTCACCGGCAGACCATGATGATCTGAACCCGTCTGTGTCAATATTTTCACAAGAGTGTATCTCGGGCGCAGTCAGATTTCCGAGGTTGTCAATATATGAGGCCAGGTCAAATTTCTCATAGGTACCCAGTACGAGGTCCACACCTTCGATGGCAGCGGCCTCCTCCTGTCTCAGCTGCGCGTAGCAACCGACAACGGCAATGAAGGCACCGGGGTTCCGGTGAATTATTTTTCTTACTGCCTGCCGGCATTTGCGGTCAGCTGCATCGGTGACGGTGCAGGTGTTGATCACATGAATATCGGCAAGGCTGTCCGCCGGCACCCTCTCGTACCTCTCTTCCGCGAAGGTTCTGGCAATGGTGGAAGTTTCGGCAAAATTAAGCTTGCATCCCAGTGTGTGAAACGCTACTTTCCTCTTCAAATTTAGTTGGTTACTGTTCCGGCTGTAAAAATAGCAAAAAAGCCGGTCTATAACAGTCTGCTGGCCAGTTCTGCGAGGAAGCTCCTCTCACCCTTGATCAGATGAACATGTGCAAATAGATCGAGCCCCTTCATCCTGTCTGAGAGGTAGCTCAGTCCGTTGGAGCCGGAGTCGAGATAGGGTGAATCTATCTGTTCGATGTCTCCCGTGAAGATCATCTTTGTTCCCTCGCCCGCCCTGGTGATGATTGTCTTGACCTCATGAGGGGTCAGGTTCTGTGCCTCATCAACGATGAAGAAGATGTTTGAAAGGCTTCGGCCTCTGATGTATGCCAGGGGTGTTATGACCAGCTTCTCGTCTTTGATCATATCATTGATGCGGATGAATTCGGGACTCTGTGCGCTGAAGCGGTGCTTGATGACCGTCAGGTTGTCAAAGAGAGGCTGCATGTAGGGATCCATTTTCTCCTTGACATCGCCCGGGAGGTAGCCCATATCGCGGTTCGCCAGCGGCACTATCGGACGTGCAAGGAATATCTGCTTGTAGCGTTTGTGCTGATGCAGTGCAGCCGCCAGCGCGAGCAGGGTCTTGCCCGTACCCGCCTTGCCGGTGAGAGACACCAGCTGGATGTCGGGATTGCAGAGAGCATCAAGTGCGAAGGTCTGTTCTGCATTGCGCGGGTCAATACCGTAGGTGGTCTGCTTGAGAACCCTGACAAGCATTTTTGTTACCGGGTTATAATGAGCCAGGGCGCTGGAGTTGCTGTTGCGCAGTATGAAAAAATGATGCCCCGTCTCCTGATCCTTCACCTTGAGCTCCGAAGCCGGAACACCCTCGGGCTGCTCATAGAGCTTGTTGATGAGGGCATGGTCAATATTCTCAATGATTTTGATTCCCTTGTAGAGATCATCGAGGTTGGCCACCTTGTCATTCTGATAGTCTTCTGACCTCACACCAATAGATTTGGCCTTCATCCTCAGGTTGATATCCTTGGTGATGAGCACTACCGCCTTCTCCTTGTTCTCATAGGTGATGTGTTCAGCAATTGCCAGTATCCGGTGGTCAGGGGTCTTCTCGGGGAATGACTCGGAGACACGGTCAGAGAACTGTTTGCCAGTCTCGATATGCAGAGTCCCGAGCTTTTCGCCGAGAGGGATGGCTCCTGTCAGAAGCATGTCCCCGGCTATCTTGTCGAGCTCGCGGACAAACTCACGTGCATGGAAGTTGATCATGTCGTTTCCCCGCTTGAACTTGTCAAGCTCCTCCAGCACTACGATGGGAATGACCACATCGTTCTCCTCAAAGTTGTAAATGCATGTAAAGTCATGCAATAACACATTCGTGTCAAGAATGAAAATCTTCTTTTCTTTTTTCTTTTTCGCCATAACAGGATAAGTTTTAAATGGCATCAGCTCCGGCGCAGATGATGCGATAAGCGACAAAGATAGCCTCTCCGGATGGGGCCAACGGGTGGTTTTAGTAAATTTGCAAACAACCGGACAAAGGTTATTAACATGACTTACCACGATACAGTAGACTATCTCTACAGCCTCCTGCCTGCATTTCATCGCATCGGCAAGCCGGCCTACAAGGGGAATCTTGATAACACTCAGGAGCTTGACAGCTATTTCGGCCATCCTCACAGGAGGTTCCGTACGGTGCATGTTGCAGGGACCAACGGCAAGGGTTCCGTTTCGCACATGATCGCCTCGGTGTTGCAGGAGGCGGGATACAGTACCGGACTCTACACTTCGCCTCACCTGAAGGATTTCCGGGAGAGGATCAGGATCAACGGCCGGATGATAGGGGAGGAGGATGTGGTATCGTTCGTTAAGGCGCATGACGGGGTCATCAGGAGGGTGCAGCCCTCGTTTTTCGAGCTGACGGTAGCGATGGCGTTTGACTATTTTGAGAGGATGAAGGTGGATGTGGCTGTTATCGAGGTTGGTATGGGTGGCAGGCTTGATTCCACCAATATCATTACTCCCGAACTGTCCGTGATCACGAATATCGGTCATGACCACATGGAGTTTCTCGGTGACACACTGGCGGCTGTTGCGGGAGAGAAGGCCGGCATCATCAAGGAGGGTGTGCCCGTGGTGATAGGTGAGACACAGCCCGGGATAAGGAATGTGTTCCGTGCCAGGGCGGCATTGATGAATGCACCCCTGGCGTTTGCAGACAGGCTCTTCCGGTGCACGTTGGGGAAACCCTATAAGAACACGGCGGGGAGAAGCTTCACTGTTACTGATCTTCGTGACGGCGGTGCCATGAGCGGCACCACTCCCCTGGGTGGCCTGGCACAGAAGAAGAACATCCAGACCGTTGCTGCTGCCGTTGATGCGCTCTCCGCCGCTTTCGGTCTCGGACGGGAGCATTTTCTCAATGGTATAGCAGGAGTTGCGGCTAGCACCGGACTGATGGGCCGCTGGCAGGTGCTGTCACGGTCACCGCTCATAGTCTGTGACACAGGGCATAACCGGGAGGGACTGGAGTATGTTGTCAGGCAGATAAAGGCAACGCCTAAAAATGCACTTCACATGGTTATCGGTTTCGTCAGCGACAAGGACCTCTCCTCTGTGCTGCCTCTCTTCCCGCGTGATGCAAGGTATTATTTCACCAGGGCCTCGGTGCCCAGGGCTCTCGATGAGAAGGTGCTCATGACCGAAGGGGGACGTTTCGGGCTTTCCGGATCATGCCATTCCACGGTGGCTGATGCAGTGGCGGCGGCACTGGCAGCTGCCGGACCGAAGGATATGATCTTCATCGGTGGGTCAACCTTCGTGGTGGCGGATGCTTTGTAAAAGGCAGTAGGCATTAGGCAATAGGCAGTAGGGGAGTTTGGCCGTAGGCCATATAGTATTGTAGATCAAGACGTTGTTGAAACTATTGGCCGTAGGCCATTAAGTATTACAGACCACACAAGCACAAACCACACGACACAAGAATCCAACTTTATCGACTTTCGACTTTATGGACTTTCGACCTTCAGACTTATACTGCCTCAATCGTTGACGGCGGTTTTGTGGCGATATTATATGTTACCGACACCACCCCTGGTACATCGGTGAGAATGGCTGAAGCCATCTCCTCCAGCACTTCGAAGGGCAGCCTTGTCGGGGTGGCTGTACGGGCATCGATGCTGTCCCAGCAGCGCACCTCTATCTGCCTTCCGAAATCACGTTTGCCATCGCGCATCCCTGTGACCCGGTCATCATGAAGTATGGCCATATATTGAAAGGCTCCGCTGCCGGCAAGCCGTTTCTCAACAATAGCAGTTGCTTTGCGAACCGTGTCAAGCTTCTCCTGTGTTACTTCGCCGATGATGCGAGCCGCCAGAGCCGGTCCGGGGAAAGGAATGCGGTTGAACATCTCCTCAGGCAGTCCGAGTGCCCTTCCGGTCATTCTCACGCCATCCTTTCGGAGTTGTATCAGTGGCTCAAGGATATGATAACCGAAGGTAGCCTGCGGGTCAATACCCAGCTGGGCAAAGACATTATGCTGTCCGTTTGATGCCGGCAACGGTCTCGTCGACGTCGGTGAGGATGGTGCCCTGAAGCAGGTGTTTGGCATCACTCTCCGTGACGATACGTCCAAAGACCTTCTTATAGAATGTCTGGGTTATGGCTTCACGCTTCACTTCTGGGATCGGTGATACCCTTCAGTGCATCAAGGAATTCTCTGCGGGCATCAACGATCTCAACGGTGACACCAAGGCTCTTGAATACGCGACGCGACAGCCTCCGGCTCACCCTCGCGCATCAGCCCGTTCTGAATGAAAACAGTCCTGAGCCTGCTGCCGAGGGCCCGGTGCCCAGCATGGTAACAACCGACGAGTCCACGCCCGCCGGAGAGAGCATTGATGGCGGTACCGCTGCCGACGGCAGCCCTTATCTCATTGATCTTCTCTGTGATGAATGTGTCAGTGCTCAGATCCTGTGCTTTGATTTCCTTGATCATTTCGGCGATAATTAATGGTACAACAAATATAGTAAAAGGCAGACATAAGATCCTGTAACCATTTCTGCCAACAGTGAGAAAAACTTGACATCTGCACTCTCAGAGTGTAAATTTGAATGACAAAGGGTCTTCGACCGACAAATTAATAATGGAGGATCCCGAAAATCCCCAAGAGAGTAGGGAGTGTAAGCTGAAAAACTCAAGAGTAAGCATTCAAAAAATATTCTGACTATGAAAAAACTCATTCTGCTTTTTGCTGCTGGTTGTCTTTTAGCCTCAGCAGCAATCGCCCAGCCTGTTCAGCTGCAAAAAGGCAAGATCCTGACCGGTGTAACATCAACAATGTCAATGTGTGGTTCCTGGGACTCACAGGTATTTGGAGTGGGGATCACTAAGACAAAGTATAAGTATGGCTCAACGACAGAAGCTGCCTATACTTCCATAATTTTCAACCTGCTGCCGAAGGCAGGATATTTTTTTATGGACAACCTGGCCGGAGGTCTTGAGCTTGCCTTGAGCGGAGCACTCGACAAAGATATTGATGACGGTGACAAGGATAGGGAAAGCATGTTCGCTATCGGGCCCTTTGTCCGGTATTATTATCCTCTTGATAAGTTCTATCCTTTTGCAGAAGCTGAAGCGATGTTTGGTTCGTGGGCAGAAGGCGAACCCGGTGACCCTTTAAGCAAAGAAGGTTTCTTTATGTTTGGGATCTATGTGGGAGCAGCATATCCGATGGGTGACAAGGTTACTTTTGATGCCATGCTCGGTTATTCACGTGCAAGTTGGTCATGGGAAGCATTCGATGGAGAGGGCACGGAGAAACAAATGGAGGGAGGCCTGGCAATCAAAGCAGGGTTCACAATATACCTGAGATGAATTAAAGCCCGGGGAAGCATCAACCTGTCATATAATCCTTTTTTCGTACACTTCCGGAACTTATCTTAAGCTCCGGTTTGCTGGCGTGTTGCATCACGGTGGAGGATGCAAGGAACCTGAGAACAGGAGCGATAAACCAGACACCAGACCACTTTAGTCTTTAAGCTGGACCATCTGACTTAAGGTTTCATTCTTTGAGACTTTCGACTTTTTTTTTCATACCTTCACACCCAAATATCACTAGACATGAAACTCAGAGTCATGTTTGCAGCATGTCTCATAATCCCACTTCTGGCTCTGAATGCCCAGGAAAGTACGAGACTTACCATCCTCCACACCAACGATTTCCACTCTCACCTTCTGGGCTACGCCCCGGAGACCGCCTATACACCGTTCGAGACAGACGGTGATCCGACGGTGGGGGGATTGTCAGGATTGCAGCAATCATCGCGGAGGTACGGTCGGCGAATCCCGGCATCGACCCTGGTCGTTGACGCAGGCGACTGCCATATGGGAACACTCTTCCAGGCCCTTGAACCGGAGACAGGATTCCAGTTGAAGCTGATGAAGAAGGCAGGATACGATGTGATCGCACTGGGAAACCATGACTTCGATTTCGGCCCCTCCAAATTCGTTGATAGATAGACAACGCCATGAAGAGGGGAGGGACACCTGTTCTGCTGTCAGGCAACTCCAGTGACTGACCCTGAGGATCAGGCCGACGATGATTTCGAAGCGGCACTCTGAAAATGGACATATAAAGACATATTACATTACCGAAACAGGTGGCATTAGAATAGGGTTGTTCTCACTTCTTGGAGAGGATGCTGATGAGTCGGCCCCCTATGCCTGGCCGATTACCTTCGACAAAAAACGTAAAGGCAGCAAAGAGACTGGTAAGGACTCTGAAGAAAGAGGGGTGCGATATGATCATATGTCTGTCGCATAGTGGTATATCCAGAAACAGCAAGGGAGAATGGGCAGGTGAGGATGTAGAACTGGCGCGGAAGGTAAAGGGAATTGACCTGATCATCTCAGGACATACACATGTGCTCCTCGAAGAACCCCTTATGTCAAATGGAGTTCCGATAGTCTGCGTCGGTGACAACGGCAGGTATGTGGGCAAGCTTGAACTGCTATACGGTAAGGAAGGCACCAGACTTGAAGAATACACCCTCATTAAGATGGATGACAACATCAGGGCTGATACTGCGATTCATAATGCCATCGAAGCACAGCTGGATATAGTAAACAAGGAGATACTTGCACCGATCGGACTTGAATACAAGCAGGCCCGTTGCCCTGGCTCAGTACCCCCTGACAGTGGAAGAGCACGGTGATATGGCGGGAAGCAACCTCGGGGCATTGGTGGCTGATGCAATCTACCTTATGTGAACAGTGAAGGTCCCGGAACTGACATCGCCATGGTGGCCGCTCGGCGTCATACGTGATCCGATCCTGCCGGGAATTCAGAGCGTGGCTGATATCTTCAGGGTCATGTCACTGGGCTCAGGAAAGGATAATGTGCCCGGATACTCTCTGTCAAAAATGTGGGTGACGGGAAAGGAACTCAAAAACGTTACCGAGATCCTTCTCTTTACCTCAGTTTCTTCCCCTTCAAATTACCCTTTCTATTCTCATCTGCGTATCGAATATGATCCTGATGGAAGGCTTTTCAATAAGGTTCGCAAGATTGAACTGACAGATCACCTGGGCAATGTTTCGGAGTAGACACATCAAAGGATGATCCGAAGCTTTATTCAATGGTGGCCAACTCATATTTGGCAGATAACCTGGGTTTGGTAAAAAAGAAGACCCTTGGACTGATAAAGGTGGAACCAAAGGATGAGGATGGTACCCTGGTTACCGAAATGGATAACGTTGTGATGGACTTCAATGCATCGCAGGCCGGAATACAGGAAGGGCAAGGAATGGCTGGCATTGGTAAGATTTCTTCAGCAGTTTGAAACCGTGAAGATGGAGCTTACCCGTAATTCCGGACCTTTACCTTAATCCTCGAAGGTCTCTTGTCCCGATAAGCAGCACCAGGTGATAATCAGGTCAAGACATATTCCATTCTTTGTCCGCTTCATGAGTTTCTACTCGCGGAATGGCCTGAAACGCAATTTTCACAACGTTGAGTTTGATTGCAGAGCAGATACCGCAGGCCGGCCGATACTCCTTATCGGAAACCACTTCAGCTGGTGGGACGGGTTCATCGCTTACCGGCTCAATGACCTTTGCCTCCGCAAAAAGTTTCACGTAATGATGCTCGAGGAGCAGCTTGAAACCAGGATGTTTCTTAATAAGGCCGGTGCCTTCTCAATAAAGAGAGGATCACGTTCCGTGATTGAATCACTTCAATATGCTTCAGCACTGCTTCATGAACCCGAAAACCTGGTCGTCGTTTATCCCCAGGGAACAATATCGTCGATCCACCGCAGGCCTGTGAAGTTCGAAAAAGGTGTTGAACGTATCATCGCCGGGGCATCGGATAAGCTGATGATTCTCTTTTATTTGGCACTGCCCGACTGGTATTCCGAAAAGAAACCGGGACTGACGGTCAGGGTCATTGAATACGCTGCCAGGGATAGAACAGGATCTGGCCTGGAGGAGACCTACAACATGTTCCTCGACGAGTGTATAGCCAGGCAGATACCTACATGATACTGACAGCAATCGGAATCCTGATTCTCTACCTGACGTTCCTCCGGTTTTCGGTGGCGCTGGTTAACATGCTCTCGCGGCCATTTCTTCCGGTACCGCCGGGGGAGTACGGGCATCTTCCATCATTGTCGGTGCTCATCCCGGTCAGAAATGAGGAAAAGAATATTGGCACGCTGCTCGGCACGCTTGCTGTGCTTCCATATCCGGATGCCGAAATAATTGTATATGATGACGGATCAACTGACGGTTCAGCACTGGTAATAGAGGGTTATTCGCGTGTTGACAGCAGGGTGAGATATCTCCGGGGTTCTGATCTGCCGGAAGGATGGACAGGCAAGAACAGGTCATGCCATAACCTGGCAGCAGAGGCCAGGGGAGAATACCTGCTCTTCCTTGACGCCGATGTGATTGTGGGAAATGACCTGCTCCGGAATGCAGTTTTATATTCAGTGAAGCATAACCTGACTCTTCTTTCGATGTTCCCCGGACAGGTGATGAAGACTACGGGTGAAAAGATAGTGGTACCCTTTATGTTCCGGATACTCCTTTCGCTTTTACCCCTCTTCCTGATCCGTCGATGCACGTGGGTCTCATTCTCTGCCGCCAACGGACAGATGATGCTTTTCAGGGGCGACACCTACAGGGAGCACCGGTTTCACGAAGGTGTAAGAGATAAGCTGGCCGAAGATATAGAGATAATGAGGGAGGTAAAGAGGTTGCGACTGAAAGGAGACACGCTGGTAGGCCGGAAGGAGATCAGGTGCCGCATGTACCGCAGTTATATGGAGGGGGTAAACGGTTTCTCGCGGAATATCTTCTCAATGTTCGGCAACAGCTGGATATTCTTTCTCCTTTACTCGTTGACCGGACTGGCGGGATGGATTATTTTACTCTCTCTTCCCTGGTATTTTATAATGTCATATGTTTTTATGGTAATATCTTTGAACGCGATGATTGCTGTCACCAGCGGGCAGAAGGTGACGGAGAATCTGCGGCAGCTGCTGCCAGGCATAGCAGCGTTTTATCATATTGCCTGCCTGGCAGTTAAAAGAATCGCCAGCGGGAGTTATGAATGGAAAGGACGAAAAGTAGGATGAACATCAGGATGAAATGGATGGCAGTGGCAGTGATGGCTTGCATGCCTCTGATGCTTTCAGGATCAGGGCAGGCGGGAGGTGACTGCAGCAGCTGCACCGTGTACAGGGGATATATATCGGGCGACATGCAGGCCTGGGCAAAGGGCATGGCTGAGCTCCAGGAAAGATACAACCGTGAAGGAAGTTCATGTGTAATGTATGCCCTTGCTGAGGCAAGATACGGATACGCAGGCTTCCTGCTCGGCACCGGAGACAAGGATGCCGCAAGGCCTCTTATCGATGCCTTCGAAAAAGATATTGAGAAGCTTGCAGCTTACCCTGAGTACAGGGCAGAGACGGAGGCTTTCAGGATCTCGCTGCTGGGTTTTCGCATGGCACTCAATCCGGCACGTGCCGTAACCCTGGGTCCAAGGGCGCTTAAACAGCTGCAGGCTGCAATGGAGGTTGGAAGCGGGAGCGCTTCGGTATGGATAGAAAAGGCTAATTCCGAAGCCCATATGCCTGCCTTTGCGGGAGGATCAAAGGAAAAGGCTGCCGCCTCGTTCAGAGAGGCGATCCGCCTGTTTGAAGCTGACGCGCAATTATCGGAATGCAACTGGAGATACCTCAATGCCATGGTCCTGCTGGGGCAACTGCTTGAAAAAATGGAAGATTACACTGGCGCCCGCGAGGCATACCGGCGCGCGCTTAAGAGGGAACCCGGTTTCAAGTGGGTGAGAGATGAACTGCTGCCGGCTGTTGAGAAAAAGATTAAGTGAATATAGTGCTGCAGGAAATTGAATCCAGAACCGGAACTGTCATGATAAGTAACCAGGGAAATGAATTGATTGCACTGACTGTATGACGAAGAGAAAAGCACTCATTGTCGGCACCGGACTCGGAGGTCTGGCAACGGCACTGCGACTGAGCAGGAGGGGATACGACGTGGAGATGGTCGAGATGTACAGGCAGGCTGGCGGGAGGCTTAACCAGCTTACCTCCAATGGATTTACCTTTGACATGGCGCCCACATTCTTCAGTATGAGCTATCACTTTGATGAGTTTGTGAAGGATGCCGGGATAGAGATGCCCTTCCGCTTCGTGAAGATCGATCCGCTATACCATGTCAATTTCAGAGGAAGCGACAGACGGTTCATAATCTATCGTGATCTCGACCGCCTGACGGAGCAGTTTGAGGCTACCGAACCAGGGTTCCGTGACAGGATGGAAAGATTCCTTGCCTCTTCAGGCCGCCTGTTTTATGATATCGAAAAGGGAGTGCTGTCGAAGAACTTCAGTTCGCTGCCTGACTTCATCTTCCAGATGACGAAACTGCCTGTAAGGCATGTTCCGAAGGTATTACGTTCAGTGTGGGGAGAGATGAGCCGCTACTTTACATCATATGAAGTCAGGGTGATATTCTCACTGGTATCATTCTTTCTTGGAGCCACCCCCTTTGATACTCCTGCGGTGTACACTCTCCTCAGCTATACCGAGATGATCCATGACGGGTACCACAACGTTGAAGGCGGAATGTACCGTATAGTCGAGGGACTGGTGCGCGAGGCGGAGAAAGCCGGAATACGCATACATTATAATGTCACCATTACCGGCTTCGAGTCAGACGGAAGAAGAAACAGGGCATTCACAGACTCTGCCGGGAAGAGGTGGGAGGCGGACATTTTCGTGGTGAATGCCGATGCGGCAATGTTCCGCGGCCGGGTGTTCCGGCGCAGGGCTTTCACTGACTCAAAGCTTGACCGCATGCAATGGACCCTGGCTCCGCTCACCATCTACCTCGGGGTGAAGGGCAGGATGGAAAATATCCACCACCACAATTACTTCCTCGGAGACAGAGATTTTGCAGACTATTCAAATGGAATATTCCGCAATAAGGTATCACTTGAGAAGCCCTATTATTACGTGAATGCCAACGCCATCTTCAATCCGCAGAGCGCGCCGGAGGGCTGTGAGAACCTCTTCATCCTCGTACCCGTGCCGGACCTCAGGTTCAAGCCCGACTGGAGTGACAGGGAACGTATTGCTGATGCTGTCATCAGTGACCTCTCGGCACGCACCGGCCATAACATAGAGGCAAACCTTATGACACGAGTGGTGCTTGACCCCGTCGACTGGCAGAATATGTTCGGGCTGTACCGGGGGAGTGGCCTGGGCCTGGGGCACAAGATGACACAGGTGGGTGGCTTCCGGCCGGCAAACAAGGACGAGATTTTCTCAAACGTCTGGTATACAGGTGCCTCAACAGTACCTGGTACCGGTCTGCCAATGGTAATAATCAGCTCAAAACTAACCGTTCAGAGGATAGATGATGAAGTTGACTCTATATGATAAGATTTCCCTGAGGTGCAGCAGGGAGGTAACCACCGGCTACAGCACCTCGTTCTCACTGGGCATAAAGATGCTTGCCCCGCGTCACCGAAACGCGGTCTATGCCATTTACGGATTTGTCCGGCTGGCAGATGAGATAGTCGATACTTTCTTTGATCAGCGGCAACGGGAGATGCTTGACAGGTTCAGGCACGACACTATGGAGGCCGTTGCCTCGCGCACATCTCCCAACCCGATACTGCACAGTTTTCAGTGGGCTGTCAATACCTATAATATTGACAGGGAGTTCATCGTTGCTTTCCTTTACAGCATGGAGATGGACCTTGATCAGAAGAACCACGATCAGAAAAGCTACGGTGAGTACATCTATGGGTCTGCTGAAGCTGTGGGACTGATGTGTCTCAGGGTATTCTGTCATGATCATCCGGGCAGTTTCGAACGTCTCAGGGAACCCGCCCGGAAGCTTGGCTCGGCATTCCAGAAGGTCAACTTCCTGAGGGATATCAGAAGCGACTACATTGACCGCGGCAGAATGTATTTCCCGGGAGTAGATTTCAACAGCTTTACCGTTGAGGATAAAAAGCTGATAGAGGATGACATTGCGTCCGAGTTCAGGGAAGCGCTGGCCGGGATCAGGAGACTCGACCGGGGAAGCCGCAGGGGTGTGTACCTGGCCTATTCGTACTATCTTGCCCTCTTTGGAAAGATAAGAAAGACACCACCCGAAGCCGTTACGGGACAGCGGTTCAGGATCTCTGACGGGCGGAAGCTCCTGCTGCTGGTAAAGGCAATCATTTATGATATAACAGGTATGATCTGAAGCAATGACCACGACTAATCAAAAAGCAGCAGTAATAGGAGCAGGCATAGGAGGCATGGCTGCAGCAATCAGGCTTGCACTGAAGGGTTACGAGACCCATCTGTTTGAAAAGAATCCTGACACCGGAGGCAAGATAGGGGAGATCACCCTTAACGGCTGCCGTTTTGACACAGGCCCGTCGCTCTTTACCCTGCCTTCCCTGGTTGACGAACTTTTCACCCTGGCAGGGGAGGATCCGCGTGACCATTTCAGATATATCCCGCTCCCTTCGTCTTGCAGATACTTTTATGAAGACGGCACACTCCTGAACGCATACACTGACAGAAACCTCTTTGCTGCCGAGGCGGAGACCGTCACCGGCGAACCCCGCGAAAAGGTGATTGCATTCCTCGACGAATGCGCTGAGCTGTATGACCTGACAGCCGGGATATTCATCTTTTCGCCATTCTACCAGCTTGACAACTTCCGGAAACCGGAGTCGCTCAACGTAGCCCGCAACTTCAGGAAGCTGAATGCCTTTTCAACCATGCATGACGTGATACGCAGGCGCTTCACCAGCAGCAAAATGATACAGCTCTTTGACCGTTATGCAACATATAACGGTTCAAGCCCCTACCGTGCCCCTGGAACCCTGAATGTGATCGCCCACCTGGAGCATAATACGGGAGCCTGGTTCCCTGAAAAGGGAATGAGGGAGATCGTTGAGGTGCTCGGAGGTCTGGCTCGCCGATGCGGAGTGACATTTCATACCGGTGAGCCTGTGCTGTCTGTTGTAAAAACAGGAAAAAAGATCACTGGAGTTGAGACCTCGGAGGGGTTGATGACAGCGCAGGTAGTCGTTTCAGATGTTGATGTAATTCCCTTTTACAGGAACCTTCTCAAGGAAGAGGGCCCGGCACGCAGACAGGAGAGACAGGAGCGCAGCACCTCGGCGCTCATCTTTTACTGGGTCATGAACAGGAGGTTTGAGGAGATCGATCTGCACAACATCTTCTTCTCATCGGATTATCCAGGTGAGTTCAGGGCACTGGGTAAGGGAGAGGTGAGCAGTGACCCGACGGTATATATCTTTGCCTCATCGAGGGTTGTGGTGGCGGATGCGCCGGCAGATAAGGACAACTGGTTCGTGATGATAAATGTGCCTTATGACAGGGGGCAGGACTGGCAGCAGGTGACCGGACGGGCACGGCAGGATATCATTGAGAAGCTGGGCAGAAGGCTGGGCTGCAACATAGGAGACTCAATAGAGGCGGAGAGGATCCTTGACCCGCCCCTGATTGAGAGTATGACAGCGTCACACAGGGGGGCACTTTACGGCAGCAGCTCAAACAGCCGGTTTGCAGCCTTCAGACGTCATCCCAATGTGAAGGGCAGGTATGAGAACCTGTGGTTTGTGGGCGGATCAGTGCATCCCGGAGGAGGTATTCCGCTATGCCTGGCATCGGCGAAGATAGCATGTGACATGATACCCCCGGCAGGCTGATGGCAGAGAGAAAACGGATCCTGAAATCAACTGAGATCCTGCTCTGGGTTTACGGGGTGGGACTGGCAGGCATGCTTCTGCCCTTCACCCGCGAGCTGTTCAAGATCATTACACCCCTCAACCTGCTTTTTGCCGTGGTCTTTCTCTTCTTCGGAAAGATGCCTGCCCGACAGGTGATTCTCACTGGCATCGCAGTCGCAATAGCCTCGTTCTTCATTGAAGCAGCCGGTGTAAATACCGGAAAGATATTCGGGGCCTATACCTACGGCAAAACCCTGGGGCCTGCCCTTTTTAACACCCCGGTAATAATTGGGTTAAACTGGTTCCTTCTTATATATTGTACAAATGTAATCAGCAGGCAACTGTTGGATCTTCTGCCCCGGAAGGTAACTGGCAGATGGGCATCCCTGGTAAGATCGGTCTTTGTCATTATCACCGGATCATTGCTGATGGTTCTCTATGACCTTATACTGGAGCCGGCAGCCACCAGGCTCGATATGTGGTCATGGGATGGAGGTGTCATACCCGTGCGGAACTACCTGGCCTGGTTTGTCTTTTCCGCCGCTTTTCACACTGTGGTAAGAGCGTGGGGGGAGGAGGAGATAAACCGGAAGGCGTTGCCCCTGTTTGCCGTCCAGTTGATTTTCTTTTCTGTGATAAATCTCTTCTATGTGGTGCTTGCATGAGTTTCAGGAAGGCACGGTACGGCTATCGCCCATTTTCTTATCCGTTGACATTCACGGCATAAATTTTTCTAACCGTTGTAATTTCACGCAATTGTTAATAGTCCCGTTCCGTTATTCAACAACAATTATCATAATCAACTTATTCAGACATACAAAGGGTGAGTTCAACCTGACAGCTGACGCGGTCATCAATCTGTCAGCAATGGGTTCACTCCGGAAGTGATGATAAAGATGAGCTGGCTGTGAAGCGACAGAATTCTGAAATGCAAAACAAATAACATGAAATCAATAATACCAATGAAAAAGTATCTTTCTCTGATTTTGACCGGACTGCTGATGGCAGTCGTGGTAAATGCGCAGAATGCCGATACACTGACAAACAACTCTGTCATTAAATTGTCAAAGGCGAAACTGTCGGATAAGCTTATAACCGATATGATTCAAAATTCACCGGTTATGTTTGATCTTAGTCCCGAAGCGATTAAAAACATGGAAGATGCGGGCGTCACCGCGGTTGTAATTCAGAAGATGAAAAGCGTCTCTCCCGGCAAAGCCGAACCCGTTAAACCCGAGCCTGTAAAGCCGACCGTTAAACCCGAGCCTGTTAAAGCCGAACCCGTTAAAGCCGAACCTGTTAAACCCGCACCTGTTAAGGCTGAACCCGTTAAACCCGCACCTGCAAATGAGACAAAGTCAGACCCGGCTCCGGTTAAACCGGAGTATGAACCTGAACCAACAGCCTTTGAACCTTCAAATGCAACGGGGACAGTGTCTCTGGAAGCCCTCAATTATGTTGGCCCGCTGACTGAACTGATAAAATTCAATGAGAGCAAGTTCAAAGGACTGGAGATTGCCATTTCTGAATGGGATAAACAGGTAAGAGGTTATATCGCAGATATCAATAAGGTGAAAGACCAGATGCTCCAGGTTGAACATGAACTCCGGATGTTAAAAAAGGCTGATACAAAAGCCTTCGGCACTGATATAATTTCTTTGAAGGGGAAACTCGATGCCTACAGAAAGAACTACAAGCAGACAAAAGAGATCATGATTAAAGGCGGCGAAACCATTGTAAAAAACCTTGAAACGTTGAGCAGTGGTGCTGTCAGGGATCTCAGTAAAGCCTACTCTGAGGCAAGCCAGCAGGTGAGTTCTGGCAATCCAAATCCTGCAAATGGTGAGAAGGCCGTTACACTGAATTATTCGTCTGGAGAGGTGAGCGGCGACTGCGTCAGTTACATAGTCTATTTAAATGAAATGCTTGAATGGCATCAGAATGAGATCAGTGCACTGAACGATGTGATTAACGACTGGAACCCTCGGGTCACCAGTATGATCAGTGAGGATGACCAGCTTAAGAAGCAACTTGAACCCCTGGAAAATGGTTTGCAGGAGCTGAGCTCAAACCAGAAGCAGAACAAGGCTGAGATCTCCGCTCTCAAAAAACAGGTTTCAGAGATTGAGAAATCCAGGAAAAAACTCGCGGATAAGATGAAGGACGATGCTAAAGAGCTTGCATCCTATATCAAACAGATGAGCCAGAAGAACCAGGAGTCCTTAAAGGTAAGATACGAAGATATAATTGAGAATATAACATATTCCTTCCTGGAAAAACTCAGCATGTAAGCCTGGCCTGGGATAGACCAACTACGTATTCATTATGCTCTTCCTTGAGCAGTTAACTGTTGCCAGGTCTTGCTTCGGCCTCACTATAGTAATGGAGCACCGTGCCTTATTAAAGTGTGCGGCACCCCGCATTTTTTAAGAAATAAGCCTTCAAGGTTTTATTTATAATGTCGAATAGCTGCTGCAATCTGTCGGCTCATATTTTTGTGCAATAATTCCATATTTATATATTGCATTAAATCAATACATTGCGGCGCAGACTAAAAAAATAGTCAAAAAAGTTGCAAAAATAGTTGCATGACTAAGAAAATAGTCATATATTTGTCGTGAAGGATTGACAAATGATAAGATGAAAATTATGCAACTTACAAGGGCTGAAGAGCAGGTAATGCAGATCCTCTGGGATCTGGGAGAGGGTCTGGTGAAAGACATACGAGATCGGTTTGGAGACCCGAAGCCTGCCAGGAACACTGTTTCAACTGTGGTTCGAATTCTTGAAAAGAAAGGATTTGTAGATCACAAGTCCTATGGGAATGTCTATCTCTATTACCCGGTTGTTTCCAGGGATGAGTATTCACGAACCCAGCTCTTTGGGCTGCTTGAAAGTTATTTTGACAACTCATTTCCTGCCATGGCTTCATTCTTTGCACGTGAGAAGGATCTTTCCGTGGCGGACCTGGAGGAACTGATGACGGAGACAATGGAGGAATTATCGGCACGTAATAAAAAAAAATAATGGAAGCACTTGGTTTCTATTTGCTAAAGTCAGCGATCTGGATAACCGGATTTGGGCTGATATATGCTGTTTTCCTTCAGAATGAGAGGTTTTTCCAGTGGAACAGGATCTATCTTGTTGCCGGAATACTTTCTTCAATCTTACTTCCTTTACTCACGGTGAGGTATGTGGTTGCCGTGCCTGATATTCAGACGCAGATGACTGCAGGAGCTTTGAGCGGGGGGTTGAACAGGCAACGACACGCCCGGACCTGCTGGGCTGTTTATGTATGGTATCTGGCTTGCAGGAGTTTTGTCAATGCAGTTATCAGGTATGTGACCCAGATGGTTACTGTATTAAAGGCGGCAAAAAGGGCCCGGCCGGTATCAGGTTATCCGGTAAAGCTGATACGTTCGTCTGATTTTCCTTCTCCTTTTTCATTATTCTCTTTCGTGGTTGTCAATCCTTCCGTTTCCGAGACTGAAACGAGGGAGATAATGAATCATGAGGTAGTGCATATCAGACAGAAGCACTGGCTGGACCTGTTGCTGTCAGGTTTTCTTTGTGCAGTTCAATGGTTCAATCCTGCTGTCTGGATCTATTCCCGGTTCGTCAGGCAGAATCATGAGTACCTGGCCGATGCGGAGGCGCTGCAGCGCACATCCGACCCGGTTTTGTACAGGGCTGCTCTTCTCAACCAGATCGCGGGGTCACCTGTCATTGATCTGGGCAATTCTTTCAGTTTCTCACTAAACAAAAAACGATTTACAATGATGAAAAATAAGATCAGTTCACCCTACAGAAAGCTCCGGCTTCTGCTGATCCTTCCTGTGGCTGCAATTGTGCTTTACGCCTTTGCGGAACCTCAGTACAGGTTCACTTCAGACGGGCAGATTCAACTCCTGCCAGCGCCATTCAGGCTGAGATCACCAAATCAGTCAGGGGCTTTGTTCTCAGTGAGGATGGCACTCCGCTTGAAGGGGCGGTTATTGTTGTTAAGGGAACCAGTTTAGGTACCACGTCAGACAACAAGGGAGCCTTCGCCATTGATAATGTGGCAGATGATGCGGTTCTAATTATATCTTTTGTGGGATTTGAAACAATGGCAGTGAAGGCCCCCGTAGGGTCTGAAATCACTGCAGGATGAAGAAGAAAGCGGTAGTCATGAAGACGGTGCAGGTAATTGCGGGTACACCCCACTCAACTGATGCCATCGTCCTCCGCCTCCGCCTCCTCCACCACCACCACCTCCACCATCGGTATTAGCCGGAGATCCTCTGATTGTTATTGACGGAGTCATAACCAAAAAAACATTCTCAGAGATTTCTCCTGAAGTGATTGCCTCAATAAATGTACTTAAGGGCGAGATGGCTGTCAAAGCCTACGGCGAAAAGGGAAAGAATGGCGTTGTGGAAATTACTACCAAAAAAGCCTTGGACATGAAGGCCGAACCAGGAGGGGATATCATGAAAAAGGCAGGTGAAGAAGAGGAAGTGTTTGTGGTAGTGGAGGAAATGCCGGCTATTCCCGGGTGGAGAGGAAGCTATGATGGCATGGATAATGAATAATGTCAGGTATCCTGCCGAAGCAAGCGCTCAGAAAGTATACGGAATGGTCACGGTCGGCTTTGTTGTCAGGGCCAACGGCAAGGTATCTGATGTGAGAGTTGAAAAATCGGCTCATCCGTTGCTTGATGCAGAGGCAGTGAGGGTTATCAAAAGCATGCCCGACTGGAAACCTGGCACGCAACATGGGAAACCGGTGGATGTTGGTTTCACGGTCCCCGTCGAGTTCCTCCTGAAGAGTGTGCTGAAAGTGCAAATGCCCAAATAAAGAGACAGGTAGAACGCTCCTGAAACATTGGCCGGTTCAACAGACCGGCCTTTGCTTTTACTCCTTCGGCTGATGAATGACTCTCTGCGGGAACGGTATCTCAATGCCTTCCCTGTCAAAAGCTATCTTCAGCCTCTTGCGTAACTCACCTGTCACTTCCCATTGCCTTAGTGGTTTGGTATCTCCGAGTATCTTAACCATTATGGCGGAGTCTGCAAATTCATTTACCCTCAGGAACTGTGGCGGGGAGATAATCGCATCCATAAAGGCAGGATCAGCGGCAAGTTCATTGCCTGTCCTGTTGATCACCTCAATGAGATGCTCCAGATTTGTGCTGTAGGCAACACCCATGTCAAGATTCACCCTGGCAAAGTCTTTCGAGAGGTTCGATATCTTCGTTATCGATCCGTGGGGTATATGGTGTACGGTGCCGTTAAGGTCCCTGAGTGTAGTTTTACGCAGGCTGATATCCTGAACCGCACCGCTTAATCCTTCGATATTCACCACGTCACCTATGCGATACTGGTTTTCCAGCATAAGAAACGTGCCAGTTATTATATCCCTTATCAGGTATTGTCCGCCGAATCCTACCGCCAGACCAACTATACCGGCACCGGCAAGAAGCGGACCTACTTCAATGCCCACTTCCTGAATGATCATCATAATAGCAACGATAATGATCAGTATATTGATTGCACCGTTAAATATCCTTATGAGGGTGTCCTCCCTCTTTTTTTCTGCCTCGGGTGATGTGAATTCGTCCGCTTTGACTGATGCCCTGATCGTCCTGGTTATGATCCTTGAGAGAATTTTTTCAAGCAAAATAGCTGCTATGGCGATCAGAATTATGCGTACTCCGTTTGACAAAAGCCAGGGAATTATTTTATCGGACCAGTTGCTTAGTGTTTCCATGATACTTGTCTTTTATTTTTGGTTGAATTGATAGTATTGCCTGGGTACAACCCGCAATATAACAAATCAATAAGTTGCGGGCAAAGCTGCCAGCTAAAAATCCTGCAGTATGCTTTACGGCATAATATGCGTAATTTGCTACGGAATTTATCGTGAACAGGGTGGATAATGATTTTTTAAAACCTTAATTTTGGTTCAATCTGTTATGAAGCTAAGCTCACCTTTATGATCCTCTTAAACAGCGAAGTCGGTAATTATGTCATCAGCAACGGCAAAAAATATTCTTACTTCGCGGGTAATAATTACCTTGGTCTTGCCGGCAATGCCGACATAAAGGCGGCAGTTATCAGGGCTGTGGAAAAATACGGTGTAAACTTCTCTGCCTCGCGGCACACCACAGGCACGGCCGACATCCACCTTGAGCTTGAGAGTTCCCTGGCCTCGTTCAAGGGGAAGGAAGATGCGGTCGTTTTTGCATCAGGATACCAGGGCAACAGCATCCTCCTCGAGATCCTTAAGGGCAGCTATTCGACCATCTTCATCGACCAGTCGGCTCATGCCAGCATCGTTGCGGCGATCCCTGCCGACGTTGTCAAGGTGATGTATTATGATCACTGCGATGCTGAGCATCTCGATTACCTGCTCGATTACAACAGGGGATCGAATCCGCTGATAGTGACTGATGGCATTTTCCCGCTTACGGGTGAGATAGCCCCGATTGACATAATTTATCAAGTGGTAAAAAAACACAATGGGCTTCTCGTGGTAGACGATGCACATTCAACAGGTGTATTGGGCGCCACCGGGAAAGGTACCCTGGAGCACTTTGGGCTTCCCGCAGACGATAAGGTATTCCAAACTGAGACAATGAGCAAAGCCCTTGGAGGATACGGGGGATTCATCTCAGGAAATAAAAATCTCACTGAGACAATCCGCGAGAGGTCCGCCACATACCAGGCATCCACCGCGTTGCCTCCTCCCATTGCGGCAGCAGGAATTGCCTCACTGGCCATACTGAAGGCCAATCCCGGCCTGCGAACGGAGCTGCTTGACAAAGCATGGAGACTGAGGGAGGAGATCATTGCACTGGGATTCCGTACAACACATCACAGGACACCCATCATACCGGTAATTCTTGATGACCGGTATAAGGCCATGGGCCTCTGCACATTCCTGGAGGAGAACGGAGTGATAGCGCCATTCATGAATTATCCCGTAAGAAAAGAGATGCACCAGATCAGAATAGCTGTCTCGGTCATTCACACGGATGATCAGACAGGTCATTTACTTGAGTTGTTAAAAAAATGGAAAGAGAAAAATGAAAGCAATTAAGGTCAGGGAAGTAATTATTGAACCGGTAAACGTACCGCTGGAAGAGCCGTTCAGGATAGCCATAGGAACGAAATACAGCATTGAGAACGCACTTGTTACCGTTGTTCTTGACAATGGGATAGAGGGTTACGGTGAGGCAGCGCCGCTGGAGCCGATCAACGGCGAGAATCAGGCTACAGTGCTTGCCACGCTGAACAGTTGTATCGATTTCATTAAAGGGAAGGATATAACTGAATACAGGGCCATCTCCGCCACCCTGCGAGGTGTTTTCTGGGCACAGGTCACAGCGCGCTGCGCAATTGAAATGGCGCTGCTCGATGCCTATGCCAGGGTGCTGAATATTCCCCTTTACCAGTTTTTCGGCGGCGCCGGGAATAAGGCTGAAACAGACTATACCATTGATATCGTGCCTCCGGAGACGGCTAAGGCCAATGCCGCGAAGCTGGCAAAGGAGGGATACACTGTGCTGAAGACCAAGGTGGGGAAGAAACTTACAGACGATATCGACCGCCTGCTGGCAATAAGGGACGGTGCTCCGAACTGCGGCATCACGATAGATGCTAACCAGGGTTATTCGCCATGCGAGGCTGTTCATTTCATTGAGGAGATGGGAAAGAATAACATCAGACCCATTCTTTTCGAGCAGCCTGTCTCAAGATATGATCTGGCAGGGATGCGGTTTGTAAAGGATCATACCTCGATACCCATAGCAGCAGATGAATCTGTCTTTACCAGCGCCGATGCCATAAACGTTGTCAGGACAGGTTGTGCTGACTATATCAATATCAAATTAATGAAGTCGGGGATCATTGAGGCCATGGATATTGCCGCCATTGCACGCAGTGCCAACATCAAGCTGATGATCGGGTGCATGCTCGAGACGAAGCTGGCTCTGGGTTGCTCAGTTCATTTTGCGGCGGGCATGGGGTGTTTCAGTCACATCGACCTTGATCCGCACATCGATCCGGCGATTGAACCCTTTGTTGGCGGACCGGATTACAGAGCGCCGTTTTATACTCTCTCACCTGACCTGCCCGGGATAGGATGCAGGAGGAGATAACAGGCAGAGGTACCATTGCCAGAACCTTTATTAACTCAATGATTTGCCCGCTCAAGAATCGGTCTGTTATAATTTATTGAAAATAAATATAATATCCGAAAAAAAAGCGTACATTGCGCCATATTAATAAAATCAAATAATGAGTAAAGGAACAGTAAAATTCTACAATGAATTCAAAGGATTCGGATTCATCAAAGAGGAAAATTCACCAAAAGAGTATTTCGTGCATTCAACTGGTTTAAAGGACAGTATCAAGGAAAATGATGTTGTTACATTTGACCTGGAGCAAGGAAAAAAAGGTTTAAATGCGGTAAATGTTAAACTTGTATAGTTTTAATATAAACATTTAAGT
The DNA here is from genome assembly GCA_963770745.1 of uncultured Rikenellaceae bacterium. GTDB lineage: Bacteria > Bacteroidota > Bacteroidia > Bacteroidales > VadinHA17 > SR-FBR-E99. The sequence continues at coordinate 266,662 of CAVYRA010000006.1, forward strand.
TTTGAGGGTCCCGCCGGTGACGGCGGGACTTTTTCTTGTAATTAAAGAAATTATGATCGAAAAAAAACCTGTTGTTCACCACTCGCCCGACCTCTCAAAAATGAAGGAGGTTGTGATAGATCACCGGACGAGAATATACATTGCTCTTGATGCTGATGCCGGCGAGGCGAAGCAGCGTTACCTTGCCAATCTTAAAAACAGAAAACCTTAGATCGGCTGCAGTTTACGCCTGATGCGTGAACATCTTAATTTCGGTGGCCTGCTTATTATCATTTTTTCAGTCTGTCTCTTTCGGCCGATCTGGTCACCCTCTGTTGCCTTATTCCTTCCACCCGACTGTTTTTCTCCTTTTACTACCCAACTATTTTTTGATTTCTTGACAAAACTGCCGGTATAATCCATTGGGCGGCAATTTTTATCTTCCCGAATCTTCCGTTTATCAAAACTTGTATTTCAGGCTAAATAGTCTGTTGCGCATGTGTAATGCGCTTACATACAGCTATATAGGTCATTTAATTAATCCCATCATACTGGTTGGACAAAAAATCTGGTAAAAAACACCCCGTTTTTGACGAATGACCATCCCGGCATGGTCAGTGGTTAACCAGGCCGAGTGAGTACCCGTATTTATTTGATTAATGATTTTATAAGCTATCGCAAAAGGCCACTATATGGGCAATCGCGACTTGCATCAAGTGGTTTTGCACATTAATTTTGTCAATACCAGAAGACCACGGAAATGAAAATACTTTTTCAGATAACATCATCCGAAACCGGCAAGGTACTGATAAGACGCCGTAAGATAGCCAAGGCTTTGCGCTGGTGGCTTCGTGAAAGGGGTATCGTATACGATTATACATATTATCTGCTGTAGCAATGGAGATGGTAAATAAAACAAGAGACATGGAGACTGAAGCTTTTGAGACCAATTCCAACACATTTGAAGATCTGCCGTTCAGCATGAACTCCAGCAGGAATGTATCATCAAATGAATCAAGATTGAACCATCTCCTTGCCGAGCTCACGGCCGAAGTACGCCACGATCTTATCGGCTATCTGGAGGGTATGGGGCTGATCAATGATCCGGCTATACTTGTCATCCCGTCAACGAAGCACTTTTTCTATGACGCGGAGGACATCAGGGGAGTAAAGACAGTAGTAAACCTGAAGCAGCTCAATTATGTGAGAGAGATCAGGGATTTCCTTCGCAAGGTCTCTGAGTTGATCCAGCAGGAGAGCAGTTTTGTGGGATGCTTCATTGACAATAAATCGCAGAACGGGTTTTCCGATAAATACGGTAAACTGCCTAAGGCCCTGTCGGAGAAGGCCGAGGCTTATGAAAACGGCATCGAATCAAGAATACCCTTTATTAACAGGATGTACAGTTTTATTGATCTCAAGACCAACCGGTATCTCACAAAGAGAACTGTTACCAACCTTCTCGAGGAGTGCGGCCTGCAGCTCATAGGCATGACTGAAATTAACGGACTGACATATTTCCATGCCAGGAGAAGGTCTGCGCAGATCGGGTTGATCGCATAACGATGAAGGTTTGGTGTTTGACGATACCTATCTCTATGTAGGATCCCTTGAGGGTTATGAGGGCAGATGGCATGTGCTGTTCCCGTTCACTGACCTGGATAATTTTACCGGACAGAGGGTGTTCAAAATTGACTTTGCGACTATTCTTTTATAGACACTAAGGAGAGACGAATTCCTGATCGAGGGGTCAACCAAATGGGTTGACCTCTCTTTTTTCGTTTTGCAGCTCCGTGATTGGTAAATAAAACGAAAGCAGCCCTCACTTTTCTGCTCTCCTCTCCGGGGAGCTTTCTGTGCCGTGAGGGCTGCAACTCAAAATTAAAAAGGACCTTCGGAAGTATAAAGTAACAAAATAATAATGACCTGACAATCAAGTAATATACTGGTTTTGACTAGTATATGCTATTGTATGATAAATGGCTATAAGCAGGTGACAGATGCGTTGTATGTCAGATTGTCCGGTTACGAAAATAATTGTACTCTACACACTTTTTTTTAAAATCTTGTAATACATCTCACATGTTGTATCATAATTTTTTTTAATTTTGAATTAGGGCAGTTCCAGGCACGTACGCTAGTCGGACAATCTGTTAATAATTACATTTATAAAAATGTACGTGGGGGGAGGAACTGCCTTTTTTCATTATACCCTTTGTCCTCCTTTATCTCATCTTTAGGATCTTAGACTTTACGGACTTTCGACTTCCTGCCCCTGAGACAAAAAAAGAGCTCCGCAATTGCGAAACTCTTTTTCGGTGGGCGATGTAGGAATCGAACCTACGACCCCCTGCTTGTAAGGCAGGTGCTCTGAACCAACTGAGCTAATCGCCCGAAAAGCGAGTGCAAATATAATTCATGTTTTTAATTACACAATATAAGCGGGGAAAATATAAAGCTGTCCATAACCATGTCACCGGTTTCTTCAGGTAGCCTTCCTCAACAATCCTGTCACCAAACCCTTCATTTAACCTTCATCAAAAACCCTGTCACCAAACCCTTCAGGCAGTCTTCCTCAATACCCGTGAGGCATGTTATTAACTGTGTTAATTATACACCCCTTGAAAATGATACCGATAATCGAAAAATATTTATATTAGCTTTTGGTACTTTTTGACTTTTAATGAGTTACAATCCGGAGCAGAAAACTCTAAGGTTGATAACTCAACTGTTTGATAAATAGTCACATATGTCATTAATGTCGCGAACCTGACCATTATGAAACAAACCCGCCTGTTACCCCTGGTCATTGCGTCCCTCCTTATCCTTCCTCCTCTGACGACTCATGCGCAGGTAGGCCCCGGAGGTGTGGGCAACCTGACCAACACACAGCTATGGCTCAGGTCTGACAGCCTGATAGCTATACAGCCTCTCTATTTTATTACTAACTGGTATGACCTTTCGGGACACATGCGCGATTTCGGGGCTGTTGTCACAGGTCAGACTGTTCCGTCGCTGGTGTTGAATGTCATCAATGGCTATCCGGCTGTTGCCTTCACTGACCAGGGAGGCGCAGGCGGTGATTTCCTTGGTTATAACGGGTCGCTTGGCATAACCGGATCGGATGCAGCCACCGTTGTCATTGTAGCACGCAACACCACAGCGGCGGATGAACAGAATGGCGGCCTTTATATGGGACAGAAAAATGCCGGCGGGGCAAACGCTGTCAGAAGCTACGGACTTGAATATGCCGACGCCATCAGATTCAACGGCCAGAACCAGGTCTTCAACGACGGACATACGTTGAACGACATGAAGATTGTTTATTACACCAACCCGTCAGGTGCCTCCGTAGCTTCCTACGGTGCTTACCTGAATGGCACAGCGCTCACCGGCAGTTCCTCTTCCTCCTTCGTTCCCTCGCTTGTCTCCAACTTTGCCCTGGTAGGAGCAACCCAGATGAACGGGAGTTACAACCCGGCGGGTTACTTTAACGGCGATATGATGGAGATAGCCGTTTTCTCCGGACAGCTCAATGATGCAGAGCGGGTTGTGCTGCACAATAACCTCGGGGCGAAATATCTTCTGCCCATTGCCGATGACCATTACGCGTGGGAAGTGACCCATTCACATGATGTATCGGGCATAGCCGCGTTCAATGGCACTGTCTTTACCAATGCCTGGTCTACCGGTATGCTGTCTGTCACCTCGCCATCTGACCTGGCTGAAGGCGAGTATCTCTTTTTCGGCCATGACAAGAAAAGTGCAAAGAGCTGGACCACCGATGAGGTTCCTGCTCCCGGTACCTTCCGCCTGCCCAGGGAGTGGAGGTTTGACGAGACCGGAGATGTCGGAACCGTCACCATAACCATACCGGCAGCCTCTCTTCCCGCATTACCCTCTGGCTATCCGTTACTAGGGATACTTGTTGATAATGACGGCGACTTCACAACCGGTGCCACCATGCATCGGCCCATACTTGCAGCAGGAACCTACACTCTCAGTCTTAACATTACTGACGGACAGCATCTTGCAGTTATTGCATTCAGACCGGAGGTGAACTTTACCGTACCGTCGGGGTCAGGACTGGAGAGCATAACCAATGTTACTGTTGAGGCATATCTCAATTATCCTCATACATCTGATGTTTCATTTGATTACGCATCGACCGGTGGCACAGCAACCAGCGGTGTCGACTACATCCTTGCGCCCGGAACGGTGACCATTACGGCAGGATCAGTAACAGGCACATTCAACATCACTGTTATCAACGATGGCCTTGTGGAACCGAACGAGACTGTCATTACAGCTATCACCAACCCTTCAGCCGGGCTGACGATCGGAACTCAAAACAGCTATACCTATACGATACTGAATGATGATAATGTCTACGCATCATTCTCGTCCGCAACGCCTTCAGGCCCTGAGGGCAACGCACCCGCACCTGTCGCTGCGCCTCGGATAGTCGTCAGCGGCGGCATAATCAGCGTTCCCGGAAGCCTGCTTCTTCTGGTCACAAACGGCACTGCAACCTCCGATGACTGGACTCAGACGACCAACCTTATTAATATTCCGGCAGGAGACTACACAACTCCTGTCTCATTGCCTATACCGGCCTCAGTACTCTCAATCATCGGAGATCTATCCGTGGAAAATGATGAGACCATTAACCTCGGCATGAATACGTTCGTTACTGTTCTTGCCGGACCCATTGTCAACTGTGTCTATACGATACTCAATGATGATAATTCCACCGTGAGCGTCACCACTGCTACCCCGGTCATTGCCGAAGGCGGTCCCGGCGCCCCAGGTACCGGCACTTTTGTGTTTACCTTTACAAATCCGTCTTCAACGGCAAGAACCGTATCCTATATAGTAACCGGCACCGCGACGCCTGGAACAGATTACGTTTCGCTGCCCGGATCATTCGTAATGCCTTCAGGTTCATTGACATATAATCTTAACCTTACACCAGTTGCTGACCTCATTGTGGAAGGAGACGAGACAGTGACTGTCACCATAACCGCTGTATCAGGCGCGCCTGTGATTGCCGTCAATGCCATACCGGCCACAATCACCATTGCTGATGACGATCTGCCCGGGATACTTTATTCACCCGCAACAGTGACGATGACAGAAGGCACAACGGCCACCGTTGAGGTATGGCTCTCCGCCGCCCCTGCAGGTTCAGTCACTCTGAACGTATCGACACTGCTCTCCGGGGTGCTGAATGTGAGTCCTGCCACACTCACTTTCAATACTGCAAACTATGCCACGCACCAGGTCATAACGGTCCAGGCGATTGAGAATACCGTACTGGGCGATCAGACCGATAATATTATCATCTCGGTTAACGATGCACTCTCGGATGATCCGTTCGATCCGTTGCCGGATATTAATATCCCGGTTAACGTAACCAACAATGACATAGCGTCAATCATTGTCAGTCCCGGCACAGTGACAGTTGCCGAGAACGGAACGGCAACCTTCACCGTTGCACTGTCGGCGGCTCCGCCATCAGGAAGCGTGGTCATTGACCTCCTGAGTAACAATACGGCTGTTGCCACTATTGATATCTCCCAGCTGACCTTCACTGCCGGCAACTGGAATATTCCCCGGACAATCACCGTCACGGGTGTTGACAACAACACTGTTCCGGATGCCTCCACCACTATCAGCCTTGCCGTTAACGATGCTCTCTCATATGACGGTTATGACGGCGTAACAGCAACCGTTACCGTCAATGTTACCAATGATGACATTCCCGGTTTTATTGTCAGTCCCCTGACTCTTACTATCAGTGAGGGAGGACCTGCAGGTGTCTTTACTGTCGTTCTCACCGCGCAACCCTCATCTGATGTGGTCTTTGATCTTGTCAATGCCGCCCCGGTCCATGCAACTCATGTTTCACAGATCACCTTCACCACGGCGAACTGGAATGTGCCAGTGCCGGTAAGCGTGACGGCTGTTGAGGATGCGCTGGATGCCGACAGGACGGACATCATTACCGTTTCAGTCAACCAGTCGTTGTCTGATAACAATTTTGACGCTATGGCATCACAGGATGTAACCGTCAATATCGAAGACAACGATCCTCCTGTGATAACCGGTTGTCCGGGGAATATTATCGTCAGTAATGACCCGGGCCTTTGTTCAGCTGTGGTCACCTGGATCGCTCCGGTCTCGACCGCACCGATGATTTCCACCCATTTACCGGGAGCAGCGTTCCCTGTGGGTGTGACTGTTGTGACATATACATCAACTGACAGTGACGGGATGGTCTCGACTTGTGTTTTCACGGTTACCGTCAACGATACGGAGCCGCCTGTCGTCTCCTGCGCCAATGCAACGGTCAATCTTGACGCTTCGGGTAACGGGTCTGTAGTTGCCTCAGATATCTTGTCAGGAGTTCCCTCTGACAACTGTTCGGTAGCGACCGTAACCCTCAGCAGGTCAACATTCACATGTGCCGATCTCGGCAGTGTGACGGTTACTGTTACTGTCACTGACGCCAGTGGCAATACTGCCACATGCGATGCCGTTGTCACCGTCTCCGATCCATTCCCTGCATCACTCAGTGCAGGGCCGGATGATGAGATATGCATCACCCAGCCTTCGTACAGCATTACCGGCGCGTCGGCGGCCAACATGAGCCTTTCATGGACTACCTCCGGGGATGGCACCTTCAGTGATCCGGCAGCAATTAACCCGGTATATGCGCGGGGAGCCGGAGATCTCACGTCTGTGATCCTCACCCTGACGGGCAACAAGGTCAGCGGGTGCCCGGTAACACTCACTGATGCCCTGACACTGAGCTTTGCAGGATTGCCCGTTGCCAATGCCGGCGCCGACAAGGATCTCTGCAGCGGCACTCCTGATGTGGCCCTGAATGATGCCTCCGCCACCAACGGAACTGTTACATGGACAACATCAGGCAACGGCACCTTCAGTGTCCAGACGGCTATAAACCCGGTTTATACATTCGGCTCTTCCGATACCGGGCCGGTGACCCTCACACTAACGGTTACAAGCGGGGAATGCGGAACGACGACGGATGACGTGGTGATCACCTTTACCTCCGCTCCCCTTGCCGATGCCGGTCCTGATGCTGCAGTTTGCGCTACAGCTGCTGCCTACCAGGTTGCCGGTGCATCTCATGCAGGCGGCACAGTAACATGGAGCACCTCGGGTAACGGAACATTTGACAATACCACAATCGACAATCCCCTGTATACTTTTGGAACCGCAGACTACACTGCCGGGCTGGTGACCCTGACAATGGAGGTTGCAGGTGGAGGCAGTTGCGGAACTGTCAGTTCATCGATGGTGATAACTATTAACCCGCTGCCTGTTCCGGTGGTCACAAGCCAGCAGAACATAAGCTGCGCCGGTCTGACTGACGGCGAAATTCTTCTCAGCGCCAGCGCAGGGCTTGCACCTTACGAATATAGCATTGACGGTGCACCCTTCCAGCCATCAGGTGACTTCACAGGGCTTTCAGCTGCATCCTTCTATTTTGAGGTCAGGGATGCCAACGGTTGTACAGGCAGCATCACCCGTGAAATTACGGAGCCCTTGCCGTTCACTGCAACACTTGACAGCGCACATAATGTCACATGCAATGGTGGAGCAGAAGGCGCTGTCTATTCTACCCTGACCGGCGGCACGGAGCCATACTTAATCAGCTGGGCAGGTCCATCAGGATTCACGGCATCCACACCTGACATCACAGGTTTGGCAGCAGGCACTTACACTGTCACTGTAACGGACGTGAACGGCTGTGCAACATACAGCTTCATTGAAGTGATAACCCAGCCGGATGCAATTGTGATAACCGGCTCTTTGCTTTCTGATTACGGCGGTTTTGGAGTCCAGTGTCCCGAGTCAGCTGACGGATCGATTACCGTGTCCGCCACAGGTGGTACTCCGCCGCTGTCTTTCGGGTGGACCGGCCCGGGAGGGTTTACATCTACCGGGTCCTCAATCTCATTACTCAGGGCAGGAACTTATTCCCTTACCATAACAGACAGTAACGGGTGCGTAAACATGGGTGACTATGTTCTTACAGCACCGGAACCTATGCTGTTATCTGCCGTAACAGTTGACGCTTCCTGTCCTGATACACCTGACGGCAGCATTGATCTCACGGTTGCAGGAGGAGCAGGGACACTAACATACAGGTGGGATGATGAAGTTACAAACGCTGACCGTACTGCATTGCTTCCCGGTGATCATACTGTCACGGTGACAGATGCCAACGGATGCGAGCAGCTTCTGTCGGTCACAGTTGGAGTTGTCGGCATTGACTGCCTGAGGATCTACGAGATCATCACTCCCAACGGTGACGGTCGTAATGATACATGGAGACTTCGTAACGCGGAACTTTACCCCAATATCGAGGTATTCGTCTACAGCCGCTGGGGAAAACTTGTCTATCACTCACGAAATGCCGGTGACGAATGGGATGGAACATATAACGGGAAGCTCCTGCCGAACGACTCGTATCATTATGTCATACACCTGAACGACGGTTCCGAGCCACGAACGGGAGTCATCTCAATCATAAGCAAATAACCTGATAACCGGAAGGATATATGAAGCGTCTGAAAATAATCACAGTGATAAGCCTTCTGGCTATCATGCCTGTCGCGTCAGGACAGCAGTTTCCGCTGTACAGCCAGTACGTCATGAACGGGTTCCTGCTTAATCCCTCATATGCGGGCAGCGACTATTACACTACTTTCGGCCTGACGGTGCGTGAACAGTGGATGAATCTTCCCCATGCTCCGGCAACTTATGCAGCCTCATTCCAGACAAGGATACTCAATGACAGTTATATAACGAAATCGACTGCAGTAAGGAAGAAGATCGACAGGCCGACAAGGGGTGGCAGGGTAGGAGTAGGCGGGTACCTCTTCTCAGACCATAACGGGATAATGCACAGGACAGGATTGCAACTGGCATATGCCTATCATCTTCCCATTGCTGATGAGCAACAGCTCTCCTTCGGTCTTTCGCTGAGTGCATACCAGTATTTTGTTGACATCAATGGCGCCGTCATGCCCGGTGATGTTAACGACGAGTTTCTGAACAACTATGACCAGGTTGTTTATATCCCCGATGCCAACTTCGGCATCAGTTACATGACCAGGCGGTATTACGCCGGATTTTCCATGACTAACCTCTTCAGGGGCGCCCTGATGATCGGTAACGGCGGAGAGAACGGCCATTCAGAGCTAGGTCATTACTTCCTTACCGGCGGCATGAGGTTTTATGTCGGCGGGGACTGGATCATCGAACCGTCTTTGATGCTCAAGTCTTCAGACATGGTGTTCAAGTCAATACAGGCCGACATAACCGGACGGGTGTATTACAAGGATGATTACTGGCTTGGGCTTTCGTACCGTTCGGGGGATGCTGTGATACTGCTGGCAGGCCTTAAGGTTGACAGGTTCTACCTGGGGTACGCCTTTGACTTCACCCTGTCAGAGATACGCAGCTACACCTACGGAACGCATGAGCTGACTGTTCTGGCACGCTTCGGAGACAATCCGAGGAGGTACAGGTGGATCAACAAGTATTGATGAGGCATATCATACTCTTTTTACTGATTGCCGCAGCCTGTCTGGGTTGTGATCCGCTTGCCAACCCGGTATCCGGCTCTCTCTCCTTCTCTTCTGACACGGTTTCATTTGATACGGTCTTTTCAGGTGCAGGATCCGCAACCAGGGAGTTCAGGGCAATAAACAGGGAGAATGACCCCCTCCTGATTGATCGCATCTGGCTGGGAGGTGGAGAAAGCTCTCCGTTTCGTCTGAATATAAACGGTGTACCGGGAACCGATGCGGAGGATATCGTGCTGGCTCGTAATGACAGTATTTTTGTCTTTGTGGAGGTTACAATTGATCCGACAGGTGACGATGCCCCGCTGGCCGTAGTCGACTCAGTGAATTTTGTGTCCGGAGACTTTGCCGGGAGGGTTATCCTGGAGGCCTGGGGTCAGGACATCTGGCTTGTTAACGAAGATATCAGTACTGATATAGTGTGGACCGAAGGGAAACCATACGTTATCACAGGTTCACTTTTCATTGACACGCTGGCGACTCTGACTCTAAATCCCGGGACCAGGGTATTTTTCCACTCAGGTGCAGCAGTGTCCGTGGCAGGATCCCTGCATTCCTCAGGCACACCGGAAAAAAGGGTGTTGCTTGCAACAGACCGCCTTGAGGTTGAGTATGCCGATGTACCAGGACGGTGGAGAGGGATCCGTTTCATGGACTGCAGTCGTGACAACTTCCTGTACCATACCGATGTCAGGAATGCCGTGATTGCCGTGGAGCTTGCAGGGAAAGAGGGCTCCGTACCTGACCTGCAGTTAAATGGCACAAGGCTCATGCATAACACAGTTGCATCACTTGTGGCACGGAATGCCGGGGTGCTTGCCGTCAATTCCGTCTTTGCCCACTCGGGCTTCAGCACAGTATCGCTGACCGGGGGAGGATACTTTGATTTTATTTACTGCACCATGGAATCGAGGTGGGAATACGCCTACCGGTCGCAGCCGGTAATGTTCATCGGCCCGGGAAATGGAGTTTTGCCTGATGTCACAGTGATAAACTCTGTCATCACCGGCACGCTTGACAGCGAACTTAAGTTAGATGCATCTGTAAGCGAGGCAGCAGCCAGGTTCAGGGCTGACAGCTCGCTGATAAAGGTTGACACACTCAGGAGCAACTGGTATTCGGGATCTCTGTTCCGTGATGTGCTGACCCGGCAGAATCCTCTGTTTATCGATGAGAGTGTTTATGATTTCAGGCCTGACACCCTCTCTCCTCTGCTTGACAGGGCAGGGCGTACTGAGGCTGTCTCCTGGCCTGTTGACATAAGAAACAAGCCGAGGATGAATGATGACGGACCTGACATCGGAGCGTATGAAAGGCAGCCAGGGGAGAGACGGAAGGAGGGGCGATGAGTATAGTCCACAGTCGGCAGTCGGCAGTCATTGATGTGGACTGAGGACAGATTAGAACTTAGATATGAAAAGAGACGCTCTAATACTGATGTTAATTCTTACCCTGACGCTGCCGGCAGCCGGGCAGGAGTTAAGCGTCATGTTCTATAATGTCGAGAACCTCTTCGACACTGTAGATGATACAACAAGGAACGACGAGGAGTTCCTTCCCGGAGGAGACAGAAGATGGACCTCCGGCAGGTATCATAAAAAGATCAGCGCCCTCTCACGGGCCATAGCAGCAGCCGGGGAGTGGGAGCTGCCCGCTTTGATAGGCCTGTGCGAAGTAGAAAATGAGCAGGTTGTGATGGACCTCTCTTTCGGGGACCTGCTGTCAGCCGGACGTTACGGGGTGGTTCACAGAGACTCCCCCGACCTTCGGGGAATCGATGTGGCGCTTCTGTTCAGGCAGGACTTTTTCAGGATTGCAGAAGTCAGATCATGGGTGCCGAAACGGCCTGACGATGATCCTTTTTTGTCGCGGAACCTTCTGTATGCCAAAAGCAGTTATGGGTACTGACACGCTCCATGTGATCGTTTGTCACTTCCCTTCAAGGAGAGGAGGAGTGCTTGCCACCCAGGGTGCAAGGGAAGAGATGGCACAGCTGCTCAGGGCAAAGACCGACTCACTCCTGTCGGTCGCGGCCGATGCTGCAATAATTGTGATGGGTGACTTCAACGCCGGTCCCGATGATGATATCATGAAAAGCCTTACCTGCGGAGGCCTCATGGTCAATGTGTCAGACAGGCTGGTGTCAGGGGAGCAGGGAACCTACAGGTACCAGGGCCAGTGGGAAGTGATTGATCAGATCCTAATATCCTCATCCATGGCTTTGGGAAGTGGTTCCTTTCGTGTCGACCCGGAATCGGTCAGGATGCCTGATGCCTCTTTCCTGCTTTCTGATGATCCTGATTACCCGGGAAAGAAACCCTTTGCCACATATGCAGGTTTCAGATGGGCCGGCGGCTATTCCGATCATCTTCCCGTGGTGATAACCGTAAGCCGCAGTCAGGTTTTACCTGGGCTTCAGCCCTAGTTCAACTCCCTTTTTAATCATGAACTCCCGTGCTGCTGCAGGTTCATTTGGTATTACACCGTCGAGAATGGCCTCCTTGATGGCAGATTTGATCACGCCAACGACCGGACCTGGAGGAATATCAAAAGCAGCTATTATCTCCTCGCCGTGAACCGGGGGCTGGAAAATCCTGACAGCGTCCTTCTCCTCAATCTCCTTAAGTTTCCGTCGCACAAGTGCAAAATTGTCGTGGTGTTTCTGAACCTTCATCCTGTTTCCTGAGGTGATGTCAGCCTCGCAGAGCAGCATCAGATCGTCAATGTCATCACCTGCCTCGAACAGAAGTCTCCTTACTGCCGAGTCAGTCACCTCTTCCTGAACCAGGGAAATAGGTCTCAGATGGAGCCCCACAAGTTTTTTGACGTATTTCATCCTGTCATTCAGCGGAAGCTTGAGGCGTGTGAATATTTCAGGCACCATTCTGGCACCTATGAATTCGTGACCGTGGAAGGTCCAGCCCGTACCGGGCACGAATTTCTTTGTTACCGGTTTAGCGACGTCATGGAGCAGAGCTGCCCAGCGCAGCCACAGGTCATCGCTCTTCTCCGCGGTGTTGTCAAGTACCTTCAGGGTATGGTGGAAGTTATCCTTGTGTCCCTTGCCTTCCTTGTCCTCAACTCCCTTCAGCTTCGCCACCTCCGGAAGGATAAGATTAAGCAGTGTTGTCTCGTCAAGCAGAAGGAATCCCCTTGATGGAGCGGCGGTTTCCATGATCTTGTTCAGTTCGGTGGTGATCCTCTCGGCAGACACAATTTTTATTCTTTCTGCATTACGGGCTATTGAAGCCATTGTCTCTTCCGACACTGTAAAGCCGAGCTGTGCTGAGAACCTGACTGCGCGCATCATCCGCAGCGGATCGTCGCTGAAGGTTTTGTCAGGGTCAAGCGGGGTGCGAATGATGCCGTTCCGTATGTCGTCAATTCCCCCGAACGGATCGAGAACTTCTCCGGGATTACTGGCGTTGAGGCTGATGGCCAGGGCGTTAATGGTAAAATCACGCCTGTTCTGGTCGTCCTCCAGGGTGCCGGTGACCACTGAGGGCTTGCGCGAATCTTCAGAGTATGATTCTTTCCTGTGCTCCCACAAACTCGATATCATTGTTCATGTACCGGAACATGGCAGTGCCAAAGGTCTTGAAAACCGTGACCTTAATGTCAGGACTTATCTCCATGGCAACCGCCCTGGCCATTGCAGGGCCGTCACCCAGAACCACTATGTCAATGTCCTTGTCAGGATGCAACCTCCCCATGATATGATCACGCACATATCCGCCGATGACGTATACATCAACCTGTTCTCTGTCAGCCACGCGGGCGACAATCTCAAAAATCCTGTCATCAGGGAAAATGTTCATGTTCTGTCTGACAAATTAACCGTATCCGGTGACAAAATTACAATTAATAGCCTAACTTGTTGAGAAATCGGTGTCAAACGACCTGCGGCACGGCTCTTGCAAAGACCGAACAATACCTATAATAATCTGTTAAACAATTAAAATAAATAGATATGGCAGAGTTTTTGACAAAAGAGACATTCCTTGAAAAGGTCTTCAATTTCGAACAGAATAAGGAATGGAAATATACAGGCGACAAGCCATGTATAATTGATTTTTACGCTGACTGGTGTGGTCCATGCAAGATGGTCGCGCCTATCCTTGAGGAACTCTCGAAGGAATATGACGGCAAGCTCTACGTGTATAAGATTGATACTGAGGCTGAACAGGAACTCGCATCAGTGTTCGGCATCAGGAGCATACCCTCTTTGCTGTTTGTTCCAATGGAGGGGCAGCCTCAGATGGCAATGGGAGCGTTACCGAAGGAGACGTTTGAAAAAGCGTTTAAAGATATATTTGGTATAGAAAAGAACTAAATAGCAAAAAAAAATTAATTTTTTTTGTGTTTTTTCAAAACAAAAGTTTAACTTATACGTTTTATTTATTGAAGGTAGTTTTCTAACAGAAGAGTTAGTTTTCTGGAATTTAGGTTAGGGTTTCGAGTTGAAGCCCCGCTGAGGCGGGGCTTCCTTGATTTATGACCTTTGAACTTAGGACTGTTGATCATAATTATAGGATCAGCGTTATGAGATCTGCATTATGACTTCAGATCATCAATTATTCCTTCAATTCTCTCCTCCGTTTCACGCAGTCTTTTCCTGCAGACTTTTATCAGCTCAGCTGCCTTTCTGACATCCTCTGACAGCTTATCGATGTCCGGCTGGCCTTCCTCGATATTCCTGAGTATCTCCTCTATGCCCTTGACGGCCTCATTGAACCCGATCTCTTTTTTTGCCATGGTCTATATCTTTTGAGTAATTCTGTTAACCGTGCTTGTAGCTTCACCTGCTTCAAAGTGTGTTGTAATGTTATCCCCCGGTTTAAGCTCGGACTGTGAGCGGACTATAATGCCATTTCTTGATGTCAGGGTAAATCCTCTCCTCATCACTCCAGCGGGGTCGAGGTGGCGGAGGGCGTTTTCGAGTCTGTCTGTCATTTCCGCTGCTGATCGCAGCAGGCTGGAGGTGGTGCGGCGGAGTGTTTCAGATTGGTAACCTGTCTGTTCGCGTTTGACTCTTACTATCAGCCTTGCGGTTGCAGCCGTGCGGTTTTGTAAAGAGGAGAGCTGTTCCCCTGCGGAGTTGAGAGCCCTGGTCACTGCAGATGCCAGCGATCCGGCCATTTCAATGACCGTGTTCTCACCCTCCAGTGTTTGTTCCACAAGGAAATCAGCGACAGCTGTGGGTGTTTTGAGCGACTTCCAGGCCACCATGTCAGTGACCGAGAGATCTTTCTCATGTCCTATGCCTGTCAGAACCGGAAGAGGAAACTGGGTGACATGGTATGCAATATTGTAACTGTCGAACCAGCTCAGATCGATGGCAGACCCGCCCCCCCTAATAATTACCACGGCATCGAACCTCTCAGCTTCCTCTGATATCAGGTTAAGCGCATCAGTTACGGAGCTTTCGGTGAGCTCGCCCTGCATGACTGCCTCGAAGAGCTCAGGTTTAAAGACGTACCCGTATGAATTTCCTGTCAGGTGATTGATGAAGTCCTGGTATCCTGCTGCTTTTGATGATGATACGACGGCAATATGCCTGGGGTAGGGCGGGAGCGTCAGCTCGCGGTTCATCTCCATGACACCCTCTGTAGTCAGCCTTCTTATGATGGCCTCCCTCCTCAGGGCCATGTCTCCTGCAGTATAGGCAGGGTCAATGTCGGTTATGTTAAGGCTGAGGCCGTACAGTTCGTGGTATTCAACCGTTGCCTTGCAGAGGACTGATATTCCCTGTCTCAGGGGTATGCCGGTGCTTGCGGTAAAGAAGGTGTTGAGTGAGCTGAATTTCGAGGCCCAGATGGTAGCCCTGGCTCTGGCAACGATCCTGCCGCCGGGCTTGTCGCTGCCGGTGAGCTCAAGATAGCAGTGTCCGGCGCTGTGAATCTTCATCTCTGCTATCTCGGCCGTCACCCAGAAGGCACCCGGGGAGTGCCTCATAGATCCTGTCACGGATCAATCCCTGCAGCTCCTCAAGAGATATCTTCTCATCAGTGTTCATCTGGCTAGCCTGATCATCTTAAAGACCTTCTCCCCCTGGTCAGTAATTACCTTTATTACAAATACGCCATGCCCCAGGAAACCGAGGCCATCGAGCCTGCAGGAGCGGGCTACGTAAGAAGGCCAGGAGCGCTTCAGCAGCGTGCTCCCCCCGGTTCCGGTGATCGTGACGGTCAGATTGCCGGGAGGATCATGGAACCACAGGTTTATCTCGTCAAAGAAGGGGTTGGGGCCGGCAGTCATCATGACCTCAGGTTTGAAAGTGTAAATATCTTCGAGAAATACCAGGGCCCTGATGAAGTCTGGCAGGCCGTAGCCGTACAACGAATCGGGACTGCTGTATTTGTCGCTGCTTTTATGCAGGGCATCGATGATCTCTGCGGGTGATGAAGATGGCACTGCCTGCATCAGTGAGGCGCAGAGCCCGCTGATGACGGGGCAGCTGAATGATGTGCCGCTGCCCTTATGCCAAACTCCGGGCTGGAACTGCATCGGCAGAAGCACACCCGGTGCGACGACGTCTGGCTTGACCTGCCCGTCAGACGAGTAACCCGCTGAGGAGAAGTCGGAGATGATGAGATCATGTCGCACTGCGCCTACACCCAGCACATGGTCACCGTCGGATGGAGCTATGATGCGGATCCACTCTTTGTTCCGCTCGTTGCCTGCGCTGTTGACCACCAGAATGCCTTTGGAGGCTGCGATATTGGCCGCATGGGTAATGAACGCGGTGCTCCCGTCCATGTCTCTGAAGGAGTAGTTCATAGAAGGGTCATCAAAAGTGAAGTAGCCGAGTGATGAGGTGATGATGTCTGCCCCGGCGCTGTCAGCATACTCCGCAGCCGCTGCCCAGTAATCTTCCTCCACGGGGTACTCTGATGCATCATCCTCTGACCGCAGCAGCAGGTATCTTGCCCCGGGCGCTGTGCCGTTGATTATACCCGGAAGGCTACCGGCAAGTATTGAAAGTACTGATGTTCCGTGAGTGTGGTAATCGTATACAAAGTCTGCACCGGAAACGAAATCACGGGTGGCCATGATTCCTCCCCTCTGCCTAAGATGGTTCAGAGACTCGATGAGATCAGCATTCAGGAAGCCGGCGTCAAGTACTGCGATCACAATGTTTCTGCCGGTGAAGCCTGACTGGTGCAGGATATGTCCGTTATGAGGAAGTCTCGGATCAAAAGCGTCAGGATCATCTGCAGGAACCGTCACACCGTATTTGTTACCTGTCAGTTTAACAGCGCCGGAAGGTCGTTTCACGAGCTTCACGCTGTCGATAAACCATAAGGCTTCAAGTTCACCGGTATCCTCCTGTTTTACTGATGAAAACAGACCGGTGTTCATCCATTTGGATGAGCACCGGTAGGAGAATCCGAGACCGGTCACCGTCGTTATGTATTGACTGTTTACAGGAAGGTCTCTCTCATCAGGGAAGGGAATCCCAAGTTTTTCCCTTCTGGCAACAGCAACCGGGGAGAGAAGATCGCCAGGCGAAAAAGTCAGAGGGCCTGCTCCCTTGTCAGTAAAGTAAACGCGGTACAGGTAAAGGTCATTATAGTCCGGGGTGGTCTGTGCATGTGACGAAGAGAGTCCGGCAGCCAGCAGAACGAATATCAGAGTCAGTATGATCGTCTGCCGTTTCATTGGATAATGGTTCCCGTGATGTCTGTCACCCTGATCCTGTCTTTGTTCTTTTCCAGGTCATCGAGGAATTTTGTCTCCTGCTCGGCCAGCTTCGGGTCGGCAGGTATCCCATCCTTGTAAACGATTATCTGTTTCAGCGAGCCATCCTCGTTGAAGACCATCCAGTCTCCGGTTCTTACATTCTTTTTATATCTGCCCTCGTATTGCAGTCTGCCGCCCGGGTGGTAATATGAGAACGGACCTTCGAGTTTGCCGTCAAAATATTCAGCTCTCAGGCAGATTGACCCGTCAGGGTAATGCTGAAGCCATTCTCCGGTCCTCTTCCCGTAGTCCCATGTCATCTTTTCAGCCAGGGTGCTGTCAGGATAAAACTTCTGTGAAAGCCCATGCCTGAGGTCATCATGGTAGTACTCTTCACTTATCAGGTATGCGGGTCGGGTGGCCGACCAGAATTTCCAGAGCCCCTCTTTTTTGCGGGCAACGTATTTGCCCTCAGCCGCTTTAATTGAGTCTGCATAAAAGAATACTGCTGCGGCCTCATCTTTTTTATCGCTGTATGTCAGTTCTGAGATCAGTATGCCCTCATTGTTGTACCGCCTGAACAGTCCCACAGGTTTATCATTTTTGAAGGTTCCTTCA